>CAWHFW010000001.1:0-229494 GCA_963828735.1 uncultured Gemmatimonadales bacterium
CTCCATCCGCCTTCGCGCCACCGAGCGAGCATCCGCTACAGGTTCGCCACGAGCCGATGCATCCGGCGAAGCGTGCGCCAGTAGATGTCTTCCATGAGGATGTGCGCGAACTCGCCGTTGCGACCGATGCTGTACAGGCCGTCAACGCCGGTGTCGTGTTCGAAGGCCTGCCGATCGGATTCGTACTCCCGCAGGAAGAGCGGGTAGGCGATAGGGGTCCGCGCCACGCGGGCGCCGATATACCGCCGGCGCACGTCCGGGATGATCGGCTCGAGATGCTCGAGCGCCAGATCGGCCAGTTGCTCGACGGGCATGGTCCAGAGCGGTTCGGTCGTCTCACACCCGAAATCGACATTGATGATCGTCTTCCCGGGCGGCGCGAGCCAAGGCATGGACCACGTCGTCTCGGTAAGGCGGAAGAAGGGAAACCGCCGCTCCGGAACCCAGGTGACGACGTCCGGGAGGAGCCGCCGCCCCTGCAGGCGAAGATTGAGCAGGGTCATCGGCCGATAGCGGAACCGCGCCAAGGGGCGGAGTGCGTCGGTCCCGGAGACGAGCTTCGCGAGAATGTGGACTGGAGCGGTGCTCACGACCGCGGAGGCTTCGTGCGTCGTCCCGTTCACTCGTACCCCGACCACCCGCCCGTCCTCGACGAGAATTCCCTGCACGGGCGATTCGAGGCGGACGTGACCGCCGAGCTCGCTCGCGAGGTGATCGCACAGCATGCCGACGCTTCCCTCGGGATACACGTGCCAGACGTTCGGACTCTCGGGCATCTCACGCGAGTAGCCGTTGGCGACGGCGCGCCCGCTGAGGCGGCTGGCCATCTTGAGCCGCACGACATGCGCGGCTCCCCGATCAACCTGAGGCGGGATGACGGACGGGGCGAGGTCGCTGGCCGGCACGCCGGACCACGCCTCCACCAGTGGGATGGCGATCTCCTCAGCCAGCCTGGGTCCGTAGTTCGCCCGATACCACTCGGCGGCGGAGTCGGGTGCCTTGGACCGACGCGGGACGATCCGGGTCGCGGCGGCGCTCATCACATAGCGGGGCGAGCGCATGAGGCCGAGCGGGAAACCGTACGTCCGACCCCGGATGAAGACCGTCTCCCCATAGTGCTCGACGTCGTGGCACTGCGCGCTCACCCCGAGGGCAGCGGCGAGGCGGTTGGTGATGAAGTGCGCGCCATAGTCGCAGACGAATCCCTCTTCGTCGCGATAGCTGGCGGCGAGCCCCGCGATGTGCTTGCCGGCCTCGTACACGGTGACGGGGACGCCGCGTCGGTGCAGCTCTCTCGCCGCCACGAGACCAGCGATTCCCGCGCCGAGCACGGCGACCGGCGCGCGTGCAGGGGCGATCATGGGTGCCCGCTCGACCGGCGGAGGCTCAGCACCAACCATCCGCCCTTGCCCAAGTGCCGGGCAACCCCTTCGATCACGCCCGCGACAACGCCGGGAACGAATGACCTGGCTGCAAATCCGCCCGAGAGCCAGGCCGGTGCTCCCCAATCCTCCAACCACCGCCGTGCGGACTCGACCCACGCCGCCGTGTTTCCGATCGTCTCGTGGGCGTCGAGCTCCAAACCGCCCCGGCTGGCCAGGTCGCGAAGCGCCCGCAGGGAGAGGACCCTACGCTGCCGTGGCACGTCGTAAGCCGCCCAATGTCGCCCGCCGAAGGCGCCGAAGACGGCCGCACCCAGGTGGTTGCCGACGACGATGATCCGACCTTCTGGGACGAGCACGGATCGCACGGTCCGAAGGGTCGCGAGCGGATCGTGGACATACTCGAGCGAACGGAACAGCAGGGCGACGTCCGCGCTAGCGGGGGCCAGGTGGATGATCGACTCGGCCTCGACCGCATCGATCGTCTGCGTGGGGATGGCACGCGTTCGGAGGCTGACCGTCTCCAGCGCGGTTGCGCCCACCACGATGATCCTCGCGCCCGCGCCCGCGGCCCGGCAGCATCGCTCGGCCAGGCGCATCTCGGCGGAGGCCGGCAGCCATGATGGGCGCACCTCCGGCGCTTGCCGGTCCACGACGTTTGATGGAGGCGGGTGAAGCACCAGCGACTTGCATCCCGAGCATTGGAGGGCGAGCGTGGCGCTCCCCCGGGTCCCGTTCCTCGAAGTCCTCGCAGACGCCCACAGGCGCGAACTCGACGTCTCCGCAGAGGGGGCACGTCGGTGGCGAGAGGGCATCCTCGGACGTGCTCGCATCCAGGCTGGGTTCAGTCGCCGCTTGCGTCGCGAGCATGTGTGTCCCGCCTGGCTCAAATGGTAAGCGGCGTTCCGTTGGTAAGCGGCGTTCCGTCGGTAAGCGGCGTTCCGTCGGAAGCGGCGTTCCGTTCGTTGACGGGATCGTCTGGAGCGGCTCGAGCACCGTAGTCCGGAGCGCGGATGTAGGAGCCGGAGGCGCCTTCGCTGCGCTTCTGGATTCCGCGGCCAGCAGGCTGCGCTGGTATTCGCAGACGCGTCGGACGCCTTCCTCGATCGAGATCCGCGGCTCGAATCCCAGCAGCTTCCGCTGGCGCTCCAGCGTCGGCCGTTTGATGAGGGTCATCTTCGGCGGGAGCCCGACCGTCTTGATCAAGCCGGGATCGGCTCCGAGCTCGAGTCCGAATCATCTCGGCGAGCTCCGCCATCGGCACGATGTGCGGGTGGCCGATGTTGATCGAGGTGTAGTCGTCCACATAGGCCGCTGCCTCGATCGCCCGCACGGCATCCGACACGTGCAACCAGCCGCGGGCGCTGCCGCGGTGCACCTCGATCGGCAGGCCGCGCGCCAGGTTGGACGCGAAGCGGATCATGGCCGAGCGGTGGTCCCCCATCTGCTCGGCCTCAGTGTAGATCATGCACGGCCGCAGGGTAACCGCCCGGAGACGACCCGAGCGGCACTTCGTACTCCACGAGCTGCTCGCCGAGCCACTTGGACAGCCCGTACCGGTTGTTCGGCTTGGGGCTCCCGGACGAGTCGTTCAGCAGGCGGTTCCCCGGTCCGTACACCTCGGACGTCGAGAAGTAGACGCACATGCTCTCGGCGCGGGCGCAGAGCTGGAGCACGTTGTTCACGCCGGCAAGGTTCGTGGTGATGCTGAGCGAGCCGGCCTGCTCGCACGTCATCCGGCCGACGCACGCGGCCAGCAGGAAGACCACGTCCGGGCCCCAATCGAAGGCGGGTAGCAGGTCGAGGGGATGCGTGATGTCGGCCATGAGGTAGTTTGGCCGCCAGCCTGGCCGAATATCGACCTCGAGCACCTCGTAGCCCGTCTGGCGCAGATAGGTGGTGAGCGGAGCGCCGATGTTTCCGGCCGCGCCGATGACCAACGCCCTACGATAGTTTGGCATGCTCGAGCCTCGGATGCTGTGGGTCAGCGTCGGTCAGGGACAAGGCCAGCTCAGCCCGCGGCCGGTGGCGCCGGGGCACGTGCTCGGCAAGTCGGTGTGCCAGCAGTCGCTCCGCATGCACGCCCATGGTCACCACTTCGCATGCTTCCGCGTAGACGCGGAGCACCTCCGCGAACGCCTCGTGCTTCGCCGCGGCCGGGAGTCGCATGCCGGGGAAGAACGACAGCTGGGGCACTTCGTCGCCGCTCAGCAGGTCCAGCGGGTGCAGCAGGAAGCTCGGCTGCGTACCCGTGGCCCGGCAGGCGGCGAGCGCCGTGCGCAGATACGCGTGCATGAGCCCCCTGGAATAGCCGCGCAGGTAGAGCAGGTAGCTCATGTGGAACGGTGTCTTCACGATGGGAATCGTCGTCGTCGGGATCTCGAGCAGTCGGCGGCCGTCTCGCAGGCGCCACCGGTAAGGACCCGCGGGGCGGAGGCCCTCTCGCGCCGATCCGAAGAGCGTCGCGCGGCGCTTCCGTTCCACCGAGTCGAGCTTCGCGGTGGCCAGGAAATAGAGGCGAGCCAGGGATCCGAGATAGGTCGGCAGAGTGGAAGCGTCGAAGCGATATCCCCGCTCGGCGAGGACCTCCAGGAGCTCCGGCGACCAGCTATAGCCGGGCGCCCGGAAGCCTACCGGCGCCTGTCCGGTGACCTCCCCCAGGACCTGCTCCGCCCGCGCGATCTCGTCCACCAGGCGCCGCCGGTCATGCAGGTGCATCCAGCATTCGTGGGAGAACGAGTGGTTCCCGATCTCATGCCCGCGTTCAACGATGGCGCGCAGCAGGGGCACGTTGGCGGGCTGCGTCGCGTCGAAGCCGACCACGAACACCGTGATCCTGAGGCCAAGGCGGTCGAGCTCGTCCAGCAGGCGGGGCACGAAGAGCGGCAGGTACGAGGGACGGTCGACCCAGCTGGCATCGCCCCGCGTTCGCAGGTAGGTCCACAGATCGTCGAGATCGAGCGAGAGGCTGGCGAGTGGCTTCGCGCTGCTCATGCGATGGCCCTCGGCAGCGGCTCCGCCGCGCGGGCAGCGAGAGCCGGACGAAGGGAGATCGCGGCCGAGTTGGCCAGACCGATGGTCTCGTTCACATTCAGGGTTCCGTTGACGATCTGAGCCGAATTGACGACGAAGAGGTTTGGCAACGACGTGTGAGCGTGCGGCCTGCACCGAGCGGAATAGTCCAGCGTGGTGAGCGCCAGCATCTCCCGTACTCGTGACACCTCGAACGCGACGACGTCGCTTCTGCGGAACTCGGGGTACATTCGCTCCAAGGCCGCCACGAACAGCTCGCGAATCTCCTCCGCCGGCTTGCTCCAGAACGGGTCATCCTGGGCGAGATACCGCGGGAGGTAGACCAGCGCATGCCCGCCGAATTGCCTCCGGTCCACGAGGGCCGTCATCTCGATGACCGCCGTGAACGGGACCGTGGGGTCGGTGATGTTGGTGATGTAGTAATCCGCGAGCGACCGCCGAAGCAGCATGGAGGCGCAGGTGATGCCCTGATAGACCACCCGCCCCAGGCGCTCGTGCTCGTCCGCCGACAGCTGAGGGCAGAGGCGCCGGATGACGCCGCACGACACCGTGAGAATCACCTTGTCGAACCGCAGTCGCTCCCCCGAAGCCAGTCGGACCGTGACGCTGTCCCCGGCGTCGTCCACCTCCGCCGCGGCCGCTCCGCATCGGATGGCGACCCCGTCGGTCCTGAGTGCCGAGGCGAACCGATCGAGGATCGTGGCGTACCCGCCGTCGACGTACCCGAACGTCTCCCGCTTCATGCCCGACTGCCGCGCTCCGTACATCCGGGCGATCGTCGCCCAGATGAACGCCGCGCTCGTCAGGCGATAGTTCTCTCCCAGCTTGCTCTTGAGCAGCGGGAGCCACACCCGCTCGAGCGTGCGTTTCCCCGACAGCCGCTCCAGCCAAGCCGCCACGGGAATCTGCTCCAGCGGCCGCCAGTCCCTGAGCTGGGCGGCGTAGACAAGAGTCCCCGCCAGGCGGAGCTTGTCGATCGTGGACAGAGCCGGGAAGGTGAGGAACTCCGGCGTACTGGAGATCGAATGCAGGCGCCCGTCGATGAAAAACCCCGTTTTCGTCGTAGCCCAGCGAAGGGAGTCGGTTAGCCCGAGCTCCGCCAGGAGGTCCTGCAAGCACTGGTCGGAATGAAGAATGACGTGGTAAAAGCGGTCCCAGGTGTAGTCACCCACCCCATGCGAGCCCGTCAGACCACCGATTTCCTTTGCTGCTTCGATGAGGGTGACCTGGAATCCCGCGCGCTGAAGTCGCCACGCCAGGGACATGCCGAGGATGCCCCCGCCAACAACGCCGATGGAGCCCATATGTCGCGGGACGCGGCCGCTCTCGAAGGTCATTTCTTCAGATCAGAGCGGCCGAAGAGCCCGCCCGTGGGACGCGAGTATCTCAACTGACGGGACAAATGCCGGCAGCCTCGTGAAAACAACGGCTCGAGTGTTCGACGGATACTGCCGGACGCATTGAATCGCCCCGAGGCGGGCGGACGCAGCTTCCAGCGGCGACAAGTGACACCGCGTCGCCGGTGCACGGCGAATCTATGGATGTCTGAACTGGCTAAATCAGGAACGCAACATACTGCGTCACCGCTGGGGTTCAGATGGGCAGTAACTACCCATCATCTCGCGGGTTCCGTCGCCGTCCCGCGAACCTTTCCTGCGGTCCGATCCCGCGATCGCGCTCGTGCGAACGCCAGGCGGGCAAGCAAGCCGAGGTGCGCCCAAACCGTCCGGATCACCCTCATCTTCGAGCGACCCAGGACTCGCGCTTCCAACGCGGCCGGGTACTCCTCCACCCGTTTCCCGGCGAGGTCGAGTTTGCCGACGAGCTCCACGAGGCCGAGGAAGCCGGGCTCTCTCAGATCCAGGGCAAGCACCACGCTTCGACGGTACACTCGAAAACACGCGGTGTAGGTGTGCAGCTTCTGAATGAGGACCACCCGGTATAGGGCGGACGCGCACTTGGACAGTGTGAGCCGCCATCTTGGAACGTTGTGCACCATGCCTGATGGGTGATACGGTGAGGCGGTGACGAGGTCGACACCGTCCGACAGCAGGGGGATCATCTGCTCGAGTTCGTGCGGGTCATAGGTGCAGTCGCAGTCGATCGAGCAGACGATCTCGGTGCTGGCCGCGCGGATGCCCGTCAGGATGGCCGCAGAGACCCCGCGATTGATCTGGTGACGGATCACGCGGTACTCCGGCCGGCCGCCGAACGCGAGGTCGAGGGCCATCGGGGTGTTGTCCGTGCTGCAGTCATCGACCAAGATGAACGTCGGCGAGTAGCGTGCCTTGAGCTTCGTGGAGACCTGGTCCAGGGTATTTCCCAGGTAGGGAATGACCGACTCTTCATTGAAGCACGGCACCACCACGCTCACCGGTACGCGCGCGGTTGAGCCCTCCGCTTGGCCGGTAGAGCCACCCACGGCGGCTGAGGTGGCCGTCAGGTGGGGCACGCGAGGCGGCCGAAGTGTGGCGGGTCCGCGAGGCAGCCCGAGGCGGTCTGCGACGGTCTGAACGCGGTGTCGGTCCAGGAAGTCCCTGAGACGCGCCTCCATCCGGTCTAGCCGCCGGTAGTGGCGTCGGCGCGCCAACAACGGACCCGAGGCGATCCTCGGCTGGTCGGGGTCGAGCTCCCACGTTGCCATCCGGACGGCGATCGGAGCCTCCGACTCCGCCCCCCACTGCTCGAGTACGCGCCCGAGGAGCCAGGTCGCGCCGCGACGCATCTCCCCAGACCACACGGGGATCTCCCACACCGCGCCCCCGGGGAGCGAGTGGAGCCCCGCGCCCTGGCCCATCGAGGCCTGCCTCCAGGTCGCTCGGAGACTCGAATCGTAGGCATAGCCTGCCGACGCCAAGTCCCGGACCACCGTGGTGAGCGAGCCACGATCCAACTCGCGACTCGCGCGATACCCCCGCACTACGCTGCCGCTCACCCGCTCCAGCACCTCGCGGGTGACCGCTGCATCGTCGCGCCAGGCACTCCCAGCGTTGCCCGAAACGCCACGCTGATCCCCGGCTGGCCACTTCGTGTCCTCGGCTCGCCACGTCTCGAACGAGGTCGGGAGCGACCTCGGCGACCCACGCGCTCACGAACACGGTCGCGCGCGCCCCGGCGTCATCCAGAAGGCCAAGGGCACGTTCGAGCCCGATTCCCAGACGCCGCTCGAAACGAGTCCAATGCCTCGGCTCGAGCACGCCATGGAACGCGGGGGACTGGTAGTAGTCTTCCAGGTCTATCGTGAGGAGAGGCTGGCAGCGACGCATAGCGATGACATCCATGCAGGCCTGCGGCCGAGGGAGGACGCTCCCCTTGGCCAGCATGTCGGGAGCGGCGCAACAATTCTAGTGTGGTCTCCAGCCTACTCTACATTCCGTTCGTGTCGGCGCAACCCCAAAGAAGGTGCACCGCACCAGAACGTGAAATAGGGAGTTCGTGCCTAGGCGACGCTGCGTCAGGACTGCGACATATTGTCGCGAGCTTCGCTTTCCGGCCGATGGTCGCGCTCGAGAGGCGTGCGTACTATTCCTCGGGCAGCGCCCGTGTGTGGTGCGATTGACGGCGTCGGACTCTTCCGACCCTGTGTGAGGACGAGAGACCTACCGAGGATAGGATCGAATGGGGAAGGCACGAGGTGGACTTGCCGAAGCCGCCAGCCGACTCGAGGGGCTGCTCTATGCCGGCGGATGGCCGGTTCGCCTGGCCCGCGCTCTCGGCGTCCGTCCGTCGGTGAGAGTCGTTCGGCATACGGTCGCACTTCCGTCGTTACAAGGCGGGGGCGCGCCCCCTCAAGATCGCGTTCGCCTCCGACTTTCATGCCGGTCCGACCTCCGATCCGGCAGTCCTGCGCCAAGCCTGCGAAGCACTCCGGGTCGCGCAGCCTGACGTCCTCCTGCTGGGCGGGGATTTCGTGACCTTCGTTCCCGCCGAGATCGACTGGCTGGCCCCGGAGCTCGGCGCCATCACCGCGCCGCACGGACGCTACGCCGTTCTGGGAAACCACGACTGGTGGGCCGATACGCCGTACATCGTCGAGCGCCTCGAGTCGGCCGGGATTCAGGTGCTCACCAACCGCAATGTCCGGCTCGATTCACCGTTCGACGACATCTGGATCTGCGGGTTGGACGATCACTGGTGCGGTGAGCCGGACGCGGAGGCGGCCTTGAGTGGTGCGGTTGGCAGCCGGGTGGTCCTGATGCATTCCCCCTCGGCCCTGCTGGACCTCGACGGGGCCCGATTCGACCTCGCCCTGTGTGGCCACACCCACGGCGGCCAGCTGGCTCTCCCGGGTGGCATTCCGATCGTCGTGCCCCACGGGCCCCTGTCTCGACGCTATGGTCGCGGCCGGTTCGCCCTCGAGGATGGGCGGACGCTGATCGTGAGCGTCGGGCTCGGATGCGTCGTCGTGCCGCTTCGACTCTTCGCGGATCCGGAGATCCTCATCTGTGAGCTCACACCCTCGGTTCCCACGAGCACCCCGGACCGAGCGGCTGCCTCCCGCCGCCCGGCGGCCGGCCGACTCCCGGCTGAGCCGTGAGTGCCCCGGGCGATGGGCCTCAATCGCCTTCCACCGCGGTCCCGCCCACGCATCAGGTCCCCCTCGGTCAGGCCCATCGCATTCTTGGCGTATTCCTTGAGGGCCATGAGGAAGGCTGCGACGAGCGCTGCCGCAAACGCGCCGATGTAGAGCACCGTGAGCTCGGTGAAGAAGGGAATGCCGTCGATGCCGGTCGAGCGAAGGACCTGCTCCCGAGCGGTACGAGGCGCCACAGCACCGCTCGCGCTGTCCGCGGCCGATCGTTGCCGAGGAGCAAGGGCAGCGCGACCGACGTCACGCGCTGCGTCCGGGTTGGGAGGAGCCAAGCCTAGTTCTTCCGGTCCCGTCGCGAGGGTGACCGACTCGGTCAGCCGACTGGTATACCTGCTCACGCAGTAGAATGATGTGAGCAGCAGCAGGACCGGAAGGACGGCCACCAACGCGCGGCCTGCCCGCACGGCCATTCCGGGCCGACGATAGAAGATTTCGTACTCCGACGGACGGCGCATCAGCCGGCTGAACATGGCGCGGGCGAGCAAGTCCCGGATGTAGAAGAGATATCCGAGGATGAGCAGGCAGACGACCGGGGTGTAGAACACCAGGAACCAGGCATGGGCCTGGTACGAGGGCAGGAGCTGAAACAGGGTCACCGGGATTGGAAGGAACGCGATCGCGAGCGCACAGAGGCTGAGCGCGACCTGAAAGGCCAGCGAATAGCTTCGGCTTACGTTCCCTCGGCGGCGCTCGATCCCACTCGAATCAGGCATTGGGTCGCGAACTCCCGTCAGCTAGCTCGGTCCCTGGCTCGGTGACGGACCCGGGACACCTCCGTGACCGGCTGATACCGGTCTCTCTGCCGGGATGTGGCTTCCTGTCTATGGGAAGATTCTTCCTGCTTCCCGGGCCCCAGCTCCACAGTATTTTCTGGGGTGAGAACCGTCGGGAATGCCCGTCACTCTTGGCAGGCTGGGTCAGGGTGACCGCGTTTGGGCTGCGGGTGCCGCCTGAACGGGACCCGGTGGCTCCGGCTTGTTCTGCCCCTTTGGCCCGTTCATCGATTTTCGAGATTGCCCCCTGCGCCTGAGCACCAGACCGCATGGGGGCCCATTCCTACGGTGCGCTGAATGAGGCTCGCAAGCGTGTGAGTGTGGCAAGACTTCAGAATCGAGAGCTTCGAGTCGTAGGGATCGCGGGGAGCCTGCGTCGCGCTTCGTTCAACCTCGCGCTCCTCCGGGCTGCTCAGGGTCTGACGCCCTCGACCCTCAGGATCGAGATCGAGGCCCTCGACGAGATTCCCATGTTCAATGCCGATCTCGAGTTGGCTGGGACCCCGGCGTCGGTGCGGAGGTTGCGAGACGCCGTCGGGGGCGCCGATGGTCTCTTGCTGGCGACTCCTGAATACAACCATGGTGTTCCCGGCGTGCTCAAGAACGCGATCGACTGGCTGTCCCAGCCCGTTCGGGCGAGCGTGCTCAATGGTAAGCCGACGGCGATCATGGGAGCCTCCACGGGCCCTGCGGGCACAGCGCGGGGCCAGTCCCAGCTCCGCCAATCGTTTGTCCTGACCAACACTCCGGTGATGTTGCAGCCCGAGATTCTGGTTGGTCGAGCACAGGACAGGTTCGATCCCGATGGCCGCCTGCGGGACGAGGATGTTCGGCGCGTGCTCGCCGGCTTCCTCACCCAGTTCGAGATGTGGATCCTCCGGCACTGCACCTCTGGAACGATCGAACGCGCCTAGCGGGTCTCTTGGGCCTTGAGGGTCAGGACAAAAATGGTCGGCGGGACACCGAAGCGAACGGGCAGGTCGCTGGTGCCGATGCCGGTGGACACGAACAGGTGACGGCCGCC
The DNA here is from genome assembly GCA_963828735.1 of uncultured Gemmatimonadales bacterium. Classification (GTDB taxonomy): domain Bacteria; phylum Gemmatimonadota; class Gemmatimonadetes; order Gemmatimonadales; family GWC2-71-9; genus CAVVWJ01. Next base: position 10,804 of record CAWHFW010000001.1, read on the forward strand.
CTGAACGATGTTCCCGGCCGCGTACCGCTGTCCGTACCTGGAGGGCACGATGGGAGCCCCGATCAGCGGCAGCCGCACCTGACCGCCATGGGTGTGACCTGCGAGCGTGAGCAGCGCACGAGGCGGCACGCTCGGGAAGATGTCGGGGTTGTGGGTGAGGACGAGCAGGGGCGCCCCCGGGTCGCGCACAGCGGAAAGCGCGCGACCGACATCGTGGCGATCGGTCATGAGATCGCTCACGCCCGCGATCCACAGAGGCCCATCGGGCAACCGGACGGCGACAGCCGTATCCTCGAGCACATGGATGCCGGCCGCTTCCAGCGCGCTTCGCATTTGCCAGTTCCACGAGGCATCGTGGTTGCCCAGCACGGCGAAGACGCCATACGGCGCCCGAAGTCCGCTCAGCGCCGCGGCAATCGGTGGCGGCGGGACGAAGTGTCCGCCGATGACGCCCAGGGTCACGAAGTCGCCCAGGAGACAGACGATGTCCGGGTGCGCGGCGTTGGTCCGGGCCACGACCTCCGAAAGTCGTGACACGCCGTAGTAAGGGGAGCCGACGTGCAGATCGCTGAGCACGGCCACCCGCAATGGCCTGCCGTACGGCCAGGAAACGGCCGGCGCCTCGTCCCGGACCCGCAGGCTCGACGGCTCGAGCCAGAATCCCCAGACCAAGACGGCGATGAGCGCCGCGAGCGCGAGGCGAGGTATCGTGCGCCTGACCGACATGGCCGGGTCCGTCCGGGAAAGAGGTCACGAACAATAGTCGAGGCCGGTTGATGTCACCGAACATCCCGCGCGCCCGCGCTTTAATCGCCCTGTGCTACGGCACCCGCCCCCAGGTGGTGAAGGCGTCGATGCTTTCCCGTGCCCTTCGGCGGGACTGGGAGGTCCTCGCCGTCGACACGGGTCAGCACTACGACTACGAGCTCAACGGGCTGCTCTACTCTCAGCTCGACATCCCTCGGCCGGACCATTTCCTCGAGGTCGGCTCGGACGCGCCTGCGACGCAGACCGCGGTCGTCCTGGCTCGGACCGCGGACCTCTTGCGGCGGCGGAGCCCGGCCCTGGTCGTGGTGATCGGTGACACCAACAGCACCCTCGGCTGTGCTCTGGCCGCAAGCAAGGTGGGACTTCCTCTCGTGCACGTGGAGGCCGGGCTGCGGTCGAATGAGCCGAACCTGCCGGAGGAGGCAAATCGCCGCGTAGTGGACGTCCTCTCGAACCTGCTTTGCGCGCCGTCCGTCGCGGCGGGCGAGCGTCTGTCCGCTGAACGCCTACCCGGCCGCGTGGTCGTCACGGGCGACGTGGCGCGGGACGTCCTCCTGCGGCACCTCGAGCTCGCGCCGGCGCCGTCGGGACGAGATCCCTTCGCCTTTGCGACGGCACATCGCGCGGCGCTCACGTCCGATCGTGCGGCGCTCGCGGCCCTGTTGTCGGCGCTCGGGGATCTGTCGCTACCGGTGGTGATGCCTCTCCATCCGCGCACTCGCAAGGCTCTCGAGGAGTTCGGGCTGAGGGAAGCGGTTCCGCCTAATGTCTTGGTCGGCCCCCCCATGGGGTACCTCGAGACGATTGCCGCCGTCCGCGATGCGTCGGTGGTGCTCACGGACTCCGGAGGGTTGCAACGCGAGGCGTACTGGCTGGGTACGCCGTGCATCACCCTCCGCGGCGAGACGGAGTGGCACGAGACGGTGGCTGTGGGCGCGAACGCGCTCCTGCCCGCGATCGAAGCCCGCGACCACCTGGCGGGTTTGGTTGTGGAGCAGCAGCGGCGTCGTCAAGAGTCCCCGTGGATTCCGGATGCATACGGCGACGGGCGGGCCGCTTCCAATATCGGCGCGGCCATCCGGGGGACGCTCGGCGCGGATTGACGGACCCCGGCGCGGTGCGAGGCGCTCCTCGGCATCTGCTCAAGCTGTTCGTGATCCCCACCGTGTACGAGATCTCGATAACTCACCGACCTGGCTCCTGGTCACGTTCGAGCCAACCCGGGCGCAGGCGCACGTCGGAGTCCAGACGACGGTGACGGTGCCGTCGCGCTCGGACTAGCGACCGCCGGCCGGTTGCCGCCGCCCCGCCGTCCCGACTAGCTTCCCGTCCGCGCCGCGTCCCGCGGACGTCCACCCCATCACACTCTGGTTTCAGGGCTTATGCCGTTCGAGACCGCCGTACTCTCCAGCGCTCCGGCGGGGTTCGATACCCCGCTTCTCGCGGTCGCCGTGCCTCGAGGCGCGCTCCCGCCGTCGCTCGCGGCACTCGACCAGGGCACCGGCGGCGCGCTGGCCCGGCTGTTCGCCGCCGGCGACTTCACCGGCAAGAAGGACGAGACCGCGCTCATCTATCCGCCGGGACCGGCCCCCCGGCTCATCGTTGTCGGGGTGGGGAAGCCCGACGAGGTGTCCCGGGGAACGATCCGCCGCGCCGCCGCCGCCTCAGCGAAGCGAGCGCGAAGCCTCGGAGTGCCGCGCGCGGCGTTCCACCTGGTCGCCGAAGCGCTCGGCGCCATCTCGCCAGCCGACGCGGGGCAGGCGATCGCCGAGGGCCTGGCCCAGGGGGCCTGGCAGTACAACGAGATGAAGCGGCCCTCGGACGACGAGAAGCCGGCGCTCGAACGGATCGACATCCTCGCGCCGGCCTCCACCGACGCCCTCGCTGCCGGGCATCGGATCGGCGCGGCCATCGGCGCCGGCCAGACCGTCGCGCGCGGCATCCAGGTGCTGCCGGGGAACGTCTGCACGCCGTCCTACGTGGCCCGCACCGCGGAAGCGATCGGCAAGCGCCACGGGTTCGCCGTGACCGTGCTCGACAAGGCGGCCATCGTGCGCGAGAAGATGGGCGCCCTCATGGCGGTGGCGCAGGGAAGCGCCGAAGAGCCGCGGTTCATCGCGCTCGAGTACCAGGGCGCCGAGGGGCCGCCGGTGGTGCTGGTGGGCAAGGGCGTGACGTTCGACACCGGCGGCATCTCGATCAAGCCGGCGCAGAACATGGAAGACATGAAGTACGACATGTCCGGCGCCGCCGCGGTGCTCGGCACCTTCGAGGTCCTCGGCCGCCTCAAGCCGGCCGTGCACGTCGTGGGCCTGATCCCGAGCACGGAGAACATGCCGAGCGGGACGGCGGTCAAGCCCGGCGACGTGATCACGAGCATGTCGGGCAAGACCATCGAGGTCATCAATACCGACGCCGAAGGCCGCCTCATCCTGTGCGACGCGCTCGCGTACGCGCGGCGCTACCAGCCGGCGTGCGTGCTCGACATCGCGACCCTGACCGGTGCGATCGTGGTGGCCCTCGGCCACACGGCTAGCGGCGTCATGGGCACGGACGAGCGCCTGATCGAGGACGTGCGGACCGCTGGGGAGCGGGCGGGTGAGCGGGTGTGGCCCCTCCCCCTCTGGGACGAGTACCGCGACCTCATGAAGTCGGATATCGCGGACGTGAAGAACGCCGGAGGGCGCCCCGCCGGGAGCATCTCGGCGGGCTGGTTCCTGCGCGAGTTCGTGGACGGATTCCCGTGGGCCCATCTCGACATCGCGGGCACCGCGTACACCGACCGCGAGGACGCGACGCGGGTCAAGGGGCCGACCGGAGTCGGAGTGCGACTCTTCAGCGAGTTCGTGCTGGGCCGGCAGGGCGCGGGGGCACGCTGACGGCGAAAGCGCGTCGGGCCGTCGGCGCGTCGCTGACAGCGACTCGCTTCCTGGCCGTGCTCGCCTGGCTCCTCTGCCTCGCACGCGGGGCGCAGGCGCAGATCATCCAGGATACGCTCGCCGCCGACACGCTCGCCGACACCGTCGACTACACGGCCCGCTATCTCCGCGCCCAGGAGCAGGGGGAAGTGCGTGTCCCGGTGATGCCGCAGCTTGCGCCGATCGGGCCCCGGCCCGCGCTCACCCGCATCGTCTTCACGCGCGACTCGATCGAATGGCTGAACGGGGCCACCGTCGGGGACCTGCTCTCGCAGGTGCCCGGCGTGTACATCTGGCGCGGCGGGTTCACCGGCCGCCCGGAGCTGGTGAACTTCCAGGGCAGAGGGGCCACCGCGGCCGAGTACTTCCTGGACGGCGTGCCGTACCTCGCCGCGGGCATCGACAGCGTGGCGGTGGATCCCGCGCTGTTCTCGATCACGTTTCTCGATCGCGTCGAGGTGGAGCGATGGCCCGGGGTCCTGCGGGTCCACCTCTTCACGCGGCGCCACGATCGGGCGGCGCCGCGCTCACGGGTCGGCATCGCCAGGGGTGATCGCGATTTCGCCCGGTACGAGGGCGATTTCGAGCGGCGCTTTACCAATGGCATCGGCCTCGTGCTGTCGGCGGACTACCTCGATTCCCCGACGGCCAGCGGCACCAGCAGCAGCTACTCGAATACGCAGGTGTGGGCCCAGGGCAGCTACGTCCCGTCCGCCAAATTCGGCGTGCAGTACCAGCTGGTACGCTCCCAGCCCAAGCGGCGGGCCTTCACCATCTCCGGCACCACCACCAACGACACCATCGGCGTGGGATACAAGGCCACCCGCAGCGACGCGCAGCTGCGCATGTCCCTGCGATCGCGGGGCGACGGGACCGGGACGGGGCTCGACCTGATCTACGCGCGCTCGGCCTGGGACGGCCAGTCGATCGACCAGCAGATCGACCAGCTCGGCGGCAATCTCTCCTTTCGCGCGTCCGACTTCTCGCTGGGCGCCTCCGGATACTACCGCACGCGCTGGACCCCGATGGACCTCCACGCGAACTTCGGCTTCACCCCCGCCGGGCCTCTGACCGTGAGCGCCGAAGGGGTGCTGCAACACCATTTCGGCGGCCGCTCCAGCAAGTACGTGCAGGTCGCCGCCGGTCTGCAGCCCGTGCGCGGGCTGGCGCTGACGGGAAGCGCGCGTCTGGGCGATCTCGTGGCGGCGCCGTCCGTGCTCACCGATACCGCGCAGCAGATCCGCGACTTCTCCGCGCAGCTCGGCTGGGATCGCGGCAGGCTGGGTTTCCTGGTTGCCTACGACCGTACGTCGGCGTTCAACCCGTTTTCGTACTCGGATTTCCCTCTGGTGCCGCTGCTCGCGCCGTCGAGCCAGGTGGATTGGATCACGTTGAGCGCGCGCCTGGCGCCCGTCCAGTGGATCACTCTCCAGGGCTGGTACAGCGATCCCAAGAAGGGCACCGCCGACGGCGTGCCGCCCACCCACTCGCTGGTGACCGCGACCATCCGGTCCAAGTTCTGGCGGACCTTTCGCAGCGGCATCTTCGACTTGAAGCTGCAGCTCGGGATGGAGACGTGGGGACAGGGCACCATCGGCCGGACCACGGGCGGTGAGCCCATCAATCTGAGGGGCGCCACGTTCTTCTCGACCCAGGTCGAGATGCAGCTGCAGAGCTTTACGGTGTATTGGAACCGGAACAACATCGCCGCCGCCAGGCTCACTTATGTACCGGGATTTCGATTGCCGGCGTACGGCAGCAACTTTGGCGTGAGGTGGGAGTTCCTGAACTAGGTGAGCTCAAGCGCGTAACTTGTTGTCTCGAAATCAGCTTAATTGTAAGTCATTTCGCGGCATGAGAAGTCGCCGACCGGGCCGGGGCATCGAGCCCGGCCGTCTTCGCGGACTTTGCCCCGCACCCTACCAGCCGTCCCGTATCACGAGTAAATTTGAAGGCTTTCCCGGTATCACGGAGGCGCGTTGCCCAACAGCATGACGGGGTTCGGCGCAGCAGAGGGCCCCGTGGGCGGAGGCCGTCTCCGGGTCGAGATCCGGACCGTCAACCACCGCTATTTCAACCTCGCGCCGAAGCTGCCTGCGGATCTGAGCAGCCTCGAGGGTGAGATGCGTGAGCGCCTGCGCCGGGAGTTCGATCGAGGGCACGTGGCGGTGCAGGCGCGCTGGGCCGAGTACCCCGAGCGCACCAGCGGGTTCACCGTGGACCTCGATCGTGCCCGCATGGTCGCGGCGCGCCTCCGGGAGATGCAGGCGGCGCTTGGGCTCACCGGAGACGTGACGCTCGACCTCGTCGCCCGCCAGCCGGACGTGCTGTCCACGGCAGGCGACGGAGCGGCGCCGGTGGTTTGGAGTGAGGTCGAGCCCGTCGTGGCGCAGGCGGCCGCCGAGTGCCGGGCGATGCGAGCCCGCGAGGGTGAGGCGCTCGCGACGGAGCTCCGGCACCGCGTGGACCTGCTGGAGCAGGCCGCGGCCGTCATCGCGCGGCTCGCCCCGGAGCGCCTGGTCCGTGAGCGCGACCGCCTGCGCGGGGCCGTCGCGGAGCTGCTCGACGGCCGCCAGCCGGATGAAACCCGGCTCGCGCAGGAGATCGCGTTTCAGGCCGACCGCCTCGACATCACCGAGGAGCTGGTGCGCTTCCGGGCGCACGTCGCGGCGGTCCGTGACGCGCTCGTCGCGCCGAAAGCGGTGGGCAAGCAGCTCGGCTTCCTCGCGCAGGAGCTCGGACGCGAGGTGAACACGATGGGGTCCAAGGCGAACGACGCGGAGATCGCGCAGCAGGTGATCGCCATGAAGGGCGAGCTCGAGAAGTTCCGGGAACAGCTCGAGAACCTCGAGTGACGCCGTTCCTGCTCGTCCTGTCGTCGCCGTCGGGCGGCGGGAAGACCAGCATCGCGAAGAGCCTGCTGCGAGCGCGCGACGATGTCGCCTACTCGGTGTCGGCCACGACCCGGCCGCGCCGCGAGGGCGAGCGGGACGGCGTGGACTACCACTTCATCCCGCGCGAGGAGTTCCTGCGGCGGGTGGAGGCCGGCGAGTTCCTCGAGTGGGCCACCTACGCCGGCCATCTGTACGGGACGCTCGGGGGCGAGATCGACCGGATCGTGAGCCGCGGCCGCACGGCGGTGCTCGACGTCGAGGTCGAGGGCGCGCGCCAGATCCGGGCGACGTTTCCGAACTCGCTCCACGTGTTCGTGCTGCCGCCGTCGGCCGACGTGCTCATCGGGCGGCTCGCCGGCCGGAACACCGAGCCGGCGGCGGTCATCCAGGAGCGGATCACCCGGGCGGCCGACGAGCTGGCCGCCGTGGCGGAGTACGACTACGCCATCATCAACGAGGACCTCGTCGTCGCCGTGGCGCAGGTGGCCGCCATCCTCGACGCGGAGTCCCGGCGGGTCGCCCGGCAGGACGGGCTCGCCGCGTTCATCGAGCGACTGCGGCGCGACGTGATCGCCTCCGCGTCGCGGATCGTCTCGTCGGCCTGACTCGGGCTTCGAGTGCCTGCCCCAGCCTCTTGAAGGAGAGACCATGCGCATCACCACGCCCTCGGAAGTGGCCCGCCAGGCCGGGAACAAGTATCTCGGCGTTCTCGTCGCCGCGAAGTTCGCGCGCTACCTGAACGAGTTCCCCAAGGACCAGCTCGCGGCCACCGGCGAGAAGCTCACGACGCAGGCGCTGCAGTCGCTCGTCGAGGGCGAGCTCAACTACAAGCTCGTCCGCCGGCGTCGTTCCGAGGCGTGAGCGTCTGGGCCGGCCGCCGCGTCGTTCTCGGCGTGTCGGGCGGGATCGCCTGCTATAAGAGCTGCACGCTGGCGCGACGCCTCGCGGAGGCGGGCGCGCAGGTCGACGTCATCCTCACGCAGAGCGCCGCCGAGTTCGTTCGGCCGCTCACGTTCGAGGCGCTCACCGGGCGCCCCGTCCTCGGCTCGTTGTGGGAGCCGGGCGGGGCGCTCTCCCACATCCGGCTCGGGCAGCAGGCAGACCTCGTCCTGGTGGCGCCGGCGACCGCCCACCTGATCGCGCGGATGGCGCAGGGCCTGGCGGACGACCTCCTCACGACCCTGCTGATGGCCGCCGTCTCGCCGGTGCTGCTGGCGCCGGCGATGAACGACGAGATGTACGCCCATCCCCAAACCCAGGCCAACCTCGATCGGCTCCGGATGCGCGGTGTGGGCTTCGTGGGTCCCGAGATCGGGCCGCTTGCGGAGGGCCCGTCCGAGCGACCGGGACGGATGAGCGAGCCCGAAGCGATCCTGGCGCACGCGGCGCGATTCGTCCGCGGGAGCGCGGGGCCATTGCGCGACCGCCGCGTGGTGGTGACCGCGGGGCCGACGCGCGAGAGCATCGATCCGGTGCGGGTCGTGACCAACCGGTCGAGCGGGAAGATGGGATACCGCGTGGCCGAAGCGGCGTGGGAGCGCGGCGCCGACGTCGTGCTCATCTCCGGGCCCGTCGCGCTGGCGCCGCCCATCGGGGTACGGCTCCGCCGGGTGGAGACCACCGCGGAGCTCGAGTCGGCGGTGCGCGAGGAGCTCCCGGGCGCCGATGTGCTGGTGATGGCGGCGGCGCCGGCCGACTTTCGTCCCAGCGACCCGAGCGACAGCAAGCGCGCCCGGAACGACGGGGCTCTCGCGATCCCGATGGAGCCCACGGTGGACATTCTGAGCGCCACGCACGGCGAGCGACGTCCCGGAAGCGTCATCGTCGGCTTCGCGCTCGAGACGGGCGATGCGCTGGCGAAGGGCCGCGCCAAGCTCGAGCGGAAGGACCTGGACCTCATCGTCGTCAACGACGCGCTCGAGCGCGGCGCGGGCTTCGACGTGGACACCAACCGGGTGGCGCTGCTCGACCGCGACGGCGCGCCGCAGATCCTGCCGCTGCAGTCGAAGCGCGACGTGGCCGAAGCCATCCTGGACGCCGTGGAGCGCAGCCTTGGCCGATGAACGGGCCCGTTATCTTGCGCAGCAAATCGAGCTCGGCGGGGCCGAGGTGATCCTCGGCCGACCGACCGCGCCGACGCAGCCAACGGAATCGATGCCCATCGATCGCTCTTCCAGCGACGCGCCTCGACCCTCGGACGCCGCCGCCGCGCCCGCCGCCGTACCGGGCGCCACACCCTCGGGGACCGAGCCCAAGTGGAAGAAGGGCGCGCCGCCGATTCCGGGACCGGGACTCACGGTGCTGTCGCCCGCGCCAGTGCTCCTCGGCAACGACCTCGGCGCGCTGGACACGATCGAGGCCGTGGCCGAGCGGATCCGCACCACGTACTGCTGCGAGCTGTGCCCCCACCGCACCAACGCCGTCCCCGGCGAGGGCAATCCGCGGGCACGCATGGTCCTGGTGGGCGAAGGCCCCGGGGCCACCGAGGACGCGACGGGCAGGCCGTTCGTCGGGCAGGCGGGTCAGCTGCTGGACACGATTCTCGAGGCTATTGAAGTCCCGCGAACTTCGGTGTACATCACCAACATCGTGAAGTGCCGTCCGCCCCAGAACCGAAAGCCCTTGCCGGATGAGATCGCCGCCTGTATCCCCTATCTCCACCGCCAGCTCGACCTCATCGCGCCGAAGGTGATCCTCGCGATGGGCGGGACGGCCGGCGAAGCGATGCTCGGCGTGCGCAAGAGTCTGGGAGAGCTCCGGGGCAAGGTGCACACGTACAACGGCATTCCGCTGATCGTGACGTACCATCCCGCGGCGCTGCTCCGCAACCCGAACTGGAAGAAGCCGACCTGGGATGACGTCCGTATCGCCCGACAACTTCTCGACCGCTGACACGTACGTCGGCCGCTCGGCGCCCTGGAGCCAGGAGGCCGAGCAGGCGGTGCTGGCGGCGATGCTGCTCGACCAGGACGCGGCGCTTCGGGCCGCGGAGATGGTCGACGACACCATGTTCTACCGGGAGGGGCATCGCCGCCTCTTCCGGGCGATGCTGGCGCTCACCGAGCGTCGGGTGGTCATCGACCACATCACGCTGCGCGACGAGCTGCTCCGACGGGGCGACCTCGACGCCGCGGGCGGCCTCGAGTACCTGGGCGAGCTGGTGGACGCGGTGCCCACCGCGGCCAATCTGGAATTCCACGCCAAGATCGTTCGCGACAAGGCCATCCTCCGCCGCCTGATCGAGGCGAGCACCTCCATCATCACCGAAGCCTACGACGGCCACTCGACGGCGGTCGATCTGCTGGACGTCGCCGAGTCGAAGATCTTCACGATCTCGCAGCAGCGCGGGAACGACGGGTTCACGCGCATCAAGGAGATGCTGTGGCCGACGATGGAGCGCATCGAAACGCTCCAGCGCAGCGGGAAAGCGATTACCGGTGTGCCGAGCGGCTTCATAGACTTGGACTCGCTCACGTCGGGGTTCCAGACGTCGGAGCTGGTGGTGGTGGCCGCCCGGCCGTCGATGGGCAAGACGGCGTTCTGCCTCAACATCGCGGCCAACGCGGCCAGCGAGGGGCAGGGTGTCGCCATCTTCTCGCTGGAAATGTCGAAGGAGGCGCTGGTCCAGCGCATGCTCACGGCCACGGCGCGGGTGGACAGCCACCGCGTGCGGCAGGGCACGCTGCGAGACTCGGATTTCACCCAGCTCGCCCGTGCGGCCGGCATCCTCCAGACCTATCAGCTCTGGATCGACGACACGCCGTCGCTCACGCTGCTCGAGATGCGCTCCAAGGCGCGCCGCCTCAAGATCGACAACGATCTGCGGCTCATCGTGGTGGACTACCTCCAGCTCATGCGGAGCCCTGAGTACGCGGAGAACCGGGTGCAGGAGATCTCGGACATCTCGCGCTCGCTCAAGGCGCTGGCCCGCGAGCTCCAGATTCCCGTCATCGCGCTGTCGCAGCTCTCTCGAGCGTCGGAGCAGCGCGGCGGGGAGCGGAAGCCGATCCTGTCCGACCTCAGGGACTCGGGGGCCATCGAGCAGGACGCGGACCTGGTGATCTTCATCCACCGGCCCGAGTACTACGACCGCGAGGACGAGACCAAGCGGGGGCTCGCCGAGGTGATGCTGGCGAAGAACCGCAACGGGCCGACCGGGGACGTGCAGCTCAGGTTTGTCCGCGAGTACACGCGATTCGACAACATGTCGAACCGGGAGGATCCGGAGTGAGGACGGTCGCGCGAATGCTCGTCCGCTTGCCCGGCCGCCCGATCGTCCTACCATCCATCCATGCCTAAGCCGAAATCCGTCTACCGCTGCACCGAGTGCGGCCACGAGCACCCCAAGTGGGTGGGGCGATGCGAGGCCTGCAACGCGTGGAATGCCGTCGCCGAAGAGCCGGTGCTCGCGCGCGCACCGGCGCGCGGGGCGGCCACGCGCGGCTCACCGCGCGTGCCAGCCGCCGAGGCTCCGGCCCGCCTGCGCGACGTCGCAACGCATCCGTTGGCCCGCTGGCGGACGGGCCTTCCCGAGTTCGACTTCGTCCTGGGCGGCGGCCTGGTTCCCGGCTCGATGATCCTGATCGGCGGGGAGCCCGGCATCGGCAAGTCCACGCTGCTGCTCCAGGCGGCCGCCCGGCTCGAGACCGGTGGCCGCACGGTGCTCTACACGAGCGGGGAGGAGTCGCCGGACCAGATCCGGCTCCGCGCGGAGCGGCTCGTGGACGAGGATGCAGGCGCCGTCCACGTGCTCGGTGAGACGCGTCTCGAGGCCATTCTGGGCGCGGCGGCGGCCGTGCGCGCGGAGATCGTGGTCATCGACTCGATCCAGACGGTCTACACCGATGCCCTCGAGAGCGCGCCCGGGAACGTCGGCCAGGTGCGCGAGTGCTCCGGGCAGCTCATGCGCTTCGCCAAGGAGAGCGGGACGGCGGTCGTGGTCGTCGGCCACGTGACCAAGGGCGGCGGCATCGCGGGCCCGAAGACGCTCGAGCACATCGTGGATACCGTGCTCTACTTCGAGGGCGAAGCCACGCTCGACTACCGCCTGCTCCGGACCACCAAGAATCGCTTCGGCTCGGTGGACGAGCTCGGTGTGTTCTCGATGACCGAGCATGGCCTCGTGGCGGTGCCCAATCCATCGGCCGTGTTCCTGGCGGCCCGGGCGGAGGGGATCAGCGGCAGCGCCGTCACGGCCCTGATGGAAGGCACCCGCCCCGTGCTGGTCGAAGTGCAGGCGCTCGCCGCGAAGTCGGGCTACGGCACCCCGCAGCGCGTGGCCACCGGCCTCGACCCGAAGCGCCTCGCCGTCCTTCTCGCCGTGCTCGAGCGGCGGGCCCAAACCTCCTTTGCCGACCTCGATGTCTTCGTGCAGGTCACGGCCGGCGTCCGGCTGAGCGAGCCGGGCGCGGACCTCGCCGTCGCGGCGGCGCTGGTCTCGAGCCTCTACAACCGGCCCGCGCCGCGCGACGTGCTGTTCCTCGGCGAGATCGGTCTGGGCGGCGAGATTCGCCCCAGTGGCGCGCTCGAGCGCCGCATTGCCGAGGCCGCCCGGCTCGGGTTCCGCCGGGTGTTCGGCTCGTCGCGGAACGGCGCGCAGGTCGCGGGGGTGTCGATGGTCGGGCTCGACCACGTCGAGCAATTGGTGCGGGCGCTTGCCGCGTGACGTCGGCGTCGTCGTCGTAGCCGCCGGGCGGGGGACGCGGCTCGGCGGCGAAATGCCGAAACAGTATCAGCCGATCGCGGGCATCCCCATGGTCCTTCGCGCGCTCCGGCCGTTCGCCTCGCATCCCGACGTCGGGCAGATCGCCCTGGTGCTCCCGCCCGAGGACGCCGGCTCCCCTCCCGACTTCCTCCGCGATCTTGGCGCCGGCCTCACGTTGGTCGCCGGCGGGGCCGAGCGCGCGGATTCCGTGGCCGCGGGCGTCGCGGCGCTGCGCCCGGAGTGCACGACGGTGCTGGTGCACGACGCGGCGCGGCCCTTCGTCGCGCGGCGCGTCATCGACGAAGTGATCGCGCTCGCTCGCGCGGGCGAGGGGGCGGTCGCCGCCATCCGCGTGAGCGACACCGTCAAGGAGGCGGCCGCGGACGATGCCACCCGGGTGGCGCGCACGGTGCCGCGCGATGGCCTCTGGCGTGCGCAGACCCCGCAGGGATTCCCGCGCCACGTGCTCGAGCGCGCATTCGCGGCCGCGCCGCGCGATGCGGCCGCGACCGATGACGCCGCGCTGGTGGAGCGAACCGGCGTGACCGTCCGCCTGGTGGCGGATTCACCGCGCAATCTCAAGGTCACCACTGCGGAGGATCTCGCCCTCGCAGAGCTGCTCGCCCGGCACGGCGAATGATCCTCCCCTTCCAGACCCCTGAGCAGATCGACGCGGCCATCCCGCCGGTTGCGGCGCACCTGGCCGGCGGCGGGCTGCTGGGCTACCCCACCGAAACCGTGTACGGCCTGGGCTCCTCGGCGAGCATGCCCGCGCTCGACGCGCTCGCGCGGCTCAAGGGCCGTCAGCCCGGCAAGCCGTTCCTGCTTCTCGTCTCGGGCCGTCTCATGGCGGAGGCGTGGGGCCTGGTGTTCACGGCATCCGCCCGCGCGCTGTCGGACGTATTCTGGCCCGGCCCGCTCACGCTCGTGCTTCGCGGCGGGGAAGGGAAGCTCCCCGATTCCTTGCGAGGCCGCGAAGGCGGCATCGCGGTGCGCCACACGTCACACCGCGGCATCGAGCGGCTGGTGGCGCAAAGCGGACAGCCGCTCACGTCCACCTCGGCGAATCGTCCCGGTGGCCCTCCCGCGCCCGGTCCCGACAAGCTGGCCGAGTTGTTCAAGGACGACGTGGATTCGGGCCTGCTGCTGGTGCTCGATGGCGGCGTGCTCGGCAACGTGCCACCCTCGACGCTGGTCGACTGCACCGAGTCCGTGCCGCGCATGGTGCGCGAGGGCGCCATCCCGCGGGGGGAGCTGCGACGGGCCGCCGGGCGGCTCGCGCCATGAGTATGTTTCGCGCATGAGCACCCACGTTCTTTTCGTCTGCACCGGCAACACCTGTCGCAGCCCAATGGCCGAGGGGCTTCTCCGCGAGGCCATCACCGCGCGCGCGCTCGATCAGGTCAGCGTTTCGTCCGCCGGCACCGGCGCCTGGGACGGCGCGCCGGTGTCCGAAGGCGCGTATCTCGTCGGGCTCGAGAATGGTCTCGATCTGAGCGGCCACCGCGCGCGCCTGCTGACGCGCGAGGTGGTCCGAGGCGCCGATCTGATTCTGGTGATGTCGGGTCATCACCTCGCGCGTGTCGCCGAGCTGGGCGGCGAGGACAAGGTGCACCTGCTCGGCGCCTATGCGGGCCGTGACGAGGGTCGCACCGAGGTCAACGATCCGTACGGGTCGGACCTCGCCAGCTATCGCGCCACCTTCGCCGAGCTGCAGGAGCTCATCTCCACCGTCGTGAGCAGGGTCGCCGGCACGGTGCGGTGATCAACGGCGCCACGCGCGTGTTCGCCATCCTGGGCGATCCGGTCGCGCATTCCCTTTCGCCGGCCATGCAGAATGCCGCCTTTCGGGTCCTCGGGCTGCAGGCGGTGTACGTGCCCATCCGATGCGCCCCGGAGGACGTGCCCGCGCTCATCCGGGCGTTGAGTCGCGCGGGCGGCGGCGGCAACATCACCGTGCCGCACAAGGAAGTGGCCGCGCGGGCGGTGGATGTCCCCCGGCCGACCGTCGAGCGGCTCGGCGCGTGCAACGCCTTCTGGGGCGAGAATGGCGCCTGCGTGGGCGACAACACCGACGTGCCCGGGCTTCTCGCCGCGCTCGACGACCTCGAGGCCCCGCCCGGTCCGTGGCTGGTGCTCGGCACCGGGGGCGGCGCGCGCGCGGCCGTGGGCGCCGCCCGCGAGCGCAACGTCGCGGTGTCGGTGGCGTCGCGATCCGCCGATCGGAGACGCCGATTCGAGGAGTGGACGGCCTCCCAGAGCGTGCGTTCCGCCGACGCAGCCGACTGCGCGGTCGTGATCAACACGACCCCGCTCGGCCTGACGCCGGGAGATCCGCTCCCCCTGCGAGAGCCGCCCGCCGCTGGTACGGTGGCCCTCGACATGGTGTACGCCGCTGGCGAAACCGCGTGGGTGCGGGCGATGCGCGCCGCCGGACTGCGGGCGGCGGACGGCCGCGCGATGCTGGTGGCGCAGGGCGCCGCCACGCTGGAGCAGTGGTATCCCGGAGTGCGTGCCCCGGTCGAGGTGATGCGCGCCGCCGTCAATGCGCGGCTTCGCTGAGACCCTCGCCGGCGTCGAACGCTGGCTGCTGCCGCCGGCGTGCCTCCTGTGCCAGGCGCCGGTGCCGCCCAGGCAGGGCGACGCGCTGGTGTGCGAGCTCTGCCGCTCGCGCTGGGAACCCGTGACGGGCCCGGTCTGTACCCGCTGCGGACAGCCGGCATTCGGCGACCTGGCGTGCCGACTATGCGCGACCTGGCCCGAGGGCCTCACGAGGGTGCGGAGCGCCGTCTGGCTTCGCGGCTCGGCGCGCAACGCGGTGCACTCGCTCAAGTACGAGGGCTGGTGGCGCGTCGCCGACGCTCTGGCCGACGCGATGGGCGGGCTGGAGCCATTGACCGGGCAGGTATGCTTGATACCGGTCCCGCTGGGCGCGCGCCGGCTCCGGACTCGTGGCTACAACCAGAGCGAGCGGATCGCCCGGGCGCTCGGGGCCCGTATCCGCCGGCCCGTCCGGCCGGAGCTGCTCCGCCGGCGGCGGGAGACACGAACCCAGACCGCGCTTACACCCGAAGGCCGGCAGGCCAACGTCGCGGGCGCCTTCGAGGCTCTCGACGTGACCGGGCTGGCGTGCGTTCTGGTCGACGACGTCTTCACGACAGGGGCCACGCTCGCCGAGGCGGGGTCCGCGCTCAGTCGGGGAGGGGCGTCTCGGGTGGAGGCAGTGACGTTCGCGCGGGCGGAGCCGCCGGTTTCGCTCGCGTAGGCAACCAACGAAGGAGAGATGATGGCGATTCGAGTGGGCATCAACGGCTTCGGCCGCATCGGTCGCAACGTGGTCCGCGCCGCGCAGGCGATGGGCGTGACGGAGCTGGACTTCGTCGCCGTCAACGACATCACGGACACCGCCACGCTCGCCCATCTGCTGAAGTACGATTCCGTCCACGGCCGCTTTCCGGCCGACGTCGCCGCCGAGAAGGACGGCATCGTGGTCGGCGGCAACTCGATGCGCGTGCTCGCCGAGAAGGACCCGGCCAAGCTGCCGTGGAAGGAGCTCGGCGTCGACGTCGTGCTCGAGTCCACGGGCCGGTTCACCGACCGCGACCAGGCCGCGCTCCACCTTCAGGGCGGCGCCAAGAAGGTGATCATCTCGGCGCCGGCCAAGAAGGAAGACATCACGATCGTCTACGGCGTGAACCACGAGGCCTACGACGCCGGCAAGCACCACGTGCTGTCGAATGCGAGCTGCACGACGAATTGTCTCGTGCCGGTCGTGAAGGTGATCCTCGACCGCTTCGGCTTCGTGAACGGGTTCATGACCACGGTGCACTCCTACACGAACGACCAGCAGATCCTCGACCTGCCGCACAAGGATCTTCGGCGCGCCCGTGCCGCCGCGCTCTCGATCATCCCCACGACGACCGGCGCCGCCAAGGCGACGTCGCTCGTCCTGCCGCAGGTGAAAGGCAAGATCGACGGAGTCTCGCTCCGCGTCCCCACGCCCGACGTGTCGGTGGTCGCTCTCTCGTGCACGGTGGAGCGGACCACGTCGGCGGACGAGGTGAACACGGCGTTCCGGGAAGCGGCCAAGAGCGGGCCGCTCAAGGGCATCCTGGCGGTGAGCGAGGAGCCGCTGGTCTCGGTGGACTACATCGGATCGCTCCAGTCGAGCACGCTGGACGCGCTCTCGACCAACGTGGTGGGCGGCACGCTGGTGAACGTGACCAGCTGGTATGACAACGAAATGGGCTACTCGGCGCGCTGCGTGGACCTGCTGCGCTACGTGGGCCAGCGGCTGTGAAGCGGACGCTCGAGTCGCTGGACCCCGCGGCCATCGAGGGCAGGCGAGCCCTGGTCCGGGTGGACTTCAACACTCCCGTCAAGGACGGGGCGGTCACCGACAATACCCGCATTCGGGCCGCTCTCCCGACGATCAAGTATCTCCGCGACCGCGGCGCGCGGGTTGTACTCCTCTCTCATCTGGGCCGTCCGAAAGGCGGCCCGGACCCCAAATACTCCATGCAGCCCGTCGTGCGCGAGCTCGAGCGCTTGCTCGGTGCGCCTGTGACGTTCCTCGCCGACCCCACCTCCGACGACGCGGTGACGGCGACGCGGAGACTTCCGCGCGGCGGCGTCGCGGTGGGCGAGAACACGCGCTTCTGGCCGGGGGAGGAGCAGAACGACCGGAGCCTCGCCGAGCGCTTCGCCGCGTTGGGCGACTTCTACGTGAACGACGCGTTCGGCTCCGCCCATCGGGCGCACGCGAGCACCGAGGCCGTGGCCCGCCTGCTCAAGCCCGCGGTGAGCGGCTTCCTCATGCAGCAGGAGCTGCGCTACCTGGGTGATGCGCTACGCCAGCCCAAACGGCCGTTCGTCGCGGTGCTCGGAGGCGCGAAGATCAGCGGCAAGATCGATCTGATCGAAGCGCTGCTGCCCAAGACGGATGCCATCCTCCTGGGCGGCGCCATGGCCTGCACCTTCTTCCGCGCCATGGGTCTCGAGACGGGGAACTCGCTCGTCGAAGAGGACCGCCTCAACCTGGCGCGCGAGCTCATGGCGAAGGCGGGCGCCAAGCTCGTGCTGCCCTCCGGCGCCGTGATCGCGCGGACGCTCGAGGCCGGCGCCGAGACTCGGGCCGTGGGCCGGGACGCGATCCCCGTAGGATGGGCGGTCTATGATATCGATCCGGCGACCGAGCAGGACTTCGCCTCGCGGATCGGTGGCGCGGGCACGGTGGTGTGGAACGGTCCGATGGGCGTGTTCGAGACCCCGCCGTTCGACCACGGCACGCTGGCGGTCGCCCGTGCCATGGCCGAGGCCACCGGGAGAGGCGCCGTCACCGTCATCGGCGGGGGCGATTCCGCGGCCGCCGTCGCGCAGGCGGGCCTGTCCGAGCGCATCACCCACGTGTCGACCGGCGGCGGGGCCTCGCTCGAGTTCCTGGAAGGCAAGGAGCTGCCAGGCGTCGCCGCGCTCGATGACGTCTGAGATTCCCGACGCCATGACCGCGCGCCCGCTGATCTACGCCGCCAACTGGAAGATGAACCACGGCCCCGCCGCCGCGACGGCGTTCGCGGAGCGCTTTCTCGACCTGACCGCCCCCTCGCCGGATCGGAGCCTCTGGTTCTTTCCACCGGCCGTCTCGCTGGCCGCCGTCGCCCATGCGGTCCGATCGCGCCCGGACATCCGGGTCGGCGCGCAGAACGTGCACTGGGAGCCGAAGGGCGCATTCACCGGTGAGCTATCCACCTCGATGGTCCAGGAGTCGGGGGCAACAGTCGTCCTGGTGGGCCACTCGGAGCGGCGCCATCTGTTCGGGGAGACCGACGAGCAGGTCGCGCGGAAGACGGTGACCGTGCTCAAGGCGGGACTCGGGCCGCTCGTCTGCGTCGGCGAAACATTGGCCGAGCGCGAAGGTGGCCGCACGGAGGCCGTGATCCAGCGGCAGCTCGAGCCGTTGCTGGACAAGGTGCCCGGCGAGCAGTGGGGGCGGCTGGTGATCGCGTACGAGCCCGTCTGGGCCATCGGCACCGGCAGGAACGCCACTCCCGACGACGCCGCGCAGGTCCACGAGCTCATCCGCTTCATGGTGAGGCAGCGAGGCGTTCCTGGCCGCGTGCCGATTCTCTACGGTGGGAGCGTCAACGCGGGCAACGTGCTCGCGCTGCTCGCCCGGCCCGAGCTGGACGGGGTACTGGTCGGTGGGGCCAGCCTGGCCGCCGACGGCTGGGCTGAACTGGTGGGACTGGGCGGCACCTCCTAGCTTTCCGCATCCCCTCACAGGAGCCGGCGCATCGAGCTCGAAGAGCGGCTCCAGGCTGCGGTCGGCGATCAGTACCGCATCCTGAGGGAGCTGGGTGGCGGCGGCATGAGCCGCGTATTCCTCGCCGAGGAGGTCCGCCTCGGCCGACAGGTCGTCATCAAGCTCCTCCCGCCCGAGATGGGCGCCGCGGTCAACGTGGAGCGGTTCGAGCGCGAGATCCAGCTCGCGGCCCGCCTGCAGCACCCCCACATCGTTCCGCTTCTCACCGCCGGCGCCTCGGGCGATCTGCTGTATTACGTCATGCCGTTCATCTCGGGCGAGTCGCTCCGGGTGAAGCTGGCGCGCGAGGGCGAGCTGCCGGTGACGGAGACCGTGCGCATTCTGCGCGAGGTGGTCGACGCCCTGGCCTACGCCCACCGGAACGGCGTCGTCCACCGCGACATCAAGCCTGACAACATCCTCCTGTCCGAGGGGCACGCGGTCGTCACCGACTTCGGCGTCGCCAAGGCCGTCACCGCATCGAGCGGCGGCGCCTCGCTCACGTCGCTGGGCGTGGCGCTGGGCACGCCGGCCTACATGGCGCCCGAGCAGGCCGCGGCCGACCCCCACGTGGACCATCGGGCCGACATCTACGCGGTCGGCGCGCTGGCGTACGAGATGCTCGCCGGACGGCCTCCGTTCACCGCGCCGACCGCTCAGGCGCTGCTCGCCGCGCAGATCACCCAAACGCCGGACCCGGTGGTGCAGTACCGCCGCACGGTTCCTCCGGGGCTCAACGCCGTGATCATGCGCTGCCTCGAGAAGCGCGCTGCCGACCGCTGGCAGAGCGCCGCGGAGCTGGTGCCGCAGCTCGACGCGATGAGTACCCCCAGCTCGGGGACCATGCCGGTCCCCGCGCCCGGCATCATCTCGAGTGGCACCGAGCAGGCGATTCGGCGCGGTCATCCCGTCCGGGTCGCCGCGCTGTTTCTCGTGGGCTCCCTCGTGGTACTCGCGGTCGTGTGGACGCTGGTGCGCCGCCTCGGGCTCCCCGACTGGGTGCTGTGGGCCGCGGCAGCACTGCTCGCGATCGGTCTGCCGATCATGCTCCTCACCGGCGCCCAGGAGCGGCAGCGCGCTGTTGCTCGGACGACGGGCCTGGTGCCCAACACACCGACCAGGTTGGACCGGTGGCTGACGTGGCGGAAGGCGCTGCTGGGTGGTGGGCTCGCGTTCGGCACGCTCGCGGTCGCCGCCGCGGCGTACACGGCGATGCGCCTCCTGGGGATCGGTCCCGTGGGCACGCTGGTCGCCTCGGGCGTGCTCAAGGACCGCGAGCCGCTGGTGCTGGCCGATTTCGAGAACCGCACGGCGGACTCGACGCTCGGGCCGTCGCTCACGGAGGCGTTCCGGGTCGACTTGAGTCAGTCGCCCACCATCCGGCTCCTGGATGCGTCCTCGGTCGCCGATGCCTTGCGGCGCATGGAGCGCAACGAGAGCGGGAGCCTCCCGGCGCCGCTAGCCCGCGAGCTCGCCGAGCGCGAGGGCATCAAGGGCGTGGTGACCGGGCAGATCGCGCCGGTGGGGAAGGGATACGTCCTCTCCGCCAATCTCCTCGGGGCGGCGGACGGGCACGTGTTGACGGCAGTGCGCGAGAGCGCCGAGAACGACGGCCAGCTGCTCGATGCCATCGGCCGGCTCTCCAAGAAGCTTCGCGAGCGGGTCGGCGAATCGCTGGTCTCGATCCGCGAGACCGCGCCCTTGCAGCAGGTGACGACCGGCTCGATGCCTGCCCTGCGACGCTATTCCGAGGCGCTCCGCCTCGAGGAGGACGACAAGCAGGAGGCGGCGATCGCGGCCCTGCGCGAGGCGGTGGCGCTCGACACCGGCTTCGCCATGGCGTACCGGAAGCTGGCGGTGCTCATCGGCAACACCGGTGGGGACCAGGCGGCCCAATTCGAGGCAGCGACACGCGCGTTCGCCCATCGGGACCGATTGCCGGAGCTCGAGGGCGACCTCACCGCCGGGTACTACTACCAGTGGGTGGCCTACGACGCCACCGCGACTGTGGCCGCGTACCGGGCCGCGCTCAACCTCGATCCCGACAATCTGCCGGCGCTCAACAACCTCGCGGTCGAGCTGGGCCGCCGGCGTCACTACGCCGAGGCGGAGAGCCTGGTGGTCCGGGCCTCGCATCTTGGGCGGGGCGCGTCGTTCTTCGGGAACGCTGTCATTTACCAGGTAGCCCAGGGGCACTTCGCGGCGGCCGATTCGACGGTAGCGCGCTATGCGGCCAAGTCGCCCTCGAGCCCGGTTCTGCTGTCTCTGCGCGCCCAGATGAGCGCCGCTCGCCAGGACTACGCCGCGGCCGTCCGGCTGATCCTGCAGCTGCGCGCCGCGCAGGCGTCGAGTCCCACGTGGCAAGCGGTCACCAGCTTCGAGCTCTCCCGGCTGAGCCGGCTGACGGGAAGGCTCGACGACTCGGAGCGATACCTCCGCACCAACATGCAAGTGCTCGAATCGAACGGCCAGACGGGTGAATACGTCGGGCGCGCCGGCGAGCTCGCGATGCTGCAGGCCCAGATGCGCGGCCGACCGGACTCGGGCGTGGCCATCCTGTCGGCGGCGTTGAGCAAATATCCGCTCGCTGGCATCGCGCCGCTCAATCGCCCGTATGTCGGTCTCGTCATCGCGTACGCCACCATGGGCAAGCCCGCCGAAGCGCGACGCATCTGGAAGGAGTACGAGGCGACGATCCCCGAATCGGTCCGCCGTGGCGATCAGGGCGGCCAGCTGGCCGCCGGACTGGTGGCGGAGGCGGATCACCATCCGGACCAGGCGGAGGCTCACTACCGCGCCTGGTACGCCGGGAGTGGCGAGTGCGGCCCATGTGGGCTGTTGGAGCTGGCGAAGCTGGCGGACGCTGCCGGCCGCACGGACAGCGCGGTCGCGCTGTACGACCGCGGCATCAGCATGCCCAGTCTTACCCGGTACCGGTACGATGCCTACCGGCTGCCGGAAGCCCTCAAGCGGGTGGGTGAGCTGTACGAGGCCAAGGGCGACCGCGCCAAGGCGGCCGACCGCTACCGCCGCTTCGTGGATCTGTGGAAGGACGCCGACCCCGCGTTGCAGCCAGGTGTGCGCGAGGTGCGCGCGCGTATCGCCCGGCTGGCCACGGAGCCCGGCACCTGAGCTCCGTCCGCATGCTGCTCGACGATCGCGAGTTGTTGGCCCGGCTGGTCGCGTTCGATAGCACCAGCCATGCGAGCAACCTTCCGCTCGCCGACTTCCTCGCCGGGTATCTGGACCGGCCTGGGGTCCGCATCGAGCGGAACCAATCCGCCGACGGCCGGAAGACCAATCTCGTGATCACGGTCGGCCCGGAGGCGGAGGACCGGAGCGGCCTGCTGCTCTCCGGCCACATGGATGTCGTGCCCGCGCTCGAGGCGGACTGGCGCTCGGATCCCTTCGCGCTGCTGGAGGACGGCGAGCGCTACGTGGGCCGCGGCACGGCCGACATGAAGGGGTTCCTCGCTCTCGCCACCAACCGCATGGCCGCGCTGAATCCGACGACCGTGCGGCGCCCGCTCGCGCTGCTCTTCACCTACGACGAGGAGACCGGGACGCTCGGCGCGCGGCGGTTCACCGAGACCTGGCCCGCGCCCGAGCGTCTGCCGCGCGAGGTCATCATCGGCGAGCCGACCGAGATGCGGGTGGTGCGCGCGCACAAAGGAATGCTGCGATTGCGGCTCCGGTTCACGGGCATCGCCGCCCATTCGGGCTATCCCCACCTGGGACACAACGCGATCGAGCCGGCGGCGCGGGCCATCGTGGCGCTCTCGGAGCTCAGGCGGCAGATGGAGGCGGAGCGTCCGCCGCACCACGAGCAGTTTCCCAAGGTGCCGTTCGCGGCGCTCAACGTCGGAACCATCGCCGGCGGCAGCGCCAGCAACGTGGTGCCGGACCGCTGCGAGGTGGACCTCGGCATCCGACTGCTGCCCGGCATGGCGGCGGCCGCGATGACCGACAGGATCCGGGAGACCGTCGCGGACGCGCTGGGCGCGGAGCCGTTCACGCTCGAGCATGTGAACCTGAGCCCGCCCATGATCGCCCCTGCCGACGCGCCGATTCACCGCGAGCTGTGCGAGGCGGTGCATCAGCACGACGAGCACAGTGTCATGTTCGCCACCGACGCCGGCTGGCTGCAGGACGCCGGCTTCCGGTGCGTGCTCTTCGGGCCGGGCAGCATCGAGGTGGCGCACCGGGCCAACGAGTTCATGCCGGCCGATGAGCTGCGACGCGCCGGCGAGGTGCTGGACGCGCTGGTCCACCGGCGCTGCGTGGCCGAATGAGTCGGGTGCTCGAGGCGGAGCTCACCTGGACCGGCGCCAGGTTCGAGCGCGACACGCAGGTGGCGATCGGCGACGACGGACGCATCGAGGCGGTCGGACGACTGGACCGTGCAGGTGCCGAGCGGCTGTCCGGCATCGCCCTGCTTCCCGGCCTCGTGAACGCGCACTCGCACGCCTTCCAGCGCGGCCTGCGCGGGTCGGGGGAGAGCTTCCCGTCGGGCGCCGGCAGCTTCTGGACCTGGCGGCAGGCGATGTATCAGCTGGTCGAGTCGCTGGACCGGGCCACGCTCCGCCGGATATCCGCCCGGGCCTTCGCGGAGATGCGCGATGCGGGCATCACGACCGTGGGAGAGTTTCACTACGTCCATCACGAGCGCGAAGGCGATTTCGCGTTGGATGACGCCATCCTCGAGGCGGCGGCCGACGCGGGGATCCGGATGGTCCTGCTGTACTGCTTCTACGCCACAGGCGCGCCGGGGCGTTCGCTCGAGGGCGGCCAGCGGCGGTTCGCCACCCCATCGGTCGACGAGTTCTGGCGGCGGGTGGACCTCCTCACGAGCCGCCTCGACGCTGCCACGCAGACCATCGGCGTTGCCCCGCACAGCATTCGCGCGGCCGGTCCGGACCAGATCCGGCTGATTTATGACGAGGCGGCTCGCCGCAAGCTGCCGGTGCACCTCCACGTGGAAGAGCAACGGCGCGAGATCGATGAGTCCTTGGCCGCCTACGGACGCACGCCGATGGCGGTCGTCCTCGAGGCAGTGCGTGGCGGGACGTTCACTGCCGTGCACTGCACCCACACCTCGGACGAGGACATGGCGCGCTTTCTCGGCGCCGGCGGCAACGTCTGCCTGTGTCCGCTGACCGAGGGGAACCTGGGCGACGGGATCCCGAAGCTCGACCGCGCGCATGCCGCGGGCGGCCGGCTCGCGATCGGAACCGACAGCAACAATCGGCTCGCCATGCTGGAGGAGATGCGCTGGATCGAGTACGGACAACGGCTCCACGGCGAGATGCGGGGCGCGCTTCCGGACGCCGCCGGTGACGTGGCCCCGACGCTGCTGGCCGCCGCGACGACGGGGGGCGCGCGCGCGCTGTCACTGCCGGCCGGCCGCATCGCCGCTGGCTGCTGGGCCGACATGGTGGCGATCGACCTCGGCGCGGCGGCGCTGGCGGAGGTTCCACCGACACGGCTCCTCGACGCATTGGTCTTCGGCGCCGGGAACGAGGTGATCGCGGGAACGTACGTCGGCGGGCGGTGGCGCGAGACCGGGGCGGCGAGCCGGTGACCGGGGCCGCGACCTCGGACCTGGTCCGACACGATCCCTCGCCCCGCGCGGGATGACGAGCGCGCTCGAGCGTCCATGCCAGAGCTCCCCGACATCACGGTTTACCTCGAGTGCCTCGCCCCGCGCGTTCTGGCCCAGCCGCTCGTGCGGCTCGTCATCGGCAACCCGTTCGCGCTCCGCACCGTGTCCCCGTCGCCGGCGGACGTCGCCGGCGCGCGGGTGACGGAACTCCGGAGGCTCGGCAAGCGCATCGTCCTGGCGCTCGAGGGCGAACGCTTCATCGTGATCCACCTCATGATCGCCGGCCGACTGCGCTGGCATCCCGTGGAGTGGAAAGCCGCCCGGCAAGACCGCGCTCGCGCGGTTCGAGTTCCCCACGGGGACGCTGGCCCTTTCCGAGGCCGGCTCGAAGCGGCGGGCCTCCATTCACCTCGTCGAAGGCGAAGCGAATCTCGAGCCGTTCCGGCGGGGCGGGCTGGAGGTGCTCGAGGCGAGCGAGGCGCAGTTCGCCGAGCGGCTCAGAAGCGAGAGCCACACCCTCAAACGGGCGCTCACCGATCCTCGCATCTTCAGCGGCATCGGCAACGCCTATTCCGACGAGATCCTGCATCGGGCGCGCTTGTCGCCGCTCGCCCTCACGCGAAAGCTGGATGACGCGGCGGTGAGCCGGCTGTACGACGCGACCCGCGCGACCCTTCAGGACTGGACCGCGCGGCTTCGCGCCGACGTGGGTGATGGCTTCCCCGACAAGGTGACGGCGTTCCGCGAAGGCATGGCGGTCCACGGACGCTACCGCGAGCCGTGCCCCGTCTGCGGTACGCCCGTCCAGCGCATCCGATATGCAGACAACGAGACCAACTACTGCGCCCGCTGCCAGACGGGAGGACGCCTCCTCGCGGATCGCGCGATGTCGCGGCTCCTGCGCGAGGACTGGCCGCGGTCGATCGACGAGGTGGAGTGACCATGTCGGGTACGCGGTCGTTCGTCCGATGGCGCATCTGCGGCCTCATGACCGTGGCGAGCTTCGTCGCGTACCTGCTGCGCAGCAACATGTCCGTGGCCGGGGACTCGATGGCGGCCGATCTCGGGCTGTCGCGGATTCAGCTCGGCCTCATCCTGGCCGGCTTTGCGTGGGGCTACGCGATCTTCCAGTTCCCCGGCGGGGTGCTGGGTGATCGGATCGGGGCCCGTCGCGCGCTGACGTACCTCGCCGTCTGTTGGGCTTTCCTCAACCTGCTGGTGGCGTTCGTACCCGGACGGATCGCGGGTTCAGCCGTGATCGTGATCGGCGCGCTGACCGCGCTCCGATTCCTCATGGGCGCCGCGCAGGCGCCGCTCTTTCCAATCATCGGGGGCGGCACCACCTGTCACTGGTTTCCGGTGTCCGGCTGGGCGCTGCCGAATGCGATGCAGAACGCGGGCGCCACCTTCGGCGCCGCGGCGACCGGACCGCTGATCGTCTGGCTGATGGAGCGCGCCGGATGGCGCGGATCGTTCCTGCTGACCGCTCCGGCGGGGCTGCTCCTGGCCGCCGTGTGGTGGTGGTACGTGCGTGATCGCCCCTCCGAGCATCCCGGGGTCAGCGGGGAGGAGCGGGCGTTGATCGATGCCGGTCGGACGGCGGCCGACTTCGCTCCCCCGACGCGTGGCGCGTGGCGCCTGGTGCTCCGAAACCGTCAGGTGCGGTTGCTCGCGCTCGGCTACTTCTGCGCCAACTATCTCTTCTACTTCTTCTTCAACTGGCTGTTCGTGTATCTCATCGACGGGCGGGGCTTCCAGCTGCTCGAAGGGGGCTGGTACGCCGCGATGCCCTGGATGGCCGGCGCCGTGGGGGCCGTCCTCGGCGGCTGGCTCTGCGATCGTCTGTGGAAGCGCCTCGGCGCGCGGCGCAGCTGCAGCTATCTCGGCGCCGCGGGATTGGCCGTCTCCGGCGGACTGCTGCTCATGGCAGCCGTGGCGCCGCATCCCGTCGTCGCGGTCCTGCTCCTCTCGCTCTGCCTCGCCGCGGAGCAGTTTACCGACGCGATCTATTGGGCGGCGACGATCGCGGTCGCCGGGCGCCACGCGTCGGCCGCCTGCGGCGTCATGAACACGGGTGGGAACATCGTGGGCGGTGTGGGCGCGCTGCTGGTGCCCGTGATCGTGGACCGACTCGGCTGGCCGGCAGCGCTGGTCAGCGCCGCGCTGTTCGCGTTCCTGGCGGCGGGGCTATGGCTCGTGACGGCAGCGGACCGCGCGATGGACCAGTCCGCCGAGTCCACGCCGGCTCAGACACTCGCCTAGCCACCGGGCGGGCGCACTCAGCGGACCAACACCCGGCCGACCATGGCCCGCGCCTCCTCGACGATGCGCGCGAGGTGCGTGGCGTCCCGGAAGCTCTCCGCGTACAGCTTGTACACGTTCTCGGTTCCGCTCGGCCGTGCCGCGAACCACCCCTGGGCCGTCGTGACCTTGAGTCCGCCGATGGGGGCGCCGTTGCCGGGGGCACGGGTGAGCTTCGCCTCGATCGGGTCACCCGCGAGCGAATCGGCCGTCACCGCGTCCGGCGTGAGCCGCTTGAACCCTGCCTTCTCGGCCGGCGAGCACGGCGTGTCGATGCGGGTGTACACAGGCGCGCCCAGCCGGCGGGTGAGCTCCGTATAGTGAGCACCCGGATCGCGTCCCGTGACCGCCGTGATCTCCGCCGCGAGCAGGCCGAGCAGGATGCCGTCCTTGTCCGTGGTCCACACGCCGCCGTCGCGCCGGAGGAAGCTCGCTCCGGCGCTTTCCTCGCCGCCGAAGCACACCGTCCCGTCGTACAACCCGGGCGCGAACCACTTGAACCCCACCGGCACCTCGAACAGCGCGTGGCGGAGGTCCTTCACCACGCGGTCGATCAGCGCGCTCGAGACCAGCGTCTTGCCCACCGCGGCCGATGCCGTCCACGCCGGCCGGTGGCGGAGCAGGTAGTCGATGGCGACCGCGAGATAGTGGTTCGGGTTGAGCAGCCCGGCGGAGGGGGTCACGATTCCGTGGCGATCCGCGTCGGGATCGTTGCCCCACGCCACCTGGAACCGGTCCTTGAGCCCCACGAGACCGGCCATCGCCCAGGGGCTCGAACAGTCCATCCGGATCTTGCCGTCGTGATCTACGGTCATGAAGCCGAACGTCGGATCGATTGCCGGGTTGACCACGGTAAGATCGAGTCCGTACCGCTCCGCGATGCGGGGCCAGTATCCGATGGATGCGCCGCCCAGCGGATCCACGCCGATGCGCACCCGGGCTCCGCGGACCGCGTCGAGATCGATCGCCTCCGCCAGCGCCGCGACGTAGGGCCCGGCCAGATCGGCCTCGTGCGTGGTCGTGGCGGCCCGGGCACGGTCGATCGGGATTCTACGGATCCCGGCATTGCCACCGGCGAGCAGCGCGTTCGCCCGGTCCTGAATCCAGCCGGTTACGTCGGTGTCCGCCGGTCCGCCGTCGCTCGGGTTGTACTTGAAGCCGCCGTCGGCCGGAGGGTTGTGGGATGGCGTGATGACGATCCCATCCGCGAGCCCCGAAGCGCGGCCGGTGTTGTGCGCGAGGATCGCCCGCGAGACCGCGGGCGTCGGTGTGTAGCCGTCGGCGCGCTCGACCACCACCGTGACGTCGTTGGCCGCCAGCACCTCGAGGGCCGTCCGCTCGGCAGGCCGCGACACCGCGTGTGTGTCCTTGCCCAGATACAGCGGGCCCGTGATTCCGCGCTCGCGGCGGTGGTCCACTATCGCCTGCGTGATGGCGAGGATGTGCGCTTCGGTGAAGCTCGCGTCGAGCGGGGTGCCCCGGTGGCCGCTCGTGCCGAAGCTCACGCGCTCCGCCGGGCTGGAGGGGTCCGGCTGGCCCTCGTAGTAGCCCCGCTCCAGCTCGCCGACATCGATCAACAGGTTCGCCGGCGCGCGGTGACCGGCGAGAGGGTGCGGCATGAGTGGCTCCCGGGCGGGATGGTGAGGACGCGCGAAACATGCCCCTGGCATTAGGGATGAACAACCGCTGGCGCACCGGGTCCGCGTGCGGCATCTTGGCCATGACTCCTACGTTCATCCCGCGGCATCGAGGGCGTATGACTTCCCCGATGGCAGATGTGGCCGCGCCCCCGGCGCGGAAGCCCACCGACGAAGAGCTCGACGTCTACGGTCTCACGCACCCGGGCAAGGTGCGCCCGAGCAATCAGGACCATTTTCTCATCTGCTCCCTCAGCAAGCAGGTGCGGGTGCACCTGACCAGTCTCTCGACGGCCGCTGAGCTGGCGGCGCCGACCGAGCGGCTCGCGTTCCTCGCGATGGTGGCGGACGGGGTCGGCGGCAGGGCGGCCGGCGAGACGGCGAGCCGGCTCGCCGTCGAGGTGGTGACGCGCTACGTCTCCCAGAGCATTCAGTGTTACTACTCGGCCCCCGCCGATAACGACGAGGCCTTCCTCGCGGCGTTGCAGGAGGCGGCCATGCAGTCCCACGCCGATCTGCTGGCGATGGCCGACTCGCAGCCCGAGCTGGCCGGGATGGCTACCACGCTCACGCTCTGGATCGGGGTGTGGCCGCGCGCCTATCTGCTCCAGGTCGGCGACAGCCGCTGCTACCTGCTGCGCGGGGGCGAGCTCACCCAGCTCTCGCGCGACCAGACGATGGCGCAGGAGTTGGTGGACGCGGGCGTGCTCGCCCGCGCGGAGGCGAGCCGCACGCGCTGGGCGCACACCCTCTCCAGCGCGATTGGCGGCCGACAGACCGCCCCGACCGTCACACGGCTCGACCAGGAATGGGGCAACGTCGGACTCCTCTGCACCGATGGCCTGACGGCGCACGTCTCGGACGACCGGATTCGGAACCGCCTGCAGACGATGACGTCGGCCAAGCAGGTCTGCGAGGACCTGCTGCAGGACGCGCTGGACGGCGGCGGGACGGACAACATCACCATCCTCGTAGGCCGGACCATCCTCAGGCCAACGAATCAGTGAGCTGAGTTGACCCAACCTGCGCCGGCGGCTAAACTTCCCGGCTGCCCAGGAGGGGTATTCATGTTTGCGCTGCTGCTCACGCTGCTCATTATCGACGCGCTCTTGCTGTCAGTGGTCGTGCTGCTTCAGGCCGGCCAGGGCGGAGGTCTCGCCTCGCTCGGTGGAGCCACTACCGACACGGTCCTTGGTGGCCGTCAGGCAGTCACGCTGTTGACCAAGGCCACGTGGTGGTGCGGCGGGATCTTCCTCGCGCTGGCGCTCGTGCTCTCGCTGGTCCCGCGCGGCGGCAACGACGCGAGCGGGCTGCAGGAGCGCCTCCGCGCGACGACCCCCACGGCCCCCGCGCCGAGCGCGCCGCTACCGATCGGCGGCGCTACGCCAGGCGCTCCCTCCGCCGGGGGGGCGCCGACAGCGGCGCCTCCGGCCACCGGCACCGCACCGGCGGCTGGCGCCAAGCCGGCGCCTGGCACTGCTCAGCCGGCTGCCGGCACCAAACCCGCTGCCGGGACCAAGCCCTCGGCGCCGCCTTCGCCCGGAGCCCCCACGGCTCCAACCCAGCCCAAGAAGTGACGGCAAGCGAGCGCGGGGTGACCGGATGACGGATCGCCCCGCTTTCGTTTTGCTCGAGGACGGTGCGTGGTTCCCCGGAACCACGGCGCGCCCGATCGATCCTGCGTTCGGCGAGGTCGTGTTCACGACCAACCTCACCGGATACCAGGAGACGTTCACCGATCCCAGCTACCTCGGGCAGATCGTCGTGATGACGGCGCCGATGATCGGCAATTACGGCGTGAACACGGAGGACATGGAGTCCGCGCGGCCGCAGGTGACGGGCGTCGTGGTCCGGGAGATGAGCCGCCACCCATCGAACTGGCGCGCGACGGGCACCCTCGACGACTGGCTGTCCGAGGCGGGCATCCCCGTGCTCGAGGGCATCGATACCCGCCGGCTCACGCGGCACCTCCGTGAGCGTGGCGCGATGCGGGGCGTGGTCGCGGAGGGCAGGACGCCGAGCCACGAGCTCACCGCCCGGCTGCTCGCCTCGCCCTCAATGGAGGGACTGGACTTGGCGTCGCGCGCGAGCGTGCGGGAGCGCTGGACCGAGGGCGAGGGTCCGCTGGTAGTGGCGTACGACTACGGCATGAAGCGGAACATCGCGCGGATGCTCGTGAAGTCAGGCTGCCGGGTCACCGTGGTGCCGGCCGAGACATCGGCCGCCCAGGTGAAGGCGCTAAACCCTGACGGGCTCTTTCTTTCGAACGGGCCCGGCGATCCGGCCGCAGTGGATTACGCGCTGGCCACCTTGCGCGATCTCGCCGGCGACGGACTGCCGACCTTCGGGATCTGTCTCGGGCATCAGCTCGTGGGCCTCGCCTTCGGTGGGTCGACGGCCAAGCTGCCCTATGGCCACCGCGGTGGTAATCACCCCGTGCGCGATCTGCGCAGCGGACAGGTCCTGATCACCACTCAAAACCATGGCTTCGCGGTAGTTGGCGATGAGGGCGGCGTGCCGGGCGCCTCGGCGCTCGAGGTCACGCACCTCAACCTGAACGACGGGACGATCGAGGGCGTCCGCCATCGCGAGCTGCCGCTTTTCGCGGTGCAGTATCACCCGGAGGCCGCTCCGGGACCGCACGATGCTTTCCCCCACTTCGACGAATTCATGGCCTCGGTCCGGAGCGGGAAATCCCGGCGGACAGCCAACCCCTTGACAGACAACACTTAAGCTCATAAGATCGGCGCTAGGAGGCCTGCCAGCTCCGCCGCCTGCAACCCTTCTGGGGGACGCATGACCAAGGCCGATCTCGTCGAACAGGTGACTGCCTCGATTGCCAAGACCGCTGGTCCGATGATCTCCAAGAAGGACTGCGCCCGAGTCGTGGACGCATTTCTTGAGGCGGTCAAAGACGCGCTCAAGCAGCAGCACAACATCGAGGTCCGTGGGTTCGGGACCTTCAAGATCCGCCGGCGCAAGACCCGCATGGCGCGGAACCCTCGCACCGGCGATCCGGTCGAGGTCGCCGCGCGTCCGGTGCCGGTGTTCAAGCCCAGCAAGGAGTTGCGGGCGTTGGTCGCGGACGAGGGTGAGCCCGAGGCAGAGGCCGCCTCAGGCATGTAGGGGTCAGGCCCCCTCGAGGGGCGCTGATGAATCGGGGCCGCTCCCGCGCGTGTCGCGGAGCGGCCCCGTTTCGTGGTAACTTCCAGTCATGTCTGCCGCTGCCCCCTCCGTCGTCACGGTCCACGTCCTCCTGTTCGCCAGCTACGCGGAAACGTTCGGGACCGAGAAGCTGCACGTGACGCTGCCGTCGCCGGCCGCAGTATCGGATGTCGTCGATCACCTGCGCTCCATGCCGGGCGGCGAACGGCTGCCTGCCAAGCCGCTGTGCGCCCTCAACCTGGCACACGCTGGCCAGGATGACCGTGTGCGGGACGGGGATGAGATCGCGGTACTTCCTCCTCTGGCCGGAGGGTGAGCGTGGCCTTCCTCACCCGCGACCCCATCGAGCTCCCGCCGTTGCTGGCGAGGGTGTGCGCGCCGGACCGCGGTGGGGTGGCGACGTTCCTGGGGCAGGTGCGGAACCACCACGGCGGCCGGGCGGTACGGCGTCTTGAGTACTCCGCCTACGGCCCGATGGCCGAAGCGGAATGCGCGCGCATCGTGGCGGATGCGGAGCGACGCTGGGGCGTGGCGGTCGCGCTCCGGCACCGGCTCGGCTCGCTGGAGGTCGGCGAGACGGCCGTGGCCGTCGTTGCGGCATCGGCCCACCGTGAGGATGCCTTCGCCGCCTGCCGGCACGTGATCGAAGAGGTCAAGCGCCGCGTGCCGATCTGGAAACGAGAACACTACGCCGACGGTACGGTGACGTGGGTGGATCCCACTGCCGCGCTGGAGCACGTCTGATGCTCCTCGATACGTTCGGCCGCCCGCTCCGGAATCTCCGCATCTCCGTGACCGACCGCTGCAACATGCGGTGCCGGTACTGCATGCCGGAGGCTGAGTACGTGTGGCTACCGCGCGAGTCGATCCTCACGTTTGAGGAGATCGACCGCCTGGCCGGCATTTTCGCCGACCTCGGTGTGCGAAAGATCCGGCTCACGGGCGGAGAGCCGCTGCTGCGGCACGGGCTGCCTGCGCTGGTGTGCCTGCTCGGACAGCACGCGCCCATTCGCGACATCGCGCTCACCACGAACGGCATCCTGCTCGCGCGGCACGCCGCGGCGCTTCGCGCCTCGGGGCTCCGGCGCGTGACGGTGAGTCTGGACACGCTTCGGCCCGACCGGATGGTCGCGTTTGCCCGGAGCGCGCGGCACGCCGACGTGCTCGAGGGCATTGCAGCGGCATCGACGGCGGGGTTCGATGCCGTCAAGCTGAATACCGTGGTCATTCGGGGCCACAACGACGACGAGATCCTTGACCTGCTCGACTTCGCCCGAGCCCATGCGGTCGAGATCCGCTTCATCGAATACATGGACGTCGGCGGCGCGACGCGCTGGGACATGGGACAGGTCGTCTCCCAGCATGAGATCCTCGAGACCATCGCCGCTCGCCACGGACACCTCACGGCGCTGCACGAGGACGACTGGGCGCCCGCCGAGCGCTTCCGTCTGCCCGACGGCACTGCCTTCGGCGTGATCGCGTCCACCACGGCACCGTTCTGCCGCACCTGCGACCGCGCCCGCCTGACGGCGGACGGCACCCTGCTTCTCTGCCTCTATGGCGAGCGCGGTCTCGATCTCCGGGAGCTGCTGCGCATGGGCGCTTCCGACGAAGACATCGCCGCCCGCATCGGCGAGACGTGGGAGACCCGGACGGATCGCGGCGCCGAGGAGCGCACGGCACTCGCCGAGCGCGGCGTGCTGCACCAGATCGAGAGCCTCCGCGCCGATCCTCGGCGCGAGATGCACACGCGCGGCGGCTGATGGCGCTGCACGTCGCGCTCATCCAGCCCCGAATCCCGCCGAACACGGGCAACATCGCCCGGCTGTGCGCGGCCACGGACACGCCGCTCCACCTCATCGGACCGCTGGGTTTCTCGATCGACGCCCGCGACGTCAAGCGCGCGGGACTCGACTACTGGGACAAGGTGGACCTGTGGATGCACCCCGACTGGTTCGAGTTCCGAGACGCGATCAGCCGAGACCGGTGCCTTTACTTCTCCGCCAACGCCGAGAACGACTATCGCACGGCGCCGTTTCGGGATCGGAGCGTCCTGGTGTTCGGCAACGAAACCGAGGGCATGCCGGCGCGGATCCTCGAGAAGCATCCGCGCCGCTGCTTTCGCATTCCGATGCCCGGCGAGGTCCGAAGTCTCAACCTCGCGAACGCGGTGAGCGTGGTCCTGTACGAGGCGCTGCGCCAGCTCGGGCTCACGGTGCCCGCGGGGTTGGAGGCCGAGTTGTAGGCGGATAGATTCGTGCCGCTTGGAGAGCCCTGAGCCGCGCGAGCATCCCCGATGAGGCGTGTCCCGCTGGGGCGCCGGCCGGGGCGACTTCGAAAACAATCCACACGAAAGCGACCTGGCATGCTCGGAAAAGTGGCCGTCGTGGGCGCAGGCAACGTCGGCGCCACTGCAGCGCAACGCCTCGCCGAGAAGAATCTCGCCCGAACCGTGGTCATGATCGACGTGGTCGAGGGCGTTCCCCAGGGCAAGGGCCTCGATCAATGGCAGTCCGGACCAATCGAGGGCTTCGACACCCGGATCATCGGCACCAATGGTTACGACGAAGCCGCGGGCGCCGACCTGTTCGTCGTCACGGCCGGCATCGCGCGCAAGCCGGGCATGAGCCGGGACGACCTGGTGAAGACCAACGCAGGCATCGTGCGCTCCGTCGCCAAGGAGATTGCCCGCGTCGCGCCCAAGTCCATCATCGTCGTGGTGTCGAACCCGCTCGACGTGATGTGCTACGTGGCGATGAAGGCCAGCGGCTTCCCGCGCGAGCGCGTTCTCGGCATGGCGGGCGTGCTCGATACCGCCCGGTACCGGACGTTCCTCGCCGAGGCAATGGACGTCTCGGTCGAGGACATACAGGCCATGGTGCTCGGCGGACACGGTGACACGATGGTGCCGCTCGTCTCGTACACCACCGTGTCTGGGATTCCGGTAAGCCAGCTGCTCGCGGCCGACAAGCTCGCGAGCATCGTGGACCGGACGCGAAATGGCGGGGCCGAGATCGTGGCCTTCCTCAAGACGGGCTCGGCGTACTATGCCCCAAGCGCGGCGGCCATTCAGATGGTGGAGGCCATCGCGCTCGACAAGCGACGCATTCTTCCGTGCTCGGCCTGGCTCCAGGGCGAGTTCGGGCTCAAGGACGTGTTCTGCGGTGTCCCGTGCAAGCTGGGACGCAACGGCCTCGAGCAGATCCTCGAGATCACGCTCACGGACGCCGAGCGCGCGGAGCTGGTGAAGTCCGCCGAGGCGGTGCGGGCCACGCAGGCGGTGGTCGACGCTGCCTGACGGGGAGCTGTCATGAATCGCGCGCAGGCGCTGTGGAACACGTCGGTCGGGAAGAAGGCGGTCATGGCGGTCACCGGCATCATCATGGTGGCCTACCTGATCACGCACGTGCTGGCCAACCTGCTCGTGTTCCAGGGCCCGGCGAGGATCAACGCCTACAGCAGGTTCCTGCACGGCACCGGCGGGGCGCTCTGGGCCGCGCGGCTGGTCCTGTTCGTCGCCGTCGTCCTCCACATCATCGCCGCGGTGCAGCTCACCGGCCGGCGGCGGGCTGCTCGGCCGATCGGGTACGCCGCCGGGCGTGACCCGCAGGTGTCCACCATCGCCTCACGCACGATTCGCTGGGGCGGGGTGCTCATCCTCGTCTTCCTCGTCTACCACATCCTCCACTTCACCCTCGGCGACGTGCACGGCTCGTTCGTCGAGGGCGATCCCTACCACAACGTGGCGTCCGGGTTCGGCAACCCGGTGGTGGTGGTCTTCTACGAGCTCGCGATGGCCGCGGTGGGCCTGCACCTCTATCACGGCATCTGGAGCAGCGGGCGCAGCCTGGGCCTGAGCGCGCCGTCGCCCCGTCCGATCCGGCGACAGCTGGCGCTGGCGCTCGCGGTGCTGGTGTGGGCCGGGTTCACGGTCATTCCGATCGCGGCCTACCTGGGCATGATCCGGCCGTGACGGCGACAGGGAGAGCAGCATGGAGCTGAGGTCGAAGGTGCCGGACGGCCCCATCGAGCAGAAGTGGGACAAGCACCGCTTCGAGATGAAGCTGGTGAATCCCGCCAACAAGCGGAAATTCACCGTCATCGTCGTCGGGAGCGGACTCGCGGGCGGGGCGGCGGCCGCGACCCTGAGCGAGCTCGGCTACAACGTGAAGTGCTTCTGCTTCCAGGACTCGCCGCGCCGGGCGCACTCGATCGCGGCGCAGGGCGGCATCAACGCGGCCAAGAACTACCGGAACGACGGCGACAGCGTCCAACGGCTGTTCTACGACACGGTGAAGGGCGGGGACTTCCGCGCGCGCGAGGCCAACGTCTACCGCCTGGCGCAGATCAGCGTCGAGATCATCGACCAGTGCGTGGCCCAGGGCGTGCCGTTCGCGCGGGAGTACGGCGGCCTCCTGGCGAACCGCTCGTTCGGCGGCGCCCAGGTGAGCCGGACGTTCTACGCGCGGGGCCAGACCGGCCAGCAGCTCCTGCTGGGCTGCTACCAGGCGCTGGAGAAGGAGGTGGCGCGGGGCGGTGTCACCATGTATCCCCGCACCGAAATGCTCGACCTGGTCGTGATCGACGGGCGGGCGCGAGGAATCGTCGTGCGCGACATGGTGACCGGCCGGATCGAGAGCCACGCGGCCGACGCGGTCGTGCTCGGCACCGGCGGGTACGGCAACGTGTTCTACCTCTCCACCAACGCCAAGGGCTCCAACGTCACCGCCATCTGGCGGGCGCACAAGCGCGGGGCTGCGTTCGCGAACCCGTGCTACACCCAGATCCACCCGACCTGCATCCCGGTGAGCGGCGACTACCAGTCGAAGCTCACGCTGATGAGCGAATCGCTCCGGAACGACGGTCGCGTGTGGGTTCCCAAGCGCGCGGGTGACACCCGGCCGCCGCACCAGATTCCGGAGGGCGAGCGCGATTACTACCTCGAGCGACGCTACCCGAGCTTCGGCAACCTGGCGCCGCGGGACATCGCGTCGCGTGCCGCCAAGGCCGTGTGCGACGAAGGACGAGGGGTCGGCCCCGGCAGCCTGGGAGTGTATCTCGACTTCGCCGACGCCATCCATCGCCTCGGTGCGGCGACGATCCGCGAGCGGTACGGCAACCTGTTCGAGATGTACCAGCGAATCACCGACGAGAATCCCTACGAAGCACCGATGCGGATCTACCCGGCCGTGCACTACACGATGGGTGGCCTCTGGGTCGACTACAACCTGATGAGCACGATTCCCGGCCTGCACGTGATCGGCGAGGCGAACTTTTCCGATCACGGCGCGAACCGGCTCGGGGCGAGCGCACTCATGCAGGGGCTGGCCGACGGCTACTTCATCGTCCCGAGCACGATCAGCGACTACCTGGCGTCGGTGAAGCCCCCCGCGGTGGACTCCACGCACGCCGAGTTCAAGCGGATCGAGGCGGAAGTGGCCGAGCGGACCAGGCGGATGCTCGCGATCCGCGGGAAGCGGACCGTCGACTCGTTTCACCGGGAGCTCGGGCAGCTCATGTGGGACAAGTGCGGCATGGCCCGGAACGCCGCCGGCCTCCAGGACGCGCTCCGCCGGATCCCCGAGCTACGCGAGGAGTTCTGGCGCAACGTGAACGTCCCGGGAAGCGACGCGGAGCTCAACCAGGCGCTCGAGAAGGCCGGCCGCGTGGCCGACTTCCTCGAGCTTGGCGAGCTCATGTGCCGCGACGCGCTGCACCGTGAGGAGTCGTGCGGCGGGCACTTCCGGGAGGAGCATCAGACAGAGGACGGCGAAGCCAGGCGTGACGACGAGCGGTTCTCCTATGTGGCCGCCTGGGAGTACACGGGCGACGTGTCGGCCCCCCGGCTCAGCAGGGAGCCGCTCGAATTCGAGTACGTGCACCTGGCGCAACGGAGTTACAAGTGAATCTCACGCTCCACGTCTGGCGCCAATCCGGTCCCGGCGTTTCGGGCCGCATGGTGCGGTACGAGGCGCACGACATCAGCCCGGACATGTCCTTCCTCGAGATGCTGGACGTGGTGAACGAGCGGCTGATGGAGACCGGTGACACGCCCATCGCGTTCGACCACGACTGCCGCGAAGGCATCTGCGGGGCCTGCAGCCTCATGATCGACGGGGTGGCCCACGGCCCCAACAAGGGCACGGCCACCTGTCAGTTGCACATGCGGAGCTTCGCGGACGGCGATGAGATCCGCGTCGAGCCGTGGCGGGCGCGCGCCTTCCCGGTGGTGAAGGACCTGGTCGTGGACCGATCCGCCCTGGACCGAATCATCGCGGCCGGCGGCTACATCAGCGCGCCGACAGGGAGTGCGCCCGACGGCAACGCCACGCTCATCCCCAAGGAGGCCGTCGACACGGCGATGGACGCCGCCCAGTGCATCGGGTGCGGCGCCTGCGTCGCGGCCTGCCCCAACGGCTCCGCCTCGCTGTTCACCGCGGCCAAGGTCACCCACCTCGGCCTCCTCCCCCAGGGCCAACCCGAGCGTCTCCAGCGGGCGCGGCGGATGGTCGAGCGCATGGACGTCGAGAGGTTCGGCGGCTGCACGCTTTACGGCGAGTGCCAGGAAGCCTGCCCCAAGATGATCAGCATCGACACCATCACCCGCATGAACCGCGATTACCTCCGGGCCGCCGTGGCGCCGGTCCGCGCGGTCGCGGTCGAATCGGACTGAGCCGCGCCCGGCTCGCGCTGACGCTGCTGTCGCTCACGCCCTGGTGCGCGGCGACCGCGCAGCAGTCGGCGTGGGTGCGTGCCGGTGCGCAGGCGGTGCCGGCGTACGGCTATGCCGACCCGGTGCCCGGTGGGTCGGGGCTGGGCGAGGTCCGGATCGTCCAACCGGCTGTCTTCCTGCACGCGGGCGCCTTCGACCGGCTCCGATTCACTGGCATGCTCAACCTCGAGGGGGCCACGATTCCCGAGGGCGAGCTGGCCCCAGGCAACTGGGGCGAAGGCTTTGTCGATCGGCGTCATCCCCACACCTACGTCCACGAGCTGATGCTGGCCGCCGACCTGCTCGGTGGGCGCGACGGTCGCGCGCGCGCGTCGCTCAGCCTGGGCAAAGGCTTCGCGCCGTTCGGCACCGACGATCCGATGGTCCGGCCGTTCCTCCGCTATCCCGTGAACCATCACCTAGCGCAGATCCTCGAGCGTGCCGTTGCCATCGCGGCGGTACGCGCGGGGCCCGTCACCGCGGAGGCCGGCCTCTTCAACGGCGACGAGCCCGAACGGCCCAGCCAGTGGCCCAGGATCAGCGGGCGGTTCGGCGACTCCTGGAGCGCGCGCCTCACGGGCGAGCTCGTTCCGGGCGGTACGGTGCAGGGGTCGTACGCGCACGTGCATTCGCCCGAGCATCGGCCCGGCGCGGGTACGGACCAGGAGAAGTGGAGTCTATCGGGGAGATGGGAGCGGCCCATCGGTGGGCATCCCGTGTACGGCCTGATCGAGTGGGCCCGCACCTCGGAGGCGGGCGGGTTCTTCGTGTTCCACAGCGTGTTGGCCGAAGGTGCATGGACCGCCGGGCCCCATCGTCTCCAGTACCGGTTCGAGCGTACCGAGCGGCCCGAGGAGGAACGGATCGCGCGGTTTCGCTCGCTCCGGCCGCATCTCGAGAACTCGATCCTCGGCACGACCCGCTGGACCACGCACACCCTCGGGTACGAGGTTCAGGCCGCCGGCAGCGCAGGCGGCCTGCTGACCGTCCGTCCGCTCGTGGAGGTCGAGTATGCGAGCGTGGCCAAGGTCGGCGGTGGAGTGGTCGACGTGGACGGACTGTATGGCGACGACCACATCTGGTCGCTTACGGTCGCGGTGCGGCTCTCCGCCGGGATGAGAATGCACCGGATGGGCCGGTACGGCGCCGCGGAGGATGCAGACGCGATGGCCATGCACGATCACCAGGGGATGATGCCGTAATGAGATCTCGCGACATGCGGACGTGGTTGGCCGGGGCCCTGGCCCTGCTGCTGGCATGCGGCGGTGGGAGCGACACCGGCAGCGACGGAACCGATGGCACGGGGCCGCCGCCGGGAGCCGCGTTCGAGGTGCTGGCAGGCGGGAACAACGTGCCCGAGCGGTTCAGCTCCGATCTCTGGGTGCACGGACCATGGGCGTACACCGGGACCTGGGGAGCTGCGCCGCGGAACGGCGCACGGGGAGACGTTCTCAAGATCTGGTCGCTGAACGCGAGTGGGGCCCCGACGCTCGCCGACTCGATCAAGCTCCCCGCCATCTCGACCGTGAGCGACGTTCAGGTGAGCGAGGACGGCAGCGTGCTCGTGTTCAGTACCGAGCGCGGCGCCAACGCGGGACTCTACGTCTACGACCTGAGCGATCCTCGCGTGCCGGTCCTCAGCGACAGCGCGCTCGTGGCCGACGGCATCCACACCGCCACCATCGCGGACATCGACGGGCGGCGCTACGTCTTCGCCGCGCGGGATCCGAAGGACCCGGCGCTGCTGATCTACGACATCACGACTCCCGGAGCGATCGCCCTGCGCGCCACCGTGCCCATTCCGCCTGCCTACGGGATCCACGATACCTACGTGCGCGACGGGATCGCGTTCGTCTTCGCGTGGAACACCGGGGTCATCATCTACGACGTCGGCAACGGGATCGCCGGCGGCCTGCCCACGCAACCGAGGGAGATCAGCCGCCTGCTCACGGCGGACGACGGCGTGGACGGCGGCTCTGCGGTGCACAACGGCTGGTGGTTCCACAACCCCGTGCGGGGCGAGAATCGCTACCTGTTCATCGGACAGGAAGGCGCCGGGGTCATTGGCTCGGCCTCAAGTGGGGACCTCCATGTCGTGGACGTGTCGGACCTGGCCCACCCCGCCGAAGTGGCCTTCTTCCACCTGGCCGGGGCAGGCACCCACAACTTCTGGATGGACGAAGCCCGTCAGATCCTGTACATGGCGTACTACAACGGCGGCGTCGTGGCACTGGACGTCTCGGGGACGCTGGCGGGCGACCTGTCGAGCCGGCTGATCGCGGAGATCAAGCCGGGCGGCGCCGGCAACACCTATGTGTGGGGCGTTCAGCTCGCCGGCGGATCCTTGTACGCGATCGACATGCTCAGCGGCTTGTGGCAGTTGAAGGTGCCATGAGCCTCGTCGCCCGCTACTTGGTGGTGCCCGTCGGGGCAGCTCCAGCGACTGGCGGCGCGGGTGCGCCGGCGGCAGGCGTCGCGGGCCACCGGTTGTTGGTGCGGTCCACGTCCGGATACCAGCCGTCGGGATCGACCACGACGGCGCTCACCTTCCTGGGGCCCGCGACGAGCGCGGTGTAGGTGTTCCGCAGCCCCCAGATCTCCACCGGCAGTCGTACCCGCTGCGTGCTGCCATCATCCATCGTGAGTGCCAGCTCGACCGGCATCGGCATCTGGCCGACGTTGCGCAGGTACACGCGCGACAGCACCCCGGACGAATCCGACACCGCCACCGAATCCACGGCCTGGTCCAGCCGATCCGTAGTGTAGAACCACGAACGCCAGAACCAGCTCAGGTCCTCGCCCAGGCCGTCTTCCATCGTTCGGAAGAAGTCCGCCGGGGTCGGATGCTTGTAGGCCCACCGGCGGATGTACTCCCGAAAGACCGGGTCGAAACGGTCGGGTGACGTGATGTGCTCGCGCAGCAGGACCAGGCCCACCGCGGGCTTGTTGTACAGCGCCTGGCGCCAGTTCTCGTTGGTGCGCATCCGGTCGGCAGGAGCCATGATCGGCTCCTCGTCGCCCGAGAGCGCATTCTTGATGTAGGTCTCCTGCACGCCCCGCGCGAGCGGAAGCGGCGCGCCGGGGAACTTCTGCGGGAAACTGTAGTGGTTCATGAAGCTGTTGAACCCTTCGTCCATCCACCCGTACTGGCGCTCGTTGCTGCCCACCACCATCGGGAACCAGGTGTGCCCGAACTCATGATCGGTCACGCTGTACAGTCCCTGGGCGTCGGCCCGATTGTGACAGAAGACGATCATCGGGTACTCCATCCCCCCCTCGATCCCATTCACGTTGCTGGCAAAGGGGTAGGGGTACGGCATCCATTGCTTGGAGTAGTACTCGAGCGCCGTCTTGGCGTATTGTGTCGCGTCCTTCCACAGGGAATCGGCCGACGGGGGATAGAAGCTCATCGCGACGGTCTTGCCGCCGTTCACGCCGACCGCGTCCCACACGAAGTGCCGCGCCGCCGCCCAGGCGAAATCGCGGACGCTGTCGGCGGTGAACCGCCAGGTGAGCGTGGGGTACGACGTCGGCGGACGCGAGGCGGGGTCCCCGATCTCGTCCTTCCCCCGGATGACCACCGTCTCGTTGCTCGTGCGCGCCCGCGCGAGCCGCGCTCGCTGGGCGGCGGTCAGCACCTCGTCGGGGTTCTGCAGGGTCCCGGTCGCTGCCACGATCATGTCGGCGGGGACCGTGAGGCTGACGTCGAAGCTGCCGTACTCGAGATAGAACTCCCCCTGGCCGAGGTACTGCTCCGTGTTCCAGCCGCGCACGTCGTCGTAGACGGCCATGCGCGGGTACCACTGGGCCACCTCGTAGACCGTGGCCCCGTCGATGTCCTCGACACCCATCCGGTTGCCATTGGCCCCGAAAGGGAACGACCAGGCGAGCTCGAGCACCTGCTTGCCCTTGGGGGGCAACGGCCGGGTGAGGTCGATCCGCATGACGGTCCCGTTCACCGTATACTCGAGCGCCGAGGCGGGCACGGCGGGACGCGCGGGCACGCCCGGCTTCCCGCGGATCGCCGCGATCGCGGGCTCTCCCACCTTGAGCAGGGTCACCGACACCTCCGCGCCCTTGGTGCCGAAGCGCGGGTCCTGCCCGAATACGCGATAGCCCCGGCTCTCGCTGTTGAACAGGTTCTGTTCCAGCTGGAGCCAGACGTAGCGGAGCGTGTCGGGCGAGTTGTTCGTGTAGGTCACCCGCTCGTCGCCGCGGACCGACCGGCTCGTCGTGTCCAGCGTCGCGCGGATGACGTAGTCGGCCCGCTGCTGCCAGTAGCCCGGTCCCGGCTCGCCGCTCCCCGTCCGCACGCTGTTCGGCGAGGGAAGCTCGAGGCGGCCGAAGACGGCTTCGGGATTGCTGGTGGCGGGGACGGCCTGGGCGAGGGCGGGGGAGGCGGTGACAAACAACAGGATAGCGGCGGCAATCAGGCGCACAGAGGGGCGTCCTCGAGGAGGCGAAGTGGAGGAATCGGAGCGACGGAGTCTAGCGGCGGCGACGGCTAGCGCGCCAGCGCCCGGTCGGTGAAATCACGCTCGCCGGTCACCTCGCGCAGGACGTAGGACTCGAGCCATTCGGGGAGCT
This sequence comes from uncultured Gemmatimonadales bacterium, assembly GCA_963828735.1. Lineage (GTDB taxonomy): Bacteria > Gemmatimonadota > Gemmatimonadetes > Gemmatimonadales > GWC2-71-9 > CAVVWJ01. Next base: position 53,393 of record CAWHFW010000001.1, read on the forward strand.
CGACCGATGCCTCTTCGGGGCCGGGAGCGACCTCGAGCAGCACCAGGTTGCGATCCAGATACTCGTCGATCTCCCACTGCAGGCCGAAGTCCGGCACGATGTGACGCCGCTTCCGCGCGCGGCGGCCCGAAGTCAGCGGCCAGATCGCCTCGAAGAGGGCGGGGTCGACCTCGCCTTCGGGTGCGGCGGACGCCGCACCGGTGGCGGGGCGGCTCGTGCGCAGGGTAGGGCCGAGCGGGCCGGGTCCCAGGCTCGTCACCCGCTCGACCACGCGCAATCCCGGCAGCCATCCTTGCTCGATCTCCTGGCGGGCGAAGGCCCGCGCCGTCGCCGGCACCCGGCTCAGCAGGAAGCGGCGCTCGATCTCCGCCACGCACGCCGGCCGATTGGCGATCCGCTTCCCGACCGCCGTTACCGCCTCGAAGAACGCGTCGGCCGCGCCCGCGAGCCAGTCCGCGCGCAGCCGAGCGAATGCCTCCGCCTCACGCTCCTCGAGGCGCTCGGCGAGCGCCAGCAGGCCGGGACGGGGATCGTCGTCCTCCTCGACCGCCGGGCCGTCCGCGAGGCTGGCCCGCACCGCCGCCTCGAGCCGGCGCACGTGCTCGCGGCCGGCGCGGTCGAGATCGAGCACGAGCACGGCACGCTGCGTTCGGCTGTCCCGGAGCTCACCGAGGGCGTCCTGCAGCTCGCGGAGCTTCCCGATCAGGGGCTCGACCCCGTCCACCTCGCTTCGGATGGGCTCGAGCAGGTAGCGGAGCCGCTTGGCCGCGATCCGGGCCCGATGTGCGGGCCCCTCGTCCACCATCGTCCGGACGGCGCCGAGCCGGCATTCGAGGTCCCCGCCGAATTTCCGGATCCGGCTGCCGAGGACGGCCGCGGCTTCGTGCCGGCGACGCGACGGATCGCGCTCGATGCGCAGGCGATAGCGCTCGAGTCGGGCGCGCATCCGCGTCTCGAAGTTGGCGAACCGCCGCGCCACGTAGTCGGAGAGCCGGCGGTCGGCCCGGCGCCGGCGCGCTTCCATCCGGGCCAGGTGCCAGTGGAGCCCCGCGCGCTGGCGCTCGCTCATCGCCGGCTCCTGCTCGCGCTCCCAGGCCAGGTGCACCTCAGCGTCGCGGCTTCGACCGGTTGCGCGCCCGAGCTTGGTCAGGCGGCGGCGGAGCCGCGGGGAGATGCTGCCGTCGATCTCCGGGCGGTAGGCCTGGAGACAGCTTCGGAGCCGGCGCGTCGCGACCCGGAAGTCGTGGAGTGCCATCGGGTCGGTCGGGTCGCCCAGCCGCAGCGCCGCCTCGGCGGTGCGGTCCAGAAGGGCCAGCGCGATGAGGCGAGCGGCTTCTTCCGCGGGAAGGTCGAGCAGGTACTCCGGCAGCGACACGACGGTCTCCGAGGGGCTCGGGCGAGGAGGGGCCAATTTACAGGCCGGCGCCGACCGGCGGAAGGGAACCGTCGCGGCGCCCGGGAAGAGCAGGAGCACGCCTCTCGGCGAAACGAAAAGGACACGGCAAAGGATGGTTGCCGTGTCCTCGGGTGCGGCCGGCCGTGGGTGGGCCGCGCGGGCTAGGGCGTCGTCCCGGGCGCGGCCGTCCAGCCATCGTTCGTCGGGTTCACATCCGGGAACAGGCCGTCCGGATTCACCCGGGCGCTCGCGATCGCCTTCCCGGGTGGCACCCGGTAGATGTACCGGTTGCCGCCGTACCAGATCTCGACCGGGAGCTTCACCGTCTCCTTGGTGCCGTCGTCGAAGCCGAGCTCGAGCTCCACCGGCATGACGGCTGGTCCGAGGCTGCGGATCGCGACGAGAGACGATCCGTCCGGCGCCTGCTTCACGCTTTCCACGCTCTGGTCGAGCGCCGACGTCGTGTAGAAGAACCCGCGCCAGAACCACGCGAGATCCCGGCCCGAAACCTCTTCGATGGTGCGGAAGAAATCCGCCGGCTGGGGATGCTTGAAGGCCCACCGGCGGGTGTACTCGCGGAACGCGGTGTCGAAGATTTCCGGGCCCAGCACCTTGTTCCGGAGCGCGAGGAGCATGATGGACGGCTTCACGTAGGCCAGGCTGCCGAGATTGTCGTTGTTGCGGTACCGATTGGCCGGCGTCATGATCGGCTGCGCGGCGGGGCCCTGGTCCAGCCCGGTCACGAAATGGATCTCGTTGCGGCGCGTGTCGGTGTCGTCCCGCTTCCAGTAATTCTCCTCGGAGAACGTATTGATGAAGGTATTGAATCCCTCGTCCATCCATGCGTAGCGCCGCTCGTCCGATCCGACCGTCATCGGATACCACATGTGTCCGATCTCGTGCGTGATCACGCTGTAGAGGTCGGTCTTGTCTTCCGAGGGGGCCTCCATCGCCACCATCGGGTATTCCATGCCCGAAACGGGGCCCTCGATCGCGCTGATCTGCGGATACGGGTATCGGAACCAATGCGAGCTGTACTCGAGGATGGAGAAGCGGCTCATCTTCGCGGCGTCTTCCCAGGTCGAGCGGGCGTCGTTCCGGTAATACGCCTGCGCGAGGATCCCGTCCCACGCGGACGCGTCCCAGCGATAGTCCGGAGAGGCGGCCCAGGCCGCGTCCCGGACGCTCGCCGCGTGGAAGCGCCACGTGAACGTCCCATCCTGCCGCGGGCGCGCGGCGCCCGAGGCGAGCTCGTCCGCCGTCACGATGGCGATCGTGCTGTCGGATTTGAGCGCCGCCGTGAGCCGCGTCCGCTGTGCCGCGGTCAGCACCTGCTCGGGATTCTGCAGCACGCCGCTTCCCGCCACGATGTACCCGGCGGGAACGGTGACGTCGTAGTCGATGTCGCCGTACTCGAGGTAAAACTCTCCCTGGCCCAGGTACTGATCGGTGTTCCAGCCGTGCACGTCGTCGTACACCGCCATGCGCGGGTACCATTGGGCGATCTCGTACAGGTTGCCCTCTCGTCCCATCCGATCGGCCCCGTGCTCCGGCACGTTGAACGAGTACGCCAGATCGAGGACGGTCGTGGCGCCGGGCGCGAGCGCCTGGACCAGCTCCACGTACATCATGGTGTCGTCCACCCGGTACGCGAGCGCGGTGGGTGGCAGCGGGCGCGCCTCGGAGGACGATCCCGCGGTGCGGCTCCGGCGCGGCCCCTTGGCGGCCGGCGAGCTCTGCGTGAGGCTCGTGATGTCGAACCCGCCCGGAGAATCCGGCGCCCCCGAACCGGCTCTCCGCCGCGAACAGCAGCGAGCCGGTGCTCCCCGACCGGAACAGGTTCTGGTCCACCTGCATCCACACGAACCTGAGCGTGTCGGGTGAATCGTTGGTGTAGCGGATCTGCTCGGTCCCGATCACCCGCTTCGCGGCGGTGTCGAGCGTCGCCTTGATCGTGTAGTCGGCCCGCTGCTGCCAGTAGCCAGGACCGGGCGCGCCGTCCGCGCTCCGGACAAGGGTGGGCGGTGGCAGCGCGATCGGGCTGAAGATGCCCGTGTCCGCGACCGGCGGCTTGAGCGCCGGCTGGAGGTTGAGCGGCCGGGCCGGCTGGGTCGGTGTATTCGAATCCGATTGCTGGGCCGCGAGCGGGCTCGCGCTCAGCACGACGAGAAGGACGAGAAGTCGCATGGAGGTCCCGGCGGGTTAGAGCTTCGGCAGGGTAACGCCGGTCTGACCCTGGTACTTCCCGGCTTTATCGGCGTAGCTGGTTTCGCAGATGTCGTCCTCATCGGCCTCGAAGAAGAGGACCTGACAGATCCCCTCGTTCGCGTAGATGCGGGCGGGGAGCGGCGTCGTGTTGCTGATCTCCAGCGTGACGTGTCCCTCCCACTCGGGCTCGAACGGGGTCACGTTGGTGATGATCCCGCAGCGGGCGTACGTGCTCTTCCCGACGCAGATCGTCAGCACCTCTCGCGGGATGCGGAAGTACTCGACCGACCGCGCCAGCGCGAAGCTGTTGGGCGGCACGATGCACACCTCGCCCTCGAAGGGCACGAAGCTCCGCTGGTCGAATTCCTTCGGGTCCACCACGGCGCTCAGCACGTTGGTGAAGATCTTGAACTCGGGGGCCACGCGCATGTCGTATCCGTAGCTCGACAAACCGTAGGAAATGACCCGCCGCCCGTGGGTGTCCACCTGTCGCACCTGCGCGTCGGTGAACGGCTCGATCATGGAGCGCTCGCGGGCCATGCGGCGGATCCAGCGGTCGGACTTGATGGACATGCGGCCTCAAAAAATGGTGGTCCGGGGGCTGTCGGGCGGGGAATATAGTCGGATGCGGGGCGGGTTGAATTGACTTTCTAAGTCGGTTACCTTCCGCCGGATAAGTGAAAAAATTCACGATGCCGATTCTGCACCGAGGCATATGCTTCAGCCCTATATCCCCATCCTCCTCCTGATCGCGTTCGTCGTGGCCAACGCGATCCTGATGCTGGGCGCGTCGCATCTCTTGTCCACCTACCGCCGGACTCCCACGAAAATCGCTCCCTACGAATCCGGCATGCCCGTGCTGGGGGACGCGCGCGAGCGGTTTTCGGTCAAGTTCTACCTGGTCGCGATGCTGTTCATCATCTTCGACATCGAGACCGTGTTCATGATTCCGTGGGCCGTGGCCTTCCGCCAGCTGGGCGACATGGCCGGCCTGCTCATCATCGAGATGTTCGTCTTCATCGTGATTCTCGCGGTGGGGTACGTGTATATCTGGAAGCGGGGAGCGCTCCAATGGGATTGACCAATCCCGCCACCGAATATCGCGACAGCGATTCGACGACCGTCTCGTCGATCTCGCCCAACTGGGTCACCACCCGGCTCGATTTCCTGACCAACTGGGCCCGAAGCAACTCACTGTGGCCCATGCCGTTCGGCACCGCGTGCTGCGCCATCGAGTACATGGCCACGGCGGCCAGTCGCTTCGACATCGCCCGCTTCGGCATGGAGCGCCAGAGTTTCTCACCGCGGCAGGCGGACGTGCTGATCTGCGCCGGCCGGCTTCCCTTCAAGCTGGCGCCCGTGATCCGGCGCATCTGGGACCAGATGCCCCAGCCGAAGTGGTCCATTTCGATGGGCGCCTGCGCGTCCTCCGGCGGGATCTTCGACAACTACGCGATGGTGCAGGGGATCGACACGATCATCCCGGTGGACGTCTATGTGCCGGGCTGCCCGCCGCGGCCGGAGGGCCTCATTTACGGCATCCGCCTGCTCCAGAAGAAGATTATGGGGGAGAGCATCGCGGACGACACGTTGCGGGACGAGAAGCTCGTGGGACCGTCCGGCCTGTTTCTCTCCCCCGAGCGGGTGGACGAGCTGTCCGAGCCGTTCGGGAATTCCGTTCACCAGACCCGGTCCACGTGATGCCTCGCCCCTCGGCTTCGGCGCCTCACGGGGCGGAGCGTGAGCTATGACCGCCGCGATATCGCCTTCGGTCGGGGCGCTCCGCGGCGAGTTCGGGAGCGCCCTCGGCCGCCATGTCGTCTCCTGCGGCGACACGATCGTCTACGTGCAGCGCGAGCGCGCGCATGACGTGCTCGCCTGGCTGCGCGATACCCCCGGCCAGCAGTTCGACTACCTCACCGACATCACGGCGGTCGAATACCGGGACCCCGAGCTGCCCCTCGAGGTGGTGTGGCAGCTTCGGTCGCTGCCGCGCAAGGCCGACCTCCGCGTGAAGGTCGAGCTCGACAAGCGCGGTCCGCTCGAGGTCCGGTCGGTGTGGGACCTCTGGCACGGGGCGGACTGGCTGGAGCGCGAGGTGTACGACATGTTCGGCATCACCTTCGCGGGCCACCCGGACCTCCGGCGGATCCTCATGTGGGAGACCTACGCCGAAGGCTACCCGCTGCGGAAGGACTTCCCGCTGCGCGGTCACTTCAGCCGCGCCGAGCAGACCCGCCAGGCGCTCGCCGCCAATCCCGAAGCGCACTACTCCATGGAAGAGCTCTCCATCGCCGAGGCGTTCAGCGAGCTGCCCGCCGACATGCGGGAGCGCCTGGCGCGGGGCGAGCGAGGATTCCTGAAATGAGCCTCCGTACCGTCGAGCTTGGCGCTGGCCACGCCGGGCCTCGACGCCCAGGGCCGCCCGACCCGCGTCCCGCTGGGCGTGAGCCACGGCACGGGAACCTACGACGAGGATTTCGGCGCCGAGCACATGCTGGTGAACATCGGGCCGCAGCACCCCGCCACGCACGGCGTGCTCCGCCTCGTGATCGAGCTCGAGGGCGAGACGGTCAAGCGCTGCATCCCGCACGTCGGCTACCTGCACTCGGGGTTCGAGAAGCTCGGCGAATACCGTCACTACAACCAGATCATTCCGCTCACCGACCGCACGGACTACCTGTCCCCCATGGCGAACAACGTCGGGCTCGCCCTGGCGGCCGAGAAGCTGATGGGGATTCAGGTGCCGGAGCGGTGCCGCGTGCTCCGGGTGATCGCGTGCGAGATGAGCCGGATCATCTCCCACCTCGTGTGGCTCGGCACCACCGGCATCGACCTCGGGGCCTTCACGCCGTTCCTGTGGTCGTTCCAGCAGCGCGAGCGGATCTACAACCTGCAGGAGATGTGGACCGGCGCGCGGCTCACGACCAGCCTCACGCGGGTCGGCGGCATGATGGCCGACGTGCCCGAGGAGTTCGAGGCGGGCCTCAGGGACTTCACGCGGACGTTCCCCAAGACGTTGACCGAGGTGGACACAATGTTCACCCGGAACGCGATCTGGATCGGCCGGACCCAGGGCGTGGGCGCGCTCACGGCCGCCGAGGCGACGAACTACTCGCTGTCGGGCCCCATGCTGCGCGCGAGCGGCGTGGACTACGACTGCCGCAAGGACCGTCCGTATCTCGATTACGAGACCTACGACTTCGACGTCCCGGTCGGCGAGCACGGCGACATCTACGACCGCTACCGCATCCGGCTCGAGGAGATGTGGCAGTCGAACCGGATCCTGGAGCAGGGCCTCGACCGCCTGGCCCGGCTCAAGGGCGCGCCGATCAACGTGGACGATCCGCGCATCATCCTGCCGCCCAAGTCGCGCGCGATGAGCGACATGGAGGCGATGATCTTCCACTTCAAGCAGGTGATGGAAGGCGTGAAGCCGCCGGTGGGTGAGGCCTACATGGGCATCGAGAACCCCAAGGGCGAGCTCGGCTACTATCTGGTCTCCGACGGCACGGCCAAGCCGGTGCGCTGGCGCATTCGCCCGCCGTCGTTCATCAACCTGGCGAGCCTGCCCAAGATGTGCGAGGGCGCGCTCCTCTCCGACGTTATCGCCATCAACGCGAGCGTGGACATCGTCATGGGAGAAGTGGACCGATGAGCGCGCACGGCGCGACCGCGGCGTACGAGCCGGTCTTCGTGGGCGACACGCGGGTCCGGCTCGAGCGGCTCTTCGCCGACTACCCCGCCAAGCAGGGCTGCCTCCTGCCGGCGCTCTGGATGGTGCAGGAAGCGCGCGGCTGGATCTCGGACGCGGCCATCGCGGAGGTGGCGCACGTGCTCGAGCTGACCCCGGCCTACGTGAAGGGCGTGGTCACGTTCTACACGATGTACCACACCCATCCCGTCGGGCGGCACTTCATCCAGGTGTGCACCACGTCGCCGTGCAACATCTGCGGGGCGGAAGATGTGGTGAAGGCGCTGCTCCAGGCCACTGCCTGCGGCGAGCTCGGCGCCACCAGCCCTGACGGCCGGTTCACCGTCATCGAGGTGGAGTGCCTGGGCGCCTGCGGGTTCCCCACGCCCATTCTGATCGATGACGACTTCATCGAGAGCGTGACGCCGGAGCAGGTGCCCGCGCTGCTGCAGAGGTACGCGTAATGGGCTATCCGCATCCGAGCCACCCGAAGGAGACGGTCGTCCTGTCCCGGTATTTCGGCGACGCGGGCGCGCGGACCCATGACGGTTGGGTGCAGCGCGGCGGCTACGAGGCGCTGCGGAAGGCGCTCGGCATGACGCGCGAGGCCGTGGTCGAGGAGGTGAAGGCCTCCGGCCTCCGCGGTCGCGGCGGGGCGGGGTTCCCGACCGGCCTCAAGTGGTCGTTCATGCCCAAGGAGGTCACGCGGCCGCATTTTCTCGTCTGCAACGCGGACGAGTCGGAGCCCGGCACCTTCAAAGACCGCGAGATCATGCGGTGGACGCCGCACGCGCTCATCGAGGGATGCGCCATCGCGGCATACGCCATCGGCGCGCAGCGCTGCTACATCTACATCCGGGGCGAGTTCACCGAGCCGTGGAAGATCATGTCGGCGGCGGTGGCGGAGGCGTACGCCAAGGGCACGCTCGGCGCGAACGCGATGGGGAGCGGCACGCGCATCGACATGGTCCTGCACCGCGGCGCGGGCGCGTACATCTGCGGCGAAGAGACCGCGATGATGAACTCGCTCGAGGGGAAGCGCGGCAACCCCCGGATCAAGCCCCCGTTCCCCGCCGTGGCCGGCGTGTTCGGCATGCCGACCACGATCAACAACGTCGAGACGCTGGTCGCCGTGCCGCACATCATCACCCGCGGCGCCGCGTGGTACAAGGCGCTCTGCCTCGGCAACCCGAAGAGCACGGGGACCAAGCTGATCTCCATCTGCGGCCACATCCAGCGGCCCGGCAACTATGAAGTCACGATGGGGACGCCGCTCAAGGAGATCCTGTACGACATGGCCGGCGGCCCCAGGCCGGGCCGCACCTTCAAGGCGATCATCCCGGGCGGCAGCTCGGTGCCCATCATGACGCGGGAGGAGGCGGAGGCGGCCCTTTTCGACTACGAGGGCATCGTCGAGAAGGGATCCATGCTGGGCTCGGCGGGCCTGATCGTCATGGACGACACGACGGACATGGTCTACCAGATCTGGCGCCTGGCCCGGTTCTATGCCCACGAGAGCTGCGCGCAGTGCACCCAGTGCCGCGAGGGCACGGCCTGGACCACCAAGATCCTGGAGCGCATCCTGGCCGGGAAGGGCAAGCAGGACGATTTCCAGCTGCTGCTCGACCTCTCGGAGAACATGACGGGGAAGACCATCTGTGTGCTGAGCGACTCGTGCGCTGCGCCGGTGGTGAGCGGGATCCAGAAGTTCCGCGGTGAATTCGACGCCTACATCGCCGGCGCGCGCGAGCCCGCGATGGCGGCGGTGTGAGCGGCGGCATGGTTCACCGCCCAGCCAACCGGGAAGACGAATGGCCGACGAACTGGTCAACGTAACGATCGAGGGGATGGCGCTCAGCGTCCCCAAGGGCACGACGATCATCGAGGCCGCCAAGCAGGCCGGCGTCCTCGTGCCCCATTATTGCTACCATCCGTCGCTGCCGAGTCCGGCGGTCTGCCGCATGTGCCTCGTCGAGGTCGAGAAGGCGCCCAAGCTGATGCCGGCGTGCGTCACCACGGTGGCCGAGGGACAGGTGGTGCACGTCAACAGCGGCACCGCCAAGAAGGCGCGCGAGAGCGTCCTCGAGTTCCTGCTCATCAACCACCCGCTCGACTGCCCGATCTGCGATCAGGCCGGCGAGTGCGAGCTGCAGGACTACGTGTTTCAGGAAGGCCGCGCGGGGACGCGCTACAAGGAATACGCCAAGCGCTACAATCCGGTCGAGGATTTCGGGGAGGACATCCTCTACGTCCCCAACCGCTGCATTCTGTGCACCCGCTGCGTCCGGTTCATGGACGACGTCGCGGACGCGCCGATCCTCAACGTGAGCGAGCGCGGCGACCGGGCCTACATCGGCATCAGCGAGGAGCAGCGGCTCGATCACCCCTGGGCCGGCAACGTGGTGGACCTCTGCCCGGTGGGATCGCTCCTCTCCAAGGACTTCCTGCACAAAGCCCGCGCCTGGGACCTCGACAAGACGGCGAGCGTCTGCCCCGGCTGCTCGCAGGGCTGCAACATCAACATCGATACCCGTGACGACGTGGTCGTCCGGATCCGGCCGCGGCCGAATCTCGACGTCAACCGGCACTTCATCTGCGACTACGGGCGGATGAACTACCGCTGGATGAACCGGGGCGACCGGATCGAGGCCCCGCTGGTTCGCGACGCGGGCCGCCACGTGGCGACCGACTGGGACACCGCTCTCGCCCGGCTGGAGCAGGTGCTCCGCGGCGCGTCCGGGTCGGCCGTGATCCTCGCCTCGGGACGGGCGTCCACCGAGTCTCTCGGCCTCGTGCGCCGCCTGGTGGAGCGGTTCGACGTGAGCGCCGCCGTCCAGGTGCCGCTCGGCGCCGAGGCGCCGCTCGCGCGGATTCCCAACCTCGCGCTTCGGCGGGAGCGGACGCCCAACGCGACCGGGGCCGAGCTCCTGGGCTACTCCGCGCGGTGGGATGCGGCGGTACGCCAGGCGGCCTCCGCCGCGGTGGTGATCGTGCTCGACGCCGACCTCAGCGAGGCCGAGGAAGCGGCGCTCGCCGCCGCGCCCGGCGTGGTCGTCGTCCTCGGCACCGTGTTCGCCGAGGGGCTCCGGAACGCCGAGCTGGTCCTGCCGGTCACCACGATGGCCGAGGAGAACGGCACCTACGTGAACCGCGATCGGCGGGTCCAGCGGTATCAGCAGGCGAAGAGCCAGCCCGGGATGGCGCGGCCGGCCTGGTGGGTCGCCGGCGAGGTCCTCGCAGGCCCGGGGCCGAGCGCCGACGCGCCCTCGACCGCGGCGGAAGCCTTCCTCCTCCTCGGCGAGCGGTGGCCCGCGTTCGCCGGGTTGAGCCACGCGGACCTCGGATTCACGGGGCGGGTCCTGCCCGCGGCCGCGCCCGCGCCGCAGGAGGCCGCCCGATGACGCCGGAGATGAAGGGCTTCATCCTGCTGAGCGCGCTCAAGATGCTCCTGGTGTTCACCGTCGTCATGATCGGCGTCGCCCTCCTCACGCTGATGGAGCGCAAGGTGAGCGCCTGGATGCAGAACCGCCGGGGCCCCAACCGGGTGGGCTGGGCCGGCCTGCTGCAGCCGGCCGCCGATGGTCTGAAGAACATCCTGAAGGAAGAGACCTACCCGGCGCTCGCGAACCGCGGCCTCTTCTTCCTCGCGCCCGCGCTGTCGTTCATTCCCGCGCTGCTCCTGTCCGCCGTGATCCCGTTCGCGGCGCCGCTGCCGCTGGACTTCGACTTCACGCTCGGACCCCTGGGTCGCTTCGTGCACCACGGTCTGATGCCGATGGTCGTGGCCGACCTCCCGATCGGCTTTCTCTTCGTCCTCTCGATCAGCTCGATGGGGGTCTACGGGATCGCGCTCGCGGGCTGGTCGTCCAACAGCAAGTACGCCCTGCTCGGCGGCCTCCGGGCCAGCGCGCAGATGATCAGCTACGAGATCGCGATGGGGCTGAGTCTCATCCCGGTGCTGCTCATGAGCGGCAACGTGAGCTTCGGCGCGATCATCCACGAGCAGCAGATCGGTCTCTGGTACGTGCTGCCGCTCTTCCTTTCGTTCTTCGTGTTCCTGATCTCGGGCTTCGCCGAGACCAACCGGCTGCCGTTCGACCTGCCCGAAGCCGAATCCGAGCTGATCGCCGGGTACCACACCGAATACAGCGCGATGAAGTTCTCGTTCTTCTTCATCGCCGAGTACGCCAACGTGGTGACCGTGTGCGCCATGGTGACCACTCTGTTCTTCGGCGGCTGGGACATCCCCGGGCGCTGGGACGAACAGGGCGGCCTGCTCCAGACGCTGGCCACGGGCGGGTTCTTCTTCCTCAAGCTCATGTTCTGGATCTTCTTCGTCATGTGGATCCGTTGGACCCTGCCGCGGTTCCGCTATGACCAGCTCATGGCGCTGGGCTGGAAGGTGCTCATGCCGCTCGCGCTGGCCTACATCATGGTCATCTGCACGGCGATCTACGGCATCGAGCACGTGGCCGGCATCACCGATCCGAAGGCGCGCTCGCTCGCGCTGTTCGGAGTGAACGTGGTGCTCGGGCTCTTCGTGTTCGGAGTGCTCGACAGCGGCGTCTTCATCCGCGGCTCCGGCCGGCGGCAGGCCACTTACGAGGTGACGGGCTGATGGCCATCGGCGTCAAGGTCATGAAGCGTCCCGAGCGCGAGGTCAGCTACGTGCGGGCCACGCTCAAGGGCATGGCGCTCACCTTCAAGCACATGTTCGAGCCGAAGGTGACGATGCAGTACCCCGAGGAGAAGAGCACCACCGATTGGAGCATCTCGCAGCGATGGCGCGGCACCCACCGGATGCTGACCGACGAGCAGGGCCGCTCCAAGTGCGTCGCGTGCGGGCTCTGTCCCCAGATCTGTCCGGCCAACTGCATCAAGCTGGTGCCCGGCGAGGACGAAGAGGGGAACCGGTACCCGCTGATCTACGAGATCGACGAGTTCCGCTGCGTCTTCTGCGGGTACTGCCAGGAAGTGTGCCCCGAGGAGGCCATTCACGTGGGCGTGCACTTCGAGAATGCCGAGTACACCCGCGGCCGGTTCGTGTACGACCTGGAGCGGCTCCAGGCGCAGACCCATGCCGTGTCCACGCTGTGGGACCCGACCGATCCACGGGGCGAGTAGATGACCCAGTTCGTGTTCTACCTGTTCGCCTTCGCCGCGGTGCTCGGCGCGGCGATGTGCATCCTCCAGCGGAACGCGGTGGTGTCGGCCATCTGGCTGATGAGCACGATGTTCTCGCTCGCGGCCATCTTCGTCCTGCTCGGCGCCGAGCTGATCGGGATCCTCCAGATCCTGGTCTACGTCGGCGCCATCCTCGTGGTCTTTCTGTTCGTCATCATGCTTCTCAACCTGACCCACGCGACGTCCGACATGCGCGGCCCGGGGGCGCTCGGCGCCACGGTGGTCATCGTCGGGCTCCTCGTGGTCGAGCTCGCCGCGCTCTGGCGCTACACGCCGCAGCGGCTCGCGGCCGACATCGCGCAGGCGCCGATGCTGGCCAATCCCGCGAGCGTGTTCGCCGCTGGTGAGGTGACGCGGCAGGAGACCGCGGCGCGCGGGGTCGTGGGCGCCCTGGCCGCGCCCCTGTTCCAGGTCTATCTGGTGCCGTTCGAGATCACATCGATCCTCCTCCTCGCCGCCATCGTCGGCGCGGTGGTGCTGGCCAAGCGGAGGATCTGATGCCCCCCACCACGTTCCTCGGCCCGTCGCTCGGGCTCTCGGCCATCCTGTTCAGCCTGGGCGTGGCCGGCGTGCTGCTCCGCCGGAACGCGATCGTGGTGTTCATGTGCGTCGAGATCATGCTCAACGCGGTCAATCTCGCGTTCGTCGCGCTGGCCCAGCTGCACGGCGCGAGCGGCTACATCATGGTGCTCTTCGTCATGACCGTCGCGGCGGCGGAGGCGGCGGTCGGCCTGGCGATTATCCTCGCGGTCTTCCGGCACAAGCAGTCGGTGGATCTCCAGAACATCAACCTGCTGCGGGGCTGATGACCTTCACCCACGTGGTCTGGCTCGCCGTCGCGCTTCCCGTCGCGGGGTTCCTGCTGAATGGGGCGCTCTCCCTGTGGCGCCCTCAAGCCAAGGGCGCGGTCTCCGTCATCGGACCGGGCGTCCTCCTCGCCGCCTTCGCTGTCGGGCTCGGCGTCTTCCTCGAGCTCTGGCGGGAGCCGCCCCACGCCCCGATCATCGTTCGCCTCTGGTCGTGGCTGCCGGTGGATCGGCTGCAGGTGGATCTGGCCTTCCAGGTGGACCAGCTCTCGGTGGTGATGCTGCTCATCGTCACCGGCGTCGGGAGCCTGATCCACCTGTTCAGCGTCGGCTACATGCGGGAAGATCCGGGATACGCGCGCTACTTCGCGTACCTGAACCTCTTCATCGTGTTCATGCTGGTGCTGGTGCTCGGGTCGAGCTTCCCGGTGATGTTCATCGGCTGGGAAGGCGTGGGTCTCTGCTCCTACCTGCTGATCGGGTTCTGGTTCTCGGAGAAGGCCAACGCCGACGCCGGCAAGAAGGCGTTCATCATGAACCGGATCGGCGACTTCGGGTTCCTGGTGGCGATGTTCTTCCTCTGGCGCGTCTTCGGGAGCCTCGACTTCACCTACGTGACCGAGCACGCCCCCGACATGCTGACGCCGGGCGGCGCCGTCGTCACGGCGATCACCCTGTTCCTGTTCCTCGGCTGCACGGGCAAGTCCGCGCAGATCCCGCTCTACACCTGGCTGCCCGACGCCATGGCCGGCCCGACGCCGGTGTCGGCGCTGATCCACGCGGCCACGATGGTGACGGCCGGCGTCTACCTGGTGGCGCGGACCAACGTGCTGTTCGCGCTCGCGCCGGTGTCCAGCACGGTGGTGGCTGGCATCGGGGCCCTGACGGCGCTTTTCGCCGCGACAATCGGTCTCCGGCAGTACGACATCAAGAAGGTGCTCGCCTACTCCACGGTCTCGCAGCTCGGCTACATGTTCATCGGCGTCGGGACCGGGGCCTACGCCTCGGGCATCTTCCACCTGACCACCCACGCCTTCTTCAAGGCGCTCCTGTTCCTCGGCTCGGGCAGCGTGATCCACGCGATGCACCATGCGTATCACGCCACCCACTCGCACGAGGACGCGCAGGACATGCGGAACATGGGCGGGCTCCGGCGCTACATGCCGGTCACCTTCTGGCTCATGATGATCGCCACCCTGGCGATCGCCGGGATCCCGCCGTTCTCCGGGTTCTTCTCCAAGGACGAGATCCTCGCGGCGGCCTTCGCCCGCGGGGCGGATACGCCCATCTACTACGTGTTCTACGGGATGGGCGTCCTCGCGGCCCTCCTCACCGCGTTCTACATGGCGCGCCTGATGGCCATGACCTTCCTCGGGGAGAACCGCACCGGCGAGCGCGAGCGCGGCCACCTGCACGAGGCGCCCTGGATCATGACGGGACCGCTGCTCGTGCTCGGTGTGCTGAGCGCGGTGGGCGGGGCGCTCAACCTGCCTCACCTCGTCGGTGGGCACTCGGCACTCGAGCGCTGGCTCGAGCCGGTGATGGAGCCCGGCCTCCGGCTCACCCACCTGGTCATGCCGTCCGGCTCGACCGAGCTGGCCCTGGTCGGCGCCGCGGTGGCGATCGGCGCGTTGGGCCTCTGGCTGGGCTTCCGGGCCACGCTCGCCGGCTCCATCCCGCCCGCGCACGACGCGCCGGAGGAGACGGGCTTCGCCCTGGTGCTCAACCGCAAGTACTACGTCGACGAGCTGTACGACGCCCTGGTGGTGCGGCCGGTCGCCTGGCTGTCGCGCGTGGTGCTGTGGCGCGGGGTGGACCAGCAGATTGTCGACGGCGCAGGAGTGAACGGCGCGGCGTTCCTCTCCCGACTGGCGGGCAGCGGGCTCCGGCTGCTGCAGACCGGTCAGGTGGGGGTCTACGTGGTGCTCTTCCTCGTGGGCGCGCTGTGGATCCTGCGCGCCGTGATCAGGTAATGACGATGGCCGCTTTCCTCCAGTCCATCGGGTACGGCGAGTGGATCCTCCACGCGCTGGTCCTGCTCCCGCTCATCGGCGTCGTTCCGGTGCTGCTGGGCAGCGAGCGGTCGGCGAAGGTCACGGCGCTGGTGATCACCGTCCTCGAGTTCGTCCTCTCGGCCGGACTCTGGTGGGGGCTCGAGCGCGGCCGCGGGACGTTCCAGCTGATGGCCAACCTGGACTGGATTCCCTCCTGGGGCATCTCGTACCGCGTCGGCATCGACGGGATCTCGCTCGTCATGGTGCTGCTCACCACCGCGCTCATGCCGCTCAGCGTGCTCGCGAGCTGGCAGTACATCACGACGCGCGAGCGCGGCTTCTACGCCCTCATGCTCACGTTGCTCACCGGGATGGTCGGCGTGTTCCTCGCGCTCGACATGTTCCTGTTCTACGTGTTCTTCGAGATCATGCTCATCCCGATGTATTTCATCATCGGGATCTGGGGCGGGACCAACCGGCTGTACGCGGCGATCAAGTTCTTCGTCTACACCATGGCCGGGTCGCTGCTCATGCTGGTGGCCATCGTGGTGCTGGTGTGGAAGGTCCGGAGCGGCACGGGGCTGCTCTCGTTCTCGTACGACTTTCTGCTCCAGAACGCGTCGGCGGCCGGCGGGGCCGCGCCCTGGCTCTTCGCCGCGTTCGCGCTCGCGTTCGCCATCAAGGTGCCGATCTTCCCGTTTCACACCTGGCTGCCGGACGCCCACGTCGAGGCGCCCACGGCGGGCAGCGTCCTCCTGGCCGGCGTCATGCTGAAGATCGGCACCTACGGCTTCCTGCGGTTCGCCGTCCCGTTCTTCCCGCAGGTGGCCTTGAGCCCCGTGGTGAGCCACATCATGGTCGTGCTGGCGGTGATCGGCATTATCTACGGCGCGCTGGTCGCGATGGTGCAGCCCGACATCAAGAAGCTGGTGGCCTACTCGTCCGTGAGCCACCTGGGCTTCGTGATGCTGGGCATCTGGGGCATGACGCTCCAGAGCGTTCAGGGCGCCCTGATGGTGATGATCAGCCACGGCTTCTCCACCGGGGCGCTGTTCCTCCTGATCGGCATGCTGTACGAGCGCCGCCACACCAGGCGCATCGAGGACTACGGCGGCATCGCCCGGGTGGTGCCGGTCTTCTCGCTGATTCTCACCGTCGTGGCGCTCTCGTCCATCGGTCTTCCGGGGCTCAACGGCTTCATCGGCGAGTTCCTCGTCCTGCTCGGCAGCTTCACCGCGTTCCCGTGGGCGACCGGGCTCGCGACCACGGGCGTGATCTTCGCCGCGGCCTACCTCCTGTGGGCCCTTCAGCGGGTCATCTTCAACCGCCTCGACGACCGCGAGAACGAGCACCTGCACGATCTCACCCCCAGGGAGCTCGCCGTCATGCTCCCGCTCGTCGTCGGCATCGTGTGGCTCGGCCTCTATCCCAAGCCGGTCCTCGAGCGCATGGAGCCCTCCTCGAAGCGGTTCCTCGAGGCCGCCGCGCCGGGTGTCGGGCCGACGACGGCCGGGGCCGCGCTCCGGTCGAGCGCGCAATTGTCGGAGGGCGGCCGATGAACCGCATCGACCTCGGCACTCCGTGGGGCGTGACCCTCGCGCTGCTGCCGGAGATCGTCCTGTCCGGCTGGGCCCTCGTGGTTCTCCTGGTCGTGAGCTGGCGTCATCACGGGGCGGCGGACAGTCGCCTCGCGGGCTGGCTCAGCTTCGCGGGCGTCGTGCTCAGCTTCGCCGCGCTCGCATCCCTCTGGGTGAGCGGCGCCACGCCCGACGGCCTGGCCCAGATGGTGGCGCTCGATTCGTTCCGCTACGGCGTGGCCGCCATCGCGCTGCTCAGCGCGGGCGCCACGATTCTCCTCTCGCTGGGGTACCTCGAGCGGGAGCGGCTGCTGGCGCCGGAGTACTACCCGCTCGTGCTGTTCGCGACCGCCGGCATGATGTTCCTCGGCGGGGCGGAGGACCTCATCGTCCTGTTTCTCGGGCTCGAGGTCATGTCGGTCGCGGTCTACGTGCTCGCCGGCTTCAACCGGGCGAACGCGTTCTCGGCCGAAGCGGCGCTCAAGTATTTCCTGATCGGGGCGTTCGCGTCGGGTTTCCTGCTCTACGGCATCGCGCTGGTCTATGGCGCCACCGGCACCACCAATCTCTCGCTGGCGGGGGCGCAGCTCGGGGGCAAGCCGCTCAGCCTGATGGCGTCGCTCGGGCTCGGGCTTCTGATCATCGGGTTCGCCTTCAAGGTGGCGGCCGTACCGTTCCACATGTGGGCGCCGGACGTGTACGATGGCTCGCCGACGCCCGTCACCGGCTTCATGGCCACCGGCGTCAAGGCGGCCGCGTTCGCCGCGCTCGTGCGCGTGCTGATGGAGGCGTTCCCCTCGGCCATCGCGACCTGGCAGCCGATCGTCGCCGGCCTCGCGATCGCATCGATGGTGCTGGGCAACCTGGTGGCGCTGGCGCAACGTCCACTCAAGCGGATGCTGGCCTACAGCTCGGTCGCGCACGCGGGTTATCTGCTCGTGGCGGCCTGGCCGGGCACGGCGGTCGGCGCCGGCTCGGTGATGCTGTACCTCTTGGCCTACAGCCTGACGTCCCTCGCGACGTTCGGTCTCCTCGCCGCGCTCGGCCGCGGGGGCGAGCGCGAGGTCGGTCTCGACGATATCGCCGGTCTCGCGTCCGCGCGTCCGTGGATGGCCTTCGCCCTCACCGTCTGCATGCTCTCGTTGCTCGGGTTTCCGGGGACGTTCGGCTTCATCGGCAAGTGGTACATCATCTCCGCCGTGGTGGCCGAAGGCCACTATCTGCTCCCGGTTATCCTGGTGCTCACCAGCGTCGTGAGCGCGGGCTACTATCTGCCGGTGATCATGGCGATGTACATGAAGCCCGCACCCGCCGGGGACCGGTACGCGGGCCTTCGCCTCGCGCCGGCCGCGTTCGGGGCCATCACGCTCACGGTCGCCGCGGTGCTGCTCTTCGGGTTCTGGCCAGGGGCCGTGCTCGACCTGGCCGGGCAGACCGGAACGACGCTCACGCAAACGGGCGTGCCGATCGCCGGACCGTGAGGGCGCCGAGGCGGGCACACGTGGCGCCATGAACGCCCCGAAATCCATCTTCCGCCAGTACGACATCCGCGGCCTCGTCGGCTCGGAGCTCACGCCCGAATTCGCCCGCGGTTTGGGGCGCGCCTTCGCGTCGGTGGCGTGGGAGCGGCTCGGCCGAGCGCCCACTCTCGTCGTCGGTCGGGACAACCGCCCATCGGGCGAGGCGCTCGCGGCCGGGGTCAGGCGGGGGATCGTCGAGGCGGGCGCCACCGCGGTGGATGTCGGCACGCTCCCGACGCCGGCCCTGTATTTCGGCGTCGCCGCCCTCGGCTCCGATGGCGGCATCCAGGTCACCGGCTCGCACAATCCCCCCGAGTTCAACGGCTTCAAGATGGTCCTCGGCGGCGAGGCGTTTCACGGCGATGAGATCCTGGGCCTCTGGGAGATCATCGTGACGGAGCGCTGGCGGAGCGCCACCGGGCGCGAGACGAGCGACGGCTCGGTCCTCGGGCGGTATCGCGAGGGCATCGTCTCCCGCCACCGGTTGGCGCGCCCCGTCCGCGTCGTGGCCGACTGCGGGAACGGGGCCGGCAGCCTCGTCGCCGTCTCGACCCTCGAGGCCCTCGGCGCCGAGGTCACGCCGCTCTTCTGCGAGTCGGACGGCACCTTTCCCAATCATCATCCCGATCCGACCGTGCCGGAGAATCTCCGCGATCTCCAGGCCGAGGTGCGGCGCACGGGCGCCGAGCTGGGCATCGCCTTCGACGGCGACGCGGACCGGATCGGCGCGGTGGACGAGACCGGCCGCATCATCTACGGCGATCAGCTCCTCGTCATCCTCGGCCGCGATGCGGTCGCCCGGTTCGGCGCCGGCACGCCGGTCATCTTCGATGTCAAGTGCTCGGAGGTGCTCCCGGCCGCCCTGACGCGCGCCGGGGCGCGACCCATCATGTGGAAGACCGGGCATTCGCTCATCAAGGCGAAGATGAAGGCGGAGGGCGCGCCGCTCGCCGGCGAGATGAGCGGCCACATGTTCTTCGGCGGAGACTACCTTGGGTTCGACGACGCGCTGTTCGCGGCCGCGCGCCTGCTCGAGATCGTGAGTCGCCGGCCCTTCGGTCTCGCGGCCCTGCTCGAGGACCTGCCGCGCACGACCGCCACGCCCGAGATCCGGGTCGATGTGCCCGAGGAGCGGAAGTTCGATCTCGTGCAGCGGGCCGTGGCGCACTTCTCGTCGCGGTACCCCGTCAACACCATCGACGGCGCGCGGATCACCTTCCCGAACGGCTGGGGGCTGCTCCGCGCGTCGAACACCCAGTCGATTCTCGTGCTCAGGTTCGAGGCCACGGATCAGGAGTCGCTGGACGCCGCCCGCCGCGAGGTCGCCGACTGGCTCGCGGGGCAGGGCGTGCGGGCGTAGCGCATGTCGCGCCGCGGACGTCGCCTCGCCGCGCTGTTCGCGGGCCTCGTGGTCCTGCTGTTCGCTGGACGGTGGACCTCCGGCATCCTTGCGGACCGATGGTGGGCGGGCGAGGTGTCGCCCGCGGCGGTGGACTTCCTCACCGACTGGAACCTGCTGCGCGGGCTGCTCTCGCTCGCGGGGGTGGTCATCGCCGGCGCGTGGTTCATCGGCCACCTCGTGGCGGTGTACCGCGCCGTCGGGTCGGTCCAGGTCCGTCGCAGCGTGGCGAATCTGGAATTCCGCGAGGCGCTCACACCCGGAGCCCTTCTCGCCATCGCGGTCGCCGCCGGGGCGGTGCTCGGCGTGCTGGTCGGCAAGGGGGCGGGCACGCACGCCGCCGAGGTGGCGCTTGGCTGGCAGGGCGTCACCTACGGCGTGCTCGAGCCGCTCCTCCAGCGGGACATCGGACTCTACGTCGCGCAGGTGCCTCTCTGGCGCGAGGCGCAGCGATTCGCGTTCCTGCTCGTCATGCTCGGGCTGGCCCTGGTCTTCGGCCTCTACGTCATCGTCGGCGCCATCCGGTGGCTCGACGGTCGTCCCGCCATCAACAACCACGCACGCACCCACCTCGGTTGGCTGCTCGTCGCCCTGGCGCTCACGCTCATGTGGGGCTACCTGCTCGAGCCATTCGAGCTCGTGGCGGCTTTCGAGGGTCTGCCGGATCGGGCGGTCTGGCGCGGCACGACGTTCGTCGCGCCGCTCCTGGCCGGCGTGGCGCTCGCCACCGCGCTGCTGTCGGCGGTCTGGGCCGTTCGCGCGCGGCATTCGCTGGCTGCGGCGGGCTGGATCGTGCTGCCCGTCGCATCGCTGGTCGGCCACTGGCTCGTGCCGCCCGCGCTCGGCGGCGAGGGCGAGCCGGTCGTGGAGCGGCGGACGGTGGATCAATTCGAGCGCCTGGCGTACGGCCTCGATGCGTTGAGCGAAGGCGCGACGATGACGCGGAGCCGCCTGTCGCCGCCCTCGGTGCCGTCGCTCTGGACCCCGACCATGGCCACACGCCTGCTCGCCGCCGACTCGATCGATATCGTCGACGCGGACCCCGCGCTCCTCACCGTCGCGGGGCATGCGCGGCCCGTCTGGCTCATCGGCCGGACGCTTCCCGGCGGGCGCTTCGTCCTCAATGCTCTCGCGGACGACCGCACGGGCCCGGCCGGCGAGGCGCTGTACTACCGTCCGCAGGATTCGCTGCCCCAGCCGCTCGTCGTGCCGTGGCTGGACCTCGGCACCGGCGGCTTTCACGGTCACTCGCCTGCCTACCGCCTCGGACGGGACGACGATTCCGGCGTGTCGCTGGATTCGTGGCCGAGGCGCGTGCTGCTGGCATGGGCGCTTCAGGCGCCCGAGCTGCTCGGTCCATTGGACGGCGGCGCCCGGGTGGATTGGGCGCTCGCGCCGGCGGCGCGCCTCAGGGAGCTCATCCCGTTCGCGACGTGGGACGATCCGGTGGCGCGCGTCGTGGATGGAGAGCTGGAGTGGATCGCCGACGGGTATCTGCCCGCCGAAGCGTTTCCGCTCGCCTCGCGCGTGGACTGGGGCGGACACCGGATCGCCGGGCTCCGCGGCGCGCTGGTGGGGCTCGTCTCGGCACAGAGCGGCACCGTCCGGGTGTTCCTCCGCCCGGGCAGCGACGCGCTGGCTGCCTCGTGGGCCGCGATCGCCGCGGGCGTGATCGAGCCGGCATCCTCGATGCCCGAGGGGGTCTGGCGCGCGGCGCCGTACCCCGCGGAGCTCTTCCGCGTACAGGCGCGGCAGCTCGAGCGCTCACCCCGGCGGCTGGGCACGCTGAGCGGTCGCACCGGCGCCGAGATGACCGAGCTGCCAAAGATCGACGCCGCGTGGGCCGACGACACCACGGGTCCCGTGCGGGTGGTCGCGTTCGAGCTGCCGGGCGAGCGCCGCCTGAGCGCGCTCCTGGTCGCGAGCCACGAGGACGAGACCGATGTCCTTCGTCTGGCGCGGCTCGACTCGGCCTCCGCGGTGTCGTCTCGGAGCGGCCTGGAAAGCCGCTGGGCCCGATTCCCTACCTACAAGGCGTTGAGCGACTCGATCCAGGACGACGGGGGCCGGCTCGAACGCGGACCCGTTCGATTCGACCTGGGCTCCGACGGAGTCGTCGCCTACCAATCACACTTCGGCGCGCCGGCCAACGGCCGGCCGGCGCTCGTGTGGGTCACCGTGGCCACCGGCGACCGGTTGGGCGCCGGGCATTCGATGAAGGAGGCTTGGAGCAACCTCCGCGGCACCACGGTCCCCGCCATCGCCGGCCAGGCCCAGACCACCCGGCTCGACGACGCCCGGCGCTATCTGCTCCGGGCCGACTCGGCGCTGCGCGCGGTCGACTGGGATGCCTTCGGCCGCGCCTGGAACGGGCTCCGCCGCGCGGTCGGGCTGCCCTCGGATTCGACGGTCCCGTGAGCTTGATCGGCCGTGATGCAGGGGCTAGGTTCGGGGGCTTTTTCCCGAGGGCGAGCGCGTGAAGACGGCGGTCGTGGCCCTGGGCGGCAACGCGTTGGCGCGCGCCGATGTCCCCGCCACGGTGACGAACCAGTTCCGGCACGCGCGCGAGAGCATGGCGATGGTCGTCGAGCTGGCCAGGGCCGGCTGGCGCATCGTGCTGGTCCATGGCAACGGCCCGCAGGTGGGCGACGAGCTGGTCCGGAACGAGATCGCGGGGCGCCTGATCGAACCGCTGCCCCTCGGTGTGCTGGTCGCGGAGACGGCCGGGTGGATCGGCTACATGCTGCAGCAGTCCCTGCAGAACGCGCTCGCCACCGCGCGGGTGGACCGCGACGTGGCTACCGTCGTGACGCAGACGCTGGTGGACCGCTACGATCCGGCGCTCGGCCGCCCCACCAAACCGATCGGGCGCTCGCTGACCGAGCCGGAGGTGGCGCGCCTTCGCGAGGCGGGGCGATCGGTCGGTCGCGACGGCGCTGGCGACTGGCGGCGGATGACCACGAGTCCGAGGCCGCTGGGGATCGTCGAGCTGGGCGTGGTGCGGCACTTGGTGGAGCGGGGAACCATCGTGATCGCGGCGGGTGGCGGTGGCGCCCCGGTCTACGAGGATCCGCTGCTCGGCCTCGAGGGGGTGGACGCGGTCGTGGACAAGGATCGCGTCGCCGGCATTCTCGCCGCGCAGCTCGGGGCCGACGTGTTGATGATCCTGACGAACGTGGACGCCGTGTTCGAGGGGTGGGGCACGCCCGCGGCTCGACCGATCCGACGGATGAGCGTTGCCCGCGCGGTCGAGCTCGTGGCATCCGGCGGGCTGGACGAAGGCGGCATGAAGCCGAAGGTCGAGGCGGCGACGGAGTTCGCGCGCTCGACCGGTGGGCGCGCCATCATCGCGCGATTGAGTGACGGCCCCGCGGCGCTTCGCGGCGAGACCGGAACGACCATCACGAGGGAACCGTGAACCTGCACGAGTACCAGGCCCGCGCGCTGCTCAAGGCGGCCGGCATTCCGATGTTCGAGGGCGACGTCGCCTCGACGCCCACTGAGGCCGAGGCCATCGCCCGGCGCATCGGCGGCACCGTCGTCATCAAGGCGCAGGTGCACGCGGGGGGTCGCGGCAAGGCCGGCGGCGTGAAGCTCGCGCGTAATCCCGCTGAGGCGGCGGACGAGGCGGCCCAGATCCTTGGCATGACGATCAAGGGGCTCACCGTCCACAAGGTGCTGGTCGTCCCGGCGGCCGAGATCGCGACCGAGAGCTACGTGGGCCTCATCATGGACCGCGAGACGCAGCGGCCCGTGTTCATGGTGAGCTCCGCCGGCGGCGTCGACATCGAAGAGGTCGCGGCCAAGACGCCCGAGAAGATCGTCAGGCTCGCCGTGGATCCCACGTACGGCCTCTTCCCGCACCAGGCGCTCCGGCTCGCCTTCGTGCTCTACCGCGATTTCGCGCAGGTCAAGGCCGCTGCGAAGATCATGGAGCAGCTTTACTCGGCGTTTGTCGACAACGGCGCGTCGATCGCGGAAATCAATCCGCTGGTGACCACGCCGGACGGACGGGTGCTGGCCCTCGACGCCAAGGTCGTCATCGACGACAACGAGCTGTTCTGGCGCCCGGACCTCGGCGTCCTCCGCGACGACTCCGCCGAGGAGCCGAGCGAGGCCGCCGCGCGGCGCGCGAACCTGTCCTTCATCAAGCTCGACGGCAACGTCGGCTGCGTGGTGAACGGCGCCGGCCTGGCGATGGCCACGATGGATCTGGTCAAGTACTACGGCGGGGAGCCGGCCAATTTCCTCGACATCGGCGGCAGCTCGAGCCCCGAGAAGGTCATCAACGCGCTCAAGATCATCACCGCCGATTCCCACGTGAAGGCGATCCTCTTCAACATCTTCGGGGGAATCACCCGGACCGACGACGTCGCCAACGGCATCGTCGCGGCCACCAGCCAGTTCAAGGTGAACGTGCCCATCGTCATCCGGCTCACCGGCACCAACGAGGTCGAGGCGATTCGCATCCTCGAGGGCGTCGGCATGCGCGCGCTGAGCGACATGGATCAGGCGGTCCAGCAGGTGGTCGAGCTGGCGCGGGGGGCCGCATGAGCATTTTCGTCGACGCCAAGACGCGCCTCGTGGTCCAGGGCATCACCGGCCGGGAGGGCTCGTTTCACGCTCGCCAGATGCTGGAGTACGGCACTGCGCTCGTAGCCGGCGTGACGCCCGGGAAGGGTGGCCAGACCTTCGAGGGAAAGGTCCCGGTGTTCAACACCGTGGACGAGGCGGTCCGCGCTACGGGCGCCAACACCTCGGTCATCTACGTGCCGCCGATGGGCGCCGCCGCGGCGGTCGTCGAGGCGGCGGATGTGGGGCTCCCGCTCATCGTGTGCATCACCGAGGGAATTCCGGTGATGCACATGAGCCGAGCCATGCCCTTCGTGCGGAGCCGCGGCGTGCGGCTCATCGGGCCCAACTGCCCCGGACTCATCGCGCCCGGCGTCCGGGCCAAGGTCGGTATCATCCCGGGCAACATCTGCACGCCGGGTCGCGTGGGAATGGTCTCCCGCAGCGGGACGCTCACCTACGAGGTGGTCAACCACCTCACCCGCGCCGGCATCGGCCAGAGCACCTGCGTCGGCATCGGCGGCGATCCGATCATCGGCACGAACTTCATCGACTGTCTGCAGGCGTTCCAGGCCGATCCCGACACGGACGCGATCGTGATGATCGGCGAGATCGGAGGCACCGACGAGCAGAACGCCGCTGCCTTCGTCAAGGAGCACGTCACCAAGCCGGTCGTGGGCTTTATCGCCGGACAGACCGCGCCCAAGGGCCGCCGGATGGGCCACGCGGGCGCGATCATTTCGGGCTCGTCCGGAACCGCCGAGGAGAAGCTCGCCGCGTTCGAGGCGGCCGGCATCGGGATCATGCGGCGGCCCGTTGACGTGGTGGAGCAGCTCCGGTCGAGGATGTGAGGCTCGCCGACCTTCTCAGTCCGGTACGGGTGGTGGTGCCGCTCCCGGCCGCCACGCTCGAGGAGGGACTGCGGGTGCTGGTGGCCGCCTGCGTGGCCGACGGGCGGGTGGCGGACCAGCCCGGCCTCGAGGAGGCGATCCGGGAGAGCTGGCCCGAGGATACGGTGAGCCTGGGCCCGCACGCGTGGCTGCCGCACTTCCGGACCGACGCCGTGCGGGGGCTCGTGGTGGCCCTGGGAATCGCCGACGCCCCGATCGTCGCGGGCGGGCGCGAGCCGGCCGGGGCGGTCCGCGGGGCCGAGCCGAGGATGATCCTGCTCATCGTGGCGTCTCCGCGGGACACGGCGGCCTATCTCCAGACCGTGGCGGCGTTCGCCCACGCGCTCGCGCGGACCGAAGTGGCGGAGGCGCTGCTCGCATCCCGCTCGAGCGCCGAGGTGCTGGCGCTGCCGGCATTGCGGGACCAGGAGCTCGAGGGCCAGCTCCGCGTCCGCGACGTCATGCGCTCGGAGATCGTGGCGCTCCGGCCGGATGAGACCCTGGAGGCCGCGACCCGGCGGCTGGAGCGATTGGGCGCGGACGCGTTGCCGGTGGTCGGCGACGGCGGCCAAGTGGTCGGCATGCTGTCGTACCGCGAGCTGTTGCGTCACCTCGCGCCCGCCTATGTGCAGCGCGTGACCGGAGCCGCCGCCGCGAGCCCGCCGGATCCACGCTCGGTGCTGGTGCGCGACGCGATGGCGCGGAGCGTGTTCTGCGTGTCGGAGGACCAGACGGTGGCCGACGTCGCGCATCTCCTGACCAGCCGGGACGTCGAACGGGTGCCGGTCGTTGCCGATGGTGTGTTGCGGGGCTTCCTGAGCCGCGCTGATCTCGTTCGGCGGCTGCTCGGCAGCCGCTAACACTCACGCAGTGGAGGGGCTGTGGCCGGATCGCTGACGCTGGGAATCGTGAAGCCGGATGCCATCGAGACGGGCAAGACGGGGCACATCCTGGCACACCTGCAGGAGGCGGGCTTCACGCTCCGCGCTGCGCGCCTGGTCCGCCTGAGCCGGGCGGAGGCCGGGGCCTTTTACGCCGTTCATAGCGAGCGCCCCTTCTACGCCGATCTCGTCGCCTTCATGACCAGCGGGCCGTGCCTTCCCATGGCCCTCGAGCGGTCGGACGCCGTGGCGAACCTCCGGGAGGTCATCGGCGCGACCGACCCTGCCGAGGCGGCCGCCGGCACGATTCGAAAGCTGTACGCCGAGTCGAAGGGACGGAACGCGATTCACGCGTCGGACAGCGACGAAAACGCTCGCCGCGAGGTGGCGTTCTTCTTTCCCGAGGCCGAGCTCGCGGGGCTATGGGGCTGATTCTCCGGAACGGCGTGACTTGACCCAAGTTGTTGTCCCAGCTACTTTAAGCGGCTATGCTGCGAGTGGATATTCGGGACCTCCAGCGAGGGCCCGTCCGGACCGATGGGGTGCTCGATTCCCACGATCCGGTGTTCGAAGGACTGGCGCTCGGCCTCAGTGAGCCGGTGACCGTCACCGGCCAGCTGCAGGCTACCGGCGACGGAGAGTATCTCTGGCGGGGGCACGTCCACGGGGTCGTACGCGGGGAGTGCCGTCGCTGCCTCACCGATGTGCTGGACGACGTGGACATCGATGTGAACGCCGCGGTGTTCACCACCGATCCCGACGCCGCCGACGATCCGGATTTCTATCCGCTCTCCGAGCGGGCGACCACCGTGGACGTCACCGAAGTGGTGCGCGAGGAGCTCGCACTCGCCGCACAGGCCGACCTCCTGCTGTGTCGGGAGGACTGTGCCGGACTCTGTCCCACGTGCGGGGCGGACCTGAACGCGGGACCGTGCGGCTGTCGCACCGACCCCGCCGAACCTGTTTGAGGACATCATGGCAGTCCCGAAGCGTCGGACCTCGAAGAGTCGGAAGCGTCTGCGTCGTGGCCATCACGCGGCGCCGAGCATGGCGACCCAGGCCTGTCCGCGCTGCGGCTCGCCCAAGCTGTCCCACCGGGTGTGCGATTCCTGCGGCTATTATCGCGGCAAGAAGCAGGTCGAGGTCGAGGACGCCTGAGCGTGATTCGCGTCGCCGTGGACGCGATGGGGGGCGACAAGGCGCCGCAGGCGGAGGTCGCCGGGACGCTCGAGGCACTCGCGAGCCTGCCTGAGTCCTTCGTGGTACAGCTGGTCGGTCGGAGCGAGGTCATCGAAGCCGAGCTGGCCAGGCATGCGGGGGTGGATCGAACCCGCATCGAGATCCACGAGGCGCCCGACGTCATCGGCATGGGCGAGAAGCCCCTGGCCGCCGTCCGGAAGAAGCCCAATTCGAGCCTCGTGGTCGGCCTCACGATGCAGAAGCAGGGCCGATCCGACGCGTTTCTGTCCGCGGGCAACACCGGCGCCACGCTCGCCGCATCGACCGTGCTGCTCGGCCTTCATGACGGGGTCGAGCGTGCCACGGTCGCCACGCTGTTTCCCACCGGCCGCGAGCCCGTGCTGGTGCTCGACGGCGGCGCCAACCTCGACTGCACTCCAAAGGAGCTGGTGGGGTTCGCCCACCTGGGCTCGGTCTACGCGCGCGACATCCTCGGACTGCCCAAGCCGGTCGTCGGGCTGCTCAACATCGGCGAGGAGGAGGAAAAGGGCACGGCGATCGTGCGCGAGGCGCACCAGCTCCTCAAGCGGTCTCCCGGTCTGACCTACGCCGGGAACATCGAGGGGCGGGACATCCTGCCCGATCTCCAGCGCCGCACCCACGTGGACGTGGTCGTGTGCGATGGCTTCGTCGGCAACGTGGTGCTCAAGTTCTACGAGTCCGCTGGCCGCCTCTTCGTCGGGCTCCTGCGGGAGCGTGTGCCCGACATTTTCGAGCGGCCGCCAGTCCGCGAGCTCGTGAGTCTCCTGGACTACTCTTCGTATGGCGGCGCTCCGTTGCTCGGCGTCCGCGGCGTCTCCATCATCTGCCACGGCTCTTCCAGTCCCAACGCCATCCGAAACGGCGTCCGCGTGGCCCTCCAGGCGGTCACGTCGGGCCTCAACGCGCACATCGCGGCCGAGTTCGCGCAACGCGAGCCCGCGGCGCGCACATGATTCCGCGACCGTTCGCCGAGGTGGCGAGCGTCGGCGTGGCCGTGCCTCCCGACATCGTCACCAACGAGGACCTGAGCCGGGTCCTCGACACCTCCGACGAATGGATCGTCGACCGCACCGGCATCCGGGAGCGCCATATCGCCCGACCCGAGCAGACGGTGGCCATGCTCAGTCAGGAGGCGAGCGAGCGAGCCATGGCCGCCGCGGGCGTGACGGCGTCGGACCTCGACACCATCGTCCTGGCCACCGCCAGCCCCGACCGGCTGCTCCCGTCCACCGCGTGCGACCTGCAGGCGCTCCTCGGCGCCGAGCACGCCGCGGCGTTCGACATCGGGGCGGCGTGCCCGGGGTACGTGTACGCGCTCACCGTGGCGGAGGGCCTCATCGCGTCGGGTCAGAGCGAGACCGTGCTCGTGGTCGGGGCCGAGAAGCTGTCCACCATCACCGACTTCCAGGACCGCTCCACCGCGATTCTCTTCGGCGACGGCGCCGGGGCCTCGGTGGTGCGCCGATCGTCGGCCCCCGGCCGCGGCATCCTCTCCACCTTCATCAAGTCCGACGGGCGCCTCGCGCCGCTGCTCTACCGGCCCGGCGGCGGCTCGGTCGACCCGATCAGCGAGAAGGTCGTCTGCGAGCGGTCCCACTACATGAAGATGGCGGGGCGCGAGGTCTTCAAGGCCGCCGTGCTCGCCATGGCCAACGCGTGCGACGAGGCGCTCACCCGGGCGGGGGTCACGGCCGATCAGGTCGACCTGCTCGTGCCGCATCAGGCGAACCTGCGCATCATCGAAGCTACCGCGAAGCATGCCGGCCTTCCGATGTCCAAGGTCATGGTGAACGTCGATCGGTACGGTAACACGTCCTCGGCCTCCATTCCGCTCGCGCTCGAGCAGGCGGTGGCGGAGGGCCGGGTTGGTCCGGGATCGGTCGTGCTCGTCGTGGCGTTCGGCGCCGGGTTCACCTGGGGAAGCGCGGTGATCCGGTGGTGAGCGTGCTGATGTGCCCGGGGCAGGGCGCCCAGCGCGTCGGCATGGGTCGGGACCTCGCCGAGCGGTTTCCCGCGGCGCGGGACACCTTCCAGGCCATCGACGACGCGCTCGGCGTCGCGCTGTCGCGAATCATGTGGGAGGGGCCCGAGGACGATCTCACCCTGACGCACAACGCCCAGCCCGCGATCCTCGCGCACTCGGCCGCGGTCTGGTCGGTGGTGAAGGGCCGTGTGGGCCCGATCGGCGCGGCGGCCGGCCACAGCCTGGGCGAGTACAGCGCCCACGTCGCCGCCGGCGCGGTGGACGCGACGGTCGCGGCCGCGCTGGTGCGGCGCCGGGGAGAGCTCATGTACGCCGCCGGCCGGGCCCGGCCTGGCGCGATGGCGGCCGTGCTCGGGCTCGCGACGGAGCAGGTGGACCAGGCCTGCAACGAGGCCTCAGGATCCGACGGCGTCGCCGTCGCCGCCAACCTGAACGCGCCCGACCAGACCGTCGTCTCCGGGGATCCCGCGGCCGTGACGCGCGCGGGCGACGGCTGCAAGGCGCGCGGCGCCAAGCGGGTCATTCCGCTCAAGGTGAGCGGCGCGTTCCACTCGCCGCTCATGGCGCCGGCGGTGGACGGCCTCCACGATGCGCTCACGGGCGTTGGCTTCGCGAACCCGGCGTTTCCGGTCATCGCCAACGCGAGCGGCGAGGCGGTGCGCACCGGCGTCGATGCCAAGCGCCTCCTCGTGGATCAGCTGACGGCGCCGGTCCGATGGGTGGCCTGCATGCAGACCGCCGCAGCGCTCGCCCCCGGCGCGACGTTCGTCGAGATCGGCCCTGGCAACGTCCTGTCCGGGCTCATCAAGCGGATCGTACCTGGCGCCGCCACCATCACGCTCGGGACCGCCGACGAGGTGGAGAAGTTCCTCGGATGATACGCACGGCATGAGGACCATCGACCTGAGCGGCAAGGCCGCCTTCGTCACCGGTAGTACGCGGGGGATCGGCCTTGCGATCGCGCGAGCCCTCCACGGGGCGGGGGCCAAGGTCGCCGTGGTCGGCCGGGAGCAGGCGCGGGCGGCCGCCGTGGCCGCCGAGCTGGGGGACCGCGCGGTCGGGGTCGGGTGCGACGTGGCGAAGGGCGATCAGGTCGACGCCGCGATCGGCGCGGCGGAGCAGGCCCTCGGCCCGATCGACATCCTGGTCAACAACGCCGGCCTCACGCGCGACAACATCCTGCTCCGCCTGTCGGAGGCGGACTGGGACACCGTGCTCGACGCGAACCTCAAGGGAGCGTTCCACACGACGCGCGCGGTCATCAAGGGCATGATGAAGCGTCGGTCCGGGCGGATCGTGAACATCACGAGCATCGTGGGGCTGACGGGGAACAAGGGACAGGCCAACTACGCGGCAAGCAAGGCGGGATTGATCGGATTCACGAAGTCGGTGGCCAAGGAGTACGCAAGCCGCGGCGTGCTCGTCAATTGCATCGCGCCTGGGTTCATCGAGACCGACATGACGGCCGCCTTGCCCGATGAGGCGAGGACCACATTATTACAGGACATTGCCCTGGGCCGCTTGGGGCGCCCGGAGGATGTCGCGAACGCTGTGCTCTTTCTGGCCTCCGACCTGGCGGCGTACGTGACTGGCCAGGTCCTGGTGGTCGATGGTGGGATGGTCATCTGACCTCCGTACGCGGGAAACTCCAATCGAGGACCACATGAGCAACGTCGAAGAGAAGGTCAAGGACATCATCGTCGAGGAGCTGGGCGTCGAGCGCGAGAAGCTCACCAGCGAGGCGAGCTTCATGGAGGACCTCGGCGCCGACAGCCTCGACACGGTCGAGCTCGTGATGGCGTTCGAGAAGGAGTTCGATATCGACATTCCGGACGAGGACGCCGAGAAGCTCCGCACCGTGGGCGACGCCATGAACTACCTCCACGAGAAGATCGGGAAGTAGCTTGTCGCATCGTGTTGTGGTCACCGGGCTCGGCCTGGTGACCCCCGTCGGAACCGACGTCGAATCGACCTGGAATGCGCTGCTCGCCGGCACGCCCGGCGCCGCGCCGATCACGAAGTTCGATCCCCAGAAGCTGTCGGTCCGGTTCGCGTGCGAGGTCAAGGGCTTCGATCCGCTGAAGTACATCGACCGGAAGGAGGCCCGCCGGTACGATCTCTTCGCGCAGTTCGCGCTCGCCGCGGCACATCAGGCCGTCACCCAGGCCGGCCTGGAAGGCAAGTTCCCGTCGCCCGAGCGAACCGGCGTCGTCATCGGCAGTGGCATCGGCGGGATGCAGACGTATGAGGACAACTGCACCGCCTACGTCCTGAAGGGGCCCGACCGGGTGTCCCCCTTCTTCGTCCCCATGTTCATTCCGGACATCGCGGCCGGGCTCGTGAGCATCCGGTACGGGCTCAAAGGACCGAACTATGCCACGGTGTCGGCGTGCGCCTCGTCCGCGCACGCCATCGGCGATTCGTTTCACATGATCCGGAACGGTGTCGCTGACGCAATGGTGACCGGCGGCTCCGAGGCCGCCATCACCGGGCTCACCGTCGCGGCGTTCGCCAACATGAAGGCGCTGTCGAGCCGGAATGACTCGCCCGCGACCGCGAGCCGTCCATTCGACCAGGACCGCGACGGCTTCGTGCTGGGGGATGGCGGGGCGATCGTGGTACTCGAGAGCCTCGAGCATGCCGAGCGCCGCGGCGCTCGGATTCTTGGCGAAGTGCTGGGGTACGGGTCGAGCGGCGATGCCTACCACATCACCTCCCCGGCCGAGCACGGTGAAGGTGCCCAGAGGGCGATGCAGTCCTGCCTGACGGACGGCCGGATCGATCCGAAGGACGTGGACTACATCAATGCCCACGGAACCTCCACCGAGCAGGGCGACGTGGCCGAGACCGAGGCGGTCAAGGCGGTGTTCGGCGAGCAGGCCACGAAGCTGGTCTTCGGCTCCACCAAGAGCATGACCGGCCACCTGCTCGGCGGGGCGGGCGCGCTCGAGTTCGGGGTCTCGCTGCTGGCGGCGACCTGCGGCGTCATTCCCCCGACCATCAACCAGTTCACGCCCGACCCACGCTGCGATCTCGATTGCGCGCCCAACAGGAAGGTGGAGCGGTCGGTGAAGGTGGCGCTCTCGAACTCGTTCGGCTTCGGCGGGCACAACGTGACGCTCGCGGTCAAGAGGTGGGAAGCGTAGGCATCGAATGACGACTCGGCGGGAACCGATGCCGGCCGACGCGCGCGCTCCGCGCTCCGCCGGCGTCGTCATTTTGGCAACCCTGGCGGTCTTCGCGGCGCTGTATGCCGGGCGCGAGCTGCTGGTTCCGATCGCCCTCGCGGTGCTCTTCACTGGCCTGCTGCGACCCGTGGTCCGCGTGCTGGAGCGGGGCGGCCTGTCGCCGGCGTTGGGTGCCACGGCGGTGATGGTGCTGCTGCTCGGCGTCACGGTGGTGGGCTTCGCGGCGCTCGCCGGGCCGATCCGCGCGTGGGTCGCGCAGGCACCCGACACGTTCGAGAAGGCACAGGAACGGCTCCAGGGCCTGCGGAAGCCGCTGCAGACAGTGACCCACGTGGTGCAGAAGCTCGAAGGCGGCGCGACGGGAAGCCAGGATCCGCCCCCCGGCAAAGCGCCTGCCGACTCGGGAGAAGCGCCCGCACGGCATCAGGGTGGGGAGGCGAGTCCGCCAGCGGGCGGCGGCATGACGGGGAGCTCGGCCATCCCTGCGATCGCCGCCCGGGTGTTCGGCACCACCACCGCGGTCGTTGCCACGGTCGTGGAGGTGCTCCTGCTGACGTTTCTTCTCCTGGCCTCGGGTGACACCTTCCTCACTAAACTGGTCCGGGTGCTGCGGCTTCGGCGGGAAAAGCGGGACGCCGTGGAGATCGCCGGCGAGACCGAGCGGGTGGTCTCGCGCTACATGCTCGTCACGGCGCTCATCAACCTGGGGCAGGGCGCGCTCGTGGGCGTCGCCATGGCGGTGTTGGGCCTTCCGAATCCGCCGCTCTGGGGGCTGCTCACGTTCGGCCTGGAGTTCATTCCGTTTCTCGGCGGCGCGGCGATGGTCATCCTGTTGACCCTCGCCGGCCTCGCCAGCTTCGATTCCATCGGGCACGCATTTCTTCCGCCGATCGTCTACCTGACGATCACCACGCTCCAGAACAACCTCGTGAGTCCGATGGCCTACGGAAGCCGGCTGCGCCTGAATCCGGTCGCCGTGTTCGTCGGCGTGCTGTTCTGGTATGCCCTGTGGGGGGTCCCGGGAGCGTTTCTCGCGGTGCCGATCCTGGCCAGTCTCAAGATCGTCGCGGACCACGTCGATTCGCTGTCCCCACTGGCGGAATTTCTCGGGGAGTGACCGGGGGCGGTTCGCGTCAGCGCCGACGCGTCAGCTAGCCTCACGCTCGCGGGCCGGCGCGGGCCTGAAGTCGACCGCCAGCGTCAGCAGGAAAGCTCCCATGCGCTCCGCTTCCGCGACCGTGAGGTCGCGTGGAACGACGACCTGGGCCAGGAGGTCCGAGCGCAGCGGATAGTCGAGCGCCATGCTGTTCGAGGGCTGGCGCGCACCTCCGGACCTAGGCCGGGGGGGACCACCCATTGCGGCGCCATCCGCGGTTCCCGGCGCCGGGTCGAGCCGCCGCCGCGCCTCCGCTCGTCCGGATCGCACCGGAGATCGGAACGCGTAGCTGCCCGGATCGTCCATCCACCTGCCGAACTCCTCGATGGCGCGGTGGACGCGCCTCCGATACTCGCCCACGGAGGCCGGGGACAGCCGGCCGGGGTAGCGGTTGAGAAAGTTCTTGAAGGTCGCCTCCACGTCGATCCGCCTGACGTCCTCCTCCTCCGCGGGGGACAGATCCTCCAACACCTTCATCGTCGCTACCCGCCACCCCTGGGCCGTCGCAGGGTGTACCAACCCTTTCGCGACGACGAACTCGATGAACCGCGCGAGGGCGGCGCGGGAATAATCGGGCTGAGTTCCCACCACGGCTCCCGGATCAAGATTCCTCCAATCTATTGGTCTCGCGTTGGGCGGCAAGCGTTTGTGGATAGATGTAGACAAACAAAACGCGGCCCCGGCCCGGTGTGGACTGCTGTTCATAAATCCAATGCCTGCACTTGCCCAGCAGAGCCGCCGACAACGCCATCAAACGCATCCAAACGCCGGCGGATGCGCGGGTGCCTCGAGCGGGCCGATTCAAACGCGCATCAAACTAGAGGCAACGCCGGTCGCGGGAGGGCAAACAGCGATGGCGGCGGGGTCAACGTTGAATCGGACAGGCGAACTTGGAAGTCCTTGCGGCTATGGGCATACCCCCTATGTGCCGCGAAGCTGTCCGGACGCTGCGAAGGTGCGGACCACCGGCGGGCAGGGGAGTAGCTGGAGAAGGGGTGGGGAAGCCGCTTGGATGGGAGGATGGCCCGAAAGCGCCCTGATGGCGGTTCGACACAATCGATCGGCAGCGGCTGCTCGGGTGCGGGAGACCCAAGTGCAGAAGCGATGTGCTCGCGCGTGGGCTGGGACAAGGCGCGCACTCAGGTTCGGACCGCACGGGCGATCGACGTCGTCTACCCTCGCCGCGCGACCTCCAACTTCGGGGGCCCATCCAGCTCCCCGGCTGAGCGCTGGCCCCGGCGCCGCCGAATTGACTAGATTTGCGCTGTGTTACCCGCGCTCTCCCAAGGAGATAGGATGTCCGAGGGTATGGCTGCCTTGGAGCTGAGGGATCCCGACCTCCAACCCGTCGCCGAGAAAGTGCTCGCCGGCGTCCGGCTGGACGCGGCCGACGGTCTTCGCCTGTATGCGACGAGCGACCTGCTCGGCCTGGGCCGCCTGGCCGAGGTCGCCAACGCTCGGCGCAACGGCGATCGCGTGCTCTTCTCCGCGAATCAGCACATCAATCCGACGAACGTCTGCGTACTTCGGAACACCTGCGTCTTCTGCTCGTTCGCGCGCATGCCGAAGGAGGAGGGGGCGTATACCCGGTCGCTCGAGGAGGTCTTTCACGAGGCGGAGCAGGCACGCGGCATGCCCACGCGCGAGTTCCACATCGTGGGCGGGCTCCACCCCAAGCTCCGGCTGAGCTACTACACCGACATGCTGCGCGGGCTCAAGGAGCGCCATCCGGACGTGCACATCAAGGCGCTTACCGCGGTGGAGATCGCGCACCTGGCGCGGATCGAACGGGTGAGCGAGCGCGATGTGTTGCTCGCGCTGCGCGAGGCGGGCCTCACCAGCCTTCCGGGCGGCGGGGCGGAAGTCTTCAGCACGGCGGTGCGCGCCACGATCGCCGAGCGGAAGCTCACCGGCGAGGAATGGATCCGGGTGCACCGCACTGCGCACGAGCTCGGCATCCCGACCAACTGCACGATGCTCTACGGCCACGTCGAGACGGCCGAAGACCGCATCGCGCACCTTTCGATGCTCCGCGCGCTCCAGGACGACACCAGCGGCTTCCTCACCTATATCCCGCTTGCCTACCATCCGGACCACAACGAGCTGGGCGAAGAGCTCGGTCGGGTGGGCACCGCCACGACGGGGTACGAGGATCTCAAGAACATCGCCGTGGGGCGGCTGTTCCTCGACAACGTCCCTCACATCAAGACGCATTGGCCGATGGTGACGCCGTTCCTCTCCCAGATCGCGCTCAGCTTCGGGTGCGACGACGTCGAGGGCACGGTGGTCTACGAGCGGGTGTATCACGAGGCGGGCGCGCACACCCAGATGCACATGCCCTACCTCGAGCTGGTCCGGCTGATCCGCGGCGCGGGCAAGCGGCCGGTGGAGCGCGACAGCCTGTATCGGCCCGTGCGCGACCAATTCGACGATCCGCCCCCCGAGCCGACGGTCCGGCGGGGCGCCGCGCTGCCGGTGGTGCACGCCGCATGAGGCTCGGGCGGATTCCCTGGATCA
Source organism: uncultured Gemmatimonadales bacterium (assembly GCA_963828735.1). Taxonomy (GTDB): domain Bacteria; phylum Gemmatimonadota; class Gemmatimonadetes; order Gemmatimonadales; family GWC2-71-9; genus CAVVWJ01. Next base: position 89,580 of record CAWHFW010000001.1, read on the forward strand.
ACTGCTACCCGGTCTACGGAGCGATCGACCGCGGCCTCGTGCGCGTCCCCGCCGAGCTGGTCACGGGCACCGCGTCCGAGCTGAACGATCTGCTGGCCGCGGGCGAGCTCCAGGTGAGCGTGGTCTCGGCGGTGGAATACGCGCGCAACGCGGCCGCCTATCACCTGCTGCCCGACCTCGCCATCACCTGCGATGGGCCCGTGCACAGCGTCGCGCTGTTCTCGCGCCGCCCGGTCGACGCGCTCGATGGGTGTACGGTGCTGCGGACCGCGTCGTCGCGCACGTCGGTGCTGCTCCTCGATCTCATCGCCCGCCACCGGTGGGGCGTGAGCCCCCGGTACGCGACGGCGCGTGCGGAGGCCTCGGATCTCGACGCGTTGTCCGGCCTGCCGCACGAGGCGGTGCTCGTCATCGGCGACGCGGCGCTCCTGCTCGCCGCGGAAGAGCGCTATCCGGTGCGGGTGGATCTCGGCGGGGAATGGAAGGCGTGGACGGGGTTGCCCTTCGTCTTCGCGGTGTGGGCGGCCCGCCGGGACGCCGGAATCGACGCGGTGCAGGCGGTGCACCGTCGTCTGCTCGAGTCACGAGCGTGGGGGTTGGCCCATCTCGACGCCCTCGCCGCGGCCGCCGCGCGGAGCACTGGAGTCCGGGAGTCCGTGTGTCGCGCCTACCTCGGCGATCTGGACTACGCGCTCTCCTACCGCCACCTCGCGGGGCTCACCGATTTCTTCCGTCGGCTGGCGCAGGAGGGGTTGGTGCCGGACGGATCGCTTTCCTTCATCTCGGCCGCCTAACCGCGCCGCTGCCGGGATTGGGACGACGAGATCAAGCATCACCTGCAACCGGTTGATCCCATGAGCGCTGTCGATCGCAGTTCAAGTGAATTCAAGGCGTTTCTCGGGCTCTACCAACGCGCCCCGCTCCTCGAGCTCGGCCAGCTGGCCGACGCGGAGCGCTGGCGGCGCCATCCCGACCCCGTCGTCACCTACATCATCGACCGGAACATCAACTACACCAACGTCTGCGTCGCCGACTGCCAGTTCTGCGCGTTCTACCGCCGACCCAAGGACGACCAGGGTTATGTGCTCAGCTTCGAGCAGATCGGCGCCAAGATCGACGAGTGCAAGGCCATCGGGGGCGTCCAGATCCTGCTTCAGGGCGGTCACAACCCGTACATCCCGTTCGAGTGGTACCTCGACCTCATGCGCTACATCAAGCGCCACCACCCGATCCACATCCACGGGTTCTCGCCCTCGGAGGTCGTGTTCTTCAGCGAGCGGTTCGGTCATTCGGTGGCCGACGTGGTGCGTGAGCTCAAGGCCGCCGGGCTCGACAGCATCCCGGGTGGCGGTGGCGAGATCCTGGTGGACCGGATTCGCGAGCGCGTGGCGAAGAAGAAGGCGCAGACCGAGGAGTGGCTCGGCGTCCAGGAGGAGGCGCACCGGCAGGGAATGAAGACCTCCGTCACGATGATGTATGGCCTCGGCGAAAGCGACGAGGACCGGATCGAGCATCTGTTCCGCGTGCGTGAGGTCCAACGGCGCACCGGCGGCTTCACCGCGTTCATCTGCTGGCCGCTTCAGCCGGAGGGCACGCCTGGCATGTCGCACTATCAGAAGACCGACGCGGTGACCTACCTCCGCACGCTCGCCATCGCGCGCATCGTGCTCGACAACGTGCCCAACCTTCAGTCCTCGTGGGTCACGATGGGACATAAGGTCGGCCAAGTGGCCCTGCGTTTCGGCGCGAACGATTACGGCAGCCTCATGATGGAGGAGAACGTCGTGTCGGCCGCGGGGACGACCTACCGCACGACGCTCCAGGAGATCGACCGCCTCATCGGCGACGCCGGCTACCGTCCCATGCGCCGCCGCCAGGACTACAGCGTGATCGAGGAGCCGGTGGCCGCGTGACCCGGGTGGGCATCGGGTACGACTCGCATCGGTTCACCGCGGGCCGCCCGCTCATCCTCGGCGGCGTCACCATCCCCCACGCTCAGGGCCTTGCCGGCCACTCGGACGCCGACGCGGTCGCGCACGCGCTGACCGATGCCATCCTCGGCGCGGCCGGCGCGGGCAACATCGGTCAGCTCTTTCCCGATGCCGATCCGCAATGGAAGGACGCCGACTCGATGGAGTTGTTGCGCACGGCGCATGAGCTCGTGCGCGGTCGCGGCCTGACGCTGACGCAGGCCGATTGCTCCGTGATCACCGAACAGCCCAGGTTGGGCCCCCACTTGGGCGCCATGGCCGCCGCGCTGGCCTCCCGGCTGGGGGTGGAGTCAGGGGCGATCAGCGTGAAGGCGAAGACGAACGAAGGCATGGGCTTCATCGGCCGCGGAGAGGGCCTCGCCGTCATCGCCGTCGCGGTGCTGGAGGTCCGCTGATCGAGTCCCTGCTGGACTGGGTCTCACACCTGCCACCCGCCGCCGTCTACGCAGTCCTCGCGCTGCTCGCGGCGGTGGAGAACATAGTGCCGCCGGTGCCGAGCGACGCCGCCGTCGCGCTCGGTGCGTTCCTCTCACACCGCCACGTCACCACGCCGCTCGCCGTGTTCCTCGTGACCTGGACCGCGAACCTGCTAGGCGCGGCCGGTGTCTACCTCGCGTCGAGACGCTATGGCCGGAAGCTGTTCGCCTCTCCCACCGGCCGCCGCCTGCTGGCGCCGCGCTCGCTCGCGGTGATCGAGCGTGGATACCTGCGGTTCGGCGTCCTCGGCATCTTCATCGGTCGCTTCCTCCCCGGCATCCGCGCCGTCGTGCCCCCCTTCGCGGGCCTGATCGGCCTCGGTGCCATGCGGACCCTCGTGCCGACGAGCATCGCCTCGGCGATCTGGTACGGAGGCATCACGCTCATCGGGGCGCTCATCGGCGCCGAATGGGGCCGCATCACGACGGTCATCGCCGGCGTCAACCGGACCCTGGGACTCGTGACCCTGGGCGTGGTCGTGGTGGGTGGGACGTGGTATCTGTGGCGCGCGAGGGCGCGGCGGCGGGAGCCTGTGTGGCACGCCACGCGTGAGGCGCTGGATCCCGCCGCCCCGTCGTTCCTGGCCGGCACCGACATCGCCGAAGGGTCGGCACGACAGGCCGCGGCGCTCGTCGTGCTCGAGCTTGCGTACGCCGACCCCGTTCTCACCGCCGACGACCGGCAGGTGATCGCGGACCACCTGCACGCGCGCTGGGGGCTCGCCCCATCCCGCACGCCGCCCGCTCCACCGCCCGAGCACGAGCGCCGCACGCGATTCGCCAACTACGCGCGCCGGCTCGGCAAGCGGGTCGGCCGTGCGGAGCGGCTGGAATTGGTGGAGCGGATGTGGAGCGTGGCGTTCGCCGACGGCGCCATCGGTGCGCACGAGGCGCGGCTCATGCACCTGGCCGCGGAGCTGCTGGGGATCGGGCCGGCCGAGCTGGCCGACGTGTCGCGGCGCGCTCGGGCGCCGGACGGCGCGTGACCGCCACCGATGTGCGCGACCGGGCCGCGCGCGATTTCTGGCTCGAGGGCTTTCGCGACTATCTCGCGATCGAGTCGGGTCACAGCGAGAACACGGTCGAGGCGTACCTGCGTGATCTCCGGCGACTCGCGGAGTTCGCGGCCTCCAGGGGCGTGCGCGACCCGGGTCAGGTGACCCGACCCCTGCTGCGGGACTTCGTCTACCTGCTCAAGGACCTGGGTCTCAGCGCGGCCACGATCCGACGCGAGGTGTCCGCCGTTCGGACCTACTACGCCTTTCTCGTCGGCGAAGGCCGTGTGGCGGCCGATCCGAGCGATCGCCTGGAAACGCCCCGGCGCGGCCGCGTCCTCCCGGACACGCTCTCGGTCGGGGACGTGGAAGCGCTGCTGGCCGCTCCGCACCTCGACGAGCCCCTGGCCTGGCGGGACCGCGCGCTGCTCGAGCTCGGGTACGGCGCCGGGCTCCGGGTGTCGGAGCTGTGCGGCCTCTCGACCACCGACCTCCTGCTCACCGAGAATCTCGTTCGCGTCTTCGGCAAGGGCGGGAAGGAGCGGCTCGTGCCCATCGGCCGCACGGTGATCGGGGCGGTCTCCGTGTACCTGCATCAGCTCCGGCCCGAGCTCGACCGGGGAAAGAGCGCCGGCCGCGTGCTGCTCAATGCCCGGGGCCAGCCGCTCTCGCGCGTGGGTGCGTGGGGGATCGTGAAGCGCGCGGCCGCCCGGGCCGGCATTCGCAAGCGGGTCTCGCCGCACACCCTCCGGCACAGCTTCGCCACCCACCTGCTCGAAGGGGGGGCCGACCTGCGCGCGGTCCAGGAGATGCTGGGACACGCCGACCTTTCGACGACCCAGATCTATACCCACGTGGATCGGGAGTACCTCCGATCGGTGCACAAGCAATTCCACCCGCGCGGCTGAGGCTGCGCGCCGCGAGCGCCGCGGTCGTGCTGCTCGGCCTGGGCGCCTGCGCGCGCTACGAGCCGCAGCCACTCGACCTGACCGGCCATCCGGCCGAGTATCGGGCCCGTCGCCTCGACGATCCGCAGCTGCTCGCGTGGGTCGCTCGCTGGTCGTCTCCGCCTGACAGCGGCCGCTGGAATGCGCGCCAGCTCGCGCTCGCGGCGCTCGGACTTCGCGCCGAGCTGATCCGGGCCCGGGCGGACTGGCGCGTCGCGGTGGCGGCCGAGCAGAGCGCCGGTGCGCGCCCTCAGCCGGGCGTCGCGGGCAGCGTCGAGCACGCGGTCTCCGGAAGCGACGGTCAGTCGCCCTGGGTCGTCTCGCTGACGGGCCTCTTCAGCATAGAGCTCGGTGGCAAGCGCGGCGCACGTGTCCAGCAGGCCCGCGCCCGGACGGCGATCGCCGAGGCCGAGCTGCGATCGACCGGGTGGCACATCGCGCGTGATGCGCGCTCGGCGGCGCTCGCGGTGATGGCGGCCGAGGCCGATCTGGGCGGCGCGCGCCGTGAAGCCGAAGCGCTGCTCGACGTCGAGACCCGAGAGCGCGCGCGGTTTCTGGAGGCGTCGCTCTCGAGCGCCGAGCTGGCCCGCACGAGTACCGAGGTGCAGGCAGCCCGGACTGAGGCAGCCACGGCCGAGGCGACCGTGCTCGCCGCCCGCGTCGAGTTGGCCGGGGTCCTCGCACTCCCGGGGCGGGCGCTCGATTCGGTGGAGGTGGTGGGAGACAGCGCACTGGGGTGCGCCCCACTGGAGCGACTAGGGACCGACTCTCTGGAGGCCCTTGCGCTGACCCGACGCTCCGAGATCGGTCGCGCGCTCGCCGAGTACGCCGCCGCAGAGGCCGATCTTCGTCTCGAGGTGGCGCGCCAGTATCCAGACCTGGACCTCGGACCCGGATTCATCTGGGACCAGGGTGTGCACCGCTGGACGCTTGTGCTCGCGCTGCCGAACCTCCTCGGGTTCCGGAATCGTGCTCCGATCACCCAGGCGGAGACCGCCAGGTCGGCGGCCGCGGCGCGCGTCGCCGAGCGACAGGACGAGCTGCTCGCCGAGGTCGAGGCGGCCGCGGTCCGCTGCCGCGGAGCGGCGCTGGAGCGGGCGGCTGCCGACTCGCAGGTCGCCGTGACGGAGCGGGCGCTGGCGGTGGCGCGGTCCGCCTACCAGCGCGGCGAGACCTCCGGCCTGGAGCCGGCGCTCGCGGGCCTGTCCGTGGTACGCGCGGAGCGGCTTCGTCGGGCCGCGCTCGCTCGCGCGGCGAGGGTGGCGGAGGCGCTACGGTGGGCCGTGGGCGACTGGGTCGACAGCGCTCCGGAGTCCTGGCCGGATCCCCGGGTGGATCAACTGTCTGAAGGAGCGTCGAGATGAGCCTGCGGCGTGTCGTGGCGGGCCTGATGGCAGTCGTCCTGGCGATGGCGCTGGTGGTGCTCTATCGCGGCCATCGGCGAGAGGTGGTGCAGGAGGCCGAGCGGCAGGCGCCGGTGATGGCGCCCAGCCGGGTGAGCGGGGACAGCGAGGCGGCCGTGGTCACGCTCGCGGCGGGCGAGCGCCGCCGCGTGGGGATCGAGCTCGCGGTGGTCCGCTCGACCTCGGGCGGAGCCGAGAGCCGCATGCCGGGTGAGGTGGTACCGGAGACCGAGCGGGCGGCCGTGCTCCGTGCACCGGTCGCCGGCCGGTTCACGCTGCCCGACGGTGCGCGCTGGCCCGCACTCGGAGAGCGCGTGGCGGCCGACGTGCCGCTGGCGCAGGTGTCCGACGCACGGCCGCTCGCGCTGCCGATCGGCGGCGTGGTGACGCGCGTCGGCGCCCAGCCGGGCGCGCTGGTGGAGGCGGGGCAGGCGCTGCTCGAGGTGGCGGACTACAGCCACCCACTGGTGCGGGTGGCCTGGCTCGACCCCGCGGGGGGCGCCCCACCGGCGCGCCTCGCCGTCGGACCGGGATCCGCCTCCGGAGCGACGAGGTGCCGGCACGCCTCGTCGGGTCCCGCGCCCGAGGCCGATCCCGTCACTCGCCGCGCGGCCTATCTCTACCGCGCGGAGCGCGCCTGGCCCGGAGCGACTCCCGGTACGCCGGTCGTCGCGTTCGTGAGCGCCCGCCTCCCGCGGCGAGGGAAACGCCGGAGCGTTCGTGCCCGACGCCGCCGTCGTCCAGTGGGACGGGCTCGCTTGGGCGTATCGCGCGCGCGGGTCCGATCGGTTCGAGCGGGTGCGCGTCGGGACGGACCGTCCGGCTCCCGGCGGCTGGATCGTGGACGCGCCGCTCGCGCCGGGGGACTCGGTAGTCGTGCGCGGTGCCGAGGAGCTCCTGTCCGAGGAGTTCCGCGCCCGAGTCACCGTAGGCGACGAGTCGGGCGAGTGAGCCCGGCGTCACGCGCATGCTGACCGGGCTCGTCCGGCAGTCGATCCGTCATCGCGGCGTCGTCATCGGCCTCGCGCTCGCGCTGATAGTCTACGGCGCGGGCGTGGTCGCGAACGCCCGTCTCGACGTCTTCCCGGAGTTCGCCCCACCGCAGGTCTCCATCCAGACCGAGGCGCCCGGGCTCTCGCCCGAGCAGGTCGAGGTGCTCGTCACCAAGCCGCTCGAGGATGCCATCAACGGCGTGGAGGGCATCGCCGCCGTCCGCTCGCAGTCGATCCAGGGCCTCTCCGTCATCACCGCCGTCCTCGCGGAGCACGAGGACATCTATCGTGCGCGACAGGCGCTCGCCGAGCGGCTGGTGGAGGCGACGGGCCGGCTGCCCGCCACCGTCGAGCCGCCGGTCCTGACGCCGCTGACGTCCTCCTCGAGCACGGTCCTCGTCGTCGGCGTGACCTCGACCACGCGATCGCTGATGGAGCAGCGCACGTTCGTGGACTGGGTCATGCGGCCACGCCTGCTCGCGACGCCGGGGGTGTCGAAGGTCGCCGTGTTCGGCGGCGAGGTCCGCGAGCTCCAGGTGCAGCTCGACCCCGAGCGGCTGCAGGCTCTACGGCGTCGGCGTCGGAGGAGGTGGCGGAGGCGGCGCGCCAGGCGACCGGCGTTCGCGGCGCCGGCGTTATCGACGGCGCCAATCAGCGCATCACGGTGCGAGCGGAAGGGCAGGCGGTCACGCCGGACGCGCTCGCGCAGGCAGTCGTGCGCGAGCGGGACGGATCCGTGCTCCGGCTCGCCGATCTCGGCCGGGTGGTCGGAGGCGCCCGCGACGCGGTTCGGCGAGGGAGGCGTGGACGGCCGGCGCGGGCTCGTGATCGTCGTCTCGGCGCAGCTCGGCGCGAACACGAAGGTCGTGGCAGAGCGCGCCGAGGCGGCGCTCGCGCGACTGGAGCCCAGGCATGCGCGCGCAGGGCCTCACGCTTCGGCCCGACATCTTCCGGCCGTCGGAGTTCATCGACCTCGCGCTCCGCAACATCGTCACCTCGCTTCTGCTCGGCGCGGTGCTCGTGGCGGTGGTGCTGCTGATCTTTCTCTCCGACGTGGGCGCCGCGGCCATTTCGCTCACGGCGATCCCGCTGTCGCTGCTCGCCGCCCTCATCGTGCTCGATCGGCTCGGCTTCGGCATCAACACGCTCACGCTGGGCGGCCTGGCCATCGCGCTCGGCGAGGTGGTGGACGACGCGATCATCGACGTCGAGAACATCGCGCGGCGGCTGCGCGAGAATCGCCGGTCCCGCCGAGCCGCGGAGCGCGGCGCGCGTCGTGCTCGAGGCGTCGCTCGAGGTCCGGAGCAGCGTCGTGTACGCCACGTTCGTGGTGGCGCTGGTATTCGTCCCGGTCCTCACCTTGACCGGGGTGCAGGGCGCCTTGTTCCGGCCGCTCGGACTGGCGTACATCCTGGCGATCCTCGCCTCGCTGCTGGTGGCGCTCACGGTCACGCCGGCGCTGACGCTGCTGCTCCTCGGCGGCCGCGGTCACCGGGCTCACGAATCGGTCCCGCTGGCCTGGCTCAAGGCACGCTACGCCCGAGCGCTCCACTGGCTCGCCGACCGGCCCGGCACGGTGGGCGCGGTCGCGGCGCTCGTCTGTGTCGCGGCGGTGGCGACGCTGCCGTTCTTCGGCGCCACGTTCCTCCCGGAGTTCCGCGAGGGTCACTATCTGGTCCACATGTCGGCCGTGCCGGGCACGTCGCTCGACGAGTCCTTTCGCCTCGGGGCGCAGGTGACCGAGGCGCTCAAGCGCGACCCGAGAGTCCGCGCGGTCGCGCAGCGAATCGGCCGTGCGGAGCTCTCGGAAGACACCTGGGGCACGCACTACACCGAGTTCGAGGTGGATCTGGTGCCGTTGACCGGTCGGGCGGCCGAAACCGTGCAGGACGACCTGCGGCGAATCCTCGCGACGTTCCCGGGCGTCAACTTCGCCATCCGGGGGTTCCTCGCCGAGCGCATTGAGGAGACGCTCACCGGCTCCACGGCCGAGCTGGTGGTGCGCGTGTACGGTGACGATCTCGACAGCCTCGACGTCGCGGCCCGGCGGGTGGCCGAGGCGCTCGCGCGGACGCCCGGCGCCACCGATGTGCAATACGACCCGCCGCCGGTCGCGCCGGACGTCACCGTGCGCCTCCGGCCGGACGACCTCCCGCTCTACGGCCTCCGCGCCGACGCGGTGCTCTCCACGATCGAGACGGCGACCCGCGGCGCGAGGGTCGCCCAGACGTTCGAGGGCAACCGCGCGACGGACGTCGTGGTGACCCTCATGCCCGAGCACCGCGCCCGGCCCGAGGACCTGCTGGCGCTGCCCGTCACGTCGGCGAGCGGGCGTCAGGTCGAGCTTGGGCGCATCGCCGACATCGCGCGCACCACCGGCCGTTTCGTGATCGCCCATGTAGGCGCGCGCCGCGTGCAGACGGTCACGGCCAACGTGAGCGGCAGGGACCCCGAAGGGGTCACGCGCGACTTCGAGGAGAGCCTGGGCCGGAGCACGGTGCTGCCGGCGGGTGTCTATGCGGAAGTCGGCGGCACCGGCACCGCGCAGCGAGCCGCTCGGCGCGAGCTCCTGCGCGACAGCCTGCTCGCGGCCGCCGGAATCGTGATGCTGCTCTGGGTCGCGTTCGGCGAGTCGAGCCGGTTGCTCCTCGTGCTCGCGAACCTGCCGTTCGCGCTCGTCGGAGGCGTCCTCGCGGTGTTCGCGACCGGTGGGTTGTTGAGCCTGGGCTCGCTGGTGGGCTTCGTTACGCTGTTCGGCATCGCCACGCGAAACGCGGTGATGCTGATCTCGCACTACGACCATCTCGTCGCGGTGGAGGGCGCGCTCTGGGGACGCGACGCGGCGATTCGCGGGGCGCTGGAGCGCCTGGGGCCCATCCTGATGACCGCGCTGGTGACCGCGCTGGGACTCTTGCCGCTGGCGCTCGGCAGCGGCGATCCCGGCCGCGAGATCGAGGGTCCAATGGCCATCGTGATTCTCGGCGGGCTTCTCACGTCCACCGCGCTCAGCCTGTTCGTGCTGCCGCCACTCGCGCTTCGATTCGGCCGGTTCGATCGAGCGGTGGTGGAGGAGTAGGCACCCTCAGGTCGGAATCTCGGCGCTCGCCGGATCCGTCGCCTCGAAGACACGTCCCAGCCACCGCAGCATCGCTGCCACCTCGACCGCGATGCCGCCGAGCAACACCACGACACTCGGCACGATCGCCCACCAGCCGATTTCGCCCCGCGCGAGGGTGAACAGTGCCATCGCAAGCCCTGCCGGGACGGCCAACGCCACGCCCAGCAAGGCGGTGTATCCGACGATCATGAGCATGTTCTGCCCCAGCGCCTCGACGCCGCCGGGCCGGCCGCTGCCGAGGTGGACCCAGGTGGGGTAGAGCAGGGCCGCGCCGTTCTGGATCAGGAGGCCGAGGTAGTTGATGCCCGGGAGGCAGGCGAGGGCGGTCACCAGCGCCGCAGTCCGCGTCGTGAGGTCCGGCTCCATGCCGACGTTGCCCAGGAAGGCGAAGTAGGCCACGAGCAGCAGCCCGATCTGGAGCGCGGTAAGGACCACGGCGGAGGCGGCTGTTTCGGCGGCCACCACCGCGCGTCCCGCGAGGGGGTAGCTCCGCAGCATGTCAAGCTTGAGCAGGTCGCTGCGAAGATCGTTTCGAATCCACTGCGGACCGATCACGATCGCGAGCCCGGCCCAGGTCGCGGCGAGCCACCCGACCACCTCGGCGACGGCCCCGACGACCTGGAACGACGACAACCCCGCCAGAACCGCCGCGACGAGGATGGCCATCGCGATGTTCCGCGCGCGCCGGGTGCGCACGACCGCGAGCAGGTTTTTCCAGAGTATCGCGCCCGCCGGCCAGCCGATGGGCGCGAGGCGCAGCAGGGCAGGCGGCTTGCGGTGCGCGAGGGGCGGCATCGCCGGCCCGCGGGAGGCCGCGCGCCGCGCGCGCAGCAGGGACGCTTCGGCGGCCGCTTCCTCGAACGCGGTGTCCGCCCGGATGACCCAGACATAGTGAAGCACCAGCAGCCCGAGCGCGGGGCCGACCGCGCGTAGCCAATCGCCGAGGGTGTGCGCGGCCAGCGGCCGCACCATCGCGCGAAACGGCGCGAGCAGCACCCGGGGGACCGGTCTGGTGGACGCGTCGGCCAGGGCATCGAGAAAGGTGGTCAGTCCGCCCGCCCAGCCCGCGGCGAGGTCAGGCAACGCATCCTGGACGCTCCACACCAGCCCGACCAGCAGGACGCCCAGCAGTGCGAGCGACACGAGCCGGTGGCGCAGGGCGATGCGCCCATGCTCGAGCAGACTGGTGCGCACGAAGGATGCGCCCAGGCGGTGGAAGGAGATCGTCGTGAGCAGGACCCAGATCGACAGCGCGCGGAGCCACGGCGAGGCCCCGAAGCGCTCGCGCGCGAGGATAAGCGTCCAGAGGAGCGAGTTGAAGAGGATGACGACCTGGTTTCTCAGCAGCTTGTACTGGACGAGGCCGCGTCGTGTCACGGGTCCCGAGAAGAGGAACGTGACCTCGGCGGGACTGAAGGCGAGCACGCGGCGCTCGACGCCGAACACCCAGCCCCAGAGCAGCGCGCCGACCACTCCGATCGCGCCCATGAGCTCCAGCCACCGGGCACCGACCAGGACCTGGGGTGGCCGGTCGGGCCGCTGCTCCACCGACACGATCCACAGGTACGAGAGCCCAAGCACCAGCGCTGCCAGATAGCGCGGGCTCCGGAGCTGGCGGACCTGCCGCGCGATGCGATTGTACGTGGAGCGCCACGCCAGGTAGGTGAAGACCCGGATCACTCCCGCGCTCCGCCCTCTGGAGTGATGAGCGCCAGGAACACGTCCTCGAGGCGACGGCCGCTCAACGCCGGCCGGCTCGCGACGATCTCGGCCACGGTGCCGAGCGCCACGGCCTGTCCGCGGTTCATGACGAGGATACGCGTGCAGATCTCTTCGACCAGGTGCAGCAGGTGCGAGCTCAAGATCACCGCCGCGCCGGCCCCGGCGCGGCGGACGATCGTTGCCTTCATCCGGCGAATGCCCACGGGGTCGAGGCCGGTGAGCGGCTCGTCGAGCAGGAGGGCCCGCGGACCGTGCAGGAGCCCGCACGCGATGGCGAGCTTCTGCTTCATGCCCCGCGAGAGCTCGCCCGGCAGGGCGGCGCGTTTCTCGCCCAGCTCGAGCTCCTCGAGCAGGATAGGGATGCGCGCGTTGATGTCGGCCACCTGGTAGAGGCGCCCGACGAAGCGGAGGTGCTCCTCGACGGTGAGGTAGTCAAACAGGTGCGGCTCGTCGGGGATGAAGGCGAGGAGGGATTTCGCCGCGACCGGCGCCGTGGACAGGTCGTGCCCGCCTATGCGGATCCGCCCGCGTGTCGGAATGATGATCCCCGCGATGCTCCGGATCGTCGTCGTCTTCCCGGCACCGTTGGGGCCCACCAGGCCGAGCACCTCGCCCGGCTCGACCGAGAAGGTGAGTCCCCGCACGGCCGCGAGCTCGCCATACTGCTTCTCTAGTCCGTCGACTTCGATCACGGCCGCCTCCGGCCAGGGAGGGGGTGCCGGACCGGGGCCGGCGGGTGAAACTTTCGACGGGAGTTGGACGTCTCTCGTTGGAACATAGTCCCCTGACGGGGTGTGAATTCCCCGGTGCGGCCCTGGGAGGCCGATCCCTATGCGTAGCTATTGGCTGCGAATCCTGCTGGGCGCCTTTGCCGTGTTCGCGATCGGCATGCTCGGGATCACGATGGTCCGGCGGGGCCGGAACAAGGTGGAGGCGGTCTTCGCGGGCGCCGGGCCGCTGACCATCCCGACCCCGTTCGTGCCCTTCCAGCTGGGCGGCGACAAGCTCGGTACGATCGACCACCTCGTGGTCAACCGCGAGGCCCCCAAGAAGGTGTCCTCGATCGAGCTTCAGGTGAAGCTCGACGACCCGCTGGTCGCCCAGGGTCTGGCCGGGTGCCGGTTGGCGGCCAACGTCGAGTCGGACTCCACGAAGCCGCACGACGTCAACATTCACGTGAACCGGCTGAACGAGAAGGCCTTCTTCTTCTGCGCCGCCAGCGATTCGGGATTCGAAGAGTTCGGCTCGGTCGTGCTCATCCCGGGCGACATCACGCTGCCGCTGCTCGTGCCCGAATCGCTCGCCGGGCAGCTCCGGAGCGGCCACTGGTCGGACGACGACGACTCGACGGCGGACGCGATGGCCGAACGGGCGGAGTCGATCGCGGACCGCGCGCAGGAGATTGCGGATTCCGCTGCGGAGCAGGGCCAGCACGACGCGGCGATCGCGATTGCGCACTCGAAGCTGGGGGATTCGCTGCGCGCGGAAGGCAAGCGCCGCGCGGACTCGCTGCACAAGGCGCTCGGTCGGATGGCGGACTCGGCGAAGCCGCGCTAGCTTCGGGAACGATGCTTCTCGTCCTCGACAACTACGACAGCTTCACCTACAACCTCGTTCAGTACGCCGGTGAGCTCGGCGCGGAGCCGGTGGTCTACCGGAACGACGCGCTGAGTGTCGAGGCCGCACTGGCGCTCGATCCCGCAGCCATCGTCATCTCACCCGGACCATGCACCCCCCGCGAAGCCGGCATCAGCGTGCCCCTCGTCCGCGCCGCCGCGGCGGCCGGCGTGCCAGTGCTCGGCGTCTGCCTGGGTCACCAGGCTATCGGGGAAGCGTTCGGCGGCCAGGTCGTGCGCGCGGACCGCCTCATGCACGGCAAGACGACGATGGTGGCTCACACCGGTCATGCGGTCTTCGAGGGCCTGCCTTCGCCGTTCGAGGCGATGCGCTACCACTCGCTGGTCGTGGCGCCGGAGCGGATGCCGGCGGAGCTGGAGGTGACAGCCTGGTCCTCGGACCGCACGCCCGGCAGTGAGGTCATGGCTGTCTGTCACCGTACACTCCCGGTGTACGGCGTCCAGTTCCACCCGGAGTCCGTCGGCACCGGTCACGGGAAGCGCATTCTGGCGAATTTCCTTTCCGCAGCAATGGTTCCGCTCTCACCCGTCTGATCGATGCGCGCTCGCATCCTCGGATTCGGCCTCGCGGCTCTCGTCGGATGCGGAAAGGATGACGAGTCCGCCCCTCCCCCGACCGTCGGCACTATCGAGATCTCGCCCTCCTCACCTACGCTCCCGGCCGGTGCTACCCTACAGCTCGCCGCTACACTGAAAGACGCGGACGGAAACGTCCTCAGCAGCCGGACCGTCACCTGGGCGTCCACCGTCCCCGGGGTGGCCGACGTGTCCACGGGCGGCTTGCTCGGTGCTCACGCAGCTGGACAGGCCACGATCAGCGCCACCGCCGACGGGGTGAGCGGGACCACGGCGGTCACCGTGCTGACATCGGTGGTCTCCGTGGTCGTCGCGCCCACTCCTGCGGCCGTCGCCCCGACGCGGGTAGTTCAGCTCACCGCCGTGCTTCGGGATGAAGCGGGCGACATCCTGGCTGATCGGGCGATTGCGTGGAGCAGCTCGGCGCCGGCGATCGCAACCGTCGACGCCGATGGGCTCGTCACGGGCGTAACAGCGGGAACGGCGACCATTACCGCGACGGCCGAGGGAGTGCTGGGCAATAGCGTGGTCGTGGTGGATCCGGCCGCCGCGGTTGCGACGGTCGAGGTTGCGCCGCCGGCCGTGATCGTCTCGCAGCATGGAACCGTGCAGCTCACGGCCACGGCGCGGAACGCCGCGAACGAGGTGCTCCTCGGCCATCCCGTGCAGTGGGCAAGCGGCGACGACGGCAAGGTCTCGATCTCATCTACGGGCCTTGTTGAGGGACTGGCCGTGGGCGGCCCGATCACGGTAACCGCCGCTGCCGAGGGGATCTTTGGCACCGCCTTGGTGACCATCACCGCTCCCGCAGTCGCCTCCGTGACGCTGACGCCGGGCGATCTCACCTTCGTCCCGGGCGGCGCGCTACACTTCGTCGCGCAGGTGCGGGACATCAGCGGCAACATCCTCACCGACCGGACCGTCGCCTGGAGCAGCTCGGCGCCGAGCGTCGTCTCGATCGGCACGGCGCTGCCCTTCGATCCGGATGCGGGCTACCCGGTGACCGTGACGGGCCTATCCGAGGGTTCGAGCACGCTCACCGCCACTGTGGACGGCGTATCCGGAGACGCCACCCTCACCGTCCAGCGTGTCTCGTTCGCGAGTGTCTCCGTGGGACACACGCTGACCTGCGCCCTCGACACGGGAGGACGCGCCTTCTGCTGGGGCACGGGAGGAACCGGAGAGCTCGGGGCGGGTGACATCCCTGGCCTGGACGGAAACCAGGATGCTCCTCTCCTCGCGCAGCCTTCACTCGTGTTCAGTGCGGTATCCGTGGGCGGGGGATCTCCGTGTGGACTGGCCGTCTCGGGAGAGGGTTGGTGCTGGGGTGCGGCGCTGTTCGGAGGGCTGGGCGTCGACCCGCTGCCCGGCGCGTGCAATCCCAACCTCCCACTCACCCCCTGTTCCACCCAGGCGGTCACGGTCGCGGGTGGCCTCGCCTTCACGCGCCTCACGGCGGGCGGCACTGACACGTGCGCGCTGACTTCCGGCGGGGCCGCCTACTGCTGGGGCGCCAACCACTGGGGACAGATCGGCAACGCCGCGAGCAGCATCTGCGCGAGCTACCCCTGCAACTTGACGCCGACTCAGGTCGTCGGCGGTCACCTGTTCGAGGAGATCGCGGTTGGCCTGCTCCACGCCTGCGGTCGAATTGCCGACGGATCCGTGTACTGCTGGGGCAAGAATACGGACGGCCAGCTCGGCAATCCGGCGGCCGGCGAATCGAGCGGCACTCCAATCCTCGTGGCCGGCGGCATCGCGTTCGCGCACGTCACCGCCGGCGGGAACCACACCTGCGGGCTCGATGGCAACGGCACGGCCTATTGTTGGGGCAGCAACATTTTCGGCGAGCTCGGCACCGGCTCCTCGAGTCAGAGCGCCGGGAGCCCGCAGGCCGTCTTCGGCGGCATCACCTTCACGTCGATCACCGCCAGCATTTACACCACATGTGGAACGGCCTCGAGCGGTGCCCGGTGCTGGGGGAGCGGGGACTACGGCACGCTCGGCACCGGGTCGTTGTCCTCGAGCAGCATTCCCGCGCTGGTGAGTGGTGGCCGTGATTTCACTACACTCTCGGCCGGAAGCTATCGTACCTGCGGAATCACCGGCGGCGGGCGCCTCCTGTGCTGGCCGGCGGGCGACGTCCTGACCCCTGTCGAAGTCATCGGGCAACTGTAGTCCGCGCCAGTAGCCTGGTCACCATCGATGCTGGCGCCCATCAGTGGCCCGACGATGCAGCAACCGTGATCATCGGACAGTAACTCATTGCCGGGCGCGACGATACGGCCACCACCCCGCTGCGCTCGGTCTGCGGCACGCGTTTTGACTCGCCTTTCGCACTCGATTACTTTTGGTGATGCGCGTTCTGGGTGTCATTCCGGCTCGTCTTGGATCGACCCGTCTCCCCAACAAACCGCTCCAGTTGCTGGCCGGTGAGCCGCTCATCACCCGGGTGATTCAGCGCGTCATGGAGCATGACGTCCTGCAGGACCTGGTGGTCGCGACGGACTCGCACATGGTCGCCCAGGTGGTGGAGCGCGCCGGCGTGCGCGCGATCCTCACGCACGACGGGCACCTGTCGGGAACCGATCGCGTGGCCGAAGCGGCGGCGCGCCGCGAGTTCGCCGCCTTCGACATCGTGGCCAACGTCCAGGGCGACGAGCCCTTTGTGTCACGCGAGGCGCTGGCGGGCGCCATCGAGCGGGTCCAGCGCGGGGACGACATCGGCACCGCCGCGGCCCCGCTCACGCCGGACCTGGCGGCAGACCCCGGACGGGTCAAGGTCGTGACCGACGCGGGCGGGCGAGCGCTCTACTTTTCGCGGGCGCCGATCCCATATCGCCGCGCGGTGGATGACCCGGCCGAGGGACTGTACTGGCAGCACATCGGCCTCTACGTCTACGCTCGCGCGGCGCTGGCGCAGTTGGCGGCGGCCCCGCCGAGTCCGGCCGAGGAGGCCGAACGCCTCGAGCAGCTCCGCGCGCTGCATCTCGGACTCACCATTGGCGTCGCCCGGCTGACCGAGCCGGCGGTGCCGGGCGTCGATACGCCGGACGACCTTCGACGGGCGGAAGCCCACTGGCACGCACTTCAGGGGTAAGGCTATGACTTCGGCACCTAGCGCGACCAAGTACATCTTCGTCACCGGCGGCGTCGTCTCTTCCCTCGGGAAAGGCATCGCCGCCGCGTCGCTTGGACGCCTGCTCGTCGAGCGCGGGCTCAGCGTGACGATGCAGAAGTTCGATCCCTACATCAACGTCGACCCCGGCACGATGTCGCCGTTCCAGCACGGCGAGGTGTTCGTGACCGACGACGGCGCGGAGACCGATCTCGACCTCGGACACTACGAGCGGTTCATCGATCGGTCGCTGTCGCAGCAGAACAACATCACGACCGGGCGCATCTACCAGACGGTCATCAACAAGGAGCGCCGCGGCGAGTATCTCGGCTCGACGGTGCAGGTCATCCCGCACATCACCGACGAGATCAAGAACGCCATCCGCCGCACCGCGCCGGGCCACGACGTGGTGATCACCGAGATCGGCGGCACCGTGGGCGACATCGAGTCGTTGCCGTTCCTGGAGGCGATCCGGCAGTTCCGCCAGGAAGTCGGCCGCGACAACGCGATCTTCATCCACCTGACGCTGGTCCCGTACATCGCCGCCGCGGGCGAGCTCAAGACCAAGCCCACCCAGCACTCGGTCCGCGATCTCATGCAGATCGGGATCCAGCCCGACATCCTCATCTGCCGGAGCGAGCAGCCGATCTCGGCCGACATCAAGCGGAAGATCGCCCTCTTCTGCAACGTGGACTTCGGCTGCGTCATCGAGAGCCCGGACGTCCGCTCGATCTACGAGATCCCGCTTCGATTCCACGACCAGGGCTTCGACGCCGTGGTATGCGAGCGCCTCCGGCTCGAGACCAGGGAACCCGACCTCCGCCTCTGGAAGCAGATGACAGAGCGGATTCTCCATCCCACCCATCGGGTGCGCATCGCGGTGGTCGGCAAGTACACGGCCCTGCACGACGCGTACAAATCGGTGAGCGAGGCGCTGATCCACGGGGGCATCCCGCACGACGCGCGCGTCGAGGTCGAGTGGATTCCGAGCGACCGGTTCACCGACCAGGCCGCCGCCGGCCGCCTGCTCGGCGCGTTCGACGGCCTGCTCATCCCGGGCGGGTTCGGGGAGCGCGGGGTCGAAGGGATGATCGAGGCCATTCGCTGGGCGCGCGAGAACAACCTTCCGTTCTTCGGCATCTGCCTCGGCCTCCAGGTGGCGATCATCGAGTTCGCCCGCGACGTCTGTGGCATGCCCGAGACCAACAGCACCGAGTTCGAGCCCGACTGCCCGACGCCGGTCATCGCGCTCATGCAATCGCAGCGCGACGTGAGCAACATGGGCGGGACGATGCGCCTCGGCGCCTACACGGCGCGGCTCCGCCCCGGCTCGCGCGTGGCACAGGCGTATGAGACGCAGGAGATCAGCGAGCGCCACCGGCACCGGTGGGAAGTGAGCAACGCCTACCGCGACGTGCTCGCCGAGTACGGGCTGAGGCTGTCGGGGCAGTCGCCCGACGGCGGCCTGGTCGAGACGATCGAGCTGCCCGACCATGCATGGTTCATCGGCTGCCAGTTCCATCCCGAGCTCAAGTCACGCCCGACGCGGCCGCATCCGCTGTTCGCCGGGTTCGTCGGAGCCGCGCTGCGGCACCAGGGAGGGTCCGCGGCGCTGCCGCCGAAGGAGCTCGCCGAGATCGGACGCTGATGGGCTGGACGTTCGCGCGCGCGCCGTTTCTCATCGCGGGGCCATGCGTCGTCGAACCGGGCGACGTGCTTCCGCGAGTCGCGGAAGCGCTGGCGAGAATCAGCGCCGCGCGAGGATTGTCGGTGTGTTTCAAGGCGAGCTTCGATAAGGCGAACCGGGCGCGCGGGGACGCGCCGCGCGGCCCCGGCCTCGAAGAGGGGCTTCGGGTGCTCGAACGGGTGCGCGCGGCGAGCGGCCTTGCCGTGCTGACCGACATCCACGAGTCCGGCCAGGCGGCGCCTGCCGCGGAGGTCGCGGACGCGCTCCAGATCCCGGCCTTCCTTTCGCGCCAGACCGACCTGCTCGTGGCCGCGGGGCGCACGGGCCGCCCGGTGAACGTCAAGAAGGGGCAATGGATGCAGGCGGACGCGATGGCGGGCGCGCTCGACAAGGTGCGGAGCGGCGGCAGCGCGGATGTCGCGGTCACCGAGCGCGGAACCTTCTTCGGCTACGGCGACCTCGTGGTGGACGTGCGGAATTTCGCGCGGCTTCGCGCGGCCACGGGCGCGCCGGTGATCTTCGACGCGACCCACGCCGTGCAGCAGCCGGGGCAGGGGACGGGCGGTGCCAGCGGAGGGCAACGCGAACACATCCCGGCGCTGCTCGCGGCCGCGGCCGTGGCGGGTGCCGACGGCTTCTTCCTCGAGACGCATCCCGATCCCGCCACCGCGCTGAGCGACGCGGCCACCCAGTGGCCGCTCGATCGACTGGACGCGTTGGTGGCGCGGACGCTCGATCTGTGGAGGCGGGCGCATGATTGAGCCAGCGCTGGCCCGGCGAATCCGCCTCCTCGCGCTGGACGTGGACGGCGTCCTCACCGACAACGGGATCTTCGTGGGCCCGATCGACGGACAGCCGGTCGAGCTCAAGCGGTTCGACATTCAGGATGGCCTGGGCCTCGTGCTCATGCGGACCGCGGGCATCCCGGTGGTGTGGGTGAGCGGCCGCCACTCCGAGGCCACGACGGCGAGGGCGCGCGAGCTTCACGTGGACGAGGTGCTGCAGGTCCGCGGGCCCGAGAAGCTCGAAGCGTTCGCGTCGCTGCTCGAGCGGTGGCGAATCGGCTGGGCGGAGGCGGCATTCGTCGGCGACGACCTGGCCGACCTGCAGGTGCTGCGGCGGGTCGGGCTTCCCCTGGCGGTCGCGAACGCGGTCGACGAGGTGAAGGCCGTCGCGGCCTACGTGACGCGGGCCCGCGGGGGACACGGCGCGGTGCGTGAGATCGTCGACGGGCTGCTCAAGGCGCGAGGAGTCTGGGAAGACCTGCTCGAGCGATACTTCACGGAGCCCGCGATCCGTGCCGTTTGACGATGCCGGGCTTGTGGCCCTGGGGCGGCGGGTGGTGGAGCTCGAGGCCTCGGCCATCCGGAGCGTCGGCGCTCGCCTCGATGAGCGATTCGCCCGGGCGGTGCGGCTGCTGGCCGACGCGTCGGGACGCGTGATCGTCTCGGGCGTGGGAAAGTCGGGCCTCATCGCGCGGAAGCTCGCCGCCACGCTGACGTCCACCGGCACGGCAGCGACGTATCTCCATCCGGTGGACTCGCTCCACGGCGATCTGGGAATCGTCGGGCGGAGCGATGTCGCGATCGTGTTGAGCAAGAGCGGGGAGTCGGAGGAGCTGTTCGGGCTCGTGGGGTCGCTCCAGCGAATGGGGGTGCCCATCATCGCCATCACCGGGGCGATGGATTCCACGTTGGCGCGGGTCGCCGCCGTGACGCTCGACGGCGGCGTCGCCGAGGAGGCATGCCCGCACGTTCTCGCCCCGACCACCAGCACCACCGCGGCGCTCGCGCTCGGTGACGCGCTGGCCGTCACCTTGCTCGAGGTGAAGGGCTTTCGGCGGGAGGACTTCGCCGAGCTCCACCCGGGCGGCTCGCTCGGTCGAAAGCTGCTCCTCAGGGTGCGCGACGTGATGGTCCATCCCGGGCACGTGCTGTCGCCGGACGCGACGATGCGTCATGCGGTCGTCAGCCTGGCGCACGATCGCGGACTGGCGCTGGTGGCGGAGCGAGGCCGGCTGGTCGGGGTGCTCACGACCGGCGATCTGACGCGGCTGGCCGAGCGCGACCCGGGCTTTCTCGATTGCCCGGTGCGCGAGGTCATGACCGGGACGCCCAAGACGGCGGGGCCCGAGGATCTCGCGGCCGCGGCCGTGGGCACGATGGAGCGCCACGGGGTCATCGCGCTCCCGGTGCTCGATGATTCGGGCGCGGTAGTGGGCGCGGTGCACCTGCACGACCTGATGCGCGCGGGGGCGGTATGAGCGAGCGGAAGGCCCGACGCGGCCATGCCGGCGAATGGGGGCGAAGCGCCGCGCTCTCCGTCCTTGGCGTCGTCGCCGTCTGCTCGGTTCTCTCATGCGAGGACCCGGGCGCCCGGCCGACGACGACCGTGCAGGCCACCGACAGCGCCGATCAAGTGCTCGAGGGATTCTCGCACTGGATCACGAAGGACGGCATTCGGCGAAGTGAGGTGCAGGCCGACACGGCGTTCTTCTACGAGAACACCCAGGTGACGCAGCTCAAGAACGTGCGGGTGGTGTTCTACGACATCGACGGCAAGGAAAGCTCCACCCTGACCTCCAAGACCGGCACGTATCGCTGGCAGGACGGCTCCATGCAGGCCAACGGCACGGTGGTGGTGATCTCGCCGGACGGGCGCAAGCTCCAGACCGACACGCTCAAGTACGACAACGCGACGAACACGATCTCGACCGATACGCATTTCGTCATGGACCGGGGGACGGATCACCTGGAGGGCGACAGCTTCCGCTCCGACCCGGACTTCCGGAACGTCGTCACCAACAAGCCGGTCGGCAGGGCGGGCGATGGTGTGCTGCTGCCGGGGCAGGACCACTCGCCGTGAGCTCGTTTCGCCGGGTCCGGTTCGGCTGGCGAGCGCCGGGGGCGGCGCTGGCGATGATCGTCTGGCTCCTGCCGAGCCGGGCCGGCGCCCAGGTGCCGACGCCCAAGCCGCCGGCGGGTAAGCCGCCCGCGGCCCCCGCCGCACCGAAGCCGTCGCCCAGCGCGCCGAAGCCCGCCACGCCCGCGTCGCAGCGGTGCGTCTTTCAGGTCGACAACGTCGACCGCCAGGGCGCCGTCAACGAGACGCCGACGGGGACGAATTACTTCGCCGGCGGCAATGTCCGGCTGAGCTGTCGCGGCACGCGGATCACGATGCAGAGCGACAGCGTCGCCGCCTACGCCGGCAACGTCGTGCAGTTCATCGGCAACGTGCACTACCGCGACTCCACGCTCACCATGGATGCCGACTTCGGCACGTATTACAAAAGCGGCGAGCGGTGGGAAGCGCGCGGACACGTGAACACCAAGAACCTCCGGACCGGCTCGACACTCACCGGTCCTTCGCTCGACTACTATCGGGTGGTGAAGGGAGTGCGGGATACGCTCGAGATGTACGCCGTGGGCCGGCCCAAGATCAACTACGTCGAGGCCGACAGCGTGGGCGGGAGCAAGCTGGAGCCGTACGTGATCGTGGCCGACCGGGTCCGCTTCAAGGGCAACGACCGGATCTGGGCCGGCGGCAAGGCGACAATCGACCGGAGCGACTTCGCCGCGCGGAGCGACTCGATGCGCCTGGACACGGGGAAGGGAAGCGACGGCACGCTGATCGGCGGGGAGCCCATCCTGCGCGGGATCAGTGCCGACAGCTTCCGGCTCATGGGCAAGCGGATCGATCTGGCGCTGCAGCAGCGCGAGCTGAGCAAGGTGTCGGCCAAGGGGCAGGGCCACGCGGTGAACCGCGACTGGGACCTCACGGCCGACACCATCGCCATCGACCTCAAGGCGCGGAAGATCGAGCGAACGCTGGCCTGGGGCGCCACCACCCGGCCGTACGCGGTGTCCATCGCCTACGCGATGCGCGCCGATTCCCTCGCGCTCGACTCGCCCGGCCAGCTGCTGCGGCAGGTGCGCGGCTATCGCAAGGCCTGGCTTGGCGGCACGGTGGACTCGGCCACGAAGGATCGCGACTGGATGCGAGGGGACACGGTCATCGCCAGCTTCACGCCGTCCGATTCCGCGGGTAAGAAGCGGGCCGTGCTCAGCCGGATCGAGGCGCGGGCGGCCGCGCAGTCCTATCACCTGGACCGGAACGCGAAAGCGCCGCACCGTCCGTCGATCAACTACGCCCGCGGCGATGCGATCGTCGTGACGATGAAGAACACGCCGGAGGGCGGGGTCGACCGCGTGGACATTCGGGGCAAGGTGGACGGCATCCAGCTCGAGGCGGCGGTGGACACGACCGCGACGGCGGCGGACAGCACGAAGCGCCCGAAAGGTGGACGATGAGCGCGCCCGAGTGGGTCGCCGCGCTCGGGGACCGGGACCCGTCGGTGGCCATCGCGCTGGCGGCCATCACCCGGGCGGCCGGCCCGAACGACGTCGCGGGGTTCGGCGACCTCGTCATGAGCTATCGCGAGGCGCACCTCGCCTGCTACCAGGGGACCGCGAACCCGCCGGCGCAGGAGATCAGCGGCGACGCGGTGCGCGACCACCTCCGGAAATCGGTCCTGCCCCGGCTCAGCGTCGAAGGCTGGCTGCTCGACACGTCGGCCAGTGACTGGGAGCCCGTGCAGCCGCGCGTGGCCTGGTGGGGCGTCGGCGGGGAGGACCGCCAGGCCATCTACGGCGCGCTGCTCGCAGCCGCGCGTCGCGCCGCGCAGCGCTCCAAGCCGCAGGCGCCACAGCGCGCCTCGACGAGCGTGCTCGAGGGCACGCGCCTGGTGAAGACCTTCAAGGATCGCCGGGTCGTCAACGAGGTGAGCGTCAAGGTGGAGCAGGGGGAGATCGTGGGCCTCCTGGGGCCCAACGGGGCGGGAAAGACCACGACCTTCTACCTTATAACGGGGTTGATCCGGCCCGACTCGGGCCAGGTGAAGCTCGACGGGCTCGATCTCACCCGTTCTCCGATGTACGAGCGGGCGCGCTCGGGCATCGGATATCTGGCGCAGGAACCGTCGATCTTTCGAAAAATGACGGTCGAGGAAAATATTCTCGCGATCCTCGAGACGCGCCGGTTGGGACGGGACGAGCGTCAGCGCCAGCTGGACCGCATGCTCGACGAGCTGTCCATCAAGCACCTGCGGCGGAGCCGGGCGTACAGCCTGAGCGGCGGCGAGCGCCGTCGGCTCGAGATCACCAGGGCCCTCGTCACCGAGCCCAAGTTCATGCTGCTCGACGAGCCCTTCGCGGGCGTCGATCCGATCGCGGTGCACGACATCCAGACCATCGTCGCCGGACTCCGCCATCGGGGCATCGGCGTCCTGATCACTGACCACAACGTCGAGCAAACGCTCGACATCGTCGACCGGGCATACATCATGTTCGAAGGAAAAGTGCAGGCCGCCGGGAAGGTGAGTGACCTCGTGTACGATGACCGGGTGGCGCAGCTCTATCTGGGCCCCACCCTCACCGCGCGTCTGCGCGCCCGCCTGGAGTCGGTGGCATGAGAACAGGTCTCTCCCAGCATACCAGCATGCGCCAGGAGCTGCGGGTCAATCCGCGGCTCTACCAGGCCATGGACATGCTCTACATGCCCATGATGGATCTGCAGCAGCACCTGAAGCAGGAGCTGCTGGCCAACCCGTTTCTGGAGCTGCTGGAGCCGGAAGACGAAGCCCCCGAGCAGAAGGACGCCGAGCAGGAGAAGGAGCAGAAGGAGAAGGAAGAGGAGATGGATTGGGAGGAGATCCTGCTCAACGGTTTCGAGGTGGGAGGGACGCGCGAGCAGTACGAGCAGCTCGAGTACACCGAGCCGGTCACCGTCGAGACCAAGGACCTGATCGACTACCTGCGTGAGCAGCTTCAGATGATGACCCTGACGCCGCGACAGCTGCTGCTCGCGGAGGAGTTCCTGGGCAACATCAACGAGGAAGGCTACCTCGCCGCGTCGCTCGAAGAGATCCTGGGCAGCGTCAACCAGCTCGTGGCGGGCCACGTCGCGACCGAGGCAGCCGAGGACGATGCCGAGGCCTCGGAGCCCGAGCCCGAGTCCGCGACGGGGCCGGATGCCTCCGCGGCCTACTACACGATGGCCGAGGCCGAGGAGATGCTGGCCGTCATCCAGCGGCTCGATCCCCCGGGCATCGGGGCGCGGGACCTGCGGGAGTGCCTGTTGATTCAGCTCGGCGAGCAGGCGGACACCGAGTCGCTCACCTACCGGCTGGTGCACGACGCGTTCCCGGACCTCATCGCCCACCGGTGGAACGATCTCGCCAAGCGGTTCGGCGTCGAGCCCGCGGCGGTCCAGTCGGCCGCGGACGAGCTGGCCCGCCTGGACCCCAAGCCCGGGCTCAAGCACGCGAGCCAGAGCGACGGCTACATCATCCCGGATCTCATCGTCGAGAAGATCGGCGGCCGCTACCAGGTGTTCCTCAACGACACCGGCATGCCGCGGCTCCGGCTGAGCCGCTCGTATCAGGAGATCGCGCGCGACAAGAAGAAGATGACGCCGGAGAACCGCGAGTTCATCGCGTCCAAGATGAACAGCGCGAACTGGATGATTCAGGCGATCGAGCAGCGCCGCCAGACGATGCTGAAGGTCATGAACTTCATCGTGGACCGCCAGCGGGAGTTCTTCGAGAAAGGCATCGAGTTCCTCCGCCCGCTCACGCTGCGGGAGGTGGCGGAGGTGATCAACATGCACGAATCCACGGTCAGCCGGGTGACCAACGAGAAGTACGTGCAGACGCCGCGGGGCGTGCTGCCCCTCAAGTTCTTCTTCTCGAGCGCGCTGGCCACCGCTTCCGGCGAGGACGCGAGCGCGCGCTCCATCCGGGCCAAGCTGCAGAAGATGGTCGGCGAGGAGGACAGCGGGAAACCGCTCACGGATCAGCAGATCGTGCACCTGTTCCAGGAACAGGGAATCCAGATCGCCCGGCGCACGGTCGCCAAGTACCGAGATCAGCTCGGGATCCTGCCGGCGCGGATGCGGAAGCGGGTATGACCCTTTCCGCCGCCGAGACGGTGGACGTCAGCGTCCTCGTTCCGGCGAAGGACGAGGCGGCCAACCTTCCGGAGTTCCTCCGGCTCTGCGCGGAGGCGTTGGGCCCGGCCGGCTTCTCGTTCGAGGTCGTCGTCGTGAACGACGGGTCGCGCGACGACAGCGCCAAGGTGCTGCGGGACCTCGAGCGCGCGCACCCGTTTCTCCGTGTGGTCACCCATCGCCGGCAGCGCGGCATCGCCGACGCGCTCCGGTCCGCCGGCGACGTCGCCCGCGGCGACGTCTACGTCTTCTACCCCGCCGACCTGCAATACCTTCCCGAGGACATCCCGCGGCTCGTGGCGCCGATCCTGACGGGTCGGGCCGACATCGTCACCGGCACCAAGCAGGGGAAGTACGAGAAGGCGTTCGTCAGCTCGGTCTACAACACTCTCTGCCGCTGGCTGTTCGGCATTCGCGTGACCGACCTCAATTCCGTGAAGGCGTACCGCCGCGAGGTCATGGACGGCATCTCCCTCCGCCCCGACTGGCACCGGTACATGGTCGTGATCGCGGCGGCGGACGGGTTCCGGCTCGACTCGCTCCCGGTTCCGCTCTACGCGCGACGCGCCGGCGAGTCGAAGTTCACCTGGCGCCGCATTCCGGTCGGCATCTTCGACCTGCTGAGCGTCTGGTTTCAGCTTCGCTTCGGTCGAAAGCCGATGCTGTTCTTCGGGATCGCGGGCGCCACGCTGTTCGTGATCGGCCTGATCGCCGGCATCGTCGCCCTGGTCCTCCGGTTCGGCTACGGCTTCGGCTTCCGGCCGCTGCTCAACCTGGTCGAGACGATGGTCATCTGCGGTATCGTCTTGTTCGGGTTCGGCCTGCTCGGTGAGATGGTCGCAAGTCTGCAGGAAGAGACGCGGGCGGTCGCTCGCGCGCTCGATCGACTGGACAAGCCCGATTTGCGGGACTGACGCGTGCGGGTCGTATTCCTGACCCACAACTATCCCCGGTGGCCCGGGGATCTTTCCGGTGCCTTCCTCGCCACGCTCGCCACGGCGCTCGCGCGCCGCGGCGTGGAAGTGCGGGTCCTCGCTCCGAGCGACGAAGGGCAGGGGGGCGAGGAGGAGCGCGACGGCGTGTACGTGCGTCGGGTCCGCTACGCGTCCCGCCGCCTCGAGACCCTCGCCTACCGTGGGACGATGGCCGGCGCCCTCCGGGCGCCGGGCGGATGGCGAGCGCTGGCCGGTCTCTGGCGGGCGCTTCGCCGGGCGGCGAAGGACGAGATGGCCGGTGGCGCCGATCTGGTCCATGCGCACTGGTGGATTCCCGCGGGGCTGGCGGCACCCACGAACGCGCCGCTGGTGGTCACCGTCCACGGAACCGACGCGGCGCTCCTTCGCGGGTCCCGCCTGGCGCGCCGCCTCGCTCGGCCCGTGTTCCATCGCGCGCGCGTCGTGACGGCGGTGTCTCGTGAGCTCGCGGGCTGGGTCCAGACGGCGACGGGTCGGCACATCCCGCCAGCGCACGTCCATCCGATGCCGGTGGACAGCAGGTCCTGGCCCTGGACGGCCGGGGGCGGCGGCTCGGTCGTCGTTGCGCGGCTCACCCCCCAGAAGCGCATCAACCTGGCGATCGAGACGACGGCCTTCCTCGCGTCGTGCGGGCACGACCTGCCGCTCACGATCGTCGGCGACGGGCCCGAGCGCGAGCGCCTCGAGCGTCAGGTCGAGCGGCTCGGCATCACCGCGTTCGTGCGCTTCGTCGGCGCCGTGCCGCCGTCCGAGGTGACGGGTCATCTCGCCCGCGCCGATCTCATGCTCTTTCCCGCCCAAGGGGAAGGCTTCGGCCTGGCCGCGGCGGAAGCGCTGATGGTCGGCGTGCCGGTCGTCGCGTGCTGGGACGGCGGCGGACTGCTCGATGTCGTGCCGGAAACGGGCGCCGGCCGGCTGACGCTGCCGTCGGCCGAGGCGCTGAGCGACGCGACCCTGGACCTGCTGCAGGACGGCGATCGCCTGGCGCTCGCCAGGCTCGTGGGCGAGTCATGGCGGGCAAAGCTGTCGCCGGAACACGTCGCGCAGCTGTGCGAGGGGTGGTATCGCGAGGCCCTCGGTGCATAGTTCAAGGGTCGGATGGCTGCGGGCGGCGCAGTGGGTGGCGGGCATCGGGATCATCGTCTTCGCCGCGCGCAGCCTGGCGCGCAATTGGGAGGCGCTGCGTTCGCAACCCCTCGACGTTCAGGTCGCGCCAGGGTGGCTGCTGCTGAGTGCGGTCGGGGTGTGGGCGATGTACGGGATCCTCGTCGTCGCCTGGCGCACGATGCTCGTCGGGTGGGGCCAGGACCTCGACGGGTGGAGCGCCGCCAGGATCTGGACGGTGTCGAGCCTGGGAAAGTACCTGCCGGGCAAGGTGTGGGCCGTCGCGGGTATGGCGCTGATGGCGCAGCGGGTCGGCGTCGCACCGTGGGCCGCGACCGGCTCCGCCGTGGTGCTGCAGGTGCTGGCCATCGGTACCGGTGCGGCCGTGGTAGGACTCACCGGCCGGCGCGCCATCGAGGCGGCACATCCCGGGTCGCAGCTCGCGCTCGTGCTGTTGGGGGTCGGCGCCGCCGCCGGCGTCGCGCTGCTGCTCTGGCCGCCAGTGCTTCGTCGGCTCCTGCATCTCGCCGCGCCCGATGCCGAGACCCGGGGGGCGCCGCCCGCCGGCGGGATCGTATTCGGGATCGTCGCCAATGCGGTCGCGTGGGTTGGCTATGGGCTCGCGCTGTGGTGCCTGGCCCGCGGGCTGCTGCCGGGCGCAGGCCTCCGGCCGACCCTGGCGATCGCGGTCTTCACGGCGTCGTACCTCGCGGGTTTTCTCGCGCTGTTCGCGCCAGGGGGCCTCGGGGTCCGAGAGGGTCTGTTCATCCTGATGTTGCAGGGTCCGCTCGGCATCGGCGCGGCGACCACGCTGGCGCTGGCCTCCCGCGTCCTGCTCACCGTAACCGAGTTCGGCGCCGCGGTGCCATTTCTTGTCTTGCCGCAGGGGAGAGCGCGTGTCGCACCCTGAGTCCGAACCCGCCGCCGCGTTCGAGCCCCGCCGACCAGCGGTGCTGGCGGCGGCCGTGTTCCTGGCGGCCGCGCTCACCCTGTGCTGGCCGATGCTCGCCGGTCGCTGGCTGCTGGGCGACGACCAGTATGTCGCCGGCTACGGCTTTCGTCTGTTCGGCGCCGAGATGTTCCGCGCGACGGGGCATATTCCGGAGTGGAACCCGTATCTCTTCGGCGGCCTGCCGTTCATCGCGGCGCAGCACGGCGACATCTTCTATCCGACTGCGTGGCTCCGGTGGGTGCTGCCGGTGGACTGCGCCATGAACCTCGGGTTCTTCGCGCACATCGTCCTCGCGGGGGCGTGCATGTACGCCTTCGTCCGGGCCCTGGGCGCGAGCTGGACCGCCGCGGTGATCGGTGGCCTCGCGTACGAGCTCACGGGCATCGTGGCGTCGCTCGTCCGGCCCGGGCACGACGGCAAGCTGTACGTCTCAGCGCTGGCCCCGCTCGCCTTGCTCGCCCTCCTGCGTGCGATCCGGCATCGCCGCGTGTCGGGGTATGGGCTCCTCGCGCTGGTCATCGGACTCTGCATGCTGAGCCCGCACTACCAGATGACCTACTATCTCCTCGTCGCGAGCGCGCTCTGGACCATCTACCTGGCTCTCCTCGACCCCGAGCGGCCCGCGGGGCTCCGCTGGCCCAGGGAGTTCGCGCTGGCATTCGGCGCCGTCCTGCTCGGCCTCGGAATCGCGGCGATCCAGATCCTGCCCTTTCTCGCCTACCTGCCGTATTCGCCGAGAGGTGCGGGCGGCCCGAGCACGGGGTGGGACTACGCCACGCTGTTCTCGATGCCGCCCGAGGAGATCGTCACCACCGTACTGCCGCAGTTCAACGGCGTGCTGGATCACTATTGGGGCCGCAACGTCTTCAAGCTCCATACCGAGTATCTGGGCCCGATCGTCCTCGTGCTCGCGGTGCTCGGTGTGGGCGATCGCGGCCGCCGGCGGACGGTCCAGGCGCTGGGCGTCATCGGCCTGCTCTTCCTCCTGGTGGCCTTCGGCGGTCACACGCCGTTCTACTACCTGTGGTACGAAGTCATGCCCATGATGAAGAAGGTCCGCGCGCCGGGCATGGCCTTCTTCCTCGTGGCGCTGCCGGTGGCGGTGTTCGCCGCCTTCGGCACCGACCGCCTGCTGCGGCGTGAGGTCTCGTTCCGGGCGCTCGCCACCGCGCTCGGCGTGCTCGCCGGCGTCGCGCTGCTCGGAGTCGTCGGGGTGCTGCAGGCGGTGGCCACCGTGCTCGCCGGACCCGAGCAGGCTTCGCGGGTGATCGCGAACGCGTCGGCGCTGCAGCTCGGTGCGCTTCGGCTCCTCCTCGTGGTCTTGATCGGTGGCGGCGTGCTCTGGGCGGTCTGGCGGGGTCGGATCATCGGCGCCGCCGCCACGGCGGCCCTCGCCGTGGTCGTCATCGGCGATCTGTGGAGCATCGATCGGCTGTTCTTCGAGTTCCGCGATCCCGCGGCCGTGACCTTCCGGGACGACGCGGTGACCAGCAGGCTCCGAGCGGAACCCAAGCCGTTTCGCGTGCTCGATGTCGGCGTGTATCAGGGGTCGTACCTGATGGCGCACGACATCCAGTCCATGCTCGGCTACCACGGGCAGGAGCTGCGATTCTACGACGAGCTGCTGGGCGGGAAGGGCCAGTGGCGCTATGCCGGGAGCCCGAGCCTCCTCGACCTGCTGGGCGTCCGCTTCCTGCTGTTGCCCGAGAGCCAGCCCGTTCCGGGATTCCACCAGGTGTTGGGTCCTGTCGAGACGACGCCGGGGCCGCAGGCGGTGCTCTTCGAGCGTGACACCATTCCGGCCTACGCACGGGTTGTGGCCGGCGCCGCCAAGCTCGCCGAAGATCAGATCCCGCCGACGGTGATCGACCCGCGATTCCCCTACGGGCGCCTCGCGCTCTACGGCGATACCGCGAGCGTGACGCCGGAGAAGATCCGGCCCGGCCAGATTCCGGACGCGCCGCCGATCGCCGCGGCGGTGTCCGACTGGGCGCCGGGGCGCATGCGCGTGACTCTGTCGGGATCGGCCTCGACACCGACGTACTTGCTCGTCGGGGAGAACTGGTACCCCGACTGGCATGCGACGGTGGATGGCAAACCGGCGCCGGTGCTCCGGGGCGACTATACGATGCTGAGCGTGGCGCTTCCGCCGGGGGCACGCGAGGTCCGGCTCTGGTTCGCTTCCGCGACCTATCCACGAGGCAAGATGGTCACCGCCGTGGCCCTGCTCGCGACGCTCGCGTTGTTGGCCACGCCACTCTGGACCCGCCGGCGGAGCTCGGCGAATGCCTGAGCGCGCCCTCGTGGTGATCCCGACGTACAACGAGCGGGTGAACCTGCCGCTCATCGTGCCCCAGATCCTGCAGCAGGACCGGCGGCTCGAGGTGCTGGTGGTCGACGACAATTCGCCCGACGGCACCGGGCAGCTCGCCAACGAGCTGGCCGCGGCGGACCCGCGCATTCACGTGCTCCACCGGCCAGGGAAGGCCGGCCTGGGGAAGGCGTACCTGGCGGGATTCCGTTGGGCCCTGGACCGGGGCTACGATCTCATCTTCGAGATGGACGCCGACTTCAGCCATGATCCCAAGTTCCTGCCGGAGTTCCTGCGGGCCATCGAGCACGCCGATCTCGTCATCGGCTCGCGCTATCATGCCGGCGTGAACGTCATCAACTGGCCGATCGGACGCCTGCTGCTCTCGGTGGGAGCCAACGAGTACGCCCGCCGCATCACCGGACTCCCGCTCACTGACTCGACCGGCGGCTTCAAGTGCTTTCGGCGACGAGTGCTCGAGGCCGTCGACCTCGACCGCGTGCGGTCGAACGGATATTCCTTTCAGATCGAAATGAGCTTTCGAACCTGGAAGAAGGGGTTCCGCCTGCTCGAGATCCCGATCGTGTTCACGGATCGTGTGGAAGGCCAGAGCAAGATGAACAAGCGCATCGTGCGCGAGGCCATCTGGATGGTCTGGTGGCTCCGGCTTCAGGCGTTGACGAGGCGCCTGTGAGGGGCACGATCGTCTACAAGATGACCGGGTCGGGGAACGACTTCGTTCTCCTCGATGGCCGCTCGACCGATCCCGAGGAATGGACGCCCGCGCGCGTGGTTCAGCTCTGCGACCGGCGACTCGGGGTCGGCGCCGACGGGCTCGTCCTGCTCGCGCCCGAGACCCCGGGCTCGGTCCGGATGGCCTTCTGGAATTCTGACGGGTCCCGGGCCGCCATGTGCGGGAACGCGGCGCTCTGCAGCTCGCGGCTCGCCGTGCACCTGGAGCTGGTGGATCCGGGCGAGCTATGCCTGCTGACGGACGCGGGGGTGATTCGCGCCCGTTGCATGCCGGACAGCGACCGGGCCGAGATCCAGCTGCCGGACTTCGAGCTTTCGGCTTCAGCGCCGGCGTTCGATCCCGTGGCGGGCGAGCGATGGATGGCCTTCGCCACCGTCGGCGTGCCGCACCTCGTCATTGGTGTGGACGACATCGAGGGGATCGACCTCGTGGGCCGCGGCCGAAGCCTCCGCTACGACCGTCGGCTCGGCCCCGCCGGGGCCAACGTCAACTTCGTCGCCGAGCCCCATCGGGTCGGCGAGCCGTGGCTCATCCGAACGTACGAGCGTGGCGTGGAGGGCGAGACCTTGGCGTGCGGCACGGGAACGGTGGCTTCGGGAGTGGCGCTGGCGGCGCGTGGGGAGAGCGCGCTTCCTGTCCGGTTCACCAGCCGCGGCGGCGAGGAGCTCCAGGTCCGGGCGGACCTAAGCGGCCGGAGCGCTTCAGACGTCTGGCTTGGGGGGCAGGGAAAGCTGGTATTTCGGGCGGTGTGGGAGGGCTGATCAGGATGCTGGGTAGCACCACCGTATCTCTTGTAAGTCAAACGCCAACATTGAATTAACAGCCTCATGATGCTGAGGCCTAGCTTGGCTTCGGACCGGGCCAGCGGAGAAGGAGGCCATCAGTCCACACTTCTCCACAGTTATCCTCACTGCGACTTAACATAACATATCTTATACGTCGTTACTTGTAACCGAGGCTCGTGGGGTGGCTGGGCCGTGACTCTTGGATCTGACCTTTGTCCTGCCGTCCTCATGACCTCCTGGGGCACGGATGCGGCCGTGATGAGCCCCCAAACGAAAGCGCCGACCGGAATGACCCTGGTCGGCGCTTTTCCGTGCGTGCCTGCCCGCTGACCCCTTACTGCGGCTTCGCTGCCGGCGGCGGGGTCTGCATGCCTTCGTGCGCCTTCGCCATCATGTCGCTTATGCGGATTTCCTTGTAGCCCGCGGGCGGCGCGAAGACGTCGTCACCGACGACCTTCCGCTCGATCTTGGTCGCCTCGAGCTGGGTCGACGGCTTGCCGTCCTTGGTGTTGGTGGCCTTGAGGATGCCCTTGTTGCCGCCGACCAATTGCCGGAACTGCTCCATCTGGTCGCGGGCGGCACCGGTCTGCTGCAGCATTGGGTTGTTGAAGGTCAAGTCCGCGAGAGCGAATCCAACGCCCTCCGCCACGCAGGCATCGCCTTCCTCCTTCTCACCCTTCTCTCCAGTGTACACGCCGTGCCACATCTCGCACGGGGCGCCCGCCACGACCTCGGACTTCCCCGTCTTCTCGAACTTGTACTTGGACGGATCCGTGGCGTGCTGTTGATGCATCATCGGTCCCATCATGGCCTGCATCTGCTTGGCGTCTTCCTGGGTCATCAGCATGTACTGCTTCTTCTCGGGCTCCACGATGATCATGGTCTTCGCGTCGTTGTCGATGATCATCGTGCCCTGACTCGAGCCGAACCCGTCGAGCCTCAGCTTGTTCCCCTTCGTCGTCTGGACGAAGGTGTCCGACTTCCCGCCGCTGCGGTCGCTCTGGAACGTGATCACGCCGTTGAAGCCCAGCTGCGCGGCCGCTCCACCGGGGTGTAGCGCGCCTGCCGCCAATAGGACGGGGACAACTCTCCAATACCCTCGCGTCATTCAGGTGCTCCTCTCGTTGGCGCGGCATGAAGTCCCGCGGTTGTACGCCTTCTTCTCGGGTTCGACCAGCCGCCAGGGCGCGCCCAGCTCCATCTACCTTCCGAACCTGGGAATCGACTGGTCCGGGAGCCTCGTGTCAACGCCCGCGTGAGGCACGCGGTTTCGATCGGCATGGGGTGCTGGGCGGAGGACGGACCCATCCGGGTCGCGAGCGTGCGCGCGAGGCCGGCGGTTCGGCGGAAGCGATTGCGCGGAGAGCGAGCGTTCCGGGCCATGGAACGGATCGCAGCTTTCGGTCGTAGAGGTCGCCCTCAATATGCGCCTGGAGCGGCCTCGCGCGCCATCAGGGGCCGCAACGAGAACGGGCCAGCCGACAAGGCTGGCCCGTTTCCATCAGCGCGGAGGCGCCGGGGTTACATCTTGCCGTCTGTCAGCTCTGCCAGGCGCACCTGCGCCTCGGTGAAGCTCGACGACTTGGGATGCTTCTGGATGATCTCGCGGTAGACCGCGATGGCCTCCTGGGTCTTGGAGCCTTCGCGATAGGCACGTCCGGCGTCGACCAGATAGCGGGCCTGGAGATACTCCAGGTCGGCCGCTTTCGCGGCACTGGCGAACGCATCCCCCGCGTCCGCCCACTTCTGCGAATTCTCGAGGGCTGCGCCCAGAAGCCCGTACGCGGGTGCGGCGTACTTGGCGTCGGGCTTGGTGGCCAAAAAGTCCCTGAGCCCCACCGCCGCCAGCTCACTCTGTCCATTCACCATCCGGACCTGGTTCAGCGTGATGACAGCCTCGCTGGCCGCGTCCGTGCCCTTGTAGGTCTGCATCAGCTTCTGGAGCTCACTCGACGCCAACGGCAGATTGCCGGCCTCCGCCGCGGCGCGCGCCTGGTTGAGGCTGCGCGCGGCGAATTCCTCCTTGCGCCGGTTGCTCGACATCACGAACCAGGCTATCAGACCGGCCGCGATCACCGCCGCGGCAATCACTACCAGCTGCCGATTCCGGTCGCGGTACCACGGCGCGCCGGCGGGTGGTGGGCTGGTGCGTTCACGGGTCGTCGGTTGTACGGTCGTCGCCATGTCCATCCTGCCTAGAGTGATGTGCCCTGCCCTGCCAGTGCCCCCGGCGTGACTCGAACACGCGGCCAACAGTTTAGGAAACTGCTGCTCTATCCATCTGAGCTACGGGGGCTGAGCCATGCCGGAAAATAGGTTACCAGCTCGACTTCATGTAGCCTGTGAGATCCCCGTGGCCGCCGCCGGGCCGGAGTGCGGGGGTATGGTAACCCCTTGGACCACCCCGCGAAAGCCCGGTCCTGGCCTAGCGGCGCGCCACGACATAGGTCGCGGCGTCGGTCAGTTTCTCCGTGCCCCCCAAGCCCGTGATCTCGAGCAGGAAGCTCCATCCCACGAGCTCGGCGCCTAGGCCCAGGACCAGCTGGCCCGCGGCCCGCGCGGTGCCCCCGGTCGCCAACACGTCGTCCACGATCAGGACCC
Organism: uncultured Gemmatimonadales bacterium; assembly: GCA_963828735.1. GTDB lineage: Bacteria > Gemmatimonadota > Gemmatimonadetes > Gemmatimonadales > GWC2-71-9 > CAVVWJ01. The sequence continues at coordinate 124,728 of CAWHFW010000001.1, forward strand.
GGGCCGGGGCCGGCAGACCGTCCCTGTGGCACTCCAGCGCGTCTTTGCCGTACTCCAGATCGTAGGATTCGGTGACACGCTCCCAGGGGAGTTTGCCCGGCTTCCGCGCCGGGACGAACCCTGCCCCGAGGTTCGTCGCCACCGCGCCGCCGAGGATGAACCCCCTCGCCTCGATACCCACCACGTGGGTCACGCCCTGCTCCCGAAACGGGTCCGCCATGGCGTCGACCACGGCGCGGAGCAGCCGACCGTCGCGCAGGACCGGGGTGATGTCCTGGAAGATGATCCCCGGTTTCGGATAGTTGGGGATGGGCCGGAGCGTGTCCAGGACGTGGCGCGCCAACGGCGTTGCAATCGTCATCGGATGTCGAAGCTCCTGATGGGAAGGGGCGGGTCGTCCACCGAGTCGGAACGGTCGACCCCGGTCACGTGCGCGTTGGCCGGGCCGGCCCTGAGCAGCGCCTCGAGCCGCAGCAGGGCCGCCTCGTCACCGTTGGCCACCACCTCGACCCGGCCGTCGGCGAGGTTGCGGGCGTACCCCGACAGGTCGAGACCCCGCGCATGCCGGGCGACGAACCACCGGAACCCGACACCCTGCACCTGCCCCGCCACGAGGAAGCGCACCGTCATCCAGCCGTCGCCCCCCGCCGGCGCCGCCACCACATGTAGACCGCCACGAGCACGAGCGTTCCCGGAAGCACGTAGTACAGGAGCGTGTGGTGCACGTACGGCCCGATGGCCCGCTCCACGTCGCCGCCGTGGCGGCCGATCAGCCAGCCGAGGTACGTAAGGATGCCGCACCAGAGCCCCGCGCCCAGCGCGGTGAAGGCAACGAAGCGGCCCAGCGCCATACGCGACATGCCGGCGGGGATCGAGATCAGGTGGCGGATGACCGGGAGGAGGCGCCCGACGAACGTGCTGATCTCGCCATGTCGCCGGAAGAAGGCCTCGGTACGGTCCAGCGATCGCTCCGAGACGAGCACGAACTTGCCGTAGCGCCGGAGCACGGGCTCGCCGACCAGCACGGCCAGCATGTAGTTCACCAGCGCGCCGATCACGCTCCCCAATGTCCCGGCGGCCACCGCGAGTCCGGCGCTCATGTGGCCCTTGGACGCCAGGTAGCCGGCCGGCGGCATGACCAGTTCGCTCGGCAGCGGCAGCACCGACGATTCGATCGCCATCAGGGCGATGATGCCAGGATAGCCCAGGGCGAGCACGCTGTCGGCGAGCCAATGGAAGAATGAAGTCAGCATGCGGAGCTCATGAGGAGAATCCGAATTGGCCGAGCAAGGGCACGAAGCGCACGTCCGCCACGGTACTCGTCTCCAGCTGGTCGCCGACGCGTCGCGCCATGGTCAGGACCTGGCTGTTCCGGTCGCCGAGGGGGATGACCAGCCGGCCGCCGGCCGCCAGCTGCTCCAGCAGCGGCGTCGGGATCTCGGGTGACGCGGCGGCCACGAGGATCGCGTCGTAGGGAGCGAAGGGACGCCAGCCGAGGGTGCCGTCGCCGACGAGCACCGTGACGTTGCGGATGCCCGCGCTCTCGAGGGCCACGCGGGCGCTCTGGGCGAGCGCCGGGATGCGCTCCACGGCGAACACCGCGTCGGCGAGCTGGGCCAGGAGCGCGGTCTGATATCCCGATCCCGCGCCGACCTCGAGCACCCGCTCGCGGCCGGTGAGCGCGGCCAGCTCGAGGTAGCGCGCCTGCACCCACGGCTGCGAGATCGTCTGACCGCCAGCGATGGGCAGGGCGACGTCCTCGTACGCCCGGTGGCGCACGCTTTCCGGCACGAAGAGGTGGCGGGGCACCGATCCGATCGCGCTCAGCACCGCGAGGTCGCGAATCCCCTTCTGCCGCAGCGTCTCGACCAGCCGGGAGCGGTAGCCGCCATAGCCGTCGCCGTCCCTCATCCCTCCAGCGACCATCCCTTGACCGTCTCCAGCAGCGCGTAGTTCGTGAGGTCCATGTGGAGCGGCGTGACCGAGACGTACCCTTCGGCCACCGCCAGGTGGTCCGAATTCTCGGTGCCCGTCCAGGTGATCGTCCCACCGCCGATCCAGAAGATCTCGCGGCCCCAGGGATCCTTCATGCGCGTGAGCGAATCGGAGAAGTACCGGCTGCCGAGCTTGGTGACCTGGATGCCGCGCACCTCGGAGGCCGGGACGCGCGGCAGGTTGATGTTGAGCAGGGTCTGCTCGGGGAACGCGGGCACGCTCGTGATCTGGCGGACGAGGTGGACCAGCGTCTCGCGGTACGTGCTCATGGTCTCGGGCTGGCTCCCGCCGGTGAACGAGATGCCGATGCCGGGGACGCCCAGCGTCACCGCCTCCATCGCCGCGGAGACCGTGCCCGAATAGAGCACGTCCTCGCCCATGTTGGGCCCGTGATTCACGCCGGAGAAGACGAAGTCCGGGCCCTCGGGCATGAGGGCCTGGATGGCGAGCATCACGCAGTCGGTGGGCGTGCCGTCCACCTGCCAGGCCCCGTCGGGCCGGCGGGCGGGTCGGAGCGGGCGATGCAGGGTGAGGGAGTGGGAGGTGCCGCTTTGCTCGCGATCCGGGGCCACCACGGTGACGGTGCCGACCTCGCGGCAGACGTCCGCGAGCAGAGCGAGACCGGGAGCGAGGATGCCGTCGTCGTTGGTGACGAGGATGTTCATCCGCGCGACCCGTCCGTGCGCCCGTCGAGGATCTTCACGATCTCCTCGATGGCGGCCCGGACCTCGGTCGCGAGCTCGGCCTCGAACGCCTTTCGCGCCGACGCGCGCAGCTCGCCCGTGCGGCGATACTGGTCGATGCGCTGCCGGGCGCCGTCGATGGTGAACTTCTCGGTGTAGAGCAGGTGCTTCACCAGCATGATCAGCTCGACCTCGCGGCTCTTGTAGACCCGGTTCCCGGAGCGGTTCTTGGCCGGGTTGAGGAAGCGGAACTGGCTCTCCCAATACCGGAGCACGTGGGGCTTGAGGTCGGTGAGCGCACAGACCTCACCGATGGAATAAAACTCCTGGACCGGCCGGGTGGTCATCGCCACTGCTCCGCCTTGAGTTCGCGTTCCATGAGCTCGGGGACGGCATCGCGCGCCGACTTCCCGTCGAACAGCACTTCGCAGACCTTCTGGATGATCGGCAGCTCCACGCCGTGTCGCGCGCCGAGCGCGGCGCCGGCGAGCGACGTGTTGGCGCCTTCCGCCACCGTCCGGTGCGTCGCGCGGTACCGCTCGAGCGTCTCGCCCTGCGCCAGCGCTACGCCGAGGGCCCGATTCCGGCTCAGGCTGCCGGTGGTCGTGAGCACCAGGTCCCCCATGCCGGCGAGGCCGGCGAACGTCAGCGGCTCCGCGCCCATCGCCAAGCCGAGCCGCGTGATCTCCGCCAGCCCGCGCGTAATCAAGGCCGCGCGCGGATTGTGGCCGAGGCCGAGCCCTTCCAGGATGCCGGCGGCGATCGCGATCACGTTCTTGAGCGCGCCCGCGAGCTCCACGCCGACGACGTCTCGGCCCGAGTACACCCGGAATGCCGGCGTCGCGAAGAGCCGCTGCACGTCGAGCGCTGCCTCCGCGTCGCTGGCCGCCGCCACGACCGCCGTCGGCTGTCCCTGCGCCACCTCGATCGCGAAGCTCGGACCAGAGAGCGCGGCGAAGCGGGCCTGGGGAAGGCACCCCGCGAACACCTCCGACATGAGCGCGAGCGTGTTGGCCTCGATGCCCTTAGTCGCGCTCACCACCAGCGTGCCGGACGCGACCGCGCCTTCGAGCCTCGTCACCACCGTCCGCACCACGTGGCTCGGCGGCGCGGACACGATCACCGAGGCCCCGAGGACCGCCTCGGCCGCGTCGTGATACGCCCGGAGCGAGGCGCAGAGAGGCACGCCCGCCAGGAACAGCGGGTTCTCGTGCGCGCCATTGACTGCCTCGACCACCTCGGCTTCGTACGCCCAGAGCCGGACCGTCTCGCCTTTCGCCGCCAGCAGGTTGGCGAGGGTCGTGCCCCAGCTGCCCGCGCCGAGAACGGCGATCACCGTCACGGACGAGGCGCCGTGACTGCCCGTCGGCCGAACCGGTTCTCGGTGCCCTTGAGCAGCCGCTGAATGTTGGCCCGGTGGAACCACACGATGGCCGCGGCGACGGCGATGTCGAGCCACAGCATCTCGGGCTGCGCGGGCGGCTCGAGCACGAACACCGCGATGGGGAACACGGCGGCGGCGGCGATGCTGCCCACCGAGACGTAGCCGGTCAGGAAGACGAGCGCGACCCAGACCGCCGCCGCCACGCCCAGGGCGATTGGGGTGAGTCCGAGCATGACGCCGGCGGCGGTCGCCACACCCTTCCCGCCCTTGAATCCCACGAAGACGGAGAACACGTGGCCGAGCACGGCCGTGAGCCCGCATACGAGCGCGAACACCTCGGAGGGCGAGACTCGCGGCGCGAAGACGAGCACCGGCACGAGCCCCTTCGCGGCGTCCAACAGGCCGACCGGAATGGCGTAGCGCCAGCCCAGGACGCGGTAGAGATTGGTCGCGCCGAGATTCCGGCTGCCGTGCTCACGGAGATCGATGCCACGGAAGAGCCGTGCCGCCAGGTAGCTCGTCGGAATCGCGCCGAGCAGGTACGAGGCGAACAGCCACGGCACCGCCCGCATCATCGCTTCGATCCGCGCGCCGTGAACCGGAGGCGAAGAGGCGACCCGGCGAACGGCCACGCCTCGCGGAAGCCGTGCACCAGGTAGCGTTGATAGGCGTCCGGCACGTCGTCGGGCCGATTGCTCACGATCGCGAAGGTCGGCGGCGCCACGGCGATCTGAGACGCGTAGAGCAGCTTGACCTCCTCGCCCGGTTTCTGCGGCGGCGCGTTGCGCTCGAGCAGCGCGGTGAGCACCCGGTTGACCTCGGCGGTCGGGACGCGGCGCTCGCGTTCCTCGGCCACCTCGAGAATCAGGTCAAGAATCCGCCGTACCCGTTGGCCGGTGACCGCGCTGGCATACACGAACGGGACATACCGAAGAAACGGCGCCTTCTCGATCAGCGCCTCCTGCCCGCGCCGCGCGGTGTTCGTGTCCTTCTCCTCGACCAGGTCCCACTTGTTCACCACGACGATCAGGGCGCAGCCGTGCTCCCACGCCTGCGTCGCGATGCGGAGATCCTGATTGTGCAAGCCGAGCGTCGCGTCCACCACCAGGACGCAGACCTTGGCGCGCTCGATGGCACGCTCGGTCCGGAGGGTGGCGTAGAACTCGAGATCATCCTCTACTTTAGCACGACGCCGTAAGCCTGCGGTATCGATGAAGTTGAGGGCGCGACCATTGTACCGCAAGAGGGAGTCGATCGCGTCGCGCGTCGTGCCCGCGTCGGGCGCAACCACGTGCCGCTCCTCGCCCAGGAGTCGGTTCACGAGCGAGGACTTCCCCGCGTTGGGACGCCCCACCACGGCCACGGCGACGGTCGATTCCGCTTCGGCGGGATCGTAGGGCGGCAGGCGCTCGACCACCGCATCCAGCAGGTCGCCGCTCCCCTTCCCCACCGACGCGCTCACCCCGAGCGGGTCGCCGAAGCCCAGGCGGTAGAAGTCGTACTGGGCGGTGCTGCGCTCGAGGTCGTCGAGCTTGTTGACGGCTAGCACCACGGGCCGCTGGGCCTTTCGCAGCAGGTCCGCGATGGCCGCGTCGACCGGGTTGAGACCCTCGCGGCCGTCCACGACGAAGAGCACCACGTCCGACTCCTCGAGCGCGAACTCCACCTGCTGGCGGATGGCGCGGTCCATCGACTCTTCGGATTCGGGCACGAGGCCGCCCGTGTCCACCACCCAGAAGTGGCGCCCCTGCCATTCGGCGTCGCCGAAGTGGCGATCGCGCGTGGTGCCGGGGCGATCGGACACGATGGCCGGCCGGCCGCCGACGACGCGATTGAACAGGGTGGACTTGCCGACGTTCGGTCGGCCGACGATGGCGACGGTCGGCTTGCTCACGCGGCCACCGGCTCGTGCAGCGCGTCGACGAAGTCCTTGGAGAGTCGGAGCTCCATGGGCACCGCTGCCGCGAGGAGCTCGAGACGCATGCTGTCCATGAACAGCCCATCGTCGTTGACGCATTCCCCCGGGAGCAACGCCAGGTCGAGATCGCGCCGACTGCCGAGCGCGCTCTGGAGGGCCGTCCCCGGCAGCAGCCCCGCCGTGGTGACCGACGGGCCGAACAGCGTGTTCACCACCGGGAGCAGCTCGAACTGCGCGCCGGTCGCCCGGGCCAGCGGCTCGAGCACCATGGGCATGAGCGCCCCCATCGCCGTGCCCGTCACCACGCCGATGCGCCGGCCACGCCAACCCTGCAGCCCGTCCACGCCGGCGGCGATCCGCTGCTGCAGCCAGCGCACGCTGCCGACGCCGTTCTCGACCTGATCGAAACCGTCGTAGATCTCCGCGGGCGGCAGCTCGACCCCCGCTCGGAGATACAGCTCGTCCGCCCCGAACGCCCAGTGCGCGCCGCGCTCCCGGAGCGCGACCGCGGCGCGCGTCTCGACCAGCCGGACGGCCGCCTGGCACTCCTCGGCGGTGGGCTCGCGCACGAGGTGATGCTTACTGTACTCCGTCAGCCCGACCGGGACGACCGAGCACCCGAGGATCTCAGGCCCGAATTCGTACAGCTCGCGCAGGGTCTGCTCGAGCACCACCCCGTCGTTCACCCCGGGCGACATCACGACCTGCGTGTGGAACTGGATGCCGTGGTCGGCAAAGTGCCGCAGCTGGGGGAGAATCTCCGGGGCCGTGGGATTCCGGAGCAGGTAGCGCCGGACGGTGGGATCGGTGGCGTGCACCGAGACGTAGAGCGGCGAGAGCCGGTACTCGATGATGCGTTCGACGTCCCGCGGCTTGAGGTTCGTCAGCGTGGCGAAATTGCCATACCGGAACGAGAGGCGGTAGTCGTCGTCCCGGATGTACAACACGTCACGCAGGCCATCGGGGAGCCCGTCCACGAAACAGAAGTCGCAACGGTTGGCGCACCGGCGGATCCGCGCGGCCTCGAGCGACACGCCGATCGGCTCCCCGAGTGGGCGTTCGATCTCGAACTCGATCTCCTCGCCGCCCGGCTGGCGGACATGGAGGAGAAACTCCTCCTCGGCGGTGAGGAACTCCCAGTCGAGAAAGTCCTCGAGCACCCGCCCATCGACATGCAGCAGCTCGGTGCCCGCCACGAGTCCAAGCTCCTCGGCGATCGACTCCGACTGTACCGCGGTTACCCGAATCATCCGTGTGCACCTTCCCGAGTCCGTCCGACCTTCACGAGCCCGGTAAGATCGCCACAACCACCGGTAAATTCAAGAGGCGGAACCACTTCGCTGTACGCATCGAAGTGACTTCTGAAGCGTCAGGCGAGCAGCCGCAACAGCGCCTCCCCGTAGGCCTCGAGCTTGGCGGGACCGATCCCACGCACCTGGCGGAGGGCCTCGCGGTCGCGAGGCTGGGCGGCGGCCAGCGCTTCGAGCGTGCTGTCATGGAAGATCACGTACGGCGGCATGCCCTTCCGCTTGGCCTCGTCCAGGCGCCATCCCTTGAGCCGCGCCAGCACCTCGGCGTCCGCCTCGGCGCCAGGCACGGGTAGGGAGGTCGTTCCGTCATCCGCCCGCCGGCGCCGGGCTCGCGCCGCGCCCTTCCCTGCCGCGCGGGTGGGCAGCGCCAGCTCGGGTCGGTGCTCGCCCTTCGCGACCCGGCGGCCCTCGTCGGTCAGGGCCAGCACGAATGCGCCCGGCCGCCCGCCTTCGATGCCGTGGCGCTCGATGAGCCCGGCATCCGCCAGCGCGTTCAACAGCGACTTCACGTCGTCCACGGGCGTCCCGGCCAGCTTGCCGTAGGTCGGCACGCGATCGAGGCCGCGGTCGAGCACCTCGCGCACCGTGCTCCCGGTCAGCACCTGGGCGATCCGCTCGACGCCGAACCGCCCCGAGAGCCGCCCGACGCCGGAGAGCGCAATGCGCACGCGGAGGAGCTCGTCGTCACCGAGCACGCGGCCGCTCGTGCGACCCCACCCGAGGCACACGTCGCAGGTACCGCACCGCGGCGCCGCGCCCCCGCGCGCGCCGCCGGCGAAATAGTCGAACACGAACCGCGTGCGACAACCGCGCGAGAACGCGTAGCGGACCATGGTGTCCAGCCGCTCGCGGTCGCGCTGCGCCTTGTGCCGCCGCGCGGCTTCATCGAGCGGCATCGGTCCCTGACCCGGCGAGATCCCGCCGCTTTCGGCGGTGCGGCGAAGCAGGCGCACCGCGGTCGCGGCGCTCATCGAGCCGGCCGCGTCGTGCCCCAGGCGGTCGGTGATCTCCTCGTCGCTTCGGCCCTCGCCCAGGAGCCGCCATACGTCGCGCAATACGTTCGCCGCAGGGTTGGACCCGGCCAGGAAGAATTCCTGCGTCCGGACGTCGGCCGGCGAGAAGAGCAGCGTGCACCGCGCCGGCAGGCCATCGCGCCCGGCTCGGCCCGCTTCCTGGTAGTAGGCCTCGACACTGCCCGGGATCTCGACGTGTGCCACGAACCGCAGATCGGCCTTGTCGATGCCCATGCCGAACGCGTTGGTCGCCACGATCACGTCGAGCCGCCCCGCGAGGAATCGATCCTGGACGTCCGCGCGCGCCTCGTCGGAAAGCCCGGCGTGATATCGCCCGGTCCGGAGGCCAAGTCCCGTGAGATGGTCCGCCCAGAGCTCGACGTTCTTCCGGGTGGCGGCGTAGACGATGCCGGGTGGGCCCATGTCGCCGACGAGGCGCGAGAGGGCGGCCGCCTTCTCTTCACGTCCTCGGCACGTCTCGACGGCCAGCGTGAGGTTCGCGCGCTCGAAGCCCGTGATCAAGTCGAGCGGGTTGACGAGCCCGAGCTGTGCGGCAATGTCTGCCCGCACGTCCGGCGTCGCTGTCGCGGTGAAGGCTGCTGCGGGCACGCCGAGCGACGCGCGGACGCCGGCCAGCCGGCGGTAGTCCGGGCGGAAATCATGCCCCCATTGGCTGATGCAGTGCGCCTCGTCCACGACCAGCCGTGCCGGGTTGAGCCGCCGGAGCGATTCGCGAAACGCTCCGCTGCCGAGTCGTTCCGGCGCGATATACAGAAGCCGGAGGCGTCCCGAGGTCATCGCGCTCTCGACGGCCGCACGCTCGCCGGAAGGCAGCCCCGAATGCAATGCCGCCGCCTCGATGCCACGCGCGCGAAGCTTGTCTACCTGATCCTTCATGAGCGCGATGAGCGGTGAGACCACGACGGTGGGACCGGGCAGGAGCAGCGCCGGCAGCTGGAAGCAGAGCGATTTGCCCGCACCGGTGGGCATGACGGCCACCAGGTCGCGCCCTTCGAGCAGCGCGAGGGCGGCCTCGCGCTGCCCTGGACGAAATTGCTGTAGGCCGAATCGCTCGTGCAGCGCGCGCTCGAGCGCCTGCGCGGGGGCGGCGAGATTACTGCTGGGAGGGCCGGTGATCACGCGGGAAATCTAGCGGGTGCGACGGGGCGCGCTGCAAGCACGAAATCGTGCCTGCTGGCGCGCCGCACCGCGGGCCTTATTGAACCTTGATGACCTTCCCCACGGAGGGAACGCCATTCCGGTTGAGAACGAAGACGAGGTAGTGTCCGGGCGGCGCCAGCTTGCCGTTCGCGGGAGCGGTAACCAGCACGGACGAGGTGCTCTTCGTGAACGTCAGCTTGTTCGCGCGCTGGTTCGCGTCGAATGCGTGCGTGACGGAACCGAGCCGGATCCAGCGCACCTCGGTGATCTGCATCGCATTGGGCGTGGTGACCGTGAACTTCTGCCCATAGCCGATCGTAGCCTGCGCCAGGCTCGTGATCGTGGGCCGGGCCCCCTTGAACAGGTAGGGCGGGCGGAAGATCTCGTGGTTGGTCTGCCTCGGGTACAGCTCCGCGCTGCCGGGCACCGACGCGTCGCCGCTCGCGCCGTGCAGCACCGTGCCATCCGGCAAAAGCAGCGAGACCGAGTGGTACGCGCGATCGATCGTGTTGCTCGCGAGCTGCGTCCAATGGCCGGTCTTGGGGTCCCACACCTCGGCCGCGTGGACGGCGCCCGAAACCGTGTTGAACCCTCCCGCACTGGTCCCACCGGTGACCAGCACCTGTCCGTCGGGGAGGATGGTCGCATTGAGATGCCGGCGCGCGAAGTGCATCGGGTCAGTACTGGTCCAGTGCGGAGTGCGGACGTTCACGTTCAGGTCGATCGTCTCGGCCGTCTCGGTCGGGCTGCCGTACTTGGGATCCGGAGTGTTCCAACCGGTGAAGCCGCCGCCGCCGACGTACAGGATCTTCCCGGTATCATACATCGCGGCCGATCCATAGTCGCGGTTGAAGGGCCAGACGTGCGTCATCGTGGAGGGCGCGTTCCAGCTCCCCCGCCCTTTGGCCGTGACCACGTCGACATTGAGCCATCGCGACGCGACGCGCTCTCCGGCATAGAACAGCTTGCCATTTGGCGCGACGAAATCTCGTGGGTAGTACGGAAGACTCAGCGATGCGCCGGGGAGCTGCACCCACTGGTTGTTCTCCCAAATCTCCGGCGCGAGCACGACCTTCGAGGCGCTGTCGCGGCCGGCGACGGTGATCATCCGCCCATCGGCCAGCTCGGTCACCGTGGGATACCAGCGGCCCTTGGCCATCTTGGGCAGGCCAGTCGCCCAGGTCTGGCTGGCCGGATCGAAGATGTTGGTGACGTCGAGTCCCCTGTCGTCGCCCTTGTGCCCGCCGGTCACCATGAGGCGGCCATCGGCCATGAGGGCATGACCCGAGCAGAACAGCATCGTGTCGGCGGCGACCATCAGCGCGCCGCTCGGCGGGCCGCTCGCAGGATCCCACAGCCGGGGCATCGCCATGGTGCCGTCCATCTCGTACTTGCCCCACGCGAGCACCTTGCCGGTCGGGAGCAGGTGGATGTGGAGCGGTACGATATCCCAATTCACGGGGGCATCCCACTTGCCGGTGCTGGCCTCCGGGGGGAGCGCCGTGATCGTGATGGTCCTGGACGTCTTGGAGATCGTGCCGACCGTGAAGCGGAGTGACTTGGCTCCGGTCCCCGCGATGCCGAGATCCACGAACGCCGCCGTGCCGTTGGCGCGGGTTGTCGCGGTGAGGGTGCCCTGAAGCGTGCCGGTGACCGTCGCGAGGCTGGCGGTGACCACGACACCCGGTGTCGGAACGCCGCCGGCGTCCTTGACCAGGACGATCGGCTGGGTCGTCGGCGCCCACACCTCCGTGTCCAGGGCGCTCAGCGGAGGTGACCTGTTGATCGCGACGGTCGCGGGCGTACCGGTCGTGGCCAGCGAGGGCCGCGACTCGTCCGGCGTCGGGCGCGTCATCTCGTCGCCGTTGCAGGTCAGAGACGCGGCCGCAAGGGCGATGGCAGGAGCGAGGCGAGCGAGACGTCGCGAAACGGACATCGGCACCTGTGGTGGAAGAGGAGAATACGCCCTGACGTGCAGGATCCGAGCCACGGCGAGGCGGTTGTCGTATGGCCTAAGTCGCTGTGGCGGATGCAGTTCTGCGCGAGGTCGTGGGGGTGTGTGGCGGCCCGCCCACATGGGACCCGCCGACTTGATGCCCTGGCCCGGCCGCGATGGCTACGCGCCAGGGCGCAACCCCCTGGAGTCGATGAAGCGAAAAACCCCGATGAGTTGGAGGGACGGCGGCCGCGGACGGCCAGGAGCTAGCGGCGCGGGCGAACGCGGGCGGGCGCTAGAGGCGGAATGCGAATCAGCAAGAACTTCTGGGCGATCCACGTCAGGATAGGTGGACCGCTATCTCGTCGAAGGCCGCGATGGTCGAGAACAGCTTGGGGGGGTCCTGCGGCAGCGGCCAACTCGACAGCTTGGCCGCGACGAGGCTTGCCGCCCGGTTGACATAGATCATCTGGCCGTGAATCCCCAAACACAGCAACACATTGTTGCCCGAGTACGGGAACCAGCACTGATTGCGGTACATGCCCCCGGGCATGTGGGTGTCGTCGGGGCTGGCGGCGAACGCCGCGCGCGAGTCGGTGGCGCCCGAGAACGTGTCGGCGATCCAGGATGGCGGTACCACGCTTTCGCCGGTCAACGATGTTCCGCCATTGACGAACAGCGACCCGAAACGGACGAGGTCGCGCAGGCACGTGTTGATGCCGCCGTCGAACATGCCGGTGCCAACGGAGTCGACGCCGATCGTCGCGTGGCTCTCCGCGCCAAGCTTGCTCCACAACAGTTGCGACATCAGCTCGGGCATCCGCACCCCGCTGGCCGCCTCGCAGACCCAGCCGAGTACGTCCGTCTCACACGACCGGTACTCGAAGGGTCCGCCGTGCGGTGACTTTTGATGCAGGGTGAGCAGGAAGTCGTACATGGTGGTCGGCAGGTCCGGCACCGTGCGCGGCGCCCACCCGATGGCCTGCTCGAGCAGGCGAACCTGCGCCATCGGGTTCAGGTAGTCCTCGGAAAACAAAATGCCCGATCGCATGTCGAGCAGGTGGCGCACCGTGGCGCCGGCGTACCCGGAGTTGACCAGAGCGGGCACGAAGCTCGTCACCTCCGCCTCCACGTCCAGCACGCCGTCACTGAAAAGAGCGCCGGCCACCATGCCGATCAGCGACTTGCTCACCGACATCAGCAGGTGTTGGGTGTCCTTGCCCATGCCGCCGTAATAGTGCTCCGCGAGCACCTTGCCGTGCTGGGTGACGATCCAGCCGTTGGTCACGGTGGCGGCCATCACATCGCCGACCGTGGTGCCCTTGCGGGTCGTCTTGTCGTAGATCGAAACGTCGGAGAGCTCGGCCGGTGCGGACCGCAGATCGGCCAATGGCCCGCTGCCACGCGAAATCGTCGCCGTCGGCATGAAGTCGGCAATGTGCTGGAACGCCCATTGCAGATGCGCGGCCGACTGCCAGTTCTCCAGCGTTACGCCGGATGGAACGCGTCCGGGGTTGCTGCCGAGCACCATAAATGTTCAGGCCTCCTGAAGCCTTGCTCTCCGAGTTCGTACGGGTGATTACCCGACGACCTAACTTAGCCCTACTTGACCCCGACATGCGTGACTGCGGGTGAGGGCTCGGCGATCGGCTCACCTTCAAATTCGCCCCGAAGCGAGTCGATGAGGTGGCGCGCCCGGATGGACAGTGAAGATTTCCCGCCGCCAGAGTCGACCTGCAGCCGACCCTTTGTCACCACCACACCGAGGTCGGCACCCTTCCAGCGGTAGTCACCGGGACCGTAGATGCGCAGGAAGAACGCCTCGGACTCGTTCTGCAGCTGGTGCCAGTCCAGCGCGGATCTGCGGAACGTCAGCGCGCCGCTGGCACCCAGGGAGTACTGGCCGGTGCGGGGTGTCACGGTCAGTCGCTGCACGATGTCGTCGGTCTCCTTCAAGATCATCTGGCTCCACACGTCCTCGGACGCAAGTTCCTCCCACCGCTCGTTGATCTCGTCGACGTCGAGGTCGAAGTCGACGTTCATGTACTCGAGGATGTGGAACAGGAACAGCGGAACGTCGGCGTAGGCGCCCGCGGTCACGTTGGTGATCGAGGACGCACCGCTGATACGGGGGTTGAGTTCGCCGAGGTATACGTCGTCGGTGTCGGTGTCGACCAGGACGTCGACCTCGAAGAACCCCCGGTATCCCTCCTTGGCCAGCCGATCACCCAGTCGGCGGACCAATTGCGTTGCGATACGCCGACTTTCGCCGGTAAGCACTTCAGGGAACATCTCGTTGCCGCACCAGCCACCACGCATGGGGGTGAGCTTCTTGTAGCCGATCAACTCCGACATGAAGGGGCCGACGATTGTGCCGCACCGGGTGAGTACCGCCTCGACCGCCACCGGGCGGTTGTTGATGCGGCGCATCACCTTGATCTCCTCGCCGACGATGTCGTCGCTGTGCTTTTTCCAGTCGGCCTCCGAGGCGATGAAGAAGGTGGTCTTCCCCGAATCTCCGTACGGCGTCTGCACCACGAGTTCGTCGCCCAGCCTCGCCTGTTCGGCCACCTTCTGCAGCCCTCCCCAGTCCTCGACCTTGGTGAGCACGTTCGGCACGCTCGGCACCCCGGCCTCGTTGCCGAGCCGAGTGGTGATGATCTTCGAGTCCAGGTGTTCACGCAGGCTGGCCGGCGGCAGGATCAGGTCATATCCCAGTTCCCGACAGATCTCCTCGGTCTCGCTGTCGAAGAACACCATCACGACCTTGGGTCGCACCCCTAGCTTCGTGGCGCTGTCGATGTGGGCCCGCACCTCCGGGTTTGTCAGCAGCCAGTTGTTGATGTCTTCGCCGCTCTCGAACTCCTGATACGGCTTCTGACGCGGTGTGAAGACGCGGGAGTGGGCGCCGTCCCAAGCATCGTAGTAGGTAATGTACGAAAAGTTGCGTACCCAGCGGTCCAGGCCGAGCAGGTTGAACGCCGTCGCGCCGAAGAAGTAGATCGGCACGTCGTTCGTGCGGAAGAAGTGCCGCACCTCGGAGATGTTCTTCAACCGGCGCCGAGCCCCGCCCGACCCGGAGGCGAACGCCGCGTCGGTCCCGACGCTCACCTCGCGCGGCTTCGATGTGGTCGTCCCGCCGGCAGCCTTCGGCGCTCGGGCTTTGGCGCCGGTGGATTTGGGCACTGTGGTTGTGGCGGCCGGGGGTGTCGATGCCGTGGCTTTCGCTGTGGATGTCACTCCGGTCTGTTGCGGCACTGTGGTCTTGGCGCTGGCGCGGGTTGCGGTTGTTGATTCGGAGGCGCCGGTTTTCTTCGCGGTGGCTTTCGACGAAGCTCTCGATAGAATCGGGGGGTCGCTCATACTGCACCTCGCTCATTGTGGGATACCCCACACTAGTTATGCCTGGGCGGCGAGTGGACATGGTTCAGCGGCGCGGATCGTCCGAATGGTAGCCTGGCCCAATTAGGTGCGGGCGGCGTTCTGGGCGTCCAGTATGAGTAGCGCCACAAGAGATCTTCGTGCGTAAAGCGATGCTCATATCTCGCTGCTCCTCGAGAGGAGGGTGCTACTGTAGGCTGTTAACCGTCGGCCCGCAACTGTGCTTTAGTGCGATCCCAGGTCTCCCGCGCACTACCGCTGCGGGCGAGCCTTGGGCTCTTGATAAAGCTGCCCGCCGGCCGAGTTCTACCTCGGCCGCAGTACCGAGGCGGTGCGGAGTCTCGGACGGGCGCTGTCGGTGACCCACCAGACCAGCGCCACCCGGAACCAGCCCCGCTCAGTACCCCACCGCCATCCCGTCCTTCCGCGGGTCGCTCCCCGCCGCGAACCCCCTGGGCAGCCGCACGATCGCCTGCGCCCCGCCGAACGCGCCCGGCGGCTGGTCGACGAGCACGTGCCCCATTGTCGTGAGTTGCCTGCGCACGGCGTCGCCCACCGGCGCCTCGAGCGTCACCCGCAGCCCGTCGAGGTGGCGGAAGCGCGGGGCGTCGATCGCGGCCTGCAGGTCCATGCCAAACACGAAGTAGTTGAGCAGGAACTGTACGTGCCCCTGCGCCTGCATTCCTCCGCCCATGAGCCCGAAGCCCATGTAGGCCTCGTCGTGGCCGCTCACCGTGCGGGTGACGAAGCCGGGGATCAAGGTGTGGAACGGCCGCTTGCCCGGCGCGACGGTGTTCGGACGGCCGGGGGTGAGCGTGAACCCGGCTCCCCGGTTGTGGAGCGCGAAACCGGTCCCCGGCACCACGACCCCCGACCCGAAGGCGTCGTAGTTCGAGTTGATGAACGACACCATGTTCCCCTCGGCGTCGGCGGCCGTGAGGTAGATCGTCTCGCTCCGGGTCCTGAGCGGTCCCGGGTCCACCCGCGTCTGCGCGCGCGACCGGTCCAGATGGCTGCGGCGCTCGGCGATGAACTCGTCGGTCAGCATGTCCTCGGCGGCCATGTCCAGATGGTCCGCGTCGCCCACGAACCGGTCGAGGTCGGCGTAGGCGAGCTTTTTGGCCTCGATCAGGTGATGCAGGTAGGTGGCGGAGTTGTGGCCCATGGCCTTGAGGTCGTAGGGCTCGAGGATGCGCAACATCTCGAGCGCGGCGATCCCCTGATTGTTCGGCGGCAGCTCCCACACCCGGTACCCGTGGAACGGCACCGAGATCGGCGTCACCCACGTTGGGGCGTTCCGCGCGAGGTCCTGCAGCGTGATGAAACCACCCAGTGCCGCGAGCCGCGCCACGATGCGCCGGCCGAGGGGGCCGCCGTAGAAGGTGCCGATGCCACGGGTGGCGATCTCCGCGAGCGTGCGCGCGTAGTCGGGGTTCCGGAACCACTCGCCGGCCGTGGGCGCGCGTCCGCCGGGCAGAAAGGTCGCGGCAGCTGCGGAGTCGCGCTCGAGGAAGCTGGTCTCGTCCGCCCACTGTGCGGCGATGATCGGCGAAACCGGGAAGCCGTCGCGCGCGTATCCGATCGCCGGCGCCAGCGCCTGGGCCAGCGTGCGCCGCCCGTGGGTGCGTACCAGCAGGTCCCATCCCGCGAGCGCGCCGGGGACGGTCACCGACATCACGCCCTGCTGCAAGCCGGGGCGGAAGCCGCGCGCGCGGAGCGTGTCGAGGGTCATGAGCGAGCCGGCCCGTCCGCTCGCATTGAGGGCGACGAGCTTCCGCGCCTTGGCCAGCCAGACGATGGCAAACATGTCGCCGCCGATGCCGGTCATGTGCGGCTCGGTCACGCTCAGCACGGCGGCGGCGGTGACCGCCGCGTCGATGGCGTTGCCGCCCTCACGCAAGACCTCCAACCCCGCCTCGGAGGCGAGCGGCTGGCTGGTGGCGATGACGCCGTTGGGCGCGTAGACCGTGGATCGACCGGCCAGGGTCGTAGGCCGCTGGCCGTGGAGCAAGGTGGGGGCGGCGAGGAGCGCGGCCAGTGCACTGGTGGCGACCATCAGACTGAGGCGGGGCATCCACGCTCCGTGAGAGTGGGAAAGGGCGCCGATCGGGCCGGTCGCGAGGAGGCGGCGGAGCGGTGGTCCGCGGATCAGGCGGCCGGCGCCGCCAGGAAACCTCGTCGAATATCGCGAAGCTGAACAGGTGAGCGTTGGGCATTCAGGTATGTGCCCTAGGCCTGGAACATGTAGGCGCGTGCCTCAAGCCCGTGCCCCTCGGCGATCGGCTGCAGCCGATCGGTCTGGTCGGCCCTTATGCTACCGGAACGTTACCGCCGGCGGGGACGAGCCGGACAGAAAAACGCCCGACGCGACCGAAGTCACGTCAGGCGATGAGCTTCCGGAGAGCGGGCGACCGGACTCGAACCGGCGACGTCCAGCTTGGGAAGCTGGCATTCTACCACTGAATTACGCCCGCGGATTGTGCCGGTGAATGTGACCGGGCGCGACAGGAGTGTCAAGCCGCGCTGCACTCACTTCGCGCCGGACGCCTCCAGGAAGCTCCGGAGATCGGGCTCGCTGACGGCAGGTTCGCCCGGGGAGACGTTGTCCAGCTTGCCCTCACGCATCCACCGCTCCAGCTCGCCCACCAGCTCGAACAGATGGTCGAACGAGTCCACCACGAACAGCAGCGGCTGGTAGTGGTCGATCTCGAAATACTGGTTGACCACCCACTCGAGCTGAACGGGGTAGCGCTGAACCAGCGGCGATTCGATCGAATGCGCGATCTCGCCGTGCGAGCTCAGCAGTCCGGACCCGTACACCTTGTGCCCCTTGCCGTCCGGGCCCCGCATGAGGCCGAACTCGATCGTGAACCAGAAGAACCGGGCGAGAGCCTGGAAGATGCTGGTGACGCGCCGAATCTTTTCCTGCTCGTCGGGGATTCCCGCGACGATCTCCGCCGCGGTGTGTGCGCAGTCGCCGAAGCGCACCAGCGTGTCGGCGAACGCCCGATCGGTGTGCATCGGCACGTGGCCGGCGATGTCGTGGAAGATGTCGGGTTCCGGGAGGTAGTCGAGCGTCGCGCCGTCCCGGATGGTGATCGTAGTCGGAAATTCGCGGTTGCGGAGACAGTCGAAGAAGATGAAGGAAGGAACATACCCGCTCACCGGTTTGGCCTGGAAGCCGGTGAGCGGGCTCAGGAAATCGGTTGACGTCCTCGAGCTTCGGCACCTCCCGCGGGTCGAGGCAGAGATTGTCGATCCCCTGCAGGAACCGCGGGTTCGCGTAGCGCTGCCAGCGGTCCTCCATGCGGGTATACAGCCGGCGCCAGGCATCGTGATTCGCCTCGGAGTACAGCTCGTAGGGTTGCGTGATGTACAGCCGCCCCTCGGCCTGCGCCTGCTCGATGAACGGCGCCCGAGTGGTCGTGAGACCGCCGGATTCCCGTCCCGCGTGTACTCCCGCCATGATGTTCCTCGCGCAGGCCGCGGAATCTATTTCCGCTTGTACCGCCACGCCGCGATCGCGGCGCCCTGGCCGTCGACCTTCACGTCCTGCGTCGCCCCGTTGGCCACCGCCGGGATCTCGGCATCCTTCGACGCGACGGGCTTGCCGGTGGCGTCGAGGAACTCGACCGTGATGGGCATCGCGGACGCGGGGATCGGCTTGCCGCCCGCGGTCTGGGCCGCGCGGCCCGTGGCCGTCAGCGTGAGGGAGGCGCCGTTGCCCGTGGTCGCGAAGTTCGACGCGCGAACGTTCGCCGGCAGCGCCAGCACCTGCTCGGCGGTCTTGACGGCGTCGTCCACCTTGGAGCTCTGCTTGTAGCCCTCGCCCAGGAGCTTGAGCGCGCTTTCGCTGAGCGGCTCGATCTCCACCAGCCGCTGCGAGGTGGCCAGCAGCTTGGGCCCGTTCTGGAGCGCCAGGTACGTGTTCGCGAGACTCGACAGCGCGTCGCGATTGTAGGGTTCCGCGGCCACGACCTTCTCGAATGCGGTCGCCGCTTCCGCGTACTTCTTGTCCTTGAACAGGCTGATCCCGGCGCTCATGACGTCGGCGGTGCCTGCCCCGCCGCCTCCACCCGCCCCGCCCGGCGCGGCGCCACCGCTGGCCACGAGTTCCTTCTCGATAGCCTGCGCCTCCTCGTTGCGACCCAGTCCGCGGTATGACGCGGCGAGGCCGCGCTTGGCCTGGGAGTCGTTCGGGACCCACTTGAGATACTGCTCGAAGACGCTTGCGGCCTTATCGTACTTCTTCGCGTTCAGCAGCAGCACGCCCTGACTGAACGCCGAATTGTTGCGGTACTTCTGCTCGGTCGTGTCGGTGGTGGTGGCCGACGCGCCGACCGCCAGGCCGAAGTAGTACTCCGCACTGTCGGGCTGTCCCTTGTCGTTCATGATCGACGCGACGCGGTAGTACGCGATGGGCGACCCGCGATAAATCGAGTTCGCCTGCTGGTAGAGGGCGAAGGCCGAGTCGGTGTTCTTGTCCTCCTCGAACTTGCTGCCGCCGTTGACCAGCGCCACCCAGGCGTTCCGGCGATAGATGTCGACATCCTTCGCGCAGTCCGGTGCCATCTGCACCGCCTTCGTGAGCGCGGTATCCGCGGGAAGGAGCCGGCCCTGGGTGAGGTAGATCCGCCCCAGGTAGTACCAGGCGGCCGGGTTCTTGTCCTGACCGTTCTGCTGGATGGCCTCGAGGAGCACCTTCTCGCCCTGACCGAGAATGCGCGCCTTGCTCTCGGGTACGTCGGTCTCGATCGCCGACTTCAGATACCCGGCGGCGCTGCCCACCTTGAAGTGGTTCGGCTTGATGTTGCACTGGGCCGGCTCGTACTTCGTAGGCATCGCCTTCGCGACGCGATCGTTGACCGTTGCCTGCTGCGCGGTCGCGACCGTGGTGCTCACGGACAGCAGAAGGAAGGCCGACGCGATCTTTGCGTTCACTCGTCACGACTCCTTGTTCGGGGTCTGAAGCCGGGCGGCACCTTCGGGGCTCACCAGGCGAAAAGCCCGGTCACGCAAGTCCCTTGCCACCTCGTGAGCAGGCTGCCCGGTCCGTCGAGCCAGGGCCGCCACATCCTCGTACTCCGGTTTCATGCGGGGACCGTCGGGGGAATCGAGCACCTTCACGCGCACCCGCGTTCCGTCCGCCGCCTCGACCTGCACCTCTCGCCGTGCGAGGGTCACGCGCTCCGCCGGCTGGCGGCGAATGCCCGCCGTGGTGCTGTGCCGGAAGAAGGCCTCGGCGACGCGATCCGCGTCGCCGGCCGCCACGACGGCTTCGACCCGGAATCCGGTGCGCCCCTTTTTCATCTGCGTCGCCCACACCTGCACGTCCGCGGCGCCTGCGGCGAGCAGCGCCTCGCGCAATGGGTCGAGATACTCGGGGCTCAGATCATCGAGGTCGGTCGAGAGCACCACGACCTCGCCGGCCTCGACCGCCGGCTCCGCGACGATCAGCCGAAGCGCGTTCGGGTACGCGGTCGGGTTCCGGCCGCCGGCACCCCACGCTCCGCCGGCAATCGCACGCCAGCGCTGCGGCGGCGGCCCCTCGGAGAGCACGCGAAGTAGCACCGCCCCGGTGGGCGTGACCGCCTCGCCCGTCACGGGGCCGTTGGGGGCCACGTCGATGCCTTCCAGCAACAGCGCGGTGGCCGGGGCCGGAACTGGAATCACCCCGTGCGCCGCACGCACCCACCCACTGCCGAGGGCGACCGCCCGATGGTAGATGCGGGTGATGCCCAGCTGTTCGAAGCCTTCGATCGCTCCCACGATGTCGATCAGGGCGTCGGCCGCGCCGACCTCCTGCAAGGCGACCGCCTCCGGAGCGACGCCGTGCACCCGGCCCTCCGCCTCTCCGAGCAGGCGGAACGCGCGGACGGCGCGCTCGCGTACCCAGTCCGAGAGTGGGGCCCGCTCGACCGCCGTGATGAGATCGCCGATGTGCCGGTGGGGCCCGTGATGGTCGTGCGAGTGAGCGGGATGGTCGGGATCGTGATGGTGGTGATGGAGCTCCTCGGCGGGCAGCTCCTCGGCGCCGCCTGGCAGCGCCACATTCACCTTGATGGCCCGGACCCCGCACCGGTCCACCGAGTCGATGCGCACGGACACTTCGGGCACACCGAGGCGAGCCGGGAGCCTCTTCAGCCACTCGGCGGGGGCGCCGGCGGCCACGAGCGCGCCCAGCAGCATGTCGCCGCTGATGCCAGCGGCGGGGTCGAGAATGGCAAAACGTCCATCAGCCATAGACTTATAAATATGGCCGCGGCTCAGACCGGAGGCAAACCCCCGGGCTCCCTATAGAGCCACCCGGCGCCGGTGTTGAAGGCGACAATCTTGTCCTCCTCCCCGACCATCCCGTCCTCCAGGAGGGTCGCCACGGCGGCCAATGCCGCCCCGCCCTCGGGGCAGAAGTCGACTCCGGTCTCCATGGTCGCGACGGCCGCCTCCCTCTCGAGGACGGCGTCGTCAACGGCAAACGCTCCGCCCCCGCTCTCCCGGAGCGCCTGCAGCATCAGCCGCCCGCCAAGCGGCGCCGGGACCCGGAGGCCACTGGCGATGGTCCACGGATCGTCCCACGGAGCGCATTCCTCCGCACTCTCGGCGAACGCGCGGACCACCGGGGCGCAGCCGGTGCTCTGCACGGTGTACATCCGGGGGAGCGCTCCCTGGATCCAGCCCGCATTACGGAGCTCCTGAAACGCCTTCCACATGCCGATCAGCCCCGTGCCTCCGCCGGCGGGGTAGATGATCGCCTGGGGAAGCGTCCATCCGAGCTGCATCGCGAGCTCGAGCCCGAGCGTCTTCTTGCCCTCGATTCGATACGGCTCCCGCAGGGTGGAGAGATCGAACGCGCCGGTCTCCGCGGCGTGGGCCCGCGACGCGCGTCCACAATCGCCGATGTGGCCGTCGAGGAGGACCAGGTCCGCGCCGAGTGCGCGAATCTGGGAGAGAATGGTCCGCGGAGTCGTGAGCGGTGCGTACACGCGGACGGGCCGTCCGGCCCTGGCCCCATAGGCCGCTGCCGCCACGCCAGCGTTGCCGGCGGTCGGCAGCACGAACCGCTCCGCTCCGGCCGCGACCGCGCGCGTCACCGCCGCACCGATTCCGCGCGACTTGAACGAACCCGTCGGGTTGGCGCCCTCGTCCTTGACCCACAGGTCGTTCACGCCAAGCCGGCGGCCGGTCCGCTCGAGCCGGAGCAGCGGGGTGTCGCCTTCGCCAAGGGTGACGGGCTCCTCGCCTGGCATGAGCGGGAGGAAGGTCCGGAATCGCCACATCCCGTGCCGCCGGCGCAACTCGGCGCGATCGACGAGGGTGGGCACACGCGCGGGATAGCGGACCAGCCACGGCATGCCGCACCGGTCGCAGACGGTCGGAAGGCCCTCGGGGCCGCGCCGTCCATCGCAGCTCGAGCACTCGAGCGTCCAGTCGGCCAGGGAGAGGGCGGGAGCGGCGGTCACTTGGCTCCATTCAGGTGCGAGAGGATGCGTTCGGCGAGACGGGTCGAAAGGCCTGGCACGGTCGCGAGCTCGGAGACGGAGGCGGATTTCACGCCCGCCAGACTGCCGAATCGCTCGAGCAGCTGGCGGCGGCGGTTGGGACCGACGCCGGGAATGTTGAGCAGCTCGGAGGTGATCGTGCGCGTCGTGCGGCGCTGCCGGTTGTAGGCGAGCCCGAAGCGGTGCGCCTCGTCTCGCGCGCGCTGCAGGAGGCGAAGCGAGGGGCTCCGGCGCGAGAGGCGAAGACTCTCGGCCCGTCCGGGGACGAACACCTCCTCCTCGCGCTTGGCCAAGCTCACCATCGGAATCGGGCCGAGCCCCAGCTTGTCCATCGCGTCGAGCGCGGCGTTCAGCTGTCCCTTCCCGCCATCGATGACGATGAGATCCGGCAGGGGAAGCGCTTCGTCGCGGCGGCGCGTGAGGTAGCGGGTGATGACCTCGTGAATCGCCGCGAAATCATCCTGCTGGCCCAGGCCCTTGATCTTGAATTTGCGGTACTCGCTCTTCTTGGGCCGGCCGGCCTCGAACCAGACCAGCGATCCGACCGTGTCCTTTCCCTGGTTGTGCGAGATGTCCACACAGACCAGGCTCCGCGGCACGACGCTGAGTCCCAGGTCGCGGCCGAGCGCATACACCGGATCCTCGGCGCGCTCCTCGGTCTCGAACGACTCGATCCGAAGGCTCTCGAGCAGGTGCCTGGCATTCGTGTCGGCGAGCTCGAGCCAGCGGTGTGCGGTGCCCCGTTGCGGTACGGTCCAGTCCGAGTCCGGCAACAACTCGCGCAGCGCATCCCAGTCGTCCGGCGGAAACGGGATCACTACCCGCCGGGTCCGCGATTCGGCCGGCACGTAGTAGCGCGCCAGGAACGCGCTGAGGACGGCCCCATCCTGCTCCTCCTCGAGCCCCTCGAGGAAGCGGTGTTCGCGGCCGACGACGCGTCCCCCGCGCACGCGCACGAGCACGCCGACGGCGTCGTCGCCGTCGCGCGCGTAGCCCACGACGTCCGCGTCGCCGGTGCCGATGACCTCGACGCTGACCGGCTCATCGAGACGCTCGAGCCAGCGCAGGGCATCGCGCATGTCCTTGGCCCGCTCGAAGTTCTCCCGATCGCTCGCGGCCTTCATGGCCTCGCGCACCTTCTGCCGCACGTCGACAGTCCGTCCGTCGAGGAAGTCCACCACGTCGTCGACCATCCGGCGGTAGTCGGCCTCGGTCTGCCATCCCACACACGGCGCCTGACACCGGCCGATGTGGTAATCGAGGCATGGGCGCTCACGCCGCTCGGCGGGCAGGTCGTCCGGACAGCTCCGCACGGTGTAGAGTCGACGGATGATCGCGAGCGTCCGCCGAAGCTGACCCACGTCGGTATAGGGCCCGTAGTAGCGCGCCCCGGGGATGTCGCGCCGCCGCGTGACGATCACCCGCGGGAACGGGTCCGCGAGCGTCACCGCGATGGACGGATAGCTCTTGTCGTCCTTGAGCCGCACGTTGAACCGCGGCCGGTACTCCTTGATGAGGTTGTTCTCGAGGATGAGCGACTGCGCCTCGGACGCGACGATGATCGTCTCGACATCGGCGATCAGGCGCTGGAGCAGGCGATTCTTCGGACTGGCGTCGAAATCCGTGGCGAAGTAGCTGCGGACCCGCTGCTTCAGGCGCTTGGCCTTGCCCACGTACAACACGTCCCCCGTCGCGCCCTTCCACAGGTAGACGCCGGGGCCCTCGGGGAGCGTGTCGAGCTTGCGTTGAAGCGCGTCGGGAATGCGTGGTGCCGTCATGAGCGATGCCGCTGGTTAACCCGCCGGCTCGGCCCGTGGTTCCCCGGGGCGGAGGCGGCGCATCACGGCCCGTGCCTCACGTATGCCGAGACGGTCAGTCACCAGAAAATACACCCCTCCATAGACGGTCAGGACCACGAGCGCCGCCACGATCGGATGGGCGGTCGGCATCGCCCGCCGAACGCCCCAGCCGATGCCTGCGGCGAGGAGGGCCGCCCCCCAGAGCCGCGCCACGAGCCCGGCGGCGAGTCCGGTCTTCCCGATGCGCCGGTTGAGCGCCCGCCGAAGCAGGAGGAACTCGATCCAGCCGGCGATCCCCGCCGACGCCGTCAGGCCGGCGGCGCCCCAGCGCGCCTCGACGCCCAGCGCTCGCGGGAGCGGCAGCGCGAACAGGTATCCCAGCCCGATGGTGAGCGCCACCCGGAGCACGGCGAACCGCAGGGGCGTCCGGGTGTCGTGCATCGCGTAGAACGTCGAGGCGTAGAGTCGGCCCATCGTCGAGGCGAGCAGGCCCACGGCGGACCCGGCCAGGATGCCCCAGACGTATATGGTCATCCCGCGAGTGAAGGCGCCCGACTGGTAGAGCGCGCCGGCGATGAGGTCGCCGAGGGCGAGAAAGGCCATCGCCGACGGGACGACCAAAAAGGCGATCTGGCGGAGCCCGGCCGAGAGCCGGCTCCGGAGCTGGGCCGCGCGCTCGGACTCGGTCCCGAGCGCGCTCGCCATCGCGGGCAGCTCCGCGGCGGAGACCGACATGCCGAACAGGCTCACCGGCAGCGTGTAGATCACCTGTGCGTACGACAGACCGGCCACGGCACCGGTCGGCAGCAAGCTCGCGAGGACGGTGTCTACGTAGGCGCTGATCTGCACCACGCCCCGGCCGATGAACACGGGCCCGAAGTTTCGCAGCACCAGGCCCACCTGCTCGGAGCCCCGCTCGAGGCGCGGCCGGATGCCCGCGAGCAGCTTCGCGACCGTCGGAAGCTGCACGCCGAGCTGCAGCAGGCTGCCCGCCACGGACCCCCAGGCGGCGATCTCCGCGAGCCGGTACGGCTCCCTGCCCCGCCCGAACGCCACGAGGCTGGCGATAATCGCCAGGTTCCACAGGACGGGCGCGGCGTAGCTGAGGAAGAAGCGTCGGTGGCTGTTGAGGACGCCCAGGCACCAGGCCGAGAGGACCAGGAGTCCGGCGCCCGGAAAGAGGATGCGGACCAGCCGGATGGTGGCGTCCCGCTTCTCGCCCTCGAAGCCGGGCGCGATGACGGCGATGAGCCAGGGGGTCGCCAGGACTCCCACCAGCACGAGCGCCGCCGTGACGATGCCGAGCAGCGCCGCCACCGCGCCGGCGACCCGTTCGGCTTCCGCGTCCTCCCCTCGCGCGCGAAGTCCCGCATAGACGGGGATGAAGGAGGCCGAGAGCACTCCTTCGCCAAAGAGATTCTGGAGAAAATTGGGAATTCGGAACGCCGCGTTGAACGCGTCGGCCGCGTCGGACGTGCCGAAGTAGTGGGCGAAGACGCGATTTCGGACCAGACCGACGAGGCGGCTGAGGAGGATCCCCGCCGCCACCATCACCGCCGGTCTGGTGGTGCGACGCGCGGGCGCGGTCAGGACCCGGGCGTGGGTGGAAGGGTGGAGCGCGACGGGTCCGCCAGCAGCCGCTGGAGGAAGGCGTTCTCGTCCTGAAGGGTTTGGAGGTTCCGGTTGAGGTCGTCCACCTCGGCCTCGAGCAGGTCGACCCGCTTGGCCAGCGTCGCGACGTCCGGGGGAGTCGTCTGCGGGCCTTCCAGCCGCCGCGCCAAGGCCCGCCCGATGGGCGAGTCCACTACGATCCCAAGAATCGGAATGAGCAGGGCGACGAGCAGGAAGAGCGCGATGACCGACATACGTCGAGTCTACGCGCGTTCCGACGGCCCTTCAAGGGCGCCGCGATACCAGGCCTCGAACGCGTCGGTAAGCTCCGTGAGCAGGACCGAGCCATGGCGGGCGAGGAACGGGGCGATGGTCAGGACGCGCTCCTGCGGCTTGCCGCCGGGCATCACGGCCGTGCGCGCGCGCGCGAGCTGGCCGAGCTCCGTTTCCTGACGCTTCTTGAGGTGCTGCACCAGCTTCTTCTCGATGTCCTGCGTGCCCATCTGGGCTTGCTGGCGTACGGCCTGTGTGGGGCGGGCGAGGGTCGGATCGATGTCGGTCGCCGCTCGCTCGAGCACGCCATAGCCCTCCTCGACGGCGGCGCGGATGCGCTCGAGGGCCTCGCCCACCTCGGCGGGGAGCTGCGCCCGCACCACGCGCGCTTCGACCGCGCCCGGCGGGAGGAACAGGTCGGCCAGCGTCAAGCCGAACTTCTCGAGCACGCGATCCACCTTGGGCTCGACGATCACGCCTGACCACCGTGGCAGCGGAAGCTGCCGGAGGATGCCCAGCCGCTGGTAGACGGGCGGCGTCAGCGCCAAATATCGGAGCTCTCCCGGTCCGCCGAGGTAGGCGACCGTCGGCAGCAACGCGCTCTCGATGGCCGGGCGGAGGAGCACGTTGGGAGAGAGGCGGATGGGCTCGTCGCTCGCGAGCCGCTCGATGTCGGTCAACCGGAATCGCTCACGGCTTCGCCGGGTCAGGAACGCATCGCCGTCCTGCACCAGGCGGTCCCGCCCGAGCGAGGCCTCGACCATCACGAGTGCCGCGCCATCCCCCACCGTGATCCCCGACGTTCGGGACGTCACGCCGCGGGCCTCCGCCCACCGGTCCAGATCTTCGTCGAGCGCGCGCGCCTCGCTGAGCGCCCGGACCAGGTGCGGCGCCATCGCCCGCTTGGCGGCCGGGTGAGTGCAGTCGAAGCAGAGGACGCCGAGGGGTCCGAGCAGCTCGGCCATGGCGGCGGCGTAGCTTCCCGCGACCGTCGCCTCGGGTCGGTAGTGCCGCGCGAGCCAGGCGAGGGTCGCGTCGCGGAACTCGGAGGTCGGCAGGCCGGCCGCGAGCATGTCGAGCGCCGGAACGACGCCCTCGCCCAGCGGCTGACGGTACATCGGCGTGAGGGGCGCGTCGGACGGTCTCGGCGGCAGCGAGGCCGTCGTCAGCGATCCGTCGGCCGCGAGCCAGGAAGCCGTACTCGCCTCGGCGTAGTCGTGATCGTCGCCCGCGAGCCAGAAGATGGGGACGACCGGGCGATTCCAGCGTCCCTCGAGCTGCCGTGCCAGGGCGGCGGCGCTGAGGGCCTTGTGCACGGTGTAGAGCGGCCCCGTGAACAGGCCAGGCTGCTGCCCCGTCGTGACGGCCAGAGCGCCGGGCTGCTGAAGCCTGGACAGCTGCGGCGCGCTGGTGGCAGACGGCACGAACGCCGGGGCGAGGGCGGCGTCGAAGCCACCTGGGCGCGGTGCGGGCAGCTCGAGCGGATGCTCGAGCGGGGTCGCCACGAATCGGAGGGTCACGCCGCCTGCCCGATCAGGATCGTACGTGGCGAGTCCGGGAGGAGCGGCGTCGCATCGTAGTCGC
The DNA here is from genome assembly GCA_963828735.1 of uncultured Gemmatimonadales bacterium. GTDB lineage: Bacteria > Gemmatimonadota > Gemmatimonadetes > Gemmatimonadales > GWC2-71-9 > CAVVWJ01. The sequence continues at coordinate 152,275 of CAWHFW010000001.1, forward strand.
CATACCGCTGGCGCACGGTGACGCCGGCGGCGCCCAGCATCGCCTCGATCTCCCCCGCCCCGAACAGCCGGACGCGCTCGGAGAAACGCCGGCCCGTCGGCGTTCTGATGCTCTTGCAGACGTAGCGCCCGTCGGAAGACACCGAGCGCTCCACCTCCACCTCGCCCCCGTCGAGCCGCCGGGTTTCCCGGGGTACCAGGCGGGATCGCACGGCACGGGCGTTCAGGAAATCGATCACGAACCAGCCCGCGGGCCGCACGGTCGAGACCATTTCACCGAGGGCCATGGCGTGCTCCGCGTCGTGATCGAAGTAGCCGAAGCTGGTGAAGAGGTTGACGGTGAGGTCCATGGAGGCCGGTCGAACGGGGAGGGCGCGCATATCGGCTCGGATGAGCGGCGCGCTGGTGACGCCGCGCGCGACGCGCAGCAGCGCGGCAGAGAGATCGAGCCCGACGCACCAGGCGCCCGCCTCCTTGAAGGCGGACGCATGGCGCCCCGCGCCGCAGGCCACGTCGAGGATGCGCCAGCCGGTGCGGAATCCCACCCGATCGAGGATGAGCGACGCCGCCCGTTCGGCCTCGGCGGCGTCGCGGTGCGGGTAGAGCTGGAGGTACTCCTCCCCGAACCACTCTTCGAACCATTCCGTCATCCGCGCACACCCGCGCCCTTGTGGTAGGGCTCCCCGCGCAGAATGGTGGCCGCGCGATACAGCTGCTCCGCCACCACGACCCGCGCGAGCTCGTGCGGCAGGGTGAGCGGGCCGAGACTCCAGCGGTCGTTCGCGGCGGCCAGCAGATCGGCCGCCAGGCCGTGCGAGCCGCCGATCGTGAGCGTCACGGCGCGGGCCTCACGCTGCCACCGCTCCAGCTGCCGCGCCAGTTCCTCGCTGCTCCACGCGGTTCCCTCCCGGGCCAACGCCACCAGCCGCGAGCCGGCGGGCCGCCTCGCCAGCAGGCGGTCGCGCTCCTCGGCACGCTGGGCCTCCACCGTCGGCGCGTGGCTCGCCTCGCGCACCTCGATCTCCCGCAGCTTGACGGTGCGCCCGAGGCGCTGGAGGTAGTCGTCGCACGCCTCGCGATAGCTCGGGCGCAGCTTGCCGACGGCCAGCAGGACCAGTTCCATGGGCGCCCCGGCCGGTCACGCCATTCTACGCGTACATGCCCCGCAGCCGGTGCACTGCCGCCACCCGCTCGATCGCCTGCATGTACGCGCCGATGCGGGTGTTCACCGAGTGCTTGCCCGCCATGCCGACCACCTCGTCGAACGACTGCACCATGATCCGCTCGAGCCGCTGATTGACGGTCTCCTCGTCCCAGAAGTACCCGCCGCGATCCTGCACCCACTCGAAATAGCTGACCGTCACGCCGCCCGCGTTCGCGAGGATGTCGGGAATGACGAACACGCCCTTCTCCTCGAGAATCCGGTCGGCGTTGGCGGTGGTGGGACCGTTGGCGCCCTCGCAGATGATGCGGGCCTTCACGTCGCGCGCGTTCTGACTGGTGATGACATTCTCCAGCGCGGCAGGCACGAGCACGTCGCAATCGAGCGTGAGCACCTGGTCGTTCGCGATGTGCTCGGCCTCCTTGTACTCGCTCAGGAACCGGTGCTGCTTCACGTGCTGCTGGACCTCGCGAATCCGGAGGCCCTTGGGGTTGTAGACCCCGCCGGACTTGTCGCTCACCGCGACGACGGTGAGCCCCAGCTCCTCCATGAGCTGCGCGGCGATGGAGCCGACGTTGCCGAAGCCCTGGACCGCCACGCGCGTGCCCTTGATGGGCAGGCCGAGCTTCTTGAGCGCCTCGCGGGTCATGAGCATGCAGCCGCGGCCAGTCGCCTCGCGCCGGCCGAGGGACCCGCCCATCTCCACGGGCTTGCCGGTGACCACGGCGGTCACCGTGTGGCGCTTGTGCATGGAGTACGTATCCATGATCCACGCCATCATCCGCTCGTTCGTGTTCACGTCCGGCGCCGGCACGTCGGAGTCGGGGCCCAGGGTCTCGATGATGGCGGAGGTGTAGCGGCGGGTGATGCGCTCGAGCTCGGCGAGGGAGAGGTTGGGCGGGTCGCAGACCACGCCACCCTTGGCGCCGCCGAAGGGGATATTGACCACCGCGCACTTCCACGTCATCCACGCCGCCAGCGCCTTCACCTCGTCGAGGGTCACATTCATGTCGAAGCGGATGCCGCCCTTCGCCGGCCCTCGGCTCGTGTTGTAGAGCACGCGGTAGCCGGTGAACACCTCGACCTCGCCCGAGTCGCGCGGGATGGGCACGCTCACGATGATCTGCTTCTCCGGGCTCCGCAGCACCTTGTAGAGCCCGGGATCCAGGCTCAGGCGCTGCGCCGCGTAGTCGAAGCGGGACATCATGGCCTCGAACGGATTCTCCTCGTTGAGGAAGGTGTCCTTCTCCGGGCGGATGAGAAGAGAGGGGCGGCTGACGGTGCTCATAGGATGTCCGGGTTGCTCCGAAAACGAGTTACAGTTGGTCGACGGGGGTGACGACGGCGTCCAGCACGGCGACGATGGCCTCGCCGCCCTCTTCCCAGGTCAGGTCCAGCAGGGCCACCAGCGGCTCCGGCACCGCCGCGGGCCAGCGGTCGCGCAGCTTCACCGCGTCCTTCTGCGTGATCACGACGTGGTCGGCGCGGCGGGCGGCGTGGGCCAGCCAGGCGACGTCCTCGTCGCGGTAGTCGTGATGATCCTTCCACGTGGCCACCTGCACCGCTGCCCCCGTGGCCTTCGTCTGGGCGACGAAGGCGTCCGGGTCCGCGATGCCCGAGGCCGCGACCACGCGCTTCCCAGCCAGGGTATCCGCGGGGCGTCGGATTCCGCTGACCAGCCCCTCGAGGGTGCCGAGGCCGAGGTGAGCGACGGCCACCGGACCACTCACCTGGCTCTCGAGTTGGCGCGCGAGCGCCTGGGCCGCTTCGGGCGTGGCCCGCTTCCGCGTCACGATGACCGCATCGGCGCGGCCGAGCGCGTCCCAGCCCTCGCGCCATGGCCCCGCGGGCAGCGGCCAGCGCACCGCCCGGGTCGTCTCGGCGCTCATGACGAGGAGATTGAGGTCCCGATGGACGTCGAGCCGCTGATAGGCATCGTCCAGCACCAGCACCTGGGCTCCGCCGGCGAGGGCGCGTTCGGCGCCGGCCACGCGGTCCGGGTCGGCCACTACGACCGCCTCGGGGACGGAGTGCTGGTGTACCAGGGTCTCGTCGTTGCCGTGCCCGCGGAGCAGGATACCGGGCCGGAGGCCGCGAGCGACGTAGTGGCGCGCGATCCACGTGGCGATCGGCGTCTTGCCCGATCCGCCAACGGTCAGGTTTCCGACCGCGACCGAGGGCAGCGGTAGGTCCCGGGTCGCGAACCAGCCCTGCCGATAGGCTAGCCGGCGGGTGTCCATGGCGAGGCGCCAGAGCCCCGACGCCGGCAGCAACGCCAGGCGGGCCAGGCGCGCGTCGGGGCGCCGGCTGGTCCACAGCCAGCGCATGACCCGGTGCGTGTCTCCCCGTCGGCTCATCGGCGTCTCACTCCCCCGCACCCGCGATCTCGGTCAACCGGGCCTCCGCCTCGCTCAATCCGGCCGCGAGGCCGTCCTCGCCAGGCGCGACCTCAAAGGGGCGACCGTAGGTGACCAGGACGCGCGCGCCGAACTTGGGAATCATGAAGCGGTCCCACGAATCTAACCGCCACGCCCGCTCGGTCTGGGCGTGCACCGGGACGATGATGCCGCCGCCGCGCTGGGCGGCCGCGACCACTCCTGGCTTCAACTGGCGCCGCGGGCCACGCGGACCGTCCGGCGTGAACGCGACCGAATACCCCGCCCGGAGCTCGCGTACGGCGCCCAGCAATGCCCGCGCGGCACCACGCGTGCTGGAGCCCCGCACGGCCCGGTAACCGAGCGACGCCGCGAAATCGACGAGGTACTGTCCCTCGCGCGCCTTGCTCACCACGAGCGCGACCGATTGGCGCCGGTGCTGCCACAGAAGCGGCAGCATGACCTCGTGCCAGAGCAGGAACACGACCGGCCGACGAGCCTCGCGGAGCGGCCGCCATCGCTCCTCGCCCGCGGTGCGGATGCGCCACGACGCGGCGAGGACTCTGAGCGCCGGCCCGGCCACCACGCGCGCGGTCGAGGGCGGGACCTTGAGTCTCACGTGCCGAGCAGCTCGTCGGCCAGCGCGACCACGCGCGTCGTCGCGCCCGGCTCGCCGAGCCGTTGCCGCACGAGCGCGAGCCCCTCGCGCTGCGCGATCGTGCGCGGGTCGCCCGCATCGAGGAGCGGCCGCAGCGCGTCGGCCAGGGGCCCGGCCTCCGCTCGATCCTGCAGGATCTCGGGAACCACCTCGCGCTCGGCGACCAGATTGACCAGGCTCACCCATCGGACGGTCCGCACTCGCTGAAACATGCGCCACGTGAGCGGGTGGACCTTGTAGGCCACCACCATCGGCACATCCGCGAGCGCGGCCTCGAGGGTCGTCGTGCCCGACTTGGCCAGCGCCGCATCGGCCACCGCGAAGACCGGGATGGGATCGCCGCGGATGATCTGGAGCGGCCCCGGGTCGGGATACTCGCCGCCGTCCGTGCCCGCGACCACGACCCGGTCGCATCGGCCCTCGTCGAGCAGCCGGCGCGCCGCATCGCGAAACGGAAGCCACAGCCGCCGGATCTCCTGAGTCCTGCTGCCCGGAAAGATGCCGAGGACGCGGCTGTCGGCCGGGATGCCGAGCTTCCGGCGGGCATCCGCGCGGGTGGGCCAGAGGCCGCGATCCACCAGCGGATGTCCGACGTAGTCGCTGCGGAGGCCGAGCTGGCCGAAGAACCGCTGCTCGAAGGGGAGCACCACGGCGAGCCGGTCCACCGCGGACGCGAACCGGCGGGCGCGTCCCGGCCGCCAGGCCCAGAGCTGGGGCGCAATGTAGTAGAGCACCTTCGTCTCCGCCCGCCGCGCCGCCTCGGCCACGCGGATGTGAAACCCCGGATAGTCGATGAGGATGACCAGGTCGTAGCGGCGCGCTCGGAAGTCGGCCTGGAGCGCACGGAGGAGCCGGACGTGCGCTCCGAGCTTCGTGACCACTTCTACCAAGCCGAAAGCGGCCAGGCCTTCCATCGGGTAGCGGATGGTCGCCCCGGCGGCGGCCATGCGGGGCCCGCCAACGGCCTCGATGATCGCGTCCGGATGACGACGCCTCAGCGCCTCGACCACCCCTGCGCCATGGAGATCGCCCGAGGGCTCGCCGGCGGAGACGAGGATGCGCGGGGCCTGCCGGGCGATCATCCGGCCGCGGGTACGGCGAGCGGCGACGTCCGCACGGCGGCCGCCACCCGGAGCGCGAGGGCCAGCGCGGCGCGTCCCTCCTCGCCGCTCACGACCACGTCGCGTCCGCCCCGCACGGCGTGGACGAAGCTCCGGAGCTCGAGTTGGAGCGCGTCCGCCTCGGGAGCTTCGAGAACGATTCGCTCGACGACATCCGACAGTGCATTGCCGGTGCCCGGACGCCAGTCGCCCCGGACCCGCATGAACTCGCCCGCGCCGCTGGCGAGGTCGAGCGACAGGTACCCATTCGGCTGGAATACGCGGAGCCGTCGCACGCGCTCCCGCGAGACGCGGCTCGCCGTGGCGAGCGCCACGGCCCCGTTGGCGAACTCGACGCGCGCGTTGGCGATGTCCAGATGGGAGCTGAGAAGCGGCAGTCCCGACGCCCGGACTTCCATGGCCTCCGCGCCGCCGGTGAGACGGAGCACGAGGTCGAGGTCGTGGATCATGAGGTCGAGCACCACCGCGACGTCGGTGCCGCGGGGCTGGAACGGGGCCAGGCGCTGGCTCTCGATGTACCGAGGGCCGTCGAGATAGGGCTCGGCCGCGCGGAGCGCCTGATTGTAGCGCTCGATGTGCCCGACCTGGAGCTGGAGTCCAGCCCGCTCCGCGGCGCCGATCAGCTGGTCGGCCTCGGCGAGCGTACCGGCGAGCGGTTTCTCCATGAGCACCGGGACGCCCCGCGCGAGCGCCTGGAGGCCGACGGTCGCGTGTGCCGGCGTGGGCACCGCGACCGTCACCGCCTCGACCCGGTCCAGCAGCGCCTCGAGATCGGTGAACGGCGTCGTCCCGATCTCGTCGGCGATCGTCCTGGCGCGCTCGGCGTCGATATCGAAGATGCCGACCAACCGGGCGTGCTCGAGCTGCGCCAGATGTCGTGCGTGATGCCGGCCCAGCGCGCCGACGCCGACGACCCCGATCGGAAGCGGCGCGCTCACGCGGGCACGCCCCGCTCGGACGATTCGACGAAGGCGAGGAATCGCTCCACCTCCGGGGAAGTCGGGAGGTCGCTCCGGGCACGCTCGAGGGCCTGCGAGAGATTCAGCTCGGAGTTGAAGAACAGGCGGTACGCTCGCTTGAGCGCGGAGATGGTTTCGCCCGAGAAGCCGGCGCGCTGAAGGCCGATGGAATTGAGTCCATAGAGCTCCATCGGATTCCCGACCGCCTTCACGTACGGCGGGATGTCCTGATTGACCCGCGAGCCGCCGCCCACGAACGCGAAGGTCCCGATGGTGACGAACTGGTGCACCGCGTTGAGCCCGCTCAGAATGGCGCGATCGTGGATGGTGACGTGGCCCGCGCACTGGGTCCCGTTGGCGATCGTGACCTCGTCGCCGATGTGACAGTCGTGGGCCAGATGCACGTAGGTCATGATGAAGCACCGTGCGCCTACCGTGGTGCGGAAGCTCTGCGAGGTGGCGCGGTTGATCGTGGTGTACTCACGGATGATCGTGCCGGCGCCGATCTCGACCCAGGTCTCTTCTCCCTTGAACTTGAGGTCTTGCGGGTCGCCGCCGAGGATCGACCCGTCGCCGACCTGCACCCCGTCGGCCAGGATCACATTGCGCACCAGCCGCGAGCGCGGGGCCAGGCGACAGCGATCGCCCACGGTGACCTGGGGCCCGACCATCACCCACGGGCCGATCTCCACCCCCGCCCCGATCCGGGCCGAAGGGTCGATGATGGCCGTCGGGTGGATGTGGGTGGTCACCGATCCACCACGCGGGCCATCATCTCCGCCTCGGCGACGACATTACCGTCCACGTACGCCACGCCCTTCATGCGGCAGGTGCGCCCGCGGTTCTGCAGCATCTCGAGCTCGCATCGCAGCTGGTCTCCCGGCGTGACGGGGCGCCGGAACTTCACGTTGTCGAGCGACATGAAGTACACCACCTTCTGGTCCGGATCCTCGATGGTGCCGAGCAGGAGCATTCCCCCGACCTGCGCCATCGCCTCGATGATGAGGACGCCCGGCATGATAGGATGCCCCGGGAAGTGGCCCTGGAAGAACGGCTCGTTGATGGTGACGTTCTTGATCCCGACGATCCGCTTGGTCCCTTCCACCTCGAGGATGCGATCCACGAGCAGGAAGGGATACCGGTGGGGAATCACGTCCAGGATCCGGCCGATGTCCATCGCCACGCCTCCGTCGCGCTGCGCGGTGCGGGTGAGCCAGCGGGCGAGCGCGATATTGCCCTGATGGCTTGGCTTGGTCGCGATCACGTGCGCCTGGACCCGCCCGCCGACCAGCGCGAGGTCGCCCAGGATGTCGGCGGTCTTGTGGCGGACGAACTCGTCCGGCCACCGGAGCGCGGCGCCGCCGACCAGGCCGTCCTCCGAGAGCACCAGCGTGGAGTCGAGCGCCGCGCCGAGGGCCAGGCCGCGGGCGCGGAGCGCCTCGGCCTCACGAAGGAAGCCGAAGGTGCGCGCGCCCGCCAGCTCCCGCCGGAATTCGTCGGTCGTGATGTCGTAGGCGCCGCTCTGTCGGCCGATCAGCGGGTGCGCCCACTCGATGGTGGTGGTGAGGCGGAGCGTGCGCGCGGGCGCCACGACGTAGGACGACTCGCCTTCGGCGAGCTGGAACGGCGCCGTCACCCGATAGATCGTCGGCTGGCCGGCGGTGGTCTCGACGCCGGCGTCGGTCAGCGCGGCGAGGAACGGCGTGAACGATCCGTCGCCGATGGGCGGCTCGGGGCCGTCGAGCTCGACCGTCAGGTCGTCGAGCTCGAGCGCGGCGGCGGCGGCCAGCAGGTGCTCGACGGTCTGGACGGTCACCTCACCGTCGCCCAGTGCCGTGCGCCGATCGGTGGACTGCACCTCGGCGACGCGGGCCGGAATCTCGGGCGCGCCGGGCAGGTCGATCCGGCGGAAGACAATGCCCTGCCCGGACGCCGCGCCGACGCAGCGCGCGGTCGCGTCCCGCCCGGTGTGCAGGCCGACGCCCCGGATCTCGGCCGTCGCGGCCAGCGTTCGCCTACCCATCGCGGGTCGCCTCCGACACCAGTCGCTCGAGGTCCGAGATGATCGGAACCACTCGGTAGAGTGCCGCCTGGGCCCGGAGAAACTGGCGGTGGGGACGCGCGGGGTGGCCGCTGAAGGATGCCCCCGGCGAGACGTCGCCGAACACGGCGCTCTTCGCCGCCAACCGTGCCCCGTTCCCGATGACCAGGTGATCGGTGATGCCGACGTGACCCGCGAGAATCACGTCGTTCCCGATCCGGGTGCTGCCGGCGATGCCGACGCCCGCCATGATCAGGCACCGCTCGCCGATACGGACGTTGTGTCCGACGTGTACCAGGTTGTCGACCTTGGTGCCGCGGCCAACGACCGTGTCGTTGACGCTGCCCCGGTCGACGCAGGAATTGGAGCCGATCTCCACCTCGTCCTCGATGATGCAGGCACCCACGTGGGGAATCCGGCGATGTCCACCGTCGGCCGGAAGGTAACCGAAGCCCGGGCCGCCGAGCACCGCTCCCGCCTTGATCACCACCCGCGCGCCGACTGTCGTTTCCGTGTACAGCACGGCCCGCGGGCCGATGACGGTGTCCTCACCGACAGTCACGCCGTCACCGAGCGACACGCCCTCCGCGAGGACACACCGGTCCCCCAGCCGGACGCCGCGGCCGAGAACGACGTAGGGCCCGACGCACACATCGCGTCCGAGCGTGCACCCCGCCCCGAGGCGCGCCGTGGGATCGATGCCCGGCGCCGATACGGCCGGGGGAAAGAGCGCTCCGATGACTCGCACCATCGCCGCATAGGGATCGCCGACGACGATTCGTGTGCTCGGCCCTCCGGGCACTTCGGCCAGGCCGTCGGGAATGAGCACCGCGCCCGCCCGGCACGCGCGCAGCTCCTCCGCGTATCGCGGCGAGACGGCCAGGGAGATGGCCTCGGGGCCGGCGCTGTCCAGCGCGCGAACGGCGCGCAACAGCACGGTCCCATCGCCAAGCAGGCGGCCACCGACGAGGTCGGCGACCGCCTGCGCGGTGAGGCCAGTCGACGTCACGGGCTCAGGTGCCCGACTTGAGTTGCTGGATGATCTTCTGCGTGAGGTCCAACGACTTGTCGGCCGTGACGATGCCGCTGTTGGGCGCGCTCACGTCGAAGATCATGGCGTAGTTGCCGGAGGCCCGAACGCCCTCGATCACGCTGTTCACCTTGGTCTGGATGGGGTCGAGCAGCTCGCGCTCGCGACCCGCGGCACGCTGCTGCAGCTCCTGCGTACGCTGCTCGAGCTTCTGCTGCTGACCTTCCAGATCCTTGCGCTTGGCCGCCCGTTGCGTCGGGCTCAACATGACGCTCTGCTGCTCGAAGTCGGACGCCGCGGAGTCCAGGCTCGCCTGCAGCTTCTGGACTTCGCCTCGGTAGGTCTGGAGCTCCTTGGTGAACGTAGACTCCGCCTGTGCATAGCCCGGCGTCGACTTGAGGATGGCCTGGGTGTTGACGTAGGCCAGCTTCACGCCGCCGGCCTGCTGAGCCGCCGCGGGCGCGGCGAAACAGGCGAGGGCGAGAAGGGTGGTCCAGGCACCTACGAGGGACAGCTTCATGCGTTGCTCCAGATGAAAGGTGACCGATTAGAAGAAGTTGCCCAGCTTGAAGTGCACCTGCCACCCCGGGGCGGGACGGCCCAGCGCATCGACTTTGTCGAACCCGTAGCCCAGGTCCACGCCGATCGGTCCGAGTGGCGAGATCACCGCGGCGCCGACGCCGGCGCCGCGGAACAGCCGGGTCGGATCCCACTGACGCGCGCTCCGATACACGTTGCCCGCGTCGAAAAAGGCGTCCAGGTACATCGACTGGCTGATCCGCGCGCCCGCTTCCACCGTGAAGGCGGCGTACGACTTGCCGAAGGCATCCGGACTGGCCTGGTTGCCGCTCGCCGACGGGTCGAACCCGTTGGGGGTGATGGAGAACTCGTCGTAGCCGCGCAACGGGATGCCGTACTGCACCCCGCCGAGCGCGTACAATTCGGTGAAGAACGGCCCGGGGTCACCGAAGACGAATCCCGACTTCGCGGTGAGCCCTAGCACGAACTGTACCCCCGCGCCGAGCTGCCCTCCTCCGCCCATGGTGCCGAGGGGCGCGTAGTAGCGCGTCTCGAGGTCCAGCTTCTGGTAGTGTCCGGTCCCGCCCAGGAAGCCGCCGTTCAGCTCGCCGCTCACGTTGGTGAGGGAGCCGCCGGTCGCGAAGGGCAGCCCGATGCGCGTGTCGCGGAGGATGCTCGACCCGAGCGTCGAGCGGACGCACGACGTGCAGCTGTAGCGAGCCCGGAGGTCCGCCGATCCCTCGCTGTAGGTCACGTGCTGGTACGAGTACGAGGTGAAGAACCGGGTGTACCGCGAGCCCAGGAAGGGGAAGCCGAGCTGCAGGCTGCCGCCGGTCTGCTTCCGGCGGCCGAGGTCACCGACCGTGTAGCGGGCGCGGGAATCGAAGAGCGTGACGGTCCCGGAGATCCGGCTCTCCCGGATGGTCGGATCGGTGTAGCTCAGCGTGAAATCGTTGATGTTCTTGCCGAACTGCCACTGCAGCTTGCCGCGCTTGCCCTTGCCGAACAGGTTCGGCTCCTCGAGACCGAGGAACCCGCCCACGCCGGTCCCCTGCCCCAGCGACGCGCCGAAATTGATGTTGCCGGTCCGCTTCTCCTCGACGCGGAAGGTGATGTCCACGTCCACGCCGTTGGCGGCCGGTTTCACGTCCGGGCTCGGCATCGGCTGCTGGAAGAAGCCCAGGTTCGAGACGTTCTGGTACGAGCGGATCAGGCGGTCGCGGCTGAAGAGATCGCCCGGGAGCATGACGATCGCCTCGCGGATCACGCGCTCGTGGGTCACGTCGTTGCCGACGATCTCGACCTTGTTGATGGTGGCCGGCGAGCCCTCCCGGATGGACCAGCGGAGATCCACGACGGGCTTGCCGTCGCGGCTGGTGTGCCGGATTTCGGTCGGCTCGACCTGGGCGTAGATGTAGCCGTTGTTGGCGTAGAGGTTCTGGAGCTTTTCGGTGGCACCGTCCCACTGCGACTGGCTGAACGCCCGTGGACCGCCGAGGGGGCCGCCGGTCGAACCCACCGGCCCGAAGGGGTAGTACACCTGCAGCTCCTCGCTCGAGAAGCGCCGATTGCCCTCGATGTCAAAGGTCCCGACCTGATACGGCTCTCCTTCGTCGATCGTGAGGTGGAGGACCGCCTTGCCGCCGGCCGAATCGGCGATCAGCGAATCATGCGTCACCTGCATGTCGACATAGCCGTGGTCGGCATACCAGCGCGGAAGCCCCTCGCGCACGTCCTGGTCCACCTTGCGCTCGTCGTACTCGCCCTTCTGGAACCACCAGAAGCCCTCGGGCCGAGTGGCCATGTGCTTGACCACCTGTCCGTCCGAAAAGTGCTTGTTGCCGTCGACGCTCACCTGGCTGATGGCCACCCGCTGCCCCTCCTGCACGTCGAAGACGAGGCGGAGGTGGCCATTGTCCTGGGGGAGCTCGAGCGCCTTGATCTGTGCGCTGTAGTAGCCTGCGTGCTTGTAGAGCGAGTCGATGGCCGCGCGGCTCTGCTCGATGGCGTTCCGGTCCACCGGCCGCCCGTCGCTCAGCTTCACGCGACCCTTGACCTCGCCCTCCGAGAGCTTCGTGACACCGCGGACCGCCCACTTCTCGAGGATGGGCCGCTCCTTCACGCGGAGGGTCAGCATCAGGCCGTTCCCGAACGGCTGCTGCTCGACGAGCACATCGTCGAACTGCCCCGTGCGGAACAGGGCCGTGATGGCCCGCTGAATGTCGCGGTAGTTGACGGGTTGCTTCGCGATGAGCCCGGAGGTGCCGATGATCTGGGACGCAGTGAGCCGCCCATTCCCCACGACGGCGATGCTGTCGATGGTGGGCGGCTGTTGGTCCTGGGCCGGCAGCACCGCCGGGGCCCCGATCAGGAGGGCCCCGGCGGCGGCCATGGAGAGAAAACGCGGCATCCGCACTCGGTCGGAGGTGGGCGCGCCGGCTCGGGGAGTCGGCGCGGAGCGGGACTAGGCCTGGGTGCCGGTCAGCGCCCGGAAAGCCAGCCGCTCACCGTCGGGCGCGACGTCCACCTCGATCTCGTCGCCGCGACCGAAGTCGCCCATGAGGATCTTCTCGCTGAGCGGATCCTCGATGTACCGCTGGATCGACCGCTTGAGCGGCCGGGCTCCGTAACTCTGGTCGTATCCGTGCTCGACCAGGAATTCCACCGCGGCGGGCGTGAGCTTGACCTCGTCGCCCAGGCGGCGCTGCACTTCCTTGAGCAGGATCGTGACGATCTGCGCGATGTGCTCCTTGGCCAACGGGTGGAACACGATGACATCGTCCAGCCGGTTCAGGAACTCGGGATTGAACACCTTGTTCATCTCGTCCTTGACCGTCTCCTGCATCTTCTCGAAGCTGCTGCGCGTGTCGCCGCCGTGGAAGCCAAGCGTCTTGCCCTGCATGATGTCGCGGGCGCCGACGTTCGACGTCATGATGACGACGGTGTTCTTGAAGTCGATCATCCGACCGTAGTTGTCGGTCAGGTGGCCTTCGTCGAGCACCTGCAGCAGGATGTTGAACACGTCCGGGTGCGCCTTCTCGATCTCGTCCAGAAGGACGACCGAGTAGGGCTTCCGCCGCACAGCCTTGGTCAGCGTCCCGGAGTCCTCGTACCCGACGTACCCCGGCGGTGCACCGATGAGCCGGCTGACCGAGAACTTCTCCATGTACTCCGACATGTCGACGCGGATCAGCGCCGATGCGTCGGCGAACAGGAACCGCGCCAGCGCGCGGGCGAGCTCGGTCTTCCCGACGCCCGTCGGACCCGAGAAGATGAACGAGCCGATTGGCCGGTTGGGATCCTTGAGGCCGGCGCGCGAGCGCCGGATGGCCCGGGACACGGCCTTGATCGCCTCGTCCTGGCCCACGACCGACGTGTGCAGCTCGTCCTCCATCCGCATGAGGCGCGAGGCTTCCGCCTCCTGGAGCCGCGTCACCGGGATGCCCGTCCAGCGGGACACGATGAACGCGATGGCCTCCTCGTCGATCACCGGGCGGCGGGTCTGCCGGTCCTTCTCCCACTCCTCGTTCTTGAGCCGGATCTGGTTCTGCAGATCCCGCTCCTGATCGCGCAGCGCGGCGGCACGCTCGAAGTTCTGGTCGCGGACCGCGTCTTCCTTCTGCAGGTTGACCTTCTCGAGCGCCGTCTTGAGCTCGGCCACCTCGGCGGGCGGCACCTGCGAGGCGAGGCGCGCGCGGGCGCCCGCCTCGTCGATCACGTCGATCGCCTTGTCCGGCAGGAACCGGTCCGTGATGTACCGCTCCGAGAGCTCCGCCGCCGCTTCGAGGGTCTCGTCGGGGATGCTGATCCGGTGGTGGTCCTCGTACTTCTTCCTGAGGCCCTTGAGGATCTCGACCGTCTCCTGGACCGTCGGTGGCTCGACGACCACGGTCTGGAAGCGCCGCTCGAGCGCGCCGTCCTTCTCGATGTACTTCCGATACTCGTTCAGCGTGGACGCGCCCACGCACTGGAGCTCGCCGCGCGCGAGCGCGGGCTTCAGCATGTTGGAGGCGTCGATGGCGCCTTCGGCCGCGCCCGCACCGACCAGCGTGTGCAGCTCGTCGATGAACAGGATGATCTGCTTGTTCTGCGCGATCTCGTTCATGACCGCCTTAAGCCGCTCCTCGAACTGGCCGCGGTATTTCGTGCCGGCGATGACGGCCGCCATGTCGAGCGAGAGCACCCGGTGGTCGCGCAGGACGTCCGGGCAGAGGCCGTTTGCGATCAGCAGCGCGAGGCCCTCGACGATCGCCGTCTTGCCGACGCCCGGCTCGCCAATGAGCACCGGGTTGTTCTTCTTCCGGCGCGCCAGGATCTCCATGACCCGCTCGATCTCCTTGGCGCGGCCGATCGTCGGATCGAGCTGGCCTTCGGCGGCGAGCTGGGTGAGGTCGCGACAGAAGTGGTCGAGCGCGGGCGTCTTCGACTTCTTTTCGGACTTCGGCGCCGCGCTCGGCTGGCTGCCGCTCCCGCCGCCGGAGGACGCCTGCGGCATGTCGCTCCCGAGGAGCCGCAGGGTCTCCGCGCGGCTCTGCTCGAGGTTCACGCCGGCGTCGGTCAGCACCTGGGCCGCGATGCCCTTCTCCTCGCGCAACAGGCCGAGCAGCAGATGCTCGGTGCCCACGTAGGAGTGGTTGAGCTCGCGCGCTTCGGTCATGGCGAGCTCGAGCACCTTCTTGGCGCGGGAGGTGTACGGAAGATCGGGACCGGCGGCGGCCGCCGCCTTCCCCTTCTTCACCGTCTCCTCGATCTTCTGCTGGATGTCCTCGAGGTCGACGTTCAAGTTGGTGAGCACGGCGGCCGCCACCCCCTCGCCCTCACGGATGAGGCCGAGCAGGATGTGTTCGGTACCGACGTATTCGTGGTGGAGACGGGCCGCTTCCTCGCGGGCCATCTGCAGGACCTTGCGGACACGATCAGTGAAGTTGTAGCCGTTCATCGCGGTACCCTACGTTGCTCCGAGGCTCGCCGCCGTGGCTCATCCACGGCGTCCCACTTCGGATTCCAACACTTTTCGCACGAAACGTGCCCGCCGCAGCGGCAGGTCCGAGTCGTCGGGCGAGATGCCTTCCGCCACCGCCAGGTGCGCGGGCTGGGTGTAGATCAGGAGCTTGTTCAGCGTGTACATCGCGACGTCGGGGATCAGCCCGACGCCCACTCCGAGGCGCACCCCGCTCAGGAGATTCATCGCCTCGTCGAACGACAGCGAGCGCGCATACCGGAGCAGACCGTAGGCCCGCCACACCTTGTCTTCGATGACCGTCGGCGCGTCGCGGAGGAGCACCTGGCGCGCTTGCTCCTCGTAGTCCATCACCTGCCGTACCATCTTGCCGAGGTGGTCGATGAGCTCGCGTTCCGAACTGCCGAGCGTCGTCTGGTTCGACAACTGAAAGAAGTTGCCGACCACCTCGCTCCCCTCGCCGTATAGGCCGCGATAGGTCAGCCCGACCTGCGCGAGCCCCTGCAGAACCTTGTTGATTTCCTTGGTGAGGACGAGCCCGGGCAGGTGGATCAACACCGACGCACGGAGCCCGGTCCCGACGTTCGTCGGACAGGAGGTAAGATAACCGAACTCAGGATGAAATGCGAAAGCAAGTCGTTGTCCCAGTTCGGCGTCCAGCCGGTCCACTTCGGTGTAGGTCTGGTCGAGCGCGAACCCGGAATGGAGCCCCTGGATCCGGAGGTGATCCTCCTCGTTCAGCATGACGCCGAACCGGTCCCGGATCAGCACCGAGGCCCCGGACCGGACCCTGGCCTCCGCCTCGAGTCCAGCCAGCTCCTTGCTCACCAGGTGGCGCTCGTGCAGGAGCTGACGGTCCAGCCGGTCAAGCCGATCCAGCCGGAACCGGGTGGCCCCGCGGAGCAGGACGGACTCCCGGGCGGCCCGCTCGACCACATCGAGCACCTGCTCCCGCTCGGTCTCGGACGTCCGGCCCTGAAACACGTGCTCCGCAAGGTTCCGGGCCAGCCGGATCCGCGTCGAGAGCACTAGGTGGCTCGACGGGCCGCTCGCGTCGAGCCAGCCTACTCCGCCATCGGCCAGGAGGCTCAAGTCGATCATTCGACCACCCGGAGCCGATCCCGCAGCTCGGCGGCCAGCTCGAAGTTCTCGGTCTCGACGGCGAGGCGGAGCTGCTCCCGGAGATCGGACGCCTGCTCCCGGGCCGCCTGGGGCTCCCGCTCCGCGTAGCGCTCTCCCAGGTGGTGGGTCGAACCGTGCAGCCGCCGCAGCAGGTCCCGAAGCGGGGTCTCGAACGTGCGGTAACAGTCCGGGCAGCCGAGGCGGCCGGTCTCGCGGAAATCCTGAAATGTTGCGCCGCACCGCTGGCAGGTGTCGCCGGTGCGCGTGGCCGGCAACTGTTCGGCGCCCTTCCCCATGGCCGCGAGGAAACTGCCGAGGGGGGTCTTCACGGTGGACCCGGGACTTTCCACCCCCTTCTCCTCCGCGCATTTCTCGCAGAGGTGGAGCGTGGTTACCTGCTCGTTCACGATCTGCGTGAGATGGATGACTGCTTCACGCTCGCGGCATTGATCGCAGGACATCAGGGCATCGACTCCACGCCCGCCAGCGGCACCAGGCGTCCCCCGTCCAGGGACAGGACCCGATCGGCCCGGGCGGCCAGCAGGCGATTGTGCGTCACGACGACGAGCGCTGTCTCGAACTCACGGGCGAGACGCGCGAACAGCTCGTGGAGTCGCTCGCTGTTGCCGTGATCCAGATTGCCCGACGGTTCGTCCGCGAGCACGACGACCGGATCGGTGGCGAGGGCGCGCGCCACGGCCGCCCGCTGCTGCTCGCCGCCCGACAGCGCTGACGGGCGATGCGTCATCCGACCCGCCAGCCCGACCGCGGCGAGCAGCTCCTCCGCGCGCGAGCGGGCCCGGTCTTCGGCTTCCCCGGCGATCAGCAGCGGCATCATCACGTTCTCCTGCGCGCTGAACTCCCGCAGCAGGTGGTGAAACTGAAACACGAATCCGATCTTCCGGTTCCGGACAGCCGAGAGCGCGTCGGCGGATTGCTCGCCGTAGTCCAGGCCGTCCAGCCGCACGCTCCCGGC
The DNA here is from genome assembly GCA_963828735.1 of uncultured Gemmatimonadales bacterium. Taxonomy (GTDB): domain Bacteria; phylum Gemmatimonadota; class Gemmatimonadetes; order Gemmatimonadales; family GWC2-71-9; genus CAVVWJ01. Next base: position 169,197 of record CAWHFW010000001.1, read on the forward strand.
CGTCGGCGCGTCGAGGGCGCCGAGCAGATGGAGGAGCGTGCTCTTGCCGGAGCCACTCGCGCCGACGATCGCGACGAACTCCCCGCGTCCGACGGCGAGATCCACGCCGGACAAGACCTCGATCGGCGTGCCGTCCCCGCCTCGGTAGAGCTTCCTGAGCCCCTGGGCCTCGAGGATGGCGCTCATTCGTGGCGGATGGCGTCGACCGGTGTGAGGCCCGCGGCCGATCGTGAGGGGTACAGCGTCGCGAGCACCGCGATGGCCAGGCTGGCGACGACGACGACCAGGACGTCCCGCGCTTCCACATGCACGGGCAGGTGATCGATGAAGTAGACCGCCGGGTTGATGCGCACCCAGCCCGACCGGTCGACCACGTAGGCCACGGTGAGGCCGACCAGCAGTCCGATCGCCGTGCCGACGCCGCCGATCACCGCGCCCTGGAGGAGGAACACCCGGGCGACGGCGGGCGACGTCAGGCCCATCGCACGGAGGATGCCGATCTCGCGGGTCTTGTCCGATACGACCATGGTCAGGGTGCCCACGATGTTGAACGCGGCCACCACCATGATGAAGAAGATAATCAGGCCCATGGCCAGCTTCTCCAACTGGAGCGCGCTGAACAGGCTCGCGTTCTGGGTCTGCCAGTCGAGGCTGCGATACGGATACCCCAGCCGCTTCTCCAGCGCCGCGCCGATGGCCGGGGCGTGATCCGGGTCGTCCACGCGGACGGCGATTCCCGAGACCGCATCGCCCAGGCCGGTGAACTTCTGCGCCACGTCCCGCCGCACCACGACGAACTGGTTGTCGTACTGGAACATGCCGGTGTCGAACAGCCCGCTCACCTCGAAGCGCCAGAACCGCGGCACCGCGATACCGAGGGCGGGGTTGACCTTGGCCTCGGTCACCGGCACGAGGGTGACGACATCGCCCGGGTAGACCGAGAGCCGATTGGCCAGCCTCGAGCCCAGCAGGATTCCGCCGTCGACGTTCGGCTTGGTCGTCCGGAACGAGAGATCGCCCTGCCGGATGGATTGTGGCAAGGACGTGACCGAATGCGTGCCCGTGTCGGGGTCGAACCCCACAAGGTTGACGCCTTCCCCGTAGTCCTGTCCCGCGGTGATGCCGGCCTGGCTGATGACTTCCGGAGCGGCGGCGACGACGCCCGGCTCGCGCCGTACGGCCTCGAGCACCTTCCGCCAATCGTCCATCCGCAGCCCGGCGCCGAAGGTGAGCACGCGAAGGTGCGGGTTGGCGACCAGGATCCGCTGGCGGAGATCGTCGCGCAGCCCGTTCATCACGCCCAAGACCACGATCAAAGCAGTGACTCCGACCGCGACGCCCCCGATCGAGATGACCGTATTGAGCGAGGCCGTCCGTGAGGTCCTCCGACTCCGGAGGTACCGTCGGGCGATGCGCCACTCGAGCGGCCGCGGCCAGCGGAAGATCGACCGGACATCGGCGCGCTCGGAGATCGGACCCACCCCCATCTAACCCTCCGGCCGCATCGCGGGGAACAGGATGACGTCGCGGATCGACGGCTGGTCCGCGAGCAGCATGATCAGCCGGTCGATCCCGAGTCCGACACCCCCCGCCGGCGGCATTCCATACTCGAGCGCGCGGATGTAGTCCGTATCATACGGCTGGGTCTCGTCGTTACCCGCGGCCTTCTGCCGGCCCTGGTCCTCGAACCGCCGCCGCTGATCGTCCGGATCGTTGAGCTCACTGAACGCGTTGGCCAGTTCGCGCCCGCCGACGAACAGCTCGAAGCGCTCGGTCAGCGCCGGGTCGGACCGGTGCTCCTTGGCGAGCGGCGAGAGCGGCTTGGGGTAGTCGAGCACGAAGGTGGGCTGGACCAGGTCCGGCTCGAGGACGGTCTTGAACACCTCGTCCTGCAGCCGGCCACCGGTCAGGTCGGCGACCGTCTCGCTGTCGGCGCCCCGGGCGCGGAGCAGGCGCCGCATCTCCTCGTCGGTGGCGACGCGGAGGTCGAGCTCGCACCGGTCGCGCACGCCGGCGATGAAGTCGACCCGCGCGAACGGCGGGGTGAAGTCGAGCGTCGTGCCGTAGCGCTCCAGCCGGAGCGTGCCGAGACACGCCTGGATGACGCCGCTCACCAGGCCCTCGACCAGGCGCATCATGTCGCCGTAGTCGGCGTACGCCTGGTACGCCTCGAGCATGGTGAACTCGGGATTGTGGGTGCGGTCCATCCCCTCGTTCCGGAAGTCGTGCCCGATCTCGTAGACCCGCTCGAGGCCACCGACCAGGAGCCGCTTGAGATACAGCTCGTCCGCGATCCGGAGGTAGAGCGGCATGTCCAGCGCGTTGTGGTGGGTCGTGAACGGCCGGGCGGCGGCTCCGCCGTAGAGCGGTTGCAGGATCGGCGTCTCCACCTCGAGGAAGCCCAGCCCGTCGAGGTAACGCCGCATCCAGGCGATGGCGCGGGCGCGGAGCTGGAAGACGGCGCGGACCTCCCGGTGCACCGCGAGATCCGCGTAGCGCTGGCGGTAGCGGACCTCGGCGTCGGTGAGGCCGCCGTAGGTGACCGTGCCTTCTTCGCCCACCTGCGTCTTGCCCCGCGGCAACGGACGAAGCGACTTCGAGAGCAGGGTCAGATCGTCGGCCCGGACCGACACCTCGCCTTTCTTCGTGCGGAAGAGGCGCCCCGTCACGCCGACGTGGTCGTCGAGGTCGAGCTGGTCCACGACGGCCCATCGTTCGCCGAGGGCATCGCGTCGGAGGTAGACCTGAATCCTGCCGCTCGCGTCTTCGAGATGGAAAAACGCGGTCTTGCCCTGCGACCGCATCGAGTCGATCCGGCCGGCCACGGAGACGGCGGGGCCATCCTCGCCCATCTCGTCGTGGTAGGCCGCGAGCGCGTCGGCCGCGGTGTGCGACCGCTCGTACCGATAGGCGAAGGCCGGGACACCCGCGGCCTCGAGCGCGGCGCGCTTGTCCCGGCGCGCCGCCTCGACGAACGAGCGCTCCTCCCCGGTCACGCGGACGCCGCCCTCGCCGTCAGTCACGCCGCCTTGCCTCCGAACCGCTTGAGATAGGCCTGGATGAACTCGTCGAGATCGCCGTCCATGACCCGCTGCACGTCGCCCACCTTCACCTCGGTCCGGTGGTCGTTGACCATCGTGTACGGCTGGAAGACGTACGATCGAATCTGGTTGCCCCAGGAGTTGTCCGTCTTGGTCGCCTCGACGACGGCGCGCGCGGCCTCCTGCTCTTCCAACTTTCGCTGGTACAGCGCGGCCCGCAACATCTTCATCGCGGTTGCACGGTTCTTGGTCTGGCTCCGCTCCTGCTGGCAGGAGACGACGACGCCCGTCGGAACGTGCGTGAGGCGCACCGCGGACGAGGTCTTGTTCACGTGCTGCCCGCCCGCGCCGGACGCGCGGAAGACGTCCATCCTGATGTCCTCCTCGCGGATGTCGATCTCGATGGTATCGTCGATGTCGGGATAGACGAACACCGACGCGAACGACGTGTGGCGGCGCGCCTGAGAGTCGTAGGGCGAGATCCTCACCAGGCGGTGCACGCCCTTCTCGGCCTTCAGGTAGCCGTAGGCGTACTCGCCCTTGATCTGGATCGAGACCGACTTGATGCCGGCCTCTTCACCGGGCAGCAGGTCGAGGACGCTGACCTCGAATCCGTGCCGCTCCGCCCAACGGACGTACATCCGCATCAGCATCTCGGCCCAGTCCTGCGACTCGGTGCCGCCCGCGCCCGGATGGATGGTGAGCAGCGCGTCGCGCGCGTCGTCGGGCCCCTGCAGCATCGCCTGCAGCTCGAAGGCTTCGACGGCCCGGCCGAGCGCGTCCGTCTCGCGTGCCACCTCGTCCAGCATCGAGGCGTCGGGCTGCTCCTCGAGCAGCTGGGCCATCTCGAGAGTGCCGGTGAGCCGCCCGTGCAAGTCCTCCCACGGCGTCACCCACCCTTTGAGCTTCTTGATTTCCTGGACCATGGTGCGGGCGCTGTCGGGATTGGCCCAGAAGCCCGCCTCCGCCTGGGAGGCCTCGAGGCCCCGCAGGCGATCGGCCTTGGCCGTCAGGTCAAAGAAAGTCTCGGAGTTCGGTGACGCGGTGCTGTAGCTCGGTGAGTCGCTCGACGAGATCGGCCATGCCGGATACCCTTGGGTCGTGAGAATGGTAGAAAAATAGTCGCACGTCAGAGGTCGCGGGGCGTCGAAGGGCGTGGAGGGACCCGGCGCCGGGCCGGCCGGATCGCCTCCCCTGCCCCTGCAACCGTGCGCGACCTGCGACCTGCGACTCTGGCTAGAAGATCTGCCGACCGCCGGCGAGAATCTCGTTCAGCGCTTCCTTGAAGTATGGGGTGCTGTCGGCCACGTCCTTGCCGACCTGCTCCGCATACTCTTCCCAGCTCTTCCGGATCTCCTCGTCGAACAGCTCCTTGAGATTGCCGTCGCGGAGGCCTTCCTGCCGCTTGGCCGGGTGGTACACCACCATGTCGGAGATGAGCGCCCGGGCCAGTCGTCGCGCCTTGAGCGCGGGGTCCTGGGACAGGAACGGGTTGACCGGACGCGAGCCGCCGCCCGCGGGCTTGGGCGACACGGGCCGCGCCGCCGCTGGAGACGGTGGCGATGACGCCACGCCTGCGGTCGAGCTCGCTGCCGCGGGCATGGCGGTCGCCGGCCGCGGCATCGCGGGGGCGGGCACCGTCGCCGGTGCCGCACCCGGTTTCGGCGTGCTGGTCGGAACGGCCGGTGGTGGAAAGGTCGCCGGGCGCGGTGCGGCCGCTGGGGGCGCAACAGGGGGTGGGGGTGCCATGGGTGCCGGGGCCGGCGCGGGGGCGTGGGGCGCCGGTGGAGGAGCCACAGGGGCCGAACGCGCCGGCTCTGGCCTCGAGGGTGGGGCCGGCGCCGGGGGCCGTGCGGGAGGGGTCCCGACCCCCGCAGGGCCGCCCGCCGCCGCCGCGGCTCCGGGCGCGACGGCCCCCTCACGGCCGACCGCAAACACGGCGCTGCAGATACTGCAGCGGGCCCGAACGCCGCCCTCCGGGACCTTGGCGGGGTCGACGCGATACACGGTGGCACAGTTGGGACAGCTGACGTTCATCGCTCCATCCTCACGGCTGTTCTCTGGATCCAGCCCCGGACCGCTCCTCGCCGTTCGTTCCCTGGCGCCGGTCGACCACGAACACCGATCCCGGCAGAGTCTTGGCGTAGCTCTTCATCTCGGTGGCAAGCTCGCTCACCTGCGCCGGATGCGCAAACCGGCGGTGTCGATTGGTGACGATCCCGATCGAGAGCGTCATCAGGGGCACGCGGTGGAGCTGCCCACGGCGATCCTTGCCGAAGAAGTATCCCGCCCGCCGGTCCTGATCGTTGTACTGAAGCGGGATCAGGGTGTCGAACACGTCCAGAATCTCGCTGCAGACGGGGCTGATCTCCTCCGACGGCACCACGAAGATGAAGTCGTCTCCGCCGATGTGCCCCACGAAGCCGCGCGGGCCCAGCAGACCCTTCACGACGTCGTGCAGGATCCGCGACAGCAGGTAGATCACCCGGTCGCCGTCGTAGTAGCTGTAGCGGTCGTTAAATTCCTTGAAATGATCCAGGTCCGCGTAGCACACCGCGAATTCCTGGTCGGACTCCAGCCGCCGGCGAATCTCGCGCTCGATCTCCGTCGTGCCCGGGAGGCGGGTGGACGGATGGACGGACACGTCCCGCTCGGTGCGCACCAGCATCGCGTCCAGGCGCGCGCGCTGCTCGGCGGGCGAGAAGATGCCGGTGATGACTTCGTCCGCTCCCGCCTCGAACCAGGCCTGGACCAGCTCCGCGTGGTGGTCCGCAGCGAGGACGGTCACCGGGACGATCGCCGTGAACGCATCCAGCTTGAGGCGGCGAACCAGGTCGACCCCGCGATCGACGGTGCCGTTCCCGTCCACGAACAGAAGACAGGGGTGCCCGCGGAGCACGATGGCCTCGACCTCTTCCGGCTGGCTGAATCCCAGCAGCGGGAACGTGTTGGTCGCCGCCCACTGCCGCACCAGGGCGGGGACCGGGCACGCCTCCGGCGAAAAGAAGAGAATCGTCGGCCGAGTCCGCACCCATTGCCTCTCGTAAGGGTTTATCCGAAGCTAACTTGGACGGTCTTGCCCGCCAAGTCAATCGAGGTAGAAGGCCCCCACCACGACCATGGCGTAGACAGCGAGCAGCTGGACCCCTTCGAACCAGTGCGACTCGCCATCCAACGTAATGATGGCCACGACTCCGGTGGCCACCGCCAGCGCGAGCACCTCGAACGGCTGGAAGACCAGGTCCATGGGCTGCCCCAGCACGATACCGGCCACGACCAGTAGTGGCGCCACCAGGAGGGCGATCTGGGTGCTCGAGCCGAGGGCGATCTGAAGTCCGAGGTCCACCTGCCCCTTCCGCGCCAGCATCACCGCGGCGGCGTGCTCGGCCGCGTTCCCGATGATCGGGATCACGATCAGGCCCAGAAAAACCTTGGACAAGCCGAGCGACTCGGTGGCCTCGGTGGCGGAGTGGGCCAGGAGCTCCGACTCGATGGCCACGCCGATGGTGACGATCGCCATGATCAGCATCGCCTTCCCCGCACTCCAGACCGCGCCCTCGGGGGGTGAGGGTCCCCCCCGAAGAGGGTGCGGTGCGTTCGCAGGGTGAAGAGCAGCGAGCAACCGTAGGTGACGATGAGGATCCCGGCGACCAGCTCCGACATGCGGTGCTCGGTCACGCGGGCAGCCGTCTCGGGGTGCACCGAGTGGAACAGCGCCGGGAAGACCAGGGCAACGACCGCCAGCGCCAGCATGCCGGCGCTCATGCCGGCGCTCGTGCGATTGAACTTGAGCTCGGAGCGCTTCGCACCGCCCGCCACGAGGGCGAGCCCCAGGATCAACAGCAGGTTTCCGAGGATGCTGCCGGTGATCGAGGCTTTGACGAGCTCCACCAGTCCGAGGCGCAGGGCGGAGATCGCGATGATGAGCTCGGCGGCGTTGCCGAAGGTGGCGTTGAGCAATCCGCCGATCGTGGGACCCGTGTGGTGCGCCAGGTGCTCGGTGGCCTCACCCATGTAGCCCGCGAGGGGCAGCACGCCGAGACACGCGGTGATGAAGATCCAGACCGGCGGGGCGTGCAGCAGGGCGAGTGCGACGCTGACTGGCACCGCGAGCAGCAGGACGGGACGCCACGGAATGCTCCGCGCGGACTGCTTCGGCGAGAGATGCGGTGCCGGCGTGCGGGACGGTCGCGCGTCGCCGGACTTTGGCCCCGGCGGGTTTCTCCCCGGAACCGGGGTCCGAGGCGTGGCGGTCGCGGCGACCGAGGCCGTCCGGTGGCCGCCGGTGGCCTCGGTCAGGACCGCGCGCACCTGGTCGGGGCCGGCGCCCGCTTCCGCCAACATCTTGCCCATCGGCCCGCGAGGCTCGAGCAGCGCGGCCAGCAGCAGGTGATCCGCCGACAGTCCCGTGCCGGTTTCGCGGGCCTCCTTGGAGGCCATCTCGATCAGTCGCTTGGCGTGGGACGTATAGGCGAGCTCGCCGGTCCCGCCGCGGGGCCTGCCGCGCCGGCCGCCGGCCTCAAGCCGCTGGCGCACCCGGTCCGCATGGAGGCCGAGCCGCTGAAGGACCGGTGGGCCGGCCCCTTCAGCTCCAAGCAGCGCCAGGACGATGTGCTCCGCGCCGATGGCGTCGTGCTCCAGCCGAATGGCCTCGGCGCGCGCGCCCTCGAGGGCACGTTGTGCGCTGGCGCTGAGCGTATGTGGATTCACGCGGGGCGCCGGTCGTTCCTGGCTCAGAGCGGCTTCGCTTCGTCAATCAGCATAATGGGAATGCCGTCTTCGACTGCGTACACGAGCCTGCAGGTGTGGCAGACGAGGGACTCGGGCGACTGGCGATGCTCCAGCTCGCCCTTGCACTTCGGGCAGACGAGGATCTGGAGAAGCTCGGGGGCCAAGGTCATGAGGTCTCCGATTCTGGGAAGCCGAACCGGGTCAGGGCTGCGGCGCTCTTGCGCCAGTGCGGGAGCACCTTGACCCAGCAGTCGAGATAGACCGGGGCGTCGATCAACTCTTCGATGCGGCGGCGGGCACTGGCGCCGATGGCCTTGATGGTCGCCCCGCCCGCACCGATCACGATCCGCTTCTGGGACTCGCGCTCCACGTACAAGGTCACCCGAATGTACACGGGCCGTTCGGCTTCGCGAAACTCCTCCACCTCGGCCGTAAAACCATAGGGAAGCTCGTCCTCGAGCAGCTCGAAGGCCGCCTCGCGCAGGAACTCCACGACGAAGAAGCGCACGGGCTGGGTGCCGACGTCCTCCGGGTCGTACTCGTGCTCGCCCTCGGGCAGGCGTTCGCGCACCTGGGCGAGCAGGGTGTCGATGCCTTCCCGGCGGACGGCGGAGACGACCAGGGCTTCGCGCCCGAGCTCGGCGCGCCGCGCCGCGGGGAGGAGATCGCCCTTGGTGTAGACCGTCACCACGGCTGCACGCAGCGGCTGGTCGAGTCGGGCGAGCCGATCGAGTGACGGCGCCGGCGCCTGGTCCGCGGGATGCAGGTGGAGCACCACGTCCATGCGGCGGAGCGCGTCCAACGCCAGCTCGCGCATGCGTGTCTGCATCAGATAGGAGGGCTCGAGCAGTCCGGGGAGGTCGTGGAAGATGAACTGAGTGTCGCCTTCGGTGCGGAGGCCCACCACGGGCAGCCGAGTGGCCTGGGCGCGCGGGCTCACAATGGCGAGATGCTGGCCGACAAGGGTGTTGAGCAGCGACGACTTGCCGACGTTTGGCGCGCCGGCGAGGGCGACGTGACCGGTTCTGGGCATGGGCGAAGTCTAACGGCGGGATCGCAAGGCGGAATGACGAGGGTGAGGGACGCAACGAAGAAGCCCGGCCATGCAAGCATGTGCCGTACGTGGGCCGGAGGCCGACGTTGCCGCAGAGCGCCGACGGCTGCTTGATCGAGCCGCCCGTGTCGGAGCCGAGACCCCACGGCGCGAGCCCACCCGAGACGGCTGCGGCCGTGCCGCCGCCGGAGCCCCCGGGCACCCGGCTCGGGTCCCACGGGTTGTGCGAGGGGCCGTAGGCCGAGTTCTCCGTCGACGAGCCCATCGCGAACTCGTCCGTGTTCGTCTTCCCGAGCAGCGGCAGCCCTGCCGCCCTGCAGCGAGCCGCCACGGTGGAGTCGAAGACCGGGGTGTAGCCCGCGAGGATCTTCGAGCCGGCAGTCGTCTCGACGCCCTTCGTCGAGATCACGTCCTTCAGCGCGATCGGGACACCGGTGCCGCCGTCGAAGTCCACGAGCCGGAGGTACGCGTGCAGCTCGGGGTTGCGCTCGCCCGCCGCGGCGGTGTACGCGTCGTGCAGCTCGGCGGAGGAGACCTCGCCGCGCTCGAGCAGGCCGAGGGCATCCTCCGCGGTGAGGCGCAGCGTGTCGATCACGCGGAGACCTCGTGGCCGTGCGTGGGCGGCACGCGGAAGAGGTCTCCCTCCCGGGCGGGGGCGTTCGCGAACACGTCGTCGAGCGGAAGCGACGGGCGCGGCTCGTCGTCGTCCCAGACGTTGACGAGGTCGAGCGGGTGCGACGTCGGCGGGACGTCGCCCAGGTCGAGCTCGGCAACCTTGGAGACGGCGTCCAGGATGGCGCCGAGCTCGGCGGTGAGCCGCTCGACCTCGTCCGGTCGCAGGTCGAGCCGCGCGAGGCGCGCGACGTGCATCACCGTCTCCGCGTCGATCGCCATCCGCTCACATCCTGCCCAAACGCCGTCGCCCAGTGGGGTGTCCCGCAACGTTCGACCGGAAATACTCGTTGCGGGACACCCCACTCCATGTTGATTGCTGTAGTGCGGCGTCTCACAACGTTAGACGACGGGCCCCAACCGGGGCCCGCCGACGAAGCTCGAATCCGGTAGCTCTAAACTGCCGTGACGTTCGCCGCCTGGGCGCCCTTGGGGCCCTGGACGACCTCGAACTCCACCTTCTGTCCCTCCGTGAGGGACTTGTAACCGTCCATGGTGATGGCCGAGAAGTGCACGAACACGTCCTCGCCGCCCTCGCGCTCGATGAACCCGAAGCCCTTCTCGTTCGAAAACCACTTGACGGTGCCAGTCTCTGACAACGAACGTCCTCCTGAAACGAGTACAGCCCCACCGATGAAGCCATACGACTGAACGAAGCGGCGAGAACGGTACCGTCAGGAACCGGGGAATGCAAGCAGTCCGCGGCGATACCGGGCGGCCTTCAGCGTCGAGACGAGGAGCATCGCGATCGTCATCGGACCGGTGCCGCCGGGCATCGGCGTGAGATAGCCGGCGACCTCCTCCACGCCGGGGTCGATGTCGCCTCGGATACGCCCGTCCGTGCGCGTCAGGCCGACGTCGAGGCAGGCGGCGCCCGGCTTGACCATGTCGGCCGTGACGATCCCGGGCCGGCCGACCGCGGCGACGACGATGTCGGCACGGCGGACGTGCGACGCGAGATCGGCGGTCCTCGAATGGCACACGGTCACGGTTGCGTGGGCGTGCAGCAGCAGCATGGCCATCGGCCTTCCCACGATCTCGCTGCGGCCGATCACGACGGCCTCCTTGCCTACCGGATGGACGTCGTAGGCCCGCAGGAGCTCCATGCACCCCGCCGGTGTGGCCGGCACGTGGATCGGCGTCCCGAGGTAGAGGTTGCCCGCGTTGACGGGGTGGAAGCCGTCGACGTCCTTCGCAGGTGAGACCGAATAGGTCACCTTCGTCTCGTCGATGTGCGACGGGAGCGGCAGCTGCACGAGAATCCCGTCGACGTCGGGGTCGGAGTTCAGGCTCGCGATGAGGGCGAGCACCTCCTCCTCGCTCGCCTCCGCGGGGAGCCGGATGTCGCGCGCGTCGATGCCCGCCTCGGTCGCGGCCCTCTGCTTTGAGCTGATGTAGACGTGCGACGCCGGATCGTCCCCGACGAGGACCGTCGAGAGGCCGACGTGACCGAGCTCCGGAATCTCGCGTGCGACGTCGACGCGGATTCGCGCGGCGAGCTCCTTCCCGTCCATGCGCACGGCCGTCATCGCCTGCGACTCTACGCGACCCGACCGTCCCGGCGAGCCGCAACCGGACGCACGTGCCGAGATCTACCCTGGCGTGGTGTCGAGGCTCTCCCGGAACGACCTGCAGACCGCTGCCCGCGTGGGCGCCCTGGCCTTCGTCCTGCTCTGGCTGCTGTCGGGCGGCCTCCAGGCAGTCATCCCCTTCTGGCTGCCCTTCGCGATCCTCGCCGCAACCGAGATCGAGTTTGTCGTGGGAGGGATCCGGGAGCGGCGCCGCGGCGCACCGGAGCGGCCTGCGTCCCGGCGGCTCCCGGGGGCCGCCGATGCCGACCTCGGCTGGGTGGAGACGGTCGACGAGGAGGGGGAGCCGGTTTTCGTGCCCGCGCCGCCACGCCCGGCGCGGCGCTCCCGCGTGCCTCTGGTCCTCGTGATCGTCGCCGGCCTGGCCCTGTTTGCCTACGCCTACCGGGTCGATCAGCAGTCTGGCTGGACGTCCGTCGCGGCTCCCGACCGGGCGCGGGCAGAACGGCGCTTCACGGCCGAGGCGGGCCGCATCGCCGGACGGCCCGTGCGGGTCGTGTGCGACGAGAGCTACACGTACACCGGCGTCGGCTCCGACGCAGCCGGGGTCGCGTTCATCCCCCGAGGTCTTGCCTACCTGGAGCCGACGGTGTGCCGCTCGCTCTACAGAGTGGCGTTCGAGCACGAGGTCGGCTCACGCGACGAGGCGGCGTTCGCCATCACCGTGCTCGCCCACGAGGCGACGCACCTGCGCGGGATCCGCAACGAGGCGGAGACGGAGTGCGCGGCGCTGCAGGAGGGCGTCCGCCTGGGTGAGCGCCTCGGCCTCGACTCGGCCGCGGCGCGGGCGCTGATGCGCTTCCAGCGCGATCGCGACCTCTCGGACGCAAGCATCGCCCGCCTCGACTACCGCCTGCCGGCCGAGTGCCGCAACGGCGGGGCGCTCGACCTGCGCCCGGACGACCCGTCCTTCCCGTAGGCAGCGCGGTGCGAGGCGTCAGCCCCGCTCCAGGTTCTCCTCCAGCCGCTTTCGCACGAGCGAGACGCTGGCACCGCCGCCATGGTCGCCGAGCACGGCCGCTGCGAGGCCGTTCGCCTCGACGACGAGCCGCTCCCGCTCGTTCTCGAGGCCGCCGCGGACGACGAACAGCCCGGCATGGGCTCGAGCTGCCCATTCCTCGATCTCGGCCAGGGACGCCCCCGGCTCGGACCTCCCGGACGCGGAAAGACGCGGCTCCTCCGCCACGGCTCGTGCGACGCTGCGCGCCTCGACCGCCAGGCCCTCTGCCTCCGACTGCAGCACGGCCTCCTCGCGGACGGCGTCCTCGAGCCGCGACCGCGTCCGCATCACCGCGCTCGTGGCATCCGCCGCGACGATCTCGGCGCGCAGCGCGGCCCGTTCGACCTGCTCCTTCGCATCCGCGCCCGCGCGCCGCGACCGGCGGAGCTCCTCCTCGCGCCGCTCGACCTCGGCGAGCTCCAGCAGCGCGTCGGCCTCGCGGACGCGCGCGTCGCGCTCGTCCTCCTCGGCGTGCCTGATCTCGGCGGGGATCTCTGCCAGCCGCTCGCGCGTGCAAGTTGCGCGCCTCCTCACGCCATCGACGTCGCGGAGCAACGCCGAGACGCCGTCGATCCGGGCGGCCACGTCGAGATCGCGCCGCTCCAGCTCGCGGGCGAGCTCGATGTGGCCGGCGGCGCGGGAGTCGGTCATGGCTCCAGTATCCCCCAACCGGGACGTTCGGCCGCGTGCATCCACCCGGCCTCGGGGCGAACCGGCTAGCCGTAGCCGCCCCCTCCGCCGTCGCGGTCGCGGTCGCCGCTGCCGCCGCTGCTGCCGGTCGGCGTCGTCGACGTGCCCGGCTGCGGCGAGGTCCCGGCCGTGGCGTCGTGCTCGCCGACGAGCTTCAGCTGCCCTCGGATCTCGCCGGCCGCGTTCTTCGGGGTGTGGACATTGACGTACACGCCCTCCCGCTCGAACAGGTCGGCGGCATCCTTCGAGATCTTCACCTGCCCGGTCTGGCCCGACCTGCAGGGACCGCACAACGGGACGAGCACGGCGCCGGCGACGCCCGCCTTGCCCTTGTGCACGTGCGCGGCGATCGCCTTTCCGGTGAGCCCCGAGAAGGTGAGCTTCCACTTGAGGAGGCGGGCCGACCCGTTCTCGGTCACCGTGGCCGCAAACGCGCCCTTCGCTGCGGCCGCCCCCTTCGGCTTCGGCACCTCGACTCCCGCTCCGAGCGACGCCTTGTACGTGTAGATCGAGCCCGCCGACGCCGTGGTGACGGCCACGACCACGACAATTGCGAGTACGACTCCGACGAGCATGGCGATCTTCGACATGAGGCGGCTCCTCCCGGTTCGATGTGCGCTCCCCCGTGACTACGGGGGTGCGGTGGAACCGGTTTGGGAGACCCTTAGCGAGCGCTGATGTAGTCGGTCAGGTACTGGATCTGGAAGCTCTGGCGCTGGGTGATGAACTTCACGAGATCCCCGATCGAGATCATCCCGACGAGCTCGCCGTCCTCGACCACCGGTGCGTGGCGGATGCGGCGGTCCGTCATCAGCGCCATGCCCTCGTCCACTGTCGTCTCGGGCGTGAAGATGATGACCGGCGACGACATCACCTCGCGCACGAACGTGAAGCGCGAACGGCGGCCCTCGACCGCGATCCGGCGCAGGTAGTCGCGCTCCGTGAAGATCCCCTCGATCTCGGTGCCGTTCGTGACGAGCACCGCGCCGACGTTCGCCTCGACCATCACCTTGACGGCGTCGAAGACGGTCGCCCCGCCGTCGATCCGGATCACGTCGCCGCTCTTCTCTTGCAGGATCTCGGAGACGCTCGCCATCGCCTTCGAATTGTCCAGCCCTACGGCCGCATCTGTCAAGGCGCGCAGAGCGTGGATGTCCGCGTGGCCGCGGCTAGGATGCGCGAGTCGGGCGACGTGGCCGAGTGGTTAGGCAGAGGCCTGCAAAGCCTCGTACACCAGTTCGAATCTGGTCGTCGCCTTCGGCGAGACTACAGCCTCTCTCCTCGGGTCGGCATGTTGTACCGAGGTGGCGTCAGGGCGTCGCTCTACGCTTCCGGCATGACCCCGCATGCGACTCCGGCACCGCCGCCTCATCCGCCCGCCGCGGCACGGGCCGAGCCGTGCTGGCGCTGCGGGGCCGCGCTGGAGTGGCGCCACGCAACGCTCCAGTGCCCGCGCTGTCACTTCAAGATCGGCTGCTGCGAAGGGCCGACGGCCGATTGCTCGCCGCAGGATCGCTAGCCTCAGCGGGATGCCGAACGGCGTCAACATTCGCCGCGTCTACGCCGACGAGTGGCGGCGATGGCGCGAAACGCGTCTGCGGATGCTGCGCGACGACGCGGACTTCTTCTCCACTCGGTACGAGGACATGGTCCGCGAGCCGGACCGCACGTGGCGCGAGTGGGTCGCCGGGGCCGCAGAGGGAGACCAGAAGACACTGTTCGCGGCCGAGGAGAACGGGAGCTGGCTCGGCGTGGTGGGAGGATTCGCGCGCATCGACCCGAGCGAGGTCCAGCTGATCTCGATGTGGGTCGACCCACAGGCGCGGGGCCGCGGGATCGCGCGCGACCTGATCAGGGCGCTCGCCCGGTGGACGAAAGAGCGTGGCTCGACGCGGGTCGTGCTGTTCGTCCAGGAGGCCAACGAGCCCGCACAGCACCTGTATGCGCACGCCGGGTTTCGCGCCACGGGCGACCGGGCACCCGCCACTGCCGGACGCAGCGCCTTCAAGCTCGTGCTCGCGGCGTCCGTCCAGGAGCTACTCGCGTAACGTCCAGCCGATGACTCCGTCCGCCCTCTTCGACCTTTCCGGCCGCTGTGCGGTCATCACCGGGGCGTCGAGCGGCATCGGCCGGGCCATCGCGATTGCGCTCGCGGAGACCGGAGCGGACATCGTCGGGCTCTCGCTCGACGACGGCGCCGAGACCGGGGCGGCAATCGAGGCCCGCGGGCCCAGGTCACTCCAGCTCGTGGGGGACACGAGCCTTCCCAGCGACCTCGAACGAGCCGGGGATGCAGCGCTGGAGGCGTTCGGGCGGCTCGACGTCTGGGTGAACAACGCGGCCCGCCCGCTCGTGAAGCCCTTTCTCGACACGACCGAGGACGAGTGGCGCGACCTGCTGTCGGTCAACCTGTTCGGCTACGTGTGGGGCTGCCGGTCCGCCGCGCGCCGCATGGTCGCCGCCGGTGGAGGGCGCATCCTCAATGTCAGCTCGGCCGCGGACGTGCAGCCGCTCGCAGAGCTCTCGGCGTACATCACCGCAAAGGGCGGCATCGTCGGGCTGACGAGGACGCTCGCCGTCGAGCTGGCGCCACACGGGATCACGGTCAACGCCATCGCACCCGGCGCGACGGACACTCCACTGAACGCCACGTCATACACGCCCGAGGTGCGCAAGGCCTACGAGAAGCGGATCTCGCTCGGCCACATCGCCGACCCGGCGGAGATCGGGGACGCGGCGGTGTTCCTGGCGAGCGACGCCTCGCGCTACGTCACGGGACACGAGCTGCTGGTGGACGGTGGGCTCACGATCAACGGCTCGGTCGGGCACGCCCGCACCTGAGGACTCGACGATGATCTCCCCGGACAGGATCTCGAACGCAGACCAGATCGCGAGCGCGATCACGTCCGTCGTCGCCGACGGGCCGGCGGCGGGATCCCGCGCCGTCGACATCCACGTCTGGGGCGGCATCGACCTGCGGCTTCTCCCTGATCGCGGCCTCGACATCGGTGGCGCCTGGTTCCGGGGAATCCCGCTCGCCTGGATCTCGCAGACGGGCGAGCAGTCGCCTCCGGCCCCGGAGAGCCTCGTCGACGACATCGCCTGGGGAGCAGCCTGGGGCGGCGGCCTCGTCACGACCTGCGGCCTCTCGAACGTCGGCCGGGCCTCGGAGGGCCAGGGACTGCACGGGACCTACACTTCACGCCCGGCCGTCGACCTTCACGTGGAGCGCACGACCGCGGACGTCACGGCCACCGCGACGGTCGACGACCCGCCGTTCCGGCTCGCCCGCCGCGTCGCCACGACCGCGACCGAGGGGCTCGTCAGGATCGACGACCGCACGGTCAACGTCTCGGAGTGGACCGCCGCCGCGCCGCTTCTCTACCACGTCAACATCGGTGCGCCGCTGTGGGACGGAGACGCCTACCTCGAGACCGACGCGGAGGAGGTCGTCCCGCGCGACGACGACGCGGCGGCCGGCATCGGCACCTGGGACGCGCCGCCGGAGCCCGGCACGGGTGCGCCGGAGCGGGTCTTCGAGCACGTCGGCGGCTCCTGGGCCCGGCTCACCAGCCCGCGCCTCCGCATCGAGCTCACGGTGCAGTCGTCGCTGCCGCGGCTCTGGCAGTGGGTCCACCCCGCGACCGGCACCTACGCGCTCGCGGTCGAGCCGTCCAACTGTTCCGTGCTCGGCCGCGCGCACGACATCGCAGACGGCCGGATGCCCTTCCTCGACCCGGGTGAGGCCCGAACGTCGTGGCTCACGATCGAGGCTCGCGAGATCTGACGCTCAGTGCTTGCGGTGGCGGGCCTGGGCTCGCCGGTTCTGCTCCTGGGGCGCCGGCCGCAGCATGAAGTACAGGACGGAGCCGATGATCGGCACCACGAGGATGCCGACGAGCCAGAGGAGCTTCGCTCCGATTCCGAGATCGCGCCGACCGACGAGGCTCACGATCGCGTAGCCCCACAGGATCACGACCGGGATGATGAAGACGATCAGGAGGATCCACTGCGCGCCGCTCAGGGCGAGGAACGGAGTGGCCGAGGCGAGCATGCGGGCGAGCCTATCGCATCGACATGGGCGGATCGCTACCGTCCCACTGCCGTGACCGCTCCGCACCCCCTGCCCTCGCCGGCCCGCCGGTGAGAAGCACACGCCGAGCGCGCCGGCACCGCACACGGCTCTGGTTCGCCTTCTACACCCTCGTCCTGCTCGCGATCGTCGTCTTCCTTGTCGCGAGCAATGAGTGGTCGGTCGCGGCCACGACACTCGCGATCGCCGTCGTGTTCGCCTTCATCACCCGCTGGTTCCTCCGTCGCCGCTCACGTCCCGTAGCGTGGTGTAGGAGCGCGTCGGACGGAGCCGGGGTAGTCCGGCCACCGTGGCGCTCAGACTCGTCGGGTCCTGCCAAGGACGACGACGAGAGGAGAGTCACCACGATGGCCGAGACGAAGAGGATGACGGCTGAGCAGGTCGTCGGCTACCTGCTGGAGGGGGAGGGGCTCGATTTCCTGCGCGAGTCGCTGAGCTGGGTGGTGCAGCAGCTGATGGAGGCGGAGGTGTCGGAGCTGATCGGCGCCGGGCGCGGCGAGCGCGCGCCGGAGGAGCGGCTGACGCACCGCAACGGCTACCGGGCGCGGCCGTGGGCGACGCGGGCGGGCGAGCTCGAGCTGGCGATCCCGAAGCTCCGCCGCGGCAGCTACTTCCCGAGCTTCCTCGAGCCGCGCCGGCGGTCGCGAGCAGGCGCTCGTGTCGGTGGTGCAGGAGGCCTACGTCGCCGGCGTCTCGACGCGCAAGGTCGACCAGGTGGTCGAGTCGCTCGGGCTGCGGATCTCCAAGAGCGAGGTCTCGCGGATCTGCGCCGGCCTCGACGAGCAGGTCGACGCGTTCCGCAACCGGCCGCTCGAGGGCCGCTACCCGTACCTGTGGCTCGACGCGAAGGTCGAGAAGGTCCGCGACGGCGGCCGCGTCGTCCGCAAGGCGCTGGTGCTCGCCTACGGCGTGCACGAGTCCGGCTACCGCGAGGTGATCGGGCTCGACGTCGGCGAGGCCGAGACCGAGGCGTTCTGGCGCAGCTTCCTCCGCGGCCTCGTCGAGCGCGGCCTCACCGGCGTGCAGCTGGTCGTCTCCGACGCGCACGCCGGGCTGAAGAAGGCGATCGCGCAGGTGCTCGGCTGCCCCTGGCAGCGCTGCAGCGTCCACTTCCTGCGCGAGGCGCTCGGCCACGCCCGCCGCGAGCAGCAGCCGATGCTGGCCGCGCTGCTCCGGCCGATCTTCAACGCCGACGACGGCGAGCAGGCACGCGAGCTCGTCGGCGACGCGCTCGAGCGGCTGCGAGAAGCCGCTGCCGAAGATCGCCGAGCTGCTCGAAGAGGCCGAGGAGGACCTGCTCGCCTTCTACGCCTTCCCCGCCGACCACTGGCCGAAGCTGCGCTCGACCAACCCGCTCGAGCGCGTCAACCGCGAGATCGGCCGCCGCACCGACGTCGTCGGCATCTTCCCCAACGACCGCTCGCTGATCCGGCTCGCCGCCAGCGTCGTGATCGAACAGAACGACGAATGGCTCGTCGGCCGCCGCTACCTCAGCCACCACTCGCTCGACGCGCTCCTCGACCGATGACAAGAAAGACAACGACAGAAGAGGAGACACCCGAGCTCACCGCGGCCTGAGCAGCCCGATCAAGCCGACGAGTTACACCACGTCCTGGGAGAGGCTCTCCCGGACTCGTCGGAAAGAAAGGTGTCCCAAAGTGCGGGCAGTGCACTCCGAATGGGTTGGTAACCCCGCACCCGAGTGGAATAGGGTGCTCTGATGGTCGACCGGTTGGACGAGGAGCGACTCGAGATCCTCAGGACCTGGGGGGCGGGCCTCTCCTCCGACCACCGAGAGGAGCTGCGGGCGGCCGGGAAGGCGATCACGGTGCTGATCGAGGAGATCGACAGGCTGCAGGTCGACCTCTGGAACGCGCGGGCCGAGAGTCGGCCGGCGCCCCAACCGGAGCCCGCGCCGCCGGCAACGCAAGGGTCGGCGCTGCGCGACCGGCTCACGCGCATGCCGCGACCGATCTGACGGCCCTCAGCCGGGCTGGTTGTCGTGATCGTGCGCCCAGTCGTGCGCGATCTCGGCGGCGCGCTCGGCGAGCTCACCGGCCGAGACGAGCCCGCAATCGAGCAGGACGTCCTGCAGCGCGTCGAGCCAGTGCTCGTAGTAGCCGCCTTCGCCGGCGTCGGCCCCATCCTCGCGCGAGTGGCTCGCGATCTCGGCGATCAGGCGCTCCCGGAAGATTTCGAAGTCCATCTTCCCCGCGTCGTGCAATGCGACCGCCAGGCCGAACGCACGGCTCTCCCACGGCGCCTCGAAGATGAGCTCCCCGTTCCGTCGCGGGAGCGCCGCCGGCCCTCCCCCACTCGCGATTGCCTCCACCGTCGCGAGACGTCAAGGGACGCGTCCCGCGGGCTGGAGCGGCAGCCCCGTCCCGACCATGCTGTCCCGGGTCACGAGCGCGGCCAGCTCGTCCTCGCCGAGCGACTCCGTTCCCTCGGGCCGCAGCGGCAGCACGAGGTACCGCACCTCCGCCGTCGAGTCCCAGACGCGGATCTCGACCTCGGGGTCGAGGCTGAGGCCGAACTCGGCGAGCACGGCGCGCGGCTCGGCGACGACGCGGGCGCGGTAGGCGGGGCTCTTGTACCAGGAGGGCGGCAAGCCGAGCACGGGCCACGGGTAGCACGAGCAGAGGGTGCACACGATGACGTTGTGCACCTCGGGCGTGTTCTCGACGACGACCATCGTGTCTCCCTCGAAGCCGCCGTACCCGAGCTCCGCGATCGCGGCGGTCCCGTTCTGACGGAGCCGTTCGCGGTACGCGTCGTCGAGCCACGCACGCGCGACGACGCGGGCGCCGTTCTGTGGGCCGACATCGTTCTCGTAGACGTCGACGACCGCGTCGATCGCATCGGTCGAGATGAGGCCCTTCTCGACGAGGAGCGCCTCGAGCGCCGCCGCCCGGACAGCGATGTCGTCGTGACCGTGGTCGTGGTTGTCGTCGTGGTTCACACGGGCTCCAGGTAGGACTCGGTGAGGTCGAGCAGCAGTTTCCAGCCCGGCTCCTCGCTCACGCCGAAGACGTCCTCCGAGTCGAACGAGACGCTGTAGACGGGCTCGACCGGTCCGGCGTAGGGGCCGATGTCGGGGAGCGGTGCGGTTCCGCGGACCGCGGTGACCTCGCCCTCGGCGCCGCGGACGTAGCGAGGACAGCGCGTATGCCCGGCGTGCCGGCGGCGGCGCACGCGGATGCGCTCGCCGCGGACGAAGCGGGTTTCCCCCGCCTCGCCGAGAGGGCTCATCCTCGAGATGGCGGCGCGGTCGCGCTCGGCCTGCTCCGGATCGAGCCGCTGCGGCACGATCTCGCCGTCCCGCAGCCGCTCGACCCAGGCGTCCACCTCGCCGTCCGAGATGGTGCCCTTCCGCAGCAGCCGCTGCTCGTTGCTCCAGAGCCAGCGCTCGTAGTACGAGGCGCGGAGGTAGTGCTCCGGATCCATCTCCTCGCGGATCGCGCGGCCGCCACCCTTGCCGAGCCCCTCGATCCCGATGATCGTCGAGATCGCAAAAGTCCGCGCCTCCCAGGGCTCGGCGTAGACGCGGTCCGAGCCCGGAGTGACGACGGGCCCGAAGCCGTGCATGCCGCCCATGTCGTGAATGCCGTCGATGGCTCCTCACGATATCGCTCAAGCGTAGGAATGGGTGGCGGGTCGGGTGCAGGCGCCCCCTCTCCCGCCGCCGCACCGGCGGCCTCTGCTTCGCCCGCGGCTCCCCGACACTTGACAGGGTCGCGCGGGAGGAGTATTGCCAGAGTTGGGGGTTTGACCGCGAGTGACGGCCGGCTGATCGAGGTGGTTCGATGTGTGTCCATGCAGCGGAGCCGGCGACGTTGGTACAGCGTTGTGCCGGATCGGCCGTGGCTTCGCATGCGACGAATCGGCTCTCGTCCGCTACCGGCGGAACGAGGGAGGTGGTCTCGGCGAGCCACGGCTGACTGCGGCGCCTTGATGGACGTTTTTCAATAGGAAGGGGAAAAGAAGAATGGCGAAGTTGAAGCTCGAGACGCTGTCCGCGACGATCGCCAAGAAGAACGCGCAGTGGAAGCCCCGGGGGAACCCTCACGCGTCGTTGAGCGACGGGGAGAAGAGGGCGCTCCTTGGGGTCGAGATCGACAAGGCCGCTCTCGCGAAGGCGATGAAGCCCGCGAAGCGGGCTGCGGCGGGCGCCGCCGCGGAGGTCGGCAACTTCGCGCCCGCGGTCGACTGGCGCAACCGGAATGGCAACCACGTCACGTCCGTGAAGAACCAGAGGCAGTGCGGGTCGTGCGTTTCCTT
Organism: uncultured Gemmatimonadales bacterium; assembly: GCA_963828735.1. Lineage (GTDB taxonomy): Bacteria > Gemmatimonadota > Gemmatimonadetes > Gemmatimonadales > GWC2-71-9 > CAVVWJ01. Next base: position 190,348 of record CAWHFW010000001.1, read on the forward strand.
CTGCACGTGCGCGGTCGTCGAGTCCATGGCCTCGATCGAGAAGGGCGAGCTGCTCGACTTGTCCGAGGCCGACAGCCACTTCTGCTCGAACCACGGCCCGAGCTGCAACGGCTGGGACGCGGGTGCCGCCTACGCCCAGTTCAAGAGCCGCGGCGTGCTTCCGGAGTCGGCGTTCGCGTACATGAGCGCGTTCGACAACCCGCCGGTGCAGGATCCCAACCTCCCGCCCGGCTACTGGAAGGCCCACTGCGTGAACGTCCCGGACCGCTCGAAAGCGGTGAAGATCACCACGACCGGAACCGTGGCGAGCATAGTCGACCGCAAGACATACCTCACGAACGTCGGTCCCTGCTCCGCCGTCCTGCACGTGTACAACGACTTCTACTCGTATGGCTCAGGCATCTACCACCACGTCAGCGGCGCCGACGTGGGCCTCCACTGCGTCCAGGTGATCGGCTACTCGGACGCCGACGGGTGCTGGATCTGCAAGAACTCGTGGGGGACGTCCTGGGGTGACGGCGGCTTCTTCAAGATCGCATACGGCCAGGCGGGGATCGACACCGAGTTCCCGTTCTGGACCGCGAGCGGGGTCGTGCTGCCGTCCTTCGTCGGCTGGCACGGCTGGGAGAGCCTCGGCGGATCGATCACGTCGAAGCCGAGCGCCGTCTCGTGGGGGCCGAACCGCATCGACGTGGTCGCCCGCGGGCTCGACTCGGCCGTGTGGCACCGCTGGTGGGACGGCACGGCCTGGCGAGGTTGGGAGTCGCTCGGCGGCCTCATCCAGGGTGCCCCCGCGATCTGCTCCCGGGCGAGCGGCCGCCTGGACATGTTCGCCGTCGGGCTCAACCATCACCTGTTCCACAAGTGGTTCCAGGGTGGCTGGAGCGCCTGGGAGGACCTGGGTGGCGTCCTCTCGTCCGAGCCCGCGGCCGTCTCCTGTGGGCCGAACCGGATCGACGTCTTCGCCAGGGGCATGGACCAGGCGATGTGGCACCTCTGGTGGGACGGCGTCGGCTGGCACGGGTGGGAGAGCCTCGGCGGAGGCCTCAGCTCTGCTCCCGCAGCGTCGTCATGGGGCGCGAACCGGCTCGACACGTTCGTCCGCGGATACGACATGCACCTCTGGCACAAGTCGTGGAACGGGACCGCATGGAGCGGTTGGGAGGACCTCAAGGGCGTCCTGTCCGGCGAGCCGGGCGCCGTCTCGTGGGGCCCGAACCGCATCGACGTCTTCTACCCCGGCCAGAACTCGCACATGTGGCACCGGTCGTGGAACGGCTCGACGTGGAGTGGCGAGGATGACCTCCTAGGTACCTTGAGCTCCGGTGTCGGTGTCAGCTCGTGGGCGAAGAACCGTCTCGACTGCTTCGTCGAGGGGACGGACTCGGCGCTCTACCACAAGGCGTACGCGTGATCGGATGAGGCCGGATGTCGTCGGATAACGTCGCAGTGAGAGTCGGAGAGGAGTTCGAGATCCGGCTGCAGGGCAATCCGTCGGCCGGCTACGTCTGGGAACCCGATTCGCTCCCCGAGGGCATCGAGCTCACGGGGAGCGAGTCCGTTCCACCGGGCCCGGAGAGCCAACCGGGCGATCCGGGCACGCAGGTCTTCCGCTTCCGGTCGCGAGAGCCGGGCGAGAAGCGCGTCGAGTTCGTCCTCGGGCGGCCGTGGGAGTCGGAGGTCGTCGACCGACACCAGGTGACGGTGACGACGGGCTGACGAATTGCGTCATCGGGCCGAGCCCGGCAGGATCTGTCGGATGAACAACTCGCGCCTGCGTTCCCACCCGGCTGCGAGGGCGCGAGGGGCGCGGCATGCTAACGCTGTGCTAACGACTCAAACCGGCGGTGCGAAACGCTACGCCTCGCTCCAGACGAGCCGCAGGTAGGAGCCGGCCCGGCATGAACTCCTCGAGCACCACGAGCTGGTAGGCCTCCTTGTCGGCCTGCTTTCGTCGGCCGATCGCCTCAAACGCCTGGAACGCCTGGACGCGCTTCTTGTGCTTGCGCTGGAGGACCTGCAGCTCCTCGTCCTCGGAGAGCGGACGCTGGAGCTCCGTCTCGGCGGCGCGCAGGCTCGCGCGGATCAGCGTCAGCGCGTCGCGGCGGTCCGCGTCCCGGGCAAGGCGGGCCTCCTTGAGCTCACTCTCGATCGCCGCGATCAGCTCCACGCGCGTATGTTCTCGTGCCGCGGCTGCAACTCGAACGCGCCTTCCCGCCACAAGAGCGGGACCCCGACGCCGCGTACGATCGTCACGCCGATCAGGCCGGATCTGCAGCCCCGAAGCCAACGCGCCTGCGAGCAGAACGTAACCCCACAGCCAGACCGGCAACATCTCGTGTTCCTTTCCTTGGTCCAATGTTCGGGAGCCCAAACACCGGGCGGCCAGGAGCCGAACCCGGCACGACACTGACAACGTAGCCGTACCCGTTTCGCCGCGGTTCCACACAAACGGGCTAACCGGCGCGGTGCCAGACTGGCGGGCGCTCGACGACTGCTTCCGTCCAGGGTGAGGCTTCCGTGAGCGCATGAGACCTCCCTCCCCGACCCTCACCGCGACGTTGGTGCAACCGCGCAACGGCCGGTAGGCGGTGACGGCGGCCGTCGCCGCGGCCGCTGACCACTGGCGTGCACACTGAGAGGGTGCAGGGCTCGAGCCGGCTTGAGGAGGGGGACGGGACGGTCGACCGTGCTGCCGCCTTTTCTGGAGGCGGCTGCGTCCGCGCTCGGCTGACCAGACGAGTAATGCGTGCCGGGGACGCCGGCTGCGGCCGATTCCGCGGCAGGAGACGGCTCGAACGTCGTTCCGCAGGCAGCAGCGGATCGCAGCCCGCTGAAAGGCGCGACTGGGCCGCGGGAGGTGTGCTCGCCGTTGCCGCCCGGCAGACCGACGCTTTGCCCGTGAGCGCAAGCGACCGAGCCGCCTGAAGATCAAGCGCGCGGCGGCGCAGGTGAGTTCAGAGTCCGCAGTGCCCCTTCGTCTGCGCAGTACCGAGATCCGCTCGTCTTTCAGAGAAGCCTTGTCCCCCGAGGTTGACGGGGCGTTCAGCGCCGAGATCTTCGCCTGATCAGGCCGCGCGCTTCGCCTTCCTCGCCGCCGTCTTCGCCGCCTTCGGCTCCGCCTTCTGCGGGACGCCGGGTGGATGGTCGATCACCCGCGCCGCCTCGGGCGGTGAGTGCTTCGGCCAGATGAACGAGTTCAAGTAGGCATCCTGGCCGACCCGCTCCTCGGTGCCGGGTGACCTCGGAGACGACCCACTGGTTGCCGTCCCACTACGCCAAGCGCTCGATCTCCGCCTCACCCTCCTCCCGTCAGCGCTGCCCGCAGTCCCCTCGGGGACGCCGGATGTGCCGACCTCGACGCGCCCCATCCTGAGCGCAGCCGCGAGGGCGTCGATGCCCTACGGGGCCACGTTCGGCGGCGGCGTCCGGCCAGTACCTGACGGCCGAAGGTCTACATTGCCCGAAGTGTTGCATCCGCTTCGGCGGCGGGCGGGCCAGCCTACCGCGAGTCCGCGCAGGTCCCCACCTGTCGCAGGGGGTGCGCCGTAGCCGACACTGGCTGCGGCACCGGACTCACCTGGGTCAGGGTAGGTGCGGGCGGCGGGTCCGTCTCTGACCCGATTGGGTCAAGAGCGCCTCGTGGCGACGACAAGTCCCGCGACCGACTTCGCGGCGGTCGCCGAGGAAGTTGACCCAATCGTGTCGTATCGGCCGAGGTGAGGGACGGGCACGCTGGAAGGGATACGGCAATCACCTTGATTGCCGACAAGACATCGAAGGGACACGGAGAAGATGCGATTCAAAGCAGCATTCGTCGTTCTTGTCGCCGGGCTCGTAGCTATCGCCGCCGGAGTGACCGCGTCCCCGGCATCGGCACATGCGTGCAGCTCCGGTTTCTACGCCACCCATCCCGGCATGGTCAAGCAGCTGCTCAACCGCACCCCGTACCGAACAAAGACCACGCTCCAGCAGCTATTCCGGCTTCCGACGCGGTTCGTGACCTACCGTCGCACCACCGTCTCCGAGGCGGTCCGATTCCAACCCGCAAGAGGCGCCGATGGCACGATGCGAATCTTCCTGCGCGCCGCTGCTGCCGCCTACCTCAACGGACTCGCATGGCCGTCCTGGCCGGGGCCAAGCACAACGAACCTACGCACCAATGTCCACCTGCTTCTCGCGAGCGGCGACTTCAACCGGATCCGCGCCTACCGCCTGGAGCTCTCAGGTGAGAACAACCGCCGCCCGTGCGTGTTCATGACGGCCAAGACGTGAGCGTTCTCGGCCGTCTCCCGTATGCACGCGCCTCGCGTGCGCGTCACGGCACCACCTTTGACCTGCTGGTTACCCCGGCGGTTGACCCGGCCGTCTGATCCAACGCGGCCGTCTGATCCAACCCCGCACCACAGCAACCAACCCGCACCACAGCAGCGCCCTCAGGCTTACGCAGCCGGGGGCGCTTCTCGTTGTCGATCGGCAAGCCGTGCTGGGCGGCGAGCGCGGGCGTCCCAGGGGGCGCCCGTGACATGTCCGGAATGGACTCATTCGGGTGATCACGCCGGTGTCGGGGCACCCGTACCTTGGATGGGTGATGGCGAACCTCAGCGGAGTCAACGACACGGCCGTCTACGACGCCATCGCGCCACGGCGCGGCCCTGGTGGCAGGTGCCCGTCTCGGCCGTGAGCGCCACCGCGTTCCTGTGGGCGCTCGCCTACCTGTACGTCCTCGCCACCCATCTCATTTGACGACCCCACGTGCTCGGGGATCGAGTCAGGGACACGTCTGGATGCTCAAACGAGTTGTAATGCTCGCTGTCACCATCCCGGCGTTGGTCGCGCTTCACGCAGGACATGGCCACGTGCTGTGGGTCAACCTGCTGGAGTCGGCGGCTGCCATCGTCGCCTTGTTGCTCATGCTCAGCCTCGGGATCCGATGGTTGGATCACCGGGCGCAGAAGTCGAACGCATCGGCGCGAACTGGAACGAGAGTGGGAGAAGTGGCAGCGCGAGCACGCGGAGTGAGGCCCGACAGTCTTACGGCTCCTTCGTCACCAGCAACGCGCAGTCGCGTTGCCCGTGGGCGAACACCCAGTGGTTCTGACCCAGGTTCTCGGCCGACACGCTGACGCCGCTGACGGCTAGAGGATCTTCCGTCCGCAACGGTTGCTGTGCACGGGTCGTTGAACGGCGGGTGCGAGTCGGCACCTCCGTTGCGCGTCTCGCGCTGGGGCTATGCAGAGCACGTCAGCCGGCCTCGTTGCGCTGACCCGCATCCTCGGCGGTGGCTTGTCCGGGGACCAGACGTAGCGGTCGAGACAGGCGTGGGCCAGCCCCACCTTGGTATGTCGTGCCGGGGCGGACGGTGGAGACGATCCACTGGCTGTGGGAGGCATCCCAGAAGCGAATCTGCTCGACCGCCGTCAAGGGCGGCGGCGGGGCTACGAGCGGGGTGGTCATGGCCCAGGTGTGGCACCTGCAGCGGCTGGCCACCGACCCCGCCGCCGTGGTCGAAGTCGAGCTACCCGTGCGAGGGACTCGAACACGTGCCTCGCGTTGACAACACGGTTCGGGTGGTTAGACCCGTGCCGCGTCTACCAAGGCCGAGGCTGCAGCAGATGCTCTGCTTTCCTCAAGCAGATGCTCTGCTTTCCTCGGCGTCCCCCCATCAGAGAGGAGAGTGTCATGGGGACGAGGCTTCGGGGGGCCGGCCTGCTCTTAATCGCAACTGGCGGCGCTCATCTTGCCGGTTCAGGCACTGGCGGGCGGAGAGCTGCCTTTCAAAGGCTCGGACAGCGGTAGTTTCACGCTGACGGCTGACGGTTGCGCCCCTGGTGTGTTCGCGGTCAGCACCGATGACACCGGCCAGGCCACAGACGTCGGCGCGTACTCCTACCACACGAGCGAGTGCTTCAACGGCGCGACGGGTACGTTCAGCGGCAGCTTCACGATCACCGCCGCGAACGGCGACACGATCTCCGGGACGTACACAGGCGCGGTGGTCGCAGAGGTTGGCGACCTTGGCTTCTACGAGCAGGACAACGTGATTACGGGCGGCACCGGACACTTCGCCGGGGCAACCGAGGGGTTCCACCTGAGCGGTATCGCGAATCTCGCAACCCTCCAATCTAGCCAGGAGCTCTCGGGCACCATCTCGAGCCCCGGCGCGGCCAAGAGGTAAGGGCGGGGCGGTTCGGTAACGAGCCGACCGCAGTGCAGCGTCACGAACAACGATCCCGACGAGCTTCTGACGATCGCACCCCCGCACTCCTGGTCCCTCACGCGGCCCCGGGGCCGGGTGGCGATCCTAACGCACGCGCGACGCAGCTTCGTCTGGCCAAGCGACATGCCGCCGCAGCGGGCGCGGTGATCGATCTCCGCTCGGCGTCCCGGCGCAGACGGCGGAGGCGAAGACGAGCAAACCCGACCCAGCCCCTGACCCCGTGACCGGCACGCCAGTGTTCATGCGGGCTGGGGCCGATTGGCACGTTGCGGTCCCAGAAGAACGCGGGTCAGGATCGATCACCGGTTGTACAAAGGCCCCGCATAACTTTGGCTTTTCGGCGCTCTCGGGGTCATGGGATGGTACTGGCTGTACGCCCCAGATCACGGGCACAACCCCGAATTAGGGCGAAATCGGGGCGATTCTGTGGGGTTTGGGCACAAGAAGTGGCATTGTGCCCAATGGCGAACGTGCCCCTGTGAGAACGGCATGGGGGTTCGTCGCCCCAGGGGTGCCGCCGAACTCTCGATGCGCGAGAGACCCCCGGGGGATCGAGCCTCTCGCGCTTGTGACCGCGAGCCCGCTCAGGTCCCCACCTGTTCCAGGGGTGCACCTATCCGACACATGGCGTCAGCACCGGACCCGCACGGACCAGGGTAGGTGCCCGCGCCGGTCCGCAGATGACCCAGATGGGTCAATTCGCCGCGGAGATATCCCCCGAAGCTGAGGGGCCGGGTCGAAGACCCGAACACCGTTGCGCCCCGGCGCACAACCCGCGGGGTCCCGGTCCCAGCTCGAGGGTAGGCAGCTCGGCGTGGCGGCACAAGATTGGCCGCCGGCAGCCCAGGCTCGAGAGCGCGAGTCCCTACCGCTGGTGACGCTGCCGACGTGTGACGATGGCGAGGGCGACCAGGAGAGCCACGATCCCGATCGGGCCGACGATGTTCGAAGCAACGGCGATCGAACCGGCAAGGTTGCTGGTGTCCGCCCAGATGAGGCCAATAATCGTTCCTACGACGAGCACGACCACCATCACGGCTAGCCACTTCAAAATCCGTCTGGCGATGACACCAAGGGTACTCCCGTGACGGCGACTCGACCACGTGGATCTTCTGGCCTGAGGGCGCGGCTGGGTCAGCGGCGAAGAGGGTGCAGCGCCCCCGGTGACAGGGAGAGAACCGGGGGGCGCTGCTGTGATGCGGATGGGGATGTTGGTGCCGGGGGAGGCACCCAACCCCTCCAGTGTGGCTTGCCCGCCTCGCCCCTTGCACCCAAATGAGTCAATCGTCGCCTGCTACGTGATGCCTTCCCGCCGCCGCCACTCGTGTTGTTGGAGCAGCGTCGAGCGCAGCTCGGTGAGCCCGTTCGGACAGTCCACCAGCGACGCGAGGATCTCATCTCGCTCCTCAATCGAGAGCGAGAGCAACCTCGCCCGGTGCTCGTAGCCGCTCCCGAGGCGTGCGGCGGTCTATAGAAACGCCTCGCCGCCTACAACCTTCGCGCTGTCGTGACGGATAGGCGAGGGACGCGGTGGCAGCAGTCTAGAAGCTGCCCTGACACACCTCGCGTCCGGGGGGGTGGATGGGCGCGGATGCCGGAGCCGCAGTGCCCCTCGCCTCCTTCGATGGTCGCAGGACCGGCGAACGCCGCGCAAGTCCATGACGGACAGGCTCATCGTTGAGGCTCGCGACCCCCACGCGCCAGCTTGGGATGTCAGGGTGCACCCGGTTGGTGCGGTTGGTTTGCCCACGGGGGTTGCGTTGCCCGGTAGGGAGCGCGGCGACCGGTTGGCCTCGGTGTCCTTCCGGTTGCCCGCCCCACCGGCTCAGCGATGGACACGGGGTTTGTGACCCCTGCCGGACCTGGCTGGTTCGACGCCCGCGCAAGTGCGGGATCGTGACGAAGCACGGAGGCACTACGACCGGCTACCAGCGCGGATGCCGGTGCGATCTGTGCGTTCAGGCCGCGGCCGACTATGCCCGCACCGCACGCGAGCGGAAGGCCGCCGCGACCAAGAAGGCGAAGACCACGACCGTGAAGGTGACGAACCCCACCGCCACGAAGCCGGAGCCGAAGACTGCCACGACCCGCCGCGCTGCTGCTGCCCCGAGGCGGATCCGGAAGACCGCCGCGAGGGCGTGATCACCCCGAAACGTCGTGGGTCCCGGCTAAACGCCGGGACCCACGGTACTGCTGCGTTGTTTACGGGTTTCGGGTTACGGGCTGGTCACCGTCCCGTTGTTGCTGATGGTCAGAGTGGAGTGCTCCAGGCAGGTTGCCGGGATGCTCTTCTGGCCTGGATTGGTGCTGGTGTAGGTGACGCGCCACGACACCGCGGCCGCGGTCGTGGAGACCGTGGTGTTCGTCGTCGCCACCGTCTGCGGGGAGGCCCCGCTGACCGGGACGTCCTGGTTGTAGATCGAGGATCCCGAGCAGTTGGCGCTCTCGAAGGCCTCGAACTTGACGCTGCCCGCGAGGTTCCCGCCCGAGGGAGCGGACACGGTCGCCGAGTCGTTCGGGATGAACGACTGCGCCGTTGTCATCGACGAGGGCACGGAGACGACCACCACGTCCTCGTTCGTGTCCGTGCAGTCGGTGTTGTGCGACGTTGCGTTGGTGTTGGGCAGATTGCCGCTGTAGCTCGCCGCCCAGTGGTAGGTGCCGGGTGCGGTCGGCGTGAAGCTCACCGGCCCGTAGGTGCCGTTTCCGCTCACCGCGACCGCGCTCGAGGTGAACGCGACCGTGCGTGCAGTTGTCCGGCCCGTAGCAGGGTGAACGTGATCGTCCCGCCCGCCGGACCACCGGCGGTCGTCGGGTTGATCGCCGGCGTGCCGGGCTGGTTCGCCGTACCGGACAGCGCCGCCGTGTCGGTGATCGGGTTACCCGAGCACCACGTCCGGCACCGGCGGTGGTGGCCAGCGTCGGTGTCACCGGGGTGACGGTGAAGCACTCGTTCTCACCGTTGTCGTCTCCGTCCGGGACTCCGGTCGTGTTCGAGGTGAAGTGCGACGACCAGCAGTAGTGGCCGGCCGCGGTGAAGGTGGCGTTATTCGACGAGACGGTCGGCGTGCGTGTTGCTCACCGCGACCGGGCCGCCGATGGTCGTCGTCACCTCGTTGGGTGCACCGATCGGGCCGCGCACGGAGAACTGGACGTGCCGCTCCAGGTGCTGACGCCGGTGACCGTGACGGTCGCGGAGTCATGGCCGGTGACCGACCCGGTGCCGATCGAGGTCGTCCCGCCGCTGACGCTCGTTGCGAGGTCACGGCCGAGCCGCAGGTGCCGAAGCCGCCGAGCACGAAGTCCTTCAGCGTCGCGGTGGTCGACGTCGACGCTCGCGACTCGGACGCCACCGAGGAGAAGCACTTGTCGCCGAGGCCGAGCGCCGTCAGGTTGACACCGCCCTCGAAGAACTCGCCCTGCAGGTAGGTGGTGTTGCCGCTCTTGTCCGTGAACGGCCACGGCGCCGTCGTGCCGTTGGTCGGGTTGACGATGCCGCAGAACTGGTCGTTCGCGCTGCGCTGGCGCAGTTGGCGTTGGTCGACGTCGCCCTTGATCCGCAGGTTCGCGTCACCGCACGTCCCGACCGTGCTACCGGTCGTCTTCGTGCAGGTCGGATCCCACGCGTAGACGGTGATCGTCGACGTCGCGCCGCCGTTGCTGAAGTCGGTGACCACCAGCACGTCGCCGTTCTTGTGCACGCCGGTGAAGCCGGTGCCGCCGCCGACGCTGTTGTTGCCGAGGCCGATCGAGTTCTGGAAGAACCAGAACCCCTGCTGCGCGTCGCCGCTGTTGTCGAAGCGGTCCGAGCCGAAGAACAGCACCTCACCTTCGGCTCGTCGTAGTACCGCGCCGCGAAGCTGTGCAGCAGGTTGTCCTTGTCGGGCAGCCCGCCCGCGCCGTCCTTCCAGGCCCACTGGTTGACGTCCTGCGGGTCCTTGGAGCCGCCGCCGGTGAAGATCGTGGCGTTCGGGTTCGGCTCCGACGACCCAGTCGACCGCGGTCGCGCCGTTCGTGTCGCTGGTCGTCGAGCAGTCGGTCGCTAGCACCTGGTGACAGACGTTGTCCCAGTCGTCGCCCAGCACTGCAGGGTCGTTGGTCGCGTTGCCGTCGAGCTCGAACGCGCCGGTGTCGTGAACAGCGGCCGCGCCCCCGATCCACATCAGCGCAGCGGCCGTCACCAAGAGAATAGGCACGATCAAGAAGCGGCGCCTCCGCCTGCTTCTCGCCGGGCCGAGAATGCGCACAGCCATTACTCCCCCGTCCTTTTCGAAGTACGAGGAGACACTCGAGTGCCAGCTGTAGTCGGAGGCTCCCCCAAGCGCCTCTCGTGTCCACACAATAGTACTCCGCCTGCCCAATGACATCAACCCCGGGAGGCGAAGTCGACGACCTGTAACCGCAACTATCTTATGAACACAAGAGACGAACTGAACGCTGAACTAGACGACGTGGTGCCTAGCCCTATGGCCAGATCCCACCGGCCGAGTACGAGGCGATCTACTACCGTCACCAAGAAAGCTCAGGCCAGCAGGCCGAGTCTCAAACCAAACAGTACTGCGCAGCCTGCATGAAACCCGGAGCGGTTCACCTTCGTCGACCTGACTAGACGGGGTCGGGTGCCGCCCCCGGCGTCCAGCGGCGTTCCACCAGGCCCCGTTCCTCGAAAGCGCGACCGGCGGGGAGGGCGGGGCGCACTTGCCGCGTCCAACGAGTTGCTGTGCTAGATGAGTTCGGGCGGGAAGGTGGAAGGCCCGCCGGAGCGGGCCTTCCTAGTACGTCGAAGCTCGTTAGACGGTTACGTTCACGGTACGAGGGCGTAGTAGTCGTCCTCGGTTGCGATGCCGTTGTTTGGCGTCGAGTCCGGGTCTGGGAGTGATGAGGCGACGACCTGGAACGATCCTGCCCCGGCGCCAACAGTAGAGCCGACGACGTTTGTGCAAGCGAGGACGATGGGGGAGCCGGACTCGCCACTAGCGAGCGTCTGAGAATAGTGGCCGAAGAATATTTGGGTCCAGCCGACGGCTGGTTGAACGGTTAGGAACCCAAGCGAACAGATGGCGTCGACCGTGACGAGTGTCGTCCCAGGGCCTCTGTTGGTCACCGTCACCTCATGGGTGTCGGGCCCCGTAAGAAACCGTCCGGTAACCTCGACGTCCGCGGTGCCGACCGCGATCGAGACCGTCGCCGCGATCGACGTGGCTTGCGCGTCGCTGACGGTGAAGGTGAACGAGTCAGGCCCGGCGTAGCCCGCGTCCGGCGTGTAGGTCAAGTTCGGCGCCGTGCCTGAGAGGGTGCCGTGCGCGGGCGAGCTGGCGACGCCGTAAGTGAGCGGGTCGCCGTCAGGATCGGACCCGGTCAACGTAATGGCCGTCGCGGTGTCCTCGTCGGTCGACACCGACTGGCTGTCGGCGACCGGCGATTCGTTGGGTGCCGGAGCAACCGTGATCGTCACCGTCCCAGTGCCCGTGAGAGGGTCGGCCGGGTCGTCGTCGACGACCGTGTACGTGAACGAAGCGGTGCCGACAAAGCCCGCGTCCGGCGTGTACGTGACCGTGTTCGCGGCCAGCGACACCGTCCCGTGCGTGTCGGGTCCTGCGGTGACCGACACCACGGTCAGGACCTGGGCCGACTCCGAGGGCGGCCCGGCGACGTCGTTCGCGAGCAAGGCCACCGTGTTGATCGTGAGCAGGTGGTTCGCGGTCGCCGCCGCGTCGGCCCCCGCCACCGGCGGGTCGTTCACCGGGTCTACCGTGATCGACACCGTCGCCGCGTTCGAGCTGGCAGTCCCGTCTCTGGCGGTGAAGGTGAACGAGTCAGTCCCGAAGTAGTCCGCGGCAGGCGTGTAGGTCAGGTTCGGCGCTGTGCCTGAGAGGGTGCCGTGCGCGGGCGAGCTGGCGACGCCGTAGGTGAGCGGGTCGCCGTCAGGATCGGACCCAGTCAGCGTAATGGCCGTCGCGGTGTCCTCGTCGGTCGACACCGACTGGCTGTTGGCGACCGGTGCGCGGTTCACAGCGACGGTGAAGAGTCGGCTCGCCGTATAGACGCCGCCCCCGGTCAGGGTGAGGGTGACCGTGAACGTGTAGGCGCCATTGGCAAGGCCCGTGTAGAACTTGCCCGACTTCGAGTCGGTCTTCGAGTTCGACGGGAACGAGACCGGCGCATTGCACGGACCCGACGACGTCGCCTGCCCGGAGAGAGCACAGGTCACGGTCGCGACCTGCTTCGGAGTCCGGTTGAACGTGAACGCCAAGCTCACGTCACCGTTCGGCAAAGCCGCGTCTTCAGTCGGCGACGGTGAGACGAACCTGATCACCGGGTTGTTCGGGCTGCTCGGCGGCTTCCCCGCTGCCGACGCGAGTGCAGCTACTCCAAGCGCCGCGATGGCCGCGAGCACGACGAACAGAATCCTTCGCATGAAGCGATCCTCCCCCTCCGTTGGTTTCGCCAAAGGCGCCCCCCCAAAACCAAGGCCGCGGCGCGACCCTACAGGGCGTAGGCATCGGATGCCACCCCCGGCGACGATCGACGCCCGGCGCAGCCCTGCTCGTCACGGGACCGAGCCAGCGGTCTCGAACCTCGCCGACGCCTTCGAGACCAACCCGCGAACAGCCCCCCGAACCAAGCCCCGGCACTTCTACGACATCGAGGGGGGCGGGTCGTGGCCGTTCGAGCGTTCGACAAGGTGAAGTCCGGCCATTCGTTGCGCTAGGCGAGGGTGTGAAACTCCCGCTCCGCGCACACCGGGCAGTCGAACACTGCTTCGTCCTGGCCGTCGCCATCGAGATCGGCTAGGTACGCCTCCCAGCCCCATGCGTCCCCCTCGGCATCGATCTTGCATCCTGACACCTCACGCCGCCGATGATGACGGGTCGGGCCAGAGGAGCGGTGCGGAGTCTGCTCGGGCGCGCGGATCTCGGCGGCCCAAACAACCTGGCGTACAGCCACAGCGGGGTCGACGGTGAGGCGACGTCGCCGGAGGACGCTACTCGACACATCTTCACCGGCTTCGTCGGCCCGTAGCGTTCGCGCGGGAGGCTAACGCTCGGTCGCGGTGGTCTCGGCCCGTCGCGGAGGAAGAGCTGCGCGAGAGACTCGCCCCGAGGATCGAGCCTCCCGCGCAGTACCGCGAGTCCGCGCAGGTCCCCATCTGCACGGGGGTACGCCGTAGCCCAGACATGGCTTCGGCACCGGACTCGCATGATCACGGTAGGTGCGGGCGTACTAACCCCAAGGTCTCGGCCCACACCCGCACCACTCGCCGCCGCAAACCCGCATTGCTCCATCGGTCGTCAGACGGGTTCGAAGGTCGTGCGCAATGTCTGGGTGCTCCCGCTCTCCGCTGCTCGGTAGCCGCTCTCGACGATGTCGATTACATGCCGCGCGTGCTCCGGAGTGGCGGCCGTCGGTACGCCCTCGCGAACGAGGCGGACGAGTTGCATGACGTCTTCAAAAACGTGGGCTTCGGGAATGTCGCGGTGCGCTCCGATGACGTGAGGCAGCACGTGCATCTGCGCGTCCCAGTCCGCTGTCGGCGCGTGGATGGTGAGCTCGCGACGCTCGAAGTCGAATGGTTCGCCATTCAGTTCGAGGCCGACGATTGCGCCCTGTGTCCCGTAGTAGCCGGCGGCGGCGAAGTCTTCGATGATCGTGCCAGCCGACGCCGATCCATAGGCCACGGCGAACGCACCCTCACCGAAATCGAGCAGCAAGATCGTGTTGTCGTCGGCCTCGACCTCGATCTCGCGTCCGAGAAACGTGCGCACCGGCACGACCTGACCCGATAGCGCCGTGACCTTGCGCGCCGGTCCCAGCACCGTCGTCAACTGGTGCAGCGCATAAACGGTCATGTCGTACATCGGTCCGCCGCCAGGCTTGCGGAAGTACCATGCGGGGTCGATCGGAACCTCTCCCGACGCTACGAGCCGCTCCGGCTCGTCAGTCTCGTGGTAAGTGCCGAAAGCGCACCCGCACACCGCAAGTGCGAGCTTTCCGATCGCGCCATCTGCTATGAGCTCGCGGATGCGGCGCAACTGGGGTCGCAGCGCCTCACCCGGTGAGGCCACGAGCGCCAGCCTACGTGCGCCCGCCAATTCGATCAGGTCGTCGGCCTCTGCGACCGTGGTCGCGAGGGTCTTGTTGACGTGGACGTGCGCTCCGGCCTCGAGCGCGAGGCGCACGTGCGCGTGGTGTAGCCCGATCGGCGAGGCCACCGAGACGGCGTCGATGCCGCCGGCGGCCAGCATTGTCTCGAGATCAGCGAATGCGTTCGGAACCCCAAAGCGCTGGGCGGCCACAGCCGCTCGGCCGGGGACAGGATCGCAGACAGCGCGTACGACGACGCGGTCCTGGACATCGGGCTGAGTGAGGTGCGGCAACAGACCCCGCAGCGCCAGCGCTCCGGTGCCGATGATGCCGAGGCGGAGTGGAGCGGTCGTGCTCATGCCGGGACGTCCTCCTCGTGTGCGACCTCGACCGTGCTCCGCTCCGCGGCCGACCGACGAGCCGCCTGGATCACTGCCAGTACGTGGATGGCGCGGTCGGCCGTGAGCGAGACCTCGCCGCTACCGCCGATCACGTCAACCAGTTGCTCGACGCCGAGCAGGTGATCCGGCCCAGCCTCGCGCGCGTTTGCGACATCCGTCTCGATCCACTCTCCGTCACTGAACACGCGCACCGGTTCCGCGACGTCGAGCAGACTCAATGCAAGCGTGCCCGCGTCGCCTCGGATCTCGAGTTCCGGCGCGGCAGTCGCTTGGGCACAGAAGTTGGCCTCGATGAACGCCAGGCAGTCGTCCTCCAGCTCAAGCATCAGCTGCCAGTTGTCGTCCACATCAACTGGCACGCGCAATCCCGCGTGTGGACCCTCATCGACCACGAAAGAATCCCGGGTGCGGGAGCTCAGCGCAGTCACGCGACGCACGGGCGCGATCAGACCGACAACGGCGGCCAGCGGATAGACCGCCATGTCCACGAGCGGCCCACCGGCTGCCGAGAAGAACGGCGACGGATCGGAGGAGTAACCCTCCCAGGGCGGTGCGCCTCCGAAAGCCGACCCGCGAACGGAGCTCGGGCTTCCGATCGCCCCCGATGCGAGCACCGCAGCCGCATGCACGACCTGCGGAAAGAGCATCACGCA
Organism: uncultured Gemmatimonadales bacterium; assembly: GCA_963828735.1. Lineage (GTDB taxonomy): Bacteria > Gemmatimonadota > Gemmatimonadetes > Gemmatimonadales > GWC2-71-9 > CAVVWJ01. The sequence continues at coordinate 205,707 of CAWHFW010000001.1, forward strand.
CGGAGCGCAGACGAGCGCCAGCCCTCGCGCGGCGGCAGCATCGCGCAGTGCTCGCGCCTCGGCGACTCCACCCGCGAGCGGCTTCTCGGTGTAGACGTGCTTGCCCGCTGCGAGCGCGGCGAGCGTGACTTCGCCGTGGAGACCGATCGGCGTCAAGTTGAGAACGGCATCAACCGCGGAGTCCGCGAGCAGGTCGACGTAGCCGGCGTATGCGCGGGCGCCGGCGTAGCGGGCTGCGGCATCTCGGGCACGCCCGCCGTCGCCGGAGGCGACGGCGATCACCTCCGCGCGGCCGGCGAGCCGCCCGAACTCGGGGAAGTAATCGCGCAACGCGACGTCACCCACGCCGATAACCCCGAGCCCGACTGGCGCGGCGACGCTCATACCGCCGCCTCCAGGCGGCAACGAGCGAACCGCAACGGACGAGCACGAACTAGAGCATCACTCACGTCGACCCTCCCGATTGTTCACCTTCGCATCCGCGTCGCTGATCGACGGGTGCGACGCTACCAGCCTCAGGCCGCGAGCCGCGTCACGGCCGGGCCATGACCTCCGGAGTCGCCTGCCAGCGGTTGCCAGCACTTCCCACTCACCTGTCGAGTGGAGGAACACCCGTCGACTACTGAAAGTAGATCTCATCGCTACTTGCCAGGGCGTTCGCAACGTCTCGCGCGGACGAGAACCGTCCTTCGAAGCGGTCGACGCGGAACGCTCCCAGATCTATAAAGGGAGTCCCCGAAGCGATGAGCTCTGCCATGGCGCGCCCGAAACCTGGGGCGTGAGTCACGCCTGATTCGTTGTCGCCCGTGAGTATGTAGAGCCCTTGGATGTTCGGCGAGGGCCCGATCAGCGCGCGGAGGTCGGGTGTGTAACACGGGGCCCCTTGGGCCATGGTGAAGTCTCGACAGTGTGCAAGGGCCGGGATCGCAGCAGCGAGTTGCTCCCACGTGCGCAGCGTTGCGAAGAGCCCGTCCATTGGCATGTGCTCGACGCGCTTTGGGAGCGGGTCGACATCCAGCAAGGCGTTGCGATGCGCTCCGCCGTAGGTGCACCCCCACAACAGGCGGCCATCATGCTCGCGGAGCCAGGCATGAGCAAACTCAGGGAACAGCAACATGGGCATCGTGCTTGGCACCGCGAGCGGCTCCGTCGTGATGCGGAGAGCGCCAAGGGGCGCGTACGGGAGGAACTGGGCCTGGCGCTCCAGCAGCGCGTTGGTCCACATCGCGGTAGCAAGGACAACCGTGTCGGTTCGGACCCGTCCTCGCGAAGTCGCTACGCCGATCACACGACCCTGCTGAACGAGGAGCTCGGTAACCGGGCGGCGCACTTCAATGCGACCTCCCTGCGCGGCCAGACGTCGAGCAGCCGCGCGTACCGCGTCACGCGCTGTGATCTGAATGCCCTCGGAGTGGAACACGGCGCGAGTGTGGGCGCCGGCTCGCACGATGCCGGTCATCTGCTCGATCTCGCTAGGACCCAGCACCCGCCGACCGTGGACCGCTTCGCAGTTGGCCAACGGCAAGAGGAACTCGTCCCAACCCTGCGCAGTTGTCGCGATGAACATCGTGCCGTTGCAGCGCTACGCGAAGCTGTTGTCCGTCTCGTTCAGTGCGGTGTAGAACTCCATCCCGTATCGCTCGCAGGCAAGCTCCTCGGCGCCCCACTGGACGACCCATCCCCCTGCCCACTGCGCGATGAAACCGGCTCCGCAGGTGCTCGTGGCCTGGGCAATATCGTCCCTTTCCAGGAGAAGGACGTCGACTCCCTGCCGGTTCAGGTGGTAGGCGCACGACACGCCAAGCGCCCCTCCACCGACGACGACGACATCTGCGGCTTCGGTCATGCCGACCGCCTCTTCGCCGCCCTGATCACCGCCGCCTCGTCGATCGCAACTCCGAGGCCCGGGCCGTCGGGTCGGTTGAAGCGGCCGCCTTCGACCTGCCCGAACGGACTCGACACATAGTCGGGCACGGCGCCGACGGCCGTCGCGCTCCAGCCCTGGCCGAGGACGTTCGCCGTCGCGAAGCCCACCTGGAGCGACGCCGCGACCGCCAGCGGCCCGTTATTCGACGCGAGCGAGACCGCTATCTGATGCGTCTCGGCGAGCGCGGCTAACCGGCGCGTCTCGGAAATCCCGCCCGCGGTCGCGACATCGAGGTCAATGCCCGCGAGGCCGGTCGCGAGCACCGGTCTCAGGTCCCAGCGTGAGTAGACATGGCGGCCGACGCTGAGCGGAACGCCGCTCCGCTCCGCGAGGTCCGCAAGCACGTGCGGCGGCGCGCCCCGGACCGGCTCGTTGAGCATCGCAAGCCGAGAGGGCTCGAGGAGCGGCAAGAGCTGCCGGGCGGCCGCTAATGACAACTGTCCGGCGCAGTCGACTGCGAGTTCATGCTCGGGGCCGATCGCCGAGCGCACCGCCTCGACGAGCTCGACCAGCGCGGGGCCACGGGCCGTGCTCGTCCGGGGTCGCAGCGTGAAAGCGGTAAAGCTCATCGCGACACGCTCGCGCGCTTCGTCGGCGTCTCCGACCGACGCGAATGCACGGAGGGTGTCGCACACCGGCCCGCCGACCAGTTCATGCACGGGAGCCCCGTGCGCATGGCCGGCGATGTCCCACAGCGCTGAGTCGATGGCAGCGGCCGCGCTCGACTGGATCGACCCGCCGCGGAAGAACCCGACCTTCCGCACTGTCTGCCAGTGGTGCTCGATCTGGCGAGGGGAGGTTCCGACGAGGAACTCCGCCAGCTCGCTCACGGCAGCAGCCACGGTGAGCTGGTGAGCACGCGCTCCGGCTTCGCCCCAGCCCGTGATCCCCTCATCGGTCCGGATCCGCACGAAGAGCCAGCCCGGCGGAACCTGGAACGAATCGACGGCGGTGATCTTCACTGCTCGCTTCCGTTTCCCAGGCGAAGCTCGAGCAACTCCGGTCCGCCCGGTTGCGGGTAATCGTCCGGCCTGAGATCCGGGACCGCTGCGAGCAGCTCGCGCGTGTAGCCGTCCTGTGGCGATGCGAAGAGCTCCTCGCGGCTCGCGATCTCTCTCACTTCTCCGGCGTGCATGACGATGACGCGGTCGCTGATCGCACGCACGACCGCGAGATCGTGAGTGATGAAGATGATCCCCATGTCGGTGGAGGTCTGCAACTCCCTGAGCAGCTCGAGGATGTTCGCCTGAACCGCGACGTCGAGCGCGGATGTCACCTCGTCGCAGATCAGAACCTCGGGCTCGGCGGCGAGGGCGCGAGCGAGCGCCACGCGCTGCTTCTCACCGCCGCTCAACTCGCGTGGGAGACGCGATGCCATGGAGGCCGGAAGCCGCATCCTCGCCAGCAAGTCGGAGACGCGTGCCGTCTCTTCTCGCCGGCTCAACTGGAAGAATTGCTTCAGCGGTCGCTTGATCAGCGAGCCCACAGTCATACTCGGGCCGGCCCCAGCCGCGGAGGAGGCCGGCGACGACGCCCGCGCCGCGGCGCTGCACACCCTCGACATCTGGAACGACCACCTCGCCACGGTCGGCTCGCAGCTGCTCTACGCGCGCCTGAGGCTGCTGCGGGACCTCGGGCCCTACCTGTCGAAGGCCTACGACGAGGTCAGCGCCGGGCAGTCCGACGCCCGGGTCTCCTACAAGTCGAGCCTGCGCGAGGAGGTGGCCGCCTCCATCGCCGCCGGTGAGGTCCCGGAGGCCGAGGAGCTTCGCGCCCAGATCCTTGCCGCCCTCGAGGAGGCGCGCCCGCGGGAGGTCGAGCGCGGCGTCTCGCTGGTCGGCCCGCACCGCGACGACGTCGTGCTCACCCTCGGCGATCTGCCCGCCAAGGGCTACGCCAGCCACGGGGAGTCCTGGTCGTTCGCGCTCGGGCTCAAGCTCGCGGCATACCAGCTGCTGCGCCACGACCTCGGCGACGACCCGGTGCTCATCCTCGACGACGTGTTCGCCGAGCTCGACTCCGGCCGGCGGGAGCGGCTGGCGACGATGATCGCCGACTGCGAGCAGGTGCTGATCACCGCTGCCGTGGACGAGGACGTGCCGTCCTCGCTCGCCGGCCAGGAGTATGCCGTGCGGCTGGGTGAGGTGGCTCCCCGTGAGTGAGGAACCGCCTGCGGACCTGGCTGCGGCCACCCCGGCGAGGGGGTCCGAGCCCGAGCCACCCCCCGCGGACGAGCCCGGTCAGGCGCCCGGGGCTGAGCCGGGCTCCGGGGACGAGCAGGTCGACGACGCAGCTGCCGCGGCGCTGGCCCGGGCCCGGGCGGCTGCCAAGGCCAAGGGGCTGCGGCCGGGGCTCAAGCCGATCCGCAAGCGCCGGCCGGGGGTTCCCGAGTCGCCGCGGTCGAGGGACGGCCGCGACCCCAAGCTGCTCGGCGACCAGATGGACCGGCTCCTGCTCGACCGCGGGTGGCGGGTGGACGTGGCCGTGGGTTCGGTCATGGGCCGGTGGCCCGAGATCGTCGGACCTGAGGTCGCCCAGCACTGCGCGCCCGTCACGTTCGAGATGGGGGTGCTGACGGTGCGGGCCGACTCCACCGCCTGGGCGACGCAGATCCGGCTGCTGACCTCCTCGATCCTGGGCCGTCTCGAGGGAGAGGTCGGCAAGGGCACCGTCAGCGAGCTGCGGGTCGTCGGGCCGAGCGCCCCCTCGTGGTCGCGCGGTCCGCGGCGATCGCAGGGTCCCGGGCCCCGGGACACCTACGGCTGAGCGGCTCCCCTGCCGTCGCGGGGCGCGAAGGCCCGGACGGCGTCGGCGTCACTGTTGCGTGACCAGATGTACTCGTCGGCCCATGCGGCCCGGTCGGGGTAGGCCGACTCAGCGACGATGCGGGCGCACACCGCCTGGGGGTCGATCGGGGTGTGGCGCAGGCTGACCTGGCCGTCGCGCAGGAGTGCCCAAGCGCCCCCGACCCCGCCGTAGGGCATGCCGACACTGCCCGGGTTCACCACCAGCCGACGGTCGACGAGCCGCGTGAACGGCATGTGCGTGTGGCCGCACACCACGGTGCGGACCTCGTCTGCGAGCCCGGCGAACGCCTCCGCCCATCTCTCCAGGCGGGTGTCCACGAGCACGACCTCGTCGTCGTCGCGCGGGGTGCCGTGGCAGAAGACCACCTGCCCGAAGTCCGTCCACGTCCAGGGTCACCGGGCGGCCGGCGTCGCGCCGGTGGCCACCTTCCCGACCTGCGGCTGTCGGCGGTCGGGCGCACACTGTGGTCATGAGGGGAATGTCCGGTTCTGTGCGCTGCTCGATCATCCCGCCGTACGTGCTGGAGGCGCTGGCGGGGTCCAGTGACCCCGAGGTCGCGGCCGGCGCCGCGCAGGCGCTCCAGCACGACGCGGTTCTGCGGGCCCGGCGTCAGGGACGTGCTGCGGCTGCCCCGGCCCCTGCCTCGACGCCTGCCCCGACCGGGGAGCCGGCGCCCCCGCCCGGCGGCCCGGGGGCACCACAGCGGATGATCTCCGACGCCGCCGGCACCGAGGTCCTTCCGGGCCGCGTCGTGCGCCGCGAGGGCGAGCCCGCCACCCAGGACCCCGCCGCGGACGAGGCCTACGACGGGCTGGGCGCGACCTGGGAGCTGTTCTCCGCGGCATACGGGCGCAACTCCCTCGACGGGCGGGGCCTGCCGCTGCTCGCCACCGTCCACTACGGGCGCGACTACGACAACGCCTTCTGGGACGGCACGCAGATGGTCTTCGGCGATGGCGACGGGCGGTACTTCCGCCGCTTCACCGTCAGCCTCGACGTCATCGGGCACGAGCTGACCCATGGCGTCACGGAACTCACCGCCGGCCTGACCTACCGTGGCCAGTCGGGTGCCCTCAACGAGAGCATCTCGGACGTGTTCGGCTCGTTGGTGCGGCAGCGAGCTCTCGGCCAGAGCGCGCAGGAGGCTGACTGGCTCATCGGCGCCGACCTGTTCACCGACGCCGTCCAGGGCGTGGCCCTGCGCTCGCTGAAGGCCCCGGGCACCGCGTACGACGACCCCGCCCTGGGCAAGGACCCGCAGCCGGCGCACATGGACCACTACGTGCAGACCAGCGATGACAACGGCGGCGTCCACATCAACTCCGGCATCCCCAACCACGCCTTCTACCTGGCGGCCAGCGCCATCGGCGGCAACGCCTGGGCGGGCGCTGGGCGCATCTGGTATGCCGCCCTGACCGGTCCGGGGATCAGCGCGGACTGCGACTTCGCCACCTTCGCGGGCCTGACCCTGGCTGCCGCGCTGGCCGAGTTCGGCGACGCCTCGCCAGAGGTGACGGCCGTCGAGTCCGCCTGGCGCGAGGTCGGGGTCCTGCGCGCCCGCCGCTCCCCTGCCGCGGGCGGGGGCCGTGGGGCGAAGGCCGGCGCCGGTGCGGGCAGCACGGCAGCGAGCCCGAGTGGGGCGACCGAGCTCCTCGTGCGGCGCACGGGCGGGTTCGCGGGCCTGCGGCGCGAGCGCTCCGTGCGACTGGACGAGCTGCCGGTCGACGATGCACACCACTGGCGCTGCCTGCTGGTCGACGAGCGCCTCGCAGCGCTCATCGACGGACCCAGCCACCCCGACGCGTTCTGTTACGAGGTCCAGTGCTCAGCCCCGGCCATGCAGGTCAGCCTGCCCGAGCCCGGGCTGCCCGACGAGGTCCGGGCCCTCTTCGAGCGCACGCTCCTGGGAGCGGACTGATCAGTCGGTGATCCGCACGGTCTTGAGCACCCGCCCGGTCAGGGCGGTCGCCTCCGACGGCGATGCCGACGTGACGGTGATGGAGGCGAGCCCCTCGGCCCCCGTCACGTAGAGCATGGTGCCGTGGAGCGCCCGCCCGCCGGCCGCCAGGGTGTAGGTCACGAGAGTGCCCGGCCCGGCCGGCGTCCGGACCGCTCTGGCGGTGTCGATGTCGCGCCCGAGCACGGCCTTCAGCTGCGCCCTCAGGGCGGCCATCGGTGGCAGCGTCGCGAGGGGGACCCGGGCGGCCACGATGCTGGACGGTCCGCCCGCCACCGGTCCCCCGACCAGGATGCGGTCCACCTGGTTTAGCACCCCGGTCCTCAGCTGGTCCGGGTTCATCCTCATCCGCCCTGCCAGCTCCCTCATCATCGGGCTGTCAGCGGCGCCGTCCAGCAGCGCCTTGGGGTCGTACTCCATGAACAGGGTGGGCGCGCCGAACGCTATGCCCAGGTCGTCGACGATCACGAGGCGCTCGGTGGACTGCAGCGGGCCGACCGCGGGTCGGCTCGGACTCGTGGGGAGGGTCGGTCTCGACGTGAGAGTCGGCGCTGCTGCGGCAGCCGCGCGAGGTGCCGAGGACTCAGCCACCGGGGGCACGTCCGGGGTGACCGAGTCCGGTCGCGGCGTCACCGCGGTGATGGTCGGTGTCGACGTCAGGCTGGTCACCACCGAGCATCCCGACAGCGCCGTCCCCACAAGCCCCAGTGCCAGGGCGGCCGCTCCCACGCGGCCGCGGCACACGATCCCCCGCATGCCGCGAGAGTAGACGGGGCGGGTTCCCAAAGGGCGAGATTCCCGGCAATCCGTCATCACGACCACGGTTTCCAGGGCCGGCGCTGCCCCTCCCCAGCCGGCTGCGGAATCGCCAGAATGCGGCCCTGAGGCCCCGGGGGACGACCCCCGACACGGATTGGGGGCATTTTCTGCCTCCAATGAGGGCTCACGGCCCTCCTGATGCCCCTTTTGCCCCTCACGACAGGTAAAGTAGACGCTGATCCCGCGACCATCGTGGTCTCCACGTTGGTCGCGTGCCATGAGCGGCGTCAGCAGGCCCCTGCCCGCCGACGCGCCACCTGAAGAAGGAGCACCGTGTCCGAGGCTGACAACACGCCCATGCCCGAAGAGACCGGCTCTGAGACTGGATCAGAGAACCTCAGCGCCGCCGAGGCGGAGCAGGCTCGCGCAGCGGCGGAGGCGGAGCTCGCCGGGGCGCCCCAGGGCTCGGACTACGACGCCAGCGCCATCACCGTCCTGGAGGGCCTCGAGGCCGTCCGCAAGCGTCCGGGCATGTACATCGGCTCCACGGGCGAGCGCGGCCTGCACCACCTGGTCTGGGAGATCGTCGACAACTCGGTCGACGAGGCCCTCGCGGGCTACGCCGACACCATCGACGTCGTCCTCCTGGCCGACGGCGGGGTCCGGGTCAGCGACAACGGCCGCGGCATCCCCACCGACATCCACCCTGCCGAGGGCAGGTCGGCCGTCGAGCTGGTGCTGACCCAGCTGCACGCGGGCGGCAAGTTCGGGGGCGGCGGCTACAAGGTCTCCGGTGGTCTGCACGGTGTGGGCTCCTCGGTCGTCAACGCCCTCTCGACCCGGCTCGACGCGGAGGTCTTCCAGAAGGGCCACGCCTTCCGGATGTCCTTCGACCACGGCGTGCCGGTCGGAGAGCTCCGCAAGGAGGAGGCGTCCAACCGCACGGGCACGACGATCACCTTCTGGGCGAGCCCCGAGATCTTCGAGACCACGCACTACGACTTCGAGACGATCCGCGCGCGCTTCCAGCAGATGGCCTTCCTCAACAAGGGCCTGACCATCAACCTGACCGACGAGCGGGTTGCGCAGGAGGAGCCGGCCAAGGACGACATCGACCTCGACAACCTCGAGCAGGACAGCGACGAGGAGACGGTGGAGGTCGATCGGCGACCGCAGCCGCCGCGGACGAGGCGCCCAAGAAGCAGAAGGCCAAGAAGGTCAGCTACCGGTACGACGAGGGCCTGGTCGACTACGTCAAGCACCTCAACGCGAGCAAGCGCGCGGACGTCGTCCACCCCGACGTCATCGACTTCGAGTCCGAGGACGTCGAGCGCCGGCTGTCCGTCGAGATCGCGATGCAGTGGACGAACGCCTACTCCGACAGCGTGCACACCTACGCCAACACCATCAACACGCACGAGGGCGGCACCCACGAAGAGGGCTTCCGCGCGGCGCTGACCAGCCTGATCAACGGGTACGCGCGCGAGAAGGGCCACCTGAAGGAGAAGGACGACAACCTCTCCGGGGACGACATCCGCGAGGGCCTGACCGCGGTCGTGTCGATCAAGCTGGGCGAGCCGCAGTTCGAGGGCCAGACGAAGACCAAGCTCGGCAACACCGAGGCCAAGGGCTTCGTGCAGCGCTCGTCACCGACTCGCTCGGCGACTGGCTCGAGACGCACCCCGGCGAGGGCAAGGAGATCATCCGCAAGTCGGTGCAGGCGGCCGCCGCTCGGGTCGCGGCCCGCAAGGCGCGCGACGCCACCCGGCGCAAGGGCCTCCTGGAGTCGGGCGGCCTGCCCGGCAAGCTGAGCGACTGCCAGTCCAACGACCCGAGCAAGTGCGAGATCTTCATCGTCGAGGGTGACAGCGCCGGCGGCTCGGCCAAGGGCGGGCGCGACCCGATGACCCAGGCCATCCTGCCGATCCGCGGCAAGATCCTGAACGTCGAGAAGGCGCGCATCGACCGGGTGATGGCCAACACCGAGGTGCAGGCGCTGATCTCGGCGTTCGGCGCGGGCATCGGCGACGACTTCGACTGCGAAGGCGCGGTACCACAAGATCGTGCTGATGGCCGACGCCGACGTCGACGGCCAGCACATCCGCACGCTGCTGCTGACGCTGCTGTTCCGGTTCATGCGCCCGCTGATCGAGGGCGGCTTCGTCTACCTCGCGCAGCCGCCGCTGTACCGGCTGAAGTGGAGCCAGGACGCGCACGACTTCGTGTACTCCGACCGCGAGCGCGACGCCGTGATGGAGGCGGGACAGAGCCGGCGGCCGGCGCCTGCCGAAGGACAACGGCATCCAGCGGTACAAGGGTCTCGGTGAGATGAACGCCCACGAGCTGTGGGAGACGACGATGGACCCGGACCACCGCGTCCTGCTCCAGGTGACGATGGAGAACGCGGCCGAGGCGGAGCAGATCTTCGCCGAGCTGATGGGCGAGGACGTCGAGCCCCGGCGCTGTTCATCCAGCGCAACGCGAAGGACGTCCGCTTCCTCGATATCTGAGCCCGCGGACCGGCCTGCGGCCCGTATGCCGGGGCGCCGTACCGAGCGTCGACGTACACCAACTTGAAACCCTGACGAAAGGACTCACGTGACCGACGCAGCCGCCCATCGAGACAGCCCGACCGAGGCGGTCGACCTGCGGGTCGAGATGCAGCGCTGCTACCTCGACTACGCGATGAGCGTCATCGTCAGCCGCGCGCTGCCCGACGTGCGGGACGGCCTCAAGCCGGTGCACCGCCGCGTGCTGTACGCGATGTACGACGGCGGCTACCGGCCCGACCGCGGCTACAACAAGTGCACCCGCGTCGTCGGTGACGTGATGGGTCAGTACCACCCGCACGGTGACTCCTCGATCTACGACACGCTGGTGCGCCTGGCGCAGCCGTGGTCGATGCGGTACCCGCTGGTCGACGGCCAGGGCAACTTCGGCTCCCCGGGCAACGACCCGGCCGCCGCCATGCGGTACACCGAGTGCCGGATGGCGCCGCTGGCGATGGAGATGGTGCGCGACATCGACGAGGAGACCGTCGACTTCCGCGACAACTACGACGGCAAGACGCAGGAGCCGACGTCCTGCCGGCCGCTTCCCGAACCTGCTGGTCAACGGCACCACCGGGATCGCGGTCGGCATGGCCACCAACATCCCGCCGCACAACCTGCGCGAGGTCGCGGCCGGCGTCCAGTGGTTCCTGGAGAACCCGGAGGCGCCACGACGAGGAGCTGCTCGACGCGCTGATCGAGCGCATCCAGGGCCCGGACTTCCCGACCGGCGCGCTGATCATGGGCCGCGCGGCATCGAGGACGCGTACCGCACCGGCCGCGGCTCGATCACGATGCGCGCGGTCGTCGAGGTCGAGGAGATCCAGAACCGGCAGTGCCTGGTGGTCACCGAGCTGCCGTACCAGGTCAACCCCGACAACCTCGCGCTGAAGATCGCCGACCTGGTCAAGGACGGCAAGATCGGCGGCATCGCCGACGTCCGCGACGAGACGTCGTCCCGCACCGGCCAGCGGCTGGTCATCGTGCTGAAGCGCGACGCCGTCGCCAAGGTCGTGCTGAACAACCTCTACAAGCACACCGCAGCTGCAGACGAACTTCGGCGCCAACATGCTGGCGCTGGTCGACGGCGTGCCGCGCACGCTGTCGCTGGACGCGTTCATCCGGCACTGGGTGGACCACCAGATCGAGGTCATCGTCCGCCGCACCACGTTCCGGCTGCGCAAGGCCGAGGAGCGGCGCCACATCCTGCGCGGCCTGCTCAAGGCCCTCGACGCGCATCGACGAGGTCATCGCGCTGATCCGGCGCAGCGACACGGTCGAGAGCGCGCGAGCGGCCTGATGGACCTGCTGGAGATCGACGAGATCCAGGCGCAACGCGATCCTGGAGATGCAGCTGCGCCGGCTCGCCGCCCTGGAGCGGCAGAAGATCATCGACGAGCACGACGAGCTGCAGGCGAAGATCAACGAGTACAACGCGATCCTGGCCTCGCCCGAGCGCCAGCGGGAGATCGTCAGCGAGGAGCTGGCCGCGATCGTCGACAAGTTCGGCGACGACCGACGCACCAAGCTCGAGTGCCCTTCGACGGCGACATGTCCATCGAGGACCTGATCGCCGAGGAGGACATCGTCGTCACGATCACCCGCGGCGGCTACGTCAAGCGCACCAAGACCGACGACTACCGCTCGCAGAAGCGCGGCGGCAAGGGCGTGCGCGGCACGAAGCTGCAGCGGCGACGACATCGTCGACCACTTCTTCGTGACGACGACGCACCACTGGCTGCTGTTCTTCACCAACACGGGCCGGGTCTACCGCGCGAAGGCGTACGAGCTGCCCGACGCCGGCCGGGACGCCACGGGCCAGCACGTGGCGAACCTGCTGGCGTTCCAGCCCGGACGAGCAGATCGCCCAGATCCTGGCCATCCGCGACTACGAGGCGGCGCCCTACCTGGTGCTGGCCACCAAGTCGCGGCCTGGTGAAGAAGACCCGCTGACGGACTACGACTCCACCGCAGCGGCGGGCTGATCGCGATCAACCTGCGCGAGAACGGGATCGGGACGACGGCCGCGTCGGCGACGAGCTGGTGTCGGCGCGGTTGTCCTCGGCCGAGGACGACCTGCTGCTGGTCTCGCGCAAGGGCCAGTCGATCCGGTTCACCGCGACGGACGACGCGCTGCGGCCGATGGGTCGCGCGACGTCCGGCGTGAAGGGCATGAGGTTCCGCGACGGCGACTTCCTGCTCTCCATGGACGTCGTGCACGACGACCAGGACCTTCAGGTGTTCGTGGTCTTCGAGAACGGCCTGGCCAAGCGGACGCCGGTCGACGAGTACCGCGTGCAGGGTCGCGGCGGGCTGGGCATCAAGGTGGCCAAGCTGTCCGACAAGGGCGGCGACCTGGTCGGTGCGCTGCTGGTCAGCGACGAGGACGAGGTGCTCGTCGTGATGGAGAAGGGCAAGATCGTCCGCTCCAAGGTGGACGGCGTTCGTCGGACCGGTCGGGACACCCAGGGTGTCCGTTTCGCGACCCCGGACAGCGGCGATTCGATCATCGGGATCGCGCGCAGCGTGGAGCGCGAGGTGGAAGATGGCGTACCGTCGGACGACGAGTCGGTTGCATCGGCAGCCGATGACGAGGTCGTGGGCGACACCGGAGGCGAGCAGTGAGCAGCACACCGGAGCAGGCATACGGTGCGGGGACGCGTCCCTTGCAGACCGCCGGCGGGCAGACCGCCGCGCCGGCGACCGCTACCGCTGAGCGTCCGGCGCCGCGGCCGGCGCCCGTCCCGTGCCGCGTGGTCCGCGCAAGGTGCGGCTGACGCTGGCCAAGCTCGACCCGTGGTCGGTGATGAAGCTGGGCTTCCTGCTGTCGGTGGCCATCGGCATCGCGTTCGTCGTGCTCGTGGCCGTGCTGTGGACGATCCTGGACTCGATGGGCGTCTTCGCCGACATCGACCGCACGGTCGGCACGGTGCTGGGGTCGTCGTCCGGGACGACGTTCGACCTGATGGACTACGTCGGGTTCGGCCGGGTCATCTCGCTGGCCACCGTGATCGCCGTGATCGACGTGTTCCTGCTGACCGCACTGGCCACGCTGGCCTCGTTCCTCTACAACGTGTGCTCCCAGCTGGTCGGCGGCGTGCAGATGACGCTGACCGACGACTGAGACGCTCGCGGCGGCCGCCGGATCTGATCCGATTTGGGCGCGGCGGATTTGGGCCGGCGGCGCAGGCAAGGGTACCCTCGTCCGGCGCAGCCCGTGTGGTGCGCTGGGGCCTATAGCTCAGTCGGTTAGAGCGCTTCCCTGATAAGGAAGAGGTCACTGGTTCGAGTCCAGTTAGGCCCACCAGTCCCGATCGCGTTCTGCTGCTGCGGAGGTTCGCGTGAAGAAACTGCTTCTCCTGATCGGCTGTTGCTGTCGGCGCGTTCGCCGTGTGGCGCAAGATCGAGGCCGACAAGGCCGAGCAGAACCTCTGGGCAGAGGCGACCGACTCGGTCTGAATCGCCCACCGGTCCGCTCTCAGGCGGCTGGCCGTCACCCAGGGGCCATGGCGCAATTGGTAGCGCACCTGCTTTGCAAGCAGGGGGTTAGGGGTTCGAGTCCCCTTGGCTCCACCACAGGTCAGAGGCCGTTTCCGGTCTGGGAAGGGCCTTTTTCGTGCCCGTACTGCAAATAAGTACTGCAGTTCGGCTCATCCGAAGGCCTCCCCGAGCTTCTTCAGGGCCTCCCTCGTCGAGGCGGCCGACACCTGCGAGTAGATGTCCATCGTCTGAACGGACCGTGGTCCTGCTGCACTCCCCCGAGCCGGTTCACAGCGACCCCAGCCACGCGTCGATCGAGTCGGCGATCACCCGGATCTGCCCGGTCATGCCTGGACCGATCGGGGTCGCCCCGAGCAGGATCCCGAACAGCACCGCGATCAGCCGGCGAGGCGGGTTCAGCTGCTTGAACTTCATCAGCGCGACCAGCACCAGGCCGACGACGACGCACAGCGCGACGACGCTCATCGATCGTCACGCCGCCTTCGTGGCCGAGGAGCTGCCGCCGGTGGCTCTTGGCGGGCGACCATGCTCTCGGCGCGGAACGACCACGCCGACTGCGCGCGGCAGCGGTGCGACTTCCCCGGTTCGGGAGCGCCGCAGCGGGAGGAGTCGACCCACGGGGTCGCGGTGAGACCCTCGAACCGGACGCCCGTGAACGGTGAGGAACCGTCGTTGGACGGCGGGACCGGCTGCACCTTCGCGGCGATCTTGACCGTGACCGTCTTGGACTTCTTCGGGGCCTCCGGGTCCGCGTCGAGCACGTCCACCGACCAGACCGGCAGCCCGTTCTCCTTGTCGACGTCCTGGACCTTGGTCTCCCGCGTCGACTTCTCGAAGTCGTAGACCGGGGTGACGTCGGAGACGAGGTACGCCCCGAACGGGAACACCTCGTCGTGCGCGACCTTGAACCTGCGAGCGAGCGCCATGTCTGTCCTCTTCGTCTGGGCGACCCTGTGCCGCCCGGTATGACCACCCTCGTTGGATCTTTAGGGACGCTTTAACCTCACAAGAGGGACATTTGGGGCTATTTGCGGAGCATGTAGCCATGACGAACCACCGACTTCGGAACGCGATGGCGGCAGCCGAGCTGACGAACGCACGCCTGGCCGAGCAGGTCGGAGTGGACGCCAAGAGCGTCGAGCGATGGGTAACCCAGGGTCGGCAGCCGCACGCCGACGACCCGCGGGCGAGTGGCGCGAGTGCTGGGGTTCGAGGAGACCTACCTGTGGCCGGCTCTCCTCACCTCATCGAGCGAGGCCTGGGTGCGAGCCAGTCCGAGCTCGTCCAGCTCTGGCCGACGCGGAACGAGGTGCCGGCAGACGTGTGGCGCACGCTCATCAGCCAGGCCGAGCGCACGGATGGAGATCTGGTCTACGCCGGAGGGTTCCTGGTCGAGACCTTCGGGCTCGTCGACGTCGTCCGGGAGAAGTCGGAGCTCGGCGCCAGGTCCGCATCCTGCTCGGCGACGCATCGCTGCGAGGCGGTGAGGGCACGCGGCGTCGAGGAGGGCCTGCCGACGCTGCCGCAGCGGTGTCAGTCGACACTCGAGTACCTGAGCGAGACGCTGTCGCCTCCCGGGCGTCGAAGTCCGAACGCACCAGCACCCCGCTGTACGCCAGCCAGTTCCGGTTCGACGACACCATGCTCGTCAACACCCACACCTACGGGTCCTGGGCGGCGCGGTCCCCGCGTGCAGCACCTGCAGCACGTTCCCGGCGGGCAGCTGTTCGCCTACTACGACGACACCTTCGAGCGCGTCTGGGCGACCGGCCGAACCGTAAGGTGACGGCATGGGACGCCGCATCGACTACTACGACGACCCGACAGCGCCGCCGGCCAACAGCATCCGGCCCAGCGCCGGCACCTTCGTCCAGCGGGACGGCAAGGTCCTGCTGATCCAGCGCTCCGACAACGGCAACTGGTCCATGCCAGGCGGAGCGCAGGACCCCGGCGAGTCGCTGACCCGGACCGCGGTCCGCGAGACGCTCGAAGAGACCGGCGTCACGGTGCGAGTCGACGGGATCGTCGGCATCTTCACCGACCCCCAGCACGTCGTGCACTACACCAGCGACGACGAGGTCCGGCAGGAGTTCACGGTCATCTACCGGGCGGACTACGTCGAGGGCGAGCCCACCGAGAGCGATGAGAGCACGCGGGTGGGTGGGTTCCCGTCGACGAGCTCGGCTGACCTGCCGATGGACCCGAGCCAGCGGAAGCGACTCGACTGGGCGTCAGCTCAGACACGGCCCTGGATCGACGACGACGGCGACTGACCCGCAGCCAGCAGGACCGGCTCGCGCCCGATTGATGAACTCGTCACGAGGTCCTCCGGCCCGTACCTCGCGCAGATCTCGGCCAGCCGCTCCTCGACCGTGACGGTCTTGCCCAGTCGGGCCCGTGGTCATGTCCGCCCACCACAAGACGGCATGAGCCGCCGCGAGGTCCACGTCGTCGTCAGAGCGAAGGCTCATACGCGGACAGATCAATGCCCCGCACCTCCGCCTCGTAGGTGCTCGCCGAGTGGTGCGCCACCAGGTGACAGACGACTGGCGAGAAGCCGAGACCTCGAAGGAAGTGCGCTCCGTCGAGAGGGTGAAAGCCTGTCACGGGGTGCGCCGTAGCCAATGTCGTGCAGCGTCGCCGCAGCAACCAAGTCGGCCCGCAGTCGAGGGGCAACAGCCTGGACTTGGGCACCGGCCTTTCGGCCTACTTCGAGCGAGTGCGCGCGTCGATTCGGCGTCAGAGCTGCAAGCAGGTCGTCGAACAAGAAAGCCTCCCGGGACAACCGTAGCCAAGGCCGGGAACGGGATGCCCCTCTGCGCAGCCCATCATCCGTGCCGATCAGAACGCTTCAAGGGCGGCTGCGCCGTCACTGCGTGATGGCCTGCGGCCACCCTTGACCCAACCTGTCCGGCCCTACTGCTGCTCCGCTACGAGGAACATCCCTCACTTGCGACCACCAGGTCTCCACGACTTGCTTGACTGCTCCATGCTAAGAATGCTACTAATTCTGCTATCAGCTCTTAACCCTAGGGGGAAACATGCCGAACATCTCCGTGAGCACCACCAACGCCGATCGTCTGTCGCTCCTTGCCCGAGCTTGGGCTGTTAGCCCGGATATGGCGCTCGGCCGGCTCTTGGACGACTTCATGAGTGGTGGCACCGCGGCATCCACTGAAGCGCCGGATCCAGGTGACGGCGCCCTGGCGGTCCATGCTTTCTACGGCGGTCAGCGCATCGAAGGGCGCTTCTTCCCGACGAGCGGACGACTCGAGATTCTGAGCGGGCCGTGCGGGGGGCGGAGTTTCAAGTCACCGAGCGGGGCGGCGATTGCGGTCGTGCAAGCCATCAACCCGACCGTCAACCCGAATCGAAACGGCTGGTCGTTCTGGATCGTCAACGACACGGGTCGCACGCTGCAGTCAGCCCGTGGTGCTTAGGCCCAGCTTTGCGTGGGAGGGCCACAGAGCGGTCGGTGGCAGGTTGCGCCAAAAGGGGCATAACGTCGAGCTTGCCGTGGAAGGCTAATAGCGTGAGACCGTCGTTAATCATCCTTAACGGGCCCGACGCGTTCCGTAAGTCGGAGGCGGGGCTATGACAGGCTTCGCTGCAGTGCCCCAGCACCTTCTAGGCGATCATCGGGACGCAACCTGGGGCGACATGTCTCAGTACGTCGTTCACTTCACGCGGAACCCAGAGGTTCTGGCCAAGATCCTCGCTACGGGCTTCTTGAGGGCATCGGGACCGTACGGATTCAGCTGGGCTCGGAACGTGGAGGACGTGCAGGGCCGGCACGACTCCGTCTGCTTCAGCGAAGTGCCCCTGGATAAGGTCGACCGGCTCATGCGCCGTCATGGCTTCCACGGCATCGCATTCACCAAGAACTTCATCCGAAGTAAGCAGGGGGCCCGGGTCTGGTATGTCGACCAAGGGTCTGAGCAGGCCCGCAGCCTGAACGGGCACCTGCTCGAGCGCTGGAGTCCAGACGAGACTTCAACCATCCCATGTGGGACCTAACCCCGTTCATTGATCTAGTGATGCCCGGTAAGTACGAGTGGGACTGGGAGCGGGAATGGCGGGTGCGAGGCAGCCTCAACTTCTCACTGGACGACGTTGCCTTCGTCATCACCCCAGAGGGGTTCGAAGAAGTCCCCGCATTGGATGGCCTTTACATCCATCCGAAGCATGACCTCGTCGTCGCGGCATCCCCACAGCCGCTTGTGGAGTACGTGGAGGACCTGGTTCAGCAGTTCTTCCAGACCTACGAGGATCCCGCCAACAGTCTGCCCGTCGATGGCGGCGAGTACGTCTGGATCGTGACTGAGTGGGAGACCGAGCAAGCGGTCTCTGAGCTGTTCCCAGAGTTACTGGAATCGGTGTACCACCAACTAGTCGACTACCTCAACGGGATCAGTTGGTCATGGGTAATGTCCGCCGACATAGCAACCATCTACGAGTAGACGCGAGGCCACGGCCAGCCCGAGGGAGCAGAGGCCTCAAAACGGCCTCGAGCGCTGGAGTTCCGACCGGACATCTGATTGAGCGGCCTGCCAAGGTTCGAACTGCCGATTTCCGCTCTATGGGATCAAGGCGCCGCTTCGCGGCGCAGACGCGCTGCGGGCGGCGCTGGCGCGCCGTCCTCGCTCGCCCGTAGGCCGACATAGGCGACAGGGACACACTGCAGTGCGACAGTCCCGGCGTCAGCCGAGATCTGCCTACGCCGACGCCATCCCGTCCAATGCCTCCAGCAGGCTGGGCGAGCACCCAGCTTCCACAAGCGCGGAATCGCCCGAGCAGACCGCCGGCCAGAGCCAAATGCGTGCCGGCCGCCGGCGGCAGATGGCGGTCGCGTGCCGACGCCGATTTGACCATGTGCGCCGCCTGCGCCCCCCGATGGCGATCAGTAGCCGGGGAAGCGGGACAGGCTGTTGCCTTCCCCCGGGATCATCTTCGCGGCGGCCCTCCGCGGAAACATCCGACCCATGCGGAAGGATGGGCGCAGACCGTCGAGAAGGGTAGGAACGAGTGAGCAACAAGCTCCGAGCACCTGTGGACCGTGCCCGGGCCGAGCAGGCCACCGCGCCGGTTTCCGTCGGTCGCCGTCGGCGGCATGAGGGGCACCAGTGACGGTGACCGAGACGATCGTCGAGGAGCAGGTCGTGAAGTCGCGGCACCGCGTCAAGACCTACGGTGAGGTCTTCACTCCGCGTCACATGGTCGACCGGATGCTCGACCTGGTCCGCGAGGAGCTGGAGACCGGCCCCGACTTCGTCGACAAGACCTTCCTTGAGCCTGCAGCCGGCGACGGCAACTTCCTGGTCGCGATCCTGCGCCGCAAGCTCCATGCGATCGAGAAGCGCTACCCGCCCGAGGAGTGGCCGACAGGAGTCGCTGTTCGCGCTGGCCTCGATCTACGGCATCGAGCTGCTGGAGGACAACCACCGGGACGCCAAGGCGATCATGCTCGCCGAGTTCCTGCGGCTTCCACCAGGCCCACGGCGTCCCCTGCGGCCCGGACACGACCTGCAGCAGGCCGCGGCCTTCCTCATCGACACGAACATCGTTCGCGGCAACACTCTGACCGGCCTGGACTGGCGAGGCGAGGAGATCCAGTTCTCCTGGTGGAACCGGATCGCCGGGGCGCCCGGGATGGTGCAGCGCGAGCCGTTCACGCTCGCCTCGCTGCGCGACGACGCGGCTTCGACTTCACCGTCTACGACAGCTACCGGGCTTGCCGGATCGACAAGGTCCACGAGGAAGTGAGGGCCGATGCCTAGTCCGAAGATCAGCACGTTCCGCGAGATCACTCCGCTCATCTACTCCTGGACGACCCCGGACATCCCCAAGTACGACGGGCTGGGAGAAGATCGGGTACACCGAGCAGGAGAGCGCCGACGCGCGCATCGCGCAGCAGGCGTCCCAGCTGTCCGTCGAGAAGAAGAAGCTGTGGTCGCGGCGGGCCCTGTTCACGTCCGAGGCCGGTGGGCGCTTCACGGACAAGGACTTCCACGCCTACCTGCACCAGCAGGGCGTGGAGCGCGAGACCACGCCGAAGCGGACCGAGTGGCATCACTTCGCGATCGCGCCGAAGACGTCGCTGGAGTACTTCAACGACTTCGCCGGCCAGGACTTCCCCGACCTCCCGAGCAGCGGCGGCGAGGACGACTACGTCCTGCGTCCCGAGCAGCAGGCGGCCGTCGACCAGGCCGTGGCCGCCTTCGAGGCCGGGAAGGCCGAGGTGCTGTGGAACGCCAAGCCGCGGTTCGGCAAGACGCTGACGACGTACGACCTGATGCGGACCCTGGACGTCCGGCGGGTCTTGATCGTCACCAACCGCCCGGCGATCGCGAACTCCTGGTTCGACGACTTCACGCGCTTCATCGGCCACCAGACGACGTACCGGTTCGTCTCGGAGTCGCCCTCACTGGCCGAGCCGTTCGCCCATGACTCGCGAGCAGTGGCGTGCCTTCTCGCTCAACCATCAGGACGAGGACCCGCGCATCGTGGAGTTCCTCTCGCTGCAGGACCTCAAGGGGTCGCAGTACTTCGGCGGCTCGCTACGACAAGCTCAAGCACATCGCCGAGTTCGACTGGGACCTGCTGGTGATCGACGAGGCCCACGAGGGCATCGACACCACCAAGACCGACGTCGCGTTCGACCAGATCAAGCGCAAGTGGACGCTGCACCTGTCGGGCACGCCGTTCAAGGCGCTGGCCTCCGGCAAGTTCGACCAGGACCAGATCTTCAACTGGACGTACGAGGACGAGCAGACCGCCCGCCAGCAGTGGGAGGACGACGGCCAGGAGAACCCGTACGCGGCGCTGCCGACGCTCAACCTGCTGACCTACCAGATCTCGCGGATGATCACCGACCGTCTCGCCGAGGGCGTCGCCATCGACGAGGACGAGGCGAACATCGACTACACGTTCGACCTCAACGAGTTCTTCGCGACCAAGGACAACGGGTTCTTCGAGCACGAGGCCGAGGTGATCAAGTTCCTCGACTGCCTGACGACCAACGAGAAGTACCCGTTCTCCACCCCCGAGCTGCGCGACGAGATCCGCCACTCGTTCTGGCTGCTCAACCGCGTCGCGTCGGCCAAGGCCCTGGAGAGGCTGCTCAAGAAGCACGACGTCTTCAAGGACTACACGGTCGTCCTGGCCGCCGGCGACGGGCGCTCCGACGACGACACCGACCCGGTCGCGGCCGGCAAGTCTCTGGACAAGGTGCGCACGGCCATCGCGGAGGCCGAGGAGTCGGACGGCAAGACCATCACCCTGTCGGTCGGGCAGCTCACCACGGGCGTCACGGTGCCCGAGTGGACCGCGGTCATCATGCTGTCCAACCTGTCCTCGCCCGCGCTCAGTACATGCAGGCGGCGTTCCGGGCGCAGAACCCCTGCACCTTCGAGCGTGCCGGGCACGTGTTCCAGAAGCAGAACGCGTACATCTTCGACTTCGCGCCCGAGCGCACGCTGACGATCTTCGACGCGTTCGCCAACAACCTGCACCCGAACCCCTCCGGCGACCAGGCGGTGCGGCAGGAGAACATCCGCACGCTGCTGAACTTCTTCCCCGTCCTCGGCGAGGACGCCGAGGGCCGGATGATCGAGCTCGACGCCTCCCAGGTGCTGACCTTCCCGCAGGTGTTCAAGGCCCGCGAGGTCGTGCGCCGCGGGTTCCTGTCGAACCTGCTGTTCGCGAACGTCGCCGGCATCTTCCGCTACTCCGAGCACGTCAAGGAGATCCTCGACAAGCTGCCCACCGCGAAGCAGGGCAAGGTCACGAACGGGCGAGCCGATCGAGATCCCGCAGCCGCCGCCCGTCACCGACCCCGACGGGAACGTCCAGGTCGACGTGGAGACCGTCATCAACCCCAAGGTCGCCGAGCTCGGCAAGCCCGTCTACAGCATCGAGGACATCCCGACGCCCGAGCCCGATGCCCCGGCGCACACGGCGGCGACGCAGATCGCGAAGGCGGTGACCGAGCAGAGCCCGCCAGAAGCGCGAGGAGCTGAAGGAGGCCTACGGGCTCACCGCCAAGCAGGTCGAGCGCGACGAGAAGCGCACCGAGCAGGCCGTGAAGGACCAGGTCGAGCGCGCCTACGCCGAGCACAACATCGCCAGCAAGCACCTCGAGGACGAGCTGAAGAACGCGGCCACCGAGGCCGAGGCCCAGGCCGTCGAGGCCAAGAAGGCCGAGCAGGACAAGGCGTTCAAGGCGAACATCCTGGCCATCGTCGAC
Organism: uncultured Gemmatimonadales bacterium; assembly: GCA_963828735.1. Lineage (GTDB taxonomy): Bacteria > Gemmatimonadota > Gemmatimonadetes > Gemmatimonadales > GWC2-71-9 > CAVVWJ01. The sequence goes on from CAWHFW010000001.1 coordinate 227,453, forward strand.
GAGACGATGGACTCGATCGTGCCCGAGGTGGTCACCCGCGAGGAGACCAAGAAGGAGCAGAAGCGCGCGAACCAGACGATGGACGACGCCCGCTCCCACCTGCGCGGCTTCGCCCGCACGATCCCCATGTTCCTCATGGCCTACGGCGACCGCGACATCCGCCTGTCGAACTTCGACGACTACACGCCCGACGACGTGTTCGAGGAGATCACCGGGATCACCGAGGCCGAGTTCCGCCTCCTGCGCGACGGCCAGGAGGTCACCGAGGAGGACGGCACCGTCACGAAGATCCCGGGCCTGTTCGACGAGGCGGTCTTCGACCAGGCCGTCCAGGAGTTCCTGGACAAGAAGGAGGCGCTGGCCGACTACTTCGACGACGCGCAGACCGAGAACATCTTCGCCTACATCCCGCAGCAGAAGACGTCGCTGGTCTTCACCCCGCAGCCGGTCGTGAAGATGATGGTCGACACCCTCGAGGCCGAGAACCCGGGCATCTTCACCGACCCGGACAAGACCTTCGCGGACCTGTTCTCCACCGCCGGGCTGTTCCTGATGGAGCTCGTGCGCCGCCTCGACACGGGCCTCGCCGACGCGTTCCCTGACCAGGACGAGCGGCTGCAGCACATCCTGACCTCACAGGTCTTCGAGATGAGCCACAACGAGATCCTGCACCGCATCACCATCGAGGCCGTCTCCGGCGGCGTCCCGGAGCGCAAGGCGTGGATCGAGGACTCCGGCCACTTCAGGGTCGGCAACCTCGCCCGGATGACCCCGGAGGAGCGGCAGAAGATGGTCGACGACATGCTGACGGAAGGACAACTGACATGAGCAAGAAGTTCGACGTCGTCATCGGCAACCCGCCCTACCAGGAGGAGGCCCAGGGCGGGGGCACCCGCGACACGCCGGTCTACCACCTGTTCATGGACGCGGCCTACGAGGTCGGCGACGAAGGCCGTGCTCATCACCCCGGCGCGCTTCCTGTTCAACGCCGGCTTCACGCCCAAGGCGTGGAACGAGAAGATGCTCGCCGACCCGCACCTGACGCGTGGCCCACTACGTGCCCAACAGCGAACGATCTGTTCCCGGGCACGGACCATCAAGGGCGGCATCGCCGTCACCTACCGCGACTCGGAGCGCGACGGTCGAGCCCATCGGCACCTTCACCAAGCACCCCGAGCTCAACACGATCCTGCACAAGGTCGTCGAGTCGGGCGCGACCTTCACTGGAGGACGTCGGGATCACGAGCTCGCGCTCGTACCGCTACACGGACAAGCTGTACGAGGACCACCCTGAGGCGCTCGCGCTGCGACCCGAGGGCAACGCAGCTCTGGTCAACACGAACGCCTTCGAGCAGTTCTCGTTCCTCTACCACGAGGAGCAGGCCAGACGACGGCCACGAGTACGTGCAGGTCCTCGGGCGTGATCAAGAACAAGCGCGCGTCTACCGCTGGATTCGCAGCGACTACATCACCGGCCCGGAGAGCTTCGACAAGTACAAGGTCGCGGTCCCGGCGGCGAACGGGTCGGGGTCGACAACTGACTTCTTCGGCGTCGCGCTGAACAACCCGACTGTGCTCGGGCCCGGGGTCGGCGGTCACGCAGACGTTCATCACCATCGGCTCGTTCGACGACCGAAGGCCGAGGCCGAGGCGTGCCTGAAGTACGTCAAGTCCAAGTTCGCCCGCGCGATGCTCGGCGTCCTGAAGATCACGCAGCACAACCCGGCGAAGCACCTGGAAGTACGTCCCGCGCAGGACTTCACCAGCGCCTCGGACATCGACTGGTCCAAGCCGATCCCGGAGATCGACCAGCAGCTCTACGCCAAGTACGGGCTCGACTCCGAGGAGATCGCCTTCATCGAGGCCAAGGTCAAGCCGATGGAGTGATGTCCGTGGTCGGGCCCGCCCGACCAGGCCACCAGCGGCTCGCCGGCGAGTACTGCAACGAAGTACTGCAACGGGCTGCGCAACAGGCACCGTCGCATGACAGTAGGCGCCACGCCGCACGCACAGACGACCCTTCGCGACGACACCGGACTGAG
>CAWHFW010000002.1:0-12500 GCA_963828735.1 uncultured Gemmatimonadales bacterium
GGTCGTCGTCAGGTCGGCCACGCCTGAGGCCCAACTGCGGTCCATCCTCGCAACCCCGTCGACGGGCATCGTCAACTCGAGCCTCGTCCGGTCGCACGGGGGAGCCGACGGTATCAATGCATCCACGGCTGACAAGGGCGAGCGGTGGTTCAACTCATCCGCATCCGCCGGCGCGGGCAGCGGTCCGTACGTGCTGCAGTCGTACAGCCCGACCTCGCAGGTCGTGCTCAGCGCTAACGAGAACTACTGGGGCGCGAAGAAGCCTCCATTCCGCGCCGTCGTCATCCGCAACATGGCGGCCCCACCCAGCTCATCAACATTCGACGTGGATCGCATCAGATCGCGGTCGACCTCTCCGCAGATCAGGCACAGACGCTGAAAGGCGACGCCCACCTTCACGTGTCGCTCGAACCGTCGACGTCGACCTTCTACCTGTTCGCGCACGACGACCCGCAGATCTCGTCGACCACGTCGAACACACGATTTCAACGGGCGGTGCGCTACGCCCTCGACTACGAGGGGATTCTCGCGGTCGCGGGTCCGGGTGCGGTCCAGGCTCCCGGGATCATCCCGTCGTTGATCGGCGCTCTGCCCCAGAGGACGCCCTCACGCAGGACCTCGTGAAGGCCAAGGCCGAACTGGACGCGTCGGGCGTCGGGACTCAGCGCGTGACGCTCGAGTATCCCACCGACTTGACGATCAACGGCGTGTCCTTCGCGACGCTCGCCCAGAAGGTGCAGGCCAATCTGCGGGAGGCCGGATTCGACATCGCGCTTGCCGGGTCGCCGGTGGCGACGTTCCAACCGAAGTTCCGCGCCGGGCACGTGGCCTTCGGCCTCTGGCTGTGGATGCCCGCCTACCCCGATCCCGCGGACTACCTCGTGTTCACTCCGGGCGGACTCGTGGCGCAACACGTCGGCTGGCCGGCGGGGAGCGACCCGGCGATCGAGAAGCTCGCCGCGAAAGCCCTCGTCGCGACCGAGCCGGCCACTCGAGGCTCCCTCTACCGACAGATCCAGCTTGGACTGAACGCGCGCAGCCCGTTCATCCCACTGTTCCAGCCGACGCAGGCGTTCGTGACGACGACCGATCTCGCGAACGCGACCTTCAGCGGCGTGTACGGCGTCGACGTCACACAGATCTCCCCGAAGTAATCACGCGCGCGAGCGCGGCCACCCGCGCGCGGCGGATCAAATCGCGCCGTTGCGATCGTCTCGCACGCTCTTGTCGGTGACCGCCGCCGGGAGACGTGCCGTTCGCGCGGTGCCTACCAACGCCGGGCCGCCATCCCAGCACCCACTGCGAGTGCGCTCAGGTCAGAAGGCTGTATCGCCGGCCAGGATCCGTCCTGCCTGCAGCAATGTTCTGCTGGCCTCCAGCGTCGAGCACACGTGAGTGCCCGCTGGTGGCCGTGAGCGTTTGCCTACTTCCGGCCCATGCGCGACCTGGCTTGAGATCGACTATTCAACCGCTGCTAACGGGCTGCGAGCCTGTTGGTAGCGCGCCCACCGCTCGCCACAGGGTGGGCCGACAGGCTCGGGCACGAGCAGGCGGTCGAGCTGTCGCGAACGATCTGGCCGCCTGCCGCCGGCGGTTCGTTGCCAGCTTCGGCGGAATCCCGGGACAGCACCGGGACAGCACCATCTGCTCAAACGGGGCCTGTCTGACACGAATGACCCTAGGAAACAAGCCATTTCCGCTTGTCTACTAGGGTCTCAGCTCCCCGGGTTGGACTCGAACCAACAACCCTTCGGTTAACAGCCGAATGCTCTGCCAATTGAGCTACCGGGGAAGGCAGCGGCCGGAAGTGTAGCCAGCGGCGGGCATGCTGTCCCGGAACGGTGCCTAGACTGCCCCATGGGCGACCCCGAGGGCGTCGAACGCACACTGTCCCGGCCGATGCGGCTGCTTCGCTGGCCGCTCGACCTCTTCCACACGCTCCTGCGGGTGATCCCGCAGGCGGTCGACGGCTACTTCGCCGACCGCTGCACCCAGCACGCCGCGGGAATCGCCTACCGCGTCCTGTTCTCGCTCGTCCCGCTCTCGATCGTGCTCGTGGCGATCTTCGGGCTCGTGCTACGCGACGACAGCCTCCGGGACGACGTGATCCGTCAGATCGTCGACACGCTCCCGCTCTCGGACAGCGGCAGCGCCGACGTCACACGCGAGATCGAAAAGCTGGCGCGGCCGGCAACCGGGCTCGGGATCGTCAGCCTGCTCGTCTTCGGGTGGGCTGCGACGGGAATGATGGCCGCCTTGCGCGCCGGGCTCGAGGTCGCCATGCGCGTCGAGCGCGGCCGGCCCGCGGCCCGCGGGAAGCTCGTCGACCTGATCCTGCTCGTCGGCACCGCCGCCCTCGTCCTGGGCGTCGTCGTCGTCAACCTCGTGACGCAGGTGGTGTCGGCCGATGTCGGGCGCCTCATCGGCCGGCTCGGTCTCGACGGGGGCATCCTCGAGCACGGGCTCCGCGACGGTGTGCCCCTGCTGCTCACTCTGGTCGTCGTGCTCCTTCTCTACCGCTTCGTGCCCTCCCGGCGGCTCACGTTCCGGGATGCGCTGGCAGGCGCGATCGTGACTGCCGTCCTGCTCTTCGCGATCTCGCTTGCCTCGGGATACATCTTCAACCGCACGCGCAGCCTCGGCAACATCTACGGCTCGCTGACCCTGGCGCTGGTGTTCCTCTACTCGATGTACCTCTACGCGTCGGCGGTCCTCCTCGGCGCGGAGGTGGCGTCAGCGTGGTCGCGGCCGGTCGAGGTGACGGACGAGTCGCTGCCACGCCAGGTCCGTCGCGTCGTCGTCGGCCTCTTCGTCCACCAGGATCCGCCGCCCCCGCCGGCGGCACGCGCGCGGGTGCCCACAGATCCTCGCTGACCGTCGGGCGGCCCTACGCCAGCTCGGTCAGCGCCTGGCGCACCTTGGCGAGATGCGCCTGCAGCTCGGTCGCGCGCGCCAGGTCCGTCTCGCCCTGAAGATCGCGCCGGAGCTTCCGCTCGCGCAGCCGCAGGAGCATCTCTGTTCCCGTTCGACGCGTGATCCCCTCACTCGCGGCCGTCGCGTCGAGCTCGGCGAGGAGACCGACGAGATCGGGCTCCGGCGGAACCCGCGCGACGAGGGCCGCGCGCATCCGGCGGTGCTCGTCCAGGTCGAAGTGCTCCTCCCCCAGGCCCGCGAGGGCGTCGTGAAGGTCAGGATGAGCGACGGCGGCGGCCAGCGACTCGCGCTCGAGCCTGATCCCGGCGTCGAGCAGCTTGCGCGGCTGCGGTGTGCTCCGCGCCTGAGCGGCACCGCGGGCCGGGGCGATGCCCGAGAGCGTCTCGCGCGGAAGGTCGAGGCGGTCGGCCAGCAGCCTGAGCGCGTCCTGGCGCTCCGGGGAGTCCTCCGCGCCGGAGAGCACCTCGCGCGCCCGGACGAAGGCCTCCTGCCGGTCGGCGGCGCGCTCGATCTCGAGCCTGACGCGATAGTGGAGGTAGCCCTCCGCCTGGGCGAGCCGCGCCTCGAAGCCCTGTGGCGCGTCGGCGGGATCCTGGCCTTGCGGCAACAGCACGATCCGGATCTCGAACCCGAGGGCGTAGGCCCGCTCCATCCCCCGCAGCGTCGCGTCCTCGCCCGCTGTATCTGCGTCGAAGCACAGGTACAGCCGCTTCGTCAACCGCACGAGCTCGCGCAGGTGCTGCTCGGTGAGCGCGGTTCCCATCGCGGCGACGACCGGCTCGAATCCCGCCTGGCGGAGCGCGATCACGTCGGTGTTTCCCTCGACGACGACGGCCCGATCTTGCTTCGCGATGGCGGGCCGTGCGAGGTGGAGCCCGTAGAGGACGTTGCTCTTCTTGAAGAGCTCGCTCTCGGGCGAGTTGACGTACTTCCCCTTGAGCGGGTCGTCGTCCCGCAGCTTGCGGGCCTGAAACCCGATCACCCTCCCGCGTGCGTCCGCGAGCGGGAACATCAGCCGGGGAGGGAAGTAGTCGGCGCCACGCCGCTGCGTCAGCCCCGCCGCGCTCAGCTCCTCGGCGGTGAATCCCTTCTCGCGCGCCTTCGCGGCGAGACCCTGTCCCGGCGAGAGCCCGAGACGGAACTCCTTCGCGATCTCCTCCCCGAGGCCGCGGCTCGACAGGTACTCGCGGACGGGCGCGCCCGCCGGCCCGTCCCAGAGGTGGCGCTCGAAGAACACCGTGGCCTGCTCCAGCAGCGCGAGGAGCCGCTCCCGCTGGCGCCGCGACTGATCGGCCTGCGGGGAGCTCTCCTCGTACTCGAGCGGGATGCGGAACCGCTCGGCAAGCCACTCGATCGCGCCGACGAAGTCGAGTCCTTCGGTTTCGCGCACGAACGTGACGACGTCACCTCCCTTGCCGCAGCCGAAGCAGTAGTAGACGTTGAGGTCGGCGTTGACGGAGAAGCTCGGCGACCGCTCGTCGTGGAACGGGCAACGTCCCGTGTATCGCGTTCCCGACCCCTTGCGGAGGGAGGTTCGCAGACCCACGACCTCGACGATGTTCGACGCTGCGATGGCGTCTCGGACGCTCTGGTCCTTGATCCGCGCCACTACAGCGCCCCGGCGTAGGCGAGCGCAAACCTGTCGGTCATGCCGGAGACGTAGTCCGTGATCCTGTCGGCGAGGTCGCCTTCGCCGAGCGGAAGTCTGCTCGGATCGTCCAGAAGCCTGTCGAAGATCGCCGCGACGACGCCGTTCGCCCGCCGGTGCTCCGGCTCGACGTGGGGACCGAGGTAGACGCGATCGAACATGAACGCGCGCAGCGAGTGCATCGCTTCGCCGATCTCCTCGCTCTGCCTGATGTCCCTGACCTCCGCCGAGGTTTCCACGAGGTCGTGGACGAGACGGTCGATGCGCTCCGAGCCGGTCGAGCCGAGCAGATCGATCTCGTCGCGGGGCAACTCCGCTTCCGCCAGGATCCCGTAGCGAATCGCGTCGTCGATGTCGTGGTTGATGTAGGCAACCCGGTCGACGATGCGCACGATCTTCCCCTCGAGCGTGTCCGGCTCCTGGAGGCCCGTGTGCGTGAGGATGCCGTCGCAGACCTCGTGAGTGAGGTTGAGCGCCCGGGCGATGCGCCACGACTGCTCGTTGTGGCGGAAGCGCCGGCCGAAGGCGACGTTGAGCGCGTCGTCGAGGGCCTGCTCGCCTGCGTGACCGAACGGCGTGTGACCCGTGTCGTGGCCGAGCCCGATCGCCTCCACGAGGTCCTCGTTCAGCCGGAGCGCCCGCGTGACGACGCGCGAGATCGCCGTCGTCTCGAGCGTGTGCGTCATCCGGGTGCGGTAGTGGTCGCCTTCCGGGTCGATGAACACCTGCGTCTTCCCTTTCAGGCGGCGGAACGGCTTCGAGTGGACGAGGCGGTCGCGGTCGCGCTGGAAGGGCGTGCGCACGCCGCACGGCTCCTCAGGCCGACCCCGGCCCCGGGTCTCGAACGAGCGCACCGCGAGCGGGGACAGCCACGCCTCCTCCTGGGCGCGAATCCGCTGCTCGAATGACTCTGCGGTGCGGCCGGCAACCTCCATCTCTGGAGCGTAGTCACGCCTGCGGATCTCGTCTCTGACGCCAACAGTCGAGCTAGAACGACCGCGACTGCCCGCCGTCGACGGGGACACAGGCGCCGACGATCCACGAGGCACGTGGCGAGACGAGGAAGGCCATCACGTCCGCGATCTCGTCGACGGTGCCGAGTCTCCCCCACGGTAGCTCCCGCTCGATGAACGCGGCCATGCCCTCCGGATCTTCGCGCAGGCGGCGTTCCCAGCTCCCCCCGGCGAACAACGTCGAGCCGGGTGCGATGCTGAAGACGCGGATCCTCGTCCTGGGCCAGGTCGCGTGCCATGGCCTTCGCGAGGCTGATCTCCGCCGCCTTGGCGACGTTGTAGCTTGGCGCGCCGCCGGCCTCCCGCCCCCAGACCGAGGCAATCATCGCGATGACGCCTCCGCCGCGCGCCCGCAGGTGCGGCAGCGCCGCACGTGAGACGTTGAGCGCCGGGAAGAGGTTCCGGTCGAGCACGTCGCGGAGGTCGACATCGTCCATTGCTGTCACAGTGCGCGCACCCGAGCCGCCGACGCTGTTGACGACGATGTCGACGCCGCCGAGCCGCTCCACCGCGGCTTCGACGACGGCTGTCGCCCCGTCCGGGGTGGACACGTCCGCGGTGATGCCGGCGGCCCGTCCAGGGCCTTCGATCGCCTCCACGGCAGCGTCGAGTCGCTCTCGTCCGCGCGCGCAGAGCAGGACGTCGGCCCCCTCTTGCGCGAGCCGCACCGCGATCCCGTGGCCGATGCCCCGACTCGAGCCCGTGACGACCGCGACCTTGCCGGCGAGCCCGAGATCCATGCGGCGATCCTACGCGCCCGGCATCGAGCCGCCCGTGTGAACGCGGCCCGCGCGGAGCTCGTCCCAGACGACGTGCGCGTTGCCCGGCTCGAGCCCGAGCTCGCGCACGATGGTGCCGGCCACCGCCGAGAGGACGCGGGCCACGAGCTCGGGTGGACGTCCCTCGAAGGCGCTCACGCGGACGAGCGGTGGATGCGTGCCCCTGGGCTGCTCGGAGGGCGCATCATCTGCTCCCTCCCGGTAGCTGCCGGGTTCGAGCGTCTGCCAGGTCACCCACGTGCCGGACGGTTCCTCGCCGAGCTCCCGGCTCACCGCGATGACAAGCGTCCGCGCGACGGCGTCGAGGTCGACGCCGACCCGCTGTCGAAGCGCTGTGATCTGCACGATCGGCATTTCGCGGAACCGTAGACGCCGAGTACGGTGAGTGCGTGACCGAGCTCCTGCTCGTACGGCATGGCGAGACGGACTGGAATCGCGAGCACCGCGTCCAGGGCCACACCGACGTCCCTCTGAACGCTGTCGGGAGGGCGCAGGCGGAGGCCCTCGCGGAGAGCCTTGCCGACGCGCTCCTGGCCGGCGTCTACTCGAGCGACCTCGCCCGCGCCCGCCAGACGGCCGAGATCGTCTCCCGGCACCAGGGACTGGGGGTCGTTCTCGAACCTGGGCTGCGGGAGAAGAACTTCGGCAGCTGGGAAGGGCTCACCGATCTCGAGATCGCGGAGCGCTTCCCGGATGCGGTCCGCGGCAGGTGGGGCGACGGGGAGACAACCGAAGAGGTGGCCGGCCGCGCGCTGACGGCGATCGAGCGCATTCGCTCCCGCGAGCACGACGGCCCCGTGTTGGTCGTCTCACACGGCGGCGCGATCCGCACCATTCTCGACCAGTTCGGCGTCGAGCACGGGCGGATCGGGAACTGCGAGGTCTTTCGGCTGCTGCTCTGACTCACGCCGAAGCGCATGCGCCGAGAACGAGCGGTGTCGCCACGAGGACCGGAAGGAGCCACCGGACGCGCATTGGGCGACCGAGTATGCGTCATCCGTCACGAGCTAGCGAGCCGCGACGTCTGACGCTATCTTTGCGCAGCGCGATCGCTGCGGCCCCTTTCCTTTCGCGAGGAAACGGTTCTCAGCCTGGAAACGGGAAGTGCAGGATGCGGCGAGTTGTTCTTGCGGCGAGGGCATACTCACAGGGCTCGACCGGCAAGGTCGTCGGTGCACTTCTCATCGCGTCGTGCCTGCTGGTGGTGGTCGTATCCCGGGCAGACGCGGCGACGGTGCGGGTCGCCACCTCCGGTGACGGCACGGGTGTGGTGCGGATCGAGGCAGCCAACGTCCCGTCGACGTTCAGCCCCTACTGGGGCGACTGTCCGCCCTACCAGGTGAACGGGAGCCGGCCCAACCTCCCGCGCGGAACCAACGAGCAGCACGCCGCGTGGGTCGAGCAGCAGATCCGCGACGCAAGCTACGTCGGTCGCTGACGGACGCCGAGCGGCAAACGCACGGTGCGCGTCCCGCCGACCCCGGCCGACCGGTCCGCGATCGAACCGATGGGTCGCACCTTCGCGACGAGAAAGGAATTGACGCAAACGTGTGTGCACCGGCCTCCCGCCCGCATCTACCGTGGCCGGACGAGTCTGGTGCTAGAGCCGCGCGACGGCAACGGTGCACCCCTGAACAGGCTGGGGCCTGGCGGGCTCGCGTGGCTGCACGAGAGACTCGTGGCTTGAAGTCTCTCGCGCAGTCGCGCGGATAACGAGATGCCAATACCAGCGACCAGTGTCGACAAACACTGCGCGCACCTTCGACGCCGCCTGGCATCCCTGGGCAACCCGCATGACCGAGGCATCACCAGCACCTCATTTCACGGACCTGCAGGGGCGACGACCGCCTATTCAGGCGCCATTGGCTACGCTGCGGGCGTGGAGGACTACACCAACAAGTACAAGGGCGAGCAGGTCGACCTTGCGCTCTTCGGCGGTGAGTACCAGGAGGGCGTTCTGACCGCCTACTGCTCGATCGAGGACGTCCCCCACATCGAGCTCAACGGACACATCCTCGTGCCGCTCCAGAACGTCGCGTCGCTCCACTGCTCGAGCCGGTGCGACGCACCGGAGCCCGACTGGCCTCCGCGGGGTCTCGAGAACGACGCAGACGACCGCGACGACGACGGCTAGATGCGCCGCCGGATCACGGCGAACTTCCTGAAGGCCTTCGCCCTGGTCGTCCTCCTCGTCGCGTTCGCGGCCGGCTTCGGCTGGCTGATCGGCGGCCAGCGCAGCGCGGGCCTCTTCGCGTTCTGCGCGCTGAGCGCGGCGATCGCCGTGTACTGGCTCGGCGAGCGGGCACTCCTCGGCATGCTCGACGCCCGCCCCTTCGCACTCGCGGAGGACCCCCTGCTGCGATCGTCGACGGACAGGATCGCGGCCCAGCTGCAGATGACGCCGCCGAGGCTTGCCCTGATCGACGATGGCTTCCCGCGGGCGTTCGTCGTGGGCCGCGGCCCGGGAGGGTCGACGCTCGTCGTCTCGACCGGGCTCTTGCGGGCGGTGCGCCGGGACGAGCTCGATGCCGTCATCGCCCACGAGCTCGCGCACATCCGCAGCCTCGACGTGCTGACGCAGACCTTCGCCGTCCTGTTTGCAGCGACGCTCGTCGAGACGAGCCGGCTGGGCGGGTTCCTCTCGCGCGCGCTGCTGTTCGTCCTCGCGCCCCTCGCTGCAGCATTCACGCACGCGATGCTGTCGCCGAAGCGGGAGTACGCCGCCGACCGCGACGCGGCGAGTGTGTGCAACCCGCACGACATCGCCGACGTTCTCGTTCGCCTCGACCGCTCCGCCGAGCTGGTCGAGTTCTCGGCCTCGCCGGCCACGGAGCCGCTCTACACCGTCGACCCCTTCGAGCCGGACCGCCTGACCCGGATGTTCCGGACGCACCCCCCTCTCGAGGAGCGCATCCGGCGCCTGCGTGCGATCGGCGCGACGACGGAGCAGGCAGCGGCGTGAAAACGCCGAAGGGGACGGGCTGAGCCCGTCCCCTTCGGCACACTAATTCGGCGGCGTCCTACTCTCCCAGGGGCTTGCGCCCCAAGTACCATCGGCGCCGGCGGGCTTAACTTCTCTGTTCGGAATGGGAAGAGGTGTACCCCCGCTGCTATGACCGCCGAAACTGTCAAAGGCTCGAGCGCCGGGTTCAAGACCAGCACCGCCCGTACCTTCAAAACTCCATAGCGACTCAGACATGTTCAAAATCAAGACCTCGGGCAATTAGTACGGGTCAGCTGAACACATTGCTGTGCGTACACCGCCCGCCTATCAACGTGGTGGTCTACCACGGCCCTTACTCACTCGAGGTGATGGGGAGCCTCATCTTGAGGTGGGCTTCCCGCTTAGATGCTTTCAGCGGTTATCCCATCCAGACGTAGCTAATCAGCAGTGCCGTTGGCACGACAACTGATACACCAGCGGTCTGTTCATCTCGGTCCTCTCGTACTAGAGACGACTCCTCTCAAGCTCCCAGCGCCCATGGCGGATAGGGACCGAACTGTCTCACGACGTTCTGAACCCAGCTCGCGTACCGCTTTAATGGGCGAACAGCCCAACCCTTGGGACCTGCTTCAGCCCCAGGATGCGACGAGCCGACATCGAGGTGCCAAACCCTCCCGTCGATGTGGACTCTTGGGGAGGATAAGCCTGTTATCCCCGGAGTACCTTTTATCCGTTGAGCGACGGCAATTCCACTCTTAACCGCCGGATCACTAAGGCCGACTTTCGTCCCTGCTCGACCTGTCAGTCTCGCAGTCAAGCTCCCTTATGCCTTTACGCTCTGCGCACGATTTCCAACCGTGCTGAGGGAACCTTTGCGCGCCTCCGTTACATTTTAGGAGGCGACCGCCCCAGTCAAACTACCCACCTCACGCTGTTCCCGACCCGGATAACGGCATCGGGTTAGAAGCCCAGAATTCGCAGGGTGGTATCCCAAGGTTGACTCCACGAGGGCTGACGCCCCCGCTTCAAAGTCTCCCACCTATCCTGGACAACGAACACCAAACTTCAACGCAAAGCTGTAGTAAAGGTTCACGGGGTCTTTCCGTCCAGCCACGGGTACTCGGCATCTTCACCGAGACTACAATTTCACCGGATCCCTCGTTGAGACAGCGCCCAAGTCGTTACGCCATTCGTGCAGGTCGGAACTTCGCGTTCCTCCTCCGTTTCCGGAGGCGCAGACTATCTCTTCATCCTGCAACTGCCGGAGTATCACCGACGCGTCGTATCGTCTCGACCCACTCGGGTTCATCGCCCGCGCGAGCTCGAGCGATCCGAACCAGCCCTTCGCGTCTCCGGTGCTCTCCCGGCCGCCATCAGGCGACAGATGAGCGCGAAGCGCGCGAAGTCGTGCCGCTTACCGGACAGAAGCGGGTAGCGACTCGAAGATGCGGGACGACCCGTCCGAGGAGATCCTCGAGCCGACGCGTCTCCCACTGTCAGTGTCCTTGTCGCTGTCGGTCTGGCCGGATGCTTGACCGCACCCGAGCAGCTCCTGGATCGCGTAGCAGCACCTCAGCTCGGTCGTCCGTATCTGGCTGACGGAGAAGCTCGGCCTCGACCTCCCACCCCACCTTGAGCGTGGCTCGCGGTGCGATGGATACGGTGAAGCATCCTTCTCCGTCGGCGTAGCCGGAGACGTATGCCGAGAGGTACTCACGACTGCTACTGGGGCCGGCGTATGATCGCACTCGTAGATTGTCGCCTATCGAGACGACGGACTGCGATCTCACGCTCCTCTTGGGAGCGATCAGTCGTTACGGGGTCAAGCTCCATGCAGTTGAAACCAGCATAGAGCCGACTTCCCACGGGATTACCCTTTCGCTTGACGACGTCCTTGAGGCGTCGCATACGAGGAGGGCTTCCCCGTTATTAGCCGGTATTCCGTTCGGAATTACTCCCGAACCGGGCAATTCATTCCGATTACCCGACAAGGAATTTCGCTACCTTAGGACGGTTATAGTTACCGCCGCCGTTTACTGGGGCTTGGATTCAAAGCTTCGCCCGAAGGCTAACCTCTCCTCGTGACCTTCCAGCACCGGGCAGGCGTCAGCCCCTATACGTCGTCTTACGACTTCGCAGAGACCTGTGTTTTTGGTAAACAGTCGCTTGGGCCGTTTCACTGCGGCCCCCTCGGGCTCGATTCCGCGAGGGAATGTCACCCTACTGGGGCGCCCCTTCTCCCGAAGTTACGGGGCCATTTTGCCGAGTTCCTTAACGAGGGTTCTTCCGATCGCCTTGGTATTCTCTACCTGCCCACCTGTGTCGGTTTTGGTACGGGCACGCGCAACCTCCCTAGACGCTTTTCTCGGAGGCATGGCTTCAAGGACTTCGTCCATACGGACTCGGCATCCCGTCTCAGGCTTACTGGGTGACGGATTTCCCTATCACCCGCCCTACGCGGTTACCCCAGGACGACCATCGCCTGGGTTCCCCTAGCCTACCCCGTCCCGCCATCGGTGGTAACGGTTGCTACGTGGTACAGGAATATCAACCTGTTATCCATCGCCTACGCCTTGCGGCCTCGGCTTAGGTCCCGACTAACCCTGAGCAGATTAGCTTTACTCAGGAACCCTTGGGCATTCGGCGGAGGAGTTTCTCACTCCTCTTTCGTTACTCATGCCAGCATTCTCACTTCCCATCGCTCCACGGCAGGCTTCCGCCGCCGCTTCGCTGCAATGGGAACGCTCCCCTACCACTCCGAGCAAGCTCGAAGTCCGTGGCTTCGGCTCCATGCTTGAGCCCCGTTACATTGTCCGCGCCCGACCACTTGACCAGTGAGCTGTTACGCACTCTTTTAATGGTGGCTGCTTCTAAGCCAACATCCTGGTTGTCTCTGCAATCGAACATCGTTTCCCACTTAGCATGGAATTAGGGGCCTTAGCCGACGGTCTGGGCTGTTTCCCTTTTGAGCACGAAGCTTATCCCCCGCACTCTGACTGCCACGCTCTGGATTTCCGGCATTCGGAGTTTGCCTGATTTCAGTAAGCTGGTAGGCCCCCTAGACCAAACAGTGCTCTACAACCGGAAATGAACGCGTGACGCTATACCTAAATATATTTCGGGGAGAACCAGATATCTCTGAGTTTGATTAGCCTTTCACTCCGACCCACAGGTCATCACCG
>CAWHFW010000002.1:15000-45000 GCA_963828735.1 uncultured Gemmatimonadales bacterium
AAAGGCTATCCGGTATTAATCCGGGTTTCCCCGGGCTATCCCAGAATCGAGGGCAGATTACCCACGTGTTACTCACCCGTTCGCCGCTGTCCCCGGGACCGAAGTCCCGGTTCTCGCTCGACTTGCATGTGTTAAGCGCGCCGCCAGCGTTCGTCCTGAGCCAGGATCAAACTCTCCGTGAAGAACTTGTCGCCGGCACTGGCTCCCAAGGAGCCGCCGGCAAACGTGTGTCTTCCCTCGAGCTTGAGCTCTGTCTCCTCCGCACGGGAACCACCTCTCCGGAGGAGAGGCCGTGTTCTCGCGCGGAATCGACGGGAAACGCCATCTCGTCCGGAACGGACGGATGGCGGTAACCTCCCGGCCACGCCGAAACGCGGACGAGAGGCCTCGTCGTTTTACGCACGCTGTTGAGTTTTCAAAGATCAGTGCCGTTCGAGAAGGCAACAAAAAGGCCTCTGACTCGCGCCCAGAGGCCCATGGAGGATTCGGTACGGGACGTATCCGATTCGTTCCTTGGGCCGCTCCGACTGTCGAGTGACAAGGGCGATTCTGCTGCCTCCCTCGCGGGCGGCCAATCGATAGTAGCAGCATTCGGCGCGCGTGTGTCAACCGTCGGCCGGGACGCGGACGAACCGCCGCTTCCCCGCCTGCACCACGGATCCCCGCAGCTGCGCGCGCGGGAGATCGAGCTCCGAGACCACCGTCCCGCCCACTTTCACGCCCCCCTGGCCGATCAGGCGCCGGGCCTCGCTCGTCGAGAAGCCGAAGGCGCTCGCGAGGAGCGCCGGCAGATGCACGGGGTCGCCCTCGGGCAGGGCCTTCTCCGGCACTTCCTCGGGGGCCCCGCCTTCCCTCACGACGCGTGTGAAATGGGCCTCGGCGGCCTCAGCCGCCGCGGCGCCGTGCGAGCGCGTGACGATGAACCGGGCGAGCTCGAGCTTCGCCTGCATCGGCTCGACCGTCGGCACCGGCGCCTCCACGACGAGCCGGTACCACTCCTCCAGCATCGAGTCGGGGATCCTCATCGTGCGGCCGAACTGCTCTTCCGGCGCGGCGGTCAGCGGGATGTTGTTCCCGACCGACGAGCTCATCTTGGCCCCGTCCCAGGAGAGGAGGAGCGGCGTCGTGAGGACGACCTGGGGCTCGAGGCCGTAGGCTTCCATCACGGTCCGACCGGCGAGGAGGTTGTAGAGCTGGTCGGTGCCGCCGAGCTCGACGTCGGCCTCGACGGCGACCGAGTCGTAGGCCTGCATGAGGGGGTAGAGCAGCTCCGACACCGAGACCGGATGCCCCGCCGCGACGCGCTTCGAGAAGTCGTCCCGCTCGAGCAGCTGCGCGACGGTGTACGTGCGCGTGAGGCGCACGACGTCGGCGAAGGAGAGCTGGGCCAGCCATTCCCCGTTGAACCTGACCTCGGTCCGCTCCCCGTCGAGGATCTGGAGCGCCTGGTCGAGGTACGTGCGGGCGTTGGCGTCGATCTCCTCGTCGGAGAGGATCGGGCGCTCGGCCGAGCGGCCCGAGGGATCGCCGATGCGCGTCGTGTAGTCGCCCACGATGAGGACACCGAGGTGGCCGGCGGCCTGGAACGCCCGCAGGCGCTGGAGGGGGATCGCCCGGCCCACGTGGATGTCCGGCGACGTGACGTCGATGCCGAGCTTCACGCGCAACGGGCGCCCGAGCGCGAGCTTCTTCTCGAGAGCGCCGGCCGGGAGCAGGTCGACGTGGTTGCGCGCGAGTGTGTCGACGTCGCTCACGGCGCCGGTGATTCTACGGGCCCAGGCGCGGAGCGGGAAGCGAACGCACGGTGCCGGAGAATCGCAAGGCCCGGCGAGGCCCGCCAGTGCGGAGATGCTGCCCGCGACCATCAGCGTCGCCCGGGCGCCGAGCGTCGCAACGAGCGCACCGCCCGCGGCGAGCGCGACGAGCTCGGCAGTGTTCCGCAGCCCGTTGTAGGCCGCGAACGCACGTCCGTGGCGATCGTCGGCGACACGGTGGTGGATCAGCGAGCGGAAGGCGACGTTCTTGATCGCCGTGCCCCATGCCGCCGACGAAGTAGCAGACGACCATGAACCAGAAGACGAGCCAGAGCGGCGCCAGGAACTTCCCGAGCCCCTGGACGGCGACCGCCGCGAAGCCCGCGGTCGCGAGCGCGGGAACCGCGATCCGCGGGGAGAGGTAGTTCGCCGCGAGCACCATGCCGACCGTCCAGCCCGTCAAGACGACGCCGATCCCGATGTCCTCGACGCCCAGCACGTCCTGGACGTAGACGAGGTCGGCCGGAATCGACGCCGACATGAAGACGAGTGAGGTCGTCGCCACGGCCATCGTCAGCGAGAGCAGGCGGTCCTCGAGCAAGAAGGCGAAGCCGTCACGCGCGCGCCGGCGTTCACCGCACCGCCGGCTCGGGACGGCGCCGCACGGCGAGCGTAGACGCGACGATGGCGACGACGACGAAGCTCCCGGCGTCGACGAGCATCGCGAGCGTGACGCCGCCGACCTTGACGAGCGCGCCGCCGGCAAGCGGGCCGATCGCAAACCCGACGTAGCGCGCCGTCTCGACCATCCCGTTCGCCGCCTGGATGCTGCGCTCGTCCCGCGACGGCCGGCACGAGCGCGAACTCGGCCGACTGCGTGATCGCGACGCCGCAGCCGAGGAGCGCGGTGAGCGCGAGCATCAGCCCGAACGGCGTCGCGAACGCGAGCGCGACACCGACGAACGCCTGGAAGACCGAGAAGCCCGCGAGCAGCCGGGTCGTCTCGAAGCGGTCGACGACGAGCCCGACGTAGCCGGCCAGGAGCGCGATCGGTGCCCAGAGGGCGATGAAGACGGCGGCGACACCGACTCCGTTGCCGTGCATGTCGTTGCCGTTCAGCCCGAGGGCGATCAACGCGATGAAGTCGCCGGCCGCCGAGAGCCCGATCGCTCCGGACACGAGCCAGAGGTCGATCCGCCGTGCGCGTCCGGAGATCGCCATCAGGCGGCGACGAGAGACGACCGGGTGAGCGCAGCCGGCGAGTCGCATCCCATCAGGTGCAGCGCCGTGCCCACCTCCTCGCGGACGAGCTCGAGCACCTCGCGGGCCCCGTCCTCGCCGCCGGCTGCGAGACCCCAGATCGGCAAGCGGCCGGCGAGCACGGCGCGCGCCCCGAGAGCGAGCGCCGTCGCGACGTCGCTTCCCCTCCGGATGCCGCCGTCGAAGAGCACCTCGATCCGGTCTCCAACCGCGTCGACGATCGGCGGCAACGCCTCCAGCGTCGGCATCACGGCGTCGAGCTGCCGGCCGCCGTGATTCGAGACGACGACGCCCGCCGCGCCGTGCTCCGCCGCGAGAACGGCGTCGTCCGGGTCGAGCACGCCCTTGACGACGACCGGAACCGGAACCGCAGAGGCGAGCCGCTCGAGGTAGCCCCAGTCGAGCGCCGGGTCGACGAGCGCGAGGTTCTCGCCGGTCAGGCCCGCCGCAACGGCACGTTGCACCGAGGGCAGGGATTCGTGCGGGAACGTCCAGCCGACCCGGCGCTCTCGGTCGCGCGAGCCGACGACGGGCAGGTCGACGGTCAGGAAGACCGCGGAGAAGCCGGCGTCGAGCGCCTCCGCGATCAGCTCGTCCGTGACCCCGTGGTCGCGAAACACATACACCTGGAGGAAGCGGAGCGCACCAGGAGCGGCCGCAGCGACCTCTGCGGCGGTCGCCGTCGAGAACGTCGAGAGGCAGTAGGGCGACCCTGCGGCCGCGGCGGCACGCGCGAGCGCCTCTTCACCGTCGGGATGCGCCATCCGCTGGTAGGCGACCGGTGCGACGACGACGGGCGAGCCGGCGTCGTGGCCGAGGACCGTGACCGCGGTCGAGACGGTCTCGATGCCGCACAACACGCGCTGTCGCAGCCGCCACAACGCGAAGGCCGCAACGTTCGCCCTCAGCGTCCGCTCCGCCCCCGCCCCGCCCGTGAGGAAGGCGAACCAGTAGGGATCCATCTCCGCGGCGGCGAGCTCCTCGACGTCCGCGAGCGTCAGCCGTCTCTCCACGCCACGAGCCTACAACGGATAGGCGACGACTCCCCAGGCGCCCAGCGCATACCAGAGGCCGAAGGTGAGGCTTGCGAGCGCAACGATCGGCGCGATGCGGTTGAAGACCGTTGTCACTCCCGTCGTCGAGAGCGTGATCCCGAATCCCGTCGTCACGATCGTCATCGAGACCGCCGTGAAGAACGCGAGGACGACGAGTGCGGTGCAGGCGACCGGAGTGGACGGGATGGCCGCCAGGATCAGCACGCCGACGCCGGCGCTGCCGCCCGTCCCGTGCACGAGCCCGATCCCGAAGGCGCCGAGCGGCGTCCGCACCGGGTGGTGGTGGTGCTGGTCCTCGTGCATGTGCGCGTGGAGGTCGAAGTAGCCGTGCCGCCAGCGGACGAGGAGACGGAGAGCGAGGAAGACGATCAGCGCCGCCACGGCCGTCTCCGCGCCCTGCTGCACCCGCTCGGGCAGGAACTGCTGGAAGAGCAGGATCGGCAGCCCGAACAGGACGAGCGTGAGGGCATGGCCGAGGCCCCAGAATGCGCCCAGCCGCGCGGCGGCCCGCCCGGCCCGCTCTTCGCCCGAGGCGACGAGCGTCGAGACGGCGGCGATGTGATCCGGGTCCGTTGCATGGCGCAGCCCGAGCAGCGAGGCCACGAGGATGACGACGAGGACGGAGCCGCCGCTGGAGAGGTGGGCGATGGTGTCGTCGAGGCCGAACATGTCAGCTATTCGCCCGATCGTCGGATCCGGTTCGCCTCGGCATCACATGACCCCCGGTAGGGCCCTGACGGTGATGGCGATGCCGACACAGAGGATCACGAGCGCGCTCAGCGCCGGCAGCATGCCGACGAGCCGCCCCTCGAGGGAGACGCGGCTGAACGCGCGGCGTGCGAGCACGGCGGCGAGGCCGATGCCCGTGATCGTGGCCGCGAGCCCGAGGCTGAACGCGGTGATCAGCGCGAAGCCGAAGCCGATGCGATGGAGCGCAATCGCGCTGAGGAGCACGACGAGCGCCGACGGGCAGGGCAGGAGCCCCGCCGCCACGCCGACGCCGAGGATGCCGCGGTTCGTGAGGGCGTCGTCGCGTGCGTGGTCGTGACGGTGATGGTGGTGATGTTCGTGGTCACCGTCGTCGTGCGTGGTGGTCCGGGCCGCTGTGCTCGTGATGATGGTGGTGATGGCCGCCCGGGCCGTGGCTGTGGCCGCTGCTCCAGGAGCCCGTGCGCAGGCGTGAGCGCAATACCGCGGTGCCGACGCCGACGACGAGCAGCCCCGAGATCAACGTCAGCCACGGGTAGAGCGTCTCGGGCACGATGAACTGCGAGAGCGCGAGCGTGACGAGCCCGAGCCCGAAGACCCCTGCCGTGTGCGTGATCGTGACGGTTGCGCCGAGCAGGACTGCGTGGCGTGGTGTTCCCTTCGTGCCGACGAGGTAGCCGGCCACGAGCGCCTTGCCGTGCCCGGGCGTGAGTGCGTGGGCAGCGCCCCAGAACGCCGCGATCAGCAACGACACGAGGATCACGCCGAACGAGAGGTCGCCCCGCTGGATGAGGGACTCGAACCCGCCGCTGCGATGCTCCGGAGCCGTGGTCCGGCCGATCGTGGGGGCAGAGGCGTCGCTGGTTCCCGGCCGGTAGGCGACGGTGGCCCTGCGGACGTCGAGAGGCGAGCGCAGGAGGCCGCTCGGGTAGGCGCGGAGCTCGTTCGACCGGCTCGTCGCCGCCGCCGAGCTCGCCACGACGCGCGCGCCGTCACGAGCGCCGACGATGATCTCTCTCCAGCCGATGCGACTCTCGAAGGCATGGTCGGCGAAGGTCAGCTGCGTCCCGTGCGCCGCGGCGCGGTAGACCGCGTCGAAGCGCATCGTCTTCAGCCCGCCGGCGCCCGGTCGCTCCGATGTGCGGTGGGAGAGGGCGACGAGCGGCACGCGGACGCCGTCGACGCGCAGCTCGAGCTCCCGCGCGAGCAGGGCGGCGTAGCCGGGGCGGCGGACCTCGGCTCCCTTCTGGAACGTCGGGATCTCGGCGAGGTCGAGCGCGTAGCGGACGTAGACCGTGTTGCCGGCGAGGTCGACAGCTGCGAAGTGATTCACGGTGAAGTTGCCGAGCGGGTGTGCCGAGGCGCCCGACGGCACGACGAGGACGACGAGCGCCGCCGCGAGCGCGAGGACGACTGCGAGACGCGTCTTCATCGGAGTGCCTTTCGCGCGACGGGAGCCCAGAGGATCGAGAAGTGCGGGTTGAGCGCGAGCGCCCGCGAGAAGTCACGGCGGGCGGCCGCCCCGTTGCGCGAGGCAGCGCTCGATCATCCCGTGGTGGAAGATCTTCAGGGCGTCCTGCGTGCCGAGCCGTAGCGCGCGCGACGAGTACGGCAGCGCCTCGCCACAACGGCCGTTGCGGGCGAGGGCCCACGCGAGGACGTCGTCGCCGTCGATCGAGGGCCGGTCGGCGCGAGCCTTGCGTGCGAGGTCGAGCGCATGGCGCAGGCGGATCCCGTGGTCGACGTCGAAGAGCGCCGTCTCCAGGTCGGTCTTGACGCCGTTTGCGACGAGCAGGCGCTCGATCACGTGGACGAGCGCGTACTGCTGCGTGCGCCTCCGCCGGCCGGCCGGTCACACGATAGAGGTCGCCGAGCTGCGCGACGTACTGCGGCAGCGGAATCCGGTCGACGGCCTGCTGCTCGAGCGCGATCGCGGACCGGTAGCGGCCCTTGGCAGCCTGGATCCGGGAGAGCGCGTCGAGCGCGTAGTGGTAGCCGGGGAACGCTCGGAGCGCGGCGCGATTCTGTCGCTCGGAGGCTCCGACCCGGCCGATCGACCAGTAGAGCTTGCCGAGCTGGAAGCGCGTCCACGCCTCCGGCTCTCCCTGTCCCTCGGAGGCCTCGACGGCGAGCTTCGCGGTCTCGATCGCGTCGGGCACGCGGCCGAGCAGATCGAGGCCGTGGGAGACGCGCGCGTACGACGAGAGGCCCGGGCTTCAGCCTCGCCATCGTGTCGAACGCCTTGAAGGCCGCGTCGTAGCGGCCGAGCTCGACGAGGGCGTCGCCAGTGATGCCGTAGTTGAGGGCGGTGCGTCGGCGAGATGGCGTGTGCCCTGCGCCCGAGCACGAGCGCCTCGCCGAAGCGGTGGCGGGAGAGGGCGAGCGAGCCGAGCCCGCTCGTCGCGACGAGATCGTGCGGCGCGAGGCGGAGGGCCCGTTCGAGAACCTGCTCCGACTTCGTGTAGTAGGTCGGGTCGCCGGTCTCGCGCGCCCGCTGCTGGTAGGCGAGCCCGAGAAGCCCGAGCGCGCTCACGACGAGCGGGATCCGCCTGCAGCGCGGCCTGGAGCTTCGCCACCGTCTGCACCGTCCCCTGGCCGCCGGCTCCGAATCCGGACTGGAGCTGCCCGGTCGCCGTCACAGGCGCCGCCGCTGTCGCCGACGTCGCCGGCTGGGCCGCGGAGCTCTCCCGGAAGATTCCCCCGAGGAGGAGCGCGGCGACGGTCGCTGCCGCCGCCCCCGCTCCGATTGTCAGTCTCATCCGTCTCACGCTCTGCTCCTTGCTTGGTGGCCGGGGCGGGAGGGGATCCGGCCGGGTCCCCTCCCGCCTTCTTGCTGGGCTCGGGCCTTACGGCACCTCGTAGCCCTGGTGCGGTGCAGCGACGTACGGGAACGTGTTCGAGAACGACACGTCGTTCGCGTCCACCCCGTCGCCGACGAGGTTGTTCGGGCTCTTGTTCGGGAGCCCGAAGTTCGTGTTCAGGAACGTGCCGTACCCCTGCGCGACCGCGCGGAGCTCGATGTCGACGATGTCGTCGGCGAGCCGGCGGCCGTTCGGGAAGCCGCAGAGATCGGCGTTGAGCACGGCCAGGCGGTCCGGGGCTGCCGGGGAGGCCGTGCCGCCCGGGCACGCTCCGTTGACGCCCGGCTTGAGCGCGGTGTTCAGCCGCAGCAGGTCGGACTGGGTCGGGCCGGTGAAGTTCAGGCCCATCACGCCCGTGAGCAGGATCGCGTCGAGATCGGCGCGACCGGTCTCGTCGACCTGCATGAGGGCGCCGCCCGGGTGACCGAACGGAGGCGCTCCGTAGAGCACGTTCACGAGGTGAGCGAGCTCGGGCGTGGAGTAGCGCGCCTCGAACTGCGAGTCGTCCTCGGGCTCCTCACGGTTCCAGAAGTCCTTCTGCCCGAGGGGGATGATGACCTCGTTGATCAGCGGGTTGCCGAGGCGCGACACCTGCACATCGTCGCCCTCGCTCTTCTTCGTCCCGTCCTTTCTCAGGATCGTGCGCTCCGCGCGGCTGGCGCTCGCGTAGATCCCGATGTTCGCATTCCCGGGGGTCGTCACCTGGCTGATCGGCACCTGGAGGACGATCGAGTGGGTGTTGTAGTTCGTCAACGCGTCCACACCCGGCTCGGCCGCGAGCGGGATCAGATGGAACGGGTTGAAGGGCCGCAGTCCGGCCAGGTCGAAGATCGAGCCGAGGTCGACGTAGAACGGGTCGTCACGCTGCCCGGCGAAGACCTTGCCGCCGCCTGAGAGGCTCGTCACGGCGGCCGCCGCGAGGGTGTCGTAGTTCGGTGTCGAGCGCGGCCCGATGTTGTCGGGCGGCGTCGGGACGTTGTCGGCGAGCACAACGGGCTCGTCGCGGCCGCCCTGCTCGACCTTGCCGTTCTTCTTGAAGTGGACCATCGTGACGCTGTAGGTCTGCGGGCGATTCCAGTTCGGGTCGCTCAGCGAGCTGATCGGCCCGACGTTGTAGAGGAACGTGTTCGGGTTCCTCGTCTGCGTCGTGAACCGGAACTGGTACCCGATGTCGTCCGCCCCGTCTCCCGTGTTGTCGATCTTGATCTCGTAGAGGACGCTGTCGTCGAAGCTCGGGAAGTTCGGCCCGCTGGCCGGAGCTTCGAGCGGGATGTAGTTGGCGACGAACGTGACCGAGTTCGTGTCGTCAGGGCTGACGAACGCGTACAGGTCGGTGTTGTCAGCCCGCGGATCCTGGCTGATCAGCGGCGCCTCCGAGTGGCTGGACGCGCTTGCGGTCGACGGCCCGTGGCCGGCGAACATCGCGGCGACCGCGGCGGCTCCGAAGACCGCTGCGAGGCCGAGGAATGCTGCTGTCCTCCTCACTTGCTGCTCCTTCCGTTGGAGTGCGGTTGCCGCTTGTTCGCGCGACCCGGCACCCCGGTTCGGTCCGAGGTGTCGGCCCCGAAACGAACCGGCCCCGGGGCAGCGGGCGAATCACCGCCGCGATGCATTCCGAGCCTTCCGCCGTGGTAGCGTTGCCCGACTCAGGGAAGAGTTGGTCGATGCGGAAGCACCTCGCTCATCTCTCGGACGAGGCCCTCGTCGCGCTCGTCGCGCGCAGCGACGAGTCGGCGCTGGCAGAGCTCTACGAGCGCGTCGGCCGGGTCGCCTACGGGCTCGCCTTCCGCGTCCTGCGCGACGACCGCCTGGCGGAGGACGCCGTCCAGGAGGCGTTCATGAGCGTCTGGCGCACGGCGGCGGCCTTTCGGGCCGAGCGGGCGAAGGCGAGTACCTGGGTCCTGACCCTCGTGCACCGGCGTGCCGTCGATCTCGTGCGCCGCGAGGAGCGCCGGCGCGCCGAGCCGCTCGACGCGACGCGTTTCGAAGGGACGACAGGGGTCTCGGCGGAGGATTCGGCCTGGCTCGGATTCGAGCGGGAGCGGGTTCAGGGTGCTCTCCGGGAGCTGCCGGACGTGCAACGCGAGGCGCTCGAGCTCGCCTACTACGGGGGGTACTCGCAATCCGAGCTGTCCGAAAGGCTCGGGGTACCTCTCGGTACGATCAAGAGCAGGATGTTCGCGGGGCTCACGCGGATGCGTGAGCTCCTCGCCGACGCGACCGAGGAGCCATGGAAGCCGGGATCCACGAGCTGAGCGCGGGCTACGCGCTGGACGCCCTCGACCCGTCCGAGCGGGAGGAGTTCGAGCGCCATCTGGCCGAGTGCGACGACGTGCCAGGAGGACCTGGCGTCCTTCTGGGAGGTCACGAGCGCGCTCGCCGTGGCGGCAGACGGCCCGAAGCCGCCGCCCGCGCTGCGCGACCGGATCCTCGAGGCAGCGCGTGCGGAGCGGCCGACGGTCGTCCCGTTCGAGCCGCGGCGTCGGCGGTTGCAGACGTCTCTGGCCGCGGCGGCGGCGATCGCGGCTGTCGTTGCGATCGGGCTCGGCGTCTACGCGTTCTCCCTCAACCAGCGGCTCGACGACACCCGCTCCGCGCTCTCCACGCAGGAGGACGTGGCGGCCGTGCTCGCCGACCCCAACGCGACGTCGGTGTCGATGGCCGCCGGCACGGGCCGGCTCGTGGTCGCGGACAACGGCTCCGCCGTCCTCGTCCTCGACGACCTCTCCACGGTGCCGTCCGGGAAGACCTACCAGGCCTGGGTCGTGGAGGGCAAGACGCCCGTTCCCGCGGGAACCTTCGACGAGCGCGGTGGCCACGCCGTCGTGCCGATCCCGCAGCGCGTGCCGGACGGCGCAGTCGTCGCGGTGACGATCGAGGACGAGGGCGGCGCGAGGACGCCGACCCTCCCGATCCTCGCTGCTTCGAAGCCTGTGTAGCCGAAGCCTGGGCTCACTCCGCCGTAGGACTGTGACGGGTGTCTCCCCACGGTAGAGCAGGGGAGACACCCCGTCCGTCGTCATACGTACACTCGTTCGATGGACCTGCGACCGGCACTCCGCGAGCATTTCGGCTTCGACGACTTCCGGCCGGGGCAGGAAGAGGTCGTCCGAGCGGCGGTCGAGGGGTGCGACACGCTTGCGTTGATGCCGACCGGCTCCGGAAAGTCGCTCACCTACCAGCTCGCCGCCATGCTCCGGGCTCAGCCGACGCTCGTCCTCTCACCGCTGATCGCCCTGATGAAGGATCAGGTCGACAAGCTCCCCGCCGGGATCGCCGCGACGGCGACGTTCGTCAACTCGTCTCTCGACACGGACGTGGCAGCCGGACGGATCCGCGACGTCGCCGCGGGCCGGACGCGGATGCTCTACGCGGCACCCGAGCGGCTGCGCAACGCCTCCTTCGTCGAGACGTTGCGTACGATCGGCGTCGGGCTCGTGGTGATCGACGAGGTGCACTGCGTGAGCATGTGGGGCCACGACTTCCGGCCGGACTACCTCTTCATCCGGCGTGCGCTCGAGGCGCTCGACGAGCCGAGCGTTCTCGGCATGACCGCTACCGCCACGCCCGCCGCCGCGCACGAGATCGCGGATGCGCTCGGGCGGGAGCTCGCCGTCGTCCGCACGAGCGTCGTCAGGCCGAATCTTCGCTACGACGTCCACGAGGTGGGCGGCAACGAGGACCGCTTGCGCGTGCTCGTCGAGAGGCTGCGAGGGCTCGGCGAGGGAAGCGCGATCGTGTACGCCCGCTCGAGGGACTCCTGCGAGCGGGTGGCGCGGACGCTCCGCAGCCACGGGCTCAGGCTCGAGCACTACCACGCGGGCCTCGAGGCGGCCGAGCGGGCCCGGGTTCAGGACGATTTCGTGAGCGGGCGCATCCGTGGCGTCGTCGCGACGACGGCATTCGGGATGGGGATCGACAAGCCCGACGTCCGGCTCGTCTGCCTCTTCAACTACCCCGACTCGCTCGAGAGCTACGTGCAGATGGTCGGGCGCGGCGGCAGGGACGGCGCCCGGAGCCAGACGCTCCTCCTCGCCGGGCCGTCGGACGCCGCCGCGGTGCGACGCTTCGCGATCGGCGACATTCCGGGCCCGGACGACCTGCGCCGCGTCTACCGCGCCGTCCGCGACGCCGGTGGCGTGATCGAGCCCGAGCAGATCGTCGCCGGTGACCACGACCCGCGCGTGCTCGTCGGCATGCTCGAGCAGGCGGGCCTCGTCCGGCGCGGCTTCGACCAGGGCCGCGCGATGCGCGTCGAGCTGCTGGAGGCCGGGCCGGAAGCCGGCAGGGTGGTCGACGACCTCCTCGCCCGCTATGCGCGCGAGGCGAGGGCACGGGTCGAGCGGATCGTCGACTTCGCAGAGAGCCGCCGCTGCCGCCACCTCCAGGTCGCGGAGCACTTCGGGGAGTCACTCGAGCCGCCCTGCGGCGTCTGCGACGTCTGCGACCCGCCGGTGCCGCGCCGCGCCCGCGGCAGCGACAGCGCGAGAGCGCTCCCCGACGACGTGGCGGCAGCGATCGTCGACGCCGTCGAGCGCCTCAGCTGGCCGCTCGGACGTCGGTCCCTCGTGGCGATGCTGCGAGGATCGGTCTCGGCGCCGCCGTCAGCGCGTGCCTCACGGTCGTTCGGCCTGCTGGAGGCCGCCACGGACGCCGAGGTGCGGCGCTGGGTGAAGGCGCTCGAATCTGCCGGAGCGCTCGTCGAGATCGAGACCGACGGCTTCAAGGTGCTCCGCGCGCTCCCGGGTTGCTCCCTGCCGTCGCTCGGCCCGGCCGGGACAGCGGGGACGGTCGACGACGCCCTGCTCGAACGGCTGCGCTCCTGGCGCCGTGAGCGCTCGCAGGCGGACGGCGTGCCGGCGTACGTCGTGCTCCACGACTCGACGCTCCGCGACCTCGCGTCGGCTCGGCCGCGCAGCCTGCACGAGCTCGCGGCGGTGAAGGGCTTCGGGCCGACCAGGATCGAGCGCTACGGTGACGACCTGCTCGAGCTCGTCACGTGCCAGGCGAAGGCCTGATCCGCGCGCGCCGTCCTCGTAAGGAAATCCGCACATGCAGCGGGTTCGCGGCCCGCCGAGGGCTAGACTTGACGTCGTCTTGCGGCTACGTCGGAGCACGAAGGCGCCGCGCAAGCGGGGCCGGATTCGTAAGCTGCGCCTTCTCGCCGTGCTCACCGTGCTGGTGCTGCTCGCGGGGACGGCGTTCACATTCGGTCTGGTTCGCGCCGTCGCGAGCGAGATCCCCCTTCTCGACCCCTCGGCGCAGCGCTCCCAGGTCGACGGCGTCATCTACGCGTCGAACGGCCGCTCCGTCCTGGCCGTGCTCCGCGGCGACGAAAGCCGCGTGCTGCTCGACGATATCGGAGATGTCTCGCCGATCATGCGCCAGGCGATCGTGTCCGTCGAGGACCACCGCTTCTACGAGCACAACGGCGTCGACACGCGCGGCATCCTGCGCGCGCTCTGGTCGGATATCCGCTCGCAAGGGGTCGTCGAGGGCGGCTCGACGATCACGCAGCAGTTCGTGAAGAATGCCTACGTCCGCAACCAGAGGACGCTCGCGCGGAAGGTGCGCGAGGCCGCGCTGGCCTGGCAGCTGGAGCAGCGCTGGTCGAAGGACCGGATCCTGCTCGCCTACCTCAACACGATCTACTTCGGGAACGGGGCCTACGGCATCCAGCAGGCTGCCCGAACGTACTTCGGCAAGGGCGCCACGCGCCTGACCCTCGTCGAGTCCGCGCTGCTCGCGGGACTGCCCGCGGACCCCTCCCTCTACGATCCCGTCCGCCACCCGCGCGCGGCGATGCAGCGACGCCGGTACGTGCTGCAGACGATGGTCGACCAGGGGAAGATCACGCCCGGTCAGTTCCAGACGGCAAACCGCGCGCCACTGCCGAAGCCGGCCGACGTACGGCTCCCGGGCACCCAGGGGCCGGGCCAGTACTTCGCCAACTACGTGAAGGACCAGCTGATCGCCAAGTACGGCGCCGGGCGCGTCTTCGGCGGCGGCCTCAAGGTCACGAGCACGATCGACCTGGGACTGCAGGAAACCGCTCACCGGGCGATCGAGAGCGTCCTCAAGACGCCCGGCGGGCCGGCCGCGGCTCTCGTCGCGATCGACCCGCGCACCGGCGCGGTGCGCGCGATGGTCGGCGGCTCGAACTTCCGCCAGAGCCAGTTCAACCTCGCGACGCAGGCGGAGCGGCAGCCCGGCTCGTCGTTCAAGCCCTTCGTCCTCGCGACGGCGCTGCGACAGGGCATCTCGCCCGCCACGACGTTCGAGTCGAAACCCGTCGACATCGACGCCGGCGACCGGGTGTGGCACGTCACGAACTACGAGGGCGATTACCTCGGCCGCGTCGACCTGGCGCGAGCCATGGTCTCCTCCGACAACGCCGTCTACTCCCAGCTGACGAAGCTCGTCGGCCCGAGGGCAATCGTGAAGACCGCCCACGCGCTCGGGATCCGCAGCGAGCTCGATCCCTACTTCTCGATCGGGCTCGGCTTCGTGGCGGTGAACCCGCTCGACATGACGCGCGCCTACGCGACC
This sequence comes from uncultured Gemmatimonadales bacterium, assembly GCA_963828735.1. GTDB lineage: Bacteria > Gemmatimonadota > Gemmatimonadetes > Gemmatimonadales > GWC2-71-9 > CAVVWJ01. Next base: position 29,188 of record CAWHFW010000002.1, read on the forward strand.
TTTGCGAACCGCGGCATGCGGGTCGACGGCTCCCTGACGGGCGACCGCCCGCGCGTCGTGGAGCGGGTCGAGTTCGCACGCACCGGCGCAGTCGCAGAGAACCGGCCGGTCGGCAAGGCCGCGATGACGAGAGGCGAGGCGGACCTGCTCACATCGATCCTGCAGAGGGTCGTCACATCGGGGACGGGCCGCAAGGCCGCCCTCGCCGACCGCCCGGTGGCGGGGAAGACCGGCACCACCGACAACTACGGCGACGCCTGGTTCGTGGGCTACACGCCGCAGCTCGCGGTGGCGGTGTGGGTCGGGTACCCGGACAAGCTGCAGCCGATGCTGACGGAGTACGGCGGCAAGCCCGTCGCGGGCGGCACGCTCCCGGCGCAGATCTGGCACGCGTTCATGACGGCAGCCGACAAGCAGCTCAAGCTCGAGCCCGAGCAGTTCCCGCCGACGCCGTACCTGCCGGCGCAGGACAGGCGGGTCGTCTGGCGGGGTGGCTCGTACAAGCTCGACAACGGCTACTGCCCGGGAACGCGTGTCGTGGCGTACTTCGTCGACCGCGGCCCGGGCACGCAGGCGAGGTGCTATGCGAACGAGGTGACGGTGCCGCTCGTCGTCGGCCGCACGATCGACACCGCCAGCGAGACGCTCGCCGAGCAACCGCTCGGAACGGAGCTGATCGGCGTGCCCGCGAAGACCGGCAAGCATCCCGGCTACGTCGTCAAGCAGGAGCCACGGAACGGGTTCCTCTCCGCCAACGCGACCGTACGCCTCTACGTCACCCGGCCCGACCCCCGGTACGGGCTCTTCCCGAACCTCGTCGGCTCGAGCCTCACCGCCGCCCGGCCGCGCCTGCGCAAGCTCCGGGCCCGCACGACCATCAGCTACGACACGGGCCCTGCCGGCTCGATTCTCGAGCAGACTCCCGAGCCCGGCGTCGCGGCGGGCAAGGGCCTCAAGGTGGCGTTGATCGTGGGGCGCGGGACAGCCAACTCGACCCCTTGACGACGTAGCGCCAGGGAAGCTCGGCCGCCCTCGTGATACCGACACGGGGAGTCGCCTCGACCTCAACCGCTCGCTCCGGCGGCACGAGCGCGAAGGGCGCTGCCGTAACCGAGTGCCCGTCGCATTCCGGGCCGATCGCGAGGGCCTGCGTCAGCCGCCCCGGGCCCGAGCAGAGCGCCCGATCGGGGACGCTGCCGCGGCGCCGGCGCATCTCGTCCAGTCCGTGGGTGGGCTCGAGCGCGCGCAGCAGCACCGCCGCGGCGAATCCCTCTGGCCCGCACACGACGTTCACGCACCAGTGGACGCCGTACGAGCGGTAGACGTACAGCGTTCCGGCCGCCTCGAACATCGACGCGTTGCGGGGGGTGCGGCCACGGAACGCATGGCTCGCGGGATCGTCCGGCGCATAGGCCTCGACCTCGACGATGCGGCCGCCGACGCCGTCCTTGAGCAACGTCCAGCCGAGCAGCCCCCGCGCGACGTCGTGCAGGCCGCCGCCGAGCAGCTCCTGCGCGTTCAAGCGCCGTCGGGGAAGAGCGGGTCCTGGTCGAGGCGCCGCCTGCGCGGCCGCCGCGCCTGACGTGCGGTCGGCTCGGCGCCCATCTCGTCGAGGATGGTCTCCTGCGTGCGGGAGGCGACCATCGCCTCCGCCATTCCCTCCACCCAGACGAGCGTGCGGCGCCCGTTGCCCCGGTCCTCGCCGACGATCGGCTCGAGCGCGTAGATCCGGTCGGCGCGGACGTACTTGCCGAAGCCCAGGAACACCATGCGCGGAGCCGCGTCATCGCGGGAACTCTATCGCCGCGGGTGACTCGGCTTCGGTCGGTCGCGCGGATGACGTCCAGGCGACGCTCCCACCAGAACGCGAAGGCGAGCGATCGCGGCCAGCACGATGACCACCAGCCAGACCCAGGAGACGCTCGGCATGAGCCGCGTCGGGAATGCGCGCGTTGACCCAGCCGCGCTTGACGATCTGCTCGTGCCAGAAGTCCTCGGCGCTGATCACGAGCCCGTAGGCGGCCATCAGCCCGAGCGCGGCCAGCAGCACGCCCGCGAGCCGACGCCGGCCGGCCGGGTGCACGCGGGAGAGCAGGAGCGCGGTCAGGAGCATGAGCGCGCCGTCGAGCCCGTGGTGGTGGCCGTGGTGCACTGCGCGGAAGCGTCACCGTCCCCTCGGTGACGATCGGCTCCGTCGAAGAACACGTGTCCCGGCAGGTAGAAGCCCAGATCGGCCGCGAACCACGGGATCGAGAGCACGAGGACGACCGCCGCGACCACGATCCGCAGCGGGATCGCCCGGGCGGCGCGACCCGAACGACGTGCCCGTCCCGCCGGACGGCGGCGTACGTGAGACCCGACCGCGATCGAGGACCCCGACGCCGGGCACAGCGTTGATCCAGCGCACGTCGAGGTCGCCTGGGATCGACCGCGAGCGGCGTCACCGCGCAGAGCGCGATCGCCGGCCCGGCGGCCCACCAGGCGGCGCGCGGCAGCGTGTCGACCGCGATCAGCACGAGCGCGATCGCGACGAGCGCCATCGGGTAGTTCGTGTACACGACGACGCGGCTGAGCCCTCCGACGATCCCGTCGTGCGAGACGTTGTAGAGCTCGGACGCCGGCAGCCGCGAGTAGGTCACGACGATCTCGAGCCCGATCAGCGTCCAGACGGCCCAGGCGAGGAGTGCCTCGCCCTGCCCGCCGGTGGGGGGTCCCGCAACGTTCCACCGGAAATCATCGTTGCGGGACACCCCACTCCATGTTGATTGCAGTAGTGCGGCGTCTCACAACGATGCTTCTTCCTCGAGCGTTGTGAGACGCCGCACTCGCCGGGTCACGAGACGAGCGCCTGCCTCAGCGTGTCGGCGACGAAGGCCTGGTCGTCAGCGGAGAGCCGGGCGTGGAACGGAAGCGCCAGGGTGCGCGCGCTCTTCGCCTCGGCCACTGGACAGAGCCCTTCGGCGAACCCGTGCCGCTCCCGCATGTAGCTCTGCAGGTGGATGCAGGGCAGGTAGCGGGCCGTCCCGATCCCGTGGGCCTCGAGCGCACCGATCACCGCCTCACGGTCCGTCCCCTCCGGCAGCTCGACGACGTACACGAACCACGAGCGCTCGTGATCGGCGTCGTCGGGGCACGGCAGCCCCAGCCCGGGGACGTCTGCGAGCAGCTCTGCGTATCGTTCCGCGACCGCCGAGCGGCCGGCCAGGATCCGGTCGAGCTTCTCCAGCTGGCCCAGCCCGATCGCGGCCCGGATGTCGTCGATCCGGTAGTTGAACCCGAGCCGGGCGTGGTCGAGCCAGCCGCCGCCGTCGGCCCGACCCTGGTTGCGAAGGCTCTTGAGGAGCTTCCAGGTGTCCTCCGACCACGTCGTCACGACCCCGCCCTCGCCCGTCGTGATCTGCTTGTTCGGGTAGAACGCGAACACCGCATCCTGGCCCTGGGCGCCGAGGGGGCGCTGCTTGTAGCGCGCGCCGAGCGCCTCGCAGGAGTCGTCGATCAGCGCCAGGCCGTGGTTGCGGGCGATCGTTTGCAATTCGTCCAACTCGCTCGGATAACCGAAGATGTCGACCGCGACGATCGCCTTCGTGCGCGATGTGACGGCCGCGTCGACTGCGGCCGGGTCGAGGTTCAGCGTGAGCGGGTCGATGTCGGCGAAGACGGGGACGGCGCCTTCGTAGATCGCGCAGTTCGCCGATGCCACGAACGAGTACGGCGACGTGATGACCTCGTCACCAGGCCCGATGCCCGCGATCACGCAGAGCAGGTGCAGCCCCGCCGTGCCGCTCGACACCGCGGCCGCGAAGGGCGCTCCGACCGCCACCGCGGCCTCCTCCTCGAACCGGTCGATCCACGGGCCGAGCGAGAGACGCCCCGAGCGGAGCACCTCGATGACGAGCTCCTCCTCCCGCTCGTCCAGCCAGGGCGCTGAAAGGCCGATCGCGCGGCGTGCGACGCTCACGCCTTCGCAGGCACGACGTCCACGACGTCGAGCCAGTGCGACCAGCGTTCGCCACGGCCGTTGACGGTGTCGAGGTACGCCGTCTGGATCTCACGCGTGACGGGGCCGACCCCGAGCTCCTGGTCGTCGACCGCTCGCACCGGCGTCACCTCGGCAGCCGTCCCGGTCATGAAGAACTCATCCGCGAGGTAGAGATCCGAGCGGATCAGCGGAGCCTCCTCGACGACGTAGCCGAGATCCTGGGCGATCGTGATCACCGCGTCGCGCGTGATGCCGGGGAGGATCGAGGTCGAGAGCGGCGGCGTCCTGATGACGCCGCCCTTGATCACGAAGATGTTCTCACCCGGGCCGTCGGCGACGTAGCCGTCGTCGGTCAGCAGGATCCCCTCGTCGTAGCCGGCGCGCCGCGCCTCGGTGGTCGCGAGCATCGAGTTGAGGTAGACGCCGCTCGCCTTCGAGGCGTGCGGGATCGTGTTCGGGCCGACGCGCCTCCACGACGAGACGCACGCGCTGATGCCGTTCGTGAGCGCGTCCTCGCCCAGGTACGCGCCCCAGGGCCAGCTCATGATCACGGTCTCGACGGGATTCCCCTGGGTCGCGACGCCCAGCTGCCCGTAGCCGTAGAACGCGATCGGCCTGATATACGACGCCGGCAGCCCGTTCGCGCGCACCAGGTCGTGCGTCGCCTCGCGGAGCTCCTCGACCGTGAACGGGAGCTCCATGTAGAGGAGCCGCGCGGAGTCGTGCAGGCGCTGCATGTGGTCGGCAAGACGGAAGACGGCGGGACCCTTGGGGGTCTCGTAGCAGCGAATGCCCTCGAAGACACCGGTGCCGTAGTGGAGCCCGTGGACGCCGACGTGAACCTTCGCGTCGGCCCAGTCGATGAGCTCGCCGTTCATCCAGATCTTGTCGGTCTCGTCCATTACCGGCCTCCGTGGTCGGATCGTCGTCGAATGGCCCAAGTCTATCCGTGCAGCCTCCCTACTCCTGGACGATGTCCTCCGGCGTCGCGTGCGTGAGCCGCACGAGCTCGAGCGGCGAGACCATCGCCATGTGGATCTCGGACCCGGCGCCGACCCAGACGACGGCGTTCGAGAGAATCGTCCGCTCGACGAGCACCGGCGCGCCGGGAGGAGGCGGGAATGGCGAGACCCCGCCGGGGTCGAATCCTGTCGCGGCTCGGACCTCCGGCGGGCGCGCAACGCGCGTCTCTGCGGCGCCGACGGCCGCCGCCACCTTCGCCGGGTCGGCCCGGCGGCTTCCCGGGACGAGCGCCAGCACCGGCCGTTCGTCGGCCATGAAGACGAGGGACTTCACGATCTGGTCGAGGTCGCACCCGATCGCCTCCGCCGCCCCGTGCGCCGTCGCCGCCGGAGTCGCGAACTCCTCCAGCCGGGACTCCGCTCCGCCGGCTCGGAGGAAGGCGGCGACGCGCTCGACCGGCTCGGGCCACGGCATCGAGCGATTGTAGGACAGCCCCGGCGCGCGTCAGTACAGAAGCGGGACGATGCGCCGGCGGACGGCCTCGCGACACGCGTCGTACCGGAGGATCAGCCCAGCCCGATGAAGACCGCGTCGCCAAAGCCGACATTGTGCATCTCCCCGATCAGCTCTGTGGAGGGCGGCTCGTCGACGGAGAGCGCCATCAGCGCCTGCCGGCCGTCGCGCGTCCGCGACACGGCCATGTTCGCGATGTTGAATCCGCGCGCGCCGAACATCGTGCCGACCTTGCCGATCACGCCCGGGATGTCGTCGTAGCGGAAGAAGACCATGTCCGGCGCGAGCTCGATGTCGATCCCGAACCCGAACGCGCTCGCGAGGAAGAGGCGCCCCTCGGGGCCCATCGTCGTCCCCGAGACCTCCACCTCCGAGCCGCCTTCGGGCGTCACCCTGACCTCGACGACGTTCATGTAGTCGCGCGAGTCCCGCAGTCGCTCCTCGGTCACCGTGATCCCGCGCTCTTTCGCGAGCAGCGAGGCGTTGACGTAGTTCACCGTCTGGTCGACGCGGCCCTGGAAGATGCCGTCGAGCGCCGCGACCGTGAGAATGCGGGTGTCGTAGTCGGAGAGCGGCCCGTGCGCAGCCACCACGACGCGCGTCGGACGGGCGCCGGTGAGCTCGACGGCGAGCCGGCCGAGCTTGGCCGCGAGCGGGATGAAGGGACCCAGCACCTCGAGCGAGGCCTTGTCGACGACAGGGATGTTCACCGCATTCGTGACGAGGCCCCCTTCGAGCGCCGCGGCAACCTGCTCCGCGATGATCACCCCGGCCCTGTCCTGCGCCTCGTCGGTCGACGCGGCGAGGTGCGGCGTCACGACGACGTCGTCGAGCTCGAGCAGCGGGCCCTCGTAGGGCTCGGTTGAGTAGACGTCGAGCGCGGCACCGGCGAGCTTGCCCGACCGGAGCGCCTCGACGAGGGCCTCCTCGTCGATCAAGGCGCCCCGGGCGGCGTTCACGAGGCGGGCGCCGTCCTTCATCTTGGCGATCGTCGCCCCGTTGATCATCCCGCGCGTCTCGTCGGTGAGCGGGGAGTGGAGCGTGAGGAAGTCGGCGGCGCCGAGGACATCGTCCTCCGTCGCCGCGTGCTCGACGCCGAGGTCGCGGAAGCGATCGTCGGCGACGAACGGGTCGTACGCCACGACGGTCATCCCGAGGCCGATCGCCCGGCGGGCGACCTGCTGCCCGATCCGACCGAACCCGAGGACGCCGAGCGTCTTGCCTTCGAGCTCCACCCCACTCCAGCGCGACCGCTCCCACCGGCCCTGCTTCAGCGCGGCATGGGCCTGTGGGATGTTGCGCGCGAGCGCGACCAGGAGGCCGACGGTTTGCTCGGCGGCGGAGACGACGGTCGACTCGGGAGCGTTGGCGACGACGATGCCGTGCCGCGTCGCCGCGTCGACGTCGACGTTGTCCACTCCGACACCGGCCCGGCCGATCACCTTCAGCCGCGTCGCCCGCTCGATCAGCTCCGCGGTGAGCTTCGTGGCCGAGCGGATCACGATCGCGTCGTAGCGGTCGATGATCTGCTCGAGCGGCGTGGTGCTGTCCTCGTCGACGTCGAACCTCGAGCGCAGGAGCTCGACTCCCGCGTCGGCGATCGACTCCCGCACGAGCACCCGCGTGGTCATCCGGCCGACTCGTAGGCGGCGAGGGCTGCGGCACCCGCCGCGCCCCGCTCCACCGTCGCGCCCATCTCGACGAGCTGGATCTCCACCGCTCCGAGCACGGTCACGATGTCGAAGACGTCGACGTAGCCGATGTGGCCGATCCGGAAGAGGCGGTCGACGATGTCGCCGTGGCCGCCGGCGATCGTGATCCCGTGCCGGTCGCGCAGGGCGAGGCGGAGCTCGACCGCGTCGATGCCGGCGGGCGTGAGGATCCCCGTCAGCACCGCGGCGCTGTCGTCGTCGGGCGAGTAGAGCTCGAGGCCCATCGCCTTCGCGCCCGCGCGGCAGGCGCGGCCGATGGCGACGTGCCGCGCGAAGACCTGCTCGAGACCCTTCCTCGAGGACGAGCCCGAGCGCCGTGTTGAGGGCGACGACCGTCGAGGTGGCGGGCGTCGTCGCCGTGCTGCCCTTCTCCTGCGCGGCCCGGGCGCGGGCCCAGTCCCAGTAGAACCGGGGCAACGCCGCCCGCGCCGACTTCTCCCAGGCGCGCGCGGAGATCGAGGCGAAGGCGAGGCCCGGGGGCGTCATGAGGGCCTTCTGCGACCCGGTCACGACGACGTCGATCCCCCACGCGTCCGTCTCGAGCGGCACGGCGCCGAGGCTCGAGATCGCGTCCACGACCGAGATGACGCCCGCCTCGTTGCACGCAGCGGCGAGAGCCTGGATGTCCGAGACGACGCCGGTCGAGGTCTCCGAGTGGACGATGTAGGCGACCTGCGCGCCGCTCTCGGCCAGGGCCTGCGCGACATCCTCGGCGCGCGGCGTCAGGCCCCAGTCGTACGTGAGCGGCACGACCTCGCAGCCGTACGCGGCGCCGAGCTTCTGCCAGCGCGTGCCGAACTCGCCGTGCGAGACGACGAGCGCCTTCTCACCGGGAGAGAGGAGGTTCGCGAACGCGGATTCGAATGCGCCCGTGCCGGACGACGTGAACAGGAGGATGTCGTTCTCGGTGCGAAAGACCTCCTGCAGCCGCGCGAGCACCTCGAGGAAGACGGTCCTGAAGTCGGGCGAGCGGTGGTGGATGACCGGCTCGGCGAGCGCGGCCAGCACCTCCGGCGGCACGGGCGTCGGTCCGGGCGTCAGGAGATAGCGCTTCTGCGGCATCGACGAGAGCCTAGCGAGGGGTCTCGCGTCCTCCGGGCGGTACCCGGGCCCGCGGGCGGGGCAGTACCCTCTGCGGCGATGGAAGCCCTGATCGCGTTCGCGGCGACGCTCGTGTCGCTCCGGCTCAGCGCCGATCTCGTGCGCAGGCACCGGGAGCGGCCGGCACCCGGCCTCCTCGCCTGGGCTGCGGCGCTCGCGGCCTTCGCTGCCGGCTCGGGGGCGATCGCCTGGGGCGCGGCGGCCGGCTGGAGCAACCCTGCCTTTCGCGTCTACTACCTCTGCGGCGGCCTTCTCGCCGCGGCGCTCCTAGGCGCAGGGTCGCTGTTGCGGACCGGGGCCCGCTGGGTCGCGCCGCTGACCATGGTCTACGTCGGTCTCGCGGTCGGGATCGCCCTGGCGGTGCCTCTCACCACCGCCGTGAGCGGCAACTCGATCCCCGAGGCCCAGGCCCACCTCGACCTCTATCCGGCGCGACTCCTCGCGATCGCGGCGAACTCGGCCGGGACGCTCGCCGCTGTCGTCGGTTGCCGCGGCCGGCCTGCGACGGCGGCCGCTCGGGAACGCGCTGATCCTGGCGGGCGTGACGGTCGCGGCCGCGGGCAGCGCGCTCGCCGGCCTCGGCGAGGCGGAGTCGTCGCTCTTCACGATCGCCGCGGTCTCCCTGCTCTACGCCGGCTTCGTCACTCCTCCTCGCCGCGCATCGGAGCCTGTGCGGGACACTCGCCGCGGGCCCGCCGGCGCCTCTCCCTGAGCCAGACCGCACCGAGCAGCGCGACCAGGGCGATCCCGATCGCGAGCTCCGCGAGCAGGCCCGGCGTCCCCCCGTGCGCGAGCACCGTCATCCACGCGAGAGCAGCCACAGCCCTCCGACCGTGTAGAGAACCATCAGCGCCAGCATCGCGTACTGGCTCCGGAGGGCGTCGTGACGGTCCTCGAACATCGACACCGCCCGGTCGTGAGCCACCGCGAGCCCCGCCACATGCCCGAGCACGAGGGAGCCGACCTGGACGTACCAGATCGTGTTCGGCGTCAGCAGGGCGATATTCGGGATGACGCCCGCCGTCCCGAAGAGGTCCCAGCCCCGGCCGAGCGGGTCCGAGAGGAGGGGCGCCAGGTACTGGCCCTGGATGACGAAGAGCGAGAAGTAATGGGCGACGGAGTAGACGAGAGCGATCGGGACCAGTGAGAGCACGAACTCGGGCGCGAGTGAGCGCGGAGCCGCGACCATGGACCGCGCCACGGCGCAGGCGGCGAGGAAGGCGGCGAGAACGATCGCGATCGCCGCGGCCAGGCCGAGCAGGTTCACGCCCGTGACGAGCAGCTCGCCGGTGCCGGGTCGGTTGAGGACGTACGGGCCCTCGACGCGCGCGATGAGGTTCTGCCAGGCGGTTGTGCGGCTGTAGCCGTCGAAGCCGACCGAGCCGAGGGCGACGGCGAGGAACACCACCGAGCCGGGAACCCGCTCAGCACCTGCGAGGCCGCTCAGCGGCACCCGCAGCCGGATTCTGCCCTCGCGTGAGCAGAGCGGCGCGATTCGAGCGATGTACGCGAACAGCACGGCAAAGCCCTCGCCCCGGGTCGTCCACACCTCGCGCCCGAACGCGAGCATGCCGAAGAGCGCGATGTACGAGTAGAGAGCGATCGCGAAAGCGAGGGCGCGCGGGCTCGCCGGGTTCGAGTAGGTGAGTTCGAGCGCGACGAATGCAAAGAGCGCCACCGCCCCCGGGTAGCGGCCGGCGCGCTCCGGATACGCGGCGAGCGGCCGGGCCTCGTTGCCGAGCTTCTCCCAGACCCAGACGAACAGGTCTGCGAGCGCGCGCCAGGGACTCAGTGCCCGCCAGACGTTGCCGAACAGGACCGAGAGGGCCGGGACCCCGAGCCAGAAGGCGACGTAGACGAACGTCGGAGCGAGGTTCTCGAAGGAGTCGGTCGTGCCGAAGAGCGCCGCGGCCTCGACCGCGACGAAGAGGACGATCGAGACTCCCTGCAGGACGATCCGCAGCGGCCCGAGCACGAGCGCCGAGAACGTGGCGCCGAGATCGCGGCCGCCGGCACGGCGCGCGAGCTGAGGCGTCTTCCAGAGTGCGCCGAGGAGGATGAAAGACACGACGAGCACGAAGGCGCCGCCCCAGTAGAAGAGCCAGCGCGGGACGGGGAGGTCCTGGACCCCCCCGATCCCGTGGGCCAGGACGCGCGGTAGCAGCGCGTGGATCACCGCACTGTCAGCTGTGCCAGCTGGGCGTCCATCGGATGCAACTCGAGGGCGAATCGCCCCGGAACCCTGGCGACGAACTGGATCACCGTCGGAACGCCCTTCTTCACGTCCTTCTCGATGTTGTAGCCGTGGAGGTGGACCTGGGTGCCGACGTTCGTGCGGATGACGAGGCGAACGGTCTGGCCCTTCTTCACCGTCTGACGCTTGATGCCTCCGACGGGCTTCGCGTTGACGGCGGTGATCGAGATGACGACCGGCTTCGTCGCCGCCGGCCGGGCGACGGCCGCTCCTGGGACCGCGACCGCGACGAGCGCGATCGCAGTGACGAGTGCACTGCGCATGGGAATGTCTCCTTCATCGACGTGGGCCCGCCATGGCGGGCAGGACGAGGTCAGGAGAGGAGTGGTGGACCGCGCCCGCGGCCTGCAGTGGCCCGCAGGGGGACGGCGGGCGCGGGGCCGGCGGCAACGAGTGCGAGAGGCAGGCGGGCGAGCCGCGGGGCGCCGGCGCGGACAGGCGCGGCGATGTCCTCGGAGAGCCGCCGCGAGACGATCCAGACCGCGGCCGCAAGCGGGGCCTGCAGCACGACCCCGAGCCAGAGCACCGGACTCGTGAGCAGGAACGGAAGGTGGCCTGTGTGCACGAGGCGCTCGACGTGCTCCTGGGTCACGAACGCGACCACGGCGAGCGCCGCGAGCGGCACCGGGGAGTGGCGGCGCGCGCGAGCATCGGCGGCGAGCCCGAGCAGGGCGACGGAGGCGAGGATCAGGACGAGCTGCGGCGCGTGCTCGAGGTAGCCGTGCACGTCCCCCATCGGGGTCCCAGTGACGCGATAGGCGATCGCGTGGCCGAGCAGGACGCTCGCCGCCGCGAAGGGCAACGTCACGAGCCAGGTCAGGAAACGCCGCATCCCGAGATGATGCCTGCTCGGGTGGGATTCAGGCGAGCAGCTTCTCGCGCACGAGCTCGCTGACGCGCTGTTGTCGTCAGTGAGCTCGTCGCGTGCGCAGCACCGAGCTTCGCACGCACGAGCTCGCTGACAGCGCTGTTGGTCGTCAGTGAGCTCGTCGCGTGCGCTCAAGCACCGAGCTTCGCACGCACGAGCTCGCTGACGACTCTCGGATTCGCGGTGCCGCCCGTTTCCTTCATCACCTGGCCGACGAAGAAGCCCAGAAGGCCGTCCTTGCCGCCCTTGAAGGCCGCCACCTGGCCGGGGTTCGCCGCGATGATCGCGTCGATGACCGGGTCGAGCTGCGACGCGTCGGAGACCGCCTCCTGCGCGAGATACGGCGCGGCGGCGAAGCCCGGGTCGCCGGCCTTCGCGATCGCCTCGTCGAACACCTGGCGCGGGATGCGGTCCCGTGCGCCGACGAGGGCCGCGAGCTCCTCCGGGGGCACGGCCTCCGGATCGACGCCGGCCCCCACGAGGTTGTTCGCGATCACGTTGGCGGCCGCGATGCGCTCGGCTCCGGCCGCGACGGTTTCCTCGTAGAGGCGGTCGAGGCCGCCCGTGACGAGCACGAGGGCGCGCTCGAGGTCGAGCTCGGCGCCCAGCCGGGCGATGCGCGCGGCCGGCGGGTCAGGCAGCTCGTTCCGCAGCCGCTCGACCATCTCCGCGGGAGGCTCCACGGGCACGAGATCGGGCTCCGGGAAGTAGCGGTAGTCGTCGGCCTCCTCCTTCGAGCGCCGCGGCGTCAGCGTCCCCGAGTCCGCGTCGAAGTCGAACGTCTCCTGCCTCACCTCGCCGCCCGATTCCCAGATCGCGATCTGCCGCGCGGCCTCGGCCTCGATCCCCCGCGCGACGTAGTTGAACGAGTTCATGTTCTTGATCTCGCAGCGGGTCCGGAGCTCGCCGGAGCCCGCCGGCCGCACCGAGACGTTGGCGTCGACACGCAGCGTGCCCTTCTCCATCTCTGCATCCGAGATGCCGAGCTCGACGACGGTCTGGCGCAGGAGCTGGAGGAAGCGCTTCGCCTCCTCGGCCGAGCGGATGTCGGGTGCCGTCACGATCTCGAGCAGCGGCGTGCCGCCGCGGTTGTAGTCGACCAGCGAGTAGTCCGCGCCGCCGATGCGGCCGGAGTGCCCGCCCAGGTGCACGGTCTTCGCCGCGTCCTCCTCGAGGTGCGCGCGCACGATCCCGACCTCGAGCTCGCCCTCGGGCATCGGCACTAGCATCTTGCCGTTCTCGCAAGATGGCATATCGTACTGCGAGATCTGATAGCCCTTCGGCAGAGTCGGGGTAGAAGTAGTTCTTCCGCGCGAAGACCGCATGGGGCGCGATCTGGCAGCCGAGAGCCAGGCCGAGCTTGACCGTCCACTCGACCGCCCTCCGGTTGACGACCGGGAGTGCTCCGGGGAAGCCGAGGCAGACGGGGCATGTCTGCGTGTTCTCGCCGGCCCCGAAGCCCGTTGCGCAGCGGCAGAACATCTTCGTCCGCGTCTTCAGCTGCACGTGGATCTCGAGCCCGACAACGGTTTCCCAGGTCATGGCAATGGCTCCACGGTCTCGCAGGCGCCGCTCATCGCAGCCGCTCCGGCACCCCGTCGAAGCCGAGCGCGCGCTCGAGCGCATGGCCGGCACGGAAGACCGTGTTCTCGCCGAACTGCCGCCCGATCAGCTGCAGCCCCACCGGCAGGCCGTCGGAGAGGCCCGAAGGGATGCTCAGGCCCGGCAGGCCCGCCAGGCACGACGGGATCGTCATCACGTCGCAGGCGTACATCGCGAGCGGATCCGAGGCCTTGTCGCCGATCGGGAACGCGACGGTCGGCGAGGTCGGCGTCGCGATTACATCGAAGCGCTCGAGCGCGTCGCGGTGCTCGCGAATGAGGAGCGTGCGCACGCGCTGGGCCTGACCGTAGTACGCGTCGTAGTAGCCGGCGGAGAGGGCGTACGTCCCCAGCATGACCCGCCGCTTGGGCTCGTCCCCGAACCCGGCGTCGCGCGTCTGCTCGACCATCTCGCGATACGTCACGGCGTCGACGCGAGGCCCGTAGCGGACGCCGTCGTAGCGGGCGAGGTTGGACGACGCCTCCGCCGGCGCGATGAGGTAGTAGCAGGGCATGCCGTAGTCGAAGGAGAGCGGGAGGTCGCACTCGCCGACCTCCGCTCCGAGCCCCCGGGCCGTCTCGATCGCCTGCTCGAAGGAGGACCGCACGCCCGCCTCGATCCCCGCCAGGTCCCAGACCTGGACGGGAATGCCGATGCGCAGGCCGTCGAGCGTCTCGGCGGTCGGCAGCTCGACCTCCTCGGGCAGGGTGACCGTGGTCGAGTCGTTCGGGTCGCGGCCGGCGATGATCGAATACAGGAGCGCGACGTCGCGCACCGTCTTCCCGACCGGGCCGACCTGGTCGAGGCTCGACGCGAAGGCGACGATCCCGTAGCGGGAGACGGTGCCGTATGTGGGCCGGAGGCCGATCAGATGGCAGTACCATCGGCGCTGCAGGGCTTAACTACCGTGTTCGGAATGGGAACGGGTGTGGCCCCTGCGCGCTAGTCGTCAGCCGATAGCGGAGGCACGCCGGGCGGTAAAGCCGAGCGTGCCGACACTTTGCGGGCCTCCCGAAGGAGACCCGCGGCAATCGGCGGCATGGATGGTCGGTTATGAAGAATAAGAGAGATCAAACTTCACGGGCGATTAGTAGCGCTCGACTGAAGGGATTGCTCCCCGTACATCTGCGCCCTATCAACCAGGTAGTCTCCCTGGGCCCTTGAGGGGGCTTATGCCCCAGGAGTGTTCATCTTGGGAAGAGTTTCCCACTTAGATGCTTTCAGCGGTTATCTCCGCGCGACATCGCTACCGGGCGCTGCCCCTGGCGGAACAGCCCGTACACGAGCGGTCGCTTCGTCTCGGTCCTCTCGTACTAGAGACGACATCCCTCAACACTCCCACGCCCACGACGGATACAGACCGAACTGTCTCACGACGTTCTGAACCCAGCTCATGTACCACTTTAACCGGCGAACAGCCGGACCCTTGGGACCTTCTCCAGCCCCAGGATGTGATAAGCCGACATCGAGGTGCCAAACCGCGCCGTCGATGTGAACTCTCGGGCGCGATAAGCCTGTTATCCCCAGCGTACCTTTTATCCGATGAGCGATGACCCATCCACACGGGATCACCGGATCACTTAAGCCGACTTTCGTCCCTGCTCGCGCCGTCGCGCTCGCAGTCAGGCGGGCTTCTGCTTATACACTCGTCGTGCGATTACCGACCGCACTGAGCCCACCATTGCGCGCCTCCGGTACTCTTTAGGAGGCGACCGCCCCAGTCAAACTACCCACCAGCCACGGTCCTCGACGATGTTGTCGTCCGAGTGAGAACGTTAGTAAAACAAGGGTGGTATTTCACTGTTGCCTCCCTGATCCCCGAAAGGACCAGATCGACGGCTCCCACCTATGCTACGCAGGTTATACCGACGTTCAATGACAGGTTGTAGTAAAGGTGCACGGGGTCTTTTTGTCCTGTCGCGGGTAATCGGAATCCTCACCGATACTGCTATTTCGCCGAGCTTACGGAAGAGACAGCTCCCAAGTCGTTACTCCATTCGTGCAGGTCGGAACTTACCCGACAAGGAATTTCGCTACCTTAGGACCGTTATAGTTACGGCCGCCGTTTACCGGGGCTTCGGTTCGCAGCTTCGCCTTGCGGCTGACCGCTCACCTTAACCTTCCGGCACCGGGCAGGAGTCAGAGCGTATACGTCGGCTTGGACAATGCCTTGGCACGCTCCTGTGTTTTTGCTAAACAGTCGCTTGGGACGATTCTCTGCGGCCGGTCTGGGCTTCTCCTGTACGGAGTCACCTACTACCGGCACCCCTTATCCCGAAGTTACGGGGTAATTTTGCCGAGTTCCTTTTCCGTAAATCACTCGAGCCCCTTAGGCTACTCGCCTCGCCCACCTGTGTCGGATTACGGTACGGTCAACTGCAGTCCTGGTCCGCGAAGCTTTTCTCGGCAGTGTGCGTCGGCCACCCTTTGCGAAGCTTACGCTTCTTCGGCATCGGTTCTCGACTATCCCAGCGGATTTGCCTACCGGGAAACGTCTACCACCTTGCAGCGGAAAATCCACCACCCGCCGGTAACCTTGCTCCTGCGTCCCTCCTCGGACTCATAACGGCCTACAGTTGGTACGGGAATGTTGACCCGTTTCCCATCGTCTACGCCTCTCGGCCTCGACTTAGGGACCGACTGACCCTGAGCTGATCGACATGGCTCAGGAACCCTTAGGCTTTCGGGGACAGGGGTTTTCACCCTGTTTCTCGCGTACTTAATCCGGCATCCTCACTTCCCATCGCTCCACCGGAAGGCTTCCGCCCCGGCTTCACCGCTCTGGGAACGCTCCCCTACCCCTTACGCTTGCGCGTAAAGA
>CAWHFW010000002.1:50000-1056880 GCA_963828735.1 uncultured Gemmatimonadales bacterium
CCTGGGTGTAGTTGACCGCGATTGCGACCGCGAGTCCGCCCTGGGCCAGCAGGCCTCGAGCCAGCCGAGGGGTCCGGAGCGCCGGCGGCGCCACATGCTCGCCCGCGACCCGACCTCCGAAGAATCTCGCCGTGAGCCGGACGAGGACGAACGCGGGTGCCAGGAACAGGAGGTCCACCGATTCCGGGCTCCAAGACGCCCCCGCGAAGACGAGCAGGGCGAGGTAGACAGGCCGCTCGGTCGCCAGCAGCAGGCGGGTGACGTCCCGGTGCGAGCCACCGCTGTTCGCCAGGATGAAGCCGAGAACCAGGTTAGTGTAGAGCGGCGAGAGGTTGAGGTAGTAGCTCGCGCCGCTTGCCACGACGATCGCGCCCGCGAGTGCGACGAACAGGCGGCTGGCGGCGCCGGCCTCGGTCCCGGCCTCGGGCGGACCCAGGAAGAGGTGGAACAACACGCCGCTGGCCACCCCGATTGCCAGGTTGATTACGGCCCATTCCGTGGCGGTGGGCGGCCGGACCCCGGTCGCGACGTCCCCGCGGTGCAGGATGGCCAGGACCAGGCCGAACGCCACCACGCCGATCAGGGCGTCGATGCGCGCGGTGAGCTGCAGGACCGGAAGGAGGGCGGACCGCACCCGGGCGCGGGTCACCAACGCGTCCACCGCCGCGGGGGAGCACAGCGTGGCGACGGCCGCGAGCGTGACCGCTTCCACCGCCGCGTCCGGCCAGGCGTGGCCGGCGAAATATCGAAAGAGCGCTAGCAAGGCCCCCAGCGCGAAGGCGAAGGTCGCGACGGCCTCGGCGAAGGCAATGCGCAGGTGATCCGGCGACAACAGCGCCAGCGTTGGCAGCCGGAAGTAGGTCCCGAGCAGCATGCCGAGCCACCCGATCGCGAGGCTGACGATCGGAGTGAGATCCTGGATCGGTCCGGCGTCCAGCAGCCGGGTGACGTGGGGTCCGAGCAGCACACCGAGCAGCACGTACTCGGCGCCGCCCACGTACCCGTAGCGATCGCGCAGGCGATCGAACAACAGGTACGCCAGGATATAGCCCGCGGCGAGCACCGCCAGCGCGGCGAGCGTGGTCTGCAAGTCAGCTCCCGAAGCTCGAGGTGACGTGGCGCACGGAGAGCATCCCCGGTCGGTCGATAGGTTCCGAATTAAAAGCGGACGCCTTCACCGCAAGGAGAACCCGATGCCGAAGCTCGCCTCGCTGGACGATCTGCTGGTCCACGAACTTCAGGACATCTATCACGCCGAGGGTCAGATCCTGAAAGCGCTCCCCAGGATGATACAGGCGGCGCATCATCCCGATCTCCGGGACGTCTTCGAAGAGCATCGACAGCAGACCGTACGCCAGATGCACCGTTTGGAGCAGGCCTTTAAGCTGCTCGGTGTTTCGGCCCAGGGGAAGAAGTGTGAAGGCATGGCAGGACTGCTCGAGGAGGGCCGGAAGATCACGCAGGAGGATGCCGACGCCGCGGTCATCGACGCCGCTCTCGTCGCCGCCGCCCAGAAGGTGGAGCACTACGAGATCGCGAGCTACGGATGCGTGTGTACGTACGCCGAGATGCTCGGGTACGATCTCGTGCACGAGCTGCTCGGGCAGAACCTGGACGAGGAAGAGACGACCGACCAGAAGCTCACGGCCCTGGCCGAGTACGTGATCAACCAGGAAGCCGCGCTCGCGCCGTCCCCAGAGCTGAAGCAGGCCTGACGGGCTTCGTCGCCCAGCGTTCCCGCGGGACCGGAGGGGCCCTAATCGGCCGCTCCGGAGGGAACGATGGGCGACCACCGCTCCCCATCAATCATGACGCGCGGCTGGCGACGGCGGAGCGCGACTCGCACCCGGGTGAGGAGGACCGTCGCGACGATGCCCAGCCCGAGCACCAGTCCCCACCACAGACCGACCGGACCCCACCCCGCCACGAATCCCAGCACATAGCTCACCGGCAGCCCGAGCAGCCAGTAGCCAAGCACGTTGACCAGCATCGCGACGCGGGTTTCCCCGAGTCCGCGAAGGATCCCGCCAGCGACCACCTGGAGCCCGTCGAACACCTGGAACACGCCGGCGAGCGGAATGAGGGAAGCCGCGACCGCGATGACGGCAGGGTCACCGGTGTAGAGGCCCGCCAGCCAGTGGGGAGCGGTCAGAAACAGCAGCGCCGTGCACGACATGAAGCCGACGCCGCAGAGCAGCGCCGCCCGCGCCGAGTTCTTGGCCGCTTCAGGATCGGAGCGCCCGACCGCGTGACCGACGAGCACCGAGGCCGCGTCGCCCACGCCAAGCGGCACCATGAAGGTCAGGGAGGCGAGGTTGATCGCCACCTGATGCCCGGCCATCTGTCGCGTACCGAGCCAACCCATCATGAGCGCGACCAGCGCGAAGGCGCCGAACTCGAGAACGTACTGGCAGCCGATCGGCAGGCCGAGGCGCAGCATCCGGAGGAGCGGCGCTGGCTCCCACACTTCCGGGTGACGCCGGACGAGATAGGGCACGATGTCGCGGCGGGCCAGGACCAGCAGCACCGCGAACAGCATCCACCGACTGGCGGTCGTGGCCCAGGCGGAGCCGAGCACGCCCAGCGCCGGCACGGGACCCGCCCCGAAGATCAGCAGCCAGTTGAGGCCGGCATTGACGAGATTCGCCACCACGATGGCGGCGACGATCGCGGCGGTCCGATGCAGTGACTGCAGGCTCTGGCGAAAGACGATGAACAGGAAGAAGGGCAGCACGCCCGGGGCCAGTCGCAACGTATAGCCGGCCGCGAGCGGCACGACGTCCGTCGGCTGCTGGGCGAGCGCCAGCGCCGGCTCCGCGAGGAGGAGCACGCCCACCGACGGCACCGCCAGCAGGACGGCCAGAAGCACTCCGCGCTGAATCCCCCGGGCGACACCGGCGGTATCCCCTGCTCCGACCGCCTGGGCGACGACGGGATCCAGGACGAGCAGCGTCCCCATGCCGAA
Organism: uncultured Gemmatimonadales bacterium; assembly: GCA_963828735.1. Taxonomy (GTDB): domain Bacteria; phylum Gemmatimonadota; class Gemmatimonadetes; order Gemmatimonadales; family GWC2-71-9; genus CAVVWJ01. Next base: position 52,966 of record CAWHFW010000002.1, read on the forward strand.
CACACCGATCCCGAAGAAGTAGAGGTGCCCGAGCGCCACCGCGGCCAATCCCAGGGAGGGCCCGCCCGCTGCCTCCGCGGGCGCGAGGTGGCCCACCATGACCGTGTCCACCACCCCCATCAGCATCATGCCGACCTGTACCGTCACGACCGGCACGGCAAGCCGGAGCATGGCGCGCAGCTCGTCACGCCGGGGGAGCACCCGGCCTACTGTGTCGCGGAGGCGCATGGGTCAGGAGGGAGAGATAGGTCGAACCGCGTCGCGGTCGGGACGAGGACTCGCGAGGAGGCGTTCGGCGAAGTCCATGCGCTCGGCGAGCTCGGCCACCTGGTGGCGGAGCAGGTCGAGCTCGTCCATGACCTCGGCCGGGATCGTACCGCCGCGTGGAGCCTCTTCCGGGTCCCAGCGGCGCACCAGGCGGTCGTTAGCATCGCGGAACGAGCCGCTGCCCACGAGGATCAGATCGTAGAGCCACCACACCCCCAGCCCCCCGAGCGTCGCCGCCATGAGCACGCCTGTGCCCGTCTTTCCGACGTAGAAGCGGTGACCGCCGAAGGGGCCCAGGATGCTCGCCAGCGCGAGTGCCACGCCCCGGGACTTCTCGGAGACCTCATCCGGGTACGTCAGTGCGGTCGTGTCCATGCGGCTGAATATCCGCAACGAGGCGGCTGGTGTCCACGGTGACGGCGGCCACCACTTGGCCACTGGCGGGCTCACCTGCCGCGCCGCACCCTCAGGGTCGAACATCCGATCTGTACGAACAGGCGTCGCTGGACTCTCGACGAGCCTCAACGACGCGCGCTGAGCCCAGCGACTGCGATGCCGGCGAGACTCGGGTTACGGGATGTACTGTAGGTTGTTCCCGGGCCGGGGGCCGCCGACCACCTCCAGCCGGGGCAGGCCGTTGACGAGGATCTTGCTCGCTGCCATCCCGTATCTGGCGCTTGGCAGGTCGGCTCGGCGGGTCCAGGTGTCGGTGGCCGGATCATAACTCACCGTGGTCCGCACTGGCGCTTCCAAGACAGTCCCGTTCATGCGCAAGGCGCCTCCCACGATGTAGATCCGGGACAGCATCACCGCTGCTGCCGCGCTGAACCCCCCGTAGCTTTGGGGGCGGGCCTTCCGCGTCCACCGGTTGGTTGCCGGATCATACACCTGCACGTAGTCGTCGCCCATCGCATAGAACTTCCCGGCGATCACGCCACCGTACCGTTCTGTCGCAGTAGCTGCGGGCCGTGGCAGCGTGGTCCACCGGTCGGTCGCCGGGTTGTACCGGTAGAACAGCGGCCGCCAGCAGTTCTCAAAGTAGGGTTGATCCCCGTAGTGGCAGCTGCTCAGCGTGTAGAGCTGGCCGCCGATGACTCCCGTCGACCCGTTCATGCCTGAAAAGAGATCCAGCCCGAACGTGTCCCGGATACTCGGCATCTCCGCCTTCAGGGACCAGGTATTTGTGGCCGGCGTATAGACATAGAGCGCGCTGCTCGGCGGATCGCGAAGGCAGCGCACGAAGTGGCACCCGCCAGAGACGTAGATCTTGCCGCCGAGCACCACGGCCTGGTTCATCCCGTACAATGGCACCGGCAGCGACGCCTTCACGCTCCAGGTGTTGGTGGCCACGTCATAGGCCATCACCTTGCCCAGCGGTCCCCCCGCTGCGCTGCGCCCGCCAATCGCGTAGACGATGGATTTCCCGGACGCATTCTCCACGGTGGCAGTGGTAAGGTCAGTCCGCTCGACGCCCCACATATCGGCCCGCTTGAGCCAGCTGTTGCTGGTGACCGCCAACTCGGGCGCGCCCGGACCGGGTTGCGGTGTCTGAGTCGGTTCGGTCGTGGTATTGTCGCCGCACGCAGCAAGCAAGAACGCGCTGAGCGCGAGTGCGTTTGGCCAGAGTGAGTATCGCATTGGGTTCTCTCCCTTCAGCGGTGGTGCCAGCGGTGCCCTAGCCGAAGGTGATGCTGCTCGTCTGTGTTCGAGCCACCGCTACCCGATCAACCAAGGCACCGTGGCGGAGTATGCACCCGGCACGCACAAGGGACGGTGAGGTGAAGGTGAAAGAGCCCTCATCCCGGGCCGGGATGGGTCACCGAAACTCGGAGTGTCCCGGGGACCGTGGTGGGACCGGTGGTTCGAATCCACCCGGGCGCATCCTCCTCAACACATCCAGCGAATTGGCCACTAATTGGGGCTTGCGTCGCGGGCGCCAGTGGCCAATGGCGGGGGGAGGTGTTGCGGGATGTGGTTGTGACGAGGATGCGCCCGGGTGGATTCGAACCACCGACCCACAGCTTAGAAGGCTGTTGCTCTATCCAACTGAGCTACGGGCGCCAGACGCCAACGGGCTGTACATCGGGGCGCCGGGATTCGAACCCGGGACCTCCTGCTCCCAAAGCAGGCGCGCTACCGGACTGCGCCACACCCCGTGCCGATCGCGGCACGGTTCAACATAGCAACCGCTGGGCGTTCCTGGCAGGCGGTCAGGATGCCCTCAGCACGACCCCGATGACGCCGGCGCCGAGGATCACGAGGGGCTCGGGCAACCGGCGGAAGCGCCAGAGCAGGAACAGGGTTGCTACCGCAATGCCCCAGGTCGGCAGGTCCACCAGCGCACGTCGGCCCAGGACTACGACCGCGCCCGCGATGGCTCCCGTCGCCGCCGCGGTAACGCCATTGACCGCCGCGCGGAGGCGCCGGTTGCCGGTGATCCGATGGAACCACGGAGCGACGGCGACGACGGCGAGGTATGTGGGCAGGAACATGCCGATCGCCGCGGCGATCCCGCCCAATGGTCCGGCCACGAGATAGCCGATGAACGCGACCGTGATGACCACAGGTCCGGGAGTAATCATGGAAACGGCGACAGCGTCGAGAAACTGCCGCTCCGTCAGCCAGCCGAAATCCCGAACCACGCCCCCGTGCAGGAACGGCACCACGGCGAGGCCACTGCCGAAGACAACCATGGCCGCCTTGGCGAAGAAGCCGACGATCCGGGCCAGCGTGCCCGTCGACGCGGGGCCATCCAGGCCGGTCACGAGCCACCACGGGACCAGCGCGGCCGCGACCGCTCCGGGACCCGACCCGCGCTCTCGCCAGAGCTCGACCAGCCACCCGGCGAGCCCGCTCGCGGCGAACACCCAGAGGATTTCGGCCTCGGCCCAGGCAACCAGCGCGAAGTTGACGGCGACGATGAGCCACAGGACAGCATCCCGGCCCACGGTGCCCTGGAGCAGCTTGAGGGCGCTGCGCGCCACGATCGCGATGACCGCCGCGCCGATTCCGTAGAAGACGCCTTGCATCCAGGCGAGCCCGCCGAAACGGAGGTAGCAGGCCGAGAGCAGCAGCACCATGAGAAAGGAGGGCCCGACGAACGCCAGGCCGGCGATGGTGGCCCCCCACGCACCTTGGCGAGCCCAGCCGATGTACATGGCGAGCTGCGCGGCCAGCGGGCCAGGCGCGAGTTGGGCGAGGGCAAGCCCCTGCCTGTACTCCTCGGTGGTAACCCACGCACGCGTGTCGACGAGATCGCGATGCATGGCCGCGGTGAGGGCGATGGGCCCGCCGAATCCGAATGTGCCGAGACGAATGAAGTAGCGGGCGAGGTCGCCGGAGGTCACCCGAACGGAGCCGGAGGACGCCGTCGGAGCCGGGAGGGTCATCGATGGTTCCTCGGCGCGAGCGCATCAGCCATGGCGCGGAGCGCGCGTCCCCGATGGCTCACGGCGTCCTTCTCCTCGGGCGTGGCCTCGGCGAACGTGCGCCCGAGCTCGTCGCTCATGAAGAGCGGGTCGTAGCCGAACCCGCCCTCCCCGCGCGGCGCCTCGAGGATCTGGCCGCCCGCGAAGCCCTCGAAGACCTCGGGGACCGCCGAGGGCTCCCGCAGCAGCACCAGCACGCAGCGATAGCGCGCGCGCCGCCGGGTCTCGGTGGCCCCGCGCAGCCGCCGAAGGAGCTCGGCATTGTTGGCCGCGTCCACCGTGTCCGGTCCGCCCGAGGCCCCGGCGAAGCGCCGCGACCGGACGCCTGGTGCGCCGCCGAGGGAAAAGACCTCAAGCCCGGAGTCGTCGGCGAACGTAGCGAGGCCGGTCAGGCGTCCGAAGTGCTCCGCCTTCCGCCGCGCGTTGCCCTCGAACGATTCGGCCACCTCGAGCGTGGCCTCGGTCTCGGTCTCCCAGAGGCCCAGATCGTCGGGGAATACGACCTCAAACCCCACGGCCTCGAGGATCCGGCGAATCTCGCGCTGTTTCCCGCCGCTTCTCGTGGCCGCGAGAAGTTTCACCAGCCCAGGACCGTCCGCTGCGCGCGAAAGAGCTCGTCGATGCCCTTCCCCGCGAGATCGAGGAGCACGTCGAGCTGGGCGCGCGAGAAGGTGTCGTGCTCGCCGGTGCCTTGTACCTCCACGAAGCGATCCGGCTCCAGCATGACGACGTTCGAATCCACGTGCGCGTCCCGGTCCTCGAGGTACGCGAGGTCGAGCCGCTCCTCACCCTCGACCACTCCCACCGACACGGCGGCCACCAGGCGGCCGAACGGCGACGGCACGCCGGTGCGCTCGGCGAGCCAGGCGCACGCGTCGGCCAGCGCGACGCAGCCGCCGGTGATGCTCGCCGTGCGGGTCCCACCGTCGGCCTGGAGCACATCGCAGTCGATGCGGATGGTGTGCTCGCCGAAGGCCATGGTCTTCATGGCCGCTCGCAGGGACCGCCCGATGAGCCGCTGAATCTCCTGGGTGCGGCCGCCCGGGCCGTTTCGCTCGCGCGAGGTGCGCTCGAGCGTGGCTCGCGGCAGCATGGCGTATTCCGCGGTGACCCAACCCTCACCGCTGCCTTTCTTGAAGCCGGGCACGCCGGCTTCGACCGACGCCGTGCAGTGCACCAGCGTCCCGCCCATGCGGATCAGACAGGAGCCCTCGGCATACGGATTGGCGCGCCGCTCGAGGACGAGGGGACGCAGCTGATCGTTGGCGCGGCCATCAGGACGGGGCACGGAGACGCTCCAGGAGGCTAGTGGTGGAAAACCCGGGGACGACCGGCACACGCACCACGCGACCGCCCCGGGCCTCGACCCAGTCGGCGCCCACGATACGGTCGCGCGGGTAGTCGGCCCCTTTCACCAGGACATCCGGCTCGAGCGTCCGGATCAGCTCGAGCGGCGTGTCCTCGTCGAAGAGCACGACGCAGTCCACCGCGCCCAGACCGGCCAGGAGCCGGGCGCGCGACCGCTCGTCCACGACGGGACGCTCCGAGCCCTTCCCCAGGCGGCGGACAGACGCATCGGTGTTGACGCCCACCACCAAGGCGTCGCCCTCGCGGCGGGCCGCCTCGAGCAGCTCGACATGTCCCGGGTGCAGCAGGTCGAATACGCCGTTCGTGAAGACGACGCGCCCCTCTTGCCCGGCGCGCCAACCGAGGGCCCCGGCGAGCGTGCGAACCTTGGCCGCGCTGCCCGCCGTCACGGCTCGGGGCCCGGAGCGGCCCCGAACACGGCCTTGAGGGCTGGCGGGGCCACGAACGTCGTGGCCATGACCATCAGCAGCACGGCGCCGAACACCTCTTCGCTCAGCACACCCGAGCGTCGACCGATGTCGGCGAAGATGAGCCCGACCTCGCCGCGCGGCACCATGCCCACCCCCACCACCAGGCGCCGCATGCGCGCCCAGGGTGCCGCCCATCCCGCCGCCACCTTGCCGACGATGCCGATCGCGATCAGCGCGGCAGCGACGGCCAGCGTCCCACGGGCGCCCGGCGACGTCGGGTCGAGCAGCCGCAAATTCACCGAGGCGCCTACGCTCACGAAGAAGATGGGCGTGAAGATCGCCGCCACCGGCCGGACTTCATGCTCGATGGTATCGAACTGGTTGGTTCCCGAGAGGATCAGGCCCGCGGCGAAGGCCCCGATGATGAGCGCAGAGCCCGCGATCGATGCCAGCGCGGCGAGGGCCAGCGCGAAGGACACCGCGAACACCAGGAGGACGTAGCGCACCCGCATTCGATCGACGAGATCGAAGAGCCGCGGCGCGAGGAAGCGTCCGAGGAGGACGGCGACGACCATGAGCCCGACCGCCACCGCGAGCGTGGTTCCGGCACCGACGACGGTCACGGACGTGCCGGCGACGACGCCGGTCACGACGCTGAGGATGACGAGGCCGAGCACGTCGTCGATGACCGCGGCGCCGATGATGACGCGCGCCTCCTGCGTGCTCATCCGGCCGAGGTCGCCCAGGACGCGCGCGGTAATGCCGACCGAGGTCGCGGTGAGCGTGGCGCCGACGAAGATGGCGGCCGTGGTGAGATCGCCCGCGCCGCTCGCGGGATGCGGCGCGTAGGCCCAGTACGCATAGCCCAGCCCGAACGGCAACACGACGCCTACGACCGCGACGGCCAGGGATGCGGGACCGACCCGGAACAGCTCCCGGAGGTCCGTCTCGAGCCCGATCTCGAACAGCAGAAGCAGCACGCCGAGCTCGGCGAGGAAATGCACCAGGTCGCCGGCCACGCCGTCATGCGGCACGATCCCCATCCCGCTGCCACCCAGGAGCACACCCGCGACCAGCTCGCCGAGGACGGCCGGTTGTCCGATTCGCTCGGCGAGCTCGCCGAGCACTTTGGCGGCAATGAGGATGGCGGCCAGGGCGAGAAGGAACCCGGCGATGTCCACGCTACAACGGCTCCTCGACACGCGGACGGAGCACGAACGTCTTCTTGACCATCGGGAGGTCCACGGTCTCGCGGTATTCCGTATCGATGGTCACCTGGCGGTTGCCGCGCGTGATCCGGAAGCGGGGCGCGTTCCCGAGGAGCGAATCGGACTGGGCGATCAGCCGGGACTGGATGACGTCGTCGGTGTTCTGTCCGGCGAAGATTGCCTGCTGCCGCATGTCGTCGAGCAGCTGGTAGTAGCGCCAGTAGACGCCGCCGATGTGAATCCCGTAGTACAGCGCGGCGAGGAACAGGGCCACGGACAGCAGGCAGCCGAGCGCGCTCGCGCCACGTCGGTCCCAGCGATGGCTCACCATTGGGACTGGGCTCCTTCCACGATGTTGGTGACCAGCTTGTCGAGGGCCTTGCTCCGGCCCTGCTGCTCCTGTCCGGGATCGTATTCGCCCTCGACCACCAGGCCATTCCGTTCCCAGAGCGGTTTGTTCTGCCTCTGGTCCAGGATCTCCACCGACACGGTGATCTGCACCAGCCGGCGGGTGACGCTCACCGAACGGTCCTCCGCGCCGGTGTACTGCACCGGAAGGTCCGGCTCGTACCGCACGATCGTCCCGCGCACCAGCGCATCCGCCTGCGCCTCGGAGGCCTGCCGCAATCCGAGCCGGCCCTCGAGCGCGTCGCGTACGCTGCGCGCGACTTCCTGCGTGAGGGTCGGCTCGGCGGTCTGATTGTCGAAGGGGAGGAGTGCCACCGTCTTGATGGACGGCGGGAGACCGCCGCCGGCGAAACCGTAGAGGCAGCCGCTCAGGCCGGCGGTCGCCAGGAGCAGGAGGAGGCTACGGTTTGCGATTGGTCCAGATCTCAGGCGCAAAGTCGGCCCGTGCGGTCGAGAGGAATGTGAGATCGAGCTTGGCCGGGACGCTGGGGACGACGAGCTTCGCGCTGAGGGGCACCCCGGTCGTATCGAGCGTCGTCTCGGCTCGCCCGACCACCTCGCTGCCGTGACGCACTTCGGTCACGAGCTTGACCTGCTTGCCCAGGGTTCGGACATAGCTCACCGTGTCGCCACCGGTGACGTACTGCCATGCGGTCACCTCAGCGTCGCTCACCCCGCGGAGCTCTTCGCCCTCGGCCGGCAGTCGTGCGATCCCGAACATCGCCCACAAGAGCGGGTAGTTCGGCACCAGCTTCTTCACGGCGTCCGGCGGCTCGGCCCAGAGGGGCTGGTCGCCGATCACAGCGGCCGCCGCCGCACCGGAGCCGAACGGGCCCGCGACGTCGAAGCGAAGCGAATCGGGCGGTGCGACGCGCGCACTGCCCCGGCCGCCCGCGCTCGAGCGTTCGTCCTGGAAGAGCCACTTGAACTTGTGAAGCCGGTGCTCCTGCGGAACGGTGGCGCCGACCCACTGCCCCACCTGCTCCCGGCTGACCGGCGCGGCACCGGCAGGCACGACGGCGCCGGGCGCGCCATGACAAGCGGCGAGCGACAGCGCAAGATAGGCCACGCGAGCACCGCGGTCAACGAGAAAGCGTTGCAGCATCAATAGTTATAGCCGAAGAAGAAGCTGACGAAGCCGCGGTCCCTCTGGTCGGCGCTCAAGCTGTATCCGACAAACCGGTTGTCGCTGAACCGTCGTCCCCAGTCGAGACGGAGCACGCTGAACGGCCCCAACGCCAGGCGGAAGCTAACCCCGTAGCTGCCCAGGAGCCCACGTTGAGGCGTCGAAGGGGACGTCGCCTTGCCGACATCGGTGAACAGCCCGGCCTGAATCTGCGGCAGATCCAGGTCGCCGGCGGGCGTGCCGAGGGTAAGGTGGGTCAGGATCGGGAAGCGAACCTCCTGGTTGAACATGAACGCCTCGGACCCGACGATGTAGCCGAACTGCGGGTACCCGCGGAGCCCGATCGTCCCGCCGATGTTGATGCGATGCGGGCGGTCCCCGGCGCTGTAGAAGCCGAAGGCGCGGAGCGCCCACGCGCTCTGTTTCCCGATTCGGAAATAGTGCCGCCAATCGCCGCTCACGAGATAGCTGTCGAACCGGCTGTTGGTGAAGTCGCTGGAGAGTCCGGCGGTAATGGCGAGACGCCCGCCGTCGATCGGGCCGCTCGCGAGCCAGAGCGAATTGTCCCGCACGTAGCTCATGTAGTGCGACGCGATCCACCCCACGCGCCGCGGCTCGTCGACGTCGAGGGTGAAGTCCACCCGATCCGAATGCTCGATGACCGTCGTGCCTTCGATGCGGGTGAAGCGGGTGAGCGGGTAGCGCAACAGCCCGACCACGCCATACGCCGTCTCGTCGTACGCCACCACGGCGTCGCCCTCGAAGTTCCGGCTCCTCGTCCGGAAGGCCCCGAATCCCCAGTTCACGCGTCGGGACTGGTTGAGGTAGACCGCGGTGGCGCTGATGTTCGCGAAGATGCTGCCGAGATGGCGGCCCTGGAACGAGGCCAGCGAGCCGAAGAGCATATTGTCGCCCAGCAGGTCGCTCGCCACGAAGAAGAAGCCCTGCGCGCCGCCGTAGCCCGGGATCACGACCGCGTTGCCCGCCGCGAAGTCGAGCGTGAGCTTCTTCCGGTAGGGCTCCTTGCGCGCGGCCACGCTGGTGGTCGTGTCCTCGGGCACCTCCCACGCCCATTGCCCCGCCGGCTCGGCTCGCACCGGCGCGAAGCGATCACGCCGCGCCGACGTGTCCACGGGGATCCGATACACGTTCCAGCTCAGGTCATGGAACCCGCCGACCAGCAGGCCGCCATTCGCGAGCGGCACCGGATCGAACGCGCCGGTCCACGCCGAGGTCTCGCGGCGCCCCTCACCCAGCGTATCGACGGAGAAGATGTTGAGCACGCCGTCCCGGTCCGAGGCGAAATAGATCCGGTCGTCCGCGGACCAGATGGGGGACTCGTCCACCCAGGTGCCGGATGGTGAGCTGCGAGACCTGCTTCGTTGCCAGATCGAGCATGAACAGATTGGCCGCGCCGCCCCGCCCCTCGGCGGTGCGATCGGACGCGAACACCAGGCGGCGGCCGTCGGAGCTCGGGCTGGGATCGAGGTCCTGGTACCGGTCGGCGGTGAGGGCCTCGAGCTCACCGCCCGGCAGATGCACCCGATACAGGTCGGACACGCCGCGCTCGGACAGGCCGCTCAGGACGATGCTCTGCCCGTCGGGCATCCAGTGCGGCGAGAGCAGGGAGACGAGCTCGGTGAACTGGTACCGGCCGGCCATGTGCCGTCGCTTGAGGTCCCAGACGATCAGCGCGTCGCGGTCGCCGTAGCGCGCCGTGAAGAGGAGCAGGCCCGGTCGCGACGCATCCATGCGGGACTCGAAGGGATGGAACGACTCGAGCTCGGCCGAGCGACCGCCGGTCACGATCGCGTGAGACCGGCCGCCACGGTCGATGGCCTTCTGGTAGATGGAGACGTACCCGCTCGAGGGCGACAGGTACGCGATCTGTCCGGGACTGTCGTCGACGGCGGTGTCCGGCAGGGCCGTGGCCTTGACCCCCAGGCGGGCGATCTCGGTGCCCAGGACGGTGAGCGGCGCCAAGCTATCCACCGACGGGTAGTACTGGCGGCGCATGGCGAGCTGAAACTCGTCGTTCAGCTGATCGAGTGTCCGGCCGTAGACGGCCTGGATCGCCGCCTCGAAGCTCTCGTGGCGGTTGAGCTCCTTGTACATGACCGCGACACGCCAGTCGCCGTAGGTGTCCGCGAGCCACCGGTGGATCTGTCCGCCGATGGGGTAGACGATGGCGCTGGTGACGTAGGTGAGCTGCTTGAGGGGCGGCAGTCGGCCGCTCAGCGTCAGGTCCCGCATGATCATCTCGTCCCGCGCGTCCTGCCCGGCCGACCAGAGCTCGGCCAGTCCCTCGCTCCACCAGAGCGGGAACGTGAAGCGAACCGATCGGGGCGACAGGTTGTAGGTCTCGACCAGCATGTCGAGCTGGAAGACGTGCACCATCTCGTGGCGCATCGTGTGGCGGAACTCGGCGAAGTTGCCCCGGAACGGGAGCGCCACGCGACGCTTGAGAAAGTCGGTGGCGCCGAGCAGCCCTTCGGGCGGCGTGAACGGCAGGATGTTGGTCTGCTCGAAGTCGGTGTGCGAGGCGTAGACGATCAGCGGAATGCGGGTCGGCACCGCATGCCCGAACTGGACGCTCAGCGTGTCGTAGCTCGCCTCGGCGTAGGCCAGCGCGGCGGGCGCGAGGTCGGCCTCGGCCGAGTAGTAGTACAGGTCGACGTGCGGGCCCTTCATGACCCGCCAGTCGAGCTTCCGGTACTGGATCTTGTTCTGGCCGAAGGCGAAGAACTGGGCCGCGGCCGGCGGCGGAGCAGAGCGCACCGAGGGAGGTGACGAGCGAGACGAGGAGGAGGAGCCGCCCGCATCCGGCGGTCCCGGCCACGTCGTGGAGCGTCCGCGAAGCTGTAACGGCCATCAATGCGTCTCCGTGCTCGTCGTCTCCGACCGCCGCTACTTCTTGGAGATCGTGCGAATCACATCCCCTGGCGTGATGCGGGTCAGCGCCGCCGTGCCGCTCACCACCTTGCCGAAGACGGTGTAGGTGCCGTCGAGATGGGGCTGCGCGCTGAGGTTGATGAACCACTGACTTTCGCCGGTGTCCGGTCCCGAGAGCGCCATCCCGATCATCGGGGCGTCGTACCGGTTGCGGTTGATCTCGTCTCGAATGGCGCCGCCGGGGCCGCCGAAGCCATCGCCGCGAGGATCGCCGTCCTGCACGACGAAGTTGGGCACCACGCGGTGCCAGCGATTCCGGTCGAAGAAACGCCGGTCCACCAGCCGCAGAAAGTTGTCCACGGTGAGCGGCGCGTCGGGGCCGAACAGCTCCAGCTCGATCGGCCCACGCCCCTCGGTGTCGATCACGACGTGCGGCCTCGCGAGCGAGTCGGGCGCCGTGAGATAGCGGCGCGCGAGATCGCGGTAGTCCTGCAGCGAGCGGCCGGTCGTGATCGGATGCGAGGGCCCCCAGCGTGCGGCGGCCTCGGGCCACTTCTCCTCGGCCCACCGCCGGATGAGGTAGTCGCCGGGACGGGCCGACCCCTGGAGGAACTCCCGGTCCACGCGATTCTGGGCCGCCTCCCCGCTCTGCCGAATCGCCAGGATCGCGTCGAGCGCCGAGAGGGCTGCCTCGGGAAACGAATCATGCCCCGTCGCCTGGTACATCCGCGTGAGCGCTGGCAGATCGGCCGGGTCGGCGGCGCGCGCGACCGCGTCGGCGGCAACGCTCCGGACCGCCGCGTCCCGGTGCGCGAGGAGCGGTCGCGCGGCGGCCAGGAGCGCCGCATCCGGTCCCTCGATCCTTTCCGACCACGCCTGGAGCCCGGCTGCAACGACGCGGCCGTCGCGATCGGCGAGGAAGGCCGGCGACGGGCCGGGCCCGGCGTTCGCCGTTCCCTGCGCGGCGGCGGCGCGGTCCAGCCAGTCGGTGCTCGTTCGCCAGCGGGCTGCCGCCTGCTCGAAGGCCGCGGAATCCACCCGGGCGAGCGCTACAAGCGCGGCGCGGCGCAGCGCGGCGGCGCTCTTCCCGCTCGCGACGCGCGCCAGGCCCTTGGCCGCCTCCGGGCCGCCGAGCTCGCCCAGGGCTTCGGCCGCCTGCAGCTGGATGCCCGAGAGCGGGTCGTCGAGCATCGGAACGATCTTCGAGGCGAGGGTCGAGTCCTTGTAGCTCTCGAGCGATCGGAGCGCGTTGATACGGACCTGCGGGCTCGGATCGTCCGCGGCGCGCAGGAGCAGCGATGCGACCGACGACCGCGCGAGCTTGGTCGACGCCACGTAGCTCTGCGTCAGCGTCCGCGCGGCGAGCGACCGGATGTAGGCCTCCGGGTCGTGCAGAACGAGCAGCAGGCGATTCCCCGCTTCGGGCGCCCGAAGGCGTCCGAGCGAGTAGACCGCGCGGAGCCGCGGACTGGCCAGCGTATCGTCCACGTACGGCAGCAATCCCGTCACCGGGGCATCCGGGCCCAGCCGCCACGATTCGCCGAGGATCGCGAGGAACGCCGGCGTCCGATCGTCCTGGGAGAGGGTCACTTTGCCTCCCAGCACGCCGCTGAAGAAGTCACCGCTCTTCGGCCCTCCGATCTTCGCCAGCGCGGTCACGGCCTCGGCCGCGGTGGTGGCATCAAGTCCCGGGAGGCCGGTCAACCGGTCTACCAGGGGCTGAATCGCGGCCGTGTCCCGGAGCAGGCCCAGGGCGAACGCCGCCGCTACCCGCACCGTGGTGTCGGGATCGGCGAGGAGCGGCACGACGAGCGACGTGGCCCTGACGTCGCCGATCCGGCCGGCGCCGAGCGCGGCGATCCGCCGGACGAGCGAGTCCGGCGCCACCAGCGCTCGCCGGAACAGGTCGGACTGGAAATCCCGCGCGTCCTCGGCCGCCAACACGGGAGCGAGCTGCTCGACGACGCTCTGCTCCTGTGCGGCGAGCGGGCGCGCGATCGAGAGGCCGAGGACCAGACCGCACCAAGCCAGGGCCCGCGGCGCTCGGGGCCCGGGCAACAGATCGCGTCTATGCACTCGGCGTCCCCTGCGTCGCTGAGGTGAGCCCAAGGTTGATCGGGTCCGGGATCGGGTGCAGCATGGCTCGAACGTCGCCGGGCAACCGGGCGAGCGCCATCGAGGCGTCCAGCGCGAGCAGCGCCACCGACGCAGTGGCCAGGAGGCGGCCATCCTCCGCATGCTCCACGGCATAGCCGAACGTGACCCGCCGCGTGGCGACCTCCCGGACCCAGCAGCGGACGCGGACCAGGTCATCGAAGCGAGCCGGCTGCCGGTAGCGGATGGCCAGCTCACTCACGGCGAGCCGAAGCCCGGCGGTCTCGAGGTCGCGATAGCTCGCCCCACACCCGCGCAAATGCTCGGTACGGGCCACGTCCAGCCAAACGAGATACTGTGCGTGATAGGCGACGCCCATCTGGTCGGTCTCGGAGTAGTTCACCCGGACCAGGGTTTCGGAGACGGTCGGAGCCGTCATGCCGGCCTCTCGGGGTTGGTGACGCTCGGCGGGCGGGGGACTGACACGCCGGCCGCCGGATGTGGGGCTCGGTTGCCTCGCCGTGCGGAGGGGTCCATCTTTGGCGCCGTGTTGGGCCAAACACTCGTCGTCGTATCCGATGCCCATCTCGGCGTGACGCCTCCGGCGACCGAGGCGGGCCTGCTGTCGTTTCTCGAGGCCGTTCCCGACCTCGGGGACTGCCTGCTCGTCAACGGCGACCTCTTCGACTTCTGGTTTTCCTACGGCCGCGTCATCCCGCGTCGTGGTTTTCACGTGGCGGCGGCACTCGCCCGGCTCCGTCTCCGCGTGCCGATCGTGATGGTCGGCGGCAATCACGATCGCTGGGGTGGGGATTTCTGGGTGCGGGACATCGGCATCCGGTTTGAGCCGCACCGGGCCACGTTCGAGCTGGGGACCCGCCGCGTCGCCGCCATCCACGGCGACGGTCTGACCGAGCCTCGGCTTCGGGCCACCCTCCTCCACCGGGCGATCAACCACCCCTTCACCGCCGTCGTCTATCGCGCCATCCACCCCGAGATCGGACTCAGGGTCGTGGACGCGCTGAGCCCGCATCTCGGGGACCATAGCCCCGACCCGGCGAAGCTCGCCCGCGCGGTGGAGCGACAGACCACGTGGGTGAGCGCCCTGCTCGAGCGGGAACCGGAGCTCGGCCTCGTCATCATGGGCCACACCCACCAGGCGGCGCTGGCCGAGGTCGCGCCGGGACGGCACTACCTCAACCCCGGGGCCTGGTTCGACGGCTTTCGCTACGCGATCGCGACCGAGAGCGGCGCCGAGCTCCGCCACTTCAATCCAGCGGTACCACCTCCGCCGCTCCCAGTCGCTCGCCGATAAAGCGCGCGCCAACCTGCCGAAACCGCGCCTCGTCGTCGCTGACGGCAAAGCGGTGCGTGGCCTGGGTCCCTTGTGGCGCCTCGAGCCCGCTTCGCTCCAGCACGCGCGCCACGACGGCCGCGGTCTCCTCGCCACTGTCGATGAGCCGGACATCTGGACCCATGACTCGCTGCAGCAGCGGCTTGAGCAGCGGATAGTGGGTGCAGCCCAGCACCAGCGTGTCCACCCGCGCGCGGCGCAGGGGCTCGAGGTACTCGTGGGCGATGAGCTCAGCGGCGGGGTGGTCGAACCACCCTTCTTCGACCAGGGGCACGAAGAGCGGGCATGGCCGCTGCTCGACCCGGGCCTCGGGCCTGCGACGCTGAATCGCCCGCGCGTACGCGTTGCTCGCGATGGTGCCGGCGGTGCCGATCACGCCGATCGGCCCCGCCGCCGAGGCAGCGCCCGCCGCGCGCGCGCCCGGCTCGATCACACCGATGACCGGCACCGGCGAGTGCTTCTGCAGTGTCTCGAGCGCGTGCGCGGTGCTCGTGTTGCAGGCGATGACGACCGCCTTCACTCCCTGCCCCAGCAGCCAGTCGAGGATTTCGAGGCTGTAGCGCGTCACCGTCTCCGGTGACTTGGGCCCGTACGGCACGCGGGCCGTATCGCCGAAGTAGACGGTGGACTCATGCGGCAGGCACTCGTAGACGGCGCGGGCCACGGTGAGCCCGCCGATGCCGGAATCGAAGATCCCGATCGGAGCGGCGTTCATGGGACGCGGAACGGAACGGAGACGGTGCCGCCCACGCCGCCTCCCGGGACCGCTTCCAGGTGCAAGTCCGCGGGAAAGTCGCTCAGGTGCGCGGACACGTAGGCTTCGAGGCCCGAGAACAGATGGTTGAACGCCAGGAGTACGAGCCAGTCCTCGTGTTCACGCCGCTTGTCCTCGGCGCGGGCGGAGTTGGTGCGCCGGAGGTAGTCCAGCTCGTGGCGCGTCTTGAGGCTCATGCCGAGGGTGGTCCCTTCCCAAGCGATGAAGATCCCGGCCGTGAGCTTCCGTCCCAGTGTGGCCTGACCCCAGCCGGGCAGAAGGAAGGAGCGCCAGAATGCGTTCATCGGACTGGTATGGAGGGCGAGCGAGTCCCCGACCGTGCCGCGGCCGGCGGGAGCGGAGACTGTCGTGGAATCCTGCGCGGCCGCGCGCGAGCCGGGGTGACCGAGGGATGCGGCCACCAGCACGAGAAGACCGCCGAGCGACCGGGCCACGCGGAGCGTCATGTCAGGGGCATCCCGGAGAGGGTGGCGGCTGCTGGTGGCGGGAGCGTGTGAGAATCGAACTCACCAGAGCCGCCGGAGGCGTCTCCGTCGCGGTTTTGAAGACCGGCCAAGCCACCAGGCCCGATCCGCTCCCAACGTCAGGAAGGTAATACCGCCACGGCGTCGATCTCGACGCGCGCGCCACGGGGGAGCGCGGCGACGGCAACCGTGGAACGTGCCGGCCGATGGTCGCCGAAGGCCCGTGCGTAGACGGTATTCATGGCGGCGAAGTCGGCCATGTCCACCAGGTAGACTGTGGTCTTCACGATGCTGGACAACTCGAGACGCTCGGCCTCGAGAATCGCGCGGATGTTGGCGAGAACGCGCTCCGTCTGCTCCGAGATGTCGCCGTCCACCAGCTCGCCGGTAGCGGGATCGAAGCCCACCTGGCCGGCGGTGAAGAGCAGCCCGTTGGCGCGGGTGGCCTGGCTGTACGGGCCGATGGCGCGCGGCGCGTTTGGGGTCGAGACGAAACCGATCGACATCAGAACAGTCCCTCGATGGTGCCGTCGGGATGGACCCGGATCGCCTCGGCGGACGGCGTCTTGCTGAGGCCGGGCATCGTCATGATCTCGCCGGCGAGGGCGACCACGAAACCGGCGCCGGCAGACGGGTAGACGTCGCGGATGGTGAGGCGGAAGCCGCTCGGGCGGCCGAGCTTGGTGGCGTCGTCGCTGAAGCTGTACTGCGTCTTGGCCATGCACACGGGCGTCGCGGCCAGGCCCATGGCCTCGCACTGGGCGATGTTCTTCTCCGCCGCGGCGCTGTAGTCCACGCCGTCCGCTCCGTAGATCCCCTTGGCGATGGCCTCGATCTTGGCCTTGATGGGCTGGTTGACGTCGTAGAGAGGCTTGAACGCCGCCTTGCCCTCGTCGAGCAGCGCGAGCACCTCCTTCGCCACCGCCTCGCCGCCTTCCCCGCCCTTGGCCCAGACGTCGCTCAACGCGGCGCGCGCGCCCCAGCCCGTTGCCGCCTGGAGCACGGCGTCGATCTCCTCCTGGGAGTCGGAGGTGAACCGGTTGAGCGCCACGACGACGGGCACCCCGAACTTCTGCACGTTCTTCACGTGCGCCTCGAGGTTCACCATGCCGCGCTTGAGCGCCGCCACGTCGGGCGTACCGAGCGCGTCCTTCTTGACGCCGCCGTGCATCTTGAGCGCGCGCACCGTCGCGACCATGACCGCGGCCTCGGGTTTGAGGTTGCCGAAGCGGCACTTGATGTCGAAGAACTTCTCCGCCCCGAGGTCGGCGCCGAAGCCCGCCTCCGTGAGCACGATGTCGCCGAGGGCGAGGCCCAGCCTGGTGGCGACCAGTGAATTGCAGCCGTGCGCGATGTTGCCGAATGGTCCCGCGTGCACCAGCGCGGGGCCGCCCTCGAGCGTCTGCACGAGGTTGGGCAGGATGGCGTCCTTGAGCAGCAGCGTCATCGCGCCGGCGGCCTTGAGCTCGCCGGCCGTGACCGGTTTCCGGTCCCGGGTGAGGCCGACGATGATGCGGCTGATGCGTGACTCGAGGTCGGACAGGTCGCTCGCCAGGGCGAGGATCGCCATGATCTCGCTGCCGGGCACGATCACGAATCGATCCTCGCGGACCGGGCCCGCGTTGATCCCGCCCAGGCTGATGACGATCGACCGCAATGCCCGGTCGTTCATGTCCATCGTCCGCGGCCAGGTGATCCGGCGCGGATCGATGTTGAGGGCGTTTCCCTGGTGCAGATGGTTGTCCAGCATGGCGGACAACAGATTGTGCGCCGACGTGATGGCGTGGAAATCGCCCGTGAAGTGCAGGTTGATCTCGTCCATCGGTACCACCTGCGCGTAGCCGCCGCCGGCCGCGCCGCCCTTCACCCCGAAGACGGGGCCGAGGGACGGCTCGCGAATGGCCACGACGACCTTCTTCCCGAGGCGCCGCAGGGCCTGACTCACGCCGACGGTAACGGTGCTCTTGCCCTCGCCGGCCGGCGTCGGATTGATCCCGGTGACGAGGACGAGCCGCCCCTTGGGCGTCCCGCGCGCGACCGCCTCGGCGCTGATCTTGGCCTTGTAGCGTCCGTACGGGAGGATGTCGTCAGGGCCGAGCCCGAGCTCCGCCGCGACCTCCTGAATGGGGCGCATCTTCGCGGCCTGCGCGATCGCAATGTCGGAAGGGACGGTCGTCACCGGAGGGCTCCCGGGGCTAGGGGTTCACAGGCCGAAAGCGCGCGCCGCGTTGGCGGCCGTGGCGGCGATCAGCTCCTCGACCGGGAGGCCGCGCACCGCGGCGATCCGCTCGGCCGTATGGCGCACGAAGGCCGGCTCGTTCCGCTTCCCGCGGTGGGGCACGGGGGCCAAGTACGGTCCGTCCGTCTCCACCAGGATCCGGTCGAGTGGGGTCTCGAGGATGGCCTGATCCAGATGCCAGTTCTTGAAGGTCACCATCCCGCTGAACGACACATAGTGGCGGAGGTCCAGCCCCGCCCGCAAGAGCCCCGGGCCGCTGCTGAACGAGTGCAGGATGGCAGGCACGTCGGCATGGGCCCGGAGCACCGCCGCCACGTCGTCGTCGGCCTCGCGGGCATGGATCACGGCCGCCTTCCCCGCCTCCCGCGCCAGACCGAGTTGGACCTCGAAGACGCGGCGCTGCGCCGCGCGCGGCGAGTGGTCGTAGTGATAGTCCAGCCCCATCTCGCCGGCGGCGACCACCTCAGGTCGCCGGAGCGTCGCTCGGAGCCAGTCCCGCGCGGAATCCGACCATCCACTCGCGTCGTGAGGGTGCACGCCGGCGGTCACGACAATCCGGGGATCCGTCGCCGCCAACGCGAGGGCGCGGTCCGCGGCCGTCCGGCTCTCGCCGATCGCGACAATCCGCGTGAGGCCGGACGCCCAGGCCCGCGCCAGCACCTCACCCCGGTCGGGGTCGTAGGCGGGGTCGGCGAGATGGCAATGGGTGTCGATGAGCATGGGAACGGTCGTGGGGTCGCGAGTCGTGGGTGGCCACCCCATGACTCACGACCCCGACCCCCGACAGGCCTAGGCGACCGGCGCGGTCTTCCGTCCGCCGCCGGAAACGGGAGCAGCGGGCGCGGCCGCCGGGGCAAGATGGCCCTTGGCCAGCTGCCCGGGCCAGCGCTTCTCGATCGCCATGAGCACAGGCGACGCGATGTAGATGGACGAGAACGTTCCGGTGAACACGCCGAAGAACATGACCAGCGCGAACG
This sequence comes from uncultured Gemmatimonadales bacterium, assembly GCA_963828735.1. GTDB lineage: Bacteria > Gemmatimonadota > Gemmatimonadetes > Gemmatimonadales > GWC2-71-9 > CAVVWJ01. The sequence continues at coordinate 71,976 of CAWHFW010000002.1, forward strand.
GCCGGATGACCTCGCCACCGAAGACGCTCAGCGCCAGCAGCGAGGAGAGCGTGGTCCCGTGGGTGAGGACGCTCCGTGGCAGGGTCTCGTTGATGGAGCGGTTGAGGATCTGCTCGAACGTTTCCTTCTTGTGCTTCTTCAGGTTCTCGCGGACACGATCGAAGATGATGATCGTGTCGTTGAGCGAATAGCCCACCATCGAGAGCACCGCTGCCACTACGGTCAGGCTCACCTCGAGCCGGAGGATGGCGATAAAGGCGATGGTCGCCACGATGTCGTGCGCCGTCGCGGCGACGGCCGCGAGCCCGAACCGCCACTCGAACCGGTAGGCGAGGTAGGCCAGCACCGCGAAGAAGGAGAGGAAGATGGCCAGGAAGGCCTTGGTGCGAAGCTCGCCGCCCACCTTGGGGCCGACGGCCTCGATCCGCGTGATCGTGAAGTTGCCATCGCCGAGCACTCGAGTGAGCGCTCCGCGCACGGCATCCCCGGTCGCCTGGGTATCGTTGGCGTCGGTGCCGGGCTTGGGCACCCGGGCGCGTACCACGAATTCGTTGGGAGCGCCGAAGTTCTGGATCTCGGCGCCATGAATGCCTTCCCGGTCGAGGCCAGTGCGCACCGCGGCGACGTCCACCGGCTTCTTGCTCTCCACCTGGATCAGCGTGCCGCCGGTGAACTCGATGCTGTAGTTCAGTCCATGGACCAGCAGGAACACGACGCCCGGAAGGATGAAGAGCGCCGTCAGGCCGTAGGCGTACCGCCGGACCGCGATGAAATCGTACTTGGCGTTGGCGAAGAGTCTCAGCATGTCAGATGCTCAGGGTTGACATGGTCGGCCGGCGCTGCAGCCAGATCATGAAGAAGGTGCGGGTGACGAAGACCGCCGTGATCATCGAGGCGACGATGCCCATGATCAGGGTGACCGCGAATCCCTTGACCGGCCCGGTGCCGAACTGGAACAGGAAGAGCGCCGTCAGGACCGTGCTGACGTTCGAGTCGATGATCGCGTTCATGGCGTGCTTGAATCCCTCGTCCACCGAGAGGCGCACCGTCTTGCCGTGCAGCAGCTCCTCGCGGATGCGCTCGAAGATCAGCACGTTGGCGTCCACCGCGATGCCGACCGACAGCACGATGCCCGCGAGGCCCGGCAGGGTGAGCGTCGCGTCGATCATCGACAGCCCGCCGAGGGTGAACAGGATGTAGAGCGCGAGGGCCGCCACCGCGAGCACGCCGCTCATACGGTAGAAGACCAGCATGATCAGGATGACCATCGCCGTGCCGACGATCCCGGCCGTGATGCCGTCCTTGATCGAGTCCTGGCCCAGGCTCGCGCCAACCTGGCGCTCCTCGACGATCTTGAGCGGGATCGGCAGCGCGCCGGCCTTGAGCGTGAGCGCCAGGTCCTGCGCTTCCTGCAGGCTCTTGTTGCCGAGGGTGATCTGCCCGTTCCGGCCGATCCGGCTCTGAATCACCGGCGGGCGGCCCTGCACCCGGCCGTCGAGCAGGATCGCCATGAAGTCGCCCACGTGGCGGCCCGTCTCGTCCCCGAACTTCCGGCCGCCGGCGCGGTCGAGCTGGAAGGTGACGATGGCGCCCTGGGTCAGCTGGTCGATCGTGGCCTGCGCGTCCTCGAGGTTGCTGCCGGTGACGATCGGCCGGTCGTCGAGGACGTAGAGGAAGCGGTAGGGCTGGACCCCGATGCTGGTGGGCGCCGACGACCAGCGGAGCACCAGGCCGCGCGGGAGCTGCCGAGCCACGGCCGGGATGTTGAGCAGGCTGTCCACCCGCGGGAAGGCCGGCTCGGGCACGACGTACTCGCCCGGCGTATTCGACCCGCCGACCGCGCCCGCCGGCTGAATCAGTCCGGCCAGGACGCCGCCCGCCGCGGGACCGGCCGAGTCGGCGGCGGTGCTGTCTTTGGCCGTGCTGTCCTTGCCGGCGGTCTTGCCGGCGGCCTTGCCGGAGGTCTTCCCCGCCGCCGCCTTCTTGGCCGAGTCGCCGCCGAGCAGCTGCTCCACGGCCGAGGGCTTGCCGGTCGTGGTGTCGCCCTTGATCCCGAGCCCGCGCAGGGTCCGATCCATCGCGGGCAGGGCCTTCTCGAGGGCGTTGGTCTTGTCCGTGATCCGGAACTCGAGGAACGCGCTGCGCTGCACGATCGCCTTCGCGCGTCCGGGCTCGGTGATGCCGGCGAGCTCGACCACGATCCGATCGTCCCCGGCCTTCTGCACCAGGGGCTCCTCGACCCCGAACTCGTCGATGCGCTTGCGCAGCACGGTGAGCGCGAGATCGAGGTCCCGCTTGGGATCGGCCGACACCTGCTTCGACTGATCGAGCTCGAGGGCGAGGTGCATGCCACCCTGGAGGTCGAGGCCGCGCTTGAGCGGGACCCGGGTGACCACGGTGTCGCGCATGACCCCGTTGCTCCCGCGTTCGCGCAGGGTGACGGTCCTGGGGAAGAGGAAGTAGATCGAGCCGATGACGAGCAGCACGATCACGATCACGCGGGATCGAATGGAGGAGAACATCGTCAGGTCAAGGTCTCGGGCTGGGGTTCCCGGCTCGCGGCCGGACCGGCCGCGGCGAATACCTCGCGCGCCCGGGTGCGATCACGCTCCAACTGCTGTTGCAATGCCTCCACCGAGGCAAACCGCTTCACGTCGCGCAGGCGCTCGACCCATTCGATCCGCACCCACTCGCCGTACAGATTCCCGTCGAAGTCGAACAGATGCGCCTCGAGGGTGCGCCGGCCGTCCTCAAAGGTGGGCTTGGGGCCCTGATTCATCATCCCCTCCGCCCGCCCGCCGCGCCACTCGACCCTCACGGCGTACACGCCGTCGGGCGGGAGGAGCTTCTGGGTCGGCACGTCGGCCAGGTTGATCGTCGGCACGCCGATCAGCCGGCCCCGTCGCTCGCCTTCGCCGACCCGACCGCTCACCTGGTATGGACGGCCCAGCATCCGGGCCGCCGTCGCCAGGTCGCCCCCCGCGACCGCACGGCGGATGCGCGAGCTCGAGACGTGCTGGTCTCCGACGTCCACCGCCTCGACCACGTCCACGTCGAATCCGCGGAGGGCGCCCAGGCGCCGCAGCGTCTCCACGTCCCCGCTCCGCCCTCGGCCAAATCCGTGATCGTGCCCGATCACCAGCTCGCGCGTCTGGCAGCGGTCGAGCAGGATCCGCTCGACGAACTCCTCGGGGCTCAACCCCGCGAGCCGCCGGTCGAACCGGACGAGGAGCACGTAGTCCAGCGGCAGCTGCGCCAGGATCTCGCGCCGCTCGGGATCGGTCGTGAGGAGCGGCGGCGCCGCCTGCGGGTTCACGACCTCGAGCGGATGGGGCTCGAACGTCACCAGAACGCTCGCGCGCCCCGCCGCGTCGGCCCGGCGCGCGATCTCGCGCAGCACCGCCTGGTGGCCCAGGTGGACGCCGTCGAACGAGCCGACCGTCACGGTGCTCCCACGCGGGAGCGGCGGAAGCCGGCCGATCACGGCGACTCCAGCACCACGGACGGCCTGAGCCATCCGTCGGCGGCCCGCGCCACCGCCACCAGCTCGCCGCCGTGCAAGAGCGCCACGGTTCCCTCGGCGCCATCGCCGGCGGGTACCGGGCGACCGTGACTCACGGCGAGACGCGCGGGCTCATCCAGCTCGACGGCGGGCAGATGGCGCAGGACCGCACGCGCCGGCAGCACCGCGTCCCGCGTGAGCCGCTCCAGCGGGACCGCGTCGGCGACCTGCAGCCCGCCGATCGCTTCGCGCCGGAGCGCGGAGAGGTGCGCGCCCACGCCCAACCGCTCGCCCAGGTCCCGCGCGAGCGCGCGCACATACGTGCCGGGACTCACGGTGACGCGAAACTCGACCTCGGGCGGCGTGAACCGCACCATTTCCGCCTGGTGCACCGTCACGTTCGTCTCCGCCGGATCCACGCCCTGGCCGCGGCGCGCCAACCGATGGCTCCGCTCGCCGTCAACGTGCTTCGCCGAGTATCGCGGGGGCCGTTGCCGCTGCGCACCGACGAATCCGGCCAAGGCCACCCGGACCGCTGTCTCGTCCAGCCGCGCGACTTCCACCGGCTGCCCGAGAGGCGTTCCCGTGAGATCGTCGGTGTCGGTCGCGAAGCCGAGCCGCGCGGTCGCGAGGTAGCGCTTGGGCTGCGCCTCGACGAAGCGCGCGAGACGGGTCGCCCGCCCCACCAGCGTCACCAGCAGGCCGGTGGCGAAGGGGTCCAGTGTCCCCGTGTGGCCCACGGCACGCGTGCCCAGCACTCGCCGAACGCGCTGCACCACGTCGTGTGAGGTGAGCCCGGCCGGCTTGTCGACCAGTACCGCGCCGATCAGCTGGGCTCCTCCCGCTTGAGACCCTGGAGCAGCTCGTTGATCCGCGCCGCGTGCGCGAGGCCCAGGTCGAGCTCGAAGTGCAGCTCGGGCACCGTCCGGGTCGAGAGCGCGCGTGCCGCGCGCGACCGGAGGAAGCCGGCGGCGCTCTGAAGCCCTTCGAGGGCCCGACCCCGGTCGGCCTCCTCGCCCGGGACACTCACCATGACGCGCGCGTGGGAGAGGTCGGGCGTCACCAGCACGCCGGTCACGGTCACGAAGCCCACGCGCGGGTCGCGCACCTCGCGCGCGAGCCCCTCGGTGATGACCTGGCGCAACGTCTCGGCCACCTGCTCCGGGCGTCGCCGGGATGAGGACCTCATCGCCACACCGTCACGGTATCCACGATCCGCACTCCGTCCGCCGACTCGATGGCCCGGTCCGCGGCCCGCAGGGTCTCCTCGACCACCGTTCGCGCCGAGCCCACTGCGGCGCAGGCGATCTCCGCGCGCTGCCAGAGGTCCTGGTGGCCGGTCTCCGCCACCGACACGTTGAGCCGCTGCCGGAGCGCCGCGGTGAGCGGCTTGAGCGTCCCACGCTTCTCCTTCAAGGAGTGACATCCCGGCAGGTGCAGCTCCCACACCTGAATTCCGATCACCACGCTCGTGTGCCGTCGGTCGTGAGCGGCGGCCTCAGGCTCGGGAGCCGGCCGCGCCTTCGCCGGCGGGCTGCAGCGTCCGCTTCACTTCGTCCATGCGGAATGACTCGATCCGGTCGCCGACCTTGAGGTCGTTGAAGTTCTCGATGCCGATGCCGCACTCGAGGCCCTCGCGAACCTCGCGCACGTCGTCCTTGAACCGCTTGAGGCTGGCGAGCGACCCGGTGTAGACGGTCGTGCCATCGCGAGTGATGCGGGCCTTGGCGGTGCGCTGCATGGTGCCGCTTCGCACCATGCAGCCGGCGATGGTGCCCACCTTGCTCACCTTGAAGAGCTGCAGCACCTCGGCCTCGCCCAGGACGACTTCCTTCTCCTCGGGCTTGAGCAGGCCTTCGAGGGCGTTCCGCACATCCTCGACCGCCTCGTAGATGATGCGGTAGGTGCGGACGTCGACTTGCTCCCGCTCCGCCGTCGTCCGGGCGTTCGAGTCCGGCCGGACGTGGAAGCCGAGGATGATCGCGCCGGATGCTTTCGCGAGCAGCACGTCGCTCTCGCTGATGGCGCCGACACCGCGGTGAACGACATCCACGCGCACCTCGCTCGTGCTGAGCTGGGCCAGCGCATCCGCGAGCGCTTCCGCGGGGCCGCCCTGGTCCGCCTTGATGATGATCCGGAGGGCGGCCACGCCGCCTTCCTTAAGCGCCCGGCTGAAGTCCTCGAGGCTCGTGCCCTTCTGGCTGCGGCGGTTCTGCGCCTCGCGCTCGAGGCGCTGACGCTTCTGCGCGATCTCGCGCGCCTCGTTGGCGTCGGTGACCACGGCGAACGTGTCGCCCGCAGCCGGCACGCCCTCGAAGCCCAGGATCTGGACCGGAATCGAGGGACCCGCCTCCTTCACCGTCTTGCCGCGCTCGTCGTACAGGGCGCGGACGCGGCCGGAGAACTTGCCGCAGATGAAGTTGTCGCCGCCGCGGAGCGTGCCTTTCTGGACCAAGATCGTGGCCAGGGGACCCTTCCCCGGGTCGAGCGTGGCCTCGAGCACGGCGCCATGGCCCTTGCCGGCGGGGTTCGCCTTGAGGTCCAGGATCTCGGCCTGGAGCAGGATCTGCTCGAGCAGGTTCTCGATTCCGGTGCCCTTCTTGGCCGAGATCTCGGCGGAGAGCACGTTACCGCCGAACTCCTCCAGGACCACGTTGTGCTGCAGGAGGTCCTGCTTGACCTTCGGCACGTTCGCGGCGGGCAGATCGATCTTGTTGATGGCGACGATGATCGGCACGCCCGCGTTCTTGGCGTGGCTGATCGCCTCGACCGTCTGGGGCATGACCTGGTCGTCGGCCGCGACGACGAGCACGACGATGTCGGTCACCTGCGCGCCCCGGGCGCGCATGGCGGTGAAGGCCTGGTGGCCCGGCGTGTCGAGGAAGGTGATGGCGCGGTCGCCCGGCAGGGTGACGTGGTAGGCGCCGATGTGCTGCGTGATGCCGCCCGCCTCGCCGGCGACGACGTTGGCCTTCCGGACGTAGTCGAGCAGCGAGGTCTTGCCGTGGTCCACGTGGCCCATGATCGTCACCACCGGCGGACGGGGCACCAGATCCTCGGGCGCATCCTCGGTCTCTTCATTCTCCAGCGCGGCGGCGTACTCGTCCTCGCGCACGGCCTCGAACCCGAAGGCGGAGGCGATCAACTCGATCTGGTCAAAGTCGAGGCGCTGGTTCACCGTCACCATCAGGCCCAGCTCCTTGAACGCGAACTGCACGATCTGGGTGGCGGGGACCTTCATGGCGCCCGCGAGCTCGGACACCGAGACGAACTCGTTCACCCGGATCCGGGTCTTCTCGCGCTCCTTCTCCTCCGCGATGCGGCCGGCGACCACGTCGCGATAGGATGGCTCGTCGCTGCGGCGCACGCCCTTCCGTCCCGCGGGGCCCTTCATGCCCTGCAGGGTCTTCAGGATGTTGGCCTGCACGGCGTCCTGATCCACCAGCGACCGCTTGCCCTTCTTCCCCTTCTTCCGGCCGCCGCCCTTCTCCGCATCGGGGCCGAACTGCCTGGCCGGCGGCGCGGCGCCACGGTCGGCGCCGGGCCGCGACGGGGCGCCAGGCCGCGAAGGCGCGCCGGGCCGCGAGGGCGCGGACGGCGCGCTGCTGCTGAATACCGGCTTCGGCCCGCGCGGCGCGGACGGCGCCGGGCGCTGGATGCGCGGCGGAATGAACGGAGCCCGGTTGGGCGTGCCGAATCCCGAGTGCGTGGGGCGAGGAGGCAACGGCTCAGCCGGAGCCGCCCCCGCGCCCGCGTGCGCCTCGTCCGTCGCCCCGGCCGCCTCCTCATTCTGCTCCACCGGTGAGGTGGGCAGGTCCTTGAACAGGGCGCGGGCGCGCTCCTCGAGGGACTGCGCCGGTGCCGCCTCCTCGATCTCGACGATCGGGCGCTCCAGCTCGAGCGCCGCCAGCTCGGCGTCCTTCTCCGCCTGCGCCTGTGCCTCGACCTGGGCGACCTCGGCCGCCGTGCGGCGCCGCTTGGTCGGCTTGGCCTCGAGCGGCGCGGGAGCGGGCTCCGCCTTGACCGCCTTCCGGCGGCCCTTCCTGGCGGTGGGCTCTTCGGCGCTCTTCCGCTTCTCGCGCTCCCAGCGCACGCGGATGGCCGACACCTGGTCGCTCTCAAGGGCCGACAGGTGACTGCGCACGAAGATGTTCATGTCCTTGAGCATGCTCAGGAGCTGCTCGGGGGCGACGCCGAACTCCGCCGCCAGGTCGTGCACTCTCGTCTTGACCACTCAATCCTCCGTCAGGAGCGTACGGGCGCCGGCGGCACGATGCCGTCGGCCAGCGCGCGGTCGCGTACGCCTACCGCCATCACGGGCGGCTTTCCCAGCTGCGCGCCGATCGCGGCGGCGCGCGGACCCGTCACCATCGGCACACCCTTGGCCGACGCGAGACGAACCACCTTGTCCACGGCGCGCGGGCTGGCGTCCTCCGCCACCACCACGCACCAGATCTTGCGTGACTGCAGCTCCTTCCGGACCGCGTCCACGCCGACGACGACCAGCCGCCCACGATGCCCCAGTCCGAGGAGTCCGAGCAGCCGGTCCATGTCGGCGGCCCGCTACTTCTCGCCGCCGTCTTCGTCGGTGAGCTCCGCCAGGAAGCCGAGCAACTGCTCGGAGGTCTCGGCGGTCATGCCCGGAATCTTGGCGATGTCCTCGCGCTCGAGGTCGAGGATGTCGTTGAGCATTTTGTAGCCGGCGCTCTCGAGAATCGCCGTGAGCTCCGGTGACAGGCCCTTGAGCTCGCTGAGCGGGACCTGCGCGACGGTCTCCTCCTCGGGCGGGAGCGGGGCGAACAGCGGGCCCTCGCCGCCGCGCTCGAGCCACTCGCGGCTCGAGTAGAGGTCGATCTTCCAGCCGGTGAGTTCCGAGGCGAGCCGGACGTTCTGCCCGTTCCGCCCGATCGCGAGCGACAACTGATCCTCGTCGACGACGGCCTGGATCGTCTTGGCCTCGGGGTCGCTGAAGACCTTCGCGACCCGCGCGGGCGCCAGCGCGAGACGGGCGAAGCGCTCCGGGTCCGGGGACCATGGCACGATGTCGATCCGCTCGCCGCCGAGCTCGTTCACGACGGCCTGGACGCGCGAGCCCTTGAGTCCGACGCACGCGCCCACCGGGTCGATCGCGTCGTCGCGCGAGATGACGGCCACCTTGGTTCGGCTTCCGACCTCGCGGGCGATCGCGCGGATCTCGACGATCTGCTGCTGGATCTCGGGCACCTCGAGCTTGAACAGCGCCTTGACGAAGAGCGGATCGCCGCGCGAGAGAATCAGCCGCGGGCCCTTGGGCGTCTCTTCCAGCCGCTTGAGCACGGCGCGGATGGTGTCGCCCTGATGGAAGTGCTCCCGGTGGTTCTGCTCGCGGTAGGGGATGATCGCCTCGGCCTCGCGGAACTTGTTCAGCATGATGACAAGCTTGCCGCGCTCGATCTGCTGGACCTCGCCGCTCAGGAGCTCCCCCACCTTGGAGGCGAATTCCTCGCGGATCCGGGTGCGCTCACCCTCGCGGACGCGCTGGATGATGCGCTGCTTGGCGGCCTGCACGGCGAGTCGGCCGAACTCGACGAACGGCACCTCCTCCTCGAGCATGTCGCCGACCTGGAAGTCGGGATCCTCGTAGCGGGCCTCCTCGACGGAGATCTGCCAGCTCGGATCCTCCACCACCTCGATCACCTGCCGAAGGCGCACGACCTTGATGGTCCCCTGCAGCTCGTCCACGCTGAGCTCGAACTTGACGTTCGGGCCGAACTTCCGGACCAGGGCGGCCTGGATGCCGTCGCGCAGCAGATCGAGGAGGTCGGAGCGCTCCAGCTGCTTCGCGGTGGTCAGCTCGCGGAATGCGGCCAACATTTCGGTCGATCCTGCCATGCGTATCACTCCTGTCGCGCGAGAGGTCTCGCTTCAACGTCGTCGTCCGTCGCGGATCCGCGGCTTATCTCCGCGGCCCGTGACGCGGACCGGCCCTCGATCCTTTCAACTCCGGCAGCTCCCCCACCAGCGTCGCCTCGCGGATGTCGCCGAGCGCGAGCGTCAGCTCGGTCCCGCCCTCCTGGCGCAGCGTCACGTGCTCGTCATCCGGCACGGCCATGATCTCGACCTCACGCCGCCCGCCGAGCGCCGGCGCCCGCACCCGCGCGCGCCGACCGACGAAGCGCCGCCAGTGCTCCGGCCAGCGCAACGGCCGCTCGATGCCCGGAGAAGAAACCTCCAGCACGTACCGCGGCCCGACCATCGCGCTCGATTCCAGGAATCGCTCGAGGGACCGGCTGATCCCGGCGCAGTCGTCGGCCGTAATGCCATGGCCGGGTCGGCTGTCCGGGCGGTCCACCCGTACCTGCAGGATGGGGCGCTGGGCGGTCCCGACGTGGCGCAGATCGACGAGCTCGAAGCCGAGACCGGCGATGTGGGCGCGAATGGGAGCGAGCAGCGCGTCGACAGACATCGGGGGTTGCAGGAAAAAAAATGTGGGGGAACTCCCCCACATCGGCAGTTGGCCCGACCAGGCGCCCCCGGGACAGCACTCAAAAGCTATCGCGCCCCGAGGGCGGAGTCAATCCGCGCGTGGCACACCGACATAGGCCACCATGCGCCCGTCCGCCCCTCGGGAACCCCGGTGACTATAGAAGGAGGAGCGGTCGTGGGCGCTGCACCAGCCGGAAACCGTCACGTCGGCGATGCCAAGCCGTGACGCCTCCGCCGCCAGGTGCCCCCGCAAGTCCAGGTGCCAGGGTCCCTTCCCGTCGGCCGGAAGCCCACAGCCGGTCATGACCTCAGAACCCACTTCATAGCACGGTCCACAAATACCTACCCCGGCGTGCATTATAACGTCGGCCGGGGTAGTTCCTGTTCCCCTGGTGAGGCGCTCCAGGCCGGCGCGAAGGATGCCGTCGGCGGTCCCCCGCCAGCCCGCGTGCAGCAGGGCCACCCCCCGTCCGGGAGCCAGGAGATAGATCGGAATGCAATCGGCGACGGTTACCGTGAGGAGCACGCCCGGGGAGCAGGTCACCCAGCCGTCCACGCCATCGATCTGCACCCACCCCACGCCGGTGTCCACGGTCTCGACCACGGTCCCGTGCACCTGGCCGCCGAGGACGACCGCGTCGAAGCCGGACATCGCGTGGCGGAAGGCGCGCCATCGGCTCATGACTTCGCCGACTGGCGCCTCGCTCCAGAGGCCGAGGTCGAACCCTCGTCCCGGCCCGGTGCCGCGCGCGGTGATCCCTGCGACGACGCCACGACTGCGCCAGGTGGAGAGCTCGTAGAGAGGAAGCGATCCCGGGCGAGGCTCTTCGCGGAGGACGGACGGTTGCGCCGGGGTCATCCCGCGCGGAGGGAGCGAGGATCCCGGGGGCCGTCGAGCCATGGCCGTACGACTCCCCAGGCCGCGTTCCGGCTGGGTGGCCGGTCAATCATCCTTGCGCTCGATCTCCGCCCCGAGCGCGCGCAGCCGCTCGTCGATGCGCTCGTACCCGCGCTCGATCTGTCCGACGTTGTGGATGGTGCTCGAGCCTTCCGCGGCAAGGGCCGCGAGCAGCATGGCCATGCCCGCGCGGATGTCCGGCGACTCGACCGTGCCGCCCTTGAGCGGCGACGGCCCCGAAATCACGGCGCGGTGCGGATCGCATAGCACGATGCGCGCGCCCATGCCGATCAGCTTGTCCACGAAGAAGAGCCGCGACTCGAACATCTTCTCGAACACGAGCAGCATGCCGGAGCACTGCGTCGCGGTCACGATGGTGGTGGACATGACGTCGGCCGGGAAGGCGGGCCAGGGGCCGTCCTCGAGCTTCGGCACGTGGCCGCCGAGGTCGGGCCGGATCCGCCGCTCCTGATCGGCGTCAACCGTGAGGCGCTGGCCGTCCACGCGCGGGCGAATGCCGAGCCGCTCGAATCCCAGCAACGTGCTCCGGAGATCGTCCGGGCGCACAGGGTCGATCGTGATGGCGCCGTTGGTGACCGCGGCGAGGCCGATGAAGCTGCCGATCTCGATGTGATCGGGGCCGATGGCGTAGCTTGCGCCGTGGAGCGGCCGTCCGCCGTCGATCGCGTAGACGTTGGTCCCGATCCCTTCGATCCCGGCACCCATCGCCACCAGCACGCGGGCGAGGTCTTGGACGTGCGGCTCGCAGGCCGCATTCCGCAGGACCGTCCGCCCCTTGGCGGCCACGGCCGCCATGAGCGCGTTCTCGGTGCCGGTGACGCTCGGCTCGTCAAGGAAGATGTCGGCGCCCGTCAGGCCCTTCTTGGCCTCGAGCTCGTACCGGTCGCCGACGTTGACCGCGGCGCCAAGGTGCTCGAGGGCCAGAAAGTGGGTATCGACGCGACGCCGGCCGATGACGTCGCCACCCGGCGGCGGCAGGGTGACCGACCCGAAACGAGCGAGCAGCGGACCGGCGAGGAGGATCGAGGCGCGGATCCGCGCGCACAGCTTGGGGTCGAGCGGCTTGGGCCGCACCTGGCGGGTGTCCACGCGCACGAGATTGGGGCCGACCCACTCCACCGACGCGCCGAGATCGACCAATAACTCGAGCATGGTCTCGACATCCCGGATACGCGGGATGTTGTCGAGCTCCATCGGGCCATCGGCGAGGACGGTGCTGGCGAGAATCGGCAGGGCGGCGTTCTTGTTGCCGGCGGGGCGGATGGACCCGCGCAACGGACGTCCACCGTGTACGAGAAAACGTGGAGGCATGGCCAAAGCTGACGGAGTCGGGGAATCGCGTCAAGCGGATCGAGGGGGTTGCGATGCATCCCCGACCCCGTTGTTTTACCGGGAGGCGTGCCGACGCCGGCTACCGTCCGGCGGCCCCGCCGGCCCTTTCGGGGAGGACATCGTGGCAGCCCATATGCTCGCTCTGCTCCAGATCGCGGCTCCGCCGGCATGGGTGGGCCCGACCATGGCCATCTCGCTGGCGATCATCGCCCTCTGCTTCCTCGGCATCGCGGTGACCGCCGCGATCGCCGCGCTTCGACTATCGGCCCAGGTGAAGCGGCTCACCGGCGTCGTGGACGGGTTGCAGGACGATGCCGCCCAGGCGCTCAAGGCCGTGCGACGGCTGACCGAGCAGGGCCAGGACCTCATGGTCGTGGTCCGCAACGAGGCGGGTGCCTTCGCGCAGACGAGCCGCCGGGTCCGGCGCAAGGTGACGAAGGGGGTGGACCGCGTGGAGGAGAAACTGGCCGACCTCGAGACGCTGTACGACCTGGTGCACGCCGAGGTAGAGGACGCCGCGCTGGACGTGGCCGCGACGCTTCGTTCGGTGCGTCGCGGCAACGGCATGCTCGGTCGGGTCCGTCGTCTGATCGTGGCCGGCCGGTCATGAAGCTGGCGCGCCTCGCGCTCGCCTTCGCGGGCGTGGGGCTCGTGCTGTTGGCGCTTCCGGCCTCCGCGCATGCCTGGACGCCGGGCACCCACATCTATCTCGGCGAGTCGATCCTCGCCAATCTCGGACAGCTGCCCGCCGCCGTCGCCGATCTGCTTCGCGCCTACCCGTTCGATTTTCTCTACGGCAACATCGCGGCCGACTCCTCCATCGCGAAGCATTACGCGCCCCTGGGCCGCCACTGCCACTACTGGCACGTCGGCCAGGAGATCCACGACCTCGGCGCGACCGACGGGCTCCGGGCCTTCGGGCTGGGGTATCTGTGCCATCTCGCGGCCGACACCGTCGCACACAATTACTTCGTGCCCCGGCAGCTCATGATCACGAGCAGCACCGCGGCCGTGGGCCACTCCTATTGGGAGGCGCGGGTCGAGACGCATCTCGGGGACGCCTATGCGCGCTCGGCGAAGGACGTCATCCGGCTGAGCCACCACGACGCGGACGCCCACCTCGACCGGATCATCGCGCCGACCATCTTCAGCGTTCGCACCAACCGGCGCCTGTTCCGCGGCATGGTCCATCTCACCGAGAGCTCCGGCTGGCAGCGGGCCACGCAGGTCGCGCGGGAGTACAGCCGCTGGCCGCTCGCCGACGAGGACGTCGAGCAGCATCTGGGGCTCTCCTACGACTACATGATCGATTTCCTCGGTGGCCCCATGTCGCCGGCGCTGCAGCTCGACCCCTCGGGCGAGCGACCGCTCAAGATTGCGAAGGAGCTGCGACGCCGGGTGCTGCGTGACACCGGCCGGCGGAATCTGACGAAGCTCGCGGTGGCGGCCCAGGAGCACTTCGGGCTACCCGACAACCCGCTGGTGCACTGGAAGCGAATCGGCAACCGCCTGCCCTGGCGCGCGCCCGAGAGCGCTGCGCCCTCCCCCAGGGCGCTCGTGAGCGGCGACCGCTGAACGCCGACGACGTCGCCCGCCGCCTCGCCCTCCGGCCCCATCCCGAAGGCGGCTTCTACGGCGAGACGTTCCGCAGCCCGCTGGTCCTCACCCTTCCCGACGGCCGCGTGCGTCGGGCCTCCACCGCGATTCACTATCTGCTGCCGGCCGGAACGTGGAGCGCTTGGCATCGCGTTCCGTCGGACGAGGTCTGGCACCACTACGACGGCGGTGCGCTCCTGCTGCATCGCCTGGGCATGGCGACTGTACGCCTCGATCGCGAGACGCCACAGGCCGTCGTGCCGGCCGGGGTATGGCAGGCGGCGGAGCCGGTCGACGATGCGGTGCTGTGCGGATGCACCGTCGCCCCGGGGTTCGAGTTCGAGGACTTCGAGCTGGGATCGGCGGAGGCGCTCGCGGCCGAGTTTCCGGTCGAGGCCGCGTTGATCCGGCGGCTCGCGCGGTGAGCGTCGCCCGCGTGAGGCCCGGTCTGTGGCCGGCGTTCTTCCTCGCGGTCCACCCGGGCGCCCTCCCGGCGCAGGCTCCCGGACCCACCATCGAGGTGTCCACGGCTCCCTCGCCACCCTCGCGCGGACGCGTGGTGCTGCTGTATGCACGGCCAACAGGCGGTCCGGACAGCTCGATCACCCTGGACGGAACCGCCGCGGGCGAGCCGCTCCACTTCGAGCGGCTCGACGACGGCCGCTTCCGGACGCTGCTCGGCATTCCGCTCGAAGGCGGTGACAGCCTTCCCATCACCCTTCGACGCTCGACCGGCGCCGCAACCGACACCGTGATCATCGCGCTCGCCGTCACGCAGCCGACGTACGCCCACGAGCGGCTCACGGTCGCGCCGAGCTACGCCCATCCGGACAGTGCGGCGCAGGCGCGAGTCGAGACCGAGCTGGCGCAGAGCCGCGTCATCTCACGCCGCGCTCACGATACGCCTCGACTCTGGTCCGGCCGGTTTCACCGGCCCAGGCCAAGCCGTATCACGAGCGGGTACGGGACCGGGCGCGAGTTCAACGGGTCCGTCACGGGCCGTCACCTCGGCACCGATTTCGCCGGCGCCGTCGGTGCGCCCGTGCGGGCGCCCGGCCGCGCCGTCGTGGCACTGGTGGCGCGGTTCTATCTCGCGGGGAATGCGGTCTACCTGGACCACGGTGGCGGGCTCGTCACCGGCTACTTCCATCTGAGCCGGGTGGACGTCGCCGCCGGTGATACGGTCGCGGTGGGTCAGCTCATCGGGGCGGTCGGGCAGAGCGGTCGGGCGACGGGCCCGCACCTCCACTGGATCGCGCGATACGGTGCGATCACGGTCGACCCGATGTCGCTCTTCGCTCTGCCGCCGCTGCCGCCGTTCGGGAAGCGCGAGACGTCGCCCTGAACGCGCAGGGGGCATGCGTGACTTCGCATGCCCCCGTAGCCGACCTATCGGGACGGCGCCGAGACGGCGGTCCCTACCCCAGCTTCTCCTGCAGCACCGGCTGCACGCCCTTCGGATCCGCTTTTCCCTTACTGCGCTTCATCACTTGGCCGACGAAGAAGCCCATCAGCTTGGTCTCGCCGCCCTTGAATCGCGCGACCTCCGCCGGATGCGCGGCCAGCACCTCGTCCACCCAGCCGGCGAGCGCGCCCTGGTCGCTCACCTGCACCAGGCCGAGCTGGTCCGCGACGGCTCTGGGATCCTCGCCGGGCCGCTGGGCCAGCTCGGCGTACACGCGCTTCGCGACCTGGTGGCTCACGACACCCTCGCGGACGAGCGCCACCAGCGATGCCAGGCGCGCGGCCTCGACCGGAAATCCGCCGGACTCATTGAAGGTCGTCATGACGTCGCCCATGACCCAGTTGGCGGCGGTCTTCGCGTCGACTCCGGCCGAGACCACCGACTCGAAATACTCCGCGAGGGCGACCTCGCTGGTGAGAACGCGAGCGTCGTAGATCGGCAGCCCGTAGGCGATCTCGAGCCGCGCCCGGCGCGCGTCGGGCAGCTCCGGCAGCGCCTCGCGTTGCTCGGCGATCCATTCGGTCGCGAGCACCAGGGGCGGAAGATCGGGGTCCGGGAAGTAGCGGTAGTCGTGGCTCTCCTCCTTCGACCGCAGCTCGCGGACCTGTCCCGTGCCGGCATTGAAGAGAAGGGTCACCTGGGCGATCCGCTCGCCGCGCTCGGCCCGCGCGATCTGTCGCTCGCGCTCCGCCTCGAGCGCGCGCTCGACGTTGGCGAACGAGTTGAGGTTCTTGACCTCCGTCTTGGTCCCCAGCTTGGGCTCCCCCGGGCGGCGGATCGAGATGTTGGCGTCGACACGGAGGCTGCCCTGCTCCATGCTGCAGTCGCTCACGCCCGCGTAGATCAGGATCTGCCGGAGGGTGACGAGGTAGGCGCGCGCCTCGGCGGGACTGCGGAGATCGGGCTCGCTCACGATCTCCGCGAGCGGCGTGCCGGCACGGTTCAGGTCCACGGCGGTCTTTCCGGGGAACCGGTCGTGGATCAGCTTGCCGGCGTCCTCTTCGACGTGGAGACGGGTGATGCCGACGTCGATGCGGCCCCGCTCGGGCGATTCGAACGTCACCCGGCCGGCCGTCGCGAGCGGCCGGTCGAACTGGCTGATCTGATACCCCTTCGGCAAGTCCGGATAGAAGTAGTTCTTGCGCGCGAATACGCTGGTCGAGTGCACGCTGCAGCCCAGCGCGATGGCCCCCCGCGTGGCGAGCCGCAGGGCTTCGGCGTTGGGCACGGGCAACGCGCCCGGAAGTCCGAGGCAGGTTGGGCAGACATTGGTGTTCGGGGGGTCGCCGAACGTCGTGCGGCAGCCGCAGAACATCTTGGTGCGGGTCCGCAGCTGCACGTGCACTTCGAGCCCGATGACAATTTCCCAGGGCATCAGCGCACCTCCGCGTCGGCCGCGATGACGTGCTCGATCGCCGTGGCCGCCGCGAGCATGCGCTCGTCCTCGAAATACGGCGCGATGAGCTGCGCGCCTACCGGGAGGCCTTCGCTCCGGCCGACCGGGATGCTGAGCGCGGGCAGGCCCGCGAGGCTGATGGCGCAGACGAAAATGTCGGCGAGGTACATCGATACCGGGTCTTCGGTCTTCTCGCCCGCGCGGAACGCCGGCGTCGGGGTGGTCGGCGTGAGCAACAGGTCGACGCCGCTCGCGAAGGCCCGCTGGAAATCGTCGGCGATGCGCGCGCGCATGCGCTGCGCCTTTCCATAATAGGCCTCGTAGTACCCCGCGCTCAGCACGTAGGTACCCACCAGGATCCGGCGCTGCACTTCGGGGCCGAATCCTTCCCCACGCGTGGCCTGATAAAGCGCGCGGATGTCGCCGCCGGGCCCGACTTTTCGCGGGCCGTACCGGACGCCGTCGTAGCGCGCGAGATTCGCGGCGGCTTCGGCCGGCGCCACGATGTAGTACGTCGGCACCGCGTAGGCCGAGTTGGGGAGCGAGACCTCCACCAGCTCAGCGCCGAGCTCGCGAATGGCGGTCTTGGTGCGCTCGAGCCCGGCGGCGACGCCCGGGTGAAGGTCCGCGGGGAAGTACTCGCGCGGGAGCCCGATCCGCATGCCCGCCAGATCCGTGAGCGGCGTGGGGGTGGTCATGGGTGGCCGATCCACCGTGGTGCTGTCGAGCGGATCGTGGCCGCTCATCGCCGCGAAGACCCGCGCGGCGTCGTCCACGGACCTCCCAAACACCGAGATGCAATCGAGCGAGGAGCCGAACGCCACGAGGCCGAAGCGGCTCACACGGCCGTAGCTCGGCTTCACGCCGACGACCCCGCAAAAGCTCGCGGGCTGGCGTACCGAGCCACCGGTCTCCGAGCCGAGCGCGGCGGGAACGACGCCGGCGGCCACCAGCGCCGCCGAGCCCCCCGACGATCCCCCCGGTACGCGGGTCGGGTCGAGCGGATGCTTGACGCGGCCAAACGCCGAATGCTCCGTCGAGGAGCCCATGGCAAACTCGTCCATGTTGGCCTTGGCGGCGATCATCGCGCCGGCCGCGCGGAGCCGCCTGACCGCGGTGGCCTCGTAGGGCGAGACGTAGCCCTCGAGGATGCGGGAACCGCACGTGGTCGGGGCGTCGGTCGTAACGATGTTGTCCTTGAGCGCGATCGGCATCGCGCGCAGGGCGCCGCCCGGCGCCGCGTCGATGCGACGCGCCTCCGCATCGAGCAGCGGCTGCGACCAGTGGAGCGTCGCGTTCAGGCCATCCCGTTCGGCCGCGGCCAGGCGCGCGCCGGTCTCCTTGGCGACGGCCGCCGCGCTCACAGGTCCTCCATCGCGCCATGGCGCGGAACGAGGAAGAATCCATCGGCGAACTCCGGCGCGAACTCGGCCGGCGGCCGGGCGAGTGGGACCGAGCCCGGCACGTCCTCGCGGAGCGCGACCTGCGCCGGACCGGGCACGAACGCCTCGGTCGCGCCGTCGGCGGGAACGCGGTCGAGCTGGGCCACGTAGTCCACGATGCGGTTGAGCTGGTCCACGAGCCGAGCGAGGTCCGCCTCCTTGACGGCGAGCTCCGCCAGCTTCGCCACGTGCAGGACCTCGTCGCGGCCGATGCTCATGCGCTCTCCCATTCGCGCTCGAGGCCCGCGAAGGCCACGAGCAGTTGCTTGATGCCCACCTCTTCGTCGTCGAACGCGACCGTCACCTTGAGGTCCCGCCCGGTTCCCGTCAGGCCCTGGATCGTTCCGCTGCCGAAGCGGCGGTGACGGACGCGCTCGCCTTTCACGTAGCGGGGCGTGTCCTGCGAGAGCTCTTCCGCGGGACGGTCGGTCGAGGACTCGGCCTGGCGAACCGAGAGACGGTCGGTCGGGCCGAGCGAGGCGCGGCCCGGTCTGTCGAATCCCCGGCCGTCGGACCGTCTGCCCGACCGGCCGCCGGCCCAGTCGGGCGCCCAGAGCGACGTTGTCCGCCGCTCGTCCAGAATACCGGGCGGCAGTGCGCGGAGAAATCGGGAAGCCATGCCGGGCCGGAGCTCGCCGCCGCGCCGCCGCGCGCGGGCCCACGTGAGATAGAGCTTGTCCTTGGCCCGGGTGAGTCCGACGTAGCAGAGCCGGCGCTCCTCCTCGAGGCCGTCGGGCTGCTCCTCCGCGCGCGCGAGCGGAAAGAGCCCGTTCTCGAGCCCGGTGAGCACCACTACCGGCCACTCGAGGCCCTTGGCGGTGTGCAGCGTCATGAGCGTGACGCCGTCCTCGTTCCCGACGACCGAGTCGGCGGACGAGAGCAGCGCCGCCTCCGCCAGGAAGCGCTCGAGCGGCGTCCCGTCCGCGTTGTCGCTCACCACCTCGGACCAGTTGGCCGCGCTGGCCACGAGCTCGCGCACGTTCTCCCACCGATCCTCACCTTCGGGTCCCTCGGCGTGCAGGAGCGCCTCGTAGTCGATGGCCCGGATCACCTGCTCGAGGACGTCGGCCGGCGGGAGTTGCCGCGCGCGCTCGGTCTGGGCGTCGATGAACGCGCCGAATGCGCGGAACGCCTCGCGGACATTGGGCCGGAGATCGGTGATGCCCTCCGCCACGCGGGCGGTGGCGAGGAGCGGCTTCCCCCAGTGTGCGGCCGTCCGCTCGAGCACGGCGAGACTGGTCTCGCCAAGGCCGCGGCGCGGCACGGCGACGGCGCGGAGGAAGGCCTCGTCGTCCGCGGCGTTGGTCAGCAGGCGGAGGTATGCCAGCAGGTCCTTCACCTCACGCCGCTCGTAGAAGCTGATCGCCCCGATCAAGCGGTACGGAATGCCCGCGCGCCGGAACGCCTCCTCCAGCGCGCGCGACTGGGAGTTCGTGCGATAGAGCACGGCCATGTCGGCGTAGCCCCAGTCGCCAGCGGCGCTCCGGCGCTCCAGCTCGCGCACAACCCACTCGGCCTCGTCGCGCTCGTCCGCCGCGGCCAGGATGGTGACCGGCTCCCCGCCCCGCCGGCGCGTGGTGAGCGTCTTCCCGATGCGGCCGCTGTTCTCCGCGATCACCCCGTTCGCGGCGTCGAGCACCACCTGCGTGGAGCGGTAGTTCTCCTCGAGGCGGACTAGCCGAGCGCCCGGAAAATCCTTGAGGAAGTCCTGCATGTTGCGCACGTCCGCGCCGCGCCAGCCGTAGATGGACTGGTCGTCATCGCCGACGACGCAGACGTTACCGTGCGCGCCGAGCAGGCGAATGAGCTCGTACTGCGCCCGGTTGGTGTCCTGGAACTCGTCCACCAGGATGAAATTGAACTTCCCCTGGTAGGCTCGGAGCCGCTCGGGATGCTCCCGGAACAGCGTGAGCGGGTGCAGGAGCAGATCGTCGAAATCCATCGCGTTCGCCGCCTTGAGCGCCGGGCCCATCGCGGCGTAGACGTCGGCCGACACCTGGGCCAGCCGATCGAACTGCGACACGCCGGCGGCAAGCTCGGACGGCGGCATCATCCGGTTCTTGGCCGCGGAGATGAGCGACTGGACCGCGCGCGGAGGAAAGACCTTGGGGGAATGGCCGCGCTGATCCATGAGGCGCTTGATCAGGCTGAGCCGGTCGTCCTCGTCGTAAATCGTGAACTGCCGCCCGAAGCCGAGCAGCTCGGCCTCGCGGCGGAGGAGGCGCGCGGAGAGCGAGTGGAAGGTCCCGATCCACAAGCCGGACGGGTCACGGGCGAGCAGCCGTCCGATCCGCTGCTTCATCTCCCCCGCGGCCTTGTTCGTGAACGTCACCGCGAAGATCCGGTCGGGTGGAACCCCGTGCCGGTCGATCAGGTGCGCGATGCGGGTGGTGAGGACGCGCGTCTTGCCCGAGCCCGCCCCCGCGAGGACGAGCATGGGGCCGTGGACATGGTCCACCGCCTCCTGCTGTGCGGGGTTGAGCGCGCGCTCCAGCTCGGTTGCGTGGGTATCGATCACGCCGAGGGCTCCACCAGCGGAATGCGGATCACGAAGCTTGCTCCCTTGTCGGTCGGCTCCAGGGTCAGGACGCCGCGATGCGCGTCCTCCACCACGCGCCGCGCGAGCGCGAGGCCGATGCCCCAGCCGCCGCGCTTGGTGGTGATGCCGGGCTCGAAGAGGGTGCGACGGATGTCGCGCGGGATGCCGGGGCCGTCGTCGATCACCCGGATCTCGCCCATGCCCTGCTCGGCGCCGACTCGCAGGATAATCGTTCCTGCACGCCCCTGCAGGGCGTCGATCGCGTTCTTGACCAGCGCTTCCAGCGTCCACTCGAGCAGCACCGCGTCGCCCACTACCATCGGCCCCATCCCGGGGGCTTCCAGCTTGAGCTCGATGGGATTTGCCCGCTTGGGAAGCCGCGGGCGGAAGTAGAGCGCCACCCGGTCCGCCAGCGCCCCGAGGCCGACGGGCTCGCGCTTCGCGGGATTGCCGATGCGCTCGAAGCGCTGCGCGACGCGGTCCAGCCGCTCGGCGTCGGCCGCGAGGTGCTCGGCGAGGTCGGCCGGCGGCGCGGGGCGCGAGCGCACGCGCTCGATCCATCCCTGGAGGCTCGTGAGGGGCGTCCCCATCTGGTGCGCGGCCTCGCGCGCCATCGCGACCCAAAGCCGGTCCCGCTGGGCCGCGATGGCGCTACGATAGGCGAAGATCGCCACGGCCACCATCACCGCGATGGTGAGGCCCTGGAGGATCGCCAGCGTCGTGAGGTTCCGCTGGGCGGGGAGCGGGCCGTAGTGCACGGTGCCGATCGCGGCGTCCACGATGGGCGGGTTCCAGCGGTCGAGCCGGGTCGCATATGCCCGCACGCGCGGGTCGTCGAGCGGCGCCTGGAACGGGAGGTTGGCGGCCGCGGTTACCCGCCCGGTCGTGTCGGTCACCACCAGCGGAAGCCCGAGCGCCCGCACCTGCGCGCCGAGCCGGAGCAGCGCCTCGGCCTCCGCGCCCGGCCGCGGATCGTTGAGCCCGCCGAACACGCCGGAGTAGAGGCGGCTCGTGGCGGTCGCGTCGGCCCTGAAGTGACGGAGGACGAGGAGCCCCGAGCCGAGGCTCAAGCCGGCGAGCAGGGCCACGAGCGCGACGGCCATCGAGGGCGCGAGGCGCTGCAGCCGCTCCCTACGCACGGGGAACCAGGCGGTCGACACCGAGGTACGGCACCAGTGCCTCCGGCACCCGCACCGACCCGTCGGCCGCTTGGTTGTTCTCCAGGAGGGCGATGATCGTGCGGGGAAACGCGACGCCCGAGGCGTTGAGCGTGTGCACGAACTCGGGCTTGGCCTTGGGCTCGGGCCGGAAGCGGATGTTGGCGCGGCGCGCCTGGAAATCGGTGAACGTGCTCGAGCTCGACGCCTCGAGCCACGTCCCGACGCCGGCGGCCCAGACCTCGAGGTCGAAGGTGCGCGCGCTGCCGAACCCGGTGTCGCCGGCCGCGAGCTCCAGGACGCGGTACGGAAGGCCGAGGCGCTGAAGCACGGCCTCGGCGTGGCCGGTCAGGCGCTCGTGCTCCGCGGCCGATTCGTCGGGACGGGTGAAGCGTACCAGCTCGACCTTGTCGAACTGGTGCACCCGGATGAGTCCGCGCGTATCCTTGCCGTGGGCACCGGCCTCGCGGCGGAAGCACGGCGTCCACGCGCAGTAGCCGAGCGGCAGGTTACCCGCCTCGAGAATCTCGTCCCGGTGGATGTTGGTCACCGGAACCTCGGCCGTGGGAATGAGGAACAGGTCGTCCGACGGAATACCGTACAGGTCTTCCTCGAACTTGGGCAGCTGGCCGGTGCCGGTGAGGGTCGCGCGGTTGACGAGGTACGGCGGGGCGACCTCCTCGTACCCGTGCTCGCGGGTGTGGAGGTCGAGCATGAAGCTCGCGAGCGCGCGGGAAAGACGCGCACCCGCGCCGCGCAGGAGCGGGAACCCGCTGCCAGCGAGCTTGGCCCCGGCCGGGAGGTCCAGGATGCCGAGCGCGGCGCCCAGCTCCCAATGGGGCCGCGGCGTGAAGTCGAACCGCGGCGGCTCGCCCCAGGTGCGGACGACACGATTCGCCGCGGCGTCCCCGTCCGGCGTTTCGGCGGCCGGGAAGTTCGGCACGGCGAGCGCCCGCTGGTCGAGGGCGGTCTCCACGTCGCGAAGCCTGGCATCCAACGCCTTGACCTCCTCCCCCGAGGCCTTGAGCCGGGCCATGAGCTCGTCGGCCGGCTCCTTTGCCCGCTTCCGGCGCGCCACTTCCTCGCTCGCCGCGTTTCGTTCCGCCTTGAGCGACTCCGCATGCACCAGGAGCTCGCGCCGCTGCCGGTCCAACTCGAGAATGTCGTCGAGCAGCGGGCCGATGGACGGGTCCCGCCGACGGAGCAGCGAGGCGCGGCTCCCGTCAGGATCCTGGCGCAGACGCTTGAGGTCGATCACGACCGCTAGTTGGCCGGAAGGCCGGGGAGGAGGTCCCTGTACCCGCAATTCAAGTCGGACAGCACCTTGAACGTCACGGTGCTGTCCTGGAAGCTGAGGATCTCGAGCTTGCCGTACAGCGGCACGCCGAGGGAGGTGCATACCACGCGCGAGCGAACGGTGTACCGCTCGCCGACCTGGATGGGAACGGCCGAGTCGGCCGTGTAGCCATTGCTGGGGGCGCGGGTGATGTCATCGAAGGATTCGGCGCCGCAGCTGGAGCCCGGGATTCGCCGTCGTGCTGGAGAGCCCGAGCGCGGCCCGCGGCACGAAGACGCGCTGGTACGAACCATCGGCGAGGCGCCGCACATTGTAGGCGAACTCGAAATCCACCGACTGATCGGTGCGAATCGCCCCGACACTGATGTTGAACCCGCTGGCCACGGCGATCGGCGTGCCCTCGAGCGCGCCGAGCGTCACCGTGTCGACGACGTTCGTCTCGGTGGGGTCGCCCAATGAGGTGGAGTCGTTGCAGGCGATCGCCACACCCAGGGCCAGGAAGCAGAGCGGACGGAGAAATGGGTGCATGGAGGGGGAAGGTTAAGGCCCGTGCGAAGAGGGGTCAACTGCCACTCTTTTCTTGACTTCGACCGGGACGGTCCCTACGTTGCGCAACGTTTCCCGCTGCCCCGGAGTTCGACTCCATGATGCCATTGGGAGAGGTGGTCCACAGCCTCGCCGCACGCGACGGCGTCGAGGCCGTGCTGCTCTTGAGCGGTGACGGCCTGCCGATCGAGCATGCGGCCCGCGCCCAGTTCGATTCGGAGACGGTGGCGGCGCTGGCGGCCACACTCGCCCAGCATGCCAGCCGCCTCGGCGAAGGCGCGCGTGGGGGCGAGCTCGCCACGGCCGTGCTCGAGTTCAACCGCGGACTGCTGATCCTCGCGCGCGCCGGCGCGGGTGACTGGCTCGCGCTGGTGGCAGCGGCCGATGCCGACATCGGCCCCCTGCTCTACGACTTGCGCCAGCATCGTTCGGCGCTCGTCCCGCTCCTCTGATGCGCTGGGCCGTACTTCTCGCCGGGGGATCGGGCACCCGGTTCTGGCCGCTCAGCACCCCTCAGACTCCGAAGCAGCTTCTTCCCCTCTCCGGCGCCGGCTCCACGGCCGAGGAGGCGGTCGAGCGTCTCACCGGGCTCATCCCGCGCGAGCGGATCCTCGTCGTCGCGGGAGAGGGCGTGGCCCCTCGGCTCCGCGCGCTGCTCAGCCTCCCCGCGGAAAACTTCCTGATCGAGCCGCGCGCCGCGTCCACCGCGCCGGCGCTGATCTGGGCCACGTGGGAAGCCCGGCGCCGCGACCCGAACGCCGAGGTGCTCTCGCTGCATGCCGACTGGGCGGTGGGGGATGCGGCCGCCTTTCGCCGCACGGCCGACGTCGCGCTGACCACGGCGCGGACGCACGAACGGCTGGTCACCGTCGGGGTCGTTCCGTCGCGGCCGGAGACCGGTTACGGCTACATCGTGCCGGGTGCACCGCTCGACGGTGGGGCGCGAACCGTCGCCCGGTTCTCGGAGAAGCCGGACGCCGCCACGGCTCTCGACCTGATGGCGGCGGGTGCGCTCTGGAATAGCGGCCTCTTCGCCTGGACCGCTCGGCGGCTCCTGAGCGAGGTCGCGCGGCACACGCCCGAGGTGGCCTCCGCGCTCCCCCGCCTTGAGACCGGCGACGTGGCCGGCTTCTTCCGGGACGTCACGCCGATCTCGATCGACGTGGGCCTGCTGGAGCGCAGCGATGCCGTCGCGGTGGTGAGCGGCGCCTTTGCCTGGGACGATGTGGGCACCTGGCAGGCGCTCGCCCGCGTGCGGCCGAAAGACCCGAGTGGAAACGTCGCTGGTCGGCCGCGGCGTCCTGGAGGAGTCGCACGACTGCATCGTGTGGTCGGAGCGCGATCCCGTGGTCCTGTGCGGCGTTCAGGATCTCGTCGTGGTCCAGGCGAACGGCCGCATTCTCGTCATGCCGACCGAGCGCGCGGCCCAGATGAAGCAGCTCCTCGATGCCCTGCCCGCCGACATTCGCGATATCGGGCATGACCGCCCTCTACCTGCTCGAGCCGAGCGATCCGGGCGCCGCGTGGGCGCCGTTCGCCGGTGTACGGCCGATCGCCGAGCTCCGAGCGGGGGCCTGGCGAGTGCGGGAACGCTGGGAGGCGGCGTGCCAGATCGACGCCACCGCGATTCTGGGCGATCACGTGGAGCAATTCCACGAAGGCGACGAGCCTCCCGTCCGGCCGCTGGAGCCGGTGGACGGCCCGGCGATCGTCGGCGCCTCGTGGTTCGCGCCCTCGGGTGATCGGATCCCGGATCTGCACGCGTCCGGCGCCGTGCGCCGATTGCGCCATGGCGACCACACGGTCGGCTGGCTCGTTCCCGCAGGGGAGCGATGGGACGGGCCACACGAGCGCGGAGAGGCCCGCGAGGTGGACGGGCTCGTCCTGGGCGGCGCGTTCGATCTGGTCACCGCGCTGGAACGATTCCTCGGCGAAGATTGCGCCGACCTCAGGGCGGCGCCGGCTACCGGCGTCCCCGAGGGCAGTCTCGTGCTGGGCGACGCGGCCAACGTCGTGGTGATGGGATCGGCGGTCGAGCCGGGCGTGGTCTTCGACGTTCGCCTCGGCGCGGTCGTGCTCGAGCCAGGTGTGGAGGTGCGGCACGGCACTCGGCTCGAGGGCCCCGTCTTCGTCGGCGCGCGCTCGAAGGTGCTGGGGGGATTCATCCGCGCCTCGGTGTTCGGCCCGGAGTGTCGGGTCCACGGGGAGATCGCGGCGTCCGTCTTCCTCGGCTATGCCAACAAGAGTCACGACGGCTTCGTCGGACACAGTGTCGTGGGCCACTGGGTGAACCTCGGCGCCCTGACCACCACGTCCAATCTCAAGAACACCTACGGCGCGGTCCGGCTCGAGGTCGCGGGTCAGCGCATCGAGACCGGCCGCCAGAACCTGGGCACGCTCTTCGGTGACCACGCCAAGACCGCGATCGGAACGATGCTCGCGACCGGCACCGTCGTGGGCGCGGGCGCGAACGTGTTCGGACCCGCAGCGCCGCCGAAGTACGTGCCGCCGTTCGCGTGGGGTGGCGAGGGGGCCGAACGGCTCACGCCGGACGGTTTCCTGCGCGTCGCCGAGCGCGTGATGACCCGTCGCAACGTGGACATGACCCCGGAGCGTCGGCGCTCGCTCGAGCGGACCTTCCACCGCGGGATCGGTGAATGATGCGCCTGTTCGTGCTGGGCTCGGGGTCCCGCGGGAACTGCTTCGCAGTCGAGACGGAGGGTGTGGCCCTGCTGCTCGACGCGGGATTCAGCGCGCGCGAGATCGAGCGGCGGGCCGAGTCGTCGGGGCTCGAGCTCGGCCGGGTCGCCGCGATCGTCCTGACGCACGAGCACGGGGACCACGCGTCGGGCGCACCGAGGCTGGCCCGGCGCCTGCGAATTCCGGTCCTCACCGCGCCCGGAACCTGGGATCGACTCGCCCCACGGATGCGGGAGGCGACGCACCACGGCCTCGGCCTCCGGAACGCGATCGAGGTGGGGCCGTTCCGCGTCCAGGGTTGTCCGACCAGCCACGATGCCGCCGAGCCCATGGCCCTCGCCGTACGGACGGCGGATGGCACGAGTCTCGGCGTCGCCTACGATCTCGGGCGCGCCACGTCCGCCGTGCGCTACCTGCTGCGCGAGCTCACGGCGCTGGTGCTCGAGGCGAACCATGACGAGGTGGCCCTGAGGACGAGCGGCTACCCGCCGGTGGTACAACGCCGGATCGCCGGCTCGGGCGGCCATCTGTCCAACCGTGCCGCCGCCGACCTGCTGGCCGAGCTGCACCATCCGGGGCTCGCGGTGGTGGTGCTCGCCCACCTCAGCCAGCGGTGCAACACCGCGGAGGAAGCGCGCGCGACCGTCGCCCCGGCGCTCCGGCGCGCGGGCTTCGGCGGCGAGCTGCACGTGGCCGCGCAGGATGTACCGCTGCCGCCGATCGACGTGGCGATGCCGGAGCGCGCGCAGCTCCGATTGGCGCTGTAGTCCTACCCCGCCGCGGCGAAATCCCGGCATCGGGGGCGGGATCGCCACAATGCCGCGAGGGATCCACTCGGACCGGGTTCGGCCGCCGAGTGGATCCCTCGTTGCGTTGCTGGCCCGACTGGTTCGGGCCTTCCCGATTTCGTGATGTCTGCCGAGTGGCTATGACGGCTGCGTGTTGGGATCGGGTGGCACCTGCACCGAATCGGGCCGTGGCGTCGGCGGGCCGACCTTCTGGAAGTTCACGGGCTCGTTCAGATCTCCGCCGGACAGCTTCAGGCTCTTTCCCTTCAGCTTGAGGCCATAGTTGACCCACTCGCCACCGAGCGCCAGGGCCAGGCTGTCCCCCACGATGCGCCAACGGACGGTCTGGGTGCCGTAGCTGGCGCTGCTGTCCGGCCGCACGATCACGGTGCGCGGACCTTCCTTCTTCGGATCCTGCTTCAGGTCAAACTTCCACGTCCCCAGAATCGCGGGCTGTTGGGCGCTCGCGATGCGCGGCACCGCAAGCATCGCCACCAGCAGGATACAGCCGAGCCTCACGATGTCCTCCGGGTGTGACGGAATCCGCGGTTAATCGAGTGCGGGTATAGTCTAACCGCGGACTCCGTGCCAACCAACCGCTCAGCGGCCGCCGAGCGGGAAACCGAAGCCCACTGAGAGATGGACGTCGTTCTGGGTGGTCTTGTCGGTCTCGAGCGTGGTTTCGTCGATGCGCGTGCCGTAGATGTAATCGTCCGCGGACACGAAGAGGCTGAGCACGCTCCCGAGGTGGAAACCGACCGCCGCGCCTACCACCCCGCCGAAGTCGTCCTTGTCGGAGACGCCCTCGTAGGCAGGGCCGCTCCGGCGGATGTAGCTGCCGCCACCGCTCAGGTTGAGCCAGACGGGGGACGTCACCGGCAACACGAAGAAGGTGGCACGGGCCGAGCCGAAGAGCAGGTTCGCCTTGTCCTTGACCTGCTCACCGGTCGCCAGGTCGAGCTTGAGGTCGCTCGGCACGTAGGTGACCGTCGTGGTGAGCCCGAACCGCGGGCCGAAGAGGAATCCGAGTCGTCCGCCAACCGCAAGGCCGACCTCCTGCTTGAACTCGTCACCATTGGCCGCCTTGATCAGCTCGGACGTTCGGGAAGTACACACCGATCGTGGGCGAGAGCGACACCTTCTGGGCGGTGGCGGAGGCCGCCGGCAGAAGCACGGCCGCCAGCGCGACGGCGAGGACGCGGGACGTGGGGCTGAACATCGGGGGTCTCCTGTAGAGGTCGTTGATATCGTGGGCACCCGGGATCGAGCGACCGGGTCATCCATAGGACGAGTCAAGCCGCTCCACATTCTCACTCATGCCTGCTCGAGTCACCAATGGCCGATGCGGCATCGGGACGCGCTGTCCACGGTCGAGCGGTGCCGTCCCAAATGAGAAGCGCCCCTGCTCTCGCGGGGGCGCGCCCGATGTGACGAACGCCCCGGGAGAGTCCCGGGGCGTTCGGTATCCTGCCGCTTCGACCGCAGCGAGCCTAGTACATCCCGCCCATGCCGCCGCCCGGAGGACCTGCCGGCGCCGGCTTCTCTTCCTTCTTCTCCACCACCACGCACTCGGTGGTGAGGAGCAGGCCGGCGATCGACGCCGCGTTCTGCAGCGCGGTCCGGGTGACCTTGGTCGGGTCGATGACGCCGGACTTGACCAGGTCCTCGTAGGTGTCGGTCGCGGCATTGTACCCGAAGTTCTTGTCCTTCGACTCCCTGACCTTGGCCACGACGATCGAGCCCTCGGCGCCCGCATTCTGGGCGATCATGCGGATCGGCTCCTCGAGGGCGCGGCGGACGATGTCGACACCGATCTTCTCGTCCTCGGTGCCCTTGACCTTGTCGAGCACGCTCTGGGCGCGAAGCAGCGCAACACCGCCGCCCGGCACGATGCCCTCTTCGACCGCGGCACGGGTCGCGTGCAGCGCGTCCTCGACCCGAGCCTTCTTCTCCTTCATCTCGGTCTCGGTCGCGGCGCCGACATTGATGACCGCCACGCCACCGGACAGCTTGGCCAGACGCTCCTGGAGCTTCTCCCGGTCGTAGTCGCTGGTGGTCTTGTCGATCGCGGCCTTGATCTCGTCGATCCGCCCGGATGTCGTCTTCCTTGCCCTTGCCATCGACGACCGTGGTGTTGTCCTTGTCGATCACGATCCGCTTGGCGCGGCCCAGGTCGTTCAGCGTCGCGTTCTCGAGCTTGAAGCCGACTTCCTCGGAGATCACGTGGCCGCCGGTCAGCACGGCGATGTCGCGCAGCATTTCCTTGCGGCGATCGCCGAAGCCCGGGGCCTTGACGGCCGCGACCTTGAGCGTGCCACGCAGCTTGTTCACCACCAGCGTCGCCAGCGCCTCGCCCTCGACGTCCTCCGCGATGATCAGGAGGGGCTTGCCGCTCTGGGCGACCTTCTCCAGCACCGGGAGCAGCTCCTTCATCGCCGAGATCTTCTTGTCGTGGATGAGGATGTAGGCGTCGTCCAGCACCGCCTCCATCTTCTCCGGGTCGGTCACGAAGTAGGGCGACAGGTAGCCGCGGTCGAACTGCATGCCGTCCACGGTCTCCAGCGTGGTCTCGAGGCCCTTGGCCTCTTCGACCGTGATCACGCCGTCCTTGCCGACCTTCTCCATCGCATCGGCGATCAGGTTGCCGATTTCCTTGTCGTTGTTCGCGGAGATGCTGCCGACCTGCGCGATCTCCTTCTTGCCGGCCGACGGTACCGAGAGCGTCTTGAGCTCCTCGACGACGGCTTCGACGGCCTTCTCGATGCCGCGCTTGAGCTCCATCGGGTTGGCGCCCGCGGTGACGTTCTTGAGGCCTTCGCGGAAGATCGCCTGCGCCAGCACGGTGGCGGTGGTGGTGCCGTCGCCGGCCAGGTCGGTGGTCTTGGTCGCGACTTCCTTCACCATCTGCGCGCCCATGTTCTCGATCGGATCGGACAGCTCGACTTCCTTGGCGACGGTGACGCCGTCCTTGG
Organism: uncultured Gemmatimonadales bacterium; assembly: GCA_963828735.1. Classification (GTDB taxonomy): domain Bacteria; phylum Gemmatimonadota; class Gemmatimonadetes; order Gemmatimonadales; family GWC2-71-9; genus CAVVWJ01. The sequence continues at coordinate 102,092 of CAWHFW010000002.1, forward strand.
TGACCGTCGGCGAGCCGAACTTCTTGTCGATGACGACATTCCGGCCCTTCGGGCCGAGGGTGACCTTCACCGCCTCGGCCAGCGCGTCGACGCCCCGCTTGAGCTTGGCGCGGGCATCGGTGTCAAAAAGCAGTTCCTTCGCTGCCATTGTCTTATCTCCTGTGAGGACGAGCTGGATCAGCTGATCTTGGCGAGGACGTCGGCCGCCTTGATGATGACGACTTCGTCACCGTCGACCGTGTACGGCGTGCCGCTGTACTTGCCGTAGATCACCTGGTCGCCGACCTTGAGATCCATCGGGATCCGCGCGCCCTTCTCGAACCGGCCCGGCCCGACCGCGATGACCTCGCCCTGGGTCGGCTTCTCCTTGGCGGTGTCCGGGATGTAGAGGCCGCCGCGCATCGACTCCGTCTCCTCGGACGGCTGGATGACCACCCGGTCCTCGAGCGGCTGGATCTTGAGGCTGGGCTTGGCCTTGGTCGCAGTCGCCATCTCTGTCCTCCACAGCACTATTGGGGTGATGTAAGATATGGTTCTACAACGTTTTAGCACTCTAGATTAACGAGTGCCAAACTGGTGGCAAAGATAAGGCGATCATCAGTACTGTCAAGCGCTTCGCGCCCCCGCGCCGGGAGCAACCCAGGTGCCGGCGAAACTGGTCAAATCGGCAGAGAAACGTGGCGGGACCGATACCGCGAGGAGGAACTCAGGTCAGGGCGACAGGAGAGGCTGTCAAGGCGACGGGGAGCACCCCCGGGGCGGTCGGCGTCAAAGATCGAAGCGCCGCTCCCGCCGACGAATCGTCCCCCGCGACGGAAGAACCGTCGCTGGGTTGAGCCCGTCACCGGCGATGAGCACGATCCACGATCGGCTGCTTGACATTGCCCGGAGGCCCTCGGAATTTCCGCACGCCTGCGCCGGTACCATTGTCATGATGGAGGGCGCATAACTTGACCGGCGGTGGACGATGGCGCAACGCCGCCGGCCTCCTCGTCACGGAGTAGGAATGATGCTGTGGAGCCTGATGCTGGCCGCTGCCGTTGTTGCAGCCGCACCTGGCCCCGTGTCGCCTTCCACCGTCACCATGGTGGTGGACTCGTCCAAGCACGAGCTCACGATCACGGCCGGCCCTTTCGACCTGCCGAACATGCCCCCGATGGACGACCACGCGATGATGACCCCCGGCATGTCTCACGATGTGCCGGTGCAGCGCTTCGCCTGGCCGGTCGACGGATGGTTCCGGGGCTTCCGGGTGGCGGTGACGGATGCCCAAGGACACGAGCTCCCTCGCCACGTCTTGCATCACCTCATCATCGTCAACTTCAGCCGCCGCCAGCTCGTCTACAGCGCGTCCGAACGCCTGATGGGGGCGGGAACGGAAACCGATAAGGAAGTGACCGTCCCCAAGACGATTGGCATCCCCATGAAGCCGGGGATGAAGCTCGGCATGTACGTGGCCTGGCACAACGATACCGGAAAGGATCTCGACGGAGTCTATCTCAGGCTGACCATGCTGTGGACGCCCAAGAACCAGAATCCGCGCCCGGTGAACTCCATGCCGCTCTACATGGACGTCAACCTGACCGTCGGTGGGAGCAACACCTTCGACGTGCCCCCGGGCAAGTCCACGAAGTCGTTCGAGTTCACCCTTCCGGTCAGCGGTCGGCTGCTTGCCGTCGGCGGGCACATGCACGACTACGGTGTCGCCGTGCGGCTCGAGGACGCCGAGACCGGCAAGGTGATCACCAGCGTCGTGGCCAGGCGGGATGCGCTGGGGAAGGTCACCGGAATCAGCCGACGGCTGTTCGGGGTGAGCGGTGAAGGGCTCAAGCTCGAGGCCAACCACAAGTACCGCGTGGTGGGCGAGTACGACAACCCGACCAACGAGATCAGAGTGAAGGGTGCGATGGCTCACATGGTCGGCCTGTTCGTCCCCGACGACATGAGCAGGTGGCCCAAGATCGACCCGAACGATCCCGACTACCGGCGTGATCTGGCGCAACTGCAGGTGGAGGGAGGCCAGGTGGGGGCGGAGCATGGCGGCCACGACGGCCAAGGCCGGATGCAGATGGATCACGGTCAGATGGACCATGGCCAGATGCAGCACGCGGGGCCGAGCGCCAAGGGGAGCGATCGGTAGGCGGACCCACGCCCGCTCTCCGTCGCCCTCATCCTGGCTGTCCTGAACGAAGCGAGGGATCTTGGCGGAGAATGGGTCGAGCCATTCCCCGCCTAGATCCCTCGACGGCACCGCCGCCTGAGCCGGTGCCCTGCTAGAGAATCCGCCGCACCCCGACCCACCGCTTGTACCACCACCGCCCGTACGGATCGTCGTCGCTCAGCACGCTCTCCTGCACGCCGTGCGTCGCGCTGTGAATGAACCGGCCGCCTCCGACATAGAGGCCGATGTGGGTCACCGGGCCGCCGCGGTTCGAGAACGTGAGCAGATCTCCGGGGACGAGGTGCGCCGGATCCTTCTTCACGTCCCGACCCTCGCGAGCCTGCTCGGCGCTCGTGCGTGGCAACGTGACACCGCGCTGGCCGTAGGCATACTGGATGAGCCCCGAGCAGTCGAACCCACCGCCGTCCGCGCCGGTGCCTCCGTATACGTATGGACGGCCCATGACGTGCCGCGCGGTCGCCACCACGGAGTCCGCCAGCACCGCGGCAGAGGTGAGCGGTGGCCTCGATGCCGGCGTGGTCGTGAGCGGCGGCAGCGCCGAGTCATTGGACGTGGTGACCGGCACCGGTGCCCGAGGCGAGGCCGGCGCCTTCCGACCGCCGCCGCCAAGGCTGATGGAGATTCCCGCGGCGAATTCGAAGCCCTCGCGCTGGTCGAGCGACACCTGCCGGTAACGTCCTTCCGCGCCTACGTGCAGGAAGGACGCGGGCACCAGCTCGTATCCCACGCCGGCCGACCACGAGCTCCACGTGCTCGAAAACGACTGCGAGTGCGCCGAGCCGAGCCCGGCGAGGAGGCCGGCGACGAGATAGGGGCCGCTGGCGCCACCCCGGAAGGCAGTCAGATCGAGGCCCAAGCCGCCGAGCGCGCCGTCTGCGCCCTTGACGCGGCGGAAATAGTCGCCGTGGACGCTGGCCCCGATCGTGCCGCTCAGCGGCCGACTCACTCCGAGCCGATAGACCGTCCAGCCATCCTCCTGATAGAACCGTCCCACCTGGCCCTCGATCCCCTGCTGGCCGGCGGCCGGTCCCGTGATGACGAGGCATGCAACGGCGACCGCACCGCCAACGGCGCCGGCCCTCATGATCGCTCTCGCACGGGACGGCCGGTCCGGAGATCCACGAGATAGCTGTCACCGGGGCGGCAGTGGTCGGAGAGTCGGGCCCGCATCACCGTATCGTTCACGATCTCGGGAGCGGCGGACGTGTAGAGCAAGGGCACGGGGGTTCGGACGGCGCCGTGGCGAATCTCGATCGCTCGCGCGGTACAGCGGCCCGTGTCGCCGCTGTCGGACCGGGCGAGCGTGAACCAGACCTCCGCCCCGCCGGGCACGGTGGCCACGAGCGAGTCGGCCGGGGCGGCGGGAGGCGTGGCGTCGGTCGGCTTGGGCGCGGGCGCGCGCTCGCCGCACGCGAGCGCGCCGACCACCACGCCGCCGAGCAGCAGCTCGCGGCCGGTCATTCGGGCGGCTCTCCGGTGACCGGGAGGCCGAGGCTCACCGTGTCCGGCGTGCCGTCCACGGTGACGGCCAGGACCTCGCGGACCTCGGGACTCTGCCGGAGATAGCGAAGCCACAGGATGATCGTCGCGAACCCGGTGGCGGCCCCACACACCGCCGTGACCACAAGGCCGTCCACTGGATTCTCGATCCGCATCGCGATCAACGCGCCAGCGACCGCGCCAAAAAACGAAGCTGCCCACGCCAGGAATGGCGTGAGCAGCCAACCGAAGATCCGGAAGATCAGCCGCAGCCACCGCATCGGTCAGCCGCGTTTGGCGCCCAGCCCCGAGATGAAGGCGGCCAGGGCGACACCGGGGAGGAAGGCGACGGCGAACGTGCCGAGGTCCCAGCCGGCGCCTGGGAAGTGGATCAGCACGGCGACGACGGCCAGGACCACCGCGCACGCCACCGTGAGTCCGAACGCGCCGACGGGCGACGGCGCCGCGCCTTTAACCAGCTGGTTCGCGAGGATCCAGGCGCCCATCCATGGCAGGAACGTGCCGGCCATCCACCAGACCGGATGGTACCACCAGTTGCTGCCGCCGCCGAGGTCGTACCAGCGGTGGCCGTAGGTCCCGATGTTCTGGAGCAGCGTGACGTCGATCAGGAGGAAGACGATCGCGGCCGCGAGTCCGATGCCCGCCGCCCCGGCGATCCCCTCGATCGTTCGGGGTCGCGTCCACAAACCCGGGAGGAGGATGACCACCGCCAAGCCGACGAGGACGATCGCGCCGATGAGCACGGTCTGGAGCCCGCCGTTCATCAGCAGTCGGGACACGAGAGAAACCAGCAGGACGAACACGGCCTCGAGCAGGCCGAGCTTGACCCCGCCGCGCACGATCGAAGGGATGTCGGTCAGGTCGTGGTCCGCACGCAGGTCCACTGCGGAATGCATGCCGTCTCCGGGGCGAATGAGGGTGGCGAAGTATACGTAGCCGTCGACGCGGGGGCCAAGGGGAGCGTCACGTGCCCCAGGCGAGCACCACGACGAGGTCGGTGACCGCCCATGCCGCGAGCGCGCGATACATGCCTCGCTGGTGATCGGCCGGGGCCAGGCGCGACCAGCGTCTCCGCCACGGCAGCAGCACCGCGGCCCAGCAGACGAGCGCCACCAGCAGCCCGCCCCACCGCAAGGCGTCCGGCCCGCTGGAACGCCATCCGGCCCGAAGGCCGGCCGCGACGAAGATCACGAACGCCGCGGCGGCCGCGGCGAGCGCCACGGAAAGGCTTCGGCGGACGCCGAGCACGCAGGCGAGCGTTCGGTCGCCGCGCCGGGTGTCCTCCTCGACCTGGTAGATCTGGGTAAGCGGGTAGAGCGCCGCGAACAGCGGGCAGAAGGCCAGCAGCACGAGGCCGCGCGCCGCATCGATGGGAATGCCCGTCGCGGTCCATCCGGCGGCAGGTGTGAATGTCCCGAAGCCCCACATGTTGATCAGCCAGTCCGCGCCGGCGACCGACTTGAGCCGGAGCGGCGGAACCGAATACGCGATCGACAACACGAAGCAGACGGCGTAGAGCATCGGATAGGGCGCCGGGAGGCCGAACGAAAGGATCTGGCCGAGCGCCATGAGGGCAAAGCTGACCGCGGCCAGCCGCCGGGGCGGCGCGGGCGGGTGTCGGAGGTAGGCGATGTCGCCCTCGTCCCGGTCGAACGCGCTGTTGAGCGCGAGCGTTCCACCATTGAGGCACACCACCCAGAGCACGAGCCCCAGCACGGCGGCGACCAACCGCTCGCCTCGGGCGGCGCCGGCGAACCCGACGGCGAGCAGATACCCTACGGCCGTGTGAGCCGCCATGATCGGCCACTCGGCGGGCCGCAGATGGAGCAGGTAGTCGAGTCGCCGTCCGAGGAGGCGGTAGCCCGCCTCGCGGTCAAGGCTCACCACTCGAGCCCGAGATGGCCGGCCGCGATCCGGAGCCCTCGGAGCGTGAGGTCCGGATCGGTGTCCTCGATGCTCGACGTGAGCGGCGCGACCACGGGGGCGAGACCGCCGGTCGCCACGACCCCCGGCCGGCGTCCCCCGGGCCACTCGGCGCGGATGCGCCGTACCAGGCCGTCCACGGCCTCCGCGGCACCGTAGAGCACGCCGGCCTGGATGCACTCCTCCGTGCGCCGTCCGATGACGCGCTCGGGCGCGCGGAGCTCGGTGGCCGGCAGCTTGGCGGTGCGCTGCGTGAGCTGGTCCGCCGCGGTGCGGAGACCCGGCATGATGACGCCGCCCAGGAATCGTCCATCGGCTGTCACGCAGTCGAAGGTGGTGGCGGTGCCGAAGTCCACCACGATCGTGTCCTGATGGTAGAGCTCGACCGCGGCCAACGCGTTCACGATGCGGTCGGCGCCGACGCTCAACGGCTCGTCCACGTCGAGCGTCACGGGCAGCGGCGAGCGCGCGTCCACCTGCACGCCGGTGCAGCCAGTGGTCCGCGCGATCCCGGCGACCACGGCCTGCGTCACCGACGGCGCGACCGACGCGAGGCACACCGCGCGCACCTCGTTCGGTGAGCGGCCGGCGGCGAGCAGGAAGCCGCTGATCGCGCTGCCCCACTCGTCCGGCGTGCGCCCCGGATTGGTCGTGAGCCGCCAGTGCGCGTCGAGCTCGGCGCCGCGGAACAGGCCGACGGTGATCTCCGTGTTGCCGATGTCGAGCGTCAGAAGCATGGGAGCCCCGTGGATCGCGGGTCGTGGGTCATGAGGTGCGGCGAGCGCGAGGCCGGAGCCGGGCGTCGCTTACGAGTGGCGGGTCACCACGGTACCGGCCAGCACGCGCTCGACCACGCCGTCGGCGCGCCGCACCAGGAGCGCGCCGTCGGCCGCGAGTCCCAGGGCGGTGCCGGCCACGGGCGCGTCGAGCGTGCGACCGCGCAGCCAGTCCCGGGAGGCGAACCGCGCCTGCTCCACCTCGGTGAGGGGTCCGGCCGCCGCATCCACCGCCCGAAGTGCGGCGACCGCCGGCTCGACCAGGTCATCAGCCACGAGCGACGAGTGCACCGAGCCCAGGTGGGTCGCCGTCGCCTCGAGCTCACTGGGTGGCGGGTTGGCGACGTTGAGGCCGAGGCCGATCACCACCCATGCGAGTGCCGCACCCTGCCACCGCGCCTCGCACAGAATACCGCCCACCTTCCGCTCGCCGACCATCAGGTCGTTCGGCCACTTGAGTCGCACATATGTTTCCGCGCCCAGATCGTCGAGCCGCTCCGCGACGGTCAGGCCCGCCCGCAGGCTCAGCACCTCGAGGCCAGCGCTGGCCGGCCGCGCCAGCACACTGAGCCAGAGCCCGCCTCGGGGAGACGTCCACGTCCGTCCGCGGGATCCCCGCCCCGCCGTCTGCACCTGCGCGACGACGGCCGTCCCCGCGGGTGCGCCGCCCTGTGCCAGCTCGTGCACCGCATCCATGGTGGACGGCACCGCGGCGACGCGGACGATCTCGGGTGACGCGACCCTCACCGGAGCAGCAGCAGGAGCAGGAGACCGAGTGCGATCCGGTACCATGCGAACGCCGCGAAGCTGTGCCGGGACACATAGCCGAGAAACGCCTTCACCACGATCACGGCCGATACGAATGCCGTCACGAACCCCACGAGGAACGCGGGCCCATCGGCCGTGCTCAGGGCACCCCGGCTCTTGAGCAGGTCGTACAGCGTGGCGGCGAACATCACCGGGATCGACAGGAAGAACGAGAACTCGGTCGCCGCGCGCCGCGACAGGCCGAGCGCGTAGCCGCCCATGATCGTGGCGCCCGAGCGCGACGTGCCCGGGATCAGCGACAGGACCTGGGCGAGCCCGATCCCGAGGGCCGTCGGAGGCCGGACATCGCGCACCTCTGCCACGCGTTCGAGGGGCCGGAGCCGCTCGATAAGCAGGATGACCGCGCCACCCGCCACCAGCGCGACCGCCACGACCGTCGGGGTAAACAGGTGACCCTTGATCCAGTCGTGGGCCAGAAACCCCACGATCGCCGCCGGCAGGAACGCGATCGTCAGGTTGAGCAGGAACCGCCGGCTGGGCTCGTCTCTCGTGGCCGCCAGGGTGGCCTGGATCAGCCGCTCCCGATAGAGCCAGACGATGGCGAGGATCGCGCCGAGCTGGATGAAGATGTCGAACGTCTTTGCCGCTTCACCCGTCTCGCCCAGCCAATGACTCGCGAGGATGAGGTGACCGGTCGAGGATACGGGAATGAATTCGGTCACGCCTTCCAGCAGGCCGAGGAGCGCGGCCTTGAGCAATGGCTCAACCCCCATTGGCCCGGCTCGCCGCGCTCACGCCGCGCAGGGTCTCCTCGTACAGGGCCTCGTACATCGGGACGATCCGGTCGGCCGAGAATGTGTGGGCCTTGGCGATCGCGGCCTCGCGCATCGCGGCATGGCGGGCCGTGTCGCGCAGCAACTCGACCGCGCGGCGGCCCATCGCCTCGACCGAGCCCACCGGCTCGAGAATGCCGCTCACCCCGTCCTCCACCACCTCGGGCAAGCCGCCCGCCCGGCTCGCGACCACCGGTGATCCGCAGGCCATGGCTTCGAGCGCGGCCAGGCCGAACGACTCGGTCTGTGACGGCAGCAGGAACAGGTCGCTCGCCTGGAGCAGCGACGCGACCGGGTCGAGTCGGCCGAGGAACCGCACGTCCTGGCCCACGCCCAGCTCGCGCGACTCGTTCTCGGCGTCCACGCGCTCGGGCCCGTCGCCCACCATGACCAGCACGGCCGGCATCGCGCGACGGATGCGGGCGAAGACCCGGATAACATCCTTCACCCGTTTCACCTCGCGGAAATTCGAGACGTGCGTCACCACCTTTGTGCCCGGCGGCGCCAACGGCTTCGCCTCGCCCGGCGCCGCTGGGTGGTACTCGGCCAGGTTCACGAAGTTCGGGATGACCCGGAGGTCGCAGCTCACGCAGCCGAACGCCCGATAGGTCTCGTCGCGCAGATAGGCCGAGACCGCGGTCACCTCGTCGCTCTGCTCGATGGAGAACTTGGTGATCGCATAGAAGCTCGACTCCTGGCCCACGAGCGTGATGTCGGTCCCGTGCAGCGTCGTGATGACGCGGAGCTGCCGCTCGCCGTTCAGCATCTGGCGGGCGAGGTAGGCCGTCGTGGCATGCGGGATGGCGTAGTGGACGTGCAGGAGGTCGATCCCTTCCTGCAGGACGACCTCGTGCTGCTTGGACGCCAGCGCGAGCGTGTAGGGGAAGTGGTCGAACAGCGGATAGCGGCCCATCCGCGTCTCGACTTGATGGAAGTAGATCCGCTCGGCGTATCCGTGGAGGCGGAACGGGGCGTCGTAGGTGATGAAATGCACCTCGTGGCCGCGTCGCGCGAGCTCGAGGCCCAGCTCGGTCGCGACCGCGCCCGAGCCGCCGTAGGTCGGATAGCAGGTGATCCCGATCTTCATTGCCACCTAGCGAGTGGGAGCTTCTCCGAGGGAGACGCTATCGGAAAGGCCCGTGAAAACCCGTGAATCTGCGTGGTCTATGGTGCAATGGATGGTGCAAATCTACTCCGGTCCACCTCGCCTCACGAGTAAGCTAACCGGCTTCTCGCCGATGCGTGCTGTAGGGCGGCGATCAGGACGCGTGACGGGCACCGTGGGCGGACGAGCGAGAAAGGAAGGAATGGACGAATGTGGCGCGTACCAGTTCTCATCTGCTTCCGAGATCGTGGAGGCCCTCGATAACGAGCAGACCAAGATCCGCGTGCGCATCGGCAGGCGGTCCGCGGTGTTCGCGGTCTACAACGAAGTCGGGCAGCCTGTTCGTGAGACCTAGGCGTAGCGCACCTAGGGGGGGATGTGCGGCACCGCTCCGAAGTCGTGGAGTATCGGGCGGTGCAACAACAAAGGGTCGCTCCGGCTACGGGCCGGCGACGGTGGCAGGAACAAGTTCCGGTGATCATCCCGGTCACGTGCAAATCCGTCCTTGCCTCGCTCCCTACGTGCGCGACCCGGACACTACCATCGCTCTCTTAACTCATCGTCAATCCAGCAACGACTGCGGCGGGGATGCCTGTTCGGTGACTGCGCCCACAGGCGGGATGGATTGGAATCCCATCCGCGCTCATCGCGAGCACGTTCGCGAGGATGGAGCGGAGCACTTTCAAGCTGAAAGGTTTCTCCAACAGCAGACCCGGCAGGAGCACGTCCTGATCGTGTCCTCCGGCCGACAGGAAGATCAAGGGAAGATCGGGTTGGCGCCGGCGCAGCTCGGCGGTCACCTCGTCTCCTGACACGACGGGGAAGTGCAAGTCGATCACCGCGGCGTTGAGCCGGAGCTTGAGCCGATCGAGCAGCCCGACGGCCTCCCCCTGAGTCGACGCCGCGAGGACCTGATACCCCGCGCGGAGGAGCGCCAGCGTTGTCAGGTCCCGAACGCTCTCGAGGTCGTCTACCACGAGAATCCACGGCCGGTCTGCGAGCCGATCATCGAGATGCATTCGTCACCCTGGTGCAGTGGTGGGAGCGGCCAACCGCGAGGCGACCAAGGTTGGGTCCATCGCGCGACGGGCCCAAACCGCGACGGCTCGCCAACGTGATCGACGCGATTGGCATGAATGCGAATACTGAGTGGACCTGGGTTCCTGGCGCTGACCTCAACAGCATCGCGTCCGATGCGCGATAGCCCGCGTCAATCAAGGCGCAGGCCACTATCGTGGCACACCCCGAGGTCGTCGTGCACAAGCAGCACGAGGTGTTCCCGAAGCACCTGGGCGAGGGAACTCATAGTGGCTAGGCTCCGTCAAACTGGGTCCAGTACCAGACCTATTTGTTGGGTGCCAGGACTGCCGGCAATAGGCAGAATCGCCCAAGACCGGGGTACCGGCAGGCCTCGGGTCACTCGAATTCTCGAGTCTCAGCGTTCATCCGGGGTTGGGGCACTATGGAAGGCATCATTTGGGGGCCAGGATGGGGACGTGACGAGGAGTGGCTCGCGGATTGGCGTTCGCCCCGCCCCGCTCCCGACGTCTTCGCCGCCTCCCGAGGGCGACGACCCAGTCTCAAAAGGACCGTGAACACTGGCGGGCGAAGGTAACGGAGGCGGCGCCGAAGCGGGCGGAATCGGCGGGGTCGTAGTGCAGCTGGCGGTGCAATCGGTAGGTGCGTCGATCCACCGAACAGGGGAGGTCGAAACGGTGAGTGGGTTAGCGAGAGTGATCTGGCAAGCCGCAGGAAAATCCCGATCTTCATGTGGGGTCCTTCTCCCAGGCCTCCGCGATCTCGGCCGCGAGGCGCTCCGGAGGCCGCGTCGCGTCGAGGGTCAGTACCACGCCGCCGAGCTGGTGCCGAAACCAGGTTTGCTGCCGCTTCGCGTACTGTCGCGTGCTGACGGCAATGGCGTCCGCGACCGCCCCGCGCTGCCGCCGCCCGTGGAGGTAATCGACGGCCTCGCGAACGCCGATCCCGTCGAGCCCCGGGCCCGCGGCGGCGTGTCCTTCGGCCAGCACCGAGGCGACTTCCTCGATCAACCCGCGCTGCATCATCTCCGCCGCCCGCCGGGCGATGCGCTGGTGCAGCACGGGCCTGGGGACCGTGAGGACGATGTACCACGGATCGAGGGCGCCTCGCGCGCGCGCCACCTCCTGCCAATGGGAGAGCGGATGCCCCGTGAGCAACGCGACCTCGACGGCGCGCGCGGCGCGCTGGCGTCCCCCGCCGCGGAATCCCGGATCGAGCCGTCCGGCCCATCGCAGCAGCTCGAGTGGCTCGAGCCGAGCCGTGAAGGCATCGAGGGAGCGGCGGCGCGCCGTGTCGAGCGGGGGCTCGCGAAACAGGCCCTCGGCGAGCGCACGCACGTAGAGTCCGGTGCCGCCCACGACCACCGGCATCCGGCTGCGTCCGCGGATGTCGGCGAGCCAGCCTTCGGCGTCCCGTGCGAAGTGCCCGGCGCTGTAGCGCGCGCCCGGTTCGACCAGGTCGAGGCCGTGGTGGGGAACGCGCGCGCGCTCCTTGCGGGTCGGCTTGGCCGTGCCGATGTCGAGGCGCCGGTAGATCTGGCGCGAATCGGCGGAGATGATCTCGAGGGGCCAATGGGCCGCGAGCGCCAGCGCGACTGCGGTCTTGCCGACCGCCGTCGGGCCCACGAGGACGGGGACTCTACCGCCGACCAAACCGCCGCTCCAGCTCCTCGCGGGGCAACTGCACGATCGTCGAGCGCCCGTGCACGTCGTGCGGCGGAAGTTGCGTAGCAAACAGCCTGAGGAGCAGCTCCCGCATCTCGCGCTGGTCGAGCCGGTCTCCCGCTTTGACCGCCGCGCGGCACGCGTAGGTGGCCGCGAAGCGCTCGAGGCGGTTGGCCCAGCCGCCGAAGCGCCCGCGGGCGAGGTCGGCCACCAGCTCGCGGAAGCAGGCGCCCGCGTCGAACCGCGGGTGTGGCGACGGCACGGCGTGGAGGACGACCGCGCGGCCGCCGAACGAGTCGGCCTCGAACCCGATCTGTCGGAGCGGCTCGGCGTGGCGTTCGACCGCATCCAGCTCTTCGTCGGTGAGCTCCAGGGTAAGCGGCAGGAGCAGGCGCTGCGCGGGGGCGTCGGCGCCCGTGAGCTGCGCCAGGACGGCCTCGTAGAGCACGCGCTCGTGCGCCGAGTGCTGATCCACGATCACGATCCCTTCGGCCGCTTCGTAGACGATGTACGTGTCGAACATCTGGAGCAGCGGCGCCTGGAAGCCCGCATCGGCGCCGCTATCGGTCTCCTCCCGCGTGTCGCCCGCTGTCGGCGCGAAAAGCTCGTGGACGAAGTCCGCGGACAGCTCGGCGCCGTGACCCGGCAATGACGGCGGCAGCGGGCGCCAGTCGCCGACGGGAGCCGCGGCCAGCAGCGCGCCCAGGGCGTGCCGCACCGCCTCCTCGACCACGCGCTCGATGCCGATGCGGTCACGAAAGCGAACCTCGAGCTTCGCCGGGTGCACGTTCACGTCGACGTCCTCGGGCGCGGCCTCCAGCTTGAGATACACCGAGGGGCGATCGCCCGGATGAATGGCCGACCGGTAGCCCGCCTCGGCGGCGCGGACCAGGAACGGATCCTTGAACGGGCGGCCGTTGACGAACAGCTGCGCCCGTCGTCCCGTGGGCTGAGCATCGCCCGGACGCTGCACGAAGCCGGTGACGCGGAACGCACCCGCCGCGTAGCCCACCGGCACGAGGGTCCCGGCGAGCTCGCGTCCCCACACGGCTGCGAGCCGCTCTTCCGGCGCCTGCCCCGGCGGGACCGCGAGCCGCGCGACGCCGTCCACCTCGAGCTCGAAGCCGACGTCGGGGTGGGCGAGGGCGAGCGTAGCGACCGCCTCGTGCGCGGCGCGCGTCTCGCTCGCGGCGGAACGGAGGAATTTCCGGCGCGCCGGCGTGTTGAAGAAGAGGGCGCGGACCGTCACGGTCGTGCCGCGCTGGCGCACCGCGTCGGCAACGCGGTCGAGACGGCCGCCCGCCACCGTGAGCTCGGTCCCGGTCTCGTTGTCGCTCGTGAGGAGGGTGAATCGGGAGACGGACGCGATCGCGGGGAGGGCTTCGCCGCGGAAGCCGAACGTGGCGACCCCGATCAGGTCGGCGACGCTCCGGACCTTGCTCGTCGCATGGCGATCGAGGGCGAGCACCGCGTCCTCGCGGCCCATCCCGCTGCCGTCGTCGCCGATCTGGATGAGGGTCTTCCCGCCGTTCTCGAGCGCAATGCGCACGTGGCGTGCGCCCGCGTCGAGTGCATTCTCCACCAGCTCCTTCACCACCGAGGCCGGTCGCTCGACGACCTCGCCCGCGGCGATCTGATCGGCCACGGCGTCCGGCAAGATGGCGATGCGGCGCATGGCGAGAATCTAGCCGCCGATGGCCGCGACCGCCGCGTCCGGCACCCACCCTTCCCGACCGCCCGCGGCCCGGACGAGCAACCATCCGCCGCTGTGCGCCACGACCCGCACGGCGCTGCCTCCCTCGATCGGCGCCAATGCCGGCGCGCGACCGTGTGGGGAGAGGCGGAGGGTGGCATCGTCGAGCACGATGGCCAGCGGCCGCCGGTACCAGATCCGGAGGGCGAGCCCGCTGAGCACCGCGGTGCCCGCGAAGACGAGCAGAACCAGCCACCGTTCCCGGATCCGCGGCCGGACGATCCAGCCGAGCCAGCCGGCCATCCAGCCCACGGCTCCCCACAGCAGCAGCTCCTCCGGGGTCACCGGGGGCGACCAGGTCCAGCGGGCCGACGTGACGTCCGGTGGCGGCGTGAGGTCCAGGGCGCGACGGACCGACGGCTCGCGAGGATCGAGCCGCCGCGCACGAAGCCACGCGGCCTCCGCGCGCCCGGGTTGGCCCAGGCGATAGTAGGTCGCGCCGAGGTTGTACCAATGGCCGGCGACCGCGGGCTCGTCGGCAGCGCGAAGGGCGAACCCATCCGCTGCGGCATGCAGCGCGCCGCTCTGGTACAGCTGCTCGGGGGCCGGGTTCTGCGCACGCACGGCCGGCGCGAGCGCGGCGAGCAACAGGAGCGCGATCGCACCTCCGTGCCGCCGCACCGAGCCGCCGAGTCGGCGGACCACCTCCTGCGCCTCGGCGGCCAGTCCCTGGTCTTCGGCGGTCGTGCCGGTGGGTCCGTATCGCCGCGCCAGCAGGCGCTCGCGCACGGCGGCGACGCGCGCCGCGAGCTCGGCATCCGCGCCGGCGGCCCGGACCGCGGCGGCCAGGGCCGGACCGAAGCAGCGATCGGGGTCGGGCGCGAGCGTCACGAGGAGAGCGTCGAGGGCGGCTTCGACGGTTCCGAGGTCCCGGCCGGCCGGCGCGGCGACGCGTCGTGCGCGCGCAGGCCGCCAGCCGAGGCGCCCCCTGAGGGAGAACAGCAGCGGCGGGAGGCCCAACAGCGCGACCCACACCCAATCCGGCACGCGATGCGCCACGGACCATGCGAGGGCCGGCCGCTCCTCGCCCACGAGATCCGGCGGGAGCGCGGTGGCGGCCGCGCTCTCGCCCCGCGGAGCCACCGGCACCGACGTCGGCGCCACCAGCAGCTCGCGGTATTGGGCGGCACCCAGGTCGAAATACGGATAGTGCACGCCCGGCAACGCGAGCGCGCCGACGGAATCCGGCACGACGAGATAGCGGAAGGTCTTGGTCCCGCCGACGCGCCCGTCGGTCGCCGTCACCTGTTCGTCGACGCGTTCGAGGTAGGCGCGTACGTCCGACGGCCAGGTCACCTCCGGGTTCGGCCACAGAGCGGTGTTGCCTAGGCCTGCGAGGCGCAGCTCGACCGCGAGCCCCTCGCCGACGCTCGCGCTGGGCGGGGAGAGATGGCGCTCGAGGGTGAGCCCCGTGCCGATCGCGCCGGCGAAGCCCACGGGGCGGCCGGTCGAAGGGAGCGGGAGCACGACCAGCGTGTCCGATCGGCTCGAGAGGGCGAACCGCTCTTCCTGGCTGAAGAACTGGAGTGCGACGGGTGTGCTGTACTTGAGCGTCGCGCGGGGGATGCCCACCGTGCCCGTCACCAGTGGAAAGACGACCTGGTGCGAGACGAAGAGGTCGTACCATCGACCGTGAATGTTCCGGGTTGCGGCGATGCCGCTGGGGGTCGTCTGGGGGAAGCTCCACACACCGTCGATGACCGGCGGTTGCAGGGTCGGCGGGCGGCGGAGCTGGAGCCGCAGGTCGCGCGGGAACCACGCGGCGGTGACGACGTCGACCTGCTCCCCGACTCGCACGGTGTCGGTCGACACGAGCAGGTCGACGGCCGGCTCGCCGGCGGGAGGCGCCGGCGCGCGCTCCAGGAGCTGCCGAAGCCGCGGCCCGAGGGCCGAGGCGGTGGCGGCCCGATTCGCGGCGACGTCCACCACGACCGGCTCCGCTTCCACGGTGTCCTGTCCCTGGACCGCACGCGCGGGGCCGATCTGCCAATGTCCGGGGCGCACCGCGCGGAGCCGGACCTCGAGGACGGTGGTCCGGATGGGCCCGGCACCGAAGCCGACCTCCGTCCGCTCGCTCCGGGCGACGACTTCGAGACCGGTGAACGCGGCGAGTGTGACCTGCATCGGGACGGGGGAATGGCTCACCGCCCGTAGCGTGTACGTCAGCTCCTCGCCGACCGAGAGCCGGTCCTCGTCAACCGAGGCTTCCAGTTGCGGCCGGGTTCCCTGAAGCGAGGCGAGCGCGATCGCCAGCACCGGCAGGAGCGGCCTCACCAGTCCTTGACCCCGCCGGAGCTGCCCTGCAGGCGACGCTGTTGCTCCTCACGCGTCTCGCGCTCGCGGCGCTCCATCGAGTTGAGAATCTGCTCGGCCTGACTCTGCGACAGATCCCTGGACTGCGGCTCGGGCGGCTTCTGCGGCTGGGGCGATTGCGGCCCGCCGCTGGGTGGCGGCGTGCCTCCTCCGCCTCCGCCGCCCTGTGGTGGCGGGGGCGGACGGCGCCGCTCGGCGAGCTCGAGATTCCATTTGGCGCGTGCGGACGAGGGTTGCAGCAGCAGCGCCTGCCGGAGGCGGTCCGTGGCGTCGTCGAGCATCTCGTCTCGTCGCGATGTGTCGCCCTGGGCGGTGAGCAGCGAAACGAGCCCCAGATTGTAGAGGGCGCGATACCGCAGGCCGGGGTCGAGCGACTTGGCGGCTTCGGCCAGCGCGCCGCGGGCGACTTCGAGCCGCCCGGCCTCGAGCGCGGCCGTGCCCGCGTTGTAGAACGCCGTGTCCTTGGCGCGCCCGGTCCCCGCCTCCTTCAGAAACTCGGCGGCCGCACGGGAGGGATCGCCGGCCGCGAGGGCGCGCGCCCCCGCGGTGGGTCGCTGGGCCGCGGCGGGCCGGGCGAGCAGCAGCAGGCCCGCCAGGCCCACCAGGGCCGGCCCCGGACGGGCGATGGTGTAGGCGAGCAGGAGCAGCGCCGCGACGAGGCCGGGAATCCAGGCGCGAGGCACCAGATCCGCCGTCCGCGTCGCCGACGTGGGACTTCGCTTGAACGCGGCGACGAGATCGCGCACGGCCCCGGCCTGATCGCGCGCCTCGCTCGGAATGAGCGTGCCCTCGGCGGCGTCGGCCATGGCGCGGAGAATGTCGTCGCGCCGCTGGGTCTCGATGACGGTGCCCTCGTCGTCACGCTTGTACTCGACCAGCGCTCCGGTCGAATCGCGGATCGGAATGCGGATCGGCGCGGCGCCGCCTTCGCCGACGACGATCAGACGGACACCCGCCTCCTTGAGCACCTCCGCCTGACGCACGATCTCGGGCAGCGTGTCGTGCGCCTCGCCGTCGGTGAACACGACCAGCACGCGGTCCGCCGCGTCGGAGGTCGCGGCGAGAAGCTGCGTCCCCTGCGCGATCACGCTCGAGAGCGTCGTGCCGCCTTCGCTCGCGAGATCGGGATCGAGCGCGTCGAGGTACATGCGGATCGCGCCGCCATCGACCGTGAGCGGTGACAGGATGTAGCTCCGGCCCGCGAAAGCGATGAGCCCGAGGCGGTCGCCCTCGAGGTCCTGGATGAGACGGCGGGACTCGCGAATGGCGCGCTGGAGACGGTTCGGCTGCACGTCCTCCGCCAGCATCGAGCGGCTGATGTCCACGGCGAACACGAGACTCAGCGCGCGCGACTCGGTCCGGATCTCGGTCCGACCCCAGCGCGGGCCGGCCAGCGCGACGACGATCGCGAGGCCCACGAGGCCCAGCACCACCGGCGCCCACGCGCCCCGCGCCCTGGCGAGGCGTCCGAGCGCGGGCGACCAACGGCGCGCGAGCCGGATGCGTCGGCGGCGGCCGAGCCAGGCGGCAAAGCCGAGCGCCGCGCCGAAGAGCGGCGCCATGAGCAGCAGCAGCGGCGCATCGAAGATCATGGGACCCGCACCACCAGCGTGCTGCCGATGAGCAGCTCGAGCGCGAGCGCGGTCAGCCCGAGCAGAAGAAGCGGCCGCGTGGCCTCCTCGTACTTGGTGTAGCGCGTCACCTGGATCGGCGTCTTCTCGAGCTGGTCGATCTGGCGGAAGATCCGGCTCAGCGCCTCGCTGTCGCGCGCGCGGAAGTAGCGGCCGCCGGTCTTGTCGGCGATCTCGCGGAGCAGCGGCTCGTCGATGCGGACCGGAAGGAGCTCGTAGCGGAACCCCCCGAGCCCACGGCCGGTCGGGATCGGCGCCTCGCCGATGGTGCCGACCCCGATCGTGTACACCCGGATCCCGTAGGCGGCGGCGGTGGCGGCGGCGGTCCGCGGATCGATCAGCCCCTTGTTGTTCTCCCCGTCCGTAAGGAGGAGCACGACCTTCGACTTGTCGGGCGCGCGCCGCAGCCGGTTCACCGCCGTCGCGAGGCCGCTCCCGATGGCCGTGCCGTCCTCGAGGCTGCCGATCTTGAGGTCCATCACCGCCTGCTCGACGACCGGGTAGTCGAGCGTGACCGGCACCTGCGTCAGGGCCTCCCCCGCGAAGGCGACCAGCCCGATGCGGTCGGCCGAGCGGCCCCGGATGAACGCGACCGCCTGGCGCTGGGCGACGGCGAGCCGGTTCGAGGGCGCGAAGTCCTCGGCCAGCATGCTGCTCGAGATGTCGATCGCGATGACGATGGCGATGCCCTCCTGCTTCACCTCGACCGTGTCGCCGCCGACCCGCGGCCCGGCCGCCGCGAGCACGAGGGCCGCGGCGCTCACCCCGCGCAGCATGGGCGGAATCGCGACCCACCAGCGGCGCGCGCTCACCGCGGCGGGAATGGAGACGTCGCTGTAGGCCGCCGCCGGCACCTCGCCCCGCCGGCGGCGCCACCACCAGATGACCAGCCCGATCAGCAGCAGCAGGAGCCAGGGCCGGGCGAATGTCACGCGGCCTCCGGGACCAGGCGCGGCGCCAGCTCGTCGGCCCACCGGGCGAGCCCGACCGCGTCGGGGAACGCCGTCTGGCCGAAGCGCGCCTCGTCCAACGAGCGAAGCAGGTCGGCGAGCTCGCCGAGCGGCCAATCGGTGCGCGGGGCGACCACGCGGAGCACGTCCTCGGTGTCGAGGCCGGGGTGCGCCGACGGCATGCGAGCGGCGATGAGCGAGCGCAGCCGCTGGGCGGCGACGGACGCCACGGCCCGGGTCTCGCCGGCGTCGGCCCATCGGTCGAGCGGAGGCCCGGCCTCGCCGAGGAGCGCCAGCGCCGGCCGCGGACGCGGCTTCCCGCGCCGCCGCCACCACCAGTGCAGCGGCGCGAGCAGGAGCGCGGCCAACGCGAGCAGCAGGAGAAGGGGGAGCACGCTCAGGCTCGTGCGCGGCACGAAGTCGGCGCGCGGCTGCGGCGCGAGCGACTCGGGGGGCACCGGCGGCAGCACGCTCGCGATGCGGAGGTCCATCGGTCGCGGCGGGACCGAATCGATGCGTCCGCCCTCCGTGAGCAGGAGGGGGCCGGGGACGTCGAGCGTGATCGGCCCCGCGCGCCACACGACGATGGGATACGCGATGTCGGCCGAGTCGCCGTGCGGGGTGACGCGCGGCGGACCGAGACGCTCCACGGGGTCGGCGGGGTCCCAGTCGGCCGGGCGGAGCGTCGCGCCGGGAGGAACGGCCACGGTGCGCGCGACCCAGATCGTGTCGCCGACGGTCGGCGCGGGGGCCGGCACCTGCACGAGCACGATCATGCGCGGCGGATCCGCCGGGCCCGCTGCGCAAACGCGCGGCGGAGCGGCAATGCGTACGGCACGCCCGTCTCGAGGTGCACCTGGTCGGCCCCGGAGGCCTTGAGGGTTCGGCTCCGCTCCTCGCGGCGCGCGCGCGTGAGGGTGCCGACGCGGGTGCGCACTTCCCGGCTGCCCGTGTCCACCAGCACCCGGCGTCCGGTTTCCGCGTCCAGCATCTCGATCCAGCCCGATTCGGGGAGCTCGTGCTCGCGGGGATCATCCACCGTGATGGCGACCACCTCGTGTCGCGCCGCGAGGCGCCGAAGGGGCCGCTCCCATCCCTCGGCGATGAAGTCGGAGAGGATGACGACAATGCTCCGGTGCCGGAGCAGGCGGCTCGCGTAGGACAGGCTGGCGGCCAGATTGGTGCGGCGGCCGGTCGGCTCGAACGCGACGAGATCGCGGATGACCCGGAGCGCGTGGCGGCGGCCCTTCCGCGGCGGGATCACGCTCTCGACCTCGTCGGCGAAGAGCAGAGCGCCCACCCGATCGTTCTGCCGCGCCGCCGCCAGCGCGAGCACGGCGGCGACTTCCACCGCCAGCGACGCCTTCGTCAGCGGCTCGCCGAACCGGGTGGATCCCGACTGGTCCACCAGCAGCATCAAGGTGAGCTCACGCTCCTCGGTGAACGTCTTGACGTAGGGGCTGGCCAGGCGGGCGGAGACGTTCCAGTCGATCGACCGGAAGTCGTCGCCCGCCTCGTACGCGCGGACCTCCGCGAACTCCATCCCCTGCCCCCGGAACACGGAGCGGTACTCGCCCGCGAAGAGCGACCCCACCAGGCCGCGCGTGCGCAGCTCGATGCCTTTGACCTGCTTGAGGATGTCGGGGGAGATCATGCGATCGGGTCGTCGGTGGTGCGCTGATCCTCACGGCACTCGGAGCGCACCGAGCACCTTGGTCACGACGCTATCGCTGTCCACATCCTCGGCCTCGGCCTCGAACGTGAGAACGATCCGGTGGCGCAGCACGTCGGGAGCGAGGGCGCGGACGTCCTCGGGCACGACGTAGGCGCGGCCCCGGAGAAAGGCGTGGGCCCGGGCCGCCTGGGCTAGCGCGATCGAGGCGCGCGGCGATGCGCCGAAGGCGATGAGCGGCTTGAGCTCGCCGAGCCCCACGCCGCCCGGGTCGCGCGTCGCGCGTACGAGGTCCACGATGTAGTCCACCACCTTCTGGTCCATGTAGAGATCGGCGATGGCCGCGCGCGCCGCGAGGATCGCGCCCGGCTCGAGCAGCCGCTCGACGGGAATCTCGTGGCCGCCGCTCATGCGCAGCAGCACTTCCTTCTCTTCATCCCGGCTGGGATAGCTCACCCGCACCTTGAGCATGAAGCGATCGAGCTGCGCTTCCGGGAGCGGATAGGTGCCCTCGTTCTCGATCGGATTCTGGGTGGCGAGCACGAGGAAGGGCTCGTCGAGCCGATAGGTGGTGCCGCCGATGGTGACCTGGTGCTCCTGCATCCCCTCGAGCAGCGCCGCCTGCACCTTGGCCGGCGCGCGGTTGATCTCGTCGGCCAGGATGATCTGCGCGAACAGCGGCCCTTTCTTGACGAAGAAGTCCTGGGTCTTCTGGTCGAAGACCATGGTGCCGATTACGTCGGCGGGCAGGAGATCGGGCGTGAACTGGATGCGGGAGAACGAGGCGTTGATGATCTCGGCGAGCGTCCGCACCGCGAGGGTCTTCGCGAGGCCGGGCACGCCCTCCAGCAGGATGTGGCCGCCGGTGAGCATGCCCACGAGCAGCCGCTCGATCATCGCGTCCTGGCCCACGATCCGGCGGGACACCTCCTTGAGAATCCGCTGCACGGGCAGCGTCTCCGCCGGTTTGTCGGTCAGCTTCGGCGCGCTCACGCTCGCTGGCTCCTAAGGATGAGTGGGGGAAAGATAGCCGGGGCCGGATCGTTGTTCAGATGCGCGACCGGCGGCATGGGACGCAGGGTCGGGCACCGTCGGCTGCGGACGTGCCCAGTTGCTGGACGGTCGTCCGGAAGCGGTGGTTTCACAGGCCCGGTCACTCCGGGTCCGCGTCCATCCGCACCGCCTTGTACAGCGCCGCTTCCTCCTTCGGCGCCAAGGGGCGGTAGCGTCCGGACGGCAGGTCCCCGAGGCGCACGGGACCGTACGAGAGGCGGGCGAGCCGGTCCACCTTGAGGCCCATCGCCTCCACCCACCTTCGCACGATCCGGTTGCGACCCTCCACCAGGGTGACGTCGAGGATGCTCCGTCCTTCCGTCCCTGGCCGCACGCGGACCTCGCTCGGCGCGACCGGCCGGCCGTCGATGACCGTCTTGCGCTTGACCGCTTCCCCGACCTCGGCGGTGGACAGCCCGTGCACCAGTGCGGTGTAGCGGCGCGGAATATGGTAGCGCGGGTGGGTCAGCCGATGGACCGCCTCACCGTCCGTGGTGAGCAGCAGGAGACCGGTGGTCATCACGTCGAGGCGGCCCACGTACGTCAGGCCGGCCGGATCGGGGATGTAGTCGAGGACGGTGCGGCGGCCTTCCTCGTCGCTCGCAGTCGTGACCACGCCGAGCGGCTTGTGGAAGGCGAGCCAGCGCCGGGCCTGCAGTTTCACCGCGCGTCCGCCCACCGTGATCTTTTGCCGGTCCGGATCCACCTTCGAGCCGAGCGACGCCACCGCCCCGTCGACCCGGACCTTGCCGTCCCGGATCAGCGTTTCGGCGGCCCGCCGCGACGCGATCCCCGCCCGCGCCAGCGCGCGCTGGAGCCGCATCTCACTCACGACTCGGCCTCGACGTACGCGGCGGCATCGTCACCGCCTTCCGGCTCCGGCCGGTGCGGCTGCAGCGCGATGGTGAGCTCCTCGGCCCGCGGCAGGTCGGCGAGGTCCCTGAGGCCGAGCAGCTCGAGGAACATCGCCGCCGTGCCGTAGAGCAGCGGACGGCCGAGGGCCTCGCTGCGCCCCACCACCTCGATGAGGCCACGCTCCTGGAGCGAGCGGAGCACGCCGCCTGCCGAGACGCCGCGGATCTCCTCGATCTCCGCCCGCCCAACCGGCTGGCGGTAGGCGATGACGGCCAACGTTTCAAGGGCCGCGGCGGTGAGCTTGGGCGTCCGCACCGAGAACTGGGCCCGCTCGATGGCGGCCGCGTGGACGGCGCGGGTCAGGATCTGGTAGCCGCCCGCGATCTCCGTCAGCTCCACGCCGTGCTGCTCGAAATCGTAGTGCTCGCGGACCTGCTCGAGCGCGACGCGCACGTCCGCGAGCGTCGCATCCTGGTCCAGGGTGGCGAGCTCCTCGACGGTGAGCGGGCGGGCGGCGCTGAACAGCGCCGCTTCAAGCAGCTGGGCGAGCGGGGTCACGGGCGATCACCATCGGCGCAAAGGCGGCCGGTTGCATGATTCGGAGAGCGCCCCGCTTGGCGAGCTCGAGCAGGGCCAGCAGGGTCGAGAGCACGTCCACGATGGTCGGGCGAGGACCGAGGGCGTCGAGCCAGCCGAACTGCTCGCGCTCCTCGAGCAGCTGCTCGAGACGCCGCGTGGCCGACTCGACGTCGAGCGGCCGGGCCACCACCCGATGGAGCACGGGCGACGGAATGGCGGCGATCACCCGCTCGACCGCCTGCAGCATCTCGAGGAGATCGAGCGTGAGCGGTGGCGGCGGGAGCTCGGGCGGTGGCGGGAGGTAGCCGCGGGCGAACTGGCCCGCGCGCCGCTCGGCGGCTCGGCCCATCCACACGGCGATCTCGCGGATCTGCTGGTACTCGAGGAGCCGCCGCACCAGCTCCGCGCGCGGATCCTCCCAGCCGTCCTCCTCCGAGTGGCGCGGCAGCAGCATCTGCGCCTTGAGGCGCACCAGCCGGCTCGCCATGTCGAGGTAATCGGCGGCCTGGTTGAGGCCGAGCTCGTGGATGGCCTGAAGGAACTGGTCGGCGATCCGCGCGATCGGAATGTCCGCGATCTCGAGCTGCTCCTCGCGGAGCAGGTGCAGGAGCAGGTCCAGCGGGCCGTTGAACGCATCCAGCTGAACGACGAAGCCTGGCCCCGCGCCGAGCGCGGTGGTGGGCGCCTCAGGCGCCGTCACGAGAAGATGTCCCATCCGTCACCGACCCGGAATGGCAGAATGAGTCGCAGCAGGAGGTCTCGCAGGTGATACGCCGGCGTCAGGAGGAACGAGACCACCGGGGGAAAAAAGAATAGGAGCGCGAACAGCGGCAAATACCCGAACCGGCCCAGGCCACGGTACCACGTGCCCGCGCGGGGCGGCAGCGCGTGATACAGGAGGTGCGAGCCATCGAGCGGGGGAACCGGAATGAGGTTGAAGAAGCAGAGCACCAGGTTCAGCCAGATCCCGTACACCATCATGCGCTGCGCGGTGTCCAGGGCCGCCATCGCGCCGGGCACGCCGCGAGCGGCCATACCCAGGAGCACGAACAACACGGAAAAGACCAGCGAAAGCACCAGGTTGGTCGTGACGCCGGCCGCCGACACGATGATGTCGCCCCGACGAAATTTCCGGAACTTGCGCGAATTGACCGGCACCGGCTTGGCGCCGCCGAAGGTCCAGCTTCCGCCCGAGCCGAACCAGAGCAGCGCCGGCAGCAGCAGACTCATCCAGGGATCGATATGCGGCAGCGGATTGAGCGTGACCCGACCGAGCGTGTATGCGGTATCGTCGCCCTCGTGGAGCGCGGTCACCGCGTGCGCGTACTCGTGCGCCACCATCGCGAAGACCAACATCGGGAACGCGAGGATGAAGTCGCTGATCTGGGCTTCCAGGGTTCTGTCCTGTCGGTGGGGACGGCGGAAGGTTAAGCACCCGCCCGAGCCAAGTCAAAGCGCGTTGCCGCTTGACCTTGCATGGGTCGGTCTCTATGTTTCCGCCCTCGTACGCCGGGGCGCCGGTCCCGGAGTCGTCATTCGCACCTACTCGAGGTCGTCGTGCCGAGAATCAAGTCCGCGAAGAAGCGCATGCGGCAGGGGAAGACCCATGCGTCGCTCAACCGCACCCAGCGCAGCCAGCTGCGCACGGCCATCAAGAAGGTGCGGAGCTCTGCGGGTGCGCAGGCCGAGGCCGCCTACGAGGACGCGGTGCGACTGCTCGATCGCGCGGGGCGGAAGCGCCTGATCCACCCCAATGCCGCGGCGCGGAACAAGAGCCGGTTGGCGAAGCTGGTGAAGAGCTCCGGCAAGAAATAGCCGGCTCGAGCAGACCGAAAAACACAGGGCCTCGCAATGCGAGGCCCTGTCCATTTTCACCAACACGACCTCAGAATCAAGATGAACTCGCCAGCCTAACTCGTTGGAGCACAGGCAGCTATCGAGAACTGATCAGATGCCGGCGAGCTCAGCCCCGCAGCGCTCGCAATACCATTCCGTGGGACGATTGAGCGTTCCGCACTCGCCGCACTTGAGCGTCTTGGCGACGCCAGCGGCCCCACCCTTCCCCGACCCCGCCTGAGCCACCGCTGCCTCGCCACTGCGACCGCCAGAGCCCGAACCGGGGTTGCTTCGCCGGCCCGAGGCCGCGGGAGCCGGTGCCGGGGGCGCCTTCTTTTCCCCCTCGGGTGCAACCGACTTGAGGAACGCCATCTCGTCATCCTGCGAGGGCGTACCGTGGGTGATCTCGGGCTCGCGCGTCGGCGCCTTGGCGCCCGACCGCGCGGCCGCTGGCGTTGCCGGCATCGGCTCGGGTGGCGGCGGCTCCGGCACGGGTTCCGGCGTAACCGCCACCGGCGGAGGCGATGGCGGCTCGGCCCGCTTCGGCGCACCGCTGATCAGACCCTGCACCTCGGCCAGCCTCGCGATCTCGTGCCCCACCCCGCTCAGCTCTCCCCGCAGCCGCCCGAGGCGGTCGTTGCTTTCCTGGCTGACGCGACTCCACTCCTCAGCCGAGTATTCGCCGACCGCGTGCCGGACCTCCGCTTCCGAGAGCTCCTCCTCCACCGTGCGCTTCTCGCGGTCCAGACCCGACTGGGTCTTGCGATGGCGCTCGAGCTCATCGCTGATCGTCGACGCATGTCCGCGCAACTGTTCGATCACGCCTTTGAGTCGCGCCTCGTAGTCACCGCGAACTCGCTCGCGCACCGCGGCAGGGGCTTTGTCGCCGGCCGAGTCCAGGCGGGCGAGCCATTGCTCGTACTGGCTGCGCTGCTGCAACAGCCCTTCGATCGTCGTCTCAGGATCCGGTGGGGTCGCTTTGGCCATGACGGGACATTCCTCTCAGCCGCTCGAGGTCGTGCATCTGGTCAGGGGTCAGTTGAATGACCCGGCCGAGGCTGCGGGCGGCCAGGAGGATCCGGGCCGCGTGCTCCAGGCTTTCCATGCGGATACGTGCCGCCGCGAGCGTCCCACCCCAGGCAACCGCGCCGTGATTGGCCAGCAGCACGGCCTCATGCGCCTCGAGGAACGGCTCGACGGCGTCACCCAGGGCGGGCGTGCCGGTCGTGGCGTAGGGTACCACGGGCACGTCGCCCATCAACACCGCCACCTCCGGGAGCACATTCGCCGGAATGCCCTCGCCCGCCACCGCGAAGGCAGTGGCCGTCGGCGGATGGGCATGGACCACCGCGCCGCAGTCGGGCCGGCGCCGATACACCCGGAGATGCAAATCTAATTCGGTCGAGGCCTGTCGGGAGCCACCAAGGTGCCGGCCGTCGAGGTCCACGTCGACCAGGTCCTCTGGGG
Source organism: uncultured Gemmatimonadales bacterium (assembly GCA_963828735.1). Taxonomy (GTDB): domain Bacteria; phylum Gemmatimonadota; class Gemmatimonadetes; order Gemmatimonadales; family GWC2-71-9; genus CAVVWJ01. The sequence goes on from CAWHFW010000002.1 coordinate 127,990, forward strand.
CGAGGTCGGACTTGGCCAGCCCGCGGGGCGTGACGAGGAGGCGGCCCGGCTCGTACCGCACCGTCACGTTGCCGTCCTGCCCCGCGATGAGCCCCGCCTGCCACAGTCGGCGGCAGCACAACACGATCTCGCGGGCGGCCTCGGAACGGTGCATCGGATGCTCTGATCGGAAGGAAAGGTCACGAATGGGAGATGGTACCGCCTCCCACACGCCTGGCTCGGTCGCGCTAACCCGGGCGCCGGAACACCACCTGCCCCCGCACGATCGTGACGTCGGCGCGGCCACGCAAACGCCGGCCGCCGAAGGGCGTGTTGCGACTCTTCGAGTAGAACTCGTCGGGCGTCACCGTCCATTGCGCGGTCGGGTCGAGCACGACCACGTCGGCGGCCGCGCCGGGAGCGAGGGTGCCGCCCGGCAGGTTGAAGATGCGCGCCGGCCTCGTGCTCATTCGGAGGACGAGCGTCGGCCAGGTCCAGCAACCCGCCATCCACTAGCTCGGTGATCGCGAGCCCGAAGCGCGGTCTCCAGTCCGATGATGCCGTTGGGCGCGTCGTCGAACTCCCGCTCCTTCGCGTCGTAGTGGTGCGGCGCGTGGTCGGTGCAGATCACGTCGATGGTGCCGTCGCGCAGGGCCTGCCGGATCGCCTCGCGATCCTCTGGCTCCTCGGAGCGGCGGATTCATCTTCGCGTTGGTGTTGTATCCCTCGCACGCCTCGTGGGTGAGCGTGAAGTGGTGCGGGCACGCCTCGGCGGTCACCCGCAGCCCCTTGTCCTTCGCCCGCCGGATGAGCTCCACCGAGCCGCGCGTGGACATGTGGCACAGGTGGACGTGGCCTCCGGTGAGCTCGGCGAGGAGGATGTCGCGGGCGACCATGATCTCCTCCGCGGCCGCGGGCACCCCCTTGAGGCCGAGGCGCGTGGAGACGAGACCCTCGTGCATCGCGCCGCCGGCGGCGAGGGTCGGATCCTCGCAATGATCCGCCACCGGGATGCCGAACGTCCGCGCGTACTCGAGCGCGGTGCGCATCAGGTGACTCGACACCACCGGCTTGCCGTCGTCGCTCACCGCTACCGCGCCCGCGCCCACCAGCTCGCCGAACTCGGCCAGCTGCTGCCCATTCTGCCCGAGCGAGATCGCGCCGATCGGGTAGACCCGCGCCTTCCCCGCCCGTTGGGCCTGGCTCACGATGAAGCCGACGGCCGCCTGGTTGTCGGTGACCGGATCCGTGTTGGGCATGGCGCACACCGCGGAGAAGCCGCCGGCCGCCGCCGCCATCGCGCCCGTCGCGACGGTTTCCACATCCTCCTGACCCGGCTCGCGCAGGTGCACGTGCAGATCGATCAGTCCCGGCGCGACGACCCGCCCCGCCGCCTCCAGCACCTCGGCGCCGTCCGGACCGCCCAGGTTCTGGCCCATCGCCTCGACCTTGCCGCCCTGCAGCAGCAGGTCGGCGGTCTGGTCGATGTTGCGGGAGGGATCGAGGACCCGTCCGCCGCGGATCAGGATCGGCCGCATCGTCAATCTCCGGGCTGATGCGCCCAGTCGGGCGAACCGCCGGCCAGCAGATAGAGGACGGCCATGCGCACCGCCACGCCGTTCGTCACCTGCGGGAGGATCACGCTGTGCGGTCCGTCGGCCACGTCGCTGTCGATCTCGACGCCGCGGTTCATGGGGCCCGGGTGCAGGATGAGGAGGTCCTTGGGCGCCCGGGCCAGTCGCTCGCTGGTCACGCCGAAGACCCGGTTGTACTCGCGCAGCGACGGCAGGAACGCCCGCCTGCATGCGCTCGAGCTGGAGGCGCAGGATGTTGAGCGCGTCGGCCCACTGGATCGCGTCCTCGATCCGCGGCAGGATCGTGACGCCGAGCTCCTGGACGTTGCGCGGGAGCAGCGTCGCCGGTCCGCACACGCCGACCTCCGCACCCAGCTTGGTGAGCCCCCAGATGTTGCTTCGGGCCACGCGGCTGTGGAGGATGTCGCCACAGATCGCGACCTTGAGCCCCTCGATGCGCCCGAAGCGGTCGCGCAGGGTGAGGATGTCGAGGAGTCCCTGTGTCGGGTGCTCGTGCTTGCCGTCGCCGGCGTTGATCACGTTGCTGCGGATCCGCTGTCCCAGGAACTGGGCCGCACCCGACGCGCCATGGCGGATCACGACCATGTCGATCCGCATCGCCTCGAGATTGCGCGCCGTGTCCACCAGGGTCTCGCCCTTGGAGACCGACGAGCCTGCCGTCGCCACGTTGACGGTGTCGGCGCTCAGTCGCTTCTCGGCGAACTCGAAGGAGATGCGCGTCCGGGTGGACGCTTCGAAGAACAGATTGACGATCGTCTTGCCGCGGAGCGCCGGGACCTTCTTGATCGGCCGCTCGCTCACTTCCTTGAACGGTTCCGCGGTGTCGAGGATCAGGCGGAGCTGGTCGGCGCTCAGCGACTCGAGGCCCACCAGGTCCTTGCCCAGGGAGAGCGCGCTCACGTCAGCCTCCGCACCAGCTCGACGGCATCGCGCCCGTCGAGCTCCGACACGAGCACGTCCACCCGGTCGCCCGGGCCGGTGCTCACGGTGGTGCCGACGATGTCGGCCTGGATCGGGAGCTCCCGACCACCGCGGTCGATGAGCACGCAGAGCAGGATGCGACGCGGCCGCCCGAAGTCGGCGCATTCGTCGAGCGCGGCGCGAACGGTGCGGCCGGTGTAGAGGACGTCGTCGACGATCACGACGGTGCGGCCGTCGAGGTTGGGGAGGCTGGTCTCGCCGACCACGGGCCTGGCGCCTACGGTCTGCAGGTCGTCGCGGTAGAGAGTGATGTCCAGCTTGCCGCCCGCGATGGTGGACCCTTCGGCCTGGTCGATGAGCCGCTTGAGTCGCGCGGCCAGCTCGACGCCGCGACGCTGAATTCCTACCAGCACCAGGGCGTCGGTTCCTCCGCCGCGCTCGACGATTTCAGTGGCCATCCGCACCAGGGTGCGGCCGAGCGCGCGGTCATCGAGGAGGAGGGTCCGGGAGGCCATCGGGGCGGGAAGCTAGTGGTCGGCCTCCGGGGGCGCAACTCGGGGCCGGAGGCACGGTTCGAGTGTCGCGGACACGAAAACGCCGGTGGCCCCAGGCATCGTTGGCGCCTTCTTCTGTCGCGCAGCCTAACCGTGCCATAACCCCGGGATAAACACTGACAGGGGGAAGGGATCCGCGGCCCCTCTGGCAAGGGTGGGTGAAGGCTCGCCGGGCTGCGGGCCGCAAGAGCCCGGCGAGCTCTAGGGTCATGCTGTCGGCTCTCGACTGACTCGCAACCTGCCCGCATCATCAATGTCACACGGTGTTAGATGCTTGGCTCACTTCGGAGGGGTTATGCATTCGATGTGGAACTCATGGGGCCCGATGGGCGGGTTGTTCTTGGTTTACGGGCTGCTGTGGATCGCCGTGGTCGCGGTGGTGCTCATTTCCTTGTGGAGGGGGATGCAGGCGCAGGAACGGATAGCGCGTCATCTCGAAGGCATCGAGCGGGCGCTGAGTCAGCGGCCACTCTCCTAGCGCACAGAAGCGTTCTGGCCCAGGGGTTCGCTGCCTGCGCCAGCAGCCTGGGTCACCGAAGCCATATCCCCGACCATAACCCACCACGTTCGGGGGGCCATGCCGGGGTTAGGGCGGCTCACGCAGGTTGTTGATTCATGCGGACAGGGCGGGATTCGAACCCGCGATACCCTTGCAGGTATGCCACCTTTCCAGGGTGGTGCCTTCAACCGCTCGGCCACCTGTCCCGAGGTGATGCGAGGGCGCAACCTAGCGAAGCTGTCTGGGAGCGTCAACGCGTCGACGCTCGGCGAGGGAAGAGGGCATGCCGTCCGGCATGCCCTCCTCCCTGGGCCGGTACCGACGACTTACTCGACCACCCTCCCGGCCACGGGCGTTGCGCCCGTCAGGGTCCGCGCCGTCTCGACCAGGCCGATGAACTCGCCGCGATAGCCCTGCTCGTCGGCGCCCCGGGCGCCGCGGGCGAGACTCAACGTCTGCTCCCAGCTCGCCTGCCCCTTGTTCTCCGAATCGCGCAACAGCATCGCGAATTCCGCCACCGCCGAGGCGAACCGCATGTCCTCCGTCGCGGCGCCGGTTTGGTCGGCCACTGGCGTCTCCAGCAGCCTGCTGGTGGAACCCTTCGGGTCCTTGTACCGGAGCCGGACGGTCAGCAGCTCCGAGCTGTGCTTCGCTCCCGGCCGGAGAGAGGTCTCCTGATACGTAAGGCTGTCCTCCGACAGCGTGACCGACTGCGCCCCCACGGGCACCACCTCGTACAGGGCCGTGACCGAGTGGCCTGAACCCAGCTCGCCGGCGTCCTTCCGGTCGTCCTTGAAGTCCTCCTTCTGGAGCAGCCGGTTCTCGTAGCCGAGCAGCCGGTACGACTGCACGCGGGCCGGGTTGAACTCCACCTGGATCTTCACGTCCTTCGCGACCGTAAACAGCGTCCCGCCGAACTCCTGCACGAACACCTTCTGCGCCTCGCGGAAGCTGTCGATGTAGGCATAGTGGCCATTACCTTTGTCGGCCATCTGTTCCATCTTCGAGTCCTTGAGGTTGCCCGGTGCCGAAGCCGAGCACGGTCAGGAATGTGCCCTCCTCGCGGCGCTGCTCGATCAGACGCACCATCTCCGCATCGCTGCTCACGCCGATGTTGAAGTCACCGTCCGTCGCCAGGATGACCCGGTTGTTGCCCTCCGAGTTGAAGTGCTCCTTGGCGACGTCGTAAGCGAGCCGGATCCCCGCCCCGCCAGCGGTCGAGCCGCCCGCCTGCAGCCGATCGATCGCCTGCAGGATCGCGGTCTTGTCATCGCCCCCCGTGGGCGGCAGCACGAGGCCCGCCGCGCCCGCGTAGACCACGATGGCGACCCGGTCCTCTGGTCGAAGCTCTCGGACCAGCGCGCGAAAGGCTTGCTGGACCAGCGGCAGCTTGTCCGGCATGTCCATCGAGCCCGACACGTCGATCAGAAATACGAGGTTGCTGGGCGGCAGGTCTCGGGTCGGGATGCGACGCGCCTGGAGCCCGATCCGGACCAGTCGGTGATCCGGTGCCCAGGGGCACGACGCCACCTCCGTTGACACGGCGAACGGGTGCGATCCGCTGCGGTCCGGATACCGATACGGGAAATAGTTCACCAGCTCTTCGAGCCTGACCGCGTCCACCGGTGGCAGCGCGCCCTGGCTCAGGAACCGGCGCACGTTGCTGTATGAGGCCGCATCCACATCGATCGAAAAGGTCGACAAGGGGTTCGATGATGCGCCCAGGAACCGGTTCTCGTTCACGACATTGTACGCCTCGGTGTTGAACTCTCCGGATGGGGATGCCCCGGCGATCATGGCGGCGTTGCCGACGAAGCCGAGCGCGTCCTTACGCATCGCCCGCTCGGCGCTCTTCATCGCGGGAACGGGAGAGGCCTGCGGCCGCTCTTCGTCCTTGGCCTCGACGAGTTGCTTCGCATCGTGGGCGCTCGCCAGGGTGAAGTTGAGGGTCAGCGTTGCCCCCGCCCGCACCGTTCCGCCGCCCTCGGCGAACGCGTAGCCGGTCCGCGCGGCTCGCACGGTGACTGTGCCTGCCGGGACCGCGGGCAGGAGAAAGGCGCCGGAGGTATCGGTGATCGCCGAAAGCGCCGTTCCGACAACAAACACCTGGGCGTGCGCGATCGGCGCCCCTTGCCCATCTCGCACGTGGCCGGCGATGCGTCCGGTTGCCGGGCCGGTTCGGACCGGGGCCGCGGCGGTGGTCGCCAGCGTGACGAAGAGAACGGCAACGAGCCACGGCATGCGTGCGGCGTGCATCGGGACCTCCAGCGACAGGGTGATGGCTTTGGACGGCGCTGCCCATGACCGACTGGGCGCTGGCGGGAGATGCATGAAGCGCCCGGCTTGCACACGGGCGGGTGAGCGGGGCCCGGATTCTCACGACGCTCGCGCACGCGCTGCGGCGCACCGGCGGCCGGTACGGCCTGGCTACCATGTGCATCGGCGTGGGACCGGGGATTGCGATGGTGATTGAACGGCAGTAGTCGGCCATACGAGGCCGGCGTTTATTTCCTTCGCTCGAGCTCCTCTCGCGCCCTCCCGATCTGCGCCAGCACCCCTTCCCTTTCCGAATCCGTGTTCCAGTCCTTGCTGGCCTTGGCGAACGCCTCGACCCGATCGATCCAACGCAGGAAATAGTCCGCGTCTTCCGCCGACCGCACGGGCGCCCCACCGACCGTGACGTAGACCGGACTCGTCGTTCCATAGGGATAGAGGTCGAGCACGGGATAGATGGCCCGGTCAGTCCGGGCGCGCAGCAGGAACCAGCCGCTCCCGCGGACGACCAGTCGTACCGTGGTGTCGGCGCGCGTGCGGTCGCCGCGAAGTGGAATCTCCGCGACGATCTGCCCCTGGCCCACGATCTCGAGGTGATCGACGGCCACGTTCGAGCGAAGCGAGACGTGGGCACGCACCTCGTGCTCGCCCGGGCCGAGACGAAGCTCCTGGCCAGGGCCGCGCCCGTCGACCGTCAGCTCGAGAAGCGGGCCGTTCGTCGCGAACGTGCGTCCCGCGCGAAGGGAGTCGAGCATGATGCGTTGGTCGACCGCGCCTCCCGTCTGCACGTACACCCGGTTCATCCCCACGGGTCCCCGGAGCGAGGCGAAGTTCGTCATCGCGTCGGTGCCCGCGCCGGCGGGGAGCCGGAATCCGCAGTTGAGCGCGCGATACCACACGTGCGCCGTGGCCATCGGGTCGTCCACGAAGCCGAGCGCCTCGTAGTAGTCGATCTTGCCGAGCGCGAGATCCACCGGGAACTCGGCGCTCAGCGGGTGCGTGGTGTCCGCCGGGTCGGGATCGCTGTCGAAGGGGTGGACGTAGCCGATAACCCCGCCCTGCGCCCGCGCCAGGTCGGCCACGTCCGCGTTGGTCGGCGCCAGACTCGCCGCCGGCGTCCCCTGATAGCCCGCGTACCCCGGCAGCAACAGGTGATCCCGCAGGCCCAGCAATCCGATGTGGCCCCACACGCTGGTGTGATACTCCTGGTCGTGCATGATCACGGTGCTCGCGGTCGAGACCGGGTCGCGACCCACATGGTACGCGACGTCCGGGATCCGGCCCTCCTTGTTCACGATGAGGTTCTCGACCAGGGCGAGGCCCTCCGCGCGCGCCTGAAACACGAGGCGACGGGGCGTGGCGCGGTAGGCGCCCCCGTAGTTCATGTGCACATGGAGATCGGCGCTGCGCCACCCGCGGGCCTCGAGGTCGCTCAAGGGTCGGAGCGCGACCTCGAGCGCCGAGGTGCGGCCCTTCCGGATCTCGATCGTCCGGCGTTCCGCTCGGAAGGCGGGGCCGCGCGTCACTTCGATGTCGTACCGGCCCGTGGGCAGCGTGAGCGTGGCGGCGCCCGATGTGTGGAAATAGCCGTACTCGAAACGGCGCTCGCCGCGATCGAAGCCGTCATCCGCGTGCCGCCAGGCGTCGTCGGGAGCGAAGCTCCTGCCGTCCGGCCCCGTCACCGAAACTCGGGCGGGCGACGTGACCGCCAGCCGAAGCGTGCCGACTGGATGCCGGTAGATTCTGCGCTCGGCGCGGAGCGACGTGCGGCGTCCGCCTGGCACCTCGACGATCCAGAGCGACGTGTTGCCGCTCTCATTCGACACGTAGGCGATCCGCCGGCCGTCGGGGGACCAGCGCGGCGCCGTCGCGTCCCAGTCGCCGTAGGTGAGCTGAAGCGGGTTCGCGCCGTCGGCGGTCATCAGCCAGAGCTGATTCCACTGCCGGCCGAGATAGGAGCTGTAGACGACCCTCCGTCCGTCGCGGCTCCAATCCGGCCGGCCCTTCCAAGTGGTTTCCTCGTCGCGAATCTCGCGCGCAGTCCCTCCGGGCCGCGCGGGCAACCTCCAGAAGCTCCCTGCCCCCCAGATGTGGCCGCGATTCGAGACGGCGATCACCTCGGTTCCGTCCGGCGACCAGGTCGGCGAGATCCAGTGGTCCACCGTGTTGTAGTAGTACCGCGGAAGCCCGCTCTCCTTGTCCTCGGTGATCCGCTCGATCCGCTCGGCTCGGCCATCGGCGGTGACGGCGGCCGTGAACACGTGCCACCGGCCCTGGTAAAGGCTCGAAGTGAACGCGATGCGGTTGCCGTCGGGTGACCACCGCGGCTCGAGGTTCACGGCGCCGTTGGCGATGAGCTGGGTGGACTCGCCGCTCGATGGATCGAGCAGGCGAAGCTCGATCGCATCATCGCGGTAGGAGGCGTAAACGATCCGGCGGCCGTCGGGTGACCAGTCGGGCTGGTAGTCGTAGCCCGGACCGTCGGTGAGCTGGCGTGCCTCGGTGCTTCCGACGTGCTGGCGCCAGAGGCAGCCCTGCATCGAGTAGACCACCTCGGTCCCATCGGGCGACCAGGCCACCGCGCTGGGTCCGCTGGTGACCTGGGGGATGAACATCTCTCGGTAGTAGTAGGGGTGGCGGACCTTGACCTGTTGCAGGACAGGCGCGCGCTGCGCCGAGGCGGGAGTGCTGATAAGCGAAGCGAGGGCGAGGAGGGCGGCCATCATCCGAAGCGGCGCGAAGGCTCTCCGTCGCCCGACTATCCGCCCGCAGGGTCCGCCGAACTGCCCGGGAGAGTTGACAGCCCTCGCTGGTCCTTCCGTTCTCACGCCACAACCCGGCCTGCCCGCCGTCCTTTCCAGTAGATGAGCCCGCCGAGCGCCACACAGAACGCCGCGCCGCCCACGACCTTGAGCAGGAACAGGCCGGCCTCGTCATGCTCAGGCGGAATCATCGCCATTCCCATCGCGAACAACGTGAAGACGAACCCAGCCAGTCCGATCATGAGCGCCGCGGGCCGGCCGGCCAGGAAGGACGACCCTGCCGGCGCGCGCTCCTTCAGGCGCACGACCAGGAAGCAGACATAGAGGTAGAGGTAGGGGATGAAATAGACGAGCAGCATCGTATCCAGAATCACGAGATACGCGCGCTCCACCGTCGTCCCCTTCCCGAGGACGGAGAGGAGGAGGAACACCGTCGCGAGCACGGCCTGGGTAAGGATGGCGACGTACGGCGTTTCCCACTTGGGATGGATCTTTCCGAAGGCCGGCGGGAAGTAGCGGTCGAGCCCGATCACGAACGCCACGCGCGCCGGGCCCGTAAGCCACGCGCCGACGCCTCCGACGTTACCCACCACGTACAGCGCCGCCATCGCCGCCGGGATCCAGGCGGCGCCGAAGCCGATGTCCTGCGCTCCGGCGTGCAGCGCCTGCAGGAACCCCGAGACGATGTTCACCTGGCCGGGCGGCACCAGCCACAGCACCGACGCCGTGCCCGCGATATAGATGAAGGCGATGAGCGGGCCGGAGACCAGGATCGATCGGGAAGCGTGCGCCCGGGATCCTTCACCTCGCCCCCCATCACCGCGCACAGCTCGAGGCCGGCGAACGCGAATGCGATCGACGCCCACAGGTTGAGCTTGGTGCGGCTGGCGAGGTCGGGCAGCAGCGCGGCGGCGTCCATCGGCGTGGCCGACGGCCGGGTGAGCGCGGCATAGAGTCCGAGCCCCACGAGGACGATGCCCGGGATGTAGGTGCCCAGCGCGCCCACATTCTGCAGCCAGCGGCCGGTACGAACGCCCACGATGTTGAGCAGGACCGCAAGCCAGAGCGCCACGAGCGTCGCGGGCAGGACGTAGAGCCAGCTCCCCTCGAGGGTCGTGCCACCGCGGCCGATCACGTACGTGCCCACCACCGCGGTGGACATGAGGAGATTCGGGTAGTACAGAATGTTGTTGACCCAGTAGCACCATCCGCACAGGAAACCATGACCTTCGCCGAAGGAGCGCTTGGTCCAGGCGTAGATCCCTCCCTCGTCGGGATAGCGGGCCGCCAGATCGCTCACGGCGAGTCCCTGCGGCACGAAGAAGAAGATCGCCGCCAGCACCCACAGCGTGATCGAGCTCGGGCCGGCGGCCGCCGCCGTCGCGAACCATCGTAGGCTGACCACGGCGACGACGTTGAAGAGCACCATGTCACGCAGGCCGAGCGCGCGCGGAAGCGTGGGATGATCGGTGGCGGGTGCGGCGGCCGTGGCGGTCATGGAGGGGTCAGCCCTTGAGGTAGAGACGATGCGGGTCGAGCACATCCCGCAGAAGGCGGAGCTCCCGCTCGGTGGGCGGGTCGACGGACGCGAGACTGGCCTGGGCGCGGAGGGACCACCCCACCCCGGCGCGCACGTCATCCGCCTGGACTCCCGGATACAGGGCCGTCAGCACCAGCTCGCCCGTCGTGGCGTCGGCCTCGAGAATGCCCTTGTCCGTCACGACCTTCACCGGGCCCGCGCCCGGCATGCCGAGCTCGCGGCGCGTGTGTCCGTGCGCACGGTGCCCGGGGCTGGTGATGAAGTCGACGGTTTCGGGAAAGGCGCGGGGACTCAGGCGGCTGATGACGACGGTGCGGCGGGCGTGAATGGCGATCTCCGCGGCCCCCCCGCTGCCGGGAAGTCGGACGTCCGGATGCCGATACGATCCCACGACGGTCGTGTTGATGTTGCCGTAGCGGTCGATTTGCGCCCCCCCGAGGAACCCCACCTCAATGCGCCCGTTCTGCAGCAGCGACTGGAAGACGTCGACCATGCCGCACACCATGAGCGAGCCCGTGACGAGGGACGGGTCACCGATGCTCACCGGCAACCGTTCGGGCGCCGCTCCGATCGCGCCGGACTCGTAGATCAGCACGAGGTTCGGAGCATGGGTCGCGCGGGCGAGGTTGCAGGCGAGGTTCGGGAGGCCGATGCCGACGAAGACGACCTCGCTATCGCGCAGCTCGCGCGCCGCGACGGCGGCCATCAGCTCGGACGGCGTGTAACTCATGCGCGGGCGGCGGCGTGGAGGGCGTCAAAACCCATAGTTCACCCCTTCGCACACCCGCGCATCCGCCCGGAGGCGCTCCAGCCCACCGCACCGCGCGACGTATCCCGCGCGGTCCTCGACGCCGTAAACGAATTCGTCTAGATACTGTGCCAGCGCTGCCGGATCGCGCGAGATTTTCTCCCACGCGACATAGAACTCGTTGTCGCGATCATAGTAGCCCTGCGCGTACGACGGGTGCGCGCCCCACGGCTCGACGACCACCGCGTCCACGGCCAGCCCCGGGATGAGCGTCCGATTGGGATCGGCCCGGATCACGCGCTCGTCTACCAGCTCCTCCACGACGACGATCACTCGCCGGGACGCGAAGGCGGCCTCCTTCTGCACGCCGAGCAGCCCCCAGATCTGGGTATTGCCCTGTGCGTCCGCGCGCTGGGCGTGCACGATGGTGACGTCCGGGTTGAGCGCCGGGACCGTCGCCAGGCGCTCGCCTGTGTACGGGCACTGGATCTGGGCGATCCTCGGATTGACGGCCGGGAGGTCCGTGCCCATGTAGTTCCGCATGGGCCAGAATGGGAGCCGGGCGGCCCCCGCGCTGAGGCGCCCCACCATCCCGAAATGCGAATACTCCTCGAGCTCGAGCAGCGGTCCACTCTTCGCTTCGACCGCGCGGCGGAAGGCATGCAGGGACCCCGCTCCGGGGTTTCCTGCCCAGGAAAAGACGAGCTTCCGGGCACAGCCGGCCGCGATCATCTGGTCGTAGATGAGGTCGGGCGTGAGGCGGCAGATGGTGAGGTCGCGCCGCCGCTGGCGAATGATCTCGTGCCCGGCGGCGAAGCAGATGAGATGGGTGAATCCCTCGATGACCACCGTGTCGCCGTCCCTGACCAGGGTGGCGACGGCCTCCCGCATGGTGGTGACCTTGGAATCGGCGCTCAAGCGATCTCGCTCAGCCCGGCGTCGATCATGGCGAGCGCGGTGTCGATGTCGCCCGCCCCTACCACGAGCGGCGGCGCGAGCCGCAGTGTGCTCTTTCCGGCGCCGAGCAGCAGGAGCCCGCGCTGGAAGGCGCCTTGCACGAGGCGGTCGACGATGTCGGGTGCGGGCTCGCGGGTGGCTCGGTCCTTCACGAACTCGACGCCGACCATGAGCCCGACCCCGCGCACGTCGCCGATGCAGCGATGCTTCTCGGCCAGCCGGCGGACGCCTGCCTGCAGGCGCTCGCCCATGCTGATCGCGTTCGCCATGAGTCCACCTTCGACCAGATCGAGCGTCGCGAGGGCGGCGGCACAGCAGACCGGGTTGCCGCCGAAGGTCGAGCCATGGGAGCCGCTCTCCCAGGTGCTGATCGATTCCTTCGCGATGATGGCGCCGATGGGCATCCCGGAGCCGAGGCCCTTCGCCGTGAGCAGGATGTCCGGCTCGACGCCCTCGTGATCGCAGGCCCACATCTTTCCGGTCCGGCCGACGCCCGACTGCACCTCGTCGGCCACCAGGAGGATGCCGTACTTGTCGCAGACGGCGCGCAGGTCCCGAAGCCAGCCGGCGGGCGGGACCACGTAGCCCCCTTCTCCCTGAATCGGCTCCACGAAGATGGCCGCGACGTCGTGCGGGTCGAGATGACGGGCGAACAAGTCCTGTTCCAGGACGTCGATGCACCCGCGCGTGCACGCAGGTTTGTCGGCACACCACTGGCAGCGGTACCGGTACGCGAACGGAATGTGGTGGACGTCCGGCAGCAGCGGGCCGAATCCCGCGTGCTGCCGCGCCTTGCTGCTGGTGAGACTCACCGCCCCGGTGGATCGTCCGTGAAACGCGCCGCGGAAGGCGATGATGGCGGTCCGGCGTGTCGCATAGCGGGCAAGCTTGATGGCACCCTCGGTGGCCTCGGTGCCCGAGTTCGTCAGGAACACCCGCTTCTTGCTCGGTCCCGGCGCGATCCTGGCGAGCCGCTCGCACAGCGCCGCCATCCCCTCGTAGTAGAAGTCGGACCCGCAGATGTGGAGGAACCGGTCGGCAGCATCCTTGACCGCGGCCACGACCTTGGGGTGACCGTACCCCGTAGAGCACACCGCGATCCCGGCCATGAAGTCCAGATAGCGGTTGCCGTCCACGTCTTCCACCATCACGCCCTGACCTCGGGCGACGACGAGCGGGTATTCCTTGATGTAGCACGAGGCCGTCCATGCCTCGTCGCGCTCGACAATCGCGCGGGCCTTGGGGCCCGGTGGAGGCACGAGGATCTTCGGGTAGTCAGGCACGGCTGGCTCCGTTCATGGATACGACTCCTGCTCGATCACCGTTCTGCTCTGCTCGCGGGTGAACTGCGCGACGTAGTACGGTCCGCATCCGCCCTTCCCGGTCGACCCGGAACCCTTCCAGCCGCAGAACGGCTGGGCCCCGGGCCATGCGCCCGTCGTGGCGCCCGTGCGCTTGTTCGCGTAGCACACGCCGGCCTCGATCTCGTCAAAGAACCGGGCGACCTCGGCGGCGTCGCCGGAGAAGATACCGGCGGTCAGGCCGTATTCGACGCGGTTCGCCTGCTCCAGTGCCTCGTCGAGGCTCTCGACCTCGCCGACGGCCAGGAAGGGCACGAACAGCTCTTCCCGGAAGAGCGCGCTGTCGAGTGGCAGTCGCGCGACGGTGGGCGCCACGAAGTGCCCGCGCTCGAACACCCCGCCCGTGAGCCGTGTTCCGCCGTGCAGCACTTGGCCCTCCTTCCGCGCCTGAGCGACTGCGCGCTGGTATCGCTCCACCGACCGTTCGTTGATCACGGGCCCGAAAAACACGTCGCGTTCCGAGGGATCGCCCATGCGCATCGCCCGGGTCCGCTCGAGGAGACGCTCCAGGAACGGCCCCGCCACGGCGCGCTGAACGTATACCCGGCTCGTCGCGCTGCACTTCTGATTCTGCAGGCTGAACGCCGAGCGCATCACCCCTTCGGCGGCGGCGTCGAGATCCGCCGATTCCATCACGATCGCGGCGTTCTTCCCGCCGAGCTCGAGGAGGCAGGGCTTCACGAAGCCCGCGCTCAATCCGGCGTGAATCCGGAGGCCCACGGCCTTGGAGCCGGTGAATACCACTCCATCGACCCCGGGGTGCTGCCACAGCGGGTCGCCGATGGCGTCGCGGTCGCCGACGAGCAGGTTGAACACGCCCGCCGGGAGACCCGCGTCGCGGTAGATCTCGTACAGACGGAGACCGGTGAGCGGTGTGTCCTCGGCCGGCTTGTAGACCACCGCGTTCCCCGCGGCGAGCGCGGCGGACGACATCCCGGCGGACAGGGCGAGCGGGAAGTTGAATGGGGCGATACAGGCGAACACGCCGTACGGGCGGAGCACGTCGGTGTTGCGCTCGATCGGCGTAATACGCTCCATCGGCCGTACGAAGCCGTCCGCGTCCTCGACCTGGCCGCAGTAGTACTCGATCAGATCGGCCGACTCCTCGGCATCTCCCATCGCCTCGAGCCGGCTCTTCCCGACCTCAAGGCACATGAGGGCCGCCAGGTCGTACTTCCGCTCGCGAATGAGCGCGGCCGCGCGCCGGAGGATCTCGAGGCGCTCGCGCCACGGCCGGCGAGCCCAGCCGAGCTGCGCCCCGCGCGCTGCCGCGACGGCACGATCGACGTCGGCCACGGTGGCGCGGGCGAAGCGGCCCAGGACCATCGAGGTGTCGATCGGCGAACGGTCCACCAGCGGGTCGCCGCCGTGGTCCACCGCTTCGCCGCCGACGTAGAACGGATAGCGCGCGCCGGCCGCCGCGCGGACGGCCGTGAGCGCCGAGTCGAAGCGGCGGTGGAACTCGTCGAGGTCGCCCGACGCGGAGGTGTAGGTAATCTTCGCGGGGGCGGTCACACGATGGCTCCGATCCGCTCGACCGTGGCGCGGAGCGCCTTGCCGAATCGCTGAACGATGAGGTCGATCTCCTCGTGGCTCACCACGAATGGCGGCGCCAGCATGGCGAGATCACCGTTGATGCCGTCGGCCTGACCGACATTGGGCCACACCACGAGTCCTGCATCGAGCGCGGCGTCGGTGAAGGACTCGGCGAATCGGGCCGAACGCGGGAAAGGCGCTCGCGTCGCCGGATCGGCCACGAATTCCACCCCGGCCAGGAGTCCCCTGCCCCGCACGTCTCCGACGCACGGCAGCTCGCGCAGCGACTCGAGCCGTGCATGAAAGGCCGGAGCGATCGTGGCGCACCGCTCGACCAGGGCGTGCTGGCGGAGGTACCGGAGCGTGGCCACGCCCCCGGCGCACAGTGTCGCGTGATGCGAGAACGTCTGGGCATGCAGCAAGGCGCCCGAGCCGCCAGCCAGCACGTCGGCTATCCGTCGAGGGGCCACCACCGCGGACAGCGGCACGTAGCCGCCGCCGATCCCTTTTCCCAGCGTCATGATGTCCGGTACCACACCGTACGGCTCCAGGGCGGACCAGGTGCCGGTCCGTCCGGCGCCGGTCAGCACCTCGTCGGCCACCAGCAGGACCCGGTGCTGGTCGCAGGCCGCGCGAACGCGTCGCCAGAACTCCGGCGAAGGCACCGAGGCGCCACTCGAGGAGCCGCCGATCGGTTCCGCGATCACGGCGGCGACGGTCTCGACGCCCTCGCGCACGATGGCGGCCTCGACCGCTTCGCCGCTGCAGCTCGGGCAGAGCCGCGGTACGCCTCGACATTCGCAACGATACGCGTAGGGTGCGGGAACCCGCACGATCTCGACGAGCCAGTCGCTGAAATAAGTCTTGTAGTGCTCGCGGGCGGACGCCGACAGCGCGAGCAGGGTGTTGCCGTGGTAGGCGGGTGTGAGGGCGATGATCTTGCGCCGGGACGACTCGCCGGACTCGACCCAGTATTGCCGGGCCAGCTTGAGCGCGGCTTCGACCGCCTCGGACCCGCTCGTGAGCGGATACACCAGCTCGAGATCCCCGGGCGAGCGCCGGGCGATCTCCGCCGCGAACTCCTCTACGGGATCGTTGGTGAACGCGGTGCCGTTCACATAGGCCACTCGCTCCGCCTGGCGAGCGATGGCGTCCGCGATCTCCCGCACGCCGTGCCCCACGTTCGCGACGAAGGCCCCGCCGACGGCGTCCAGGTAGCTCCGCCCCTCCGCATCATGCAGCCAGCACCCTTCCGCCCGGACGACGCGGGGATACCGCCGCGTCAGCTTCCGGTAGAACACGTGGGAACGGCTGAGGTCGTCGCTGGGCATGGTGATCGGTATGGCCAACCGGAGGGGACCGTCGGCCGAGCGCGGAATGTGGCCGGGTCCCGAGACGGGCGCCAGGGGCGGAAGGGCCCGAGCCGCGGGAACTCAGGCGGTCTGGCCCGCATTCTGCAGGGTAAGAACCCGGCGCCTCCCCTCTAGGCGTAACCGGCAACCTCATCCGCTGGTGGCCGACCATGCAATCACATCTCGTCGTCGACGCCCTACGGGATCAGCTCCTCCAGATCCTCGACTGGTATCACCACGGCGTGCGCCGGTTCCAATGGGGCACCGTCATTCACCGGCGCAATGAGCGTGGCAAACTGCGGTTCGGCGCCATCACCCCGCAAGGCGAAAGCCTCCTGCTGAGCGAGCCTCTCCTGGAGGAGCTGGGAGCCGGGACCTGCTGGCTGGATGGCGCCGTCCGGGTGCGGCTCGAGAACCGCCGTATCTCCGATCCGCATCCGTGGCTGGACGCGCTGGCGCGCCCCAATCGGGCGCCGCTGGTCGAGGCGGTGGCCGTGTACTTCGATCCCGGTACGTCGCCCCAGGAGGCGATGACGTTCCAGGCGATGGCCGGAGTGTTGACCCCGGCCAAGTGCCCGTCCGAGCTGTTTCTGCTGACCAAGGAGCGGCCCGCCGGCTGGCCCACCTAGACGCATGTGACCCGGCTGAGCCGGTCCAGATGGCCTGCACGACGAAGGGGGCATGCTCTCGAGCATGCCCCCTTCGCTTCGTTCAGGCGAGTCGGCGGTTTACGCCGCCGAGTCATTTCAGGAACAGCAGCGTCCGGTAGTTCGGCAGCGGCCACAGATCCGCCGCGACCACCGCCTCGAGCGCGTCACCCGTTTCCCGCAATCGCTGCATCGCCGGCTTCAGCTCCCGCGCAATCTGCGCGGCGTGTCGTGCGGGGTCCGCCTCCTGGTGGCCGGCAAGCCGCTCCACCTCGGCGGTCCGGGCACGGAACTGCGTGACGAGCTCGACCAGCTCGCGCAGGGCCTGCGTGCTGTCGCTGGCGTCCACGCCGGCCGCTTTGGTCGCGGCAACCGCGTCGGCCACCCGGCGCTGATGCTCCAGCGCGGCGGGCAGGAGCTGCGACTTCGCGATCAGGACCATCGTTTCCGCCTCGATACCGAGCTGCTTGACGAACTTCTCGATGGCGATGTGGATCCGCGAGTCGTACTCCGACCTGGTGAGCACACCGTACTTCCGGAACAGGTCCGAGTTCTTCTTGGCCCGCAGCACCTGGAACGCCGCCACCGAGTCCTTGAGATTCGGCAGTCCGCGGCGATCGGCCTCGGCGTGCCACTCCTCGGAGTAGTTGTCCCCGTCGAAGATGACCCGCTTGTGCTCCTTGATGAGGCGCTTGAGCACGCTCAGCACGCCCTGCTGCAGGCGCGCGGGCGACGGCTTGGCGCCGACGGCCTTCTCGAGCTGCGTGGCCACGTAGTCGAGCGATTCGGCCACCATCGTGTTGAGCACGGTGTTGGGCCAGGCTATGCTTGCGCTCGAGCCCACCGCCCGGAACTCGAACTTGTTCCCCGTGAAGGCGAACGGCGAGGTCCGGTTCCGGTCGCCCGAGTGCCGCGGGAGCTGGGGGAGCGTCCTCGCGCCGAGGTCGAGGGTGCCGCCACGGATGGTCCGCTTGGGCAATCCCTTCTCCACCTGCTCCAGGATGTCGCCCAGCATCTTGCCGAGGAAGATCGAGATGATGGCCGGCGGCGCTTCGTTGGCGCCCAGGCGGTGGTCGTTCGCCGCCGAGGCAATCGACGCCCGCAGGAGGTCGGCGTGGAGGTCCACGGCCCGGATCGTCGCCACGAGGAACACCAGGAACTGCATGTTGGTGTGCGTGTCGTCCCGCGGATCGAGCAGGTTGACGCCGGTGTCCGTGCTCATGGACCAGTTGTTGTGCTTCCCGGATCCGTTGACGCCGGCGAACGGCTTCTCGTGGAGCAGCGCCTGGAGCCCGTACCGCGGGGCCACCCGCTTCAGGGTCTCCATGATGAGCATCTGGTGGTCGCTCGCGATGTGGCTCGGCTCGAACAGGGGCGCGATCTCGTACTGGCCGGGCGCGACCTCGTTGTGCCGGGTCTTCACCGGGACGCCAAGCCGATAGAGCTCGCGCTCCGATTCGGACATGAACGCGAGAACACGCGGCGGGATCGTCCCGAAATAGTGATCCTCGAGCTGCTGACCCTTGGGTGGCTTGGCGCCGAACAGGGTGCGCTCGGATGTGATCAGGTCGGGCCGCTTGTAGTACAGGTCGCGGTCGATCAGGAAGTACTCCTGCTCGGGGCCGACCGTGGTGTAGACCCGGTTCACACCCGCGTCGGTGCCGAAGATCCGGAGCACGCGCAGCGCCTGGTGCGAGAGCGCCTCGACGGATCGAAGCAGCGGGATCTTGGTGTCGAGCGCCTCGCCGGTCCAGGACACGAAGGCCGTCGGAATGCAGAGGGTGACATTATTGTCGCCCCGCATGAGGAACGCCGGACTGGTGGCGTCCCAGGCGGTGTAGCCGCGGGCCTCGAAGGTGGCGCGGATGCCGCCCGACGGAAAGCTCGATGCATCCGGCTCGCCCTGCACCAAGTCGCTTCCCGAGAAGTTGAACACCACCCCGCCGTTCCCGTCCGGCGCGGCGAGCGAGTCGTGCTTCTCGGCGGTCAGGCCGGTGAGGGGCTGGAACCAGTGGGTATAGTGGGTGGCGCCGTTCTCGATCGCCCAATCCTTCATCGTGGCCGCGACGACGTCGGCCACGGCCGGGTCGAGCGGTTCGCCGTGGTCGATGGTGCGGAGGAGGCTCCGATAGACCTCCTTCGGGAGACGCTTCTGCATGATGCTGCGCGAGAAGATGTCGCTGCCGAAGATCGAGTCGATCCGGTCGGCCGGCGTCGGCGCGCCGTCGAGCGTGCGTGCGGGTGTGGTCACGAGCGGGTGGACCTCGGGGCGAAGGGTGGACGGGAAAGGAGACAAGATAATCGAGCAGGCGGAAAACAGTCACGGCGGAGACTGCCGTCTCCGCCGCGTCCGCTGGCTCGACCCGAACCACGCGGGCTCTAGGCGACCCATCCCTCCAGGCCATCCCGCGTCACGCGACCGCCGCCGGCTCGGTCAGCGCATCATCGACGTCGGAAAAATCGGGCTCGGCCAGCTCGACGTAGACCGGATTCGACAAGTACCGCTCCCCGAAATCGCACACGACCGACACGATGAGCTTGCCGGCGCTCTCCGGTCGGGCCGCGATCTGGAGAGCGGCCCACGTGATCGACCCGCTCGAAATGCCCGCGAAGATCGCCTCCTCCCGCACCAGGCGCCGCGCCGTCGCGATCGCGTCCTCGTTGCTCACGCGCACGACCTCGTCGTAGATCTTGGTGTCGAGCAGGCTCGGAATGAACCCCGCCCCGATCCCCTGCTGTCGGTGGGGCGAGGGCTGGCCGCCCGAGAGCACCGGGCTCTCGGCCGGCTCGACGGCGACGATATGGATGCCGGGCTTCCGCTCACGCAGGTAGCGCCCGGCCCCGGTGATCGTTCCGCCCGTGCCGACGCCCGAGACGAACACGTCCACCTTGCCTTCCGTGTCGTCCCAGATCTCCGGGCCGGTCGCGCGATAGTGAATGGCCGGATTGGCCGGATTGTCGAACTGGCGCGGCATCCAGGCGCGATCACCCAGACGAGCCAGGATGCCCTCGGCTCGCGCGATCGCTCCCTTCATGCCCTTGGGCCCCTCGGTGAGGACGACCTTGCACCCCAGCGCCCGCAGCAGGTTCCGCCGCTCGAGCGTCATGGTCTCCGGCATCGTGAAGATGCAGCGATAGCCCCGCGCGGCGGCGACGTAGGCGAGGCCGATGCCGGTGTTCCCCGACGTGGGCTCGACGATGAACATGCCCGGGCGCAGCCGGCCCTTCTCGACCGCGTCGTTGATCATCGCGGCGCCGATCCGATCCTTCACTGACTCGTACGGGTTGTAGCCCTCGTGCTTGACGACGATCCGGCCCGGCAGGCCCTGGCCGAGCCGGTTGAGGCGGATGAGCGGGGTGTTGCCGACGGTCTCCGTGACGTCCTGATAAATCCTTCCGTGGGGCATAGCGACCTCGTGGAACGGCGGGACACGCGCGGTGGCCGATGGCCCAAGATATAGTGCCCGCTTAGGAGGGTGGGAAGAGATCGCGCCGCGCGCAGTCCCGGGCCAGGGCTTCGAGCGCATCGGCCCGCCACTGCCCCCGATCGGTCAGCCGGTCGAGCAGGGCTCCCGGAAGCGCGGGCCGGCCCACACGGCCGCCCACGATGCCCCCCGTCATCGCCGCCATGGTGTCGGTGTCCCCCCCGACCTCGATCGCAGTGCAGACCGCGGTCCAGTAGTCGTCCGGCGTCCGGAGGGCGGCGTACAGGCTCCACGCCACGCTCGGCACCACATGGCTCGAGATGCCGCGCCAGGCCCCGACCTCGCCGGGGTCCAGCCTGGCTTCGCGCAGGCGTTCCTTGGCGGAGTCCGGGGGCAGGTCGAGCCAGTCTCCCAGTGCGTGCACGACGTCCGCCATCTCCGCATCGGCCCCTGCCACGACGCGGGCGACCTCTCGGAGCACCCGCGCGCGGTCGATCGGACCTGGCTGCGCGATCAAGCCCGCCGCGACCGCCACCGCCACGGCCCCACCAACACAGCGGGAATCGAGATGCGTCACGCGGCATTGCTCGGCGGCCACGGACGCCAGTCGCTCGGGATCGTGGGCGAGGAGAACGCCGAGCGGCGCCACGCGCATGGCGCCGCCATTCCCCGCGTAGGGTGCCGGCGCGCCGGCCTCCGCCCAGGTCGCGCCGGCGATGAGCCGCGCCGCGGCGCCATGGGTGCCAGGGCCCGCCCCGACCGGCTTGCCGATGCGAAACAGCTCCGCCACGCCGGCGGCAAACGCAGCCGGCTCCCAGCGACCCGCGTCGCGCACCGAGCGAAGGAGTACGCGGGCGAGCTGGGTATCGTCACTGTATTGGCCGAAGGGAAAGTTGTGGTGGGCTCGCGTGCCCACCGTTCGGGGGCCGAGCTCGGTTCGGACATACGCTTCGGCGAGAGCGCAGGGAGCCGCCTCCACGACGAATCCCAGGGCGTCACCGAGCGCGAGCCCGAGGAGGGAGCCCGCAACCCGATCTGGGACCGCCAGGGGCGCCACGCTCATCGCGGAACGAATGCCGGTACAGGGCCACCGGCCCGCGCCGTGTCGGGACCCGATCGGTCAGTGGCCGGGCGCGGTGTCACGTGCCGGTCATGTCGGTGATGACAGGACCAGTGTTCAGGTGGAACATGGAAGGTAAGAAACGGATGGTGGAAGAGCCGGACAAGGAGGGACTCGAATGCTCGATGCTTTTCGGGACGTCGGCGTTCGAGATTGATCCATCGCTGGCCGGGCGGCAGCGAGCTGCCGCCCGGCCGAGCGGGGTATGAACTAGGATCCTACTTGCTCACCCAGGAAAGTCTTGGCCTTGGTCACTTCCGCATCCCATTTCGTCAACTGCTCGGGGGTCAGGAATTTCACGACCCGCTCGCGCATGGTGCCGCGAACTTCCTGGATCTTGGACACGGCCTCGGCTTTGGTGATGTTCGGATTCTTCTGGCGGACTTCGTCGATCTTGTCGTGCGCATTCTCGAGTGCGGTCTTGAGCTGGGTCTTCTGGGCGTCGGACAGATTGAGATCGGCGGCGAAACGCTTGAGCTCTGTCTCGACGACTTCGATAAGTTCGGCTCTCATGAATGTACTCCTCATTATAGTGTGACGGGTCAGCTCAGCTTTCGACGGCCGGCTGATTGGTCCCTGAAAATGCCGGGGCTCTTGCTCCGGTTGCGACTCGGGAACCTCCCGAATGGTCCCCTGTGTGCGGAGCGTCCTCGTTGCCGACGCTCGGATCTCCGGGCTCGTCCGCTGGGCACGAGCGACGGCTGAAAGAGCGCCCCGCGTACCCCTACCAGGCCATTGAACTTTGGTGCAACGGGGCCGACACGGTCACGGCGTCTGCTCGCCTTGTCGGGGTTACGGTTGTGGCGGGGTGGTCACTTCGCGGCGACCGAGGTCGCACGCGACGGCGAGGCCGCCGCACTGGTGTGGCGAGCAAGGGTGTGGATAGCCGTCGCGTCCGCCGGAAGATCGCGGACGCGGGGAGGCGGGCTGGTTCGTGGGAGTTTGGTGCGACGGACAGGGAGGGATTCGAACCCTCGAAGGGATTGCTCCCTTACCGGTTTTCGAGGCAAACACCGCGAACGCATGAACTTTCGTCCGGAGCGGAAATAACTCGAATCCCACCCTGCCCTGTCGATCTGCGAGAGGATATGCGGCCACAGATTTCGCGCAACTCTAACCCAAGCCTAACCCGACGGCGTGTCTAGGCGTGGCCCCTACTGCCCGTTCACCAGCCGTTCGAAGCGCGGGTTGCCCCGGAGCGGGGCGAAGTTGGGGTCGATCTTGAGCCAGCCGGGCGACAGGTAATAGGGAATCTTGAGCAGCGACTCGAGTCGGTCGAGGGCCGGTTCGGACTCACCCACGATGAGATGGGTCAAGGCAAGCATACGCAGGAGGTCCGCCCCCTGCGCCGCGTTCCTGCTGACTGGTAATAGCTCCACGCCGCGCTCTCCTTCGTGGACCGCCTCGGCGCGACGGCCCAGGAATGCGAGCGCCAGGCCCAGGTACGCGTGGGTTGGAGCGTCCTCAGGTACGTCGCGGAGTCGAGCCTCAAAAGCGACGCGGGCGGAATCGGCATAGGCGCGCGCCAGTGCCTGAGCCCCTCGCAGCGCGTTGGTTTGGGCGAGCGCGAGGCCCCACGCAGCCCGGTCGCCGCCAAACGCCTCGGGCGAGAGTCGCAGAAGCTGCTGCTGCTGCTCATCGTCGAGCACCCAGTACAGGTCGGCCATGGCGACTTGTGCCACAAGGGCGGCGGTGTCTACATCTACCGGCACGGCTCGGAGCACCGACCGCGCCCCGGCCAAGTCACCCTGGGCTAGGTGGACGGAGGTCACTGTAACAATCGCCCAGAGGTTGCTCGGCGCGAGTGCCCGCGCGCGCTCAGCCGTGGACAGTGCCTCTGCGTAGCGACGGCGGGTGAGCAGTGGCCAGGTGAGTGAATGCGCAATTTCGACGCGTCGCGGATCGAGCACTTCCGCCTCTCGCATGTGCGCAATTCCCTCGTCAACCCGCCTGAGGAGGAACTCAGCCCACCCGGCCCAGGCCAGCAGCCTTGCGTCCTTCGGCGCAAGCTGCCGCCCCTTCGTGTACTGCTCGAGCGCGCGCGGCGCGTCGTACCGCACCATTTCGTAGTAGTTGCCAAGCGCCAGATACCCGTCGGCACCCTTGGGCGCGAGCGTTAGCGACCGCTCAGCCGCGCGCTGAGCGGCCATTGCCGCTGCTGAGTGGTCTGGGGCGTTCCAATAGAGGAACGAGTAGGCCCTCGAAAGCTGAGCCCAGGCTAGGGCGAAGCTCGAATCGAGGGTCACCGCCCGCTCGTAATAGTCTCGCGCGCGCCGAAGCGCCGCCTGATCCAGGCCAGGGAGACCGTCGGCGGCCTCCTCGCCACGGAGGAACGCATCGTACGCGGCCAGGTTTTGAGTCGGGCGTTCGCGGATTCGCTCCTGCTCGCCCGCGCCGAGGGCTACACCGAGCGCCTCGGCCACTCGGCCGGCGATTTGCCCCTGCACCTGGAACACGTCGGTAAGCGGGGCCTCGAAGGGTGCTTGCCACTTGGTCGAAGCCGTCGTGACCTGGATCAGTTCGGGACTGACGCGCACGCGACTCGTTCCGCCTGATGGCTTTGCCTTTTCCCAGCGGACGGTGCCGGTCAGAAGAAACTGCACCCCCAGCTCGCGCCCGATCTGCTGCGGGCTCTTAGTGGTCTGCTTGTATTGGACTGAGCTGGTGCGGGCGATCACTTCGAGGCCAGGTAGCGCGGCAAG
The DNA here is from genome assembly GCA_963828735.1 of uncultured Gemmatimonadales bacterium. Taxonomy (GTDB): domain Bacteria; phylum Gemmatimonadota; class Gemmatimonadetes; order Gemmatimonadales; family GWC2-71-9; genus CAVVWJ01. The sequence goes on from CAWHFW010000002.1 coordinate 151,962, forward strand.
CTTCCCGCGCACCTCATCCGTAACACCATCGGCGAAGTAATCATCGTCGCGCTGGCCGAGGTTCTCGAACGGGAGCACGGCCAGCCGTTTCGGGCCAGCGGCCCCGGGTTCTGGCCGGGCGCGTAACCAAGCGAGCAGCACCCCCGCCCCCACCAGGATGCCCAGCGCAAGCGTGGCCAAAGCGCGCGGCACCCGCCGATGGCCCCCTGCTGCCATCGGTTGCGAAGCCGCAGGGGTAGTAGTCGTGTCGGAGGTAACGTGCGGTCGAGCGAGCGCACGGGCGAAGTCTGCAGCGGTGGTAAACCGGTCGGCCGGGGTCACGGCGAGGGCCTGGCTGATCGCCTGCTCGATGGCCTCCGGCACGCTGGCGCGCAGCGTCCGCACGTGCGGCAGCGGCTCGAGCACCCGTTTGGCGATCACGACCTGCGGCGTCCGGCCGGTGTACGGGACCTCGCCGGTCAGCATCTCGTACAGGACGCAGCCGAGACTGTAGAGGTCCGACCGCCCATCCACATTCGACGTGCCGTCCGCCTGCTCTGGGCTCATATAGGCGGGCGTGCCGACTGCCACACCCGTGGCCGTCAGGTGCTCGGCGTCAGCGACCTGCACTGCTCGGGCGATGCCGAAGTCAGCGACCAACGCGTGGCCCTGGCCGAGCAGGATGTTCTCGGGCTTGATGTCGCGGTGCACGATGCTCTGGCTGTGCGCGTAGCCCAGCGCGTCGGCCACCTCGCGGGTGATTTGCAGCGCATCGTCGAGCGGCAATTGAGCCTCGCGCCGCAGGCGATCCCGAAGGGAGTCGCCCTCGACGTAGGGCATGGTGTACCAGAGCTGGCCAGCCGCTTCGCCGGAATCGAGCACGGGCAGGATGTGTGGGTGCTGCAGGCGGGCGGTGGTCCGGATTTCCCGCTGGAAGCGCTCAGGGCCGAGGGTGGCGGCGAGGTCGGGATGCAAGACCTTGAACGCGACCGGGCGGTCATGCCGGAGATCGTGGGCCAGGAACACCGTGGCCATGCCACCCCGCCCCAGCTCGCGCTCGAGTCGGTAGCGGTCAGCCAAGCCGCTCTGGAGCTGTTCGCGGAGGTCTGGCACCTATGACCTGCCTAGAAGGCTGCGCACACCAAGCATACCGCGTGGCTAAGGAGGAGGATAGGGACCAGCGAAAGAGGCCGGGATGAAGCGGAGGTGCAACGGACAGGGAGGGATTCGAACCCTCGAAGGGGTTGCCCCCTTACCGGTTTTCGAGACCGGCTCCTTCAGCCACTCGGACACCTGTCCTGAGCGATCCAACCTCGCTCGGGCGCGAAGATTACAACCCCCGAGGCCGCTTTGCCAGTCAGTTTCGGGGCCGCACCCAAACGCGCCGCGTTCGGGCGCGCCACGGCGGTTACGTGCGTCGAACCGCCGTGCGCCCTGCTACAGCACGGAGCGGCGGTCCTTGAAGAATCGCTTGAGCAGTTCGGCGCAATCCTCGGCGAAGAGCCCGCTCACGACCTCCGGCCGATGATTGAGACGAGGATGGCGCAAGAGGTCATAGACCGAACCGGACATGCCCGCGCGCAGGTCCTGCGCGCCGTACACCACTCGGCCCACCTTCGCGAGGACGATCGCGCCGGCGCACTGGGCGCACGGTTCCAGGGTCACGTAGAGCGTGGCGAACGGAAGCCGGTCTTCGCCAGCGCGGTGGAGCGCCCGGTGGATCGCCAGGAGCTCCGCATGTGCGGTCGGGTCGCGGCGCTGGATGGTCTCGTTGTGCGCCTCGGCCAGCACTTCGCCATCGGCGACGATCACCGCTCCGATCGGCACCTCTTCGCGCACGGAGGCGGCGCGCGCCAGGCGCAACGCCGCCTGCATACCCTGCAGGTCGCTCGGTGACGGTGTCCCCCTACGCACTGGCGCGCTCGGGGGCCGTCGCCACCCGGGCAAAGCGCAGATGCTCGTCCGCTCGCTCGGCACGGATGGTGTCGCCCTCGTGGAAGTTTCCCTCGAGAATCTCGAGCGCGATCGGGTTCTGGAGCTCGCGCTGGATCACGCGCTTGAGCGGTCGAGCCCCGTAGACCGGATCGTACCCCTGCGCGGCCAGGAGCTCCTTGGCCTCCGGCGCGACCTCGAGCCGGATGTGCCGGGCCGCCAGCAGATCGTCCAAATGACGCAGCTGGATGTCCACGATGTGCACCAGGTCCTCGCGGCTGAGCGGACGGAAGACGATGATCTCGTCCACCCGATTGAGGAACTCGGGACGGAAGAAATTCCGGAGCTCGTCCCGGACCCGCTGTTCCACCCGCTCCCACGCCTTGTCGTCCACCTGCGCGCCGGCGTCCACGATGATCTGGCTCCCGATGTTGCTGGTCATGATGATCACCGCGTTGCGGAAATCCACGAGCCGACCCTGGCTGTCCGTGAGTCGGCCGTCATCGAGAATCTGGAGCAGCACGTTGAACACGTCCGGGTGCGCTTTCTCGATCTCGTCGAAGAGAATGACGCTGTACGGCCGGCGGCGGACCGCCTCGGTGAGCTGGCCGCCCTCCTCGTATCCGACGTACCCCGGCGGCGCGCCGATGAGCCGGGCCACCGAATGCTTCTCCATGTACTCCGACATGTCGATCCGGATCATGGCCCGCTCGTCGTCGAACAGGAACTCGGCCAGGGCCCGTGCCGTCTCGGTCTTTCCCACCCCCGTGGGGCCCAGGAAAATGAACGAGCCCGTGGGCCGGTTGGGGTCGCCCAGTCCGGCTCGGCTGCGTCGAACGGCGTTCGCCACGCTCGTGATCGGGGCTCGCTGGCCGATGACACGGCGGCCGAGCTCGTCCTCGAGCTTCACCAGGCGCTCGCGCTCGCTCTCGAGCATCTTGCTCACCGGGATCCCGGTCCATTTGCTCACGATCTCGGCGATGTCCTCCGCGTCGACCTCTTCCCGCAGGTAGCGCGCGCGCGACTGCGTTCCCTGGAGCCGCTTCTCGTCCTCCTGCAGCTTCCGCTCGAGCTCCGGCAAGCGCCCATAACGGAGCTCGGCGGCGCGCTGCAGATCCCCGCGGCGCGTGGCCTGCTCGATCTCGGCGCGGACGGTCTCGGTCTCCGCCCTGATCTGCTGGATCTCGCCGATAGCCCCTTTCTCTGCCTGCCACTGCGCCTTCATGGCGTCCGCGCGCTCGCGCAGCTCGGCGATCTCCGCCTCGAGCGTCTGCCGGCGCTCGACAGCCGCTTTGTCCTTCTCCTTGAGCAGCGCCTGGCGCTCGATCTGGAGCTGCACGATGCGCCGCTCGACCTCGTCGATCTCCTGGGGCAGACTGTCGATCTCGATCCGAAGCCGGCTCGCGGCCTCGTCGACCAGGTCGATCGCCTTGTCCGGCAGGAACCGGTCGCCGATGTACCGGTCGGAGAGCGTGGCGGCCGCCACCAGAGCGTTGTCCGTGATCCGGACACCGTGGTGCACCTCGTACTTCTCCTTGAGCCCGCGCAGGATCGCGATCGTGTCGGCCACGCTCGGCTCGCCCACGAGCACCGGCTGGAAGCGGCGCTCGAGCGCGGGGTCCTTCTCGACGTGCTTGCGGTATTCGTCGAGCGTCGTGGCGCCGATCACGTGGAGCTCGCCGCGAGCCAGCGGCGGCTTGAGCATGTTGCTGGCGTCCACGGCCCCCTCGGCAGCACCGGCGCCGACGATCGTGTGCAGCTCGTCGATGAAAGTGATGAACTTCCCCTCGCTCTCGGTGAGCTCCTTCACGACCGCCTTGAGCCGTTCCTCGAACTCGCCTCGGAACTTGGCGCCCGCCAGCAGCTGACCGATATCGAGGCCGACGAGCTCCCGGTTCCGAAGCGACTCCGGCACGTCGCCGTTCACGATGCGCTGCGCCAGACCTTCGACGATGGCCGTCTTCCCCACGCCGGGCTCGCCGATGAGGACGGGGTTGTTCTTGGTGCGCCGCGAGAGCACCTGGACGACGCGGCGGATCTCCTCGTCGCGGCCGATCACCGGATCGAGCTTTCCGCGACGGGCCTGCTCGGTCAGGTTCCGGGTGTACCGCTCCAGCGCCTGGTACTTCTCCTCGGGCGACTGGTCGGTGACCCGATGCGAGCCGCGCACCTCGTCGAGGGCGCGCCGCAGGTCGTCGGCCGAGACCTTCTGGGCGCTCAACAGGCCCCGCAGGGCCGTGCCCTTCTCCTCGGCCATGGCGATCAACAGATGCTCGGTGGAGACATAGGTGTCACCGAGCTTGGAGGCATCCGCGTCGGCCCGGTCGAAGATGCGGTGCATCTCGCGACTGAATGACGGCTCCGCGGTTCCACCCTCCTGAGTGGGGAACCGGTCCAGCTCGCGCTCCACCGCCTGCCCCAGGCCGGTCACATTGAGACCCGCCTTCTGCAGGAGCGGCTGGACCACACCTTCGGGTTGCGCGAGAAGCGCCGCCAGCAGGTGGGCGTCGTTGACGACGGGGTTGCCGCGCCGACGGGCGAGCTCACCGGCGTCGCGGAAGGCCTCCTGGCCCTTGATGGTCAATCGCTCGGGTCGAATCATCGTCGTAGGTCGTAGGTCGTGGGTTCGCAGCCTTGCGGTGGGACACACCTCCGCAAGGCGATGGGCATCGGTCGAGGCCTTGGCCTGGGCAACGGCCGTACCGCAAATCCCTGCCACATTGACAGCCAAAGCAAGCGAGGGACGGCCCGCGGGCCGTCCCTCTCATTGCTGGCTGGTCACCTTCTTCTGCGCGATCATCTTGCGGGTGAACCGCTCTCCATCCACGGTGAGCTGGTAGTAGTACACACCCGAAGTTGCCTCGCTCTGACCATCCAGATACTTCCCGTCCCAGAACGCGTGGTACTCGCCGCATCGCAGTCGGAGACTGTCCAGGCGCTCCGCGCCAGGGCGGGGTCCCGAGCCCGTGGCGAGCACGGGGATGGCGACCACCTGGACGAGCACGTTGTAGATCTTCAGACTGACGACCGGTTGGTGTCCTCTGGCGCACACCTCCTGGGAAATCAAGAACGGAATCGTCGTCGTCGGAAAGAACGGATTGGGGTAGTTCTCCTTCAGCTCGATTCGAGGCGGGGAGACGTTCGCCTGCGCAGCCACCGGGTTTCCGACGCCCACCAGCAGCCCGAGCCACCACCCCGCCCACGCCCAGCGGACCATGGGTGCTCCTCATCAGACGGATGGAAGTACGGCGGGCACCTCCAGGAGGCGAAAGTCAAAGGCAACCGGACTACTGAGTGTAAGATTCCAGCCCAACCGGCGGTGTGTCAAGCGTTTCGGAGCTTCCTTGCATCTCCGACCCGCTCGGTGATTCCCTTGGCGTCGGCCCACTCGAGGAGCGGGATCATGTACTTCCTGCTGATCCCGAGGCGGTCTCGTAGGGCGGCCGGTGCGATCAGGCTCTCGCGACCGATGTCCGCCAGCGCGGCCGTGAAGCGGTCCAGAGCGGGAAGGGCGTAGTAGCGGTCCCGCTCCACTGCTTCGATCCTGCCCGCTTGAGCCGCGAGCCTGAGGATCGCACCCACATCGCGTCGGCCGGTCTCCCGCTCCAGCTCAGCCAGGGTTGGCGGGCTCAGGCCCGCCTCCTCCAGAATGCGAACGAACCGATCGATCTCCGCGTCACCGCCTTCGACCCGGGGTACGAACCCGGACAACATCGCCAGCCCGTCGCCTGCGCGAATGCGTCCCGCCGAGACGAGGTCCGTCAACGCCTGCTCGGCCAAGGCGGGCGGCGCACGAAGTCCGTGGCGAAGCGTCTCGAGCGAGAGCCCGCGGTCGCTTGGCCTGGCGCGGTGATGTGCCTTGAGCTGGCTCAGCGCCTGTGCGCCGAGCGCGGAGAGGGTCGCCTCGCGGACCCAGAGCTCGCCGACCTGGCGAAGGCCAGGGGTGGAGCGCGCCACCGCCGCCGCTTCGGCCGGCGGGAGGCCAAGGAGAATCGGCACCTCGGCGGTAGGCACGCCGGAGGGGCGACGCTCGAGCAGTGCGGCGAATCGCGCCTCCGGGTTCTCCTCCACCAATCCGCTCGGCCAGAGGCTGCGGCGTCTCGGCGGTGAAGGATCGAGGATCCGGCCTCCGCCGATCGTGGTCACCGGACTGAAGCTTCGAAGCACGATCCGATCGCCGCCGCGAGCCACGATCGGTCCCTCGAGGGCCAGTCTGGCCAGCCCCTTCCCGCCTGGCTCGAATCGGGGCCCGCGGGTGCACCCGCGCCATCACCTCTGTGGTCCCGAGGTGGACGCGAACGCGGGCCCGCGGGGTCAGCGCGCGTGGGGCGTCTGCCCCGAGCGCCAGCTCCACATCCACCGCCCTCACCGGCGCCCATGGCGCATCGGCGGCCACGAGCCACGCCCCTCGCTGGGCCTCCTCGCGCTGCACCCCGGCCAGTCCGACGGCGGTGCGGGCGCCGGGCTGACTCTGCTGGAGCGTGGCGCCGTAGCTCTCGATGGAGCGCACGCGGGCCGGCGTGTCGGATGGCAGCAGCCGTACCGCGTCGCCCACGGAGAGGCGCCCCGACCAGGCCGTCCCCGTGACGACCGTTCCCACACCCGCGAGCGAGAACGCGCGGTCGACCGGGAGCCGGAACAGATCAGCGCCGAGCCGCGGGCTCAGTCCGGCGGCCCGGGCGGCGAGGCGTGCGCGCAAGCCGTCGAGACCCAGGCCCGACTTGGCCGACACCGCGATCGGCGCCTCGAATCCGACCGAAGAGCGCGCGAGACGGTCGCCCACTTCGGCCAGCACCAGCTCGAGCCAGTCGGGATCGACCAGATCCGCCTTCGTGACGACCGGAATCCCCGCGCGGACGCCGAGATGCTCGAGCACCGCCAGGTGCTCCAGGGTTTGCGGCATGATCCCTTCGTCGGCGGCGACCACCAACAACGCGAGGTCGATGCCGGATGCCCCCGCCACCATCGTGCGCACGAAATCTTCGTGGCCCGGCACGTCCACGACGCCGGCCGTGGTGCCGTTGCCGAGCGAGAGCGGAGCGAAGTTGAGGTCGATCGTGATGCCGCGCCGCCGTTCCTCGGCCAGGCGATCCATGGGGCGGCCCGTGAGTGCGGCCACCAGCGCGGACTTGCCGTGGTCGATGTGTCCAGCCGTTCCGATGATCACACGGACACCACCCAGGGACGACGCTGCCAGAAGTCGAGCGCCGGAAGCTCGGCCCCCTCGCCGAGGTGGTAGCGCACGTAGCGGGCAAGGAGCCGGCGGTGGGCGGTACCGTGCCGCTCGTCGAGACGCGGGAGGGCGGCGTCGGGATTCAGCAGCGCCACGAGGTCCGCCCGGGCGTCGGCCGGGAGCCGCGTGGCCCCCTGCTCCGCGGCGCACGCGGCACACAGGGCGCCACCCTCGCTGGTGCTGAACGGGAGTCCGCCATCCTCGGGCAACGCACCGCCGTCGCGCGCGCACGCATCGAGCGATGGCGCGAAGCCCAGCACGCTCACCAGGTGCCACAGCAGGCGGTAGCCCAGCGCCTCTACGTCTGCGCCCGCCGCGTCCTCCAAGGCGCCCAGCGCGTCGCGGAAAACGTCGTAGCTCTGGGGGTGGGGATCGGGCGGGGCGAAGCGCACCATGACCTCCGCGAGAGCGGAGGCGGTCGCGTAGCGCGAAACGTCGGCCGCCAGCGCCAGGTGCAGGTGCTGCAGGTCGAACGCGGTGAGCACGTGCAGCTCCCGGTGCTCCTTGGCCAGGTACTGTGCCTGGCCCTCGCTCAGCAGCTGAAGCGCGGCGCCGTAGCGACTCTTCGGCCGCAAGGCTCCCTTCGCGATCGCGCTCTGCACGCCGTGGTCGCGCGTGGCGAGCCGAACGATCTTCGAGGTTTCACTGTAGCGGAGCGCGGACAGGACGATCGCCGGCGTGGTCACCAGAGGCATGGCGAAATATACGGCCGGCCGGTGGGAGGACGGACGATTGCGCCACCCGTTCGTCCTCCCGCCGCCCTCCGCTCACTCGGGCGGGATCTGCGTCACCGCCGCGCCCGAGGGGCATTCGCCGAGGGTGATGGTCCGAATTTCGGTCAGCGAGGCGTCGAACACATGCGCGATTCCCGGTGCGCCACCCGAGCATGGCCCGCTTTCGATCGCGTACAGGCGGCCCTTGCTGTCAGCGGCCACGGCCGAGTTGCCCGGTACCTGGAGTCCATGCCCGGCGCCGCGAACGACCTTGTTGCTGTCCAGGTCGAACTCCATCACGCCCTCGGAGAAGGAGCTGATGAAGAGGTGCGAGCCGCCGTCCGACGCCACGTTGCCCGGACCCGTTCCGAACCCGGCGTGACTCGCGAGCTCGGTCCGAGCGAGCGGGTCCACGACGGAGAGACGCCCCTCGCCCGAGAAGTAATCGCCGGTGTTCATGACATAGAGCAGCCCGTCGGAGCCGACCTCGGCGAAGCCCGCGTTGCCGGGGCCGGTGAGCGGGATGGAATCGCCGCCGCTCGCGCGGTTGTTGGTGGCGGGATCGACGACGGTAAGCCAGCTCGGCCCGGCCGGGGTGAAGTTGACGAGATTCCCGTTGAGCACGAACACCTTCCCGCGGGTAAACACGAGTCCCTGCGGAAATACGCCGACCGGTACCTCGGAGCGGGCGCCCGTCAGATAGTTGATCCGGGAGACGGCGTTCAGGTTGGGGTTCCCCACGTAGGCGATCGAATCGTCCAGGATCGTCGAGCCGGTGGCGCCGGAGTTGTCCGGCAGCGGCACCGTACGGATCACCTGCGCCGCGCGAAGATCCACCACGGCCACCGCGTTGTCGAGCCCGAGCGGGACGATGGCGATCTCCTTGCGCGCGGAGACGCCGACCGGTGTCGGTGTCGTGCCGCCCAGCGGCACGGACACGACCTGCCCCGATCCCTCGACGGGCACGATGCTGAGCGTGTTCGCCGTACTGTTGACCACGACGAGCACCTCCACAGGCTCGGGGAGAGGCGCATTGGTGTCGGCACAGCCGAGTACGAAGATGGCCGCGGCCGTCGTGGCCAGAAAGCGGGACCGGTTCATGGAACCACCATGGTGAGGGTAAAGGCGATGGTACGACCAGGTGTCGGGTAGCCGGCGAGGAACTCCGCGCGCTGGTCGGTCAGGTCGCGGACCTCGCCCCGCAGCACCAGGCCCGTGCCGAGGCGGCGCTCGAGTCCCGCGTCGATGAGGGAGAAGGAAGGGCGCGGATTGGTCCCGGCGCTGTTCGGGTAGCGCTCCCCGATGTGATGCCAGCGAACGTCGGCCGACCATGCGCGGGGCGACCACACGGCAGCGGCGTCGACGGTGACCCGAGGGCGATACAGTACTTGGGCGCCGTCGGGGATGTCATAGGTCACGGCCGCATACGTGGCGCTGCCGCTGACCCGGAGGTTGCGTCGGAAGGCCCAATCGGCCGTGAGCTCCCCGCCCCGTCGGACCACGTCGAAGTTCCGCGGGCTCCAGATGAAGCGGAAATCCGGCGCCCAGACGATCATGTCCGCCACCCGTCCGGCGAAGAGGCGAAGGCCGATGCTCGAGCCGCCGCCCAGCTCCTGACGCAGGCCCCCGTCCACCTCCCAGCGCACCCGCTCCGGGCGCAAGTTGGGGTTGAGGCGCACCCCCACGCCTTCGCGGAAGAAGAGATCCGCCAGGACCGGCGGCGTTACCCCGCTGCCAACGCCGAGGGTGACGGCTGTCGGCCCGCGCTGCCAGCCGCCGTCCACGCGCGCGCTGAGGCGCGGAGTTGTGGATCCCGTCCAGACGTCGAGCCGGGCCGCCGGCGCGATGGACCACGCGCTGGAGGCGCCGTGGCTCAGCCGGGTGTCCGCCCGAAGCGCAGCTTGCGTGAACGAGGCGCCCTCGCGGATACCGTCGCCGGCGAAACGATATCCGCGTCCCTCGGCGGCGATGTCGGCGGTGCCGCGCCAGCCCGCCAGGGCGGCGGGCGCGCGGCGCGTGAGCTCCGCCGTGGCGCCGACGCCGTGCGTGTAGCTATCGTAGGCCGCGCCGGTCGGCGGCGCTGGATCTTCGGCCCGAGTCTCGATCCACTGGAGGGAGGCGGTCGCCGCCAACGTGCCGTCGTGCCGGGCGCCGAGGAGCACCGACCGATCCTGGGCGCGCGCCGTGAGCGTCGGGTTCGTCGTGGTGCCGGGGAGACCGCGATCGCTGATCGTTCCGCGTACCACGACCTCGAGCGGCCCCTCGACGGTGAGCGCACCGGCATACTGCTCCCCCCCTGAATTGAGGCGCGTCCCCTCCCCGCCTCCCCGAACCACCGGCACCGTGTACGGGAACTCGTTCGCGAGGCGCTCGCCCGAAATGCTCGCGGTCGCCGCTCCAGCGGAGCCGCCGACGCGTGCGCCCATCGCCCCGTAGCTGGCGGCCCACCCCGACGCCTCGGGCCGCACGTCGTTCCGCGTCTCGACCAGGATCACGCCGGCCACCGCGCGGCTGCCTGCGCGCACCGTCTGGGCGCCGGGCACCAGGGTGACCGTTGCGACCTCGCGGCTCGAGATCCGGCTCAGGTCGGCGCGGCCGGTTAGGGGGTCGTTGATCGGGAAGCCATCCACCATCACGAGCACTTCGTCCGGACTCCCGCCGCGCACCTGAGGCGCGGCGGGGCCGTTTCCGGCCCGGCGCACGACGACCCCCTGCCAGCCGTCCAGGGCGCGGGCCAGGTCCCCGCCCCGGCGCACCAGGTCGGGCCCCTCGATGGCGATCGCGCCGGGCGTGGCCATGACGGTGACGCTGTCGAGCTGCACCGGTACCGGTACCAACGTGATGGTGACGGTCCGCTCGAGGCTGGGCACCAGGTCGATGTCCCGCCGAGCAGGCGCGTAGCCGATGCGGCGAACGCGCAGCTCGATCCGGCCTGGGGGCACGTTGCCGAAGCTGAACCCGCCGTCCGCGGCGCTCTCCGTCACCAGCTCGCCCGCACGGATCTCAGCGCCCTGCACGGGCCTCTGGGACAGAGCGTCCACCACGCGACCCGCGATCCGCGAGGGGCCCTGCGCGGCGACCGTCGAGACGCAGAGCGTCGTGAGCGCGAGCGCGATGGCCGCTCTCATTCGGGGGCCTCGCCGGGACGAAGCGGGACCACCTGGGGCGAGCCGTCGCACCATGTCGTCACCGCCACCGGCCACTGAAAGACGCCGCTGACGATGTCTTTGCGCAGGACCTCGCCCGGGGTGCCTTCGGCCACGACACGTCCCTCGCTCAGCAGCATCATCCGGTCCGCGAACCGCGCGGCCAGGTTGAGCTGATGGGTGATCACGAGTCCGGCGAGCCCGTGGTTCACCAGCCCGCGGATGAGCTCCAGGATCTCCATCTCGTGACGCACATCGAGCGATGCGGTCGGCTCGTCGAGCAGAAGCATCGCGGGCTCCTGCGCGAGCGCCCGCGCGAGCCGCACCCGCTGCCACTCGCCGCCCGACAGCGTGTCGGCGGAACGCGCCGCCAGCGCCTCCGCGTCGCAGCGAGCGAGCGCGGAGCGCACGGCCTCGCGATCGGCCGCGGCTGGGGCGCCGAGCGCGCCGAGCCGCGCGTACCGACCGAGCATGACGGTCTCGTCCACGCGGAGCGGGAACACGAGGTCTTCGCGCTGCGGCACGACGCCGAGCACGCGGGCGAGCTCGGGCCGCCGCCATTCACCGAGCGGACGACCCTGGATTCGCACCCCCCCGGCCGCGAGTGGCACCAGGCCGGTGACGGCCCGCACCAGCGTCGTCTTGCCGCTGCCGTTCGGGCCGGCGATCGCAACCAGCTCACCGGGTCCCACGCGGCAGCTCACGCCGTCGAGCGCGCGACGGCCGGCGCCCGCATACCGCACCTCGAGCCGATCCGCGTCGAGGATCACGTGAGGGTCCGTCGAAGGAGGAGCGCGAACAACGGCACCCCGACCAGGGCGGTGATCACCCCGACTGGGAGCTCGAGCGGTCGGACCACGGTCCTGGAGACGACGTCGGAGAGCACGAGGAAGGCGCCGCCGGCGAGGAACACGAGGGGCAGCAAGGTCCGGTGCAGCGGCCGGGCCACGGTTCGGATCGCGTGGGGCACGACCAGGCCGACGAAGCCGATGATTCCGCACGCGGCAACACTTGCCGCGGTCAGCAGGGCCGTGCACACGTAGACCAGCCGGCGCGTGCGATCCACCTCGGCGCCGAGATGGTGGGCCGGTTCCTCACCGAGGGCAATGAGGTCGAGGCTCCTCGCGCTGACTCCGATCACGCCGAGGGGCAGCACGGCGTACGCGGCGAAGACCGCCAGCGTCTGCCACGATGCCGAGCCGAACCCTCCGAGGAGCCAGAGAAAGGCGTTTCGAATGCCGGCCGAGGGCGAGAGCACGATGATCGCGCTCATGAGGGCCCCGGCGAACGAGCCGACGACCACGCCCGACAGCAGGAGCACGCGCGGGTCGAGCCGCCGTCCCGCAACCAGGCTCAACCGATACACCAGGGCCACCGCGGCGATCGCTCCCACGAACGCCGCGACCGGGACGGCCCACGGGCCGGCTGCCCGCGTGGCGATGGCGATGACGGCACCCAGCCCCGCACCGCCCGAGAGGCCCAGCAAGTAGGGCTCGGCGAGCGGGTTCCGGATCATCGCCTGGAGCGCCGCGCCGCACACGGCGAGGCTCCCGCCGACGCAGAAGGCGAGCAGCACGCGCGGAGCGCGCAGGTCGCGCACGATGACGGCGCCGCTCGAGTCCGCGTGCCAGAGGCCGGCCCAGACCTCGCCGAGGCTGAGCGGCACCGTCCCGGCCGCGAGCCCGATCACGAGCGTCAGGAACACGACGAGCACGAGGCCGGCCACTCGCCGGTCCATCAGCCGGCCCGCCGAAGCTTGGCCGTGAGCTCGCGGATCGCGGCAGGTGCCCGTGGGCTCGGCCGGTTGAACTCGGAGCCGGTCACCGGCAGGAAGCGGCGTTCGCGCACTGCGCGGACCGCCTGCCACTCGGGACGCTCGGCGAACGCCGCCGGGCCGGCCGTGGTGGTGAGGATGAGATCGGGGTCGCGCGATGCCACCGCCTCGATGCTCACGGTGCCGGCGCTCGAGGTGACATCCTCGAACAGGTTCACGCCGCCGGCGCGCACGACCAATTCATTGAGGAAGCTGCCGCGGCCGATCGTCATCGGCGGCTGCTCCCAGACGAGGAGCAGCACCTTGGGCCTTCGACCGGAGGGTGCCGTCGTCGCGGTCGCCAGGGCCGTGTCGAACGCGGCAGCGACCGAGTCCGCGGCCGACTCGCGCCCGCTCACACGGCCGAGGAGGCGGCCGATCCGGTCCACATCCGCGAGGCGGTCGGTATTGAGGCGAAGCACCGGAATCCCGAGGGATCGGAGTCGGGTCGCGACCGCGGCGTTCTGCGCCGAGTTGTAGAGCAGCACGAGGTCCGGATGGCTCGCGAGCACCGCCTCGGCGTTCGGGGCGATCCCGTCGCCCAGGTTGGGCACGGCGGCGGCGGCGGGAGGATAGTCGCACCACTCGGTTCGGCCGATCACCATGGAGCCGGCTCCGATGGCGAAGAGCAGCTCGGTGGTGGCCGGGATGAGCGAGACGATGCGGCGTGCGGGAGCGGAGACCGCGACCGTGTCGCCGGCATCGTCCACGATGCCGACGCTCCGTCCGACCGGCGCGGACGCGCGACAGGCGGCGAGGACGAGCAGGAGCGCCAGCGAAGACGCGGCGGGTAACTCGAGGTCCGGAAATAGAAATCGCCCGTTCCCGAGGTGGTGGACGGGCGATGCACGACGGCGAGCTCGCCGCCGACACGCCACCGACCCTCCCCCGAGGGTGTGCATGGTGGCGCGAACGGAGAGGTCTCCTGGCTTCGGGCCTTCGCTCGCCTTCCCGGTCACCCAGTGGCGTTAGGAGCGAAGATCGACGTGGACGTCGTGCCCGTTACAGTGGCGGGGCCGCGCCGGTGTTTCACCGGCTTCCGAGCATCCCCATTCGCGTATTTCGATTGTTCAACGGGGTCAAACGTAGGGACCGTGCCCACGAGCCGCAAGAGCGCGCTCCAGGCGCGTCTTGAGCGCCGATCGCTCCGCGCGGTAGCGCTCCCACTCCTCCGGCGTCATATCGGCCTGGCGGCCCTCGTACCGTGCGTCGAGCACGGCGATAGCGTCGAGCAGCCTCCCGGAATCGGCATCGCCGCCCGTTCCCTCGGCCACGGCGGCTGGCGCGGGCCGCCGGACAACGCGGAACGCCGCCACCGCGAGCACGAGGGCCACCATGCCAACCAGCGCTGCCAGCATCCGCGATGAGGCGGCCCTGCTGTCGGCACTTACCGTGAGCGTCACCGTGCCGCCCGCGGGGACGCGGCCGGAGTAGCGCCGAAAGCTTCGGCCCTCGATGAGCTGACTGTCGGTCAGTGTGAGGCCACCCACCCGCACGTTTCGCTCCTCGACCAGGATGTTCATTGGCGTCGCGGTCGCTCCGACCGGGAACGCGATGCGCCCATCCAGCGGCACGGTGGCGTACTCGATCGTCAGCTGCTTCTGACCCGGCGAGATGGGGGCGAGGACCTTGACGGTGTCCCCCTCGCGAATGACCGCGTCGGGAGAGAGGTCGCTCTCGCCGAGCTGCATTTCGCCGGTACCGCGGGGGAGGGTGAGCGACCACGACGGGTGGGTCGAGTCCGGCGCGACCCGGGCGCGGATGCCGTCATTCCGGAGCACGATCAGATCGAGGACCGGCCGCGCGCCGTCCGCGCCGGCGCGTGGCACCACGAGATGGCGAGCCTGGACGGCGATCGGCGCCGTGCTGGAGGTATCGTACGCCACGAGCGCGATCGAGGTATCTGGCCGCGCGGGGTTGGTGTGCACCGGAGGAGAGAAATACTCGATCCCGCCGTACCGGGCGCTCAAGAGATAGAGCGCGCTCGTGTCGGCGCGGAACCGGAAGCGGAACCGCCCAGTGGCATCGGCGATCAGCGAGTCGATCGGTCCCTGAACGTTGCGGCCGACCTGGTGCAGCAGCACCCTGGCACGCGCGAGGGGAACGGTGTCCGTCGCGCGGGGGAGCAGCACGCGGCCGGAGGCGGTGCTGAGCTGCTGGGCGGCGAGCCCGGGGACGGCGAGCACCAGGGCCGCGAGTACCCAGAGCATCCGAATCCCGGCGAGATACAAGCGGGACCGGCGCGCGCCGGTCCCGCCATCCCACCTGGTTCTCACGGGCGTGGTCGCCCTGTCCGTCTCCACTTAGGGATTGAACTTCCCGAAGTCCTGCGGATCCATGCGCTCGAGATATTCCTTGAGCTTGTCCGCCTCGAGCGAGGGGTTGGGCGAAGGCTCGTCGGCCTCGACGCCGCTCTGCTCCAGCAGCTGGTCGCTGGTGAAGATGGGGGCCCGCACGCGGAGGGCGAGCGCGATGCTGTCCGAGGGACGCGCGTCCACCTGGAAGACGTGGTCGTCGCGGCGGATCAGCAGCTCGGCGAAGTAGGTGTTCTCCTTCACGGCGCTGATCACCACCCGGCGAAGCTCACCGCCGAGCCCGACGAGGATCTGCTTGAGGAGATCGTGGGTCAGCGGCCGCTGCGCCTTCATGCCCTGGAGCTCCATGGCGATGGCGCTCGCCTCGGCGGGACCGATCCAGATCGGGAGCACCCGCGCCCCGTCCTTCTCGCGCAGTATGACGACCGGCGTGTTGGTCGTCCGGTCGAGGCCGAGATGGGCCACGGTGACTTCGATCATGTCGGAAGTATACTCCGGTTCCGCGAGCCGGTCATCGGGTGCCGTTCGTTGCACCCCGAAGACAAAGGACACAGCGAGGCGAAGCGGCGGCCTCTCTGTGTCCTCTCTGCCTGCGGCGGCACGCGCTGCCCGCCGCGGAACTCAGGTGCCCGCGTCCCAGCTCGCCAGATACCGGACCTGCTCCGCCGTGAGGGTGTCGATGTCGATCCCCATGCTCTGCAGCTTGAGCCGGGCGATCTCCTGGTCCACCGACAGCGGCAGGCGGTGGACCGCCTTCGCGAGCGTCTTCGATTCCTTGGCGATCACTTCCGCGGCCAGCGCCTGGTTGGCGAACGACATGTCCATCACGCTCGCCGGGTGGCCCTCGGCCGCCGCGAGGTTGATGAGCCGGCCCTCGCCCAGCACCATGATGCGCTTGCCCTTGACGGTGTACTCGTCGACCATGTTCCGCACCTCGCGGCGCTCGCCGCTGATGCGGGCCAGCCCGTCCAGGTCGAGCTCCACGTTGAAGTGGCCCGAGTTGGCGACGATGGCGCCGTCCTTCATCCGGGTGAAGTGCTCGGGGCGGATCACGTGCAGGTTGCCGGTCAGCGTCACGAACAGGTCGCCGATCGGCGCGGCGTCCGCCATCGGCATGACCTGGAACCCGTCCATCCGCGCCTCGAGCGCCGGCAGCGGATCCACCTCGGTGACGATCACGTGGGCCCCTGCCCCGCGCGCCCGGCTCGCGACGCCGCGGCCGCACCAGCCGTAGCCCGCCACCACGACCGTGCTGCCCGCGAGGAGGAGGTTGGTCGCGCGCACGATGCCGTCGAGCGTGCTCTGGCCCGTGCCGTACCGGTTGTCGAACATGTGCTTGGTGTTCGAGTCGTTGACGGCGACGATCGGGAACTGGAGGATGCCTTCCTTGGCCATCGCCTTGAGGCGGATGACGCCGGTGGTGGTTTCCTCGGTCGAGCCCTGCACCTTGGCGACGAGCGCCCGGCGCTCCGCCTGGCTCAGGGTCTCGACCCACCTGCGGATCGGCGGGGCCAGGTCGTCGAGCCGGTTGAGCGCGATCATGTGGAGCGAGCTGACCAGGTCGGCCCCGTCGTCCTGCGTCATGTCGGGCCCGAAGGCGAGCGCGCTGGCGATGTGCCCGTAGTACGTCTCGTGGTCCTCGCCCTTGATGGCGTAGACGTGGACGCCGTGGTCGCGCACGAGGTGCGCGGCGACGTCGTCCTGCGTCGACAGCGGGTTGGACGCGCAGAGCGCGATCTCCGCCCCGGCCGCGCGCAGCGTGCTCATCAGGTTGGCCGTCTCGGTGGTCACGTGCAGGCAGGCCGACAGCCTGAGTCCCTGCGAGCGGCTGCTCCTTGGCGAACCGCGCGCGGATCTGCCGGAGCACCGGCATCGAGCGCTCCGACCACTCGGTGCGGCGCTTCCCCTCGTCGGCGAGGGCAATGTCCTTGATGTCGTACTTGGCGATCGTCGCGGGTGCGCTCATCTGCTCCTCGAGGTGTCCGATCAGCGGGCGGCCGACAGCAGGTCCTTCACGCGATCGGTCTCTTCCCAGGTGAAAAAGTCGACCTTCTGCTGCTTGCCGTTATCCCGGTAGACGCCGGAGAACGGCCGCCGGCCGAAGTGACCGTACGCGGCGGTCTGACTGTAAATTGGCCGCTTCAGCTTGAGGGCGTCAATGATGCCCTTGGGGGTGAGATCGAACACCTGACCCACGATCTTCTCGAGCTGTGGCGTCGGGCAACACGCCGGTGCCGAACGTCTGCACCATGATGGAGACCGGCCGGCGACGCCGATCGCGTAGGCGATCTGCACCTCGCACCGCCGCGCGAGCTTGGCCTCGACGATGTTCTTCGCGACCCAGCGCGTGGCGTAGGCCGCAGAGCGGTCCACCTTGGACGGATCCTTGCCGCTGAACGCGCCGCCGCCGTGGCGCGCCATCCCGCCGTAGGTGTCCACGATGATCTTGCGCCCGGTGAGGCCCGCGTCGCCGTGCGGGCCGCCGATCACGAAGCGGCCGGTCGGGTTGATGAGGAACTTGGTGCGGCCGTACTCGAGCCCCGCCTTGTCGAGCACCGGCTTGATGACCTCCTCGATCACGCCCTCGCGGATGGTGCCGTTCGCGAGCTGGCGCCGGCCGAAGCGCTCGGCGTGCTGGGTCGACACGACGACCGTCCGCACCGCCACCGGGCGATCGCCCTCGTACTCGACCGAGACCTGCGACTTGCCGTCGGGCCGCAGCCACTCGAGCCGGTCCAGCCCGTGGAGGCCCTTGCGCACCGCGGCGAGTCGCTCGGCGATCCGGTGCGCGAGCATGATCGGCAGGGGCATCCGCTCGCGGGTCTCGCTCGTCGCGTAGCCGAACATCATGCCCTGGTCACCGGCGCCCTGCGCCTTGTTCGGGTCGGCGTCCACGCCCATCGCGATGTCGGGCGACTGCCGATCGATCGACGTCAGCACGGCGCAGGTGCGGGCGTCCATGCCGTAGGTCGCGTCGGTGTAGCCGATCCGCTCGACCGTGTCACGGACGAGGTCGGGGATGTGCACGTAGGTCTTGGTAGTGATCTCGCCGGCGACCACGGCCATGCCGGTCGTGACCAGCGTCTCGCAGGCCACGCGCCCCGCGGGGTCGCGCGACAGGATGGCGTCGAGCACCGCGTCGGAGATCTGGTCGGCCACCTTGTCGGGGTGGCCTTCGGTGACCGATTCGGAAGTGAAGACGTGGCGCTTGGGCGCGGCCATCGCGGGCGGATCCGTGGTTGAAGGGTGGGCAGTCATTCCGAGCGCAGCGAGGGACCTTGCGCACCCCGGCCGGAACGCCTCACGGGTTCCGATCCAGGTGGGCAAGTCCCTCGCTGCGCTGGGAAGGACGATCTTCGGACGCTCACGAGAGCGTCTTGCCGGGTGGCAAGGTAGCGACCCGTCCGCGGCCAGGCAACGCCGAATGCGGGTCGAGCAGCCGCACGTCGATGTACTCACCGACCACGCTGCGGATCGACTCCGAGACATCGTTCGCGCTGGCCGCGGCCAGCGCCGACTCGGCCGCCCGCGCCGCGGCGGCCTCGGGTACCGTGCGCACCACCCACTTGACCAGCGGAAGCGCCGGCGGCGACACGCTCAGGCGATCGTAGCCCAGTCCGAGCAGCAGGACGACGCTGAGCGGCTCCGAGGCCATCTCGCCGCAGACGCTCACCGGGATGCCGGCCGCGCGGCCCACCTGCACCACCTGGTGGAGCTGCCGGATCACCGACGGATGGTGCGGCGTGAACCGGTCGGCAAGACGCGCGTTGCCGCGATCCACGGCCAGCGTGTACTGCGTCAGATCGTTGGTCCCGATGCTGAAGAACGCGCTGACCTCGGCCAGCCGGTCGGCGATCAGCACGGCGGCCGGGGTCTCGATCATCACTCCGACCGGCACCGACTCCGCCGCGCGCACGCCCGCTCGCCGGAGCGACTCGGCTTCCTCCAGAACGATGGCGCGCGCCTCCTCCACCTCCTCGACCAGCGTCACCAGCGGCAGCATGAGCTGGATGTCCCCATCCGCGGCGGCGCGGAGGACCGCGCGGACCTGCGGCCGGAACACGTCGGGCTCGTCGAGGCAGACGCGGATCGACCGCCACCCGAGGAAGGGATTGGCTTCGGCCGCCGCCTTGAAGGCGACGGGGAACTTGTCGCCGCCGAGATCGTATGACCGGATCACGACCGTGTGGCCGCGGAACGCGGCCGCGACCCGCCGGAAGTAGTCGGCCTGCTCGGTCTCGGTCGGGAGCGCGGTACGACCGGTCAGGAGAAACTCGGTGCGGAGCAGGCCGACGCCCTGGGCGCCCATCCGCACCGCGGTCTCGATCTCCTCCGGCAGGTCCACGTTGCCCATGAGCATGATCGGCCGGCCGCCGGGCGTGATGGCCGGCGCTTCCACGACGGCCTCGAGCTGGAGCTCGAGCCGATGCCGTCGGCTCACCTGCGTCTTCGCCTCCTCGAGCTCGTCGCGGGTCGGATCGAGCACGATCGTGCCGGCCTGGCCGTCGAGGAGGACCATCATGCCGGGCGGGATCGACGCCAGGGCGCCGGCCGCGCCCATCACCGCGGGAATCCCGAGCGAGTGTGCCAGGATGGCCGCGTGCGCGGTGCGCGTGCCCTCCTCGCTGATCAGGCCCACCACGTGCTCGCGGTCGAGCTGCACCGTCAGGCCGGGCGAAAGCTCGTGCGCGACGACGATGACGTGCTCGTCGGCGGGGATGGACCAGAGCTCATGGCCCTTGCCGCCCAGCAGGCGGTTGAGCATCCGGAGCTGGATCGCGTTGAGGTCGGCCAGGCGCTCGCGCAGCATCGCCGCGCCGGAGAAGGCGTTCCGGTACTCCAGCGCCTTGAACTCGTACGCCGTCTCGGCGCTGAGATAGTTGTTGCGGATCAGCGTCTCGACCAGCGTGAGGAACTCCTGGTCCTGCGCCATCAGGATCTGGGCATCGAAGATGCGAGACTCCTCTGGCCCGGCGCGCTGCAGCACCCGCTGGCCCAGGTCGCGCAGGTGGCCCACCACGTACTCGACGGCCTCGTACAGGCGGCGCACCTCCGCCTCGACCTGCTCGGGCCGCACCGTGCGGTCGGGCACCTCCGGAAAGTCCACGCGCACGATGAAGGCGGGCGCGCACTGCACGCCCGGCGAGACGCCGATGCCGCGCAGGGCCCGGCTCATGCGATGGTCTCCCCGAACCCGCTCTCCACCAGCTCGGCCAGTGCCTGCACCGCCTCCTCCGCGTCGGGCCCCTTCGCCCGGATCGTGATCGAGCTGCCGCATTCGGCCGCCAGCATCATCACGCCCATGATACTCTTGCCGTTCACGTCGAACCCGTCCTTCACGAGCTCGATCTCGGACGCGAACGTGCTCGCGAGCCGCACGATGCGCGCGGCGGGCCGGGCATGCAGCCCTTCCTGGTTCACGATGGTCGCCTCGCGCTCGATCACAGGCCCATCCACCGGAAGAAGAGCAGAAGCCCCATCGCAAGCAAGGCGAAGCGCACGCTCGTGAGCGACGGTCCGAACCACCGCGACATGGCCGCGCCGGTGCCCGCGATGGCGAGCGCTCCCGCCGCTCCACCCCACCCGAAGCCGCGCAGGTACCACGCGGCCGCGAGCGGAATCGCGAATCCGACGCACGCGCCCGCGACGGGCCCGATCCTCGCCACGGCTCGCGGCACCCAGGAGGCGCCGATGGCGCTCCCCACGCGCATGCCGGCATCGAGTCCGGTGCGGAGGGCCCACACCCCGGTGGCGAGCCGCGCCAGGTTGTAGAGCACCAGGAACCCGGGGATCGCCCACCACCCGGCGCCCAGCACCACGGCGGCCACCGCCGCACCGACGAGCGCGGGCACCAGGCCAGCCCAGAAGAGCTCGTCCCCCAGCGCGCCGAGCGGGCTGCAGAGCGCCGTCCGCAACCGCGCGATCTGCACGCCGGGAACGTCCTCGTACTCGGCACGCGCCGTGGCGCCGAGGGCGAGCCCCGCGAGATTCGGATTGCAATTGAAGAACTCGGCCGATCGCACGACCGCCTCGCCGTGCCGGACCGGGTCCACCGTCTTCAAGTCCTCGAGCAGCGGCTCGGCCGCGTAGCCCATGCCGACGCCGAGCATCCGCTCGTAGTTCCAGGTGCCCTGCACCGCGAGGAGCCGCGCCAACGCGCGCCATCGCCCGGTCACCGGAGCACCATCAGCAGCGCGAGCACCGCGCCCGCCGCGGCCCCCACGGTGAGCCACTTGAGCCGGGGGCCTCGGCCCGCGCTGCGCACCGCGCCGTTGGCGGCCGCGGCAAGCCCGGTGCCGATCGCCACCAGCGTGAGCCCGACCGCCGTCCCGCGGTCGAGCGTGAGCGAGCGGCCCAGGCCCCACGCGGCGAGGAGTCCCAGCGCGGTGAGCACGGCCCCGCGCGCGCCGTCCCGAGCGAGCCCGGCGTACTGCAGCCGGCGGATCGCACCGCTCTCGCCGGCCGCGAGCGCGGCGGCCTGCCGCTGGATGGCCCGCGCATTCCATCGCCGCACGAGCTGCAGGCTCCAGCCACCCACCGACGCCACGATGAGCGCCACGCCGACGCTCAGGCCCAGGCCGAACTCCCACGGCGCGCCGGCCGCGAGGGCGACCCCGACCACGGTGGCGGGTCCGTAATCCGGGTAGCGCACGGCGCCGATGGGGAGTACGTCGAGGGCGAACAGCTCCAGCACCACCCCGACCCGGAGGCCCGCCTCCACGTCGCCCGCGAGCCATCCGGCCACCAGGCCCGCCACCAGGGGTCGCGACAGCATCGCCTGGGGCACGCTCACGAGATCGAGGGCCACGAGCGTGCCCCAAGCCACGAGCAGCAGGATCGAGACGGGGGCGAGATCCATCATGCGATTGCCCGGAGGGCCACGGGCGAGGTCGTGGGAAGGTCCTGCGCGGTGATCTCCGCGCCCTCGGCCTCGAGGGCGACGAGGCAGCGCAGCTCCTCGTCGCTGAGATAGACGTACGGCAGCCGCTCGCGCCGGCCGGGCCGATGGTGAACGCCACCGAGATTGATCTGCCGCACGACCTTCGGATTCGCGCGGTAGAGGGCGGCCATGGTCTCCACGTCGCCGGTGAGGAGCAGGCCGCGGCTCGGGCTCGCCTGCCAGGCCGCGAGCTGGCTCGACGCCTCCGCCATCGTCGCGAAGCGCAGGTCGACCTCGGGGGGAACCGCCATCCGGTAGAGGTCCTGCTCCCAGGCGCTGCCGGCGACGCCCTCGTCCACGAGCGCGATGAACTCCACGCCGAGCGGGCGTCCCCATCCGATGACCACCTGGCCGTGCACCAGCCGATCGTCCACGCGACAGAGCACGATCGCCATCAGGGCACCCGGATCGCCTTGCCGCCGGCGATCGCCGCGCGCGCCGCCGCCTCGTCCAGTGGGAGCGTCCGGTGGAATACGAAGTCCACCAGCATCGCCAGGTTCACGCCGGTGACGACCTTGGCGCGCGCGTTGGCGCGCAGCCGGTTGAGCACCGCGAACAGGCAGGAGCCGCTCGCCAGATCTACGAAGACCAGCGCGGGCCCGTCGCCCACGGCGGCCTCGACTCGCTCCTCGAGCGTGCCCCGGTCGCAGCCGGTGTTGCTCACGGCCAGGAGCGCGCCCGTCACCCCGCTGATCTGCTCGGCCGCGTCCACCAGCGCCCCTGCGAGGCGCCCGTGGCACACCACCACCGCGCGCAACTCCTCACTCATAGTCTTCCTGGAGATACTCCCTCACTCCCCGCTGCTCCTTCATTTTCTTGATGAGCCGGGCGTTGAATGCGGCCGCCACGTCCACACCCGAGTAGCGCAGCAGGTGCATCATCGCGACGACCTCGGAGATCACGGTGATGTTCTTGCCGGGGTTGAGCGGCACTACCACGCGGGGAACCGGCACGTCCAGGATCATCGTTTCCTCGCGGGCGAGGCCGGTCCGGTCGGTGTCCTTGGCCGTCTCCCAGTCCTCGAGCTGCACCACCACCTCGATCCGCTTCTGCTGCCGCACGGCGCGCACCCCGAACAGCGCGGGAATGTCGATCAGCCCGATGCCGCGGATCTCCATGTGGTGGGCCGCCAGCTCGTGCCCGCGGCCGATGAGCACGTCGTTCCCTCGCCGGGTCACCTGGACCACGTCGTCCGCCACCAGACGATGGCCGCGCTCGACCAGGTCGAGCACGCACTCGCTCTTGCCGATGCCCGACCGTCCGATGAACAGCAGGCCGACGCCATAGACGTCGGCCAGCGATCCGTGGAGCGTGGTGCGGGGCGCGAACGCCTCCTCGACGATCGGCTTGATCCGGCGATAGAACTCGGCGGTCTTGAGCTTGGACCGGAAGACCGGCACGCTCCGCGCGCGGGCGAGCTCGAGCATCTCGGGAGGCACTTCCTGCCCCTTGGTGACGAAGATGCACGGCAGATCGAACCCGAAGAACTTGAGCAGGGTTCCGTGCCGCTCTTCCTGCGATAGCGAGTTGAGATAGGTGATCTCGGTCTCGCCGAACACGTGGATCCGGTTGGGCGCGAACCGGCCGGTGTAGCCGGCCAGCGCGAGTCCGGGGCTCGCGACCTCGGCTTCGGGCATCTGACGGTCCAGCCCGAGGTCGCCCGTGAGCGCCTCGAGCTGGAGGGATTCGCCGCGGCGGGAGACGAAGTCGCGGAGGCGGAGCATCAGCCGATCTTGGGCAGCGAGTCGCGCGAGCGCCGGGCCTTCGGGTGCGCGGGGTCCTTGTCGAGCTGCCGCCGGAGCTTCTCCTCGGCGCGGTCGAGCGCCGTCCGATGATCGTCCGCTTCGCCGTGCGCCACCAGCAGCTCGCCCCGGGCGGTGTGGAGGCGCAGCTCCGCCGTCGGGGTGCCGCCGTCGGTGTCGAACACGACGGCGGACTCGATGGGGCGATGCGCGAGCGCCCCGAGACGCTCGGCCACGGTGCGGGCGCGGTCGCGGAGCGCGTCGTTGATCTCGCAGTGGCGGGCGGTGATCGTCGTCTGCATGGCAAACCCCCTCTGGCTCAGGCGGCGCCCGAGCCGGCGATGATGTCGCGGAGATGCTGCTCCGTCGTGCTCGCGGTTCGCTCCCAGGTGAGACCTTCGGCGAACCGGCGCGCCGCCGTGCCCAATGCGGCCACGAGCGCCGGCTGGCCGGCGAGCTCGAGCATTCGTTGCGCCAGCCCCTCGACGTCGCCGTGGCGGACGAGGAAGCCCGTCTCGCCGTGGCGCACCGAGTCGCGAAGTCCGGGACTGTTCGAGGCGATCGAAGGCGTCCCACAGGCGGCCGCCTCGATCACCGTGATTCCCCAACCTTCCTTGGGCGAGGGAAACAGGTTCCCCCATGCGCGCTGAAACAGCGCGATCTTCTCGGGCTCGCTGACGAAGCCGCGAAACCGGACCGCACCGTCGAGCCCGAGCTCCGCGCTCAGGCGCTCGAGGTCCGATCGATGGTCGCCGCTGCCGGCGATGTCGAGCGTCAGGTCCGCCCGACGGCCGCGGGCGAGGGCCAGCGCCCGAATCGCGAGCGCTATTCCTTTATAACGCTTCAGCCGTCCAACGTACAAGAAGGCGGGACTCGGTGCGCGTCGTCCATCCCTCGCCGGCACGAAGCGCATCGGGTCCACCCCCGGGTGGATGACCCGAACCCGCGACGCGGCGACGCCGCGCGCCACGAGATCGTCCCGGGTGCTCTCGCTGATCGCATGGAACCACGCGCGACGGTACGCGCGCGCCAGCGGACGCTCCGACGCCCACACGATCGCGGCCGAGGGCCACGGCGCCTCCTCGAACGCGGTCGCGCCGAAGAGATGCGGGACGATGGCGCACAAGGGTCGATCGGTCATCCCCGCGAGGAACAGCGGGAGCTTGTTGATATCCTCGACGACCACGTCCGGCCGTTCCGCCGCGAGCGCCCGCCGCACCGCGCCACGGCCGAGCAGCGCGAAGCTCGACCGACCGCCGGTCCGCTCCACCTCGATGCCGTCGAGCGTGGTCCGCGGAGGGGCGCCCGGCCAGCCCGAACACACCAGCCGCACGCGATGGCCACCGGCCGCGAGCCGCCGGAAGATCTCGAACAAGTGGATCTCCGCCCCGCCCGCATGCGGGTTCTCGCGGTCCTGCCAATTGACCACGAGGATGTTCACAGCCGCCCGAGGGCGCGTGCGATGCTGTCGAGCACTCCGTTGACGAACGCCGGTGCGCGTGCGCCGCCGAACCAATGCGCCAGGCGGACGGCCTCGTCGATCGCCACCTTCGGCGGCACGTCGCCCCGCCGAAGCTCGAGGATCCCCAGCCGGAGAATGTTCCGCTCGATCACCGCCATCCGGTTGAGCCGCCAGTTGTCGCTCGCCCGCTCGGCCTCGGCGTCGAGCTGCCCGACCTCGCTGATCACGTCGTGTGCCAGCGCCTCCGCGCGATCCAGGATTCGCGGCTCGGGGCCGGTGAGGCGCGAGAGGCCCGACGCCACCGTCGGCATCGGCGGCGCACCCTGGATCTCCCAGGCGTACAGCAGCTGCAGCGCGCGCGCGCGGCTCTTGGTCTCGGGTCTAAGCATCGAGCGCTCGGAGCTGGGCGATGACATCGGCCGCCTCGAGCGCGGCGGCGGCGGCCTCGTGTCCCTTGTTCCCCGCGTCCCCGCCCGCTCGCTCGACGGCCTGCTGCATCGTGTCGACCGTGAGCACGCCGAAGCCGACCGGCAGGGCATGGGTCACGGCCACCGTATTCAGGCCCCGCGCCGATTCGGCCGCCACGTACTCGAAGTGTGGGGTGTCTCCCCGGATCACGGCGCCGAGCGCGACGAGACAGGCGTAGCGCTTGGTGCCGGCCGCGGCGGCCGCGGCGGCCGGCAGCTCGAAGGCCCCCGGCACCCACACGACGTCCACGTCCTCGCGCCGGATGCCGGCCTGCTCGCAGCAGGCGAGGGCGCCCTCGAGGAGCCGGGTGGTGATGAGCTCGTTGTAACGGCTGACGAGGATCGCCACGCGGCCCACGGCGCGAAGGCGAAAGGCGAGATCAGGCACGGTCAGTGGGCGAGGAGGTGGCCGAGCTTGTCGCGCTTGACCTGCAGGTAGCCGCGGTTTTCGCGGTTGGGGTCGGTGACGAGGGGGACGCGCTCGACGATCTGGAGTCCGTAGCCCTCGAGTCCGACGAGCTTGCGCGGATTGTTGGTCATCACGCGGATGGTGGACAGGCCCAGGTCACGCAGGATCTGCGCGCCGATGCCGTAGTTGCGAAGATCGGGCGCGAAGCCGAGGCGCTCGTTGGCCTGCACCGTGTCGGCTCCGGCGTCCTGGAGCGCGTAGGCCCGGAGCTTGTTGAGCAGGCCGATCCCGCGGCCTTCCTGATCGAGATAGACGATCACGCCGCGACCCGCGTCCGCCACCATCTCCATGGCGCGGTGGAGCTGCGGACCGCAGTCGCACCGCTGGGAGCCGAACACATCGCCCGTCAGGCACTTCGAGTGCATGCGCACGAGAACGTCACGCTGGCCCGCGACATCGCCGTACACGAGGGCCACGTGCTCGGCGCGATCGACATCGTTCTGGTAGCCGATGATCCGGAACTCGCCGAAGTCCGTCGGGATTCGCGCCTCGGCGACCCGGTGGACGAGCTGCTCGGTCTGGAGACGGTACGCCACGAGCTGTGCGACGGTGACGAAGGTCAGCCGGTGCTCGCGCGCGAACAGCTCGAGCTCGTGCCGCCGCGCCATCGACCCGTCGGCATTGAGGATCTCGCAGATCACGCCGGCCGGCACCAGTCCCGCCAGCCGGGCCAGGTCCACGCTCGCCTCCGTCTGGCCCACGCGCTGGAGCACGCCCCCGGGCCGGGAGCGAAGCGGGAACACGTGCCCGGGCCGCCGCAGGTCCGAGGGCACGGTCGCGGGATTGATGGCGACGTGGATCGTCGTGGTGCGGTCGCTCGCCGAGATGCCGGTGGTGACCCCGAAGCGCCGCTCTGCGTCGATGCTCACCGTGAAGGCGGTGGACAGCTCCTCGGTGTTGCGCTCGGTCATCTGCGGAAGGCCCAGCTCATCGCACCGCTCGCCGGTGAGCGCGAGGCAGATGAGCCCGCGCCCGTGGAGGGTCATGAAGTTGATCATCTCCGGCGTGGCGAGCTCGGCCGCACACACGAGATCGCCCTCGTTCTCGCGGTCCTCGTCGTCGGCCACGATGACGATCTTGCCGTTCCGCAGGTCGTCGATCGCCTGCTCGATGGTGCCGAAGGTGGTCATGATGCTCCCAGATCCCCACGGGCGCGCAGCAGTTCGGCCACGTACTTGCCGATCGTGTCCGCCTCGAGATGCACCCGGTCCCCTGCCCGGCGCTCGCCCAATGTGGTGTGCTGTAAAGTAAACGGGATGAGAGAGATCTGGATCACGCACGGGCTCGGTATCGCGTTGACCGTGAGGCTCACGCCATCCACCGTGACGGACCCGAGCGGCACGGAGACACGCGCCACCTCGGGCGGCACACGAACGTCCAGTAGTCGGGCATCGGCGTGATCCGCCACGCGCTCGACCGTGCCCAGGCCGTCGACGTGCCCCTGAACCAGGTGTCCGCCGAGCCGGTCGCCAACCTGGAGCGCGCGCTCGAGATTCACCTTCCTGCCAACCTCGTAAGTATCGAAGGCGGTGCGTTCTAGCGATGTTCGTATAATGTGGGCTGTGAAGTCATCATGACCCAGCCCCTGCACCGTGAGGCAGGCGCCGTCCACCGCGATGCTCTCGCCCAGCGCGAGCTCGCGATACGGAGCGGCGATGGTGAGCTCGAGCCCGCCGTCGCGGTGCGCTCGCGAGGACACCTGCCCGACCGCGGTGATGATGCCGGTGAACATCAGGGCCGGTCCAGCACGAGGAGCGTGTCGTCGTCCAACGTGCGCCGCTCCGTGACCCGCCAGCGGCGGGCATCCTCGAGCGGCGTGGTCGGAACCCCCGCGACCGCGGGCACCGCGCCGACGCCGAGCCAAAGGGGCGACTGTACCCAGTAGTAGCGGTCCACCAGATCCTCCGCGAGGAACACGCCGGCGAGCCGCCCTCCCCCTTCGACCAGAAGCGACCCGACGCCCCGTTCCCGCAGCTGGTGCAAGGCGTCGGGAAGCCGCTGCGCACGCACGACGGTGACGCCCGCCGCCTCGAGCGGGGCGAGCCTCGCGGCAGGCGCCGAGGGGGACGCCACGACGGTGGTGGGGGTCTTCCCCGCCGTCCGAACCAGCTTGAGCGAGACCGGGACGTCGCCATCGGCGGCGAAGACGATCCGTGTCGGCGGCACCCGCGGCTGCAGCGGGCCCCGGACGGTCAGCGACGGATCGTCGGCTCGTGCCGTCACGCCACCCACCGCGACCGCGTCGAACCCCGCGCGGAGCCACTGGACGAAGTCGCGCGCGGGTTGACCGGACAGCCACCGGGAGTGTCCGTTGGCATCGGCGATCCTGCCGTCGATCGTGGTGGCGAGCTTGATCGCGACGAACGGGCGCGACGCATCCCGCACCTGATGCAGGAAGCTCGCGTTCTGGGCCCCCGCCTCGTCGGCCATCAGGCCGAGCTCGACCTCGACACCGCGCGCGCGGAGCCAGTTCGCTCCGCCGGCCGCGACCTCGTGCGGGTCGGCGACGGCGGCCACGACGCGACGGATGCCTGCCGCGAGGATGGCCTCGGTGCACGGGGGCTGTTTGCCCTGGTGAGCGCATGGCTCGAGTGTGGAGACGATCGTCGCACCGCGGGCGCGGGCCCCGGCCGCCGCGATGGCGGTGGGCTCGGCGTGGCGCTGCCCGTACTCGGCATGCCAGCCCTCGCCCACGATCTCCCCGTCGGCGAGCACGACGGCGCCGACCAGCGGATTCGGCTGCACCCGGCCCCACCCGCGCCGGGCCAGCTCGATCGCGCGGGCCATCGCGTCACGTTCCGTCATGCGGTCCGCATGCGCGCGGCCTGCCACGGGCAGCCGCGGTGCGGCCGGTCGAGGGGAGTAACGGGTATCGTCGGAGCGTGCACGGCGACGGCGGGAGCGGTGGGGCGAACCGGCATGGCGAGTGCCTCCGTCAGGGACGGCCGAACCGAACGCCGGTGTCACCCCGGCGGATCTCACCCATGGTCCAGGTCTCGACGCCGGCGGCCGTGGCGGCCTGCCTCGCGGCGTCGACCGCCTCCTGGGGCAGGACCGCGATCAGGCCCACGCCGAGGTTGAATACTTCGCGCATCTCGTCGGTCGAGATCCCGCCGCCCTGTTGCAGCGCGGCGAAGAGTGGTGGCAGTGACCACGCGCTCGGATCCACGATCGCTTCGCACCCGCGCGGGAGGACGCGGACCAGGTTGCCCGCGATGCCGCCGCCGGTGATGTGCGCGAGGCCGTGCATGCGCCGGATGACGGGCATGACGCTGGTCACGTAGCTCTGGTGCACGGCCAGTAGCGCGTCGGCCACGCTCCGGCCCGTTTTGCCCAGGCGATCGTCGAGCCCGAGCCCCATCTTCTCGAAGACGATGCGGCGCGCGAGCGTGTACCCGTTGGTGTGGAGGCCGGTGGACGCATAGCCGAGGAGCACGTCGCCGGGCGCGATGGCGTCGCCGTGGAGAGCCTCGTCCTCCTCCACCACACCGATGATCGTCCCGGCGAGATCGTAGGTTCCCGGCTGGTAGAGGCCCGGCATCTGGGCCGTCTCGCCGCCCGCGAGCGCCATCCCGTGAAGACGGCAGCCGCGCGCGATGCCCTCCACCAGCCCCGCGATCTGCTCGACGCCGAGCCCCGAGCCGGCGATGTAGTCCATGAACGCGATGGGCGTCGCCCCGTGGACCAGGATGTCGTTCGCGCTGTGGTTGACGAGGTCCTCGCCCACCGTGTCGAACCGTCCGGCCTCGAGCGCCACGAGCACCTTGGTGCCCACGCCGTCGGTGCTGAGCACGAGCGTGGGCTTCCGCATGCCCGCGGGCACCCGGACCATCCCGCCGAAGGCGCCGACCTTCCCCACCGAGAGGGGCGTCCGCGTGCCGGCCACGGCCGTACCGATCCGCGCCTTCGCCTCGTCCGCCTTCGCCAGGTCGACGCCGGCCGCGGCGTACTCGCCCGCGGGCGTCACGCGAGCGCCTCCGCGAGGCTCACGTGCGTCAGGTCCTCGAATGCGGCGACCCGTGCCGCGACGTCGGCGAGCGTCACGTGCTCGAAGCCCCGGATGCCGAACTGCTCGACCGCGTAGGAGCCCATGGTCGCGCCGACCACCATGGCCCGGCGGATGTGATCGTCGGACACCGAGCCCGCGCGCGCGAGGTAGGCCATGAAGCCGCCGGCGAACGCGTCGCCGGCGCCGGTGGGGTCGAACACGTTCTCGAGCGGAAACGCGGGCACGTAGAAGGTGCGCGTCGGCTCAATCAGAAGCGCGCCGTGCTCGCCCTGCTTGATGACCACCCTCTTGGGCCCATGGGCCAGAATCCAGCGCCCCGCCCGATGAATGTTCCAGTCGCCGCTCAGCTCGCGTGCCTCGGTGTCGTTCACCATCAGCACGTCGACCTTCCCGAGGAGCTCCATCAGGGCGGTCTTCTTGCTCTGGATCCAGTAGTTCATCGTATCGCACACGACGAGCGAGGGTCGCGTCACCTGGCCCAGGACGCCGAGCTGCAGCTCGGGATCGATGTTGCCGAGAAAAAGGAACTTGGCCGAGCGAAAGGTCTCGGGAAGCTTGGGCTGAAAGTCGGCGAACACGCCGAGCCGGGTCTCGAGCGTCTCGCGGCTCTGGAGGTCGTAGGAGTACTTCCCCTTCCACCGGAAGCTCTCGCCGTCCGCGCGCTCGACGCCGCTCCAATCGATCCCGCGTTCCCCGAGACGCTCGAGCTCGGCGACCGGGTAGTCCTTGCCGACCACGCCGACCACCTGCACCGGGTGCAGCAGCGAGCCGGCCACGCTGAAGTACACCGCGGACCCCCCGAGCGCGTCGGCCGTCTCGCCGAACGGCGTGAAGATCGAGTCGAGCGCGATGCTGCCGACGACGAGCAGGCTCATCAGGTCACATCCGGTCCGGAGCGGTGATGCCCAGGAGGGCGAGCGCGTTCGCCAGCACGATGCGGGCCGCGCGGGCGAGCAGGAGGCGAGCCTGCTCCGTCGCGGGCCCCTCGGGCGCGCCGACGGCGCGGGTGTGATGGTACCAGCCGTGCACGGCGGTGGCCAGCTCGTGGAGATACACGGTGATGCGGTGGGGCTCGCGCTCGCGCGCGGCCTTGTCGGCCACTTCGGGAAACGTCGCGAGCTTCTTGAGCAGCTCGACGTCCTGCGGCGCGGAGAGCGCGGCGAGGTCGAGCGCGCCCTCGACGCTTTCGGGCGCCCGCTCGGCGGTGCGGAAGATGCCGCTCAGGCGCGCGTGCGCCATCTGGACGTAGAAGACCGGGTTCTCGTCGGTCTGCCGCTTGGCGAGGTCCACGTCGAAGTCGAGCGGGCTCGCGCCCTTGCGCATGAGGAAAAAGTAGCGCGCCGCGTCCACGCCGACCTCTTCATAGAGGTCGCGCAGGGTGACGAACTCCCCGCTTCGCTTCGACATCTTCACCTCTTCCCCGCCCCGCACCACCTTGACCAGCTGCACCAGCGCGACGTCGAAGAACTCCGGCGGATAGCCGAGTGCCGCGAGCACCGCGCGCATGCGGGGGATGTAGCCGTGGTGATCGGCGCCCCACACGTCGATCACCCGATCGAAGCCGCGATCGTGCTTGTCGATGTGATAGGCGATGTCGGGGACGAGGTAGGTGAAGCTGCCGTCACCCTTGCGCAGCACGCGGTCCTTGTCGTCGCCGAAATCGGTGGTCCGGAGCCACAGGGCGCCCTCGGCCTCGAATGTCAGGCCGCGCGCCGCGAGCAGCTCGAGGGCGCGCTCGACGCGGCCCGAGTCGTAGATGGACTGCTCCGACGACATGACCCCGAAGCGGACGCCGAAGTCCGCGAGGTCCTGGTCCTGCTCCTTTCGCTGGATGACAAGGGCCAGCGCGCGGCACCGTTGGATCCCCTCGTCGGCCGGCAACTCGGCGAACCCGGGACCTTCGCGCGTGAGCACGTCGCGCGCATTCTCGCGCAGGTACTCGCCGTGGTAGCCGCCCTCGGGAATCGCCGAGGGGTGACCCGCGAGCTCGCGCACGCGCGCCCACAGGCTCGCGGCCAGGCGGTCGATCTGGACCCCGGCATCGTTGACGTAGAACTCGCGGGTGACCGCGTGCCCGGTCCACTCGAGCAGTGCGGCAATTCCGTCGCCAAGGGCGGCCCCGCGGCCATGACCCACGTGGAGTGGGCCGGTCGGATTGGCAGAGACGAACTCCACGTTGACCTTGAGGCCCGCTCCGGCGGTGGAGCGTCCGTACGACGGACCCTGCTCGAGGATGGCGCGGTGGACGGCGGCGAGCTGATCCTGGGCCAGCCAGAAGTTGATGAAGCCGGGCCCGGCGATCTCGGTGCGCTCGATCAGGTCGGGCCCGAGGTGCAGCTCGGCCAGCACCCGCTCGGCGGTCTTGCGAGGGTTGGTGCGCTCGCGCTTGGCGAGGACCATGGCGAGGTTGGTGGCCAGGTCGCCATGGCCCGCGTCGCGCGGGCGCTCGAGCACGAACTCGACCCCGTCGGCGCCGAGCCGCGAGGCCACCCTCGCGAGCTCGGCGCGGAGCACCTCACTCACTCGGACGCGGCCTTCTTCGCCGGCTTCTCGCCCTTCGAGTCCGGCTTGGCCGCTGGCTTGGCGTCCGGCTTCTCGGCCTTGGCGGAGCCGTCCGGCTTCGCCTCGGCGGCAGGCTTCTCGGATTCCGCCTTGCGCGGCCCCTTGCCGTCCTTGCCGTAGTCGGTGATGTAGAATCCGCTGCCCTTGAACACGAGACCCGCACCGCCCGAAATCTTTCGGGTGGCCGGTTTGCCGCATACCGGACATCTGGCGCGCGGCTTCTCGGTCATCTTCTGGAACTTCTCGAACGCGTGCCCTTCAGGGCACTCGTACTCATAGGTCGGCATCGACGCTCGCAGGGGTAAACGGAATCAGCTGCTAAAGTTAGCCGACTCGGGCGGGCTGCTCAAGTCCGCGAGGAGACTCTCCACAAGAGGGGCCAGTGAGCACGCGGCGACGCTCACCCTCGGGCGATCCCAAACGAGGCTCCGCGCCGCGGAGTCCCCGATGGGTCGATCCGACGAGCCCGGAGCACGGTGCCTCGGCGGTGCTCATGCGGCCCGGTAGACTCCCCACACCTCACGCAGGGCATCGCTGATTTCCCCGAGGGTTGCCCGGGCGCGCACGGCGTCGAGCATGGGCGGCATCAGCGGCGCCGTCGTCGCTGCCGCCTGACGGAGCGCTCCCAACGCGGCGCTGACCGCCTCCCCGTCCCGCCGAGCCCGGGCCTCCGCCAGCCGCGCTTTCTGCCGGGCCTCGAGCGCCGAGAAGTCGGGCGTCTCGATCGTAGGTGGCGGCGATCCGTCGGCGAACCGATTCACGCCGACGACCACGAGCTCGCCGCTCTCCTGCGCCTTCTGGATCTCGTACGCGCTCCGGGCGATTGCCTCCTGAAAGAACCCCCGCTCGATCGCGCGCGCGGCGCCGCCGAGGGCGTCCACCTCCGCGATCAGCGCGCGCGCACCTTCCTCGATCGCGT
Source organism: uncultured Gemmatimonadales bacterium (assembly GCA_963828735.1). GTDB lineage: Bacteria > Gemmatimonadota > Gemmatimonadetes > Gemmatimonadales > GWC2-71-9 > CAVVWJ01. Next base: position 185,663 of record CAWHFW010000002.1, read on the forward strand.
CGGTCAGGCTCTCGACGTACCAGCTCCCCGCGAGCGGATCGACGACGTCCGCTACGCCGGTCTCGTATCCGATGATCTGCTGGGTGCGGAGCGCGAGGGTCGCGCTCTGTTCGGTCGGCAGCGCGAGCGCCTCGTCGTACCCGTTGGTGTGCAGCGACTGGGTGCCGCCGAGCACCGCGGCGAGCGCCTGCACCGTCACCCGCACCACGTTGGTGAGCGGTTGTTGGGCCTGCAGCGTCACCCCGCCGGTCTGGGTATGAAAGCGAAGCCGGGCGGTCGCGTCGCCCGCGCCGAACCGCTCGCGGACCAGCCGGGCCCACAGCCGCCTCGCCGCGCGGAACTTGGCGGTCTCCTCGAACAAGTCGTTGTGACTCGCGAAGAAGAAGGAAAGCCGGGGCCCGAACTCGTTCACGGCGAGGCCGGACTCGACCGCGACGCGGACGTACTCCAGCGCGTTGGCCAGCGTGAACCCGACCTCCTGGACGGCCGTGGCACCCGCTTCCCGCATATGGTAGCCGCTGATCGAGATCGGGTTGAAGCTCATTCGCTCGGCGGTGACGAAGCGGAAGATGTCGGCCACGAGGCGAAGCGACGGCGCAGCCGGATAGATGTACGTCCCGCGCGCGATGTACTCCTTGAGCACGTCGTTCTGAACGGTCCCCGTCAGCTTCGCTCGCGGGACACCCTGCTCTTCCCCGACCACGACGTACATCGCCAGCAGGATCGCGGCGGTCGCGTTGATCGTCATCGAGGCGGAGACGCGGTCGAGCGGAATGTCCCGGAAGAGATCCGCGAGGTCGTCCACCGTATCGATCGCGACGCCCACCCGCCCGACCTCGCCCTGCGCCATCGGGTGGTCGGAGTCGTAGCCCATCTGCGTCGGCAGGTCGAAGGCGGTGGAGAGGCCCATCTGCCCGGCGGCCAGGAGCTGGCGGAAACGCCTGTTTGTCTCCTGCGGCGGTGCCGAAGCCGGCATACTGGCGCATGGTCCAGAGCCGGCTCGTGTACATGCCGGGATAGACGCCCCGGGTAAATGGGAACTCCCCGGGCTGGCCGAGGTCGCGTGCCGGATCGCCCGACCAGTCGGACGGGCCGTAGACGGGCTTCTCGCTCACCGTGCCCGCCTCACAGCGCCGGCTGCGAAACGGCGCCGCTTACCCGGGCGGAGGTAGACACCTTCCGGATCGTATCGGCCACGAAGCCGACGTCCTCACGGCTGCCGATCACGAGCGGCGTCCGCTGATGGAGCTCGGTGGGAACGATGTCGAGGATGCGGTTGGTGCCGTCGGTGGCGCTGCCCTCGGCCTGCTCGGCGATGAAGGCCATGGGGCTCGCCTCGTACATCAGCCGGAGCTTGCCGCTCGAGTTCTTGGTGTCGGCGGGATAGAGAAAGACCCCACCGCTGATGAGGTTGCGGTGGAAGTCCGCGACCAGCGAGCCGATGTACCGGCTGTTCTTCGGCTTGAGACCGTCGGGAATGTCGCCCTTGAGGCCGCGCACGGCGATCTGGACCGCGCGGTCCCACCGGCCGAAGTTGCTCTCGTTGACGCTGTAGTACTGGCCTACTCTCGGCGTCACGATGCGCTCGTGGGAGAGCAGGAACTCCCCGATTGTGGGATCGAGTGTGAATCCATGCACGCCCTGACCCGTCGTGTAGACCAGCATGGTGCTCGAGCCGTACATCACGTACCCGGCGGCCACCTGCTGACAGCCGGGCTGGAGCACGTCCGCCTTGGTGCCGCGTCCCTGGAGGCTGAGGCGGCGATGAATGCTGAAGATGGTGCCGACCGCGGAATTGACGTCGATGTTGGAGGAGCCGTCCAGCGGATCGAACAGGACCGCGTACTTGCCGACCGGCGAGTCAGGCGGGACCGGAATGATGTCCTCGTCCTCCTCGCTGCCCATGACGCAGACCCGCCCGGTGTGCTGGAGACAGTTCTTGATGGTCTCGTTGGCCAGCACATCGAGCTTCTGCTGCTCTTCGCCCTGGACGTTGCGGCGGCCCTGCGCGCCCAGGATGTTGACCAGGCCGGCGCGGCGGATCGCGGCCGCGATGATCTTGGCGGCGAGCGCGATGTCGTACAGCAGATTCGACAGCTCTCCCGTCGCCTCGGGGTATCGATTTTCCTGGTCGAGGATGAACCGCTCGATGGTCGTGACCGACGTTTGCACGAAACCCCCGGGATGTCTGGAGTGAACGTCACCGCACGTCGTAGCTGTTCGTTCCCTCGCGCGAGTACACCGTCATGCGCCGGCCGTCCGTCACCACCGTCACCGTGCCCTCGCGGTCGGTCCGGTGCACGGCCACCTCGTGGACGCGGAGCCGCGCCAGGGTGGCGGGTGCCGGATGGCCGTAGTCGTTTCGGCCCACCGAAATGATTGCTACCGTCGGGGCGAGCGCGCCGAGCCACGCGTCGCCGGTGCTCCATCGACTGCCGTGATGTCCGACCTTCAGCAGATCCACCCGTCGAAGCCGCCCGGCCATGGCCGATTCGGCGGGAAAGCCGGCGTCGCCCGCGAAGAGCGCCTGGAAATCGCCGTACTCCACCAGGAGCACGAGCGAGTCCTCGTTGACGTCCTCGTTCCACTCGGGCCACCCCGGCGTGGGGTGGAGCACCGTGAACTGGACGCCGTCGAGAGTGAACCGCTCGCCCGTACGCGCGGGGTGCCACGGGATGCCGTCGGCCAGCAGGCGATCGAGAAACCCGGTGTACCGCGGGTCGGCGACGTCCGCGCCGGGCTCAACGACGAGTCCCGTGCGAACCCGGGCCATCACGGACGGCAGGCCGCCCAGATGATCGGCGTGGGCGTGGGAGACGACGGCGAGGGCGAGCGACCGGGCGCCGTGGCGTTGAAGGAACGGCGCGACCACGCGTCGCCCGGCATCGGCCCCTTCGCCCGCGGGCCCGGCATCCACCAGCAGCCAATGTCCAGCGGGAGTCCGGAGGGCCGCGGCATCCCCCTGCCCGACGTCGAGAAAATGTAACGTGAGGCTCCCGTCGCCGTCAGTCGCGCGCAACAGGGGCGTTCGCGCGAGACCCGCCCAGAGCAGGACCGTCACGACCCAGCCCGTGCGACGTGCCGCCTCGCGCAGGGTCGTGTGCGGCTGCGTGATCCAGAGGCCTGCGGCGAGCGCGAACACCCACGGCAGAGTGGCTGCCGGGTCGCCGGCCTCCATCAACTGGTGCCCTCCAGGCACAGCGGCGCCCGCCTGGGCGATGAGCTCGAGTGCGTGCAGCAGCAATCCGGCGCCGGCCGCGAACGGCCGGGCCAGCGGCGCCGCGACGGGCTGCAGCACGAGGCTCGCGAGAACGCCGGGCACCGCGACGGCGGCGATGGGGATGGCCGCGAAGTTGAGGGCGATGCCCACTGGAGCGACGGTACCGAGTGCCCAGGCGGTGATCGGCGCGGTCGCAAGGGTCGCGCCGATCGACGAGCCGAGGGTGCGCCAGCCGAAGCTCCCGCCGAGCACGGCGTCGGACCAGCGGCTGAACCGCATGGAGCCCCAGAGCGCCGCGGCGGACAGCCAGCCGCCGAGATCGAGGACGGCCCATGGATCGATCAACAGCACCGCGAGGCAGGTGGCCGCGAGCAGCTCCTCCGCACGCACATGCCGCTGGCGTACCCGACATCGAGCAAGGAGCAGCGCGAGCGCCGCGGCCCGCGTCGCCGGCGCCTGCCAGCCGAGGAAGCCGACATAGGCGCTACTCATCACCGCCGCGACGATCAGCGCCGCGTCGCGTCGCACCCCCGCCAGCCTCGTGATCAGGAAGATCCAGCCCCCGATCAGCCCGACGTGGAATCCCGAGATCGAGAGCAGGTGTACCAACCCCGACTGGGCGAACCGATCCTGCAGGTCGGGATCGATGCCCCCTCGGCGGCCGAGCATCAGCGCATCGACGAACGCCGCGCGGGAGCCGTAAAGCTCGTGACTCGCGCGAGCGAGGATGGTCTGGAGTCGGGCCCCCGGACTCGGGTGACCCGTGGCGCTGTCGGCGCCACGGATCACGAGGATCCCGTCCGCGCGCCCCGCGACACCGGCCCTCGGGATCCAGACCGCCTCGACGCGATCGTCGAGCCCGGCGTCGACGGCGGTGCCGGCTGGCCAGCGGGCGGCCACCTCGCCGGTACACCGGGCCGCGAGCGGCGCCACCTGGACCCGGCCCCCCACGGCGTCGACCGGCTCGGTGAGGCGAACCCGCAGCTGCACGCGTCCCGGCGGAAGGCGCGTGGTGCACCGATCCCGGTCCGCCCTCAGAGCCAGCTCGCCGCTGGCCCGGCCGAGCGCCGACCCCGCGGCCAGGAGGAGCAGGAGTGGCCGCCTGCTCAGCGCGCCCGCGGCCAGGACCACCAGGGCGCCGAGCGGGTTCCCGAAACGCAAAAGGCCGGTCGCGAGACCGGCCCCGTAGGAGACCGTGAACAACAAGGCCGGCCGCGGCCTCACCGCGACCCGGGGAGGCTCAGAGCTGTCGCGTGCGACCCTTGGCGCCGCAACGCGGCGCCTGCGAGATCTTCCGCAGGCCGTCCATCATCGCCACGTCGATCGCCGCGCGACTCTGGTCCTTCTCGAGACTCACCTCGGTCATCACCGAGCCCTGCCGGCTCGCGACATAGCGTGGCGGCACGCGGTTCAGCGCGTACACCATGGCGTCCTCGCGGCACACATCGCAGCCGCAGAACTCGGGGAAACGCGGCCGAAGCGATTCGTACGAGGCGCGGACGTGCTCCTCGACCAGATTGTGAATCACAGGACCGCCAGGGCCGGCGCCACGACGGCGCCGGTGAACGTCGAGCCCGTGGTGCCGGTGAGCCGACAGGTATGGTATTCGCCGATCGCGGCACCGGGCAGGTCGAGGAGGACGAGGTGATTGCCCCGGGTCCGGCCGAGCATGAGATCGCCGCGCCGGGCGGGGCGCTCCACCAGCACCTCGTGCGTCTGGCCGACCCGGGCGGCATTCTTCCGGCGGGCGTTCGCGCGGACCACCTCGATGAGACGGGCCAGCCGGGCGGACGCCACGTCGTCGCCGACGTGATCGCGCAGGCGCACCGCCGGCGTGCCGTCGCGCACGGAATACTTGAAGGTGTAGGCGTCGTCGAAGTCGGCATCGGTGACGAGGCTCAGCGTCTCCTCGAATTGCTCGTCCGTCTCGCCCGGGAAGCCGACGATGATGTCGGTGGAGATGGTGATGCCCGGCACGGCCGCGCGCAGCTCGGCGACGACGTCGAGATAGCGCTCGCGCGTGTAACGGCGCAGCATCCGGCGGAGGACCGCGTTCGAGCCGCTCTGCACCGGCAGATGCACGTGCTCGCACACCGCCGCCGTGGTGGCCATCGCTTCGATGACCCGGGGGGTGAACTCCGTCGGATACGGACTCGTGAACCGGACCCGCTGGATGCCGTCAATGCCGCCGACCGCCCGGAGCAGGTCGGCGAAGTCGCTCGCACCGTCGTGGTAGCTGTTGACCGTCTGACCGAGCAGCGTCACCTCGGTGGTGCCGTCCAGGGCAAGGCCGGCCACCTCGCGCACGACGTCCTCCAGCCGCCGGCTCCGCTCCGGTCCGCGCGTGTGCGGGACGATGCAGAAGGTACAGCGGTAATCGCACCCACGCTGTACCGTGACGAACGCCGTCGGTCCTTTTCCGCGCACCGGCGGGACATCCTCGTAGTGCTCCCACTCGCGGAAGCCGGTGTCGGTCGCGCGCTGGCCGCTCTCGGCGAGGCCGATGAGCTCGGGGAGGTTGCGGTACGCGTCCGGGCCGACGACCAGGTCTACCCGGGGTACGCGCTCGAGCAGCACGGGGCCGAGTCGCTGCGCCATGCAGCCAACCACGCCAAGCACGTCGCCAGGACGCTTGTGGCGCTGGAGCTCGCCCATGCGGCCGATCACGCGCTGCTCGGCGTTGTCCCGAACGGCGCAGGTGTTGACCAGCATGACGTCGGCGTCGGCCGGATCGTCGGCGCGGACGTAGCCCGCCCGATCCAGGAGCCCGAACATGAGCTCCGAGTCCGCCACGTTCATCTGGCAGCCGTACGTTTCGATATAGACGCGCTTCATGATCCCGTTGAGAAGAAATGGGCCGGCCGTTCACCAACGCTCGCGTCGGGCACGGCCCACGAGGAGGTCGTCGGTGGGCGCCGGGCCCCGCGCCCCCGAAACATACCTCGCCTACGGCCGCACCGTGACTCCAATGTTCAGCAGGAACGCCCGCTCCGAGTACGCCCCCGCCGCCCGCCAGACGTGCTCAAGCCCGATGTCCATGCCGGCTCGGTCCTGCGCGAACCTCATCCCGCTGCCGATGGAGATCCCGAGCTCGCTGGGTTGCTCGCCGGGGACCAGCAGGAACGGAAGCGTCCCGTAGCGCGCGCCCAGTCGGAGCGGAACTCGGTTCGGCCGGCGAAGGTCCGACGCGAATTCGGCGCCCAGCGATACCTCCACCGTGTTGTCGGAGCCGACGCCGCCGATCGACTGCAGGTCGCTGTTCGCGCCGGACCAGGTCCGCACCAGCAGTTGGCTCCCGAGCTCGAGTCGAGCCTGCGGGTGCCAGCGGAGGCCCAGCCCGAAGGTATACGGCAGGTCCACGGTGCTGGTGCGGCTCGAATCGAGATCGACATTCGCGTGCCCGTCAGACCGAACCGTGGCCGCGACGCTGAATCCCGGCCCGAAGTTCCGGATCACTCCTACGTCGAACCCGACCCCGGCGTACGACAGCTCAGAGCTCTGGGTGGCGGCCTGGTAGGTCGTATCGGCGAACGCCCGACGAAACCGCAGGCGGTTGGAGCCGGTGATGATGTGGAAGGAGCCACCGAACAGCCAAACGTTTCCGGCGCGGTAGGCGCCCGCGAAGCGCAGGTCGCTCAAGCCGCCCCGCGAGGAGAAGGTGTCCCGCACCGGGACCAGGACGTCGCGCAGAATGATGGTGTCGCTGCTCGCCAGCGTGAAGTCACGGCTGGTATAGCTGCCGAAGCTGATGCCGAGGACGGCCGGAGCCTGTCGAACCGGACCGACGATCGATACGTAGGGAAAGCGGGTCTCGCGCAGCGACGCGGTGCCCGCCGGGTTCTCGACGTGCCGGAAATCCTGGAGCGACGTGAATTGGCCGGTCAGCGCGCCCACGCTGCCCAGGGCGGCCGGATTGAGGCCGGACGCTCCGTCGAACATCCCGAACGCGCCGCCGAGGGAAAAGGTGCGCACGCTGAGCGGCCGCCCCGGCATCCCGAGGCCCCGCACGCCGAACTGCGAGGACTGCGCGACCGCGCCAGCGGGCAGCAGCGCGAGGGCGAGGGCGATCAGAGCTCGGCGCACTTACGGGTTCTCGAAGGGGAAGGTGCGCTGGTACGTGATCCGAAGCCGGGGCGCGACCAGCGCCGAGGGGTCGGGACCATGCGACCGCGTGGAGTAGAAGACGGCGCGGGCGAACGTGGCCGCCTCGGGCAGCAGCCGGAGAAAGATGCTCTGCGGGCGGTCGCGCGAGGTCTGCCACAGCTGCATGATGCGGGTGACGTCCACCCGCACGGTGTCGGACTGGACGGTCGGGAGCGTGTCCAGCTTGATGAACGTCGCATCGCCGGTGATGGGCGACTTGGCTCCGATGTCACCCACGACCGCAAGCGCCTGCAGGGCGGACGGATCGTTCGGCAGCCCGATGATCGGTTGAACCGGGGTCAGCTCCAGGGTCGCGCGGACGACCGTGGCCGAGTCGAGGAACCCGTTGGAGAGCCCGAACCGGATCAGGGCCCGGTTGGACGGCTCGCTCCCCACCGTGAGCAGCGAATCGACCGGCACGATCGGGTTCTGCGTGACGAAGGTGTTGAACGCCGTGGCGCGGCTCAGAGACTGGTTGCGGACCGAGCCCGTGTCCGGAATGTCCACGGTCACGAAGGTCGTGAACGTGGCGGCGGTCCCCGAGGCCAGCGAGCCCACCCGGATTCCGGTCCCTACCTCGGCCGTCATGCGAAGGCCGATCACGAGCGTACTGTCGGCGCCCGTCAGGGCGATCTGGCTCAGCTCTGCGCCGCTGAGCGGCGCGCCGACCGTTCCCGTGTTGACGGAGTCGGGCACCGCGATGCTGTCGATCAGATTGGCGGGGCTCAGCAGCGGATCGACATCCGCGAACGTGGCCGTGCTGTCGACCGTGCTCGGGAGACGGTAGAGGTAGAGCTTGAGGCCGTTCACGAGCGTGTCGCGCGCCACGATCGTGATGTTGATGAGGGCCGAGTCGATGACATAGGTGTGGAACGTGTCGCGCACGGCGATCTGGTCGCTCCGCGGCACGAAGCGATAGATGGCCCGATCCTCCGACGCGACATACCCGCTCGAGAGCAGCAACGCGCTGCCGCCCCCCCGCCCGACATAGCCGCCGCTCGCGGCCTCCGCGGCGGTGGGGAAGCTGCTGTCCCGCCCCGCAGCGGCAGACACGATCGTGTCGAACACCCGCGGCGCGCCGCCCGGACAGAGCGCCGGGCACTCCGCCGGAGAGGTGAGGCGCTCCTGACAGGCGGTGATGATGGTGGCGCCGAGGATGAAGGCGGCGGCCCAGGCGGCCAGGCGCCTCACGCGAGCTGCTCCGGCCCGAACGCCGAAGGCAGGAGCTCCGTCATGGTCCAGCTCACGGTCCCCGCCGAACCCACGCCGTCTACGCGCAGGTCGCGCCCGAACTCGGAGAGGACCTGGCGGCAAGCGCCGCACGGCGCGGCCGGCGGGTCGGCATCGCTGACGACGACCGCGCGACGGAGTCGCTGGACCCCTGCCGCCACGGCGGCGCACACCGCCGCCCGCTCCGCGCAGATGGTCAGGCCGTACGAGGCGTTCTCGACGTTGCAGCCGACGAACACGCGGCCGTCCTCCGCCTCGAGCGCGCAGCCGACCTTGAATCGGGAATAGGGGGCATAGGCGCGACGCTGAACCGCGCGCGCCGCCTCCACCAGAGCATCAGTCACGCCAGACCTCGGACAGAAATGACGTGCCCGCCGTAAGAGGGGGCACGCCCAGGAAGTCGGCCACCGTCTGGCCGACGTCGGCGAATGTTCGGCGGCGGCCCAACGCGACCGGCCGCACACGTGGGCCGACCACCAGTACCGGCACCACTTCGCGCGAGTGGTCGGTGGATGGCGTCGTCGGATCGTTGCCGTGATCGGCCGTAAAGATAACGAGGTCCTCGTCTCGCACCCGCGCGAGTATCCGTGGCAGCGCGCGATCGAGCGCCAGCAGACCGCGGTGAAAGCCGGGCACGTCGTTCCGGTGCCCCCACGTTTGGTCGAATTCGATCACATTGGCGAGCAACAGGCCGCGATTCATGGACGTCAGCGCACCTTCGATCAGGCTATAGGCTTCGCCGTTGGTCGCCGTGTGTATGCTGGAGATGCCCCGCCCCGCGAACAGGTCGTCCACCTTGCCGACCCCGACACGGGGGATGTGGTGCTCGACCAGCCGATCGAGCAGGGTCGCGGCCGGCGGCGGCAGGCTGTAGTCCTTCCGCTCCGGGGTGCGCTCCCAGGCTCCAGGCGACCCCCTGAAAGGTCGTGCGATGACCCGCGAGACCGCGTGCCGGCCCTGCAGCAATGCCCTGGCCGCCGCGCAGGCGGCGTACAACTCGGCCAGCGGCACCGTCTGTTCGTGCGCGGCCACCTGGAAGACGCTATCGGCGGAGGTGTAGACGATCCAGTTGCCCGTCCGCTGGTGTGCCTCGCCGTACTCCTCGAGGACCTGCGTGCCGGAGGCGGCCTTGTTTCCGAGGACGCCGCGCCCCGTGAGCCGCGAGAACTCGGCGATCACATCGGCCGGGAACCCGTCCGGGTACGTCGGAAACGGCTGGTCGAGGACCAGCCCGCACAGCTCCCAGTGTCCCGTGATGCTGTCCTTGCCGGCGCTGATCGGATCGGCGAGGCCGTAGGCCGCGGTCGGCCGCGGCACCGGGGCCAACCCATCGATCGCCGCGCAGCAGCCGAGGCCGAGCGCCTCGAGGGTGGGCAGCGCGAGGCCACCGACCGCGCGGGCGACGTTCCCCAGGGTGTTGCTACCCGCGTCGCCATACGCGTCGGTGTCCGCGGTCTCGCCGATACCGAGCCCGTCGAGGACGATGATCGCGGCGCGTCGAGTCACGGGCGCGTCGCGGTCTTCACGAAACGGAAGCGCAGGGCCGTAATCGTCTGATCCAGCAGCTGGCGCTCGTCGGGCTCGAGCCGCCCTTCGGTTTTTTCCTGGAGCATACCGAGCGTGTCGATCAGGGTCTGGGCCACGAGGCGCGGGTTGCCGGCGGCTTCGGCGCCCGGCGGCACGGTGCCGCCGAGCGCCGAGTCGGCCTGGTGGGCCAGGCCCAGGACCAGCGATGCGAAATGGGCGTTCATCCGTCCCTCCCGTAGCGGCGGGGGACCCGCGCGCCGAGCGCCGTGAGCATTTCGTACGCGATCGTTCCCGCCGCGGCGGCCTGCTGGTCGAGGGAGAGGCGCCCGCCGTAGACCGTGGCCACATCGCCGATCGTGGGGGCCGCATCGCCGACATCGACCATGGTCATGTCCATCGTCACCCGGCCGACGACCGGGACCAGGGTGCCGCCCAGCTCGACGACCCGCGGTGGGCGGCTCGCCGCGCACGGGTCTGCCGCCCGAAAGAACCCGTCGGCGTACCCGAGGGTCAGGGTCGCAACGGTGGTCTCGCAGGGCGCACGCCACGTGGCGCCGTAGCTCACGCTCTCCCCCGCCCCGACGCGGCGGACGCCCGTCACCCGCGTGCGCAATGTCACGACCGGTGCGGGCGCCACGCCACCGGCGCCGCCGCCGTACAGGAAGATGCCAGGCCGGATCAGGTCGGCGGCGAATGCTCGGCCGCGAAGGGCGGCGGCGCTGTTGGCGGCATGCACGAGCTGAGGACGGCGCGGGAGCGAGGCCAGTACGTCCTGAAACCGCTGCCATTGCTGCGTCGCGGACGCCGGATCCGTATCCGCGCTGTGAAAGTGCGTGAAAACCCCTTCCCAGCCGGGTGCCGCCGCGAGGCGTGAACGCGCGGCGGCCAACGCGAGCCCGTCGTTCCACCGGATCCCCGCGCGGGCCATGCCGGTGTCGATCTCGACGTGAAAGGGTCGCTCGCCGCGCGCGCACCACGCCTCGAGGGCCGACGGGTCGCCGATGGTGGGACGAAGATCGTGGGCCAGGTGCGCGTCGACGGCGTCGGGCAGGAGTGGGCTGAAAACGAGGATTGGCCGCGCGATCCCGGCGGCGCGCAGTGCCGCTCCCTCTTCGGCGGACGCCACCCCGAACCCCCACGGCTCGAGCGGCTCGAGCGCGCGCGCCACGGCGACGGCGCCCAGGCCATAACCGTTAGCTTTGACCATCGGCAACAGGCGGCTCCCGGACAGGGCCGCGAGGGTGCGCGCGTTGGCCCTGAGCGCGCCCAGATCGACGTCCACCCAGGCGCGGGCCGTGTCGGAGGTAAAGGTCATGGCAAGCCGGCGGGTATCTTATTCCTGACGAGGCATAAATGCAAGAGAATTCAGCGCTTGGACGTGCTCTGGCGATGGTGCGCGATCTCAGGAGTCGCTGCCCGTGGGATCGGGCACAGACCCGTGAATCGCTGCGCCCCTACCTCGTCGAGGAGGTGCTCGAGCTCGACCATGCGCTGGGGGAGGGCGACGTCCGCCCGATCCGCGACGAGCTGAGCGATCTGCTGCTCCATTTGGCCTTTCAACTCGTCATCGCGGAGGAGCGTGGCGAGTTCTCGGCCGACGACGTCGCGGCCGGCCTCGAGGCGAAGATGCGGCGGCGCCACCCGCACCTGTTCGATCTCGGGGAGGCCGAGGCCTGGGAGCGCATCAAGCGGAAGGAGCGCCGCGGGCGCACGCTCGTCGGCATTGTTCCAACTCTGCCGGCGCTCCTCAAGGCCTATCGGCTGCAGGAGCGCGCGGCCTCGGTGGGGTTCGACTGGCCGGACGCATCCGGTCCCGTGGCCAAGGTGCGGGAGGAGCTGGCGGAGGTGGAAGCCGAGCTGGTGCACCCCGGCACGATGTCCGCGGGGCCCGGTCCCAGCGACCCGAACACACCAGCGCCGAAGGCGAGCGATGCAATGGCTCAGGAGATCGGCGACCTGCTGTTCGCCGTCGTGAACCTTGCGCGGAAGGTCGGAGTGGATCCGGGGACGGCCCTCGACCGCGCGAATCGCAAGTTCCAGGACCGGTTCGACGCGATCGAGCGGCTGGCCGAGGCTCGCGGGCTAGAGATCGACCGCGCCGGGCTCGACGCCCTGGATCGGTTGTGGGACGAGGTCAAGGCGATGGAGGAGGCTCAGGTGTGACCCGATCTCCGCCTAGGGGTACAGCCTGTGGATCTGCCTCGGAAACGCGATGGCTTCCCTGATGTGCGGGATGCCCGCCATCCACGCCACGGTCCGCTCGATGCCGAGGCCGAAGCCCGAGTGCACGAACGTCCCGTATTTCCGAAGGTCGAGATACCAGCGGTACGCCTCGGGATCGAGACCCTGCTTCACGATCCGCGCGAGCAGGCGGTCGTAGTCGTCCTCCCGCTGAGAGCCGCCGATGATCTCGCCATACCCTTCCGGCGCCAGGCAGTCATTGTTGAGGACGGTGCGCGGATCGTCGGGATTCTCCTTCATGTAGAACGCCTTCACCTCTTTGGGGTAGTTGAAGACGAACAGCGGCCGATCGTACTCCTTGGCCAGCAGCGTCTCATCGTCTCCGCCGAGGTCGTCGCCCCACTTGATGTCGGAGCCGAGCGCGTTGAGCTTCGTCACGGCGTCGCTGTAGCTGATCCGCGGGAACGGCGGCATCACCCGCTCGAGCGGCGTGGTATCGCGCTCGAACTCCTTCAACTCCTCCTTGCGGCGATCGAGCACGCGTGCCACGATGTAGCTCACGAAGGATTCCTGCAGCCGCATGTTGGCATCGGAGTCGTTGAACGCCACCTCGGGCTCGACCATCCAGAATTCGGTCAGGTGGCGGCGCGTCTTCGACTTCTCGGCCCGGAAGGTGGGCCCGAAGCAGTACACCTTTCCGAGGGCAGCGGCCGCAGCTTCCACGTACAGCTGGCCGGTCTGCGCCAGGTAGGCCTTGCCGAGATCGAAGTAGTCCGTGGCGAACAGGTTGCCCGCTTCCTCGCCGATCGCGCCGGTCAGGATCGGGGTATCCACCAGGGTAAACCCCTCCTGGTAGAAGTAGTCCCGGATCCCCTGTTCCACCTCGTGCCGGAGCCGGGCGAGCGCCACCTGCCGGCGAGTCCTGAGCCACAAGTGTCTATGCTCAAAGAGGAACGTCGTCCCATGCTCTTTGGGGGAGATCGGGTAGTCGGGACTGGCGCCGATGGGGTCGAGGCCGGTCACTGAGAGCTCGACCCCACCCGGCGAGCGAGGGTCGTCACGGACCATCCCCGTCATCGCCACACTGGCCTCCTGGGTGAGCGCGCCGAACGCGCCCCAGGTCTGGTCCGACACCTCCTTCTTGGACAGGACCCCTTGCACGGTGCCCGTGCCGTCCCGCAGGACCACGAACGCGATCTTGCCGCTCGACCGGGTCGTCACGACCCAGCCGCGCACGGTCACCGTTTCGCCCACGTGTCCACGCAGCTCACCGATCCACACCGACGTCATGCCTGTTCCGCTGTGAAATTGGGGATGTCCAAGGGAGCGTTGAGTCTAGTCCTCCTCGTGTGGACCGTCAACGCGGGCTGCTCGCGGGGACCGCAAGGGTTGGCCGCGGGCGCGCCCGTCGCCGTCGAGCCGGAGCGGTCCAAGGACGCTCCCGAGCAGGTCTGGAGCGCCAAGGCCGGGCGGCGGCTGACCGGACAACTCGTGGTCGCCGACGAGACGATCTATGCTGCCGGGGTGGATCGGAAGGTCTTCGCGGTGGACCTCGCCTCGGGCAAGCCGCTGTGGTCGTCGCGGCTGGGGGGCGTGATCGGGGGTGGCGTCGTCGTGGTGGGCGATACCGTCTTCGCGGCGACCTCGCGGCCCGAGGGCAAAGTGCACGCGCTCGATGGCCGAACCGGGAAGCGATACTGGCGCACGACCACCGGCGCGGTGAGTGCGCCGCTGGCCATGGTGGACAGCATCCTCGTAGCGGAGAGCCAGAAGGGAGACATCGTCGGCCTCGATCCCCGGAGCGGCCAGCTTCGCTGGCATCGGCGACTCGGCGTCGCCCGGGTGCCCGCCGTCCCGACGAAGGGCGGGACGATGGTGGTGGCGACGGTGGATTCACTGTTCCGGATGCAGGCGCGGGATGGAAAGGTCCTCCGGCGCGAGTCCTCGCCCGGCACCGTCGTCTCGCCGTGGATCTCACACCATGGCCTGCTCGTCGCCGGCACGACCGACTCGTTGGTCGTGGCCGTGGATCCCGACAGCCTGGAGACTCGCTGGCGCGTCCAGCTCGACGCACCCGTCCTTACGTCGCCCGCGTCGTCGGGTGATACGCTGTACGCGGTGAGCCGCCGCGGCAGCTTCTACCGCATTGTGGGCGACCCGACGCCGAGGGCCGAACGGCTGGCCGACCTCGACTGGCCGGTCACGGCGCCCGTCACGGTGGTCGACGGCCTCATCCTGCTGGGCGGCGCCGACGGGACGCTCCGGGCGTTCCGCCCGGACGGGAAAGAGGCCTGGCGGCTACAGCTGCGATGGCCGGTCGAGCTCGGCGTGACTCTGGTAGACGGTGGGATGCTCGCGGTCGGCGGCGACGGCGACGTGCACCGGTACCGCCGATGACCCGCCTCCTCGCGCTGATCCTCGGGTTGGCGCTCGCGGCGCCGCCGGTCATGGCCCAGGATCAGGGCCCGACCTCCAAGCCGTTGGTCAAGTACGGGAAGTGGCTCTTGGCCGCGGGTGCGGTGGGTATGAACCTTCTCGCCGCGCAGGCGCACAATCATGCCGACGATCAGTTCAACATGCTCGAACAGCGCTGCTTCGAGAACCAGACGGCCTGCGATCTCGACGCGAGCGGCGCCTATGCGGACCCGGTCTCCGAGGCGCTGTACCAGGAGTCGCTGAGCTACGACCGGGAGGCCCGGGCCTGGCTCTTCGGTGGAGAGACCGCCCTCGTCGCCGCGGGGGCGATGTTCGTGTGGGAGCTGACCCGGCACACTCCGAAGCCGGACAACATCCCCTTCGAGCCGGAAGTGCGGACGCTGCGTCAAGCGACCGGGATCGGGATCAAGATCGGGTTCTAGCAGGGTCTCACCCCACCCTGAACAGCTCCACCGCCCGCGGATATCGCGCCACCGCCCGCTCCCGCAACCGCTGATTCTCCGCGCGCTGCAACGCCGGGTCCGCACCGATCAAGTCCATCGCGAGCTGGCGCGCCCGACCGAGCAGGTCCGCGTCGTCCGGCAGGCGAGCGTGACGCAGCTCGAAGCCGCCGCTCTGCCGCGCGCCGATCAGGTCCCCCATGCCGCGCTCCTCCAGGTCCAGCTCCGCGATCTTGAAGCCGTCCTGTGTCGCCGCGAACGCCTGAAGCCGGTCGCCGGCCGGTCCCTCGGACATCAGGATGCAGAAACTCTCGTCCTGCCCCCGCCCGATGCGACCCCGGAGCTGATGCAGCTGTGCCAGGCCGAACCGCTCGGGATGCTCGATGACCATGATCGTGGCATTGGGCACGTCGATGCCCACCTCGATCACCGTGGTGGCCACCAGCAGGTGGATGTCCCCGGCGCGAAACCGCCGCATCACGTCGTCGCGTTCCTCGACCTTGAGCCGTCCATGCACCAGGCCGACCCGGAGCTCGGGCCACCGCGCTGCGAGGCTCTGCGACATCGTGGTCGCGGCCCGCAGGTCTGCTCGCTCCGAATCCTCGATCACTGGCAGCACGACGTACGCCTGACGGCCGCTTTCCGCATTGGCACGGACGAACTCCAGCACGCGGTCGCGCTGGCCGCCCGTCCGCACGGCCGTGCGGATCGTTCCACGGCCTGGTGGGCGATGCCGGAGCGTGGACACGTCGAGGTCGCCGTAGAGCGTGAGCGCGAGCGACCGTGGGATGGGCGTCGCGGTGAGCAGCAGGACATCCGGTGCCGCTCCCTTGCCGATGAGCGCGGCTCGCTGCTCGACCCCGAAGCGGTGCTGCTCGTCGATGACGACGAGGCCGAGTCGCTGAAAGGACACGCTCTCCTGCATGAGCGCGTGCGTGCCGACGACCAGGCGCGCCTGGCCGGTGGCGAGACGCCCGCGGATCGCCTGCTTCTCGCCGGCGCTCTGGCGGCCGAGCAGCAGCTCCGGCTTGATCGCGAGCGGGGCGAGCAGACGCTCGAGCGTCGCCGCGTGCTGCTCGGCGAGGAGCTCGGTGGGGGCCATCAGCGCCGCCTGATAGTCGTTCTCCACCGCCAGGAGCATGGCGAACAGCGCGACGACCGTCTTGCCGGTCCCCACGTCGCCCATGAGCAGCCGATGCATCCGCTCGGGCGCCGTCATGTCCGCGGTGATCTCCCGCAGCGCGCGCTGCTGATCGTCGGTGAGCTCCCAGGGCAGCGCTTCCCGGAGGCGGGTCGTCAGATCACGCCGGACCGTGAACGCGACCCCGCTCCGGCTGCGCTTGGCCACGGCGCGCGCCCGGATCAGCATGAGCTGGAGATCCAGGAGCTCGTCGAATGCCAGTCGCCGGCGCCCCTGTTCCGCTTCGAGCGCGGTCGCGGGACGGTGGACGGCGCGCAGCGCCTCGGCCAGGGTGGGTAGCGCGAGCGACCGGCGGATCGAATCGGGGAGCACGTCCTGCGAGAGCCCGATGAGCGTGTCGAGATGACGGTCGACGAGCCCGCGGATGATTTTATGGCTCAGCCCCTCGGTCGCTGGATAGACCGGCAGCACCTTGCCGCCGACGAGCGGCTCGGCGTCGCCGTCGGCCTCGCCCAGGATCACGAATTCCCGGGGAGCCATCTGGCGGCCATGGTAGAACCGCACCGGCCCCGAGACGAGGAGCGTTTGCCCGACCGCGATGCTGCGATCGAGAAACGCCTGTCCGGGCCAGACGCACTCGAGCACTCCGCTGTCGTCGCGCAAGACGGCGTGGAAGATCCGGAGGCCCCGGCGAGTGGGGACGACCCCCTTGGCGACGACGCGCCCGATGCAGGCCACTTCCTGCCCCACCTCCGCTTTGACCAGCGGGGTAACGGTGGATGCGTCGATGTAGCGATGGGGGAGGTGCCACAGCAGGTCCTGCGCCGTGCGGATGCCGAGCCGCTCGAGCTGCTCCGCTCGGCGCTCGCCGATACCCTTCAGGAACTTGACCGGGGTGTCGAGACGAACCGCGGACTTCGACGGGCGGGAGGCGGTCACGGGAGCTCCCGAGCCTCGGCGTCGGTCAGCCTGGGGTTTCGGCCAGCAGATGGGCGGCGAAGCGCTGCGGATCGAACGGCTGAAGGTCGTCCACGCCTTCGCCGACCCCGAGGAACCGGATGGGCAGGTCGAGCTCGCGGCGAAGGGCGGCCACGGCCCCGCCGCGGGCGCTGCCGTCGAGCTTGGTGACCACGATACCGGTCGGGCTCACCGCCGCAGCGAAGAGCTTGCCCTGCTGTACCGCGTTCTGGCCCACGGTGCCGTCGAGCACGAGCAAGGTCTCGTGTGGCGCGCCAGGCAATCGTCGCGCCGAGACGCGGACGACTTTGCGGAGCTCGTCCATCAGTCCCTCCTGCGTGTGCAGGCGCCCCGCGGTGTCGACGACGATGGTGTCGAGTCCGCGCGACTGTGCAGCGTCGATGGCGTTGAAGGCAACGGACGCCGGATCGCCGCCGGGCTCGCCGGCGACACACGGGATTCCCAGGCGGTCGGCCCAGACCTGGAGCTGGGTGATGGCGCCGGCGCGATAGGTGTCGGCGGCGGCGAGCAGCACCTTCCGGCCTTCGCGCTGCAGCCGTCGCGCGAGCTTGGCGGCGGTGGTGGTCTTGCCCGTGCCGTTGACTCCCACCATGAGCACGACCGTGGGCCCCGATTCGGCCCGCGCGATGACGCCCGGATCGGCACGGCCGTTGAGCAGCGCGGCCAGCCGGCCCTCCAACGCGCTCCGGAGATCCGCCTCGGTTTTGAGCTTTCCGCGGCGCACCTCGTCCTCGAGGGCCTGGGTGAGCTCGACCGTGGCGGGCACCCCGAAATCCGCCTCGATCAGGACGCGCTCCAGGCGCTCGAGATCGTCCGCGTTGAGCCCGCGCATCAGGGCGCCGACGTCCGTCATGGCGACGCGCTTGATGCGAGTCCAGAGGCTGTCTTTCTTGTCCGTCAGTCTACCGTTGGCCATGCCCCAATCTACACTCGTGTTAGCGCAGCCCCAGCCGCCTTCGCGCGATCCATTCGGCGGCGAGCGCCGCGACGCAGAGCGCGAAGAGCCAGAGCCATTCTCGTGCGGCGCGCCGCGCCGGGGGAACGGGCGCACGCGCCTCGTGCGCGCTCAGCACGACCGGCCGGGGCAGCAGCTCGTCCGAATACGCTTCGACCGCCGCGACCCCACCACCGCCGCCAGCCAGTCGGTACCGATACTCCCCCGGACGGAGCCAGACCTCCGCGTGACCGCTGCCGTCGAAGCGCAACGTGTCCGCCGGCGGCGCCCCTTCGCCGTTCCACGTGATGCCGAGCGCGGTCGGAGGCCCCTGGCCCGTCCACTCGAACACCACAGGACGGCCGTTCGCGACCACCGGGCGCACCGTCCGCGCGGACCCGCGACTCGAGTCGACGCCGCCCAGCAGCCAGCTTGCCGTGGCGGCGACCCATGTACGGTAGGCCTGCTCGCTCGAGCCCCCGCGAAATGCCCAGCGCCACAGTCCGTCCACCGCCACGACCGACCTCCGCACCCGTCCATCCTCCCGCCCGAACACTGCCGGCCGCGGCGCGCCCCTACGCCCCAGTTGGGCCGTCAGGGCCGTCCAGTCACCGGGCGCTGGCTGCATCGGTGTGAGTTGGATCGCGGGAGGGAACGAGTCCACGGGCTCGCCCAGAAACGCGCCGGCCACCGGAGACGCCTCGGCGGCCATCAGATACCAATCCCCTGCCGTCGCGCTCGAGTCGGAGCCCGCGGGCCAGGTCCAGATGCCCCTCGCGGTGGCGCCTTCGGCGAGCGCGCCGACCGGCCCCATCTCGATCAGCAGATCCGCGCGCCGGGCGGCCTGGCGAACCGTGGCGGTCGAGACCACGGAGAGATCGGCCATCGAGCGCCACCGATCGAGGTCGATGCGCGCGAACCCACGCACGGGGAGCTGCGCCACCTCCCGGAGGGTTCGATAGAGGAATCGGCTGTCCCAGTCCGCCGGATCGGCGAGCAGCACGACGCCGGGCGTCGGGGCGACGGTGACGACGTGAAGCCGCACGTCGGTTCGGGGCTCCGCATCGTCCGCGTCCGCGATCGCCACGTGAAGCACGTGCTCACCGGCGCTGATGGAGCGGGTCCCGAGCGCCAGCCGTCCGCGGGCACTCCCCCCGCGGAGGTGGAGTGTGCGCGCACCGAGCCGCTTGCCGCCGAGCATCGCCTCGACGGTCACGCGTTCCGCGGTCGCCCCGCCCACGGCGTCGACCTCGAAGTCCAGCGGGATCGAGTCGCCCGAGGTGACACGCGCTGGTCCGCTGACGGCCGTGAGGGCCAGGTCGGGCCTGACGTTCCGGGGAAAGAGCCGGACGCTTGCCCGTGGGAGCAGGTCCGGCGGCAGATCCGGCGCGTCCTCGATCTCACCGTCGCTCACCACCACGAGCGGGCGGTCCGACGCCGAGGCCGCCACCAGGGCGGGCCCGAGCAACGAGCGCCCTCGGGTGGGAACGGTATCGTCGGAGCCGCGTTCATCACCGAATCGACGCACCTCTCCCCAGCGCGCGGCGGAGTCGCGGGCTTCGGTCCAACGGCCACCCGGCGCGGACAGGCTGAGTGACGCATCCAGCAGCACCAACGGGCGCCGCGGCGCGCCCGCGACCGGGCAGCTGACGTTGAGCAGGAGCAGGCCGAGCGAGGCCCACGCGACGGCGCGAAAGGCGAGCGGCAGCCAGCCACGACGCCCGGTGCCTTCGAGATGGAGGTAGGTGAGGGCCGCGATCCCACCGGCGAGGAGCAGGACGAGAAGGACGCGGAGGATCATCTGACGGGTGGCGTGGCGGCGGCCTCCAGCGCCTGGGCCAGCTCGAATTTCCCTTCGTACAGCGCGCGGCCGACGATCACCCCGGCGAGACCGGCCTCGCGGACCGCGTGGATGTCGGAGAGCGCGGCGATCCCGCCGCTGGCAATCACGTCCGCGCCGCACGCCCGAAGCCGGCTGGCACCGTCGAGATCGGGACCCGCGAGCATCCCGTCGCGCGCCACGTCGGTGTAGATGAGGGTTCGCACTCCCTCGTTCGCCACGCGGCTCGCCAGAGTCTCGGCGGTGAGCGCGGAGGTCTCGGTCCAGCCGCGGATCGCGACGTGTCCCTCCCGCGCGTCGATGCCCACGGCGACCCGGTCTGCTCCTTCCGCCCCGAGGATGTCGGGGATGACGGCGGGATCCACGGCGGCCGCCGTGCCCACGACGACCCGGCTCACCCCCTGTGCCAGCGCCTCGCGCACGCGCTCGACGCTGCGAAGCCCGCCGCCAAGCTGGATCCTCGCCCGCGACCCGGCTCGCGTCACGATCCGCCGGACCAGCGCCAGGTTGTCGCCGTCACCGAAAGCGCGATCGAGATCCACGACGTGGATCCACTCCGCACCTTGGTCCACGAAGCGCTCGGCCACCGCGACCGGATCGTCCCCATAAACGGTTTGCCGCGTCGCCTCGCCCTGGCTCAGGCGAACGACGCGGCCATGTCGAATGTCGATGGCTGGGAAGAGGTCCACTACAGGAACGCTACGGCAGCCACCGGGCCTGGGTTTCCCGCGGCGGCGAAGGGGCCTGGGCGACAGCGGCGGGGGAATCGGGGTGCAGCAGCGTGAGCAGGCGGTCGCGCTCGGCCTGGAAATCGGCGCGGAGCTCGTCCCGGATGGGGGCGCCATTCCCGAGCTCGACCCTGCGCGAATCCTTGGCGACGCCGTTGACGCGGAACTCGTAGTGCAGGTGCGGCCCGCTGGCCAGGCCGGTGGACCCGACGTATCCGATCGTCTGGCCTTGCTCCACCCGGGCGCCCGCATGGATGCCTCGCGCGAAGCCGCGCAGGTGGCCGTAGCGCGTGGTGATGCCGTTCCGATGGCGCAGCTCGATCAGGTTGCCGTACCCGCCTGCCCGGCCCGCCCGCAGCACGACGCCGTCGCCTGCAGCCATGACCGGGGTCCCGGGCGCCGCGGCGTAGTCGGTGCCCTCGTGCCGGCGTGTGATGCCCAGAATCGGATGGAAACGCGCACGGGCGAACCTCGAGGAGATGCGGCGGAACTGGACTGGCGCCCGGAGGAACGCCCGGCGAAGCGACTTGCCGTCGGCGTCGTAGAAGGCGGCGTGGCCGTCGCCCTCGAAGCGGAACGCGGTCAGGCTCTTGCCGGACATGGTGAGGTCCGCGGCCATCACGCGACCGAATCGCTTCTCGCCCTCCTCCGACACGAGCCGCTCGAACACGACCTGAAAGCGGTCCCCGGCCTGGATGTCGCGGGTGAAGTCCACCTGCCAGGCGAAGACGTCGGCCAGATCCCAGGCCAGACGTTGCCGGTTGGCTCCGTCGAGCTGATCGTCGCCCACCTGCGCATCGAGCGCCTCGTAGAGCGAATTGTCGATTCCCCCTTCGATCCGGACCGTCTCGGCGCTCCAGGCGATGGCCTGGACGTTGGTCGTCCACCCGTCGCCGACGCGCCGGAACACGACCCGCTGCTCCGGATCGGTTCGGACGCTGATCTCCGTGGGCGACGCCGCCGTATCGGGGCGGCGAAACGTGAACACCAGGCCCGAGGGAAGCCGGCGCGGATCGAACGAGGTCGACGGGTCGATGCGGGAGAGGTCCAGGTCTACGATGCCGTGGCGCGCGAAAAGATCGGAAACCGTCTCCCCGCGGTCGAGCGTGTCGAGGGTCTCGGTGATGGGGTGGGAGACGATCGGCCGGGTTACGGCGAGCGGCGCAGGCGCAGACAGCCGGCGCCAGGGCCAGCGTCCCGACGTCGCGAACGCGGCGGCGGCCACCAGTACCACGGCGGCCGCGCCCACCCTGAGCGGACGCATCAGTCCATCTGCCGCCGGATGAAGGTGGGGATCTCCATCTCCGGCACTTCGGTCGAGCCGGCGGCCGGCGCCTGCGGCAGCCGCGGGGCGGCACGGGGCGCGGCGGCCGGGGCCTGGGGCGCCGGCATACCGGGAGACGAGGGGCGCGTGCGCTGCGGGAAGTTGAGCACGCCGGCCGCGCCGGAGGTCCGGGTGAGCGGCTGATCGCCGGTCACGGCGCGGTCGAAGCCGGTCGCGATGACGGTGACCCGCACCTCGCCGCGCATGGCCGGGTCGTTGCCGGCGCCGAAGATGATCTCGGCGTCGTCGCCGACGGCGTCGTGGATGATGTCGTTGATCTGGGTGGTCTCGCCCAGCGTCAGGTCATCGCCGCCGATGATGTTGATCAGCACGCCGGTGGCGCCCGCGATGGAGACGTTGTCGAGCAGCGGGCTGCTGATGGCCTGCTGGGCGGCCTCGAGCGCCCGGTTCTCGCCGCGGCCGATGCCCGTGCCCATGAGCGCGGCGCCCCCGTTCTGCATGACGGTGCGGACGTCGGCGAAGTCCACGTTGATGATGCCGGTGCTGGTGATGAGACTGGCGATGCCCTGCGTCGCGTGGAGCAGGACCTCGTCGGCCTTCTTGAGGGCCTCCTGGAACGGAATCCCCTTGCCGACCACGGCGAGGAGCCGCTCGTTCGGCACCACGATCATCGTGTCCACGTTCTTCCGCAGCTCGGCGATGCCCTGCTCCGCCTGCTTCATGCGGCGGCGGCCCTCGAACAGGAAGGGCTTGGTCACGATTCCGACCGTGAGGGCGCCGGTCTCCCGCGCCATCTGCGCCACGACGGGGGCCGCCCCGGTGCCGGTGCCGCCGCCCATGCCGCAGGTGACGAACACCATGTCCGCGCCCTGAACCGATTGGGCGACTTCGTCGCGGTTCTCCTCGATCGCCTGGCGGCCGATCTCCGGCCGGGCCCCGGCGCCGAGTCCGCGGGTCAGCTTGCGCCCGATCTGGATCTTGATGTCCGACTTGGAAATCGCCAGCGCCTGGGCGTCGGTGTTGACCGAGATGAACTCGACGCCGCCGAGCTGATCCTCGATCATGCGGTTGACGGCGTTGCCACCGCCGCCGCCGACGCCGATCACCTTCATTCGGGCGGTCTGAACGCCGCTCTCTTCCAGCTCAAATCTCATGGTGTGTTCCCCTCGGCGCGACTCAGAAGAAGTCCTGGAGCCACCGTTTTACCGGAGCGAGCACCTTCTCGACCGCCGGCGACTTGCGGGCACCGGTCCCGAAGCCGCCGCTCGTTGCCACCTGCCGGGCACCGTACAGTACCAGTCCCGCGGATACCGCCATTCGCGGTGACTCGACGCTGTCCGCCAACCCCCGGAGCCGCTGGCCGGGAATGCCGCAGCGGGCCGGCGTGGCGAAGACCTCGCGGGCCAGTTCCACGATGCCCGGGGTCAGGGCCCCGCCGCCCGTGAGGATCACGCCCGCGGGAAGACGCTGATGATAGCCTGCACGGGTGATCTCGTCGAGCGCATACTCGAGTACTTCCTGCAACCGCATGTGCATGATATGCGCCAGTACGCGACGCTGCGCATTCCGGGCGCCCTGACCCGGCGTGCTTGGCAGCTCGAACACGTCGCTCTCCGGCACCAGCGGCTCGAATCCGCCGCCGTAACGCTCCTTCAGCCGCTCCGCGTCCAGCTGTGTCACCTGCAGTCCGTGAACGATGTCGGCCGTGACGTGTCCGCCGGCGCACAGCAGCGATCGCGGTGTGCCGGATCTTTCCGTTGTGAAAGATCGACACGTTGGTGGATCCGCCCCCCAGCTCGATGACGGCGCAGCCGAGCTCGATCTCGTCGGGCGTGAGGACCGCCAGCGACGCCGCCAGCGGCTCCAGGACGAACTCCTGGACGTGATATCCCGCGCGCTCGACGCTCTTCTTCAGGTTCTGCAGGACGCTGGAGAGCACCGTGACGAGGTAGACCTCGGCCTCCAGCCGCGACCCCGTCATGCCGATCGGCTCGTTGATCCCGCCCTGCTGGTCGATCAGATAGTCCTGCGGAATGGCGTGCAGCAGCTCGTGGTCCCGCCCGAAGCTGATGTTGCTCGCCATGTCGTTGACCCGCGCCACATCGCTGGTCCGGATCTCGTCGCCCGTGACGCTGACCATGCCGTGCGAGCTGCGCCCCGCCACGTGCTCGCCCGCGATGCCGCAGTAGGCCGACCCCACTTCGACGCCCGCCATACGCTGGGCGCTCTTCATCGCTTTGTCGATGGCCCGGGTGGTTTCTTCGATGTCACGGACCACGCCGCGCCGGATCCCGCCGGTCTTCTCCGAGGCCACGCCCAGGATCCGAGCGCCCACGTCGCGCGCATCGCCCGTGACCTCCGCGATGGCGGCGACGACCTTGGTCGAGCCGAGGTCGAGCGCCGCCACCAGCCGCTGAGGCTGCGCGCTCATGCGCGCGCCCGGCGGACGATCACCTGACCGGCGAAGCGTCCATCGAGTTCCTGGTATGACCGCCCGCTCCGGGCGAGCGCCTGCTCCACCGCCATCACCGCTCGAATGTCCTCCGCGGAAACCTGTGCGCCGAACCAGAGGCGCCGCCCCCCGACCTCGAGTACCACGTCCGGCCCCACCCGCCACGCCGCTCCGATTCGCGCGAACAGGTCGGGATCGAAATCCCGCACCCGCGCGAGCACGCCCGTCACCACCGCATCGCCGTAGGCCGCGTACGGCAGGTCGGGCGCCGAGCGGAGCGGGTCGTAGGGAAGCACCCGGCCCCGCGCGTCCAGCAGGACAAGCCCGTCGCCGCGGCTCGCGAGCGCCACCGGGGTGGCTTCGACCAGCTCGACCCGCAGCGTTCCCGGCAGCCGCCGGCCGATCTCCGCCGACGTCACGCCCGGCATCGCCGACCAGCCGGCGCACGAGCGGCGCCGGGTCGTCGAACACGCTGGCCGTCGGCGGCAGCTTCAGCGCGCCGATCACGCTTCGCCGGATCAAGATACTGCAATCCGGCGATCTCCACCCGCCGACCCGGAAAAAATCGAGACCGCGGAGCGATCTGGGAAGCCCGAACCAGAGCGCGAGCCCGAGTCCGAGGCCGCCGAGGATCTTCCAGCCGGGCTTCAGGCGGCCCCGAGCCACCGCACGAGCTCGGGACCGACCCGGGTGATGTCGCCCGCGCCGAGGGTGAGGACGACGTCGCCCGGCTCGAGCGCCTCGTAGACGTGGCGCCCCACGTCCGGCCGGCTGGGCTCGAACCGCGCATCGGCGCCCGCCCGTTGCGCCGCTTCGGCGACCTGGCGGCCGCTCACGCCGTCGATCGGCTGCTCGCGCGCCGCGTAGACCTCGGTCACCACCACGAGATCGGCGGCGGCCAGCGCCTCGCCCATGGCCGTGCCGTGCGCCGCCGTCCGCGAGTAGAGGTGCGGCTGGAACACGGCCACCAGCCGCCGGCCCGGGATAGGCCTGGCGCGCCGCCGCGAGCGTGGCCACGAGCTCGGAGGGGTGGTGGGCGTAGTCATCCACCACCGCCACGCCGCCATGCTCGCCCAGCCGCTCGAACCGGCGACCCACGCCCGCGAACTCGCGCCAGCGCCTCCGCCGCCCGGTCCAGCGCGTCCGCCGATCGCCTCGGTGGCGGCCGAGCGCGGCGACGGCGTTGCGGAGATTGTGGACCCCGGGCACCCGGAGCCGGAGCCGGAGCGAGCGCCCGTCGCGCCAGCGGACCGTGGCCTCGGTCCGGTCGGCGTGCTGCGCGGTGTCTGAAATTCTGACGTCGGCGTCGTCGCTGAAACCGAACCGCCGGACCCCGCGGCCGAGCCGGCCGGCGATGAGCCGCGCGCCGGGATCGTCGGCGCTCACGACGGCCGTCTCGGCCCGCCCGGCGAACTCCACGAAGGCGTCCTCCAGCGCGGCCATCGAGCCGTAGCACTCGAGGTGGTCCGGTTCGACGTTGTTCACGATCGCGACCGTCGGATACAGCGTGAGGAACGCCTTGTCGTACTCGTCGGCTTCGACGACGAACAGGTCGTCGCCCGCGACGCGGGCGTTGCCGCCCCAGGCATTCACCCGGCCGCCCGCGATGCCGGTCGGCGACGAGACCCGCCGCCGTGAGCGCCTCGGTGGTCATCACCGTCGTCGTCGTCTTGCCGTGCGTTCCCGACGACGGCCACCGAGCGAGCCGACGCCGACCAGCGCCGCCAGCGCTTCCTTGCGCGGCACCACCGGCAGGCCCAGCGCGCGCGCCCGTTCGAGCTCGGGATGATTGGCCGGGATCGCGGCGCTCACGACCACCGCGCGCGCGCCCTCGAGGTGCGACGGGTCGTGACCCTGCCAGATGCGCGCGCCCATCGCCGCCACGTCGGCCGCGCCCGCCGGATCGGTGTCGCACCCGCTCACGACGACCCCGCGCCGGCAGGCGATCAGCGCGAGCGCGCTCATGCCGGCCCCGCCGACTCCGACGAAATGGACCGGTCGCCTATCCGAGGGGGTGAACAGGTTCATGATGGATGCGCTAATGTAAGTAATTGCTGCGAGTTCTGAAAGTGCGGGATCAGGCCGTCAGCGTCAATAATTTCGACACTATGTCGGCCGCGGCGTGCGGTCGGCCGCGGGCGAGCGCGCGAGACGCCATATCCGTCACGGCGCCGGCGATCGCCGAGCAGGCTCCCGACGGCGGCCGCCAGCGTGGCGGGGGTCAGTTCGGCCTGGCGGAGCAGCGCGCTGGCGCCCGCCTCCGCCAGCACCCGCGCGTTGTGGGTCTGGTGGTCGGCCGCCGCCGTCGGAAGCGGGATGAGGACACTCGGGCAAGTCCCCAGGCGCAGAGCTCCGCCACCGTGATCATCCCCGCTCGCGAGACGACGACATCGGCGACGGCATAGCCATCCGCCATCGGGTCGAGGAAGTCGATGACCTGGACCGCCGGGAGGCCGATGGCGGGCCGCGAATTCGTCATGGGTTCCGCGACCCGGTCACCCACAGCAGATCGGCTTCCGCGGGCCCACCCGCATCGAGCCAGCCCGGCGACCGCCCGGTTGATGGCGAGCGCACCCTGGCTGCCACCGGTCACGAGCACGACCGGCCGCGTCCCCGTGAGCCCGAACCGCGCGAGCGCCCGCGCCCGTCGCTCCGGCGTCGGGCGGGGCGATGGGATTGCCGGTGTCGAACACCTCGGTCTGGCGGCCGAAATGGAGCAGCGCACGAGCCTCGGGCAGGCCGAGGTACACGTGGCGAACCCGCCGGCTCAGCAGCCGGGTGGCGAGTCCGGGGTAGGCGTTCTGTTCCTGGACTGCGGTCGGGGACCCCGTGCCGCGTGCCCCACCAGACGACGGGCGCGGAGGCGTAGCCTCCCGTCCCGAGGACGGCGATCGGCCGCTCCTCGGCGAACACCCGGCTGACCTCGCGCAGCAGCCGGCCTGCGATGAGCGGCCAGCGCACGTTTCTCCACCAGGTTCGCCGGTAGATCGGCTCGGACGGCAGCAGGTGGAATCGGAAATCGCGAGTCGGAAGCAGGCGCGCCTCCACGCCGCGCACGGCCCCGACGAGGACGGGCTCGACGTCCGGAACACGCTCGACCAGCGTCTGCGCGATCGCGAGCGCGGGCATCAGATGGCCTCCGGTTCCGCCGCCGGCGATCAGGATGCGGCGGGATGGCCGAGCGCCGCTCACTTCACGCCCGGCTTCGCCGCCTCCGCGCGCCTCTCGGGTCCTATGGTCTCGGCTTGCCTCTCAGCCGCCCGATGTTGATCAGGATGCCGGTGCCCAGGAGAGAGATCACCTGGCTCGAGCGTCCGTACGACATGAAGGGCAGCGTGAGGCCCGTCGTTGGCATCAATCCGAGCGACACCGCCATGTGCATGAACGCGGTGAGGCCGATCGTCGCCGTGAGGCCGACCGCGAGATACTGGCCGAAGGGTTCCTGGGCCGTGCGCGCGATCCGGAACCCGAGCCAGCAGAACAGCGCGAACAGGAACACCACGACGAACACGCCGGCGAATCCCCATTCCTCGCCGATCGTGCTGAACAGGAAATCGGAGTACGCGTACGGGAGATAGCCGAGCTTCTGCTGTCCCTGGCCGAAGCCGGTGCCGAACAGGCCGCCCGACCCGATGCCGACGAGCGACTGATAGATCTGGAAGCCGCCCGCGGTCGTCCCCTCGCCAGGATTGAGGAACGTGAGCACGCGGGCCAGGCGATACTGCGCGTCTCTGATCTGGTGGAAGACGAGGATCATGGCCACCCCGCTGAGCAGGATGAAGTGGCCGATCCGGGCGCCGGAGGTAAACAGGACGAGCCCGCCGAGGAGCGCCACCAGGGTGGCCATGGATAGGTTGGGCTCCAGCAGGATGAGCAGCGACACGACGCCCAGGACCAGGATGAACGGCAGCACGCCCTTCTTGAACTCGCGTACCTGCGCGCCCTTCTTGGACGCGAGCATGGCGCACCAGATCACCACCACGAGGCGAGCGAGCTCGGAGGGCTGAAAGTTGAGCGGGCCGATGTCCACCCAGCGGCGGGCCCCGTTGAGCGACGGGGCGAGGGCGCGGGTGAACGGCAGCAGCGGGATGAGCAGCAATCCGATCGTGATGAGCAGCAGTGGCCAGGCCCAGAGCCGCCACCGGTAGTAATCCTGGCGGGAGGCCCAGAGCAGCAGGATGCCGCCGAGGACCGCGCCGCTCAGCTGCCGGAGGGCGAAGCCGAGCCCGGCGCTCTCGCCCTTGAGGGTGACGAGACTCGCCGCGCCGTAGGTGGCGGCGACGCCGAAGGCGAGCAGGACCAGGGTGACCACGCTCAGCAGCCGCGTCTCCCATCGCAGCTCGCCCGGATGCCGGACCGCGCGCGGGCTGGTCACATCGCCCCGACGGCGGCGCGGAAGGCCGCGCCACGCTCCTCGTAGTTCTTGAACATGTCGTAGCTCGAGCAGGCGGGCGACAGCAGCACGGCGTCTCCCGCGACCGCGAGACGCCGCGCCGTCGTGACGACGCTCGCGAAATCGCCCGCGGGAACCACGCGCACCCGCTCACCGAGATCGCGAACCACCAGCGGGCCGGCCTCACCGTACGCTACCACCGCGCGGCAGCGGTGCTGGAGCGGCTCGGCCAGTCGGGTGTAGGGCTCGCCCTTGTGCCGGCCGCCCAGCAGGAGCACGAACGGCCGATCCACCGCCGCGATCGCGACCTCGGTGGACGTAATGTTGGTGGATTTGGAGTCGTTGATCCACAGGACGCCGTCCACCTCCCGGATCGGCTCGACCCGGTGCGGGATGGCACGGAAGCTCCGAAGTCCCGCGGCTATGCGCGCGGCGTCGCCGCCGGCGCTCGTGGCCACGAGGGCGGCCGCCAGCGCGTTGGCGACGTTGTGGTCGCCCAGCAGCGGCAGCTCCGCTCGCGGCATGAGCGCCAGGTCCCCCAGCATGAGGCGACCGCCCGTGCGGTCGTACCAGCCGTCGGCTCGACGGTCGAGCGAAAAGCGCAGGTGTCTTCCCTGCACCGGGCTCACCATCGCCTGAACCGCGGCATCGTCCGCGTTGCTGACCCAGACCGACCTCGCCTCGGCGTTCCGGAACAGCCGGGCCTTGTCGCCGTAGTACTCCTCGAGCGAGTGGTACCGGTCGAGGTGATTGGGCGCGAGGTTCGTGAGCACGCCGATCGCGGGCCGGAGGTTCGGGGAGTCGTGAAGCTGAAACGAGCTCAGCTCGAGTGCCAACCAGGTGGGCTGGTGGTCGGAGAGGGCCACGTCGCAGACCGGCCGCCCGATGTTCCCCGCGGTTTCCGTCTCGAGACCCGCCGCGCCCATCGCCTGCGCGATCAATGACGTCGTCGTCGTCTTTCCGTTGGTGCCGGTGATGCCGACGTACCGGGCGCCGCGGAGCGCCAGGAGGCCGATGTCCACCTCGGCGTGGATGGCGAGCCCCACCGCGCGGGCCGTGACGAGGGGCGGGACATCCGGCGGAACGCCAGGAGCCACTACCACGGCGGCCGCTCGCGCGATCCGGTCGAGATCGTGGCCGCCCACCTGGACGGCGGCCCCGAGATCACCGAGCTCCGCGGCCCAGGCGTCGTAGGTCGGGCCGGCGCCGGTGTCCGAGGCGTACACCGGCAGACCTTGGTGGCGCAGCAGACGAGTCGCGGCCACGCCACTCTTCCCGAGACCGACCACCGCGACTTCGCGTCCGGTCCCGCGCCAGGTTTCGAATAGCGCGATCGCCACGGTCAACGCACCTTCAGCGTCGAGAGCGCCACCAGGGCACAGAACAGTCCCAGGATGTAGAACCGGGTCACGACGGTGGTCTCCGCCCATCCGAGCTTTTCGAAGTGGTGGTGCAGCGGCGCCATGCGGAAGACGCGATGGCTGTCGGCGTACTCCCTCCCCCGGGTCCGCTTGAACCACTTGTACACGCTGGTCTGGATGATCACGCTCACCGCCTCGGCCGCGAAGACGCCCCCGATGAGCAACAGCAGGAACTCTGCCTTGAGGAGAATGGCCACCGTGCCGAGCGCGCCGCCGATGGCCAGGCTGCCGGTGTCCCCCATGAAGACCTGCGCGGGATGGGCGTTGAACCAGAGAAAGCCGATGGCCGCGCCCATCAGGGCGGCGCAGAAGACGGCGAGCTCGCCCGCGCCGGGCAAGTAAAAGAGGTTGAGGTACGAGGTGATGTCCACGCGGCCGAAGAGGTACGCGAAGGTCGCGAAGGCCGCCGCGGAAATCCCGGCGAGCCCGCTCGCGAGCCCGTCCAGGCCGTCCGTCAGGTTTACCGCGTTGCTCGACCCGGTGATGACGAGGGTCACGAAGACCACGTAGAGCAGCGGCGCGAAGTTCACCACGAGGTACTTGAAGAAGGGCAGCGTCGTGGCAGTGGCAGGGATCGTGTCGCGCGGAACCAGCGGGAAATACACCAGGAACAGGCCGAGCAGCAGCCCGAAGCTCACCTGGCCGACCAGCTTCCACTTGGCGACGAGTCCGCGCGACTTCCCCTGCACGATCTTGAGGTAGTCGTCGAGGAACCCGATGCACCCCATCCACAGAATGGAAAGCATCGCCACGACGACGAACCGGTTCGTGAGCGGCGCCCAGAGGAGCGTCGGCACGACCGTGGCCAGGATGATGATGAGGCCGCCCATCGTCGGCGTGCCCCGTTTGCTCTGGTGGCTCGCGGGCCCTTCGGCTCGAATGATCTGGCCCACCTTGCGCGCGCGCAGCCGCGCGATGACGGGCGGCCCCACGAGGAACGCCAGCAGAAGCGCCGTTACGGTAGCGCCCGCCGCTCGAAAACTGATGTAGTTGAAAAGGTTGAAGATGATGTACGTCTTGCCGAGCGGCGCGAGCCAGTGATAGAACATCGAGCCTCAGCGTGGGGGGGTCGCGCGGACCGTGAGCGCCGGAAGTATACGTTCGAGGGCTACCCCGCGGGATGCCTTGAGCACGATGATCTCGGTGCCTGTGAGGCGACTCGCAATCAGAGGGCCGAGAGACACGGGGTCGCCGGACGTGAGAAGCCGGTCGCCGAGCCGCTCGGCATAGGGCGCGAGCGCCGGCACGAATTCCCCCACGGCTCCGAGCAGGTCGGGCTCGAGCTCGACCAGCGCCTTCGCGATCGTCGCGTGGAGTGCCGGGGCATCCGGGCCGAGCTCGCGCATCGTCCCCGCGATGAAGACGAGCGGCCTGCCCTTCCGGAGCGCCTGTGCCGTCGCGATTGCCGCTCGGAAGCTTTGCGGATTGGCGTTGTAGCAGTCGTTGAGAATGGTGAGACCGCCCTGGTTCAGCAGCTCGCCCCGGCCCCCCGGCATCGCGAACCCCTCGAGCGCGCGGGCCGCCGACTCGCGCGGGAGATCGAGCGCCTCCACGACCGCCCAGACGCGGGTGGCATTGTCCGCCTGATGGAGCCCGCGCGCGGCGAGCGTGAACCGTGCGTCGCCGAAGGTGAGGATCGGCCGGGCATCGGGGCCGAGGTCGACCCGGTCCGGGGTCAGGTCCGCGCTCTCGAGGGCCGCGGTCCGGACCGCGCGCGCGAGCCGCCGCGCGCCGGCCGCGAGCGCCGGCGGCTGCGTTCCGACGACGGCGAGGGGAACGTCTCTCGTGAGGGCGAGCTTTTCCTCGATCACGCCCGCGAGCGAGCCGAAGCCCTCGAGGTGCCCTTCCACCGCGTTGGTGACGACCGTGATCGTCGGCTCGATGATGGAGCGGTACCGCGCGATCTCGCCGGGCAGGTTGGCGCCGGCCTCGACCACCAGCGCCTCAGTGTCCATCGGCGCCTCCAGGATGGTCATCGGCACGCCAACCAGATTGTTCAGGTTGGCGCGGGTGGCGTGGACCCGGTGGCGCGTGCCCAGGACCGCGGCGAGCATTTCCTTCGTGCTGGTCTTGCCGTTGGTGCCCGTGATCGCGACGACCGGTCCCGGGAGCTCGCGCCGCCTCGCGCGCGCGAGCTGCCCGAACGCCCGGAGGGTATCCGGGACCTCGAACGCGACCAGTCCCGCAGGGACGCGAGCGCCCTGGCGCACGACCGCTCCCGTGACGCCGGCCGCCGCCGCGGCATCGAGATAGTCGTGCGCGTCGAACCGCTCGCCCGCCAGCGCGACGAAGAGGGCGCCAGGAATGAGGGCGCGGGAATCGGTCTGTACCGCCGAGAATGGCGCGTTCCCATCCGGACCCGGCGGCAGCTCGAGCGCCGCGCGGACCCGGCCAGCGGTCCATTCGCTCACGCCGCGTCCCCCGTGGCCGCGCGAACGATCTCGCGCTCGTCGAACGGCACCTTCTCGGTGCCGAGCACCTGATAGGTCTCGTGACCCTTGCCCGCGAGGAGAATCGTGTCGCCCGGACGTCCTTCCTCCAGCGCCGCGTGGATGGCGGCGAGTCGGTCCACGATCCTCAGGTGGGGAGCGGCGCCCATGCCCTGCTCGATGTCGTCGATGATCGCGCCGGGATCTTCGGTCCGCGGATTGTCGGACGTGGCGATGGCGAGGTCCGACCCCAGCGCGGCGATGCGGCCCATGATCGGGCGCTTGCCCTTGTCCCGATCACCGCCGCAGCCGAACACGACGATGACACGGCCTCGCACGAGCGGACGCAGCGTGGCGAGCGCGCGCTCGAGGGCGTCCGGCGTGTGCGCGTAGTCGCGGAGCACCGTGCACGGCACGTCGCTGATGCGCTCCATCCTCCCCGGGACCTGCGGCGCGGCCGCGAGACGCGCGACGACCTCGTCCAGGCGCAGCTCGAGCCCGAGGGCGCACGCCGCGGCCGCCAGGGCGTTGCTCACGTTGAAGTCGCCGAGCAGCGGAAGCGAGGCCTCGATGCTGCCGAACCGCCCCTCGAGCCGGAAGCGGCTGCCGGCGGGGTCCAGCGTCACGCCGGTGGCGCGGAGGTCGGCGGCCGGGTTGACCCCGAAGGTGACACGCGGCGTCCGCGGCGGCAGTACGCACCAGGCCGGATCGTCGAGATTCACGACCTCGACGCCGCGGAGCTGCAGTAACGTGCTCAGCTTGAGCTTCGAGGCCAGATAGGCTTCCATCGTGCCGTGGTAGTCGAGATGGTCGCGCGTGAGGTTGGTGTAGACGCCCGCCGCGAAGCTCAGACCGTCGAGCCGACCCTGATCGAGGCTGTGCGACGAGGCCTCCATCGTCACGGAGGCGCATCCCCGCGACGACCAGCTCGGCGAGCGTGGCCTGGAGGTCGATGGGCCCCGGCGTGGTGAGTGTGCCCGCCGTGGACTCCACCGTGGCGCCGTGGCCATCGAACGCGCCGAGCGTACCGATGCTGCCGGCGCCGCCGTCCGCGTTCAAGAGATGGCGGATCAGCCCGGTCGTGGTCGTCTTGCCGTTGGTCCCGGTGACGCCGATGAGCGTGAGCCGCCGGCCCGGATGGTCGTACCAGGCCTGACCGAGCACGAGCGCGGCGCGGCGGCCGTCGCGAACCACGATCTCCGGCACCGGCGACTGCTGCGGCGATTCCACCACCACCGCGCATGCCCCCCGGCGGACCGCGTCGCCGATGAAGCGGTGGCCGTCGGCCTGCGACCCGCGCACCGCGACGTACAATGTCCCGGCACCAGCCGCTCGGCTGTCCATGCCCAGGGCGGCGGGCGCCGGCCCCGTGGCGGGGGCGGTGACCAGCAGGTCCGCGCGGCGAAGCTCGTCGAGCAGATCGCTCCACGTCATGCGCATCGAGTCCACTCCTGGATCGTTCGCTGAAGCACGGACCTCACTGGGCCAGCACCACCACGGCCGTCCCGGGCCGTGCGCTGTCGCCCGCCGCGGGCACCGTCCCGACCACCCGCCCGAGCCCCCGGAGGTTCACCCGAAAACCGCGGCGGTGAAGCGCGAGCGCGGCCTCGCGGATGGATCGGCCCGCCACGTCCGGCACCGGCCGGGGCGAGCTACCGGGCTGCGGCGTCCGATACGGGAGTGTCACGACCACCGGCGGCGGCCCCGGCTCTGCTTCCTCCAGCGCCCGCGCCGGGGTGCTGTCCTGCGCCGCGAGGCGCCCACGATCGATCGCGACCCTGCGGGACGCGAGCGCCTGCTGGAGCATGGTCCGGGTGACCGGCGCGGCCGTGAGACCGCCGTAGTAGTTGCCGCGAGGATTGTCGATCTTGACGATCACCACGAGCTGCGGATGATCCGCCGGGAAGATCGCCGCGAAGGACGCCGTGTACTGGCCGCTCACGTAGTGGCCGTCCGTGAACCGTTTCGCCGTGCCGGTCTTGCCGAGCACCGAATAGTTGGCCAGCTGCGCGAGCTCGCCGGTTCCCCCGCGGCCCACCGCTTCCCGCAGGAACTCGCGCAGCTGCGCGGCCACCGCCGAGGTGACGACCCGCCGGACCGGTTCGGGGCGGTGCCGGTAGATGACGTTGCCGCCGGGATCGCGAACCTCGCGCACGAGCGTCGGAGCGAGCAGGATGCCGTCGTTGGCGATGGCGGCATAGGCCGCCGCCAGCTGCACGGGCGTCACCCCGAGCTCGTATCCCATCGCCAGGCTCGCGCGCGTGTAGTTCGCCACCCACCGGTCGGGCAGGGCCAGGAGACCGCGCGACTCGGCCGGGAACTCGGCACCGCTCGGGGTCCCGAAGCCGAAGTCGCGGAGCGTCTCGAATTGCTCCTCGGGCCGGAGCCGCAGCGCGAACTTGGCCATGGCGATGTTGCTCGACACCTGAATCGCGCTCGCGAGCGTGAGCATCCCGGCGTGCGGATGCGCGTCATTGATCGCACGCGTCTTCCCCGTGGATGTCGTCGGCATCAGCCATCGACCGTTCTCGCCCGAGACGGCATCCGCGGGCTTCACCCGGTCGCGCATGAGCAAGGCCGCCGCCGTGAAGAGCTTGGCCGTAGATCCCGGCTCGAACGGGTCGGTGAAGGTCGAGGCGCTAGGCGCGCCGCCTGCCGCGGCCTGTCTGGACGCCAGCGCGAGGAGCTCGCCCGAATTGGGATCGAGAAAGACCACATCGCCGCCTTGGGCCCTCATCTGCGCGATCGCGTCGTCGAGGCCCCGCTCCGCGATCTCCTGCAGCTCCGCGTCGAGCGTCAGGGCCACGTCGTTCCCGGCCACCGGGTCACGGGTCTTCCGGTTGGGCGAGTCGTAACGGTGCCCCGCGCGGTCCTTGAGCAGGACGGCCTCGCCCGGGCGGCCGGTGAGCAGCGAGTCGAGCGCCGACTCGAGGCCGGCGACGCCGACGGGGCGGTCGGGCGAGAGCGAGCCGATGATCGGCCGCGCGAGGTCGCGCGAGGGGTAGAACCGCTGGAACTCTCCCGTGAGATGGATGCCATGCACCGCCCGGAGCGGCTGCACCTGCGTCGCGTTGAATGGACCATGCAGGTAGATCCACCGCTTCCGCGCCTGAAACTCCCGATCGAGCGCCGGCGCCGAGACACCGAGGTTCCGCACCATGAGGATGAAGGCCGAGCGGACGTCGTCGAGCTCGTTCGGCGCGACGCCGACGTGGTAGAACTCCTGCGTGATCGCGAGCGGGATGCCGTTCCGGTCATAGATCGCGCCCCGGCGGGCGGGCAGCACGACCTTCTCGGTGCGCTGGCGGGCGGCCTCCCGCTCCCACCGTTCCGCCTCGACGATCTGCAGCTGCGCCGCGCGCGTCAGAACCGCGAGGATGCCGATCGCGAAGCCGAACTGGATCGCGCCGATGCGCGCCGAAGGCTTGGCCATCAGCGCGCCGGCGGACCCGCGGAGGGAACGGCGAAGAGCACGAACTCCGAGTCCGCCGGCTCGTGAAGTCCGAGGGCGCGCTCTACGATCGGCACGAGGACCTGCCGGCTCGAGGCGAGCCGGATCCGTCGCTCGAGGTCTCCTCGGCGCGCCTCGAGCGCCATGCGCTCCTCGCGCAGCTCGCGCAACCGCCGTGCCGTGCGGAAGCCCTCCGTCTGTCGCGTGGTGATCGCCACCAGCACGCACAGAAAGAAGAACAGCCACAGCATGAGCCAGTGCCGTCCCTTAAGACGCATCAGCCGCCTGGAAGATCCTGAGGTGCGCGCTGCGCGCGCGCGGATTGGCCATCACCTCGTCCGCGTTCGGGACGATCGGTTTTCTCGGCAAGAGCCGCCCGAGGGCACGCCCGCGGCAGGTACACACCGGCTGGCCGGGCGGACAGATGCACGCGCTCGTCCACTCGCGGAACGTGTGCTTGACCGCGCGGTCCTCACCGGAATGATAGGTGATGACGGCAAGGCGACCGCCCGGCTCGAGCGCGTCGCGGAACGCCGGAAGCACGCTGTCGAGGCCGACGAGCTCGTCGTTGACCGCGATCCGCACGGCCTGGAACAGTCGCGCGAAGTCGGGCGGCCCGGCCCTGGGGCCGAGCACGGCGCGTATCGCGTTTACGAGATCGTCACTGATCGCAAACGGCTGCCGCCCGCGGCGGCGCACGATCTCCCGGGCGAGGCGCCGCGCCTGGCGCTCGTCGCCGTACTCGTGAAAGATCCGGGCGAGCTCGGCTTCCTCGGCCTCGTTGAGCAGCGCGGCAGCCGACGCGTCGTCCTCGCCCATACGCATGTCGAGCGGAGCACCCGGACGGAAAGTAAATCCGCGTGCAGCCTCATCCAATTGGCGCGACGACACGCCCAGGTCCAGCAGGATGAAGTCCGGATGGAAGGCGGCAACCGCGTCCACGGCCTCGGCCGAGGCGTATGGGGCCTGAAGGTACCGGATGCCCGCCTCGCCCAGACGCCGGCGGCTCGTCGCGATCGCGGCCGGGTCGCGGTCGATGCCCAGGATCTCGGCGCCGGCCCGCCGCAACGCCTCGGCGTGACCTCCGTCGCCCAGTGTGGCATCCACCGCGCGGCGCGCGCCGGCGGCGGCCGCCAGCACCGGAGCGAGCAGGACGGGAACGTGAACTGGGACGCCGGGATCGGTCATGCGGGTGTTGGCATCGCAAAAGAAAACACCCCGTCCGCGAGGACGGGGTGGCACGTTCGACAGAGGGAACGGGGCTGACGGGGCTCGAACCCGCGACCTCCGCAGTGACAGTGCGGCACTCTAACCAAGCTGAGCTACAGCCCCTGAACGCGAGGGCGGAATATAGAAGGTCGGGGGTAGGGCGTCTAGTGGAGACAGTCGCGCATCACAGGGCGCACGTCGTGCACGGACCTGCGCCGCGCACGCCATGCGCCCCACGAGCGTCGACCTACTTACAGTACGCCTTCGTCATCGCCGCGACGCGCGGCTTGTACTGCTTGATGATGCCCAGATTCTTGTCCACCGCCTCCGGGTTCGCCGTCCGGCCGGCCGTCAGAGCCGTCTCGGCCTCGCCGAGCAGCGCCCCCTCCTGCTTCGCCAGGTCGCACGACTTGCCCTTCTCAGCCTGTGGATCGATCTGCGGGACCTGGAACAGCGTGGCGAGACCCAGCAGATAGTTCGCGGCCGGCGCAACCTTCCCCGCCGGATTCGCGGCGGAGACCGACATCCGGAGCAGCTCCGCCGCACCCTGGAGATCCTGCGGCTGTTGCAGCAGCGGGGCGGCGCCCGTGTAGAGCAGCGCGGCCGCGTTCTCCTTGGCCTGTGGATCGCCGTGTTTGATTGTGTAGTCGAGGAACGGCACGGCCTCCTTCGGGCGCTTCGCATCGATGAGCGCTTTGGCCGCATTCAGGGCGGGCACAACCGCCCCGGTGTCCTTGGCCATGAGTCGGTTGGTCACCGCCACCACGCTGTCCGTCTGCCCGGTCATGGTGTACGCCTTGTTCAGGTAGCCGAGCAGGGTGGGATTGTCAGGATACTTCCGCACGCCCACCTGCGACCACTTGAGCAGGCGCGCCGTATCGGCCACCCCACCTGCCGCGGCTTCTGCCAAGACTTTTTGCGTATCCGCGCTTGTTCGGGCCGACTTGAGGAGCTTCGCCGTATCAGGAACTGCAGGCTCCGCGGCCGCAGCGTTGATCTTGGTGAAGAAGAGGGTGTCGGCCTTGGTGCTGTCGGTGGCGTACAGCGTCTCGAGTGCGTCCACTGCGCACTTGAAGTCACCGAGGAAGAGGCAGGCGTTGCTCTTCAGGTCGTACAGATCAGCATTGTACGGATCCAGCTTGAGGCCTTCATCCGCCACCTGAAGCGCGGTCTCCGGGTGACCCGACTGCAGGAAGTACTTGAAGAGCTCTTCGCGCAGCTTCTGGTTAGTCGGCGCGACGCGCAGCATCTGCTTGAAGGCTTCGAGCGTCTTGGCGGTGTCGTTGGCCGCCTGGTACTGAGACGCGAGCGCGGTCCACACGGGCAGGCTCAGCGGATCGCCCTTGGCGGACGCCTGCAGGTGCTTCACCACCTCGTCGCGCGACGCCTTCTTGTCCTGCGCGAGCAACGACAGGCAATACTCGGCGAGCCCGTTGTTGGGCAGGGTCTTGAGTGCCTTGGCGGCGGCGTCGGCCGCCTTGTCCGGCTTGGCCGTCCGCTGGTCGATGCACGCCTTCGCGTCGCCCATCGATTTGACCGCCGGCTCGAGCGCCTCCGCTAGCCGCTTGCCGAACGCATCGGGCGCCTCGTTGGCGTTCTGGCTGAGGGTGACCACGTTCCCGGCGTCGTCGTTCACGCCGACGAGGCGCGCGGTGACCGTGTAGCGCCCGCCTTCCGCCTTGTTGAGCGTGGAGCTGATGAGAAAACGCGCCTGGATGTTCTTG
This sequence comes from uncultured Gemmatimonadales bacterium, assembly GCA_963828735.1. Lineage (GTDB taxonomy): Bacteria > Gemmatimonadota > Gemmatimonadetes > Gemmatimonadales > GWC2-71-9 > CAVVWJ01. The sequence goes on from CAWHFW010000002.1 coordinate 224,825, forward strand.
GCGAGCGTCGTGGCGAGCGCCGGACTCAGGATGGCATCGATCGGATAGCCGTACTGCTTGAGGGCGTCGTTCATTTGCGACTGCTCGACGACCTGATAGTCCCGCCCCACCATCCCCTTCACCTCTTCACGGAGCCCGGTTCCGATCTTCACTGCGGGCGCCGAATCGGCCGATGCGAAGGCAAACGGGTTCGCGACCATGAAGCGCGGGGAGGTATTCACGGTCTGCTGCGACGCGCGTGCCCCCCGGGGAATTCCCTGAGCCGCGAGCGGCGAGAGAACCGCGCTCCCCACGACGGCCAGAGCCACAAGACGGAACAAGAACATGCCTCATCCTCCACAGAGTGTCGGACCCGATGGGCTAGCAGCCTCCGCGCGGGGCGCGGCGACGGATGGGCGAAGAGGGATTCGAACCCCCGACATCCTGCGTGTAAGGCAGGCGCTCTGAACCGGCTGAGCTATTCGCCCGGAAGATGCGCAACCCGTTCCCCAGTCAGGGAGTTTCGCCGCAACGCAGGGAGTGTGCCGTGACGGCCAACACGCGTTTAGAGGGCGATTCCCACCGGGAAAAGGATGCAGTAGCCGACCACGAGGATCACGGCGGCGGCACTCGCGTGCCCCGCGGCCAGCGTGAGATAGCCCGCCACCAGCACCAGGACGGCCGCCGCCAGGATGACGAGGTTTCGGCGCGTCAGCAGGAATCGCCGGGTTTGGGCGGTGTTACCTGCCGAGGTCACTGAGGAGCGGGAACTAGGCATAAGCTATGAGGCTACTACGGTTTTGGAGGCGGGTCAAGTTCAGGCCCTTCCTCAGCTTCGGGAGCGTCGGGCTCCACGACCCAGCCGACGTCCAGCGCGGCCCGGCGGACCCGATCGGCCCGGCGCCGGCGGTGGACGAGCCAGAGCACCACGAGGCCGACCACCGCCCATCCTCCACCGGCGATCAGCCACTGGCCCAGGGTATACCGATGTCGGAGGGCCCGGCGCCACGCTTCCTCGAAGCGCCCAAGCGTAAGGCCCGTCGTGGCCAGCACCGCGGTCTCGAAGTCCTCGCCCCGCTCGAGACGCCCGAGCAGGGGCGCGAGAGTGCCCGTGGGGTTGCGGTGCGCGAGCTCGGTGACGGCGGAGGCCGCGAGGGCATAGGCCGCGTCCGCGGTCGAGGCCGAGCCGCGCAGGGCCCCGTCGAGCTCGGTCAGGGAGGGGATCGCACCGCGAACGACGGCGAGGTTGAGCTCGAGGCCTCCAAACCGCTCCCACTCGCCTGCGGCCCAGGCGGCGTAGCCCTCGTCGAACCAGAGGGGCACGCGCACCGGGACTGCCTCGTGGAGCGCGAGGTGGGCCAGCTCGTGCCGCAGGGTGCGGAGGAGATCGTCCTGGTCGGCGCGGAGGAGGATGGTGCGAGCGCCCGGGAGCGCGATGGCCGCGCCCCACGTCGGGGCGCGGCCGGAGGTGAGCGAGTCGAGCGTCCTCCCGTCGGGGACGACGATGAGGCGAAGGGGCCCGGGATCCCGCACGCCCAAGCCGGGCCACTCGGCCGGCTGGTCCGCGGCTCGGGCGAGCGCCCGGGCAACCTCGCGCTGCGCGGGCCACGCCACGACCGTCACCCGCCCGACCTGCATGGCGGCGGGCGTGCCCTGGAGCAGGAGCGCGAGCGCTAGGAGAGCAGGCTGCGCGGGACCTCACCCCCAGCGGCCGCCACGTCGAGCATCTCCTTACAACGCTTGGCCCACGGGTTGAACTTGTTGGCCTTGTGCCCTTCTGCCCAGGTCTGCATGGCTTCGTCGCGCTGCCCGGCGAACCAGAGCGCGCGGCCGAGCTCGAAGTAGGCCTCGATCAGGTTCGGGCCCAGCTTCAGGGTCTTCCGGAAGAAGGTCTGCGCGTCCTCGTACATCTCGCGCTCCAGGTAGACGAGCCCCAGGTAGTAGTGCGCGTAGAGCGTCGCCTTGCGATCGTTGTCGAGGCGGATGGCCTTGGACAGGTGCTCGATCGCCTCGCCGAAGATCCGCTTCTTGAGGCAGATGTACCCGACGTTGATCCGCGCGAGCGCGTTCGCCGGCTCCTTCATCAGCACCCGCGAGAAGGTGCCGAGGGCATCGTCGTAGTCCTCGTGAAGCATCTGGGCCCAGCCCAGGAGCGATTGCGCCTGGATGTCGCCAGGCGCGAGCGCGAGCGCCTTCTCGAGGGACTGGATCGCGCCGGCGTAGTCACCGAGGGAGATGAGGCTCCACCCCTTCTCGATATACGTGGACGCACCGAGATGGTCCGCGTGGACCGCCGGGCGCGCACCGGTGAACTGGGGCGCCGTCGCGGCACCGGTGGCGTTCCCCTGCTTGTACCGCTCCACGAGCCCCCGGATGTCTTCCTTCATCTGTCCCAAGTCGCCGAGCGCGCCGTCCACCCGCTTGAAGAGCGCGATGATGTCCCGCTTGACGGTCTCACGCTCGGCCCCCTGCGCGGCGCCGAGTCGCAATTCGATCTCCTGGAACTGACCCCGCAGGGTCGCGATCCACTGCTCGCTCATGAGGGGCTTTCCATGGCGGTCAACGCCATCCGTTCGGTGGACGACAACAGCTTGCGCGCGTTCAGGATGATGATGGTCCGCTCGGGTCGCGTCACGATGCCCATGATGTACGCGGCGGCGAGCCCGCTCACCATCGGCCCGGGGGCGGTGATGGTCGTGCTGTCCACCCGCATGACCTCGCGCACCTCGTCGACCAGGACGCCCACGCGCTGCTCGCCCAGGTCTACGACCATGAGCCGGGTCTCTTCCCGGATCGGCGCCGCCAGCTCGAACCGCTTTCGCAGGTCCACCACGGGCACCGCGCCGCCTTCGTAGGGGACGACCCCTTCGAGGAAGTCCGGCGCCTTGGGCAACCGCGCCGGCGCGACGTGCCGCAGGATCCGCTCGACCTGCAGGATGTCGAACGCGAACTCCTGGGTGCCGACCCGGAAGGTCACGACCTGAATGTCGTCGCCCGTATCGCTCATGCGGCCGAGGTCTCCATGAAGCGCGCACCAAGCGCGGCCAGGTCGAGCAGTGGAATCAAGCCGTATTCCGTGCGGGCCACCGCCGCGGCCCACGGAAGCGCGCTCCCTGACGGCACGGGGAGGCCCCGGTCGTACAGCACCGATTCGGCCGCATCGATCTCGAGGCAGAGCCGGCGTCCGCCCACCTCGACCAGCACGCCCATCTCGGTTCGCTCGTTCGGGCAGGCCCGTCCCTCGAGGAGGGCGGCGAGATGCACGAGCGGCAGGATGCGGCCGCGAATGACCGACACGCCGCGCACCGCCGGCTCGATCGACGGCACGGGAAACGCCGTCCCGGGATCGAGGACCTCGACGACCTGAGCGAGCGGCAGCCCCACCACTCGCTCGCCCGCGCGCACCAGCAGGTGGCCGACGCCGCCTCTCATTGGCTTGCCATCCGGTCCAGCTCCTCCCCGACACGCGCCGCGATGCGACCGATCGGCAGAACGTGGTTTACGCCGCCGGCCTGCACGGCCGCGCTGGGCATGCCGTAGATCGTGGCCGTCTCCCGATCCTGCGCGATTCCGACGCCCCCGGCGTCTCGGATCTCGCGCAGGCCGTCCGCGCCATCCCGACCCAGCCCGGTGAGGACCACCCCCACCGCGCGGGGCCCGAAGATCCGGGCCACGCTCCGGAACAGCGGGTCGGCGGCGGGGCGCACGCCCCACACCGCGGGCTCCTGGTCGAGCTCGAGCCGCAAGCCCTCGGTCGAGATGGCGACGCGCATATGATAATCCCCGGGTGCCACGTAGGCGGTGTCCGCCAGGACCGGAGTCCCGTGCTGCGCCTCGACGACGTTGAGCCGGCTCTGCGAGGCGAGCCGCTCCGCGAGGCTGTGCGTGAACTTGGGCGGCATGTGCTGCACGATCAGGATCGCCGCGTCCTGTCCGGTCGCGAGCTGCGGTACCAGCTCGGCCAGGGCCCGGGGGCCGCCGGTCGAGGCGGCGATCGCGGCGCAGCGGCGGGCCCGGCCCGGCAGCGCGAACATCGCCTGCATGTGCGCGCTGCGCGCCGGTCGGGCGAGCACCGGCATCCGAAGGATCTCGGCGCTCCGCACCGCGCGCAGCGTGCCGATGAGGCGCTCGCGGAACCGGGCGATGGCCTGATCGCTCCGATCCTCCTCCTTCGGGACGAGGTCGACGGCCCCCAGCTCGAGCGCGCGGATCGCCGCGCCCGTGCCCCGCCCCGCGTACGAGCTCACCACCACGATCGGCCGGGGCGACTCCGACATGATGTAGCCGATCGCGCCGAGGCCATCGAGATCGGGCATCTCCAGGTCCATCAGGACCAGGTCCGGCTCGAGGTCGTGCACTTTCTGCAGGGCCTCGACGCCGTTCCGTGCCGTTGCCAGGGCGCGGAAGTCGCCGCTCTCGTCCACGCAGTCGGTCAGCAGCCGCCGGAAGAAGGCGCTGTCGTCCACGATCAGGACGCTCCGCGGCTCAGAGGCTCTGGATGCCATGCGACACCGACGAGACCTCGACCCGCCCGTCGGCCACCCAGAGCTTCACGGTGCGGCCGAAGTCGCCGCCGGTCGCCTCGCCCACGAGCGCTACGCCGTGCTGGTAGAGCGTCTGCCGACAGGCGACCAGGTTGCGCTCGCCCATCTGGATCGTGCCCGGCGCGGCGAGCGCCGCGAACATGCTCGCGCCGCCCACCAGCCGGGCCGTGATTCGGCGGCCGCTCGCGCCCTTCTGGGCCATCAACTCGAGGAGGCGCGGGATCGCGGTCTGCGGGAACTTGGCCGGGTTGTCGTCCTTGCGGCTGAGCGCGGGCGACGGCAGCAGGACATGCGCGAGGCCGCCGACCTTCGCGACCGGATCGTGGAGCACGACGGCGACGCAGCTGCCGAGTCCGACCGTGACCAGCACGTCCGGCCCCGAGCCGGCCCTGAGGTCGGCGACGCGGACGATGATCGCGCCGTTCACGCGGGCCGCCGGTACACGCGCTCGCGGGGGTCCACGAGCGCCAGCCGGTCGCGGGCCGAGCCGAACAGGGTCTCCACCTTGCCGAGGACCAGGAATCCTCCGGGAAGGAGCGCATCGGCGAACGTCCGGAACAGCCGCTCCTGCATCGGGCGATCGAAATAGATCACGACATTCCGGCACAAAATGAGGTCGTAGTCGGTGCGAAGCGGCGCCTCGCGGCTCAGATCGAGGGGCCGTATGTGGACGCGGCGGCGGACGCGATCGCCGACGCGGAGCGTCTCGCCGCTGTCCTCGAAGTAGCGGCTGACCAGGTCGGACGGCATTTCGGTCAGGCCCTCGCGGCGGTAGACGGCGTCGCGGGCCCGCTCGAGGCTGGCGCGATCGATATCGGTGGCATCGATCGTCAGCCGGGTGAGCTCGCCCCCGCGGCCCGCCTTGTCGAGGCAGTCCGCGGCGAGCGCGGCCAGGGTATAGGGCTCTTCCCCCGACGCGCAGCCCGCGCTCCACACGCGCACCTCTACGCGCGGCCGGTCGAACAGTGTCGGGAGCACCGCGCGCCGGAGCAGATTCCAGGTCTCCGCGTTCCGATAGAACCGGGTGACGTTGATCGTGAGCGCGTCCCGCAGGTGCTCGTACTCGACCGGCGATCGGCTGAGGAGCGCCCGGTAGTCGTCGTACGTGTGGACGCCGCAGGCCCGCATACGCACCGCGATCCGTCGGCGGATGCACTTGTCCTTGTACGCCCCGACGGTGAAACCGCTCGTCTGGGCGATCTGTCGCGCGAGCGCCGCGAACGCCGCGTCGTCGGCCGTCATGGCGCCATGTCCAGCATCTCGAGGTTCGCCCGCGCCAGCTCGTGCCCGGGATTGAGCTCGGTGGCGCGGCTCCAGCTCTCGCGGGCCAGCGGCTTGTCGCGGCGCTTGTAGGCGATGTTGCCGAGCTTGAAGTAGAGGTCGTCGCCCAAATCGGGCGCGAGCTTGGCAGCGCGCTCGTAGGCCTCGCGCGCCTCCTCGTAGCGGCCGTTGCGGTACAGGATGTCGGCCAGGTTCTTGGAGACCTGGGGCAGCGAGGCATCCTCCGCCAGCGCCGCGCGAAGCGCCTTCTCGGCGCCCTGCGCGTCACCCGTGAGCTCGAGCAGCACCGCGAGGTTGTTCTGCAGGACCGCGCTCGAGGGGTAGGTCTCGACACCGTCGCGCGCGGCCCGGACCGCGCCCGGGTTGTCGTCGAGCCCGGCGCTCGCGAGCGTGGAGGCCCAGTACCAAAGGGCGGGCGCCGGCTTTCCGCCGAGCAGCTCGAGGGTGCGCGCGAGCCGTCCCTGCGCGACCTGATGCTCCCCCCGCTTCAGGGCCACGACGCTCCAACCCAGCATGATCCGCGCGTCGTCGCGCGCGCGGCCGGCGGCATCGCCGAAGGCGGCCTCGGCCTCATCGAGGCGGCCTAGGCGCTCGAGCGCGTACCCCAGGTTGTGGAGTGCGGCCGGCTTGGCGCCCGCCGCGCCGGCGGCCTGCCGGAAGGCGGTGGCCGCCTCCTCCCAACGCCCTTGTCGCACGGCGATGAGGCCGAGGTAGAACGGCGCGCTCGCGTCCGCGGGCCGCAGCTCGGCGACCCGGCGGAACTCCCGGAGCGCCTCGTCCAGCATCGCGGCTTTGTAGAAGGCGATGCCCAGGTTGCGATGCTCGTCCACGCGACCGTCGTTCACCTTCGGCGCGGCCGGGGCCGAGGTGCCCACCCGGTGCGCGAACCCCGCCGTGATGAGTCCGAAGAGCGCCTTCCCCACCTCGAATTCCACCAACCCGGACTCGTCGATCACCGCCTGGACGTCGCGCGTCCCGTCGAGCAGCCGGATCAGGCGTCGCTGCTCGGCCGACAGTTCCGGCGCCGACTCCCCGAGGTGAGCGGGGTCCACCGAGAAGATGAGGTCGAAGGACGGGATCTTCTTCTCGATCAGGCTCCATTCGTCGACCCGCCGGGCGCCCTCGAGCAGCAGGAACTCGGGGTTGATGCGCACGAGGAAATCCTCGCGCTCCGGATTGACGCCGGCCTCGAAGTTGAACGTCCCCGACGTCCAGGTGAACAGGTAGTAGACAGCCTCCTCGATCTGGAGGCGGATGTGGCTCTCCAGGTCCTCCCGGCTCACGAAGCCGAGCTCGACCAGGATCTCGCCCAGCTTGTGCTCGCGGTCGCCCTCCTGGCGATCGATCGCCTGCTGGAGCTGCTCGGCGCTGATGCGCCCGCCTCGCAGGAGGATGTCGCCGAGCCGATCGCGGCGGTTCACGATCGCCGCGTAGACGATGTGGCCTTCCTCGAAGTAGATCGTGCCGAAGTTGTGTCGGTCGGCGAGGGCCAGGCACCCGGTCCGCCGCCCGAGGAACAGCAGCTGGATCACGTCGGGAAGACTCGCTTCCTTGAGGCTGCCCTTGATCGCCATCAGCGCCACTCCTCGACGACGCGATCGGCGACCGCGGGCCACTCCCACACCATCTTCTCGCGGCTGCGGGTGGCGCTGGTGCCCGGGGCGACGATGCCGCTCGAACGGCCGGACGGCTTACGTGGTGCCGGCGCGGTGGCCGCGGGCTCTTCCAGGACCTCGCGCGCGAGCGCCGCGGTGGCCGGCGCGCCGCGCGCTGCGGCGGCCTCGAGGACGCGCTGCAGGAGGGCCTGTGCGGCGCGGATCGAATCCGCGGGGCGATCGGCGAGATAGGCCGCGAGGTCCGGCTCGGGAGCGCCGAGCTTGGTCTCGAGGTCGCGCGCCAGTACGCATTGGCGCACCGATGCGTCGGGCTGGGGCAGCTCGACCACCAGCCCGCCTTCGAGGCGCGACCGGAGGCGGGGCTCGACCCCCGTCAACTCGGCTAACGGGGCCGCGCAGCTGAACACGAGCTGGCGGCCGCCGTCCATGAGCGCGTTGAACAGGACGAAGAGCTCGTCCTGGGTCCGATCCTTGGCGGCAATGAGGTGGACGTCGTCCAGCAGGAACGCGGCCGCCCGGCGATAGCGCGCCCGCCAGGCCGCCACCCCATCGCGGTTGATCGCCTCGATCAACTCACCGGTGAACTCGGGCGCGCTGAGGCAGGCGATCGGCTCCCCCTGCTCGGCGAGCGCGTTGCCGATCGCGTGCAGCAGGTGCGTCTTGCCGACGGCCGGACCGCCCACGAGCACCAGCGGGTTGTAGCGGTCACCCGGATTCGCCGCGACGGCGCGCGCGGCCTCGACCACCACCCGGTTGGCCGGTGTTTCGACGAAACCCTCCAGCCGCCAGAGCGGTGACGGCGCGGGCGGCGGCGGTCCTTCTTCCCGCGCCTGCCGCAGTGCTTCTTCGGCACCGGCCAGATTCGCCGGATCGCGGAAGGCGGCCGAGCCGGCGAGCTCGGGCGCGAGCGCCTCCGCCTCCGCCTGCAGCGCCTGCAGGCGCTCCACGTCTTCCTCGAACTCGCGCAACGCGCGCTCGGGGTCGTTCACCATTTCCTGCTCGAGCAACGCCTCGAGCTGCGCGGTGCGGAAGCCCTCGCCCTGCCAGCGGAGGATTGCGGCGCTGACCCGGGCTCGCCAGGCGTCCACTTGCTGCGCGACGGTGGCGGCAATCTCGGAGAGGAAATCGTCGAACTCGGACGGGGCGGAGGCGGCGGCTGTCGCCGGCTGCCGCTCGGCGGCGACGGCCACGAGCTCCGGACGCGCGGACCGCGCGGGCTGCTCGATCTTTTCCGTCTTGTCCCCCGCGTCCGCCGCCGCCGTCGCCTCTCCGCCCACCAGCATCTGCGCCTGCTGGGCCGTCAATGGCTTCTCGCTCACCGCCTGGAACGCGATGATCCGATTGAGCCCGCCGAGCAGCTCGCGGACGTTGTCGATGTCCAGCGCCGCGACGGCCTCGAGCACGCCCTCGCCGAACGTGGCGCGGCGCTCGTCCGCCTTCCGGCGGAGGATCGCGACCCGCGTCTCGTAATCGGGCGCGGCGACGTCGATGATGAGCCCGCCCGCGAATCGGCGGATCAGCCGATCGTCGAGCGCCTCGATCTCGGCGGGCGGCCGGTCGCTCGTGAGCACGATCTGGCGGCTCGCCGTCTGGAGTGCGTCGGTGAGCCGAAGCAGCTCGGCCTGCATCTCCCGCCGGTGGGTCAGGAACTGCACATCGTCCACCAGCAGCAGGTCCACATCGAGGAAACGCTTGCGGTAGGCTTCCCCATGCCCCGCCGCGATGGCCGCGTGAAAGGCTTCGACGAACTCGTCCAGCGTGAGATACTCGACGGCGAGACGCGGATTGATGGCGCGGGCCGCGTGGCCGATCGCCATCAGCAAATGCGTCTTTCCCAAGCCTGGCCGGGCGTACACGAAGAGCGGGTTGTACACCGTGCCGGGCGACTCCGCGACGGCCTTCGCGGCGGTCACGGCAAGCCGGTTGGCCGCCCCGACCACGAGCGTGTCGAACCGATAGAGCGGGTTGAGCGTGACGGTCACGCGACCGGGCTCCCGACCGCGAGGCGCTTGAGCACGAGCTCCGAAATGCCTCGCAGCGTCTCGAAGACGCCGCTCCCGTGCAGGGCGTCGGCCCCATAGCTCGGCACCGCGCGGAAGTTGAGCGCGTCGTCCATCTCCTCCTGGGAGAGGATCAGGTCGCCGGGGAGGTCCTGCTTGTTGTACTGGAACACGACCGGGAGCTGGCGGACGTCGACCCCCTGCGCGAGCAGGTTGTCCTGCAGGTTCTGCAGGCTCTCGAGGTTGTCGTCGAAGCGGCGCGCCTGGCTGTCACCCACGAACACCACGCCGTCCGCCCCCTGGAGCACGAGCTTCCGGGTCGCGTTGTAGTAGCTCTGACCGGGCACGGTGTACAGCTGGAACTTGGTCGTGAAGCCGGAGATAGTTCCGAGCTCGAGCGGCAGGAAATCGAAGAACAGCGTGCGATCGGTCTGCGTCGCGAGCGAGACCATCCGTCCACGACGGCTCTCGGGCACGCGACCGTAGACGTACTGCAGATTGGTCGTCTTCCCGGACCGCCCGGGCCCGTAGTAGACGATCTTGCAGGTGATCTCGCGTGCCGTAAAGTTGACGAGGGACATGCCGGTTACCGTCCGAAAAGCGCTTTGAGACTCGCGTTGAGCTCGGTCTCGAAATTTTCCGCCAGCATCGGCGCCGGCGGTTGTTCCCGCGGCGACGCGGCGGCGAGCTGCCGCACCATCTGATCGAAGAACAGCCGCACGATTCCCACCGAGGTCTCGGGGCCGAAGACCACCAGGCCGATCCACCGTCCGCGCGGCGTCGTGAACGCGGCGAGCATGCAGCTCTGCCGCTGGCCGTGGTGCACCACGGCCTCGAACCGGGTCGCGCCCATGAGCCGCGCCAGCTCCTCGGTCGAGGCCACGATGCCCGCGCCCAGGGCGGCCGCGGTCATCACGTCGAGCGACCGCGAGAACCCGTGCTGCGCCACCACCTGGCCGGAGGATGTCATGAGCAGGGTGAGCCGGGCGGCGCTCTCGGCGAGAAACGTCTCGAGCGGCTCGACCACCCACGGCTCCAGCGCCTTCATCAGCCGAGCCGGCCGGCGGCGTCGAGCATTTCCAGCCGAGCCAGTCCCAGGTTCGCGTCCGGCCCGACCACGGCGACGAGGACCAGGTCCTCGGGGCCCAGCGCCGCCAGCACGCTGCCGCCCTCGCCGCGCAGCTGCACGAAGGCCGGCGGGCGGAGTCCGGCGCTCTCCGCGGTGCGCACGAGACGCCCCACAAGGCTCCCGGTGAGCGCGGCGGCGGCCTGGCCGTCCACCCCCTCCATGAGCTGTTCGGCAACGACCAGCCCGTCACTGGCAGCCACGACGAGCGCGCCGCGCACGCCGCGCACGCGGGTGATCCGGTCGAGCGCCGTCTGGGTCGCGGTCATGCCTGCGCCTCGAGCCACGCTCGCGCGGCCCGCGCCGCCCGCTCGGCGAGGAGCGTGACCCTGCCCATCGGGAGCGCGGCCTCGCGTGCGGCCAGCACGACCGTGTCCGCGCTGGCGTGGGTGAGCACGACGTGGCCGTCCGGGGATTCGACGGCGATCGTGTGCCAGCTCCCGAGGCCCAGCAGGCGGGTCGCGCGCGCGGCCTCGCGGGACAGACCCGCGAGCTGTGCCGCCACCCGGTCTCCCGCGGGATCGCCGGGGTCCTCGGCCAGGCGACCACCGAGGCGAAGCCCGTTGGCGTCGACCAGCAGGAGGCCCTCCTCCCCATCGTCCAGGTCCTCGAACGGGCCCGCGACCGTGTCGTCCACCGGGGCGACGGGCGCGAGGGGCTGTTCCACGACCGGAGCCGGTGTCGCGGCTGGCGCCGGGGCCGTGCGCGCCGCGTCCCGGAGCGCGGGTCCGAGGCGGGCGATCGCCTGGCGGATCGAGGGGTCGTCCGGGTCCACGTCCAGCGCGCGCTGCAGGTGTTCGAGCGCGGCCGTCGTCTCGCCGGCGCGGAAATAGAGGAAGGCGATTCCCTTGAGTGCGCTGGTCCGCATCGGGTCGAGCTGCAGCGCCGATGCCCAGGCGTCGAATGCGCCCGCGAGGTCGCCCTGATCGCTCAGGATCCGCGCCATCAGGTCGTGAGCGTCGGCCAGCCCCGGGTAACGGGTCAGCCCTCCACGTGCCACCTTGTGCGCCGCGTCGAGCTGGCCGCGGCCGCGCAGCGCTTCGGCGAGCTCCAGGAACGCGAGGCTCCCCGGCTCTTCCGCGATGCGAGCGGTCAGACGGCGGATGTCGTCAGTCACGGAACCGCTCCAGCTCCCTCATGATCGTCTCCGCCGACTGACACAGCCGTGCGACGCTCGGGCTTTCCGCCTCTTCGCCCGGTGTGCGGTCGCCCAGCCGATTCCAGGACGCCCACAGCTCGAGCGCCTCGCCGAAGCGCCCGATGGCGGCGTAGCACAACCCCAGCAGGCGGCGCGCCTCGGGCATGAGGGGGTCGCTCCGCAGCACTTCCTCGAGGGCGCCGGCCGCGAGGTCGTACTGGCCTCCGGCCAGCGCCTCCCGCGCGGGCACCAGGAGCGCGGCCAGATCGCGTCCCGGCTCCGCTTCCTGGCCGGGGTGCGCGGGATCATCGAGTACCACGATGCCTGCGTTGGTGAGCCCGTATACCGTTCGCGCCACTTCGAACTCCGAGCGGCCCAGCATCTCGGCCAGCGAGTGCAGATCGCGGGCCCCGTCGACCGCCGCGAGCACTTCCCACTCGAAGGGAACGAGATCGAGCGTCTCGCTGCCCTGGGACTCGGGCGCGGGCAGTCGCGGGACCAGGCGGAGGTGCGAGACCTTGGATCCGATGCGCGACCACTCGTCGATGCGACGCGCCGCTTCCATCAGCAGCGCCTCGGTCGGGAATCGGACCGGCGCCTCGACCGCCGCGTGACACGAGGCGCCCTCCTCGAAGCGGAAGTAGCCCTCCGACCAGCGCAGCAGCTCGAACACCGCTTCCTCGATCTGGGCCTTGAGCTGGCGGTCGAGCTCGCGACGGGAGATGACACCCAGGCTCACGAGGATGTCGCCGAGGCGGCGGTCGTCGCCGCTCGTCTGCATGCTGCGCGCGCGATCGAGGTCGGCGCCGGTGAGCTTTCCGGAGCGGACCAGGCGGGCGCCCAGCGGTTGGGGGTCGCTGCCGACGGCCGCGGCGACGACACCGCCTCGGTCGAAGCACACGGTGCCCGCCGTCTGGCGCAGCTCCGAGGTGACGCGCAGGACCCCGCTCTTCCGGCCGAGGTCGAGGAGCTGGAAGACGTCCTGAATGTGCAGGTCCTTGAGGGGCCCTTCGAGCGCCATCGCTCAGCCCACCGACGCGGCGAAGATGTGCTGGAGGTCGCGCGCGGAGCGCGCGCGCGTGCGCGCCTGCGCGGCGTAGGGGCCGGCGGGATCGAGCTGGACGACGCGCTCCCAGGCCTGAACGGCCTGATCGAACTGTCGCTGCCGCGCGAGCGCGCCGCCCTCGTAGTAGAGCGCCCCGGCGTGCTCGGGATCGAACCGGAGCACCCGCTCGAAGGCCTCCAGTGCCTGCACCGTGCGACCATCCTCCAGCAGTGCGCGGCCCAGCGCCGTGAGCGCCTCCAGCTCGTACGGGTCGGCCTCCAGTAGGCGGACCAGCACTCCGATGGCGGCGCGCGGCGTCTCGGTGCGGCGGAGGAGGTCCGCCAGGGCGATCGCCGCGGCGCTGTAGGTCGGCAGGAGATCGAGCGCCCGCTCGTATGCCGCCCGGGCCGCCGCCCAGTTCCCGCGCTCTTCCTCGATCCCGCCGAGCTCGAACCACACCCGCACGAGCGACGGATCGAGCTGGAGGGCCGCATTGAAGGCGGCGAGCGCAGCCGAGCGATCGCCCAGGCGGGCGGAGACCTGCGCCTGGAGGTGAAAGAGATCCGGCCGCCCGGGCTCGAGCGCCTGCGCCTCGCGGATGCAGTCCAGCGCGCCCAGCGCATCGCTCACCGCCAGACGGACGCGGGCCCGCGCAACCAGCACCTCCACGTCGCCGCGTACGCGGCGGGCCAGCTCGTCCGCCAGGGGCGCCGCGTCGCCGGCCCAGCCGAGGGCCAGGAGCGCGCGGATCTCACCGAGTGTGGCGTCGGGATCGTCGGGAGTCGCGGTCCGCGCGGCGCGGTAACGCTCGAGCGCCTCGCCGTACAGGCCGCGCTTGGCGAAGATGTCGCCGAGGAGGACCGCGGTCGCGCCCTGCGGCGCGCCGCGCGCCGCGGCCCGGCTCAGCTCGGCGGACGCGAGGTCGAGGAGTCCCTTGGCGATGTAGTCGCGCGCGAGGTCGAGCGCGTCTCCCACCGCGCCGTTACCATTGGCCGCGGCCACCGTCGGGGTGAGCTCGGCGAACAGCTGATCAAGCGCCGGCGGGTCGAACGCGAACTCCCCAGCGAGCTGGTCGCCGCCCACCTCCGCCGTCAGCTCGGGAGCGATCGCGATCGTGGGGTCTTCGTACTGCAGGTCGATGGTGAGCGAGAACTTCTGCGGCACGTACAGCGGCTCAAGCTCGAGCGCGCGGCGGGTCTCGCGCAGCGCGCCGTCGAAGTCGCCGAGCTGGCTCAGGACGAAGCTCAGGTTGTAGTGGGCGCCTGCCATCCCGGGGTCGGCGTCCACCGCGCGGCCGAACGCATTCCGTGCGTCCTCGAACCGGCGAAGCTCCATGAGCACGAGCCCGACGCCGTTCCAGGCGACGGCGCTCGCGCTCTGTTCCGAGAGGGCGCCCTGGTACTCGTCGAGGGCCTGGCGGAGCTGCCGGCGCTGGAGGAACAGGAGCCCGAGATTGAGCCGCGCGGCCAGCAGCGGCCGCTCGCCATCGAGCGCGCGGCGGAACGCGGCGATCGCGGCGTCGGCCGGCTCGCCCGCGCGCACGACGCCCAGGTTGTTCCAGGCGAGCTGGTAGCCGGGATCCACGGCCACGGCCCGCTCGTAGGAGGCGATGGCCTCGGCGCGCCGGCCGGCCTGGTGGAGGCAGACCCCGCGCTCGTTCCACAGCTTGGGCGAGTCGGCATGCTCGCGGACGAGCGCCTCGTACAGCTCGAGCGCCGCGGGCAGCTCGCGCCGGAGCAGGCGCACCTCCGCCATCGCCTGCAGGGTCAGGCGGCGGTCTTCTCCCGCCTCGAGGGCTTGCCCGTACTCGCGCAGCGCCTCCTCGTGCAGGCCCTTCTGGCGAAAGGCGAGTCCGAGGTTGTAGTGGGCCAGCGCGCCGCCTTCGACGATTTGCGGACGCGCTGTCTGCCGGGCCGTCTGTCCCGCCGCCGCGCCCGACGGCCCATAGCGCTCCAGCGCGAGATTGGCCTGGGCCCGCGCCAGCGTCGGGTTCAGCTTGATGGCGTGCTTGGTCGCCTCGCGGGCCTCCTCGTGGCGGCCGATGTCGCCGTAGACGAAGGCAAGGAGATAGTGCGCCTCGGCGTAGTCGGGGTTCCGCGCGATGGCCTCGCGCAGGGCCTCGAGCGCCGGCTCGTTCAGGCCGCGGTTGTAGAGCACCTCGCCGTAGTAGAAGCGGGCCACCGCGCTGGCGGGGTCCTGCGAGCAGGCGCGCGCGAGCCAGTCCGTGGCGGTGTCGAGGTTGCCGCGGGCCTTCTCGGCCAGGCCGAGCTGCAGCATGGCGGGGACGTCCGAGGGCTGCCAGGCGAGCAGCGCCTGGAACTCCGCGATGGCGTCTGCGTGGCGGCCGAGGGCGGCGTACGCGCGCCCGAGTTCCCAACGGGCGTCGCGATCCTCGGGGTGCCGGCGGACGCGCTCCCGGAGCTCGGTGATGCGGCGGTCGTAATGGCCGCTCTCACGGTAGGCGATGTCGAGATTGCTTTGCGCGACCTGCATGCGCGGGTCGAGCTCGAGCGCGCGCACGAACTCGGCGATCGCGTCCTCGATCAGCCCCTTCTGATAGTAGAGGACGCCCAGGTTGTTGTGGGCGCCCGCGTCGGAGGGATCGATCCGGCGGGCAAAGGAGCGCAGGACGGCGAGATCGCGCTCCGACAGCACGGGCCCGGGCATCGGATCAGGTCAGGCGGATGGCGTCGAAGATGGCCCGAAGCGACGGCGTGTCGGGCAGGAGCAGGAAATGGCCGCGCCAGGGCTCGGTCGTGTCCTCCACCCGGAACGAGGTCTCGACGCAGAAGACGAAGTCGCGATCGTGCCCGAAGTTGAGGTACGTCGTCGTGAGCACGGCCGCGCTCAGGTCGACGACCAGACTGGGCACCGAGGGGACCAGCATCATGCCCATGAAGTCGCTGAGCGCGTTCATGTACGCGCTCGCGAGGATGTTGCCGGCCTCCTTGAGGCCCGACTGCTCCATGGGGCCGAACTCGCCGGTCGTCCCGGCACTCCGCCTGAACAGTATATCACAGAGCGCTCGGGCCGACCCTTCGGGGAACATCACCAGCGTGCGACCGGTCAGGTCGCCCATCATGTGCATGAGCACGGCCGCGACCACCTCGTCGGGCGAGCCGACCAGGTCGGTGACCTCCTCGAGCGGCCGCACGTTGACCTCCGGCACGGCGATCATGATCGTGCGGTTGGTCATCTGCGACAACGCGGTCGCGGCGTGTCCGGCGCCGATGTTGGCGACCTCGCGCAGCGCGTCCAGCTGCAGCTCCTTCAGGCCCCGCACGTCTTCCATGAGTGTCTCCCTACAGCAGTGCCGCAGCGTCGAGAACGAGCGCGGGTGCGCCATCCGCCAGAATCGTCGCCCCACCGACGTACGGCGGCATGCCGCGCGGCGCGTCGAAGGGGGCGACCACGATGTCCTGCTGACCGAGCAGGGCGTCCACCACGAGCGCCGTGCGCCGCTCGCCGACCTCGAGGATCACCGTCGGCCTGCGTGGCGGCGCGGGCCGCGCGCGACTGGCGACGAGATCCCGCAGGTGCACGGTCGGAATCACCTGCTCGCGGACGACCAGCGCCTCGCGGCTCCGGAGCGCCGTCACGGCGCGCGGGTCGAACTCCACCGTCTCGGCCACGTAGGCGAGCGGGACCGCGTAGCGCTCGCCGCCCGCGTCGGCCAGCAGGGCCCGCACGATCGCCAGCGTGAGCGGCACCCGAATGAGGAAGGTGGTGCCCTTCCCCACCTCGGACCGGATCTCGAGCGTGCCGCCGAGCTGGCGGACGCGGGTCATCGCCACGTCGACCCCCACGCCCCGGCCGGAGACGCCACTCACGGCCTGGGCGGTGCTGAAGCCCGGCCGGGCAATCACGCGGAGCAAGGCATCGTCGGTGAGCCCGTCACCGTCGGCGGCGCTGCCGCCTTCCTCGCGTCGCGCCTTGGCGAGGATGGCCGCGCGGTCGATGCCGCGGCCGTCGTCGCTGACCCGCAGGACCACGCTGTTCCGCTCGCGCGACGCGGCGAGAAGGATGCGTCCTTCGGCCGGCTTTCCCGCCTTCGCCCTCGCCTCGGCCGGCTCGATCCCGTGGTCGGCGGCGTTGCGGATCAGGTGCAGCAGCGGATCGCCGATCTCGTCCAGGATCGAGCGGTCGAGCTCGATCTCCTCGCCCTCGACGTCGAAGCGGATGCGCTTGCCGAGATCGCGCGCCAGGTCGCGCACCAGCCGGGGGAAGCGCTCGAACACCTCGCCCACCGGCGTCATTCGCGACGCGATCACCTCGGTCTGCATGCCGGACACGAGACGCGAGATCCGATCGCTGAGCTCGGCCAGCCCCCCGTCGTCGGACTGGGCGGCCATGACGTTCAGCCGGTTCTTGGCCACGACCAGCTCCCCCACCTGCTTCATCAGGCGATCGAGCCGCCCGAGGTCGACGCGGATCTGACGCTGGCGGCCCGGGGCGGCGGCGTCGAAGGCAACCGGCTCCTCGAACCGCACCGACTCGACTTCGCCGGCCGTCCGGAGCGCGGCGGCCAGTTCGTCATCGGTCGCGCGGGACTCGATCCGGAAGGCGAGCCGTCCGTCGAACTCCTCGCGCTCGAGCTGCACCAGCGGGGGGCGCACGGCCGTCACCAGACCCAGAGCCTCGGCCCGCCGCACCGCGAGCACCGCGCGGGCGCCCCGCATCACCGCATCGGGGCGGATCACCATCTGGACTGAGCGGCCGCGTGGCGCGTCCGTCGCCCGGCGGCGGGGCGGAGTCGCCGCCTCCGACGCGGGAGTGGCTCCTTCCACCGCCCCGCTCGACGGCTTCCCGCTCGCCATCTCGTCCAGGGCCGCGCAGAGGGCGGGGTCCGCCACCATCTCGCGACCGGCGGCGGCGCCTTCGACCGCCTCGCCCAGGGCATCGACCGCGCGGAACAACAGCTGAAACGTCGTGGCGTCCGACGTCACCTGGCCGTGGCGAAGCGCGTCGAGGAGGCTCTCCATGCGGTGAGCCAGCTCCGCCACGCCGGTGAACCCCATGGTGGCGCCCATGCCCTTGATCGTGTGAATCGATCGGAAGAGCCCGCCGACGGGGTCCGTGGCGCCGGGGTCGCGCTCCCAGCTGAGCAGCAGCTGATTACAGCTGCTCAGGTGCTCCCGGCTCTCGGCCAGGAAGAGCGCGGCGTACTTGGAGACATCCACGCGTCAGCCGAGAACGCGCTGGACCGCCTCGAGCACACGCGAGGGCTGAAATGGCTTCACCACGAAGTCCTTCGCGCCCGCCTGAATCGCCTCCACGACCAGCGCCTGCTGCCCCATCGCGCTGCACATCAGGATCTTGGCCTCGGGATCGGTCTTGCAGATCTCGCGGACCGCCTCGATGCCGCCCATGTCAGGCATCACGATGTCCATGGTGACGAGGTCCGGCTTGAGCGAGCGGTACTTCTCGACCGCCTGCGAGCCCGATTCGGCCTCGCCCACGACTTCGAACCCGGCTTGCGTCAGGATGTCGCTGATCATCGTGCGCATGAAGATGGCGTCATCGCAGACGAGCACTGTGTGGCTCACGGACGGCCTCCGGATCGAGTCGAATCGTGGGTCTGGGGTCGTGAGTCGTGGCGCTGGTGTGAGTCTCCCGACTCACGACCCGAGCCCACGACCGCCTGTCAAATGATCGGCGCGACCAGCGCGTCGATGTCGAGCAGGATGAAGTGCTGGCCGTCCCGGATGCCGACCGCCTTCACCAGCCGGGGATCGATGCCCGGAAGGTCGGCACGTTCGGCCACCATGTGCGCCGGGACCTCGAGGAAGTCGACCACCTGGCCGACCCCCAACCCGTACCGCCGGCCGCCCACCTCCACGACCACGATGGCACCCTCGTCCTCGCTCCGGCGCGACTGCTGGAGGAGAATGTGACCATCGAACACGGTGAGCAGGGTGCCCCGGACGTTGACCAAGCCTTCGATCGCCTCGGCGACCCCCGGGATCCGGGTGGCCTCCAGGCGCGGCAGGATCTCCCGCACGATCCCTGCCGGGGCCGCGCAAATAAGCGCACCGATGCGAAAAATGACGGCGTGGAGCGTCGGGGAGTTAGCCATCTCTATTGAAGAAAAGAAGATAGCCCAGGGGGTCGGGGCGAGCAACCAAGTCTTCGCCACCCAATGCAAGAAGTGCCGCGCGCAGATCTCCCGGCCAATCCGAGCGGAATTCAAGTGGCTCGCCCGACGAAGGATGGCGGAATGCCAGAGCAGCCGCGTGCAATGCCTGACGGGGCGTGGCCGCCTCGAGCACCTCGGCGGCCCTTCGGGCCACGCCCGAGATGCGCCGGCTCCCCCCGCCCGTATAGACCGAATCGCCGACCACCGGGTGCCCGATGTGCTCCAGGTGCACCCGGATCTGGTGGGTGCGGCCGGTGTGCAGCTCGAGCCGGAGCAGGTCCGCCACTCCGAACCGGCCGACCACGAAGGCGTCGGTTCGGGCCTGGCGTCCTTCGGGCGCGATCGTCATGCGTTTTCGGTTGGTCGAATGCCGTGCCACGGGTGCCTCGATCACGGTGGGCGTCGCGTCGAGGTGGCCCCAGGTGAGCGCGGCGTAGGTGCGGCGTACCCGTCGGGCCGCGATGGCGGCGCCAAGACGTCGATGCGCGAGGTCGGTCTTGGCGACGACCATGAGGCCCGAGGTATCCCGATCGAGCCGGTGCACGATGCCCGGCCGTCCCTCGGCCCCGCCCGACAGCGTGGTCCCGCGCGCGACCAGCGCGTTCACCAGGGTATCGTCCCAGTGACCCGGCGCTGGATGCACGACGAGCCCGGCTGGCTTGTCGATCACGGCAACATGCTCGTCCTCGTACAGGACCGTGAGCGGGATGGCGGCTGGTCGGAGGGTGCGGGGCGGCTCGTGGTCGGGGAACCGGACGGTGATACGCTCGCCACGCGCGAGGAGGCGGGAGGCGCGCGCCGGCTTGCCCTCCACGTCCACCGCCTTGTCGGCGACCAGCCGCGCCGCCTGCGTGCGCGAGAGGCCAAGCTGGTCGGCGAGGAATCGGTCGAGGCGCTCGGTGGCCCCGACCCAGACCGTGAAGCTCAGCTCAGGCAGCCGAGGCGGACTCCGGTTCGGGGCGGCGGGCGTCTTCCCGCCAGAGGGAGATGGCGAGCGCGATGGCGCCGCAGCTCACGGCGATGTCGGCGACGTTGAAGGTAGGCCACCGGAGGGCGCCGATGCCGACGTCGAGGAAGTCCACGACGCCGCGGCCGCTCCGGATGCGGTCGATGAGGTTGCCCGCCGCGCCGCCGGCGAC
Organism: uncultured Gemmatimonadales bacterium; assembly: GCA_963828735.1. GTDB lineage: Bacteria > Gemmatimonadota > Gemmatimonadetes > Gemmatimonadales > GWC2-71-9 > CAVVWJ01. The sequence continues at coordinate 244,829 of CAWHFW010000002.1, forward strand.
GAGGCCGAGCGCGAGCTGGCGGAATCGGTCGCCGGCGGGGGCGCTCCGGCTCATGCGCGCCAGCACGAACACCGCGACCAGCGCGACCGTGAAGAAGATCCAGCGCGAGTACGGCCCCACGTGCAGCCCGAACGCCGCGCCCTGGTTGTAGACCAGGCGGAGCTGGAACCAGTCGCCCAGGACGGAGATCCCCGGCGTGCGAAGAAGCGTGGCCTCGGCGATGATCTTCGTGATCAGGTCGAGCACCACCGTCACCGCCGCCGCCGTCCAGAACACCCGGCGCTCGGCGCCGAGTGACTGAAGGTCAGCGGCGCTTTCCATCTTCTTCTTTCTCCTTGCAGGTGATGCACAGCCGTGCGTGCGGTAGCGCATCCAGCCGCTCGAAGTTGATCTCCTGGCCGCACTGATGGCAATGGCCGAACTTGTCGGGGGTGCCATAGAGGCGGCGCAGCGCCTCGTTCACGTGCCAGAGATAGCGACCCTCCTGCGACGCGAACAGGAACTGCTTTTCGCGCTCCATGGCGTCGGTGCCCTGATCGGCCATGTGGAAGGAATAGGATGACAGGTCGCCATCGGCCGATTGCAGCGTGGCGTTGAACGACTCGTCGTAGTAGCCCAGCTCCTTCATGACGCGGGCCCGTTCCTCCAGGAGACGCTTCTCGAGATGCGTGAGTTGTTTCTTGTTCATGCCCTATCCGTGGGTTGAGGGCCGCTGCCGGCCCGACCGTCCCTGTCGCGCTGCACTCCCAGCACTACGCCGTGTCCTTCGATGTCCACCTGGTGCTCCAGATCCGGGGCCGGCGCGCGTGCGCCGAGCTCGAGCCGGCGGGCGAGCGTCTCGCCGCGAATGAAGTCGGCGTGTACCCGGGCCGCCTCGAGCACCGGCGCTCCGCCGTCCATCCACACACCGATCCGATCGGTGTAGACGTACCCGGCTTCTTTCCGGAGGCGCTGAATGCGGTTCACCACCTCCCGAGCGGTACCTTCGCGACGGAGCTCCTCGTCGAGCCGCGGATCGAGCGCTGCAACGTACGGGCCGTCGCTGGCGACGATCCAGTCGCTCGCGACCTCGCGCTCGACGACGACGTCCTCCGGCAGATAGGTGACACCCTCCCCGTCGAGCGAGAGGCTGGCTTCCCGTCCCTGCTCCAGCCCGCGGAGCTGGTCCGCCGTGAGACGGCTCGCGGCCTCGGCGACCTGGGGCGTCCGTTTCCCGTAGCGCTTGCCCAGCGAGCGGAAGTTGGCCCGGCCCCGAAGCCGGACGAGATCCGCGTCGGAGCTCACCGTTTCGATGGCCTTCACGTTCACCTCGAGCCGGAGCAGTTCGAGCACGCCGTCGAAGGCGGGCCCGCGCACCGCGGCCGGGACCGCGATCTGCATGCGGGCCAGCGGCTGACGCACCGGCAGCTTCCGCTCCTGCCGCGCGCCATGTGCCAGGGAGGCCAGCCGGCGCACGGCGTCCATCGCACTCTCGAGCGAGCCCTCCCGCCGGCCCGCGGTCATCGGAAACCGCGCGAGGTGGACCGAGGTTCCCGTGAGGGCGCGGTGCAGCCAATCGCTGGCGAACGGCGCCGCCGGCCCGAGCAACCGAGTGACCGTGACCAGGGCCTCATGCAGGGTGGCGAGGGCCGCGGGATCGGCGACGCTGTCCACCGCCCAGAACCGCGCGCGGTTGGCCCGCACGTACCACTGGCTCACGTCGTCCACCACGAATTCCATCAGGGCCCTGACCCCGGCGGTGGGGTCGTACTGCCCCCACGCGGCGTGCACCGCCTCGACCGTGGCATCGAGCCGGCTCAGGAGCCAGCGGTCGACCAGCGGACGATCGGCGGGAGCCGGCGAGTCGCCGGGCGTCCATTCACCCGCGTAGCCCGCGAAGAACGCGTAGCTGTTCCTGAGCGCGTTGAAGAACTTGCCCGCCGCGTCCTTGATCGTGCTCTTGTCGAAGCGCTTCGGCAGCCACACCTGGCTGGAAGCGAGCAGATACAGGCGGACGGCGTCGGCGCCGAACTCCTCGATCATCTCCCAGGGGTTCACCACATTGCCGCGGCTCTTCGACATCTTCTGGCCCTCGGCGTCGAGGACCAGCTCGTTCACGATCACGTTCCGGTACGCCGTGCTGTCGAACGCGGTCGTCGCGATCGCGAGCAGCGAATAGAACCAGCCCCGGGTCTGGTCCACGCCCTCGCAGATGTAGTCGGCCGGGAAATGGGCCTGGAACTCCTCCGCGTGCTCGAACGGGTAGTGCCACTGCGCATACGGCATCGAGCCCGAGTCGAACCAGGTGTCGATCACCTCGGGCGCGCGATGCTTGAGGCCGCCGCACGCGCACCCCCACGTGTAGGTGTCGATGTGCGGCTTGTGCGGGTCGAAGTCGGGCGGCAGCGCCTGGCCCCACCGCTCGGCGAGATCCGCGTAGCTCCCGACCACGTCCACGTGCGACGGGTCGCGGTCGCACACCCACACCGGGAGCGGCGTGCCCCAGTAGCGGTCCCGCGAGAGCGCCCAGTCCACGTTGTTCTCGAGCCACTCGCCGAACCGTCCCGCGCCGACCTCGGGCGGATGCCACGCCACCTCGCTGTTGAGCGCCAGCATCCGCTGCTTCGCCGCCGACGTGCGCACGAACCAGCTGTCGCGCGCGTAGTAGATGAGCGGGCTCGAGCAGCGCCAGCAGTGCGGGTACGTGTGCGTGTGCGACTGCGTCAGATGCCAACGGCCGTCCTGCTTGAGCCGCTGAATGATCAGCTCGTTGGTCTCGCGGGCGGTCACCAGCCGGCCTTCAATCTCGGGCCAGCTCGTGCCGACCAAGGTGCCGTCTCCCGCGACCGGCCGCACCAGCGCCAGCCCGTGCTCGATGCCGGCCTGAAAGTCGTCCGCGCCGAACGCCGGCGCCATATGGACGAGCCCCGACCCATCCTCGGCGGTGACGAAGTCCCCCAGGACGACGAGGCGGCTGGCTCGGTCCTCGGGCAGCGGCACGACCTCGAGGGGCCGACGATACCGCAGCCCGGCCAGCTCGCGGCCCGGGAAGGTGCGCACGGCGCCGAGCTCGGCGAAGGTCGGCGCGCCCTTGGCGGAGCTGCTCGGCAAGGCCGCGGCGCGGGCCGTGGCGAGGATCAGCCGGCGGTCGCCCACCTGATACTCGCCGTACTCGAGATCGGGATGCGCCGCCACCGCGACGTTCGACAGCAAGGTCCACGGAGTCGTGGTCCAGATGAGCAGCTGGCGCGAGGGATCGTCGGCCAGGGGAAAGGTCACGTAAATCGAGTTGGTGGTGACCTCGTCGTAGCCCAGCGCGAGCTCATGGCTCGAGAGCACTGTTCCGCAGCGCGGGCAATACGGGAGCACCCGGTGGCCACGGTACAGGAAATCGCGCTCGTGCAGGCGACGCAGCAGCCACCAGACGGTCTCGATGTACTCGTTGCTGCACGTGATATACGGATGCTCGTAGTCGAGCCAGTAGCCGATGCGGTCCGAGAGCGCTTCCCAGTCCGACTGGTATCTGAACACGCTCTTTCGCGCCCGCGCGTTGAACTCGGCCACCCCGAACTTCTCGATGTCCTTCTTCCCGCTGAGCTTGAGCTCCTTCTCGACCTCGATCTCCACCGGCAGGCCGTGCGTATCCCATCCCGCGATGCGCGTGACCTCCTTGCCCTGCATCGCGTGATAACGGCAGATGAGGTCCTTGATCGTCCGGGAGAAGACGTGATGGATCCCCGGGCGGCCGTTCGCGGTGGGCGGACCCTCGTAGAACACGAATGGCTCCCCGCCGCGCCCGGCGTCCAGCGTCCGCTGGAACAGGCCCTCGGCCTTCCACTGCTCGAGCATCTGTCGCTCGAGCCGGTCGGCGCCGAGATCGGGCCAGAGGGAAAACGCCATCAGGACAGCCGCTCCACCAGTGTGGTGACGAGCCGCGTCAGGCCGGGCTCGGCCCGGTTCGCGGTCGCGATGATCTTGCCGATGTCGGCCGGCTCCAGGGCATCGGGCAGGCACTGATCAGTGATGATGGAGATGCCGACGGTGCGCATCCCCTGGTGGTTCGCCACGATCACCTCGGGCACCGTGGACATGCCCACGACGTCGGCGCCCAGGACGCGCAGCATCCGATACTCCGCCCGGGTCTCGAGGTTCGGTCCCGCCACCGCGACGTACACTCCCTCGCGAAGCACGATGCCGAGCTCGAGCGCGGCCGCGCGGGCCAGGGCGCGAAGCTCGGGATCGTACGGGGCCGACATGTCGGGGAACCGAGGCCCGAGCCGCTCGTCGTTGGCGCCCACGAGCGGGTTGTCGCCGAGGAGGTTGATGTGATCGCTGATCAGCACCAGGTCCCCGGGGTTCCACAGCGGGTGCATCCCGCCGCAGGCATTCGACACCACCAGCGTGCGCGCCCCGAGCGCGTGCAGCACGCGCACGGGAAAGGTCACCTCCTGGAGGTCGTACCCTTCGTAGCGATGGAACCGGCCCTGCATCGCCACCACCGGGCGCCCCCCGAGCCGGCCGAGGAGCAGCTTCCCGGCATGGGTCTCGACCGTGGACAGCGGGAAGCCCGGGATGTCGCCGTACGCGATCTCGGCGTCCACCGCGATTTCACGCGCGAGCCCGCCGAGGCCGGTGCCAAGGATGATCCCTACCTCGGGCGCCACGGCGCTTCGACCCCGTACCGACTCTGCCGCGGCGTGTACGCGATCGAACAGCGATGTCGCCACCGTCATGCGCGGTCTCCGAACAACACCGTCCCCAGCCGAACCATCGTCGCGCCTTCCTCCACTGCCACGGGATAGTCGCTCGACATGCCCATCGAGAGCTCCGGCAGCCGATGTCCCCGACGCTCCTCGGCGTCGCGGAGGTCGCGAAGGCGGCGGAATGCCCGGCGCTGCTCGACCACGTCGTCCGTGAGGGCGCTCATGGTCATGAGCCCCCGGACCTCGAGCCTTCCGAAGCGTGCTAATCCGTCCAGGAGCGCGGGAAGGCCCGCTGGCTCGACGCCGCCCTTCTGTGGCTCGTCGCTGCAGTTGACCTGAACGAGGATGGCCTGGCGCTGGTCCGCTGCGACCCGCCGATCGAGCTCGGCCGCGAGGTCCTCCCGATCCAGCGAATGGATCAGGGCGAACCGGCCCGCCGCATGGCGCGCCTTGTTTCGCTGCAACGTACCGATGAGATGCCACGACACGGCAACATCCCCGAGTGCCGCCTGCTTCTCCTGGGCTTCCTGGACCCGATTCTCTCCCACGTCCGCGAGCCCGGCGGCCAGCGCCGCCCGGATCGCCTCCGGGCCATGGGTCTTCGTCACGGCCACGATCCGCACCGGATGCGTCCAACCCACGATGGCCTGGTGCCTGGCCACGGTGTCACGTACCCGGGCGAGGCTGCCAGGGAGGGCCGGGAAGTCCATAGCCTCGGAATTTACTTGAGGTTGGGCGGTTATTGCAGGGGCGGGCCAGCCGATTCCGAGGGACCTCCGGTGTCCAGGGTGACGGAGTCCACGACGGCTTGGAGCGCGGTCCGGAGGTCGCGGCTCCCGGAGAGGTTGGAGGACAGTTCGGCCGCCTCGCGTAGGCGGCTCCGGTCCCGACGCCCGGCGTAGGCGTAGACCAGCAGCGCGGGAGGGAGGCCCAGGGTCGCCGCGACGCTGGCGCTGGTGCTTTCGAGCTCCTGGGCGCCCCGGCTCGCCAGCTTGCCATAGCGATAGGTGGAGAACACCAGCTGCTCGGTGGCCCGGACGTCCAGCGGCACGCCGGTGAGCCGATGAAGGTCGAGGTCGCCGCTGGTGGTGTCCGGGCGTTCTGGCAGGAGCTCATAGCCCAGCCCACGCTGAACGACGTAGTCGCCGAGCCCGGCAAAGCTACGCCCGGCGGTGGCCCCCCACACGATCGGTCGTCGGCCGAGGTTCTGCTGGACCAGCGCCAATGTAAGGATGTCGTTGGGGTACAGGAACGTCCCTTTGGGGAGCGTCCGCGTGAGCGGCCCGAGCTGCACGTCCTGGGGGGCGGCCACGAGATACCCGCGCATGGACGCGTCGATCATCGAGTCCGTCATAGTGTGCGCCGGCATCGTGGGGCGCGGGATGATTCGGGAACGCCACACGGGAGGCAGCGCGGCCTCGTCGAGCGGCCGTGTCGGCGCGTCGCGAAGCTGGCGCATGTACCAGTCGGTGTTGGCCAGCGCCAGGCAGACCACGGTGACATCGCGGCGGATGCCGTCCACCTCCTGGGCCCACCACAACGGAAAGGTGTCGTTGTCGCCGTAGGTGAAGAGGATCGCGTAGGGTGGCGCGCTGTTGAGCAGGTCGTAGGCGAAGTCGGCGGCGAGGCGGGCGTCCACGCCCTGACGTCGAGAGGCCGCTCTCCAATTGAGTGTGACCGGGAGGAGTGCCACGAGCAGCACGGCCGGTGCCAGGCGGGCCCACCGCCCGCCACGAACCGCGATCGCCCGGGCGACCTCCGACAGCCCGATCCCGGCCCACAGTCCCCAGACGATGAAGCTCACGACGAAGAAGTAGTCGCGCTCGCGCACCTCGTGATCGTTCGGTTCGCGCCAGATATCGAACCACCGCGCGTAGCCGGGCCGGAAGTTCATGTAGAGAACCAGGCCGACTCCGGTGACCAGCCAGAGCATGAAGAGGAGCCACCAACTCGCTCGATCCTGTCGCCGCTGCGCGAAGAGGCCGCGAAGCCCGAGCGATGCGAATACGAGAGTCACCAGGGTGCGCACCGGGAGCGGCCCCAGCAGGCCCCCGAGGGAGCGCGCCCACTGCCAATCGAACCAGACGAAGTAGTCACCGAACTGGACGGCGAGGAGCGAGAGCGAGCGCCCCGGGTTGTTGCTGCCCGACGCCACCGTCGGATCATCGAGTGGCGTTCGCGGTGGATACTGCGCCCGCCGGATAACGGCGAGCAGCGCGTCGAACGTCGCCGGGGCGGCCTCGTTGATGGGTGGATGCTGCGCGGCGCGGAGGTACAGGTACAGGTACGGAGTGACGCCGACGGCGGCGATGACGAGACTCGCGGCGGCGAAACGCCCTGCCCCACCGCCCGCCGCGTACCCCGCGGCCACCAGGAAGCACAGCGCGCCCAGGATGATGAGCGCGGTGCTTCCAAGTCCCGTGCCGATCAAGAGCGCCCAGACACCCGCCACCACGGCGACCTCGCCCCACTCGGCCCGCCGTGCCGCTGCATCGGGCGCGGGCTCGGCCCGGAGGGTGGCCGCGAGGAAGGCGACGATCGCGGGGCCCGCCAGCAGGGCGAGCAGGTGGTTGCCGATCGAGCTGCCCGCCAAGTAGACCACGAGCAGCAGCAGTCGCCCCGCCCGAGGTTCTCCCCGGTGCCGCCGCCACAACATCGCCGTCCACGCCATGGCCGCGATCGTGAAGGTCGCGACGGCGTAGACCTCCGTCTCGTTGGAGTTCTGCCAGTTCGTGAACGTGAAGGCGCCGATGACCGCCGAGGCGGCGGCGGTGAGCAGCCGGCCACGAGCTTCGAGCTGCCGGAGCGACTCGTGCACTACGAGGAAGAAGCCCGCCGCGCCCGCCGCGCTGAGGAGCGCGCTCAGCAGGTTCGTGCGCGCCGCGTACTCGCCCACGGGCACCAGCATGCCCCAGACGTGCGCGATCATGACGAAGAGCGGCGTCCCCGGCGGATGCGGTATGCCGAGGACGCGAGCCGACGCGATGAACTCGCCGGCGTCCCAGAACGTCACGGTCGGCGCCAGGGTGGCCGCGTAGCCGGCGAGCACGACGAGGGCGACCACCGCGGCCGCGCGCCAGGGAATCCGCGTCGTGGATGAGGTCATGCGCGCGGCGCGACCACGGCCGCACCGCGTCCGGCGAGGAGGGCCGACACCTGCTCCGTGGTGAGCCCGCGCTGGAGGGAGCCACCCTGGGCGAGGGAGACGTTGGCGGTCTCCTCGGAAATGACCAGGACCAGCGCGTCGGTCTCCTCCGAGAGTCCGAGGGCGGCGCGATGTCGTGTGCCGAGGGAGCGGTCGCTGACCGGGTTCTGCGTCAAGGGCAGGATGCACGCGGCGCCGACGATCTCGTCACCCCGGACGACCACCGCGCCGTCGTGCAGCGGCGAGTAGGGGCTGAAGATGGTCGCCAGCAGGTCGGCGGACACGGAGGCGCGCATGGGCGTTCCGCTGTCGAGATATTCGTCGAGCCGCACCTCCCGCTCGACCACGATGATGGCGCCCGTGGCGCTCCGACTCAGGCGCTCGACCGCCTGGGCGATCTCCTCGGCGGCGCCCGGCCCGGGCCCGCCGCCGAACACGCGGAAGACGCGGCTCTGCCCGAGACGCGCCAGCGCCTGGCGCAGCTCGGGCTGGAACACCACCAGCACGGCGAACACGCCGTAGGTGAACACGACGCCGAGCAGGTAGGTGATCATGCTCAGCTTGAGCAGAAACGCCACGAAGTAGATGACGGCGAGCACCAGGAGGCCGAACACGATCTGGAGGGCGCGCGTGCCCACGAGGAAGCGGAGCAGCGCATACACGACGTAGGCGACCACGACGATCTCGAGCAGGTCGCGCCAGCCCGGGGTTGGAAACGGCAGCGCTCCGAGCGGCACTACGGCCCGCCTAGCGCGGCAGCGAACGCGAGGGCGTCGCGTGCCGCGGCGACGTCGTGCACCCGGAAGAGACGGGCGCCTCGCTCCCATGCGAGCGTGCACGCGACGGCGGTCGCGTGGTCGCGTGCCTCCACGGGCTGGGCCGTGACGGCGCCGAGGAACCGCTTGCGGGACGGACCGACCAGCACCGGTCTGCCGAGCGCGTGGAGCGCCTCGAGCTCATCGAAGAGCACCAGGTTCTGTTCGACGGTCTTCGAGAAGCCGAAGCCGGGGTCCACGACGACGGCGTCGGCCGGGACGCCCGCATCCCCGGCCCGTCCGACGGCCGAGCGGAGCTCGGCGACAACCTCCGACACCACGTCGGCATACGTGGCGTGCGTGTACGAGGCCAGCTCCAGGATGTCGCCCCGCGAATGCATGAGTACGAGACCCGCCCCGCCGGTCGCCACGGTCGTCGCCATCGCCGGATCCAGCCGCAGTCCCGACACGTCGTTAATGGCCGCGGCGCCCGCCTCGAGCACCGCCCGCGCCACGGGTGCCTTCACGGTGTCTACCGTAATCACGAGCGACGGGTGCCGCCGGACGAGCGCTTCCACGACGGGTACCACACGCTCGAGCTCGAGCTCCACCGGGACCACTTCGGTGCGGCCCGGACGGGTCGATTCGCCACCCACGTCCACCACGTGGGCCCCACCCTCGAGCAGCGCGTCGGCCTGCGCGAGGGCCGAGTCCACACCCGTGAACTGCCCCCCGTCGCTGAAGCTGTCGGGGGTCACGTTGAGGATGCCCATCAACACCGGTCGCTGGAGCGGAACGTGCCCCCGCGCCGTCTCCCAGACGGCCGCGGCGTCGCCCGGCATCGCGAGGCCCACGTCGACCGCGACCTGCGAAAGCGCTGGAGGGACCAGCCACGGACGCGCGAACGCGCTCAGCCGCGATCGGCTGCCCGAGAGCAGCGCCCAATCGTCACCGGTGAGCACCTCGAGACCGAGCGCGCCCGAATGCCGGACCAGCGCCTCGAGGGCGCCCTGGTCCAGTCCGGTCAGATGGAATGCGAGAGGATGGATGCCGCCAGCGGCAGCGGTGGCCGGGCCGTCGTCCCACCCGTGCGCGCGGAGCAGATCCCGCACCGCGCGCGCCGAGTGGAGCGCCAGCGGCGTGACGGTCACGCGCCGGCGGGTTCTGCCGGCGGCGTGCCCAGAAGAGGTGCCCGAGCCGGCGACGCGCCGGGCTTGGTCGGAGCGCTGGCCTGTGGCGCCGGGGAATCCGCCGGCGGCAGGTTGCGTGGGGGCAGCGGCAGGTTCTTGACCAGTCGGTCCAGGTCCTCACGGTCGATGGTCTCGCGCTCAAGCAGGGCGTCCGCAATCCGATCGAGCAGCTCGCGATTCTCCGCGAGGATGGTCGTCGCGCGGGCATAGGCCTCATCCACCAGGCGCTTCACCTCGCCGTCCACCATCTGCGCGGTGCGCTCGCTGATCTCCCGCCGCTGGGCGAACTCCCTACCCAGGAAAATCTCCTGCTCCTTGTCACCGACCGCGAGGGGGCCGATGAGCTCGCTCATGCCGAACTGGGTCACCATACGGCGGGCGAGCGCCGTCGCACGCTCGATGTCGTTTCCGGCGCCCGTCGTGACCTTATCTGCCCCGAAGATGATCTCCTCTGCGACGCGCCCGCCGAAGAACATGGCGAGGCTGCCGATGAGCCAGTCCTTGCTGTAGTTGTGCCGGTCCACCTCGGGAAGCGACGCGGTGAGACCCAGCGCACGGCCGCGCGGCACGATCGTGACCTTATGTACCGGATCGCTGCCCGGGATCTTGATCGCGACGATGGCATGCCCCGCCTCGTGGTAGGCCGTCAGTTTCCGCTCGGCCTCGGTGAGGACCAGACTCCTGCGCTCGACCCCGAGCATCACCTTATCCTTGGCGTCCTCGAAGTCCTGCATGTCCACCAGCGTCTTGTTGCGTCGGGCCGCGAGCACGGCCGCCTCGTTCACGAGGTTGGCAAGGTCGGCGCCGGCCATACCGGGCGTGCCCTTCGCGATGACCTCGAGCCGCACGTCGGACGCGAGCGGGATCTTCCGGGTGTGGACCCGCAGAATGCCCTCGCGGCCCCGCACGTCGGGTGCATCCACCACGATCTGCCGATCGAAGCGGCCGGGCCGGAGCAGCGCCGGGTCGAGCACGTCGGGTCGGTTCGTCGCGGCCACCAGGATGACGCCGTCGTTGGACTCGAAGCCGTCCATCTCGACCAGGAGCTGGTTCAGCGTCTGCTCCCGCTCGTCGTGCCCACCGCCGAGACCGGCCCCGCGGTGCCGCCCGACGGCATCGATCTCGTCGATGAAGATGATGCAGGGCGCGTGGGTCTTGCCCTGCTCGAACAGATCGCGCACGCGGCTCGCGCCCACGCCGACGAACATCTCGACGAAGTCCGAGCCCGACATCGAGAAGAAGGGGCGGCCGGCCTCCCCGGCCACGGCCTTCGCCAGCAGCGTCTTGCCCGTGCCCGGCGGCCCCACCAGGAGCGCGCCCTTGGGCAGCCGGCCGCCCAGGCGCGTGAATTTCTGCGGATCCTTGAGGAACTCGATGATCTCCTGCAGCTCGACCTTGGCCTCGTCAGCCCCCGCGACGTCGGCGAACGTGATCTTGGGCGTGTCGCCCGCGAGCAGCTTCGCCTTGGACTTGCCGAACGCGAAGGCCCGGCTGCCACCCGCCTGGAGCTGGCGGAGGAGGAAGAACCAGAGACCGAGAATCACGATCCATGGAAGGGCGGCGATGATGATCGCGGTGATACCGCCCTTCGGCTCCTTGGCCAGGATCGGCACCCCCGCGTCGTCGAGCCGCTTGATGAACTGTTCGCTGTTCGCCACGGGCAACAGGACCTGGAAGCTCTTGGCGGTCCGGTTGTCCTGCGTGACGGGGTTCTTGAAGTCGCCCTCGAGCCGCTTGCCGTCGTAGACCTCGACCCGGGCGACATTGCCCTGGTCGAGCTGGCGGCTGAACTCGGTGTAGGAGAACTCCTGGGTGGGATTGCGCTGCCGGCTCATCATCTGGAACAGCGCGAGCGCAAGCAGGCCCACGAGCAGCCAGAGCGCGAGGTTCTTGCTCAGATTGCCCCAGTTGGTGCGCGGGGGCCGGGTCGGGAGACGGTCTGGCATCTATTCCAAGTCCGCGATGAACGGGAGATGACGGTAGTTCTCGGCGTGGTCGAGTCCGTACCCGACCAGAAAGGCCGGTGGCGCCCGAAACCCGACGAACCGGAGCTCCGGGCGCACCTCCACCGCCAACTGCTTATCGAGGAGGGCACAGATCGCCAGGCTCCTCGGCCGACGGGCACCGAGCAGCGTCATCAGGCGCTGCAGGGTCTTCCCGGTATCAATAATATCCTCAACCAGCAGAATATGTTTCCCCTCGAGTCGTGTCTCGGGGTCGTACAGGAGCCGCACCGTGCCGCTCGACACCTTCCCCTTGCCGTAGGAGCTGGCGACCAGGAAATCCACCTGGATCGGACGCTCGATGGTGCGCACCAGGTCGCTCAGGAAGATGAAGCTCCCTTTGAGCAGTCCGAGCACGAGGAGATCGCCGTCGGGGTAGGCCCCGGTGATCTCGGCGCCCAGCTCCTGCACCCTGGCCGCGATCGCCGCCTCGTCGTAGACGATGGACTTGACCGGCCGCCCTCCAGTGCGCTTCAGGACCTCAGGTGTGCTCAGCATCGACGCGAACCGCCTCCTTGCCAGGTTCCGGAAGGAGGGCGTCGCTGCGGCTGACGCCCGGAATCCATACCACACCGTCGGGCCCCGCGAGCACCGGCCACCGGGCGCGGCGGCTGCGCGGTACGCGCGCGTCTTGAAAGCAGCGAACCAAGAGCCGACGCCCCGACCCGCCCAAGGGGCGGATCCGCTCGCCGACGCTCCACGCGCGAACCACGAGCGGGGCGGCGGTGAACCAGGCCGTGATGCCGGCTCGTGCCTGTCGAGCGGGAGCCGGCTCGCGCGTCCAACGGAGCCGCCAGCGACCCCACGCGCCCTCGCCCTGGGCGCCCTCGAGCGACCACCCCGCCTGCGGCGCCGGCTCGTCGACCTGGCTCACCACGAGCCGGTCGAACGCCACCTCGGCCGCCCACCCCTCCCCCAGCGGCATCATGGCGCCGCTCGAGGCGCCGGCAGCGAGCCGGATGACGCGTCCTGCACACGCGGGTCCGAGGCGGTATCCGGCCCGTCTCGCCGCGCTCATCAAGACGGTCTCGGCCAGAGGTGAATCATACCCGTTGAGCGCACGGGCAGCAACGGAAAACCCGTCGCGCTCGAGACGAAAATCGAGGCCCGGAAGCAGGTCGATCACGGCGTTCCACGCCGCCCGGTCGCGGGCCGCGTGGCGGCCCAGGTGGAGCAGCGCGTCATCGACTCGGGGCAGGTGCGCTCGCAGAGCCGGCAGCACGTCCGCGCGGAGCCAGGAGCGGAAGTGACGCGGGTCAAAGTTGGCGGGGTCGACCCACGCCTCGAGACCCTCAGCCCGAACGTACGCGAGGATGGCCACGCGGCGGAACGGGAGGAGCGGGCGCACAAGCGTGCCACGGCGCGGCGCCATGCCGGCGAGCCCCGCGGGGCCGGACCCCTCGAGCGCCCGCATGAGCACCGTCTCGATCTGATCGTCGGCGTGGTGGGCAGTGAAGATCAGGTGGGCGTCGAGGCGAGCGCGGGCGGCGTCGATCCACTCGTAGCGCGCCGCACGCGCGGCCGTCTCCCCGGCGGCCGAGCCGAGCGCGCCCCGGCCCTCTTCGTACGGCAACCCGTATCGGCCCGCGAGCGTCCGCACGCGGGCCGCGACGTCCGCGCTGTCCGGATGGATTCCGTGGTCGAAGTGGGCGACGAGAAGCTCCTGTCGGTGCACGTCTGCCGTGGCATGCAGGAGGTGCAGGAGCGCGACGGAGTCGGGCCCGCCCGAGACCGCGACCAGCGCACGGCCCGGCGGTAGGCGGAGGCTCTCCAGATGGCGGCGGAAGTCGTCGGGAAACGTCATCGTAGGTGCGCAACGCTCCCGATCAGTAGGCGAAGCCGGCCTGCAGGTAGAACGCCGTGCGGTCGTCCCCGCGTGCGATGGCGATGCTGATCGTGTTGGGCGGCCCCAGATACGCGAACCAGAAGCCACCGCCGACGCCGGTGTGCCACGTGTCGGACGATTCCCCCTCGAGGTACACCCGGCCCACATCGCCCAGTGCGAAGAGGCCGAAGTCACCGGGCAGGATCACGAAGTATCGGCCGAGCCGCGCGCGGAGCTCCGCGCTCCCGTACACCGCTGCGTCGCCGGCGTACCGCTGTGTGATCACCCCGCGCACGTCGTCCGCTCCCCCGATGAAGGCGGCCTCGAAGAATGGGTATTGGCCCCACACCTTCTTTCCCCCAGCCGCAGGGCGAGCGTGGGGCCGAACGTCGTATTGGGCGTGAGGTAGGCCGATGCTTCGCCGTGAAGCTCGCCGAATGTCGAGTCCACGTCCCAGATGGCCGGGTAGACGCTGCCGCTCGCGAGTAGTCGGAATCCGTGTCGCGGAGCGCCGGGGACGTCGCGTGCATCCCATTCGGCCGTGGCAATCGCGCCCGCCCCGCCGAACTTGCCCACGCCATACGGCTGCGAGATGCCGATGAACCGTGCTGGATCGAGGTCGGTATTCGCGTACTTGAGGGCCGGCCCGACCGAGAAGGTTCCGGTGGCACCGAGCGGGAACACGACCGACGGCGCGATCAGGTATTGCTTCTGCGGGACCCGGTAGAACTCCTCGTCCTGTTCGATGCGCGTGGTCTCGTTCCCGAATCCGAAAAACCGCACGACCTCGATACCCGACGCGCGCAACATCACCGAGGTGCGGATCCGGGAGTTCACCCGGTAGAAGTCCCCCTGCAGCTCGGCGCGGAACGTCTCAGCGCCCGCCGCGTACCCGACGCTCGCGGCCAGTCGCGAGCGCAGCGGCCGTTTGCGGAACCCGAAGTTGTACCGGACTCCGCCGCCGCCGATGAAGAGGCCGACCTCGGGCCCGATGCTGAACCACGGGCGGAAGCGCCAGAACCCGCCCCAGTCACGCTCGGGGAACGGGGTCGAGTCGCTGGGACTGAAGTCGGCGAACGGCCGCGGATCGAGGGGCGGAGGATGCCGGCCCGCCGCTTCGTTGGTCCCACGCGCGTCGTAGAACCGGACGCGGCCGCCGCTGGAGGAATCCACGACACGATCGTCTCCGCCCCCGCCGATCACGCGGAGCAGTGGCGCTTCCCCACCCTCCCCCGTGATGCGCACCGCGTCGTCACCACCGTGCAGGTACAGCCGCACCTCCTTGGTCTCGTCGCGGCTGAAGCGTCGATGGAACAGCGGCGATGCGCTTTCATGCGCCGGATACATCGCCACGTCCAGCGTCCGATCTCCCCGGAGGATCTCGACCCGGTCGGCCTTGTCGCTCGCGTAGACGTCCGGCTCGGCGGCGAGCACCCGGTAGAAGCGCCGCGCCGCCTCGGGCAGGTGATCGCGACGACTCCTGAGCGCGGCCGCGAGCCAGGTGCCGTTGCGATCGCGGAATTCGGGCGGCAGGTGTGCCACCGCGTCGTCGATCACCGTGTCGGTGATCAGGCCCTGCAGCTCCGTCGCGGCGGAGTCCCACACGGGCCACTCGAGGCCACTCAGGAGACGGCGGTCGAGCACGCGCGCGTTCCAGGTGAGCCCGACCATGCTGGGATAGTCGGGCGAGAACGCGACCAGCTGCGGAGCCGAGAGGCGTGCGAGGTCGAGCAGGAGGCCGTCGAATCGGGCGAAGGCCTGATCGCGGTCCCGCGGGATCGGCGTCCAGGGCACGGTGTCGGCATCCCCGAGTCGCGCCCACCGCCACTGATCCTGGTGGCGATCCCAGTCGCCCAGGAGCAGGTCGACGAGTCGGGCCGACAGGAAGGCTCGAACATCCGCGCGCTCGTCTTGATGCTTCTCGAGGCGGTCGAACAGCTCGTAGGTGCCGATGATCTTGTCTGCGCCGGCGAAGCCGGGACCCTTGTCCGTCTGACGCTCTTCGATCGTGCCGAGCAGGCCGCCGAAGACCGGGCGGAACTTGCCCAGCGAGGGATCGTCCGGGAGGAGCACGAGCCGGGGGGACGTATGCACCACGTGCGCAGCGTCGAGAATAGGGCTCACCACGAGGGGCGCGGCGGGATGGCCGGCGCTCATCTGGTCCTGGAGGATCTCCTGCACGACGGTGTGCTTGAGCTCAACGGGCAGCAGTGGCGATGGATCCTTGTCCAGCGAGCGAAACGCGTACTCGCGGCCGTCGCCACCCTTGAAGCGCAGCGACTTGGTCTGCTTGCCGCCCCCCGCTCGGTGGGCCGAAGGCCACCGGCGAAGCGACTCAGGTCGAGGATGGGCACGCGGACGGGCGTGGTCCACAGGTCCCGATAGTGGCTGCCGAACAGCCAGCGGTGAAATCCGCCGGCGGCGTATTGGGCGCTCGGCGTGACCAGGGTGTCGTGCACGCCGAGGACCGTATCCGAGGCGGCCTGCGCCGCGGCGGACCCGGCGTCTACCCCAGCGCCGGTCGCCAGCATGATCCCCAGGCGCCACCCCGTCAACCGGCCCATACGAGCTCCTCCTCGACACTGTGGTCTGCCGCGATCGCCTGGGCCTGCGCCGTTGCGGGATCGCCGACCGCCAAACTCGTCCGTTGCCGATAGCTGCCGTCCGGTCCAAGCTCCCAGGCGGCGGGGTCCGCGAGCTCCTGGTCGAGTAGGCGCGCCAGCCTGCTCCGGCACCGGGCGTCGAGCACCGGGGCGGCGACCTCGACCCGACGGCGGAGGTTCCGGGCTCGCCAGTCGGCCGAGGCGATGAAGTACTCGTCGGCACCCGCGTTCGCAAAGTGGTAGATGCGCGCGTGCTCCAGGAACCGGCCGACCAGGCTGCGCACCCGAATCCGCTCCGAGAGCCCCGCCACGCCCGGCTTGAGGGTGCACACGCCGCGCACCACGAGATCGATGTCCACCCCTGCCGAGGATGCCTCGTAGAGCGCGCGCACGATCTCCGCGTCGTCCAGTCCGTTCAGCTTGGCGCGGATCCGGCCGGGTCGCCCGGCCCGCGCGTGCTCGGCTTCCCGCGCGATCCGCTCCAGGAGCCCGCGCCGGAGATGCTCCGGCGCAACGAGGAGGCGGCGGAGCTCCGCGCCCGGCGCGCGCGACGTCCCGGTGAGCTGATTGAACAGGTCTCCGAGATCGTCGGCGATAGCGGGATCGGCGGTCAACAGACCCAGATCGGTATAGAACCGCGCCGTCGCCGCATTGTAGTTCCCGGTGCCGATGTGCGCGTAGCGGCGGATCTCTCCCTCCTCCCGGCGCGCGACCAAGGCGACCTTCGCGTGATTCTTGAGTCCGACCACGCCGTACACCACCTGGGCGCCGGTTCGCTCGAGCTGCCGCACCCACCCGATGTTGCGCGCCTCGTCGTAGCTGGCCTTGAGCTCGATGAACGCCACGACCTCCTTCCCCGCCGCGGCGGCGCGAAGCAGAGCATTCACGATCGGTGAGTTCTCGCCGGTGCGGTAGAGCGTGAGCTTGACCGACACCACGGCGGGATCGTCCGCGGCCTCGTTGAGCAGTCGGAGGACGGTCGCCGAGAAGTCGTCGTAGGGATGATGCACCAGGCGGTCGCGCTCGGCGATTACCTGCCAGATCGAGCGGCCCGCCGGCATGGGGTCGCGACCCGCGAAGGGGGGAAACGCGCCGCCCGGCACGGGCAAGGCCGCGAGGTGCCGTAGGTCTCCCGGCGCCATGACGCCGCCGATCTCGTGGATCACGAGCTCGCCGGCCGCCGGCCCGCCCTCGAACCGGAGCTCCTGCACCAGCATGTCGCGCAGCACCTGCGAGGTCCCTTGCTCGAGCTCGACGCGCACGGCCGGGTTCACGGCGCGCTGGTCGAGCTCTTCCTCGATCGCCTGGAGCAAGTCGCCCGCGTCGGCGTCGTCGAGCTCCAGGTCGCCCCGGCGCGTCACACGGAACAGCACGGCCTCCTCGATGGTGCGATCGGGATACAACAGCGCCAGGTTGGCGAGCACGATGTCTTCGATGGGCACGAGGTCCCGGCCGCCCTCGAGCGCGACGAACCGGGGCAATGCGGGCGGAATCCGGACGTACGCGAAATGTCGAGGCCCGGTCGCCTCGCTCTGCAGCGACACCGCGAGCGACAGGGTGAGCGCGGGGATCAGGGGAAACGGGTGGCCCGGGCTCATCGTGATCGCGCGCGGCGTCAGCGCCGCGAAGAACTCCCGCCGAAACCGTGTCCGCAGCGCCTCCCGGTCGGTCTCCCGGAGGCCGTCCCAGCGCCTCAGTCGGTAGCCGTGCTCCGCGAGGCGCGCGAGGCAGTCGGCGATGGTGAACTGCTGGCGGGCGAGGAGCTCCTGCACGCGGGCCTCGACCGTGTCGCGTTCCGCCGACATGTAGTACTCGTCGAGGTTGGCGCTCACGATCGCGATGTATCGGAGCCGTTCGAGCAAGGGCGTGCGGTCGTCCTCCGCCAGGGCGAGGACGCGCGAGTTGAACTCGAGAAGGCTTCGGCGCGGTTCGAGCAGGTCCGCCGGTGTCGGTGTCTCCTCGAGCGGCGCGGCCGCGACGCCCGACTCCGCGCCGTCGGCCCACTCCGGCACCAGCGAGGACCGGGACGCCAGGCCGAACGCCGCCTGCGTGGCTGGATCGCGAAGCGACGAGGTCCGGACGGCGCGCGCGAACTCCACGACCGGCATCCAGTCGACCCGGCGTTTATCCCTCGGCTCGAGCCCGCGACGCAGGCGCCGCGCGACCCACACCTCGAGACTCGGCTGCTCGATCGACGCGGTGGCGCGCCCGACGAGCACCAGATCCGCCACCCTCGTGCCGAACCATTCGGCGAGACCATGTCGCACGGCGTGTTCGCCGGCGCCCGGCGTGACGGGCAACCGAAGGCCCTGGCCATCCGTGAGGACGGCAACGCGGCCGTCATCCAGGACGATGACGGCCACGGCCCGGCCGAGGTCGAGGTTCCGGACCAGGCTTTCGCGACCCATCTGCCGGAGCAGCTCGCGCGCGCGCGCCATCTTGGTCTGCAGCACGGGGCGGAGTCCCCGGGACTGCTCCAGCGCGCGGGCCAGCTCCTCGAGGCGGGGGCCGCCCCGCTGCAGGCGGCGAACCTTGAGCTCCCGGAACTCCCGCGAGAGCGCGCCGTTCCGCACCGTCACCCGGTCGTACAGGAACGCGAACCGGCCGGGGAGCGGCCACGCGCGACCGGCAAGGCGCACGGTGCGCTCGATCTCGAGCTCGAAGCGCGGCTCGAGGCGGGCGGCGTCCACCAGGCCACGGAGACGTCGCGCGGGCTCGCTCGCCCCGCGGAGAATGGCGGGCAAGTCCACTTCCTCGGTGTTCGCCTCGAACACCTCGCGCGGGCCCGACACCGGCAGCCCCGGCTCCGCGAAGCCGAGCGTGAGTGTGCGGCGATCGTCCGCGCCGTAGCGGACGCGGCAGGTGATGCCCCGCGTGGCGAGGACGTTGTCACTGGTATCCACGTACACGTCGCGGTAGAGTCGGCGCTCGTTGTTTCGCTCACGGAGGCCCGCGGGGAGCGGCTCGGTCGCGAGCGTGGCCAGTAGCGCGGAGGTGGGAACGTCGCAGCGGAACTCGGCAGGCGGCATACCGCTCACTCTCCGATTGCGGCCCGCCGGGCCTTGAGGCGTTCCTCCGCGAGCGCGCGCGCTCGGGTGAACCCGGCCTGAAACTCCGGACGCGTCCACACTCGGTCGAACAAGCCGGACCGGAGCTGCCACTGATGCAGCATCGGGGAGTGCGCCAGCGCCCGCTCCAGCCAGGTCAGGGATTGGGCGGCATCGCCGCGCCAGGCGTAGTAGGCCGCGAGGTCAGCATACTGGTGCAGGAACGCGTAGCGCTCCGCATCGAGCTCGCCTCCAAGCGAATCGGCCAGGGCCGCGGCCTCCACGTTCCGTCCCAGTTGATGGAGGCACATCGCCCGGACGGCGACCCAGGGGCCAGGATCGTGGGCGGCGCACTCGGCTGCCTTACCCGAGAGAAGCTGTGCGTAGCCCTGAAGGACGGCCGAGACCGGATCCACGCCACCGCCGGGGAGCGCGGGCCGCACTTCGCGGAGCGCCACGTCGTAGCGGCGTGCGCCGATCGCGAGCGCAACCAGCGAGTGGCGCACCCCCGGCGCGAGAGGATCCAGCGCGAGGCCGCGCCGGGCCTCCCTCAGCGCGGCATCGAGCTTCCCCTCGCGGAACAGGGCCCACGCGTAGGTCATGGCGATGTCGGCCGAGTTGGGCTTGAGGTGGCGCGCTCGCTCCGCGTCCGCCCGCACCGAATCCTCGGGAAGGAACGCGATCGAACGGGCGTCGGCCCTCGCGAGATAGCCCTCGGCGGCCATCGTATCCCGGGCCACCGCCCGCCCCGCCAGGCGGAGCGCCTCGGCGAGCTCGCCGTAGGGATCGGCCTCGCCGCGGTAGCCGTAGATGACGGCGTAGGTGTGCGCGGAGGCGAGCCCCGCGAGTGCCTGCGGGTAGTCGGCGTCCTGCGCGAGCGCTTCTTCGAAGGCACTCACGGCGAGTCGGAGGCCCTCCGGGGTCCGCCGCTGGAGCCAGTACACGCCCTTGAGATACGACTCGTACGCCGCGATCTGCGCGGTGCGCCGGGGCGCGGCCGGCATCGGCGCTCCGCCGCTCGAGGCGACCAGCGCGCCTGCGACCTGTCGGGCGATGGCGTCCTGCAGCTGGAGCAGCTGGCCCTCGCTCAGGCGGTAGGTCTCCTGCCAGAGCACGCGGTCGCGCCGCGCATCGAAGAGCTGCACGCGGGCCTCGATGCGCTCGCCCGTCCGCTCGAGCGAGCCGTCGAGGACATGGCGGACGTGGAGCGTGTCGGCCACCTGGCGCACCGTGAGCCGGTGGCCCTTGAGCGCGACGACCGAGGTCGGCGAGATCACCCGGAGGCCCTCCACCTGCGCCAGGCGGTCGATGATCTCGCGGCTCAGGCCGTCCCCGAGGTATTCGTCCTCGAGATTGTCGCTCCGGGTAGCGAGCGGAAGCACGGCAATCGTGGCGAGATCGTCGGGCGTGTCCGAAAGCGTGGCCCCGCCGCGTAAGCCGCGGAAGCGGGCGACGCCCAGCGCGACCAGGACGATCACCGCAGCCGCGACGAGGACGCGGCTCCAGATCGAGCCCGAGCCCGTCCGCTCGTTGCCCGGCAGCCGCCAGTCCGCCACTTCCGCGGGCGTCGGCGTGCTGAGCCGCGCGGGCTCCCCCATCTCGGCGCGAAGATCGGCCGCCATGTCGCCGGCCGTCTGGTAGCGATCCTCCGGACGTTTGGCCAGCGCTCGATCGACGATCGCGAGGACGGCCGGCGTCACCTCGGGCCGCAGCTCGGCCACGGGCGTCGGCTTTCCCGCGGCCTGCTTGACGAGCACTTCGCGCAGGTTGGCGCCCCCGAAGGCCATCGTGCCTGTGAGCATCTCGTACAGTACGCATCCCGCGCCGTATACGTCGCTGCGGGGGTCGCCGCCTCCCCCGCCCTGCGCCTGCTCCGGACTCATGTAGGCGGCGGTCCCGATCGGCAGCCCGCGCGCGGTGAGGGAGTTGCCGCTGGCGAGCCCGATGGCGCGCGCGATGCCGAAGTCGGCCACCACCGCGTGGCCATTGGACAACAGGATGTTCTCCGGCTTGACGTCCCGGTGAACGATGCCCTGGCGATGGGCGTAGTCGAGCGCTTCGGTCACCTCGCGGCCGAGCAGGAGCGCCTCGTTCACCGGCAAGCGGCCGCTCAGGAGCCTCTCGCGGAGACTCTCACCGTCTACGAACGGCATCACGGAGTAGAGCAGGCCGGCGGCGTCACCCGAGTCGATCAGCGGAAGGATGTTCGGATGCTGGAGCTGGGCAGTGATGCGGATCTCGCGGAGGAACCGTTCGCCCGCGACGGAAGTCATGACGGTGGGGCTGAGCACCTTGATCGCGACTTCGCGGCCCAGCTTGCGGTCCCGTGCGAGGAAGACCGTCGCCATTCCGCCGCGCCCCGCCTCGCGCTCCACGACGTAGCGGTCACGAAGCGCGTCCTTGAGCCGCGACAGCAATTCGCTCATCGGACCCCGTCGCCCAGCTCCACGCCGGTGACGTGCGGGGCCGCCTCGCTCCGCAGGCTCTGCACCAGGCTCTCCGCCGGCACGCTCTTCCGGAGACGCACGCGGTACTGCAGCCGTTCGGCGGCCCCGCCCTCACCCGGCAAGGCCCGCACGAACTCCCAGCGCTTGGCGGACTGGTCCAGGACGGATTCCACGGCCCGTCGCGCGGCGTCCGCGGCGCCGTGGATCTGAAGCTCGAGGGGGCGGAGCTCGGGCGCCGGTTTCTTGACGACGACGACGTCGTCCTGCGAGGAACGCCGACGGCGTCGGGCCGCCCGGTCCGAGAGCGCGTCGAGCTGGTCCGGCGTGAGCGACTTGAGGATCTGATCGTCCACGAGCCGGACGAACGCGCTGGTGCGGTTCGAGAGCGCCAGGGCTCGCTGCAAACGCTTCTGCGCGACCGGTCGCCCCAGGTCGGCCGGCGCGCGACCGAAGTCGGTGTACCAGAGGATCAGGATGATGACGTTGAACGTGATCGAGAGCGCTGCCGCGAGCGGCACCGACTGGATGCCCGCCGCCAGGCCGACGCCGGTGCCGAGGAAGATGTACACCGCGTCCTTCGTGTCCCGCAGGGTATTCCTGAAGCTCACCGCGGCGACGATGCCGCCCAGACTGAAGGCCAGGGCCAGGCTGTTCTTGACCATGAAGACGACGCCGGCCACGACGATCGGCAGGATGATGAGCGTCTGCACGACCGACTGACGGAACCCCTTCCGCCTCCTGGTCATTATGTAGATCCAGGTGACCGGGAGCATGAGCGCGAAGGCCGCGGTCATGCCGAACACCTCCGAGAGGGGAAGTCCGGCTTTGGTCTGAAAGAGGGGGGCCTGCGAGTTCAGGAGATCGGGAAGACCGGTGGGCGTGTCCACCACACTCGGCTGAAGGCCGCCCGAAAACAGCTCCTCCGCGCCCGGCACGAACTGGATGAGGAGCCCGGTGGCCGCGAACAACAGGATGTAGTAGGCGACGACCCGGACCATGGGGTTGTCCACCAGTCGGGTGAAGCCACTCGATGTGCGTTCAGTTGGCATCGGCCGCCCTCCAATCGAGCGACGCGGGACCCAGAGGCGTTCGCATTGACGGGCCTCGTCGATATGTTAGCGTTCGACCACTAAATTGCGACGGTTCGGTAGTTTGCGCCACAGCCGGGAGCAAATCGATGATCCAGGCCGAGCTGCTGGAAACCCAACTGGCAAGCACGCCGACTGCCCCCTCCGGGGCCATGGTGGACGAGCTGCCGGACGACCTCCTCCGCGAGGCGACGCAGAGGCTCGGTATCCTGGCGCTCGTCTGGGCAGGCCTGTTCGCGATCGGGATCCTGATGAACGACCTGGTCGCGCCCCTCATGAATATCCCGATGCGGGATCTCATTCCCTGGGGCCGGCCCGCGGACATCGTCGGAGTGCTGAGCATCAGCCTCTCCCTCTGGTTGTGGCGCTACACCCGGAAGCTGACCTGCCGGCCCCGGCTGGCGCTCGACCTCGCGCTGGGGTACGAGGTCCTGCTCGCCTTCGGGATCGGCGTCGTCAACCAGTGGGAGCCGCACCGTCTCCTCGCCGGCCGTCTGTCGTGGATCTGCGTGGTGGTCCTTCTCTTCCCCATGATCGTCCCCAACACGCCACGGAAGACGCTCATCGCCTCACTGATCGCGGCCTCGATGGATCCCCTCGGGCTGCTGGTTGCGCACCTCCGGGGGCTCGAGACGCCGTCCTTCGCGCTGATCCTCTGGAACTATCTCCCCAACTACGTGTGCGCGCTCATCGCGGTCATCCCGTCCAAGATCATGGTGCGACTCGGCCGACAGGTCCAGCGGGCGCGCGAGCTCGGAAGCTACCGACTGACGGAGCTCATCGGGCGGGGCGGCATGGGCGAGGTGTGGCGCGCGACGCACCGGATGCTCGCCCGGCCCGCCGCGATCAAGCTCATCAAGCCCGAGATCCTGGGCGCGTCCACTGACAACGCAACGGCCTCCATCATCCGACGGTTCCAGCGGGAGGCCGAGGCGGCGTCCGAGCTCCAGTCACCGCACACGATCCGGCTCTACGACTTCGGCCAGACCCGGGCCGGGACGTTCTACTTCGCGATGGAACTGCTCGACGGGCTGGATCTGGAGACGCTGATCCGCCGCTATGGCCCCGTGCCGCCCGAGCGGGTGGTCGATCTGCTCCGCCAGACATGCCACTCGCTCGGCGAGGCTCACGACCGCGGGCTGGTCCACCGCGACGTCAAGCCGGCCAACATCTATGCCTGCCGCCTCGGTCGAGAATACGACTTCGTCAAGGTGCTGGATTTCGGCCTGGTGAAGTACGACCAGGACGAATCCATCCTCGACACCATCAATGCCGCCGAGGTGACGACCGGCACCCCAGCCTACATGGCGCCCGAGATGGCGAGCGGGGCCGACCCGGTGGACCGGCGCGCCGACATCTACGCGCTCGGGTGCGTGGGTTACTGGCTGCTGACCGGCCAGATGGTGTTCGAGGCGGAGAGCCCGCTCAAGATGCTCATCCAGCACATCCAGGCGATCCCGGTTCCTCCCAGCATCCGGACGGGTCGCCCCGTGCCGCTGGACCTGGAGCGGGTGATCATGCGATGCCTCGAGAAGGATCCGACGCGCCGCCCGCAAACGGCCGACGATCTGGTGGCGGAGCTGGATCGCGTCGTCCTGGAGCAGCCGTGGGACCAGACTCAGGCGCGGGCGTGGTGGCAGAAGCACCTGGAGCCGACGACGGGACGGGCGCCAGCCCCGCAGCTGGCAGTCGCCGTCGGGTGAGACGCTGCGTCCTGCGGCGCGCGCTTCCCACGGCGCTCGTGGTCACCGCCGTCGCGGGGACGGTCGCGACCGCGGGAGCGCCCGAGAGCCTGCTCGCGAGGTATGACCTCACGGCGCCGCCGGCAGGCCGCTGGAAGCTGCCGAAGGAGCTCAACGAGATCAGCGGCCTCGCGATGGAGGGGAGTCGACTGTTTGCGCACGGCGACGAGCAGGCCATCGTCTATGAGCTCGACCCCGCCTCGCATACCGTGGTCCGCCGGTTCTCGCTCGGCCAGCCCGCGGTCCGCGGCGACTTCGAGGCGATCGCGGTGGTGCACGACCGCGTGTTCCTCACCACCAGTGACGGCGACCTGTACGCCGCGTCGATCGGCGCCGACGGCGCGGCGGTCCCGTACGAGCGTTTCGTGACGGGGATCGGACGAAGCTGCGAGGTGGAAGGGCTGGCGTACGACCCGAAGGGACGCGAGTTCCTGTTCGGCTGCAAGACGCCGCGCGTGCGTGCGCTCCACGGGCGGCTCGCGGTGATCGGCTGGTCCCCGGAGCGACGCGAGGCGCCCGTGCTGCGCCTCGGCATTCCGATCGCCACGGTCGAGGACCTCGAGGGGGAAGCGGTGGCACCGTCGGAGCTGCTGCGGGACCCATCGAGCGGGCACCTGCTGTTGCTGGCGGCGCGGGCGCGCGTGATCGTCGAGGTGACGCCAGAGGGCGGAGTGGTCGCGGTCGCGAAGCTCCGTCACTCGCTGCACCGCCAGGCCGAGGGTCTCGCGATCGGCGCGGACGGCTCGCTGCTCGTCGCCGATGAGGCCGCCGGTGAGCATCCGATGCTCACGCGCTACGCACCGCGTCCGGCGTCCCGCGCCCCGTGAGCTCCTGCTAGGGGCGAACCGGTCGCACCACGGCTGACCGCGCGCTGTCCGGGGGCGCGCACCCGTTCGCCCAGGTGTTCGCCGGCGGCAGCACCTGGGCGTAGATCTCGCGCGGCTCCCCCGTTGCCGACACCGTTACCACGCCCAGCCGCAGCCCACCGTCCCGCAGCAGATCCGCCCGCATGAAGCCGCCCGTCGAGAGCGCCAGCCGGGTCTCGGGGATCTCCTCCACGTAGCTCTGGTGTCCCAAAATCCCTACGCCACTGACCGCGAGCAACGGCGGCCGTCCGCGATCGAGGATCTGGAGGGTGTGCTCGTGGCCTGCTGCATAGAGCGCCGGCGGCCGGCATGCGAACGCGCTGTCCAGTGCCGCGCGTAGCGCCCGGTAGGCGGCGGAGTTCACGTCTTCCGAGCTGATGCCGGCACCGCGGAGGGCAGGATAGATCGTGCCGATGATCGGCAGGGGGATGTAGAGCGCCGGGTGCAGGGCACGGAGGGGGAAGATGTAGTCGCCGGGCGAGAAGTATCCGCCGTGCGGACCTGCCGTGAGGATCGGATGGTGGCCGGCGACGATCACCTGCCGGCCGGATGATTCCGCGAGAATCCGTGCGATCGCCCGCCGGACCTCGCGGTCTGTCTTGGCGGGACATGCGGAGCCTTCCCCGGGTTTCTCGTGCGGGAAGAGCCACCACTCCGTGTCGAGGAGCACGAGTCGCAGGCCGCTCGAGACGTCCACGATCTCCGGACCCGGGCAGCCGTCCGCCGGAAGCATGCGGGCTCGCCCGCCGCCCTCCCGGGCAATAAGGCTGCCCTGACGGCGGATGCGAGCGAGCCCGTCGGATCCCGATTTCTGCCAGTCGTGATTGCCGGGGATGAAGACGGTCGGCGCGTCGTGTGCGAGGGCGAGCTGCGCCTCGAGCCGTCGAAGCGCCTCCGGATACGAGGGATCGGTGCTGTCCGGCACCCCGTAGTCGTACACATTGTCGCCGAGGAACAGGATGATGGTCGAATCCGGCCGGCCGACGAGTGAGCGCTTGACCCCCTGCAGCACCGGCTCTCCCGAAGCTTTCGGAGCCCCGGCGTCGCCGATGAGGATGACGCTCGCCACCACGTCCCCACGCGCGGGCGGGGGGGCCGTGGACGCGGGAATGACGTGCGCGGAACAGGCCGCGAGCGCGATCGTCGGCAGGGTGCGCGCGGCGACGCGCCAGGAGAAACGAGCGAAAGGGCTGGGGATGGAGTTCTTCAGGCCGGGCGGCCCAGGTGGAGGGCCCGTAGGGTGCGCCAGTACATCGCAATCATCGCAGTGGTGCTATCGCGTTGTTATCACGTGGCTTGGCATTGGTGTTATAAAGGTGTTTAGAGGTCAAGGCGGCCTCCCTAGAGCGATCGATGACAATCCACTTGAGGCATTGGTGGCAGCATGCGACGCGCAGGAGACTCCCCCAGCCTGGGGGCGGCGCGAAATTCAAGGTGGCTTCGCTCTGCCCCAGGGCCCTGGACTTTGACCTGCCGAGCCCCTGCCCCAGGATGACTGCTAGCTACCGGCGCCCGTCGGACAACCTGCTGACGTGGCCTCCCGGCCGGATAGTGGAACCGCCCCTGAACTCGAAGTGCTCGTCGGAAAGCAGCCTCCCCTTGAGCAACCCAGCGTACCCGTGCTGCGCAAGGATCCGGTCGGCTACCCGACTCGCGGCGCTCGCGGCCGCCTCCCAGCCTGCACGGAGCTCGGGATAGACGTGGGCGAATCCTGGCCGGATCCGCGCCTCACGGCTCAGTCCCACTCGCTCCTCCCGCCTGAAATCGCTATCCTGGTCGAGCCGTCCCCGGCGTGGCCGGCGGGACCGGATTGTAATGAAGATGCGCGACCCGCCACCGTTGACCATCCCGAACCCACACTTCGGTGTACCGCGTGAGCGCGGGCCGCGGCTCGCCGGGAATGTCGTACCGTATCAGGCCGCTGACGACCGCCACGGTGCCGTATAGCCGGACGCTCGTCTCCTCGAACTGGCTCGGCGCCACGCCTCCGGTATCCGCCTGGATGGCCGCGAGGAACTGCGGCTTGTTCAGGGAGCCGCGACCACCGGTGAGCTGAAAGTTGTCGACCAACGTCGCCGAGAAGAACGCGGTATCCCGATTCGCCAATGCCTGGATCCACCGCGCGTGCAGCCCCGCGATGTCCTGGGCCGCCTCCATGCTGACTTTGGCCGTACTGTCGCCGAGGACCGGCGGGGCGTCGGTTCGGGCGGTTTGAGGTGCCCCACAAGCGGCCACCATCGCCACCAGGCCGGCCATGCGGAATCCCGACGCTCGGACCGCACCACGGCCCGCCGTGCCGAGGTCGCTGCGAACGACCGATGGTTGGCTCATGGGACGGATTGTACCGCGCCACGGGCGCTCGCGCTATGCGCCTCAGGATGACCACGTGTGCGCCTGCGCCGCCGCTCAGTGCGTGATCAGCACGTTCGCGATCACGAGGTACTCGACGAGCACCACGGTCCACAAGACGACCCTGCGGAAATTGACCGGACGAATGAGGGAGTTGCACAGGGAGCAGATGCGTGCCCCTGGGGGGGCGGACAACCCACAGCGTGGGCAGGAAATCGACGGCGAGGTACTCATAGCAACAACCAGTCCGCGGACATGGAGGGGTCGACAAAGTTCAAGATAGGTCAGCGGACGGCGCCGTCAACCGTGTGGCTGTTTGATCTCCTGGGCCTCGTGCGACGAGCCGACGAGCAGGTGCTGGACGGCCCTCAAGAGTCCGCCTGGGGTGAAGGGCTTTTCGAGAAGCTGCCCCGGAACGTCACTCCCTGCGCTGAATCCCGAAATGAAGCGGATGGGAGGGGGACGCTGGCAACTCCCAAGCGCTCGGGCCAAGGCGAGCCCATCGACGTCCGGCATGCGCACGTCCGTCACCACCGCCGCGACCTCTCCTCCGGCCACATCGAAGAGCGTCAACGCTTCCCGTCCATCAGCAGCCTCGAGCACGCGGTAGCATTCCCCGAGCACGTCGGCCATCAGGCGACGCAGCAGCGGCTCGTCGTCGACGACGAGAACGAGCGGCCGGAATCGGTCGGCCCCGGAATCGAAAGGGAAGCCCATGCCGCAACTTATCGAGGTTGAGCCACCGTCTGTAGGTCGCTTCTACGACCGCCGAGCGGGAATCAGCGCCGCGTCATTCTCTGGCGGATCTGCCTCAACGTGTTCATGAGCTCGCCGAATCTGGCTTGGTGTTTTCTTGCGATCGCGTGTTGCCATGCGGCGAGTGAACGCGTTTCGGCGGCATCGGCCCGCATCTGCTGTGCGCGCCGCTTCATCGCTCGCGACCTGACGACCAGCGGCGCGACCGCCCCGGTCAGCTCCTCCGCACCGAACGGCTTGTGAAGGAGGGGCACCGGCGGGAGGTCGGGTGGCAGTTGAGCCAACGCCGACATGGCCACGACCGGCAATCCTGGGCAGCACTCCAGGAGTACCGAGATCAGTTCCGGGCCGGATATGCCCGGCATCGCCAGGTCTGTGACGACCGCGTCGAGCACCTGGGCCTCGTCCCGCGCGATCACACGAAGGGCCTCCTCGCCGTCACCGGCCTCGACCACGGAGGTCCCCTCGACCTCGATCATCCGTCGCAGTGCTCGGCGCACGAACGAATCATCGTCCACGAGGAGCAAAGTGGCCCCGTCGGGGATCCGGAAGCACGCGGGATGGGTATTCACAACAGTCATGAAACGCCGCCCATGAAACGCCGCCGAATCGAACTGCCGCGACGACCTCGTTACCACCTGACAACGCGGGACACTGTGAGCACGCTCACGCTCGGAAAAACTGGGTGGCTCGAGCGGCCGAACTGGGCTGTCACTAAGCAAGTCCCACCATGCGGTGCCACTCACACTGCGGGGTGCGCATCGCGCTGCCGAACGCAGGAAACCACTTGAACGCTCCTGTTCAAGTGGTGAGGCTCAAATAGCAGGGGCGGGACTCGAACCCGCGACCCCGGCATTATGAGATATGGGACGCCGGGGAGCAAGCAACTCCTCCGAGGGAACACTTCGCGGCGTGCCCCGCGAAGCTCCGGGAAATCGTGTGGTCCACGGTGCACCTGATGGTGCAATGATCCCCTGCCCCATACTTGTCAATCTGCATACTTCTCACCAAGCCGGACAAGTATACTAAGTGTCAGGATAGAGAGAGCTTGGCATACATACTTATCATCTCAGCCCTGTGTGGGGAGTCGGTGCCCAGCCGCAAAGACAACATCGACATCATCCGGGGCATGGCCCTGTCAGCCGCGGCGGCCATCGCCAAGGGTGAGGCCGTGAACACCGAGGTTGTGGAGGACTTCGCCAATGAGCAGCTCAAGGTCCGCGTGCGCATCGGGAAGCGGTCGGCGCTGTTCGCGGTCTACAACGGCGACGTGGAGCGCGTCCAAGGTGACCGCGTGATCGCCCGGAAGGTGGAGCGACTGATACAGGAGGCGCTCTCGGAGATGGGGCGGTAACGCGTCGAACACCTGACCAAATCTGCGTGAAAAACCACGTGCCAGCGCTTCCCAACGCCCCCTGCGAGTAACTCGATTCGTTCCCTCCCCGTGCCGTTCATCACGCACGTCATCGGAGCTGTGGGATCGGGTGGCATGGTCATCTGTCTAGCCGGTGAGCGGCGCTATGGCTCTCCGAATGCGCGCTTTCAGCTGCATGGCGCGGGCTTCCTCCTCCACACTCCGAATCCGACCCTCACCGTCCAGGGCTTCGAACTCCGGGAGCATCTCACCGGGGTAGAGACCGCCGATGGCTTCATGGCCGCCATACCGGGCCTGACGCCCCATACGAACTCGGTGTTAGTGGAACCTGCTCGGTCCCGTCAGGATTCATCATGTAGAGCCTCGATCTCCTGTGCGGTTGGAGGAGAACGCAATCTTGCTGCCGTCCGGCGACCATGCCGGGTAGCATCTGATGAGGTGCCGAAGGTCAGTTGCGTGACTCCGGTGCCGTCGGGATTCATGACATGGATGTGACGCTCGCCACCGTTCCGGTCGCTGACGAAGGCAATCTTCGTCCCGTCGGGGGACCAACTCGGAGCTACGTCCACTGCCAGCATCGGTCGTAAGCCGGATAACGTCGACTGCCGTCCGCATTCATGATGAAGATATCGGCGGCAAAGCCTCCGATAACCGTGAAGGCGATCCTCGTCCCATCCGGTGACCAGGCGGGAGTCATCCGCGTATCCAGCGATCGTCGTGAGCTGAGCAATCGCGGTGCCGTCAGGGTTCATCACGTAGATTTGTTCGGTTCCGACCTGCGACCACTACGACTACTGAAGGCGATCTTGCTGCCGTCCGGCGACCAGGCCGGCGAGTCGCGAAAGCGCCGCTCGTGAGCTGAGTTTGACCAGTTCCGTCGGCATTCATCACGTAGATTTGTCTGATACCCGTCCGGTTGGAGGAGAACGCAATCTTCTCACCATCCGGTGACCATGCCGGGCCGTCGTCGATAGCTCGGATTGTTGGTGAGATTCGTGACCGTCGTCCCGTCGGCGCTCAGCAGGTACACCTCACCGTCCGAGGCAGAACGCGATGTCGAGGCCGGGAGCGGCGAGTGGTATCGGGCTGCAGGTCACGCTGAAGTTGGCATTGGCCGTGCTGCCGCTCACGCACCGTCACCGTGAGCGGATTCGTCCCGACAGCTCCACAGTTATCCGCGACATCCGACAGGGCGACATCGTGGTCCCCGGCGTCAAGCCGGCGATCAGCACGGACCCGTTGATCGAGAGCGGTTGGGGAGTCCCACCGTCCAGTGCGACCTGATAATCGTCGGGGTCCAGGTCGTCGCCAGTTGTCGCGGCGCTCAACTGGATCGCTCCCGTCGTCGGTGCCGTCTGGCTACAGGCGACCTCGAACTGGAGGCTAGCCATGCCCCCGGCAGCAACATCGACCGTGCGCGGATTCTCGCCGCCCAGCACGCAGTTCGAGGCTACGCCCGCCAGCGTGACGCTGTGAGTGCCGACGGTAAGCGAAGCAACCGTGTCGGCGGCATTTGGCCCCAGAGGCTGAGTTGCGTTGTGGTCGACCGTGAGCGTGTAGCCGTCGGGGTCGAGGTCGGAACCAGTGGTGGACGTAATGACCTCAAGGGTGCCCTCGGTTGGTCCAGTGGGACCGCCACCTGACCCGCCGCCGCAGCCGAATAGTCCCAGAAATAAGACCGGCACGGACGTGCGCAGCGCGGTGCGATACCGCATACGTCCTCCAGTCGGGAGGCTGATATGAGCCAGGCCCAGGCCGAGGGCGAGCGAAAAGCGCCAGCAGGCCACCATGGTGGGCTCCGATGCGACAAAAGTGAAGTTTTCGAAGCTGGTTGCTGCTACAACGGATGGGGCGGCGCAGCGCCGTCCTCACGTGTAACGGAGGGCCAACTGGCGATGGGCTGGTGGTGTGTAAGAGACGACTGGGAACATGTAGTGCAGTACACGTCCTGGCAAGCACTTCCTTCCGGCGGGGGGCCGAAACGGCGAGACATGCACCGCTACGCGGCGTTTCGGTTGATTGGCCTTGTTAGCGGCTCCGCGGGCACCCCGTGTGACCCTGTGAACGCGAGCTCAGTCCCCTGGCACCTCATGCAGCGGAACGTCGTCGGCCGGGGTTCGTCGCGCCGCCGCCTAATTCCTGCGGTGTGCCCTGGCGGCGGTCGGCTCGAGCACGGTCGTTTGTTACTAGGCGTGGCTTCACACCCCGGTCGGCGGGGGAGCCGCCAGCGCGTTTTCGACGGCCTCGAGCAGCTGTTCCGGGTCGAACGGCTTCCGGATCACAGGCACATGCCCGGGCACCCCTGCCTCCGCGTCGAACTGCACGTCCGGATGGCCGGTCATGTGCAGCGCCCGCTGCCCTGGGTCGCGCTCAAGCGCCCGGCGGATTAGCTCGGCGCCAGTCATAGACGGCATCACGGAGTTTGTGAGGATGAGGGCGAACCAACCCGGCGGGGTAGCTTCCAGGAGGGCGAGTGCGGCTGGGCCGTCGATCGCCCCTACCGCTTCGTACCCCGCTTCATGCAGCTCCCGCACCGTCACCTCGCGGACCCGGTCCGTATCATCGACAACCAGGATGCGCAGGGGCTGGCCGCTAGGTGCAGCGTCCTCGTGCGAGGTCATACGCAAAGATCGGGACGATGGCGGGCGCGGGGGGTGACGCCCATCACCCCCTCATCCCCTACACCTCATTTTCCCGCGGATCTGCATCAATGCCTTCATGAGATCGCCGCTCTTCACCTGATGGCGTCTTGCGATCGCGCGTTGCCACGCGGCCAGTGAACGCGTTTCGGCGGCATCCGCTCGCATCTGCTGTGCCCGCCGCCTCATCGCTCGCGACGTGACGACTAGCGGCGCGATCGCCTCGATCAGCTCCTCGGCATCGAACGGTTTGTGCAGGAGGGGCACGGGAAGGAGATCGGGTGGGACGTCGACCACTGCCGACATGGCCACGACCGGCAATGCAGGACGGCACTCCGAGAGTACCGCGATCAGTTCGGGTCCAGATACGACGGGCATCGCCAAGTCGGTGAGGACCGCGTCGAGTAGCTGGGCCTCGTCCGCCGCGATCACATGAAGGGCCTGCTCGCCGTCGCCAGCCTCGATTACGGAGGCTCCGACGGCGGAATAACAAGACGGGGAAGCTGCGGCCCGGATACACCTTCATGGCCCGAACAGAAACGGGCTGGAAGCAGATGGGCACCCGAGAGCTTAGCATACATACTTCTCACCACGCTGTGTAAGGCAACGCCATCTCTCACGACGGGGCGGTGGTGCATACTCCACAGACCACGCGCCTCTCCCCCCTCCCCGCAGTCGGGGCGCTCGAGCGTGACAGAGGTTGCGACGTCGCACCGGATCGGCGGGCTCGGCAGGTAGTTCGGGTACTTCCGAGTGATCCCCCACCCGGATTCCGCGGCAGCGCAGTGACCCCGGACACAGCCGGGGTCACCGTGAGGGCAACTCCTTGGGGGCCAACGGAGCTTGCGTCCAAGGTTCGGCAAGTCTGCCCAACGCTACCCCAACACAAACTCCTTGTACAGCAACTATGCGCGGTCGCCACAGTTGCAGGTTTGCAGCGCAGCCATGATGGCGGGGCTGTCAGCTGTAATGCCGTACACCGTATGGCGTTGTGAACCATACAGTTGGCGGGCGCAAGTCCCCATGCGACTGGCACGACTCTGGCACATGCGCCAACGGAGGGCGTGTGTCGTGTCGCCGCTCGAACCCGTTGGCTCCCTGGGCACATCTTCGTTTTTCTGACTGGATGTTTCTATGCGATCGATGGGTCTGCTGGCCGTAGTTTCTGGAACGCTGGTTCTGGGCTCATCGTGCAGTGAGGGCAGAGACCTGATCCGACCCGAGAACGAAGCGCCGGTCGCGAATTTCGAGCTGCCGGCATGCACTATTGACGAGCCGTGCGAGTTCGTCAGCACCAGCACCGATGATGCCGCCGTGACCGGGTGGAGCTGGGACTATAACGAGGATAACACTCCCGACGCGAACACCGCGACCGCCGAATACACCTATCGGACGGCGGGTACTTTCGACGTCAGTCTGACCGTGTTCGATGCCGAGGGATTGAGCCACCGGAAGACCAGCCGCATCACCATCGATCCAGCTGTCAACACCCCACCGACCGCGGGCTTCACCTACAGCTGTAATGGGCTGGACTGCACTTTTGCCAACACCAGCAGCGACGCAGCGCCGGGCACGATCGCGACCTATGCCTGGACCTTCGGCGACAACGCGACGTCGGACCAGGCGTCTCCAACTCACACCTACACCGTCACAGCCCCGACGGAGTTCACGGTGACGCTTACCGTGACCGACAACGAGGGCGCTACCGACGCCGAAACTCAAACCATCCCCGTCACCCCCGCCGCTCCAGTGAACCCGCCGACCGCCGGGTTCACCCAGAC
Source organism: uncultured Gemmatimonadales bacterium (assembly GCA_963828735.1). GTDB lineage: Bacteria > Gemmatimonadota > Gemmatimonadetes > Gemmatimonadales > GWC2-71-9 > CAVVWJ01. The sequence continues at coordinate 279,122 of CAWHFW010000002.1, forward strand.
GTGTACGCTGCTGGTCTGCGAGTTCGTCAGCACCAGCGCTGACGTGGCGCCCGGGGCGATCGTGAGCTACGCCTGGACGTTCGGGGACGGTGGCACCGCAACAGGGAACAAGCCGTCCCATACCTACAACGTCTCGGCGCGCACCGAGTTCACGGTAACACTCACGGTGACCGACAACGAGGGATTCACCGGCGTCGCGACCCGGACGGTGACCGTCGATCCGGTACCACCGTTGAACAATCCACCAACGGCCAGCTTCAGATACTCTTGTGCCGCCGCCGTCTGCACTTTCACCAGCACCGCCACCGACCCGGAGGGTCCGCCGATCGCTGCCTTTGCGTGGACCTTCGGTGACGGCGCTCAGACCACCGGAAACATAGCAACGCATACCTACGCCATTTCCGCCATTACGGAATTCACCGTTACGCTCACGGTTACGGACGTCGGGGGCGCTACGACCGCCGCCTCGCAGACGATATCAGTCAATCCGGACCCTTCGGCCAACACCCCGCCGACGGCGAGCTTCGAATCAAATTGCTACGGAGACGGCTGCGCCTTCATCAACAAGAGCACCGACGCGTCACCAGGCGCCATCGTAAGCTATGCCTGGACCTACGGTGACGGGGGGACTTCGAGCCGGAACACGGCGTGCTTCCCCTGGACTGAACGGTGTGGACTCGGCAGGCACGTCTACAGCATTACCGGTCCGACGACCTTCACGGTCACGCTCACCGTGACGGACAACCTGGGAGCGGTTGCCGTCGCAAGCAAGACGATTACCGTGAAACCCCTGCCGCCGGCGGTTCAGGGTTGCACCACCTCCGGTAAGATTGTGGAGTGCGTCCTCGACATCCCGACCCGGTCGAGTCTGGTACTCAATGTGCTCGGCGTCAGCTGCGACTTGGGTGGGCAGAACGTCAGCGCTCCCCCGCCAGTGCTCGCTGTGATGTTCATAAACGTCTGCAACAAAGTACACGTTGGTGATTCGAATGGGATATTCGCCGGCAACGATGAGGGCCGCTACTTGTACCAGGCCGGCACTCAGGCGCGGATATGGTTCCGCCAGAGCGACTCTGCTGGTCACCCGCTGAATCCCGCACAGGGTCGGCTGGAGGGAACCTACCCCAACTGGACAATCAGTTACGACGATGGCGACCATCCGGACGTACCGGGTGAGCCGGACTTCGCCGATCTCGTTCTCGGGGTCCAGGCGACCGTTCGCTAGCCCTTGACCGGCGGCACCTGGGCCTCGAGGAACAACCCGCTGCGCCAAGTGGCTCGCCGACCTGCTAGGCCAGTAGACAGCACCGCACCGCGTGCCTAGGCCGTTCGGCCCTCTTGCGATCCACACGCCCGGTGGAGACGTGCAGAGGCCGCCTAGCGTCGGCGGCCGGGCGGCCTTCGCACCTTGATGTTCCCCTGCTCATCCGGTAATGCCAACGCCGTTGCCGATGGTGGTGGCCTCGTCTGCCCCAAATGCGACCCGCTGGGATATGCTCGGACCGTCAAGGCGCGCATTCAGGCGGCGCCGGCGGCATGATTGAGCGGGAGGTGGTGACGATCACACCGGCCGGGCTTCGCCCGAACCAGGCTGCCCGGTACCTCGGCATCGGACTCACCTTCCTGCAGAGTCTTCCCATCACTCCGATCCGGGTCCGCGGCAATGGACCCAAGGGCAAGCCAGTCGTCCTCTATTTGCGGCGCGAACTCGATGCCTGGCTTGAGGACCAAGCCGCACGCCGTGACGCGGACATCCGCTTCATCTCGAAAGCGAGCTAGCCATGGTGTTCAAGCGCACCGGCGCCAGCACGTACGCCTTTCAGGCCCGACTCCCCAACGGGCGATACAAACAACTCCAGACCGGCGCGCCTTTCGGGTCGCAGGGCAAGGCGCTCGGACAGCGGGTGGAGGCTATGTGGACCAGCCTGGCGCTCGAGCACCGGGCGTGGGATCTTCTCGAGCCCGTTCTGAGGGCCAGCCGCGGCGAGCGCGCTGCCCGCCTGGGCCGCCTCTACGATCTGTGGGTGGAGACTCGCTACAACCCCGGGGAGATGCGCCGCCGGCTTGATGACCGAAACATCGAACCGCTTGTGAGAGAATGGGCGGCGTGGTACGAGGGGCAGGTACGGCCTGATAGCGCCGCCCATGCCCTCGCCCACGTGCGCCACCTGCTGCCGGCTGGCAGTCCGCGGCTAGTCTCCGACGTCACGACCGACTGGCTCACGGGAGTCCTCACGACCTACACCGGGAAACGGAACACTCGCCGGAAGGTGCATAGCTCATGGTCCGGGTTTTTCGCCTATCTGACCGGTGTTCGTCGCCTCTTTCTCGCCAACCCGATGAACACGGTCCCGCGGCCATCCGAGGAGGCCAGCCCGATCCGCTTCTATGAGCCCGATACGGTCGAGCGCATCGTCGGCTGGCAGCCTACCGCCGCACGACGGGCGGCGTTCGCCCTGGCCTATGGGGGCGCGATCGAGGCGAGTGTGTGGTGGCGCTCACCCGTAGGCAGTTCTTCGACACGGCCGGCAGGCTGGTCCGAGCGGCAGGCACCAAGGCTCACACTCGAGATCGGATCTGTCGCGTGGCCGACTGGGCATGGCCCCACGTCTGGGAGCACATCCGCGACCTTTTGCCGGATGCACCTCTATTCCCCGGTTGGAACCGGTGGACACTCTCCGATTGGCACCGCGAATGCGTCGGCTGGGATGAGGAGCAGAAGGCCGGGCTCAACCTGGCGGTACGCTACCCTCTTCACGCGGCCCGTGATCACTGGGCGGTGATGCGGCTTCGGTCTGGCGCTCCGGTGGCCGTCGTGCAGCTCCAGCTCGGCCACGAGAGCCCGACGCTGACGCTCAGGAAGTACGGTCGATTCATCCCTAGCGGAGCGGACCGTGATCAGGTGGAGCAGGCAGTGACGGCGTACGAGACGAGGCGCCGCCAGGTCCGGTGATCTTCGGGTATTTCTGGGGAGTCGCAGTGCAGCCAGTGGTGCAGAAGACGAGAAACCACTTGAACGCAAGCGCCCAAGTGGTTGTCTGGTAAGTAGCAGGGGCGGGACTCGAACCCGCGACCCCGGCATTATGAGTGCCGTGCTCTAACCAGCTGAGCTACCCTGCCTTGCTGCGGTGCGAACTCTAACTTCTGCCCTCACAAACGCAACCCCGGTCAGCACATGCCTCAGTCGACTTCCACCGCACGGCGGCGGAGCATGCCGGCGACCTGCTCCCCGAGCGCCTCGGGCGTGAACGGTTTCTGCAGAAATGGCTGACCCGCGTCGAGCAACCCGCGTCGTACCACCTCGTCGTCCGTGTACCCGCTCATGAAGAGCACCGGGAGGCCGGGCCGGATGGTGAGGGCCTTGCGTGCCAGCTCCGGCCCATCCATCCCCGGCATCACCACGTCGGCGACGATGAGCCGGACCCGGCTCTCGGCGCGGCTGAGCAGCTCGAGCGCCTCACCGCCGTCCTTGGCCTCGAGCACGTTGTAACCGAACTCTGACAGCGCCCGCGACGCCATTTGGCGCACCGCGGGCTCATCTTCGACCACGAGCACGACCTCCCCCGAGGCTCTGGACGTGAGCGGCGCGTCGGGCACCTCGTTCGACGCCGACGCCGCGAAGGGGAGATACACCTTGAAAGTCGTTCCCTTCCCCACCTCGCTGTACACCCACACGTATCCGTTGCTCTGTTTCACGATGCCGTAGACGGTGGCCAGGCCCAGCCCGGTACCCTTGCCGACCGGTTTGGTCGTATAGAACGGCTCGAACACGCGCGCCGAGGTGTCCCGGCTCATGCCGTGACCGGTGTCGCTCACCGCCAGCACGGCGTACGGACCGGGCACGATCGTCACCCCCGAGTGCTCGCGCGCGTACGCCGCCGTCAGGTCCGCGCGGAAGGTCTCGATCGAGAGCCGGCCTCCCATCGGCATCGCGTCACGGGAATTCAGGGTCAGGTTGAGCAACACCTGGGCGAGCTGACCCGGATCGGCCTTCACCCGCGCCGGCGCCGAGCCGAGTCGGAGCTCGAGCGTGGACCGCTCCCCCAGCGTACGACGCAGCATGGCCTGAAGGCCGGACACGGTCTCGTCCAGGTCCAGCACCCGGGGCTGAAGCACCTGGCGCCGGCTGAAGGCCAGGAGCTGCCCGGTAATCACGGCCGTGCGTTCCGCCGCGGCCCGGATCTCCTCGACATCCTGGCGCGCGACGCCCGTGAGCTCGGGGCGACGCAGCAGGAACGCCGCCGCGCCGAGAATGACCGTCATCTGGTTGTTCGCCTCGTGCGCGACACCACCGGCGAGCTGGCCCACGACTTCGAGCCGCTCGCTCTGGCGCGCACGCTCCTCGATCTGGCGGCGGGCCGTCTCGTCGGTATTGACCTCCACCACGCCAAGCGGCCGGCCCTCGACATCCTGCCGCAATACCCACTGCGAGGCGACGAACACGCGCGCGCCGCTCTTGGCGTGGTGAACGAGCTGGCCTTCCCACCGGCCGCCCGCCGCCAACACCTGTTCGATCTCGTGGAGCGCAAACGGAAACTCCGTCCTAAGCAGTTCGTGGGAGACGCGTCCGAGCGCCTCCTCCGCCGTCCACCCGTACAATCGTTCCGCGCCTCGGCTCCAATAGGTGATCCGTCCGCTCCGATCCCGCATCAGGACCTGCGCCAGGTCGAGGGCCTGTCCCAGTTCCCGACTTCGCGCGGTCTCGGCGGTGAGCAGGCTCTGGGTACGGCGCTCCGCGGTGATGTCGCGCTTGATGGACGATGCGCCCGTCACCACCCCTGAGAGATCGCGGATCGGCGAGACGCTGAGCGCGATGGTGATTCGCTGGCCGTCCTTCCGGACGCGTTCGGTCTCGGCGAAGGCCACGGGCTGGCCGCTCCTCACCCGCGCGAGCACGTCACGCTCGGCGTCGTGCAGCTCCGGGGGGACCAGGGTGAAGATCGACTGCCCCACGATCTCCTCGGCGGAGTAGCCGAAAATGCGCTCCGCGGCGCGGTTCCAGCTCGTGATCGTCCCGTCGAGCCCCTTGCCGACAATCGCGTCCTCGGAGTTCACGACGATCGCCGCGAGCCGCTCTGTGGCTTCCTGCACCCGCACGAGGTCGGTCACGTCGCGCAGCACCACGGTCAGGCCATCGCTCGAGGGGTAAGCCGTGACCTGGAGCCAGCTGCTGACCGGTGAATAGAATGCTTGCGCCGTGTAGACCCGCTCCCCGCCCATCGTGCGGCGGAAGGCCGATCCGAACGCCCCTTCGGCGTCCTCGTCGATAACCTCCCAAAGCAGCCGACCGACCGTCTGCTTCAGCGGAAGACCGATCAGTGTGGCGGCGGCCGAATTCATATAGGTGACGAGCCAACGAGCGTCGACGACGATGAGCGCGTCGGTGAGACTGCCGAGAATCCGTTCGACGCGCTCCATCTGCTGCTCGGATCGCCGCGATTCGTTCTCCGCGCGCTTCGATTCCTCTTCCGCGCGCAGCGTCTCCTCTTCGGCCCGCGCGGCCTCCTCCTCGGCGCGAATCGTCTCTTCCTCCGCCCGCTCCGCCTCGGTGCGAGCCCGCCCGAGCGCGGCGGCGGCGGCGCGCACCGCGCGCAGGCGCGCTTCGCCCAGCCAGCCCATGCCCACGCCCGTCAGCGTGAACAGCAGGGCACCCAGCGTGGGCGTGGCTCCGGTCGGCAGCCAGCGCCCCGCCGGCGCGAGGAAGAACTGGAGCGCCGCCAGCAGCCCGATGAGCGTCGCCACGACCGCGGGCCCGAGCCCGAAGAAAAACGCGACGACGAACACCATCGGGAAGAGCGTGATGAAGGGAAGCTCGGTACCGAGCTGGGGACCCAGCATGAGACGCGCGAAGACGGCGATGCTCACGGCCGCCAGCGCCGCCACGTAAGGAATCACCCGCTGGGAGAGGCGGCTCACGGAATCGTGGTGGGCATCGCGGTCCATGCGTGCGGGACCTTGGGAAAGAGGCGGGGTGGGGCGACCGACGGCGTCGGCCACTACCGACGCGTGCTGTCCGGCGGTACCAGGCGGTACAGCAGTTCGCCGCGGCGGATCATCCCGAACCGCTCCCGGGCGACGCGCTCCTGCACCCGGGGGTCGTGCTCGATCGCGGTGGCGTCGCGCGCGAGGGAATCGACCACCTGTCTCAGGCGGAGCACCTGGGCCCGCTCGCTCGCCTCCTGGCGACGCAGAGCCAGCAGGTCGGTCGTGCCGTACTCGCCGCCCTGGATGCCGAAGTAGAGGGCGAAGATCAGTGCCGCCAGGGCGGCCCAGCGACCCGCGTTCACAATGGGTAGAGATCGCGGCCGGGGTAGTGCGCCAGATCACCCAGCTCTTCGGCGATCCGCAGGAGCTGGTTGTACTTGGCGGTGCGATCGGTGCGGCTGGCGCTGCCGGTCTTGATCTGGCCAGCCCCTGTCGCGACGGCCAGATCCGAGATGAACGTGTCCTCGGTCTCGCCCGAACGGTGCGAGATGATCACCCCGTACGCGCTCCCCTTTGCGAGCTCGATGCACTGGAGCGTCTCGGTGAGGGTGCCGATCTGGTTGACCTTGACCAGTACCGCGTTCCCGACCCCTTCCTCGATGCCGCGCCCCAGCCGATCCACGTTGGTGACGAAGAGATCGTCCCCGACGAGCTGCACCCGCTCGTGCAGCCGCTCGGTCAGGAGCGCCCACCCCGCCCAGTCGTTCTCGGCCAACCCATCCTCGATGCTCACGATCGGGTAGCGGTCCACCCAGCCGGCGTACAGATCCACCATCGCCTCGGCCGACCGGCGGCTGCCGTCGCCCTTCTTGAAGACGTACTCGCCGTCCTGGAAGAGCTCCGAGGCGGCCACGTCGAGCGCGATGGCCACATCGCGGCCCGGCTCGTAGCCGGCGCTCTCGACGGCCTGCATCACGACGTCGAGCGCCGCCTCATTCGAGGGGAGCATCGGCGCGAATCCGCCTTCGTCCCCCACGGCCGTGGAGAGCCCCATCTTGCCCAGGACCTTCTTGAGCGAGTGGAACACTTCGACGCCGATGCGGAGGCCCTCGGCGAAGGTCTCCGCTCCGATCGGCACCACCATGAACTCCTGCGCGTCCACATTGTTCGAGGCGTGGGCCCCGCCGTTCAGGATGTTCATCATCGGGACGGGAAGGACCCGCGCCATGGGGCCCCCAAGGTAGCGGTAGAGCGGAAGGCCGCAGTCCTGCGCCGCCGCCCGGGCGACCGCCATCGAGACGCTCAGGATGGCGTTCGCGCCGAGCTTGCTCTTGTTGGGCGTGCCGTCCGCATCCATCATCTCCGCGTCGACGGCGATCTGGTCTGTCGCGGCCATCCCCTCCAGCCGCGGACCCAGGACCTCGTTCACGTTGCGCACGGCCTCGACGACGCCTTTGCCGCCGTAACGCCGCGCGTCGCCGTCGCGCAGCTCGACCGCTTCGTGCTCGCCGGTGGATGCGCCGCTCGGGACCGCCGCGCGCCCCTGCGCGCCGCTCGACAGCGTTACGTCGGCCTCGACGGTAGGATTCCCGCGGCTGTCGAGGATCTCGCGGGCGTGGACTTCGATGATGGTGCTCATGAAGGCTCGTGTTGGGGAAACCGGGGGCAACCTAGCTGTGCCCCCGGACCGGCGTCAACGCGGGGCGTCAGCGCGCGCGTCGCGCGAAATGATCGTAGCCGGCAAGGGCGACGGGTTTGCCGGCCAGCTCGGCCTGCACTCCCCCGCCCGCGGTTACCCGGCCCACGCGCGTGAGCGGCACGCCGGCCACGCTCCGGAACGCGAGGACGTCGTCCTGTTCGAAGTGCTCCGGCAGCGCGACGAGCAGCTCGTATTCCTCTCCGCTCTCGGCGGCGAAGCGTTCGGCCGGAATCCCGAGCCGGTGGGCCGCATCGACGGCGGGGCCAGCGACGGGCACCCGGTCGAGCTCGAGCGCCACGGCCACCCCCGACGCCGCGGCGAGGTGTCCCGCATCCGCGCCGAGTCCGTCGCTCACGTCGATCATGGCCCGGGCGCCGTGCCGGGCGAGCCAGCGGCCCGCATGGAGGCGGGGCACCGGATGCGCGAACGCTCGGCGGGCCTCGGCATCGGGCGCGTCGCCGCGCCGCCAGGCTTCGAGCGCCGCACGAGGGCCGCCGAGCTCACCGGTGACCCAGATTCCGTCGCCGATGCGGGCGCCGGCGCGCGTCACCGGCGTCTCCGTCCATCCCAGAACCGTGACCGCGGCGCTCCAGACTGGTCCGGCCGACAGGTCGCCGCCCACGACCCGTGCGCCAACATCCGACGCAGCGGCGCCGGCGCCGGTCATGAGGGCGACAACGTCCGCGTCGCTCGCCTCCGCCGGAACGGTGAGCGCGACCAGAACGCCTCCCGCCTCCGCGCCGTCCGCCGCCAGATCCGACAGCGCGGCCGCGACCACTCGCCAGCCGATTTCCTCGAACGACAGCCAATCGCGACGGAAGTGGACGCCCTCGACGCTGACGTCGGTGCTGGCCACCAGCGCCGAGCCGGCCGCCGCGAGCACGGCACAGTCATCCCCGAGACCGGTCGCCCGGGGCCCGAGGGCGGCGGCGATCCGACGCACCCGATCAAACTCTGGACCCGGGCCGAGCCGGGGGGCGGTCACGGCCGGACGGCGTCGAGCCGGAAGCGGACCAGTCCGGCGTTGGTGCCGACCCAGAGGTAGTCGGGGTCCACGGCGACGTCGTTCGCGGCGCCGGGCAGGTCCCCGGCCCTGAGCGGATGCACCGGCGGCGTGTTCAGCCGCGCGAAGCCGACGCCCTGGTCGCCGGCAACCCAGAAGCCCGGCCCATCCGCGACGAACGCCACGAGCCCGCCCAGCAGCCCGCTCAGGTTTGGGCCGAGCGTCCACGCCTCCGTGCGCGGGTCGCGCCAGAGCAGCTGGTCGCGGGTAAGCGCCACGATCGTGTCGGCCAGGGTGCCGAGTGCCACGACGGGCGCCTGTAGCGACGGCGAGGCGAGGGTCGAAGGGCGGACGACGTCCTGTCCACCGGGGAGCGCGAGCAGCAGTCCGCGCTGGGTACCGAGCCACACCGTGTCGCCCACGGCAAAGACCGCCAGCACCGGATCGGTGAATCTGGGCGCGAGCCGCTCCACGTGAAGCGAGTCGTCCACCCGCACGAGGCCTCGGCGCGTGCCCGCCGTGATGCGGCCCTGCCGGGCCATCACGGCGTAGACCCGGCTGTCGGGCAGGCCGCGATTCTCGTCCAGCAGGTCCACACGCCCGTCCGCGGTCTCGACGCGGGCGAGGCCGCGGTCGGTCGCGGCCCAGAGCGCGGACCCCTGCTCCACCATCTTCCGCACCGCCGCGAACGGCAATCCGAACGCCGGCGGACCCTGGAGCGAGCGGAACTCCTTGAGCTGGGGATCGACGAAGTTGATCGCCGGCTGATCCTGCACCGTTCGGTTGGTGGCGGCCCACAGGCCGTCGGGCGCGTCGAAGAGTGCTCCTACCACCGGCGACGTCAACCCGAACGACATTCGCTCGGGAAGCGCCGCACCGTCCGGCAGGAACAGCAGGCCCACGCCCGAGGTGCCGAGGTACCAGCCGAGGTTGTCGAACGACCGGGCCGCCGCCGTGAACCGCGCGACCCCTAGGCGCTGGTCCACCAGAATCTGCGATGCGTTCGCCTGCAGCGAGGGAACGCTCCGGAGCACATCGTCGACGCGCGCCGGCGCGACCGGACGGGCGGGTACGCGTCCCGGCGACGGAACCAGGCCGCCGCGCGGGAGAAGCTGCCACCCGACGCGGGTTCGAACGTACAGACCGGGCGTGGGATCGGTGGCGTCGAAGGCGATCGTCTGCACCCCATCGGGCACCTCGCCCTGATCCCAGAGCTGGAGCTCCGGCTGGAAGTGGATCCAGCCCTCGGGTCGCGCGAGCCAAAGGGAGTTGTCCAGAGGATCGACGAGTGCGCCGAAGACCCGAGCCATGAGCGTGGGGTCGGGTGGATCGTAGGGGCCCTGCCACTGGTGGAACTGGGGGTTCCAGATGAGCACCTGGCTCGTGGAAGTCGCGTAGACCCGGTCGATCGCGGCGGCGACGGAGGTGATCCGCTTGAACTCACCGATGACGGTGCGATCCTCGAGCCGCCAGTCGCGGCTGAGCGACTGCGCACGAACGGGAGCGGCCGAGGCGGCGAGGGCAACGACGAGCAGGATGGGACGCACCGGTCGAATCTACTCCTGCTGAGTGGGGTGGGAAACGACGCGTGAGGGACGATCAGACCGTTTGCGGCCTGGCCAGCTCCAGCACGACCGGCGGCCGCGAGAGGGGCGGCGTCAGCCGTGACAGCTCCCACTCCCGCCAGAGATCGGCCAAAGCGGCGACGACGTCCATCGGACGGAGGGTTCGCGCGGCGGTGCGGCGCGCGGCCAGATCCGCGCCTCGGCCCAGGGTCTGTGCGCCGAGCGCTGCCGCGACCTCGGGGGCGAGCTTGTGCGCGAGACCGGTGCCGACCAGTCCGCTGAGCACGTCCCCGCTTCCACCCGTCGCGAGGCCGGGGTTGCCGGCGGCCACGGTGAGGGGTGCCCGGCCCTCGCGCGCGATGACTGTCGGGACGCCCTTGAGGAGCACCGTCGTCCCCGACCGCTCGGCGGCCTGAACCGCGGCACTCCAGGGGTCGAGCTCTCGGAGCGGCGCCAGGTCTGGAAAGAGGGTTCGGAATTCCCCCGGGTGCGGCGTCAGGACGAGGGGCCGCTCCGCCGCCAGCGATCGAAGCTCGTCCGCGGCCCCTTGAAAGGCGACGAGAGCGTCTGCATCGAGGATCGCGGTGGGGGCCGCGCGCACCAGGGCAGCGACAAGGGCCCTGCGACCGGACTCGCGGCCGAGCCCGGGCCCGATCACCAGCGCGTCGGCGCGCCCGATGAGCTCGAGCAGCTCCGGTGTCGGAGGCTGGTCCAATGCGTGGGCGAAGGTCTGCACATCGGGCTCGGCCTGCATCAGCGCGGTCACCGTGTCCGGGGGCGCGACGACGTGAACCAGACCCGCCCCTGCCGCGAACGCGGCGCGCCCGGCCATGCGTGCTGCACCCGCCATGCCGGCATGCCCGCCGACGATGACGACGCGTCCCCGGTCACCCTTGTGATCCCGACTCCGAAGGCGGGGCAGCCAGTCCGCGGCGTGCAAGTCGGTGACGAGCGACGGACAGTCGGGATCGGCTGCGGGGTGCCCGATGTCGACCACGACGAGCTCGCCCACCTCGTCGCGCGCGAGCAGGTGGCCACGGCGGAGGCCCCCGAACGTGATGGTGAGGTCGGCCCTCGGCGCCCCGTGGACGACCCCCGACTGGAGATCCACGCCGGTCGGGCCGTCGATCGCCACGATCGGAACGTCGAGGTCGAGGATCCGGTCGAGGAGGGCGGCCATCGGCGGCCGGGGTGCGCCGCGCGCCCCGGTTCCGAGGAGCGCGTCCACCGCGACGCCGGCGCCCGGCCAAGGGCCGTCGGGCGCCACCTCCCGCACTCCTTCTCGTCGCGCCTGCGCGGCCATCGCTTCCCGAAGCTCGGCCCCTTGGCCCGGCAGCCCCGTGACCCACACCGGAACCTCGAGCCGGTGCAAGGCCCGCGCGAGCACCCAGCCATCGCCCCCGTTATGTCCGGGCCCCGCGGCGATCAGAACGCCGTCGCGAAGCCGGTGCGCGTGGCGCTCCGCGAGCACGGCGCCGGCGGCGCGGCCGGCGGTTTCCATGAGGGTTGCGAGCGCGATGCCACCCGCAACGGCACGCGCGTCCCACGCAGCGGATTGGTCCGGGGAAAGAACGGGGATGAACCGCATAGCGGAGCGGCCTCCGGGGCCGCGTCCTACTTGTAGCTTTGTCCGATCGCTCGGCCGAACGAGATCTCCCCGTTATCGATGCGGAGGTTGAAGCCGCAGTCGGGGTTGGTGCAGACCCAGGCCTTGTAGGTGATCGGCGCGCCTTCGCGGCCGTAGTCGGAGAGAGGAATCAGCGTGCCTTGCGAGCACTTCTGGCACGCCGGCCATTCGGTCTTCTCCATGTGCCCCCCCGTTGTCGAGCCCTGTCCCAGGTCAGGCGCCTCGCACGCCGGACCACCGGTACACGTCGCCGAAGGCCTCGGCGAAGGCGTACACGCCCTCGAAGTCCCCCTCCTGATCACCGGGCTGGGTGACCAGCAGGCCGATCTCGACCAGCGTGAAGACGATGCGGCCGAAGTCCTCGGTCCGGGTAATGCCCCAGTGGGCGAGCACGTGCTCGGCGAGCAGCCCGAACTGGTCGCGGGCGAAGTCGCGGCAGGCCCAGGCCAGCTCGGCGCCGCTCACGTGACGTCGGACCTCGAGTCGGGATTGCAGGTACTCGATGGTGGCGAGGACGAAGAGGAACGCGCGCTCGTTGTAGGGAGCGCCTCGCGCGCGGATCCGCGCCAGGACATCGTCGGCGAACTGCAGCTCGTTCACGCGGTCGGCGGCTCCGGAGCTCAGGCGGTGCGCCGCACGCGGCCGGCCGGCTTGGCGGACGCGTACAGCGGGAAGGCGGAGGTCAGCTCCTCGACCTCCGCCTTGACCCGGGCGAGCGTCGCCTCGTCCGGGTGGGTGAGCGCGCGATCGATCAGCTCGGCGACGCGTACCATCTCGGCGGTTCCCATGCCGCGGGTGGTGAGCGCGGGCGTGCCGAGACGAATGCCGCTGGTGACGAACGGCGACTGCGGGTCGTCGGGAATCGTGTTCTTGTTCACCGTGATGCCGGCCTGGTCCAGCGTCTTCTCGGCGGCCTTCCCGGTGAGGTTCTTGGGACGCAGATCCACCAGCATGAGGTGCGTGTCGGTGCCGCCCGACACGATGGCGAAGCCGCGCTCGACCAGCGCTGAGGCCAGGGTCTTGGCGTTGTCCACCACTTCCCGTGCGTAGGCGCGGAAGTCCGCCGTCAGCGCTTCGCCGAACGCCACGGCCTTGGCGGCGATCACGTGCTCCAGCGGTCCCCCCTGCGTGCCGGGGAACACGGACTTGTCGATCGCCTTCGCGTGCTCGGCGTTCGACAGGATGAGGCCGGCCCGCGGACCGCGCAGCGTCTTGTGCGTCGTGCTGGTGACGACCTGCGCGTGCGGCACGGGCGACGGATGGACGCCCCCAGCCACCAGCCCGGCGAAATGCGCCATATCCACGAGGAAGAAGGCGCCGACCTCGTCCGCGATCGAGCGGAACGCGGCGAAGTCGATGATGCGCGCGTACGCGCTGCCGCCGGCGATGATGAGCCGGGGCCGCTCCCGGCGAGCCTGCTCCCGGACGACGTCGTGGTCGATCCGCCCGGTGGCGGGATCCACCCCGTAGTGGACCGCGCGCCAGACCACGCCGCTGTGATTCACCGCCGCGCCGTGGGACAGATGCCCGCCGTGCGGCAGCGACATCCCCATGATCGTCTCGCCCGGCTTGATGAGCGCCATGAACGCCGCGAAGTTCGCCTGCGCGCCGGAATGTGGCTGGACGTTGGCGTGGTCCGAGCCGAACAGCTCCTTCAGCCGATCGATGGCCAGCTGCTCGATCTGGTCCACGACCTCGCACCCGCCGTAGTAGCGCCGGCCCGGATAGCCCTCCGCGTACTTGTTCGTGAGCGGCGTGCCCATCGCATCGATGACGGCGCGGCTGGCGAAGTTCTCGCTCGCGATCAGCTCCAGACCGTGCTGCTGGCGGCGCAGCTCCTGGTCGATGAGCCGCGCGACCGCCGGATCGGCGGCGCGAAGCGAGGCGTTGTGGTCGAGACTCATCCGTGCTCCTCGTCGATTTTGGCCACTCGGCGGCTGTGCCGCCCACCGGCGAACGCCGTCTCCAGCCACGTCCTCAGAATCTGCACGCCCTCCTCCTCGCTAACGAAGCGCGCCGGAAGGACCAGGACGTTGGCGTCGTTGTGCTCGCGCGCCAGCCGGGCGATCTCGGGCGTCCAGGCCACGGCGGCGCGCACCCCCGCGTGGCGGTTGGCCGCGTACGCCATGCCGAGTCCCGTGCCGCAGAGCAGCACTCCCCGTCGCGCATCCCGTCGTTCGACGCGGCCCGCCACCGCGTGCGCGAAATCGGGATAGTCGACCGACTCGGTGCCGGTCGTGCCCAGGTCCAGTGGCTCATAGCCCAAGGCCCTGAGCTCCTCGACGAGCCGGGACTTCAGTTCCACGCCCGCGTGGTCGGCGCCGATGGGAATGACTTCAGGCATCCGGTACCTAATGTATAAGAATCCAAGCGTTGGGAAGAGGGCGACGTGGGCGGAACGGATCGGGCGGCCGGCGAGATGTCAAGGGCGGGAGGAGCGACGCGATGGGCTCGGTCACTCGCCCGTCACCTCTCCCGCTCCCCCATCCACATCCGGTCGAGGCTGCCGACGGCCGCGATCCGCTCCTCGGCCAGGCGGTCCGCAGCTCGATACGTGGGAATCCGCTCGCGCTTGGCGATCTCGAAGATCCGGAGCAGCGTCTCGTAGATCTCGCCCGCCTTCTTGCGCGACCGCTCGTGCGGCCAGCGGTGGAGCTCGCCGTACACGTTGATCACGCCGCCGCCGTTGATCACGTAGTCCGGGGCGTAGTGCAGGCCGCGCTGCTGCAGCAGGTCCCCGTGGCGGTCCTCGGCCAGCTGGTTGTTCGCCCCGCCGGCGATGATCTCGACCTTGAGGCGCGCGAGCGTGTCGTCGTTGATCGTGGCGCCGAGCGCGCACGGGGCGTACACATCGGCCGCGACGTCGTAGATGGCCTCGGGCGCCACCGCCTCGGCGCCCGTCTCGCTCACCACCCGCTTCACTTTCGCCGGGTCGATGTCCGTGACCACCAGCCGCACGCCCTCCTCGTGGAGGTACCGGCAGAGATGCGTGGCCACGTTCCCGCAGCCCTGGACCGCCACCCGCTTCCCCTTGAGGCTGTCGCTGCCCCACCGGTCCTTGGCCGATGCCTTCATGCCCACGTACACGCCGTAGGCCGTGACCGGCGAGGGATCGCCGCTCAGGCCGAGGAGGCCGGCTACATGATCGGTCTCCAGCTTGATGTACTCCATGTCGGACGGGCTGGTTCCGATGTCCTCTGCCGTGATGTACCGCCCGCCCAGCGTCCCGACGAAGCGGCCGTGCGCCCGGAACAGCGCCTCCCGGTCCTGCCGCTTGTTGTCGCCCACGATCACCGACTTGCCGCCGCCGAGGTTGATGCCGGCGACGGCCGACTTGTAGGTCATGCCGCGGGCCAGGCGCAACGCATCCGTGATCGCCTCGTCGGTGGAGGCATACTGCCAGAAGCGGGTGCCGCCCAGCGCCGGGCCGAGCGTGGTGTCGTGAATGGCGATGATGCCGAAGTAGCCGCAGCTGGGATCGTGCGACAGCAGCACCTGCTCGTGACCAAGCGCATGCATCGAGGCGAGGATGTCCATCAGGTCTCCGTTGGAGGTCGTGAGTCGCGCGACTCACGACGGGTACTGGTAGAACCCACGGCCCGTTTTCCGTCCCAGATCGCCCGCCGCCACCATCCGCTTCAGCAGCGGTGCCGCCCGGTACTTGTCGTCTCCCAGCCCCCTGTGGAGCACCTCGAGGATCGCGAGGCAGACGTCGAGACCGATGAAGTCCGCGAGCTGCAGCGGGCCCATGGGGTGCGCCATCCCCAGCTTCATCACCGTGTCGATGGCCTCGGGCGTCGCCACGCCTTCCATGACGCAGAAGACGGCTTCGTTGATCATGGGCATCAGGACGCGGTTCGAGACGAAGCCCGGATAGTCGTTCACCTCGACCGGCGTCTTCCCCAGCGCGGCGGCCGTTTCCATGACGGTGCGCGTGGTCGCGTCGGTCGTGGCGTGTCCGCGGATCACCTCGACGAGCTGCATAACGGGGACCGGGTTCATGAAGTGCATGCCGATCACCTGGCCGGGCCGGCGAGTGCGCGCGGCGATCTCGGTGATCGAGATCGAGCTGGTGTTCGTCGCCAGGATGGCGTCGGGCGCGGCCACCCGATCAAGCTGCTCGAACACGGCAAATTTGACGGCCGGGTTCTCGCTCGCGGCCTCCACCACGAGCGACGCGCCCGCGGCGGCCTCGAGCGTGCCGGCGGTCTCGATCCGTGCGAGCACCTGTGCCGGCGCGTCGGCCGGGAGCGCGCCCTTCTTCACCTGGCGCTCCAGGTTCGACCGGATGGTCGCGGTGGCCTTCTCGAGAGCCGCGGGCGCGGTGTCGATCAGCGTGACCGGCCAGCCATGCTGGGCGAGGACGTGGGCGATGCCGTTGCCCATGGTGCCCGCCCCGATGACGGCGGCTCGGCTCATGTGGGCTCCTTTCCGTTCCATCGCGCCACCAGCACCGCGGCAGCCGCGAGGACGCCGGTGGCGAGGAGGCCGCCTTCGGGCCCGAACGCGCCTCCCGTGAGCCAGGCCGGGCCACCCATGTGGTAGTCGATGTAGGGGATGTCGAAAGGCAGTCCGCTCACCGGCGCCGCGAGGGTGGCCAGGGTCGCGTTCCAGCCGAGATGGGCGCCGAACGCGGTCCAGATGCCGCCCGCGCTGAAGAAGCCGAGGGAAAGGAAGATCCCGGCCAGGACGATGTTGAAGATCGCGGCCGAGGTGACGTTGGGGTTCGTGACGTGGGCCATCGCGAAGAGAACCGACAGGAGAACGATCGCGCGCCCCCGTCCGAGTACCCGCGCGGCGACGACCATCGGAAGCCCCCGAAACATGATTTCCTCAGCCAGGGCCGCCGGCGCAAGGATCAGCACTGTCTTCCACGCCTGCGAGACCCAGCCGGCGAGCGAGCCCCCGTCGTGGGTCCACCCGGCGCCGGCGGCGAAGACGCCCATGGTCATGGCGACCGCCGCCGGCAGGATGCCGAGGGCGACCCCGATGCCGAAGCCCCGGAGCCGTGGGAGCCGGGTGCTCCACCGGAGTGCCGCCGCGTCGAGGCCCAGCGCCCGCACGCCGACGATCCACGTGGCCGCACCGAACGTGAAGAGCAGGATTACGCCCTGACCCAGCGCGAACAGAGGTGTGGGATGGGCCGCGAGCTGGGCCGAAGTGGCGCCACGCGTGAGAAGGGGCGCGAGCGGCCACACAAGGAGCAAGCTGAGGAGAAAGCCGATGGCGTAGAAGAGAACAATGGCGCCGAGTGCCCGGATAACGGGCCGCGAGCGCTTGGCAGGCGTCGGGTCGGTCAATGGACCCGGCGAGCCGTCGACCGAAGACCCAGGATCAGGGCGGCGGCGAGGCCTACCTTGAGCAGATCGCCCGTGAAGAACGGCACGAACCCGACGCGGAACGCGGTGGCCGGATCGCCGCCCAGGAGCGCCAGCTGCGCGACGCCACCCGCGTGGATGACCACCATGCCGAGCGCGCAGGCGCCGAGCACCCGGAGGACCCCGGTCCCTCTGGCCACGAGCGCGCCGGTCAGAGCGGCGGCGACCGGGAACGCCAGGAGATAGCCGCCGGTCGGTCCGAGCAGGTGCACCACGCCGGAGGAGCCGCCGGCGAACACCGGGAAGCCGAGCGCCCCGAGCGCGAGGTACGTCGCAAGCGCCGCCGCGCCCCCGACTCCGCCGAGCAGTCCGCCGACCGCGAGGACAGCGAGCGGCTGCAGCGTCATGGGGACCGGACTGAACGGCACCGGCACGGCGATCTGGGCCGCGAGCGCTACGACCGCGGCGCCGATGGCGATGCCCACGAGCCGCCGGCCGAGCCGTGCGCGCGGTTCGGCCGTGGCGATTCCGGTGACTTCTGGCGCGGCGCCCATCAGAGCACCTCCACGCTGAGCGCCACGGCATTGCCGCCGCCGAGGCACAGGGTGGCCAGGCCCATCGAGCCCCCGCGATCCCGGAGGGCGTACAGCAGCGTGGTGAGCACGCGCGCACCACTCGCGCCGATCGGATGTCCGAGCGCCACAGCGCCTCCATTCACGTTGACGCGGTCCCAGTCCCATCGGAGCTCGCGGCCATCGGCCAGCGCCTGCACCGCGAAGGCCTCGTTGGCCTCGATGAGGTCGTAGCTCTCGATGCTGGTCCCGGTCTTTTCCATCAGGTTTCGGACCGCGAGCACCGGCGCGAAGAAGATCTCGCGCGGCTCGCCGCCGCCGGTCGCATAGCCGGTGACCTTCGCCATCGGCTTGAGCCCGTGCGCCTTGGCGTATGCCAGGGAGGCGACTACAAGCGCGCTCGAGCCGTCGTTGAGCCCCGGAGCGTTGCCCGCGGTGACGGTGCCCCCGTCCTTGCGGAAGACGGGCTTCAGCTTCGCTAGCGTCTGCGGGCTGGTGTCCTTCCGGGGCGACTCATCCGCTGAGATCGACGTGGGTCCGCCCTTCCCCGTCACCTGCACCGGCAGGATCTCGGCCTTGAACTTCCCCGCCTCCGTTGCGGCGACCGCCTTCCGGTGGCTGTCGTACGCGAACGCGTCCTGATCCTCGCGGCTCACGCCCGCCTTCTCGGCGGTGTACTCCGCGTACTCGCCCATATGGCAGCAGCCGAAGGAGTCCCAGAGTCCATCGTGAATCATGCCGTCGACCATCGTCTGGTTGCCGGCCTTGATGCCGTTCCGCATGCCGTACACGTAGTGCGGCGCGCTCGACATCGCTTCCTGGCCGCCCGCGACGATGACGTCGGCGTCGCCTGCCTTGATCGCCTGCGAGGCCAGCATCACGGCCTTGAGCCCGGAGCCGCAGACCTTGTTGATCGTAAGCGCGGCGATGGAGGGAGACAGGCCGGCGTGGATCAGGGCCTGACGAGCCGGCGCCTGTCCGGAGCCACCCTGCACCACCTGCCCCATGATGACCTCGTCGATCACGCCGGCGTCGACCCCGGACCGCGCGACCGCCTCGCGGATGACCATCGCGCCGAGCTGCGGCGCGGAAAAGCCGGACAAGCCGCCCAGATAGCGCCCGATGGGCGTACGGACGGCGGACAGGATGACGGGTGTGGTGCTGTCGCTCACGGGGTACCGCTCCGGTTAGGGGTCGCCTTCGAGGGGCAAGATAATCCGCCCTCGAACCGGCTCCAGTCGCGGGAGAGGCCCACCGGTCGGTCGGGGGCGACGCCGGTCGCTCCGATCGAGGGGCTTGGGTCTCCGCTATGGCACGAGCGCCCGCGTTCGCGCTTCCTCCACGATCCGGGCGAGAAACGCCTCCACGGGCATGATCTCCTGCTTCTTGCCGGCGCCGCGTACGCGGAGCGCCAGGCTGTCGCTGTCCGCTTCACGCTGCCCGACGACCGCCATGTACGGCACCTTCCACACCTCGCCGTCCCGGATGCGGTAGTTGAGCGTCTCGCTCCGGTCATCGAGATGCGCCCGGACGCCAGCCGCGACGAGCCGATCGGTGAGCCGTCGCGCCGCCTCGGTCTGGGCGTCCGAGATCGGGATCACCCGGACCTGCTCCGGCGCGAGCCACACCGGAAACGCGCCCGCGAAGTGCTCGATCAGGATCGCGATGAACCGCTCGAACGACCCGCTCACCGCCCGGTGGATGACGACGGGCCGATGCTCGGCGTTGTCCTCGCCCACGTAGGTGAGGTCGAACCGCTCGGGCGCGTTGTAATCGAGCTGGATGGTGCCGAGCTGCCAGCTGCGGCCGATGGAATCCATCACATCGAAGTCGATCTTGGGACCGTAGAACGCGCCGTCGCCGGCCTTGAGCTCGTACGGCATCCCGGTCGCCTCGAGCGCGCCGCGGAGCGCGCCTTCGGCGCGGTCCCACAGCTCATCGTCGCCGATCCGGGTCTCGGGACGGGTGGCGAACTTGAGCTTGGCCTCGAGGCCGAACGTGCGGTAGTAGCCCAGGATGAAGTCCATGAGGAACTTCACCTCGTCGACGATTTGGTCGTTGGTCAGAAAGACGTGGCAGTCGTCCTGGGCGAATTGCCGCACACGGGTGAGGCCCGAGAGCGCCCCGGTCACCTCGTTCCGGTGGAGCACGTCAAACGTCACATACCGGAGCGGCAGCTCCCGGTACGAGTGTTTCTTCGCCGAGAACAGCAGATAGTGCGACGGGCAATTCATCGGCTTGAGGGAGGCGTCGTGCTCGCCCGTTTCCTTGTTCAACACCAGGAACATGTTCTCCCGGTACTTCCCCCAGTGCCCGGACGTCTCCCACAGCATCTTGTTGTAGAGCAGCGGCGTCTTGATCTCGCGAAACGCCCGGGCCTGCCGTTCGCGCACGAAGTCCACCAGCAGGTTGTAGAGCGTCGTACCCCGCTCGGTCCAGAAAGGGGCGCCGGGCGCCGAGGGGTGGAAGGTGAACAGGTCGAGCTCGCGGCCGACGCGACGGTGATCGCGCTTCCGCGCCTCCTCCAGCCGATGGAGGTAGGCGTCGAGGTCCTCCTTCTTGAACCACGCCGTTCCGTAGATGCGCTGGAGCATTTGGCGGTGCTCGTCGCCTCGCCAGTACGCCCCGGCGCCGTGGAGCAGCTTGAAGTGCTTGAGGCGGCCGGTACGCGGGATGTGCGGCCCGCGGCACAAGTCCTGAAACGGACCGTCGGTATAGACCGTGATCGTCTCGTCGTCGCGGAGCTCACCGATACGCTCGAGCTTGAGCGGGTCGTCGGCGAACCGGCGGTTCGCCTCGGCGCGATCCACCACTTCGCGGACGAACGGGTAGTCCTTGGCCGTGACCTCGCTCATCTTGACTTCGATCTTCTCCAGGTCCTCGGGCGTGAACGGCCGGTCCACCTGGAAGTCGTAGTAGAAGCCGTCCTCGATCGAGGGCCCGAAGCCGATCCCCGCCCCCGGAAAGAGCTCCCGGACCGCCGTAGCCATGATGTGGGCCGAGCTGTGCCGCAGGAGTTCGAGGGCGTCGGGATCCTTCTCGGTCAGGATGGCGAGGCTGGTATCTCGGTCGAGCGGACGGTCGAGATCCCACACGGCGCCGTTGACCCGCGCGGCCAACGCCGCGCGCGCGAGCCCCGGCCCGATCGCCTCGGCGACCTGCCGTGACGTCGTGCCGGCGACCACCTCGCGGACGCTGCCGTCGGGCAGGGTCACCCGGATCGCGGTGTCGCTCATGGCGCTTCGTGGACCGTCGTGGGGGGGGCCGGCGGCTCGCTGCCAGGCGCGTAGAGAAGAAGAGGGCGAGGCCCGCCAGGAGCAGCACCCCGACGAGCACCCACCGGCCCAGCTCCAGACCGCGGCCAACCGACCGTTCCTGACTCATGCGGACGCCTTCGATGAGGATCGATTCCCTGCGCGTGGTCATCGAAAATGTTAACTTAAACGCATTCTGAATCTTCACGTAGAGGACGATTCGTGCGCGAACGCAATCGGTTGGGCGGCATGCAGGTGCTCTGGTGGACCGGCCTCGGGCTCGGGGCCGGCCTCGTGGCGGGCTTCGCCTTGAGCGAGTGGGTCGGCGGGGTGAGCCGCGGCCGGGTCTCCGAGGCCGCCCGGCGTCTGCGCCAGCCCGCTCCTACACGCCTCACCCCCTCGGCCTCCGCCCGGGCGGTGCTCGCGGCACTCGAGGCCGAGCCCCGGCTGGCCGGCATTCCGGTGGAGGCGCTCGCGGTGGCGCGCGGGGTGGTCGAGCTGCGCGGCTGGGTGCCGTCGCGGACGGCGCGCACCATCGCCGGCCGGGCGGCGCTCGCCACGCCGGGCATCGAGAGCGTCATCAACAGCCTGCTTGTGCGTGGCGAGGACGACCTCGAGCGCACCCGGGACTCGCGCGCCACCGATCAGAGCGCATGACCGAGCCGCTCGCCCCCCAATACAATCCGTCCGCCATCGAGTCCGCCCTCTACGCCTGGTGGCAGGAGCGCGGCTTGTTCTCGCCCGCGGGCACCGGCCGACCCTACGTCGTGATGATGCCGCCGCCCAACGTCACGGCCGCGCTCCATATGGGTCACGGTCTCAACAACACCGTGCAGGACGTGCTGGTCCGGTTCGAGCGGATGCGGGGACGGCGGGTGCTCTGGGTTCCGGGCACCGACCATGCCGGCATCGCGACACAGAATGTGGTCGAGCGCCTGCTCGCGAAGGACGGGCTCACCCGGTTCGACGTCGGCCGTGAGGCGTTCGTCGAGCGCGTCTGGAGCTACGTGGAGGAGACCGGCGCCGCCATCCTCGAGCAGCTCAAGGCCATCGGCTCCTCCGCCGACTGGGACCGCACCTACTTCACGCTGGACGAGGACCTCTCGCGCGCCGTGCGCGAGGCCTTCGTCACCCTCTACGAGGCCGGACTCGTCTACCGCGGCCACTACATCATCAACTGGTGCCCGCGCTGCCTCACCGCCCTCTCCAACGAGGAAGCGGAGAAGGAGGAGACGGACGGGAAGATCTGGCATCTTCGCTACCCCCTCGCCGACGGAAGCGGGCACGTCACCGTGGCCACCACGCGTCCGGAGACGATGCTGGGCGACACGGCGGTGGCCGTGCACCCCGAGGACGAGCGCTACCGCGACCTGATCGGTCGCGAGCTCCGGCTGCCGGTGGTCCATCGGCTGGTGCCCATCGTGGCCGACGATGCCGTGGACCCGGCCTTCGGGTCCGGGGCCGTAAAGGTGACGCCGGCCCACGATCCGGCGGACTTCGAGATCGGCCGCCGCCACGGCCTCCCCTCCATCGACGTCATGACGCCCGAGGCACGGATCAGCCTCGCGGCGCCGGACCGGTTCCAGGGCCTCGACCGCTTCGACGCACGGAGCCGCGTAGTGGCGGAATTCGAGGCAGCTGGCCTGCTCGACAAGGTCGAGCCCCACCGCCACGCGGTCGGGCACTGCTATCGCTGCGACACCGTGGTCGAGCCGCGGCTCTCCGATCAGTGGTTCGTCCGCATGGAGCCGCTGGCCCGTCCCGGCGCTCGGCCAAGTATCGCGACGGGACCCTCCACTTCATCCCCGAGCGTCGGGGCGACGACTTACACCCAGTGGCTCGAGGGCATTCGAGACTGGTGCATCTCGCGGCAGCTCTGGTGGGGCCACCGGATCCCGGTGTGGTACTGCGAGTCGGAGCGCTGCGCGCGCGTCACGGTCAGCCGGACCGACGTCGGCGCCTGCCCTGCCTGCGGCGGCCCAGTGCGGCAGGACGAGGACGTGCTGGACACCTGGTTCTCCTCGTGGCTCGTGCCATTCTCGAGCCTCGGCTGGCCCGACCGCACGCCGGATCTCGCCACGTTCTATCCTGGGCACACCCTCGTCTCCGCGCCCGAGATCATCTTCTTCTGGGTCGCGCGGATGATCATGTCGGGCCTCTACTTCATGGGCGAGGTCCCGTACACGCACATGTATCTGCACGGCACCGTGCGCGACACCCAGCATCGCAAGATGTCCAAGTCGCTGGGCAACGGCATCGATCCGCTCGAAGTGGTCGAGCGCTACGGTGCCGATGCGCTGCGCTATTCGATCGTCTCCGGCATGTCGGTGGGCACCGACGTCATCCTCGATCCCGACGACCTCGAGGCGTCCTTCGCGGCAGGACGGAACTTCGCCAACAAGCTGTGGAACGCCGGGCGGTTCATCCTGTCGAACCTGGACCGCCCGCCCCGCCCGCTGGCCGGGGTCGCCGCAGCGCCGTGAGGCGGGACGAGCTTACGCTCGCGGATCGCTGGATCATCGCGCGCTGCGACGCCACGGTGCGGGAGGCGACTGAAGCGTACGAGAAGTTCCGCCTCAACGATGCCGCCGCGGCCGTCTACCACTTCCTGTGGAGCGATCTGGCCGACTGGTACATCGAGCAGGTCAAGCCGCGCCTCTATGGCGATGTGCCGGGCGGCGACGTCGCGCGAGCTGTGGCCGCGCAGACGTTCGACGTCGCGCTGCGCCTCCTCCACCCGGTGATGCCGTTTGTGACCGAAGCGCTCTGGCGGCGGTTCCCCGGGCGTCCGCACGAGGCCTCGATCTCGGTGGCACCCTGGCCCGTGCCCGACGTCCGGGCCCAGGATGCGGCCGCCCTCGTGGAGTTCGGCGTGGTGCAGCAGGTCGTGGGCGCCATCCGCGGCATCCGCGCCGAATACGGCGTCCAGCCGGGACAGACCGTGCGCGCGTTCGTCACCACGGACGGCGGCGGCCCGGCGAGGGCCATCGAGCGCGAGCGCGGCACGATCGTCCGCCTCGCGAAGCTCTCCGAGCTCAGCCTGGGCGAGAGCACCGAGCGCGTGGGGGGGCACGCTGTCCTTCCCGACGGCACTGCGGTCTTTGTCCCGCTCGGCGAGGCGATCGACGTCGGACGCGAGTGCGGGCGTCTGGGCGCCGAAGCCGAGCGCCTCGCCGGACTCGTGGCCTCGCAGGAAAAGAAGCTGAGCAACCAGCAGTTCGTCTCGCGGGCGCCCGCCGACGTCGTCGCGCGCGAGCGCGAGAAGCTCGTCGCCTGGACCGAGCAGAGGCAGGTGCTGACCCGGAAGCGAGAGCTGCTGGGGTGTGGGTGACGGGCTCCGAGCCCGCGAAGACGGCAGCGGGGATGAACCGGGATCGCCCCGCCCGCGCGGCCACCCGTTTCGTCGCTCTCGTTGTCGCTGCCTTCGCCGCGTCGTGCGCGCGCATGGAGCCACCCCCGGGCGGACCACCGGATATCGCGCCGCCGCAGCTCGTCACGACCAAGCCGGACTCGCTTGCCAGCATCCCGAACTTCAAGGGGGATGTCGAATTCCAGTTCGACGAGGTGATCTCCGAGGGCGGCTCGCCCAATCAGGGGGCTGGCACCGGCGACCTGGAAAAGCTGGTCATTCTGTCTCCGACGACGCGCGTGCCGGACGTGAGCTGGAAACGGAGCCGGATCACTGTCCATCCGGCGGAGGGCTGGCGTCCGAACCGGGTCTACCGGGTCCAGCTGCTGCCCGGCGTGGTCGATCTTCGCCGCAACCAGAGCAAGCGCGGCACCGTGCTCACGTTCACGACCGGAGCCCCGCTCCCGACGACCACGATCGACGGCACCGTGGTCGACTGGACCTCCAGCCGCCCGAGCTCCGAGGCCTTAGTGGAAGCGTTGCTGCTTCCCGACAGCCTGTCATACCGGGGGCTGGCGGATTCGAGCGGCCACTTTTCCCTGGGGCCGCTTCCGGCCGGAGAGTATCTCGTGAGGGGCGTGATAGACCAGAACCGCAACAACGTGTTCGACGCTCGCGAAGCCTTCGACACCGTGCGTCTCGCCAAGGGGAAGACAGCGGCCGGCGAGCTCTGGGTCTTCGTCCACGACACGACGCCGCCGCGAATCCAGGAGGTTGTGCCGGGCGACAGCGTGTCGGCGACGATTACCATGAGCCAGACGCTGGATCCCCGTCAGAGGCTCGCCTCGAGCGCCGTAACGGTGAGGCTGCTGCCGGACTCGACGCCCGTCCGCGTCACGTCGCTACTGCCTAAACCCGTCGACGACAGCCTGCACCGTACGGTCACTCCGGCGCAGGACACCCTCGCCGACACCGCGCACAAGGCGCAGCCGGGCATTCAGCCAGCCCCCGAGGCGCCACCTGTCAGGGTGCGGGGCGCCCGCCCGCCTGCGCGCACGGTGAACGAGCCCCTCACCAGCCGCCCGCCTCTCACCGATAAGCTCGTGGTCCGCGTCGAGCGGCCCTGGACGCCGGGGGCAAAGTACGAGGTGGAGATCCGAGGCGTCCGGAACACGACTGGCACTTCGGGCGACGTACGCGGTGGGTTCAGCGTGCCCAAGCCGCAGCCGACGGACAGCACGAAGCAGCACGGCGGCAAGCCTGCCGCGAAAGACACCACCAAGGGCCCCCCGGCAAAACGGAAGACACACGCGGATACGCTCAAGAGTCCAGCGGACACCGCCGGTCAGCATCTGGTCAAGCCGAAGCAATGACGGACCCCCGGCGGGACCTGCCCTCGGTTGACCGGCTGCTGCACGATCCCGGTGTCGACGGACCTGTTGCGCAGCGCGCCCCGGGGAGCGGTCGTCGCGGCGATTCGCGAGACGCTCGCGGCCGCGCGGACCCGTCGTGCCGGTCCACCGGAGGATTGGGCGGTGGAGATTCGCGAGCGCCTCATGGAGCGGCGCCGGGCCGGCCTCCGTCCAGTGCTCAACGCCACCGGCGTCGTCCTGCATACCAACCTGGGCCGAGCGCCGCTCGCGCCGGCTGCCATCCGCGCCGTGACTGCCGCCGCAGCCGGCTACAGCAACCTCGAGCTCGATCTCGACACCGGCACGCGGGGAAGCCGCACCGATCACTGCCGCGAGCTGCTCCGCCGCCTGACCGGCGCCGAGGATGCGCTCGTCGTGAACAACGCCGCCGGAGCATTGGTCCTGGCGCTCAACGCCGTCGCCGCCGGCCGCGACGTGTTGATCTCGCGCGGCGAACTGATCGAGATCGGTGGGTCGTTCCGGATCCCGGATATCATGGCCCGCAGCGGCGCCCGCCTGCGTGAGGTGGGCACCACGAACCGCACGCACCTGGATGACTACCGTCGCGAGCTGGGCCCGGAGACCGGGGCGGTGCTCACGGTCCATCGGTCGAACTTCGAACAGCGCGGCTTCGTCGCGTCGCCGGGCCCGTCTTCGCTCGCGGCTCTCGCGATGGAGGCGGGTGTCCCGTACCTGTTCGACGTGGGCAGCGGGCTGCTGGCGGACCTGCGCCCGTGGGGACTCGACTCCGAGCCGCGCGTCGTTGACGCGCTCGTCCGCCGGCGCGGGCCTCGTGATCTTCAGTGGGGACAAGCTGCTGGGTGGCCCGCAGGCCGGCTGCCTCGTGGGGGGCCGTACGCTCGTCGCGCGCTGTCGCGAGAATCCGTTCGCCCGCGCCATGCGGGCGGACAAGCTGACGCTGGCCGCCATGGAGGCCACGCTCGGACTGTACGAAGAGAGTGAGAGCGCGGTACGCGAGATTCCGGTGTTGCGCATGCTGACGCTCGATGCGACCGTTCTCGCCGCACGCGCGGAACGCCTCGCGGCCGAGTGTCCGGGCGAGCTCGAACGCCTCCGTCCAGGCTGGCGAATCGGCGGTCGGCGGCGGCTCCTTTCCCGGGGCGGTATTGCCTACCACCCTGGTGAGCCTCGATCCCGGTCCGCTCGGCGCCGACGGGCTCGCGCTGCGACTCCGCCTCGGCGATCCCAGCGTCGTCGCTCGGGTGGCTGGAGGCCGCGTGTTGCTCGACCCGCGCACGCTGCCCGAAGATGCCGGGCCCGAGATCCGTCGCGCCTTGTCACAGGCGCTCCAGGCATGAGCCTGCGGGTGGCGGTCTTTCTCGATCGCGATGGCACCCTGATCGAGGACGTCCACTATCTCCGGAACCCCGACGAGGTCCGCCTGCTCCCCGGGGCCGCGGAAGCGGTGCGGCGGCTCAACGAGGCGGACGTACCGGCTGTCGTGGTCACCAACCAGTCCGGGATCGCCCGCGGGTTGTTGACCGAAGAGGACTACCTCGCCACCGCGCTGCGCCTCGACGTGCTCCTGGCGGAGGCCGGCGCGCGGCTGGCCGCCCACTACCATTGCCCCCACCTTCCCGAGGTGTCCGGCGGGTGCGAGTGCCGGAAACCCGGCCCCCTCCTCTACCGCCGCGCGGCCGCCGACCTCGGCCTCGACCTTCACCACAGCTGGTGGGTGGGTGATCGCGTGCGCGACGTCGCCGCCTCGGAACGGTTCGGCGGCCGCGGAGTGCTGGTCCTGACTGGGGCCGGGACGGCAGAGGCGGGCACCTCCGCGGCCCAGGGGTGGCTGGCGGTGCCCGACCTGGCAACCGCCGTCCACCTGATCCTCTCTTCGACGGTGTAGTCGGCACCGGCTGGTTTCACGATCGGGCGGCCGCTCTGCGAGCAACTGGGCGATCGGCTCGGGTTCCACGGTGGGTCGGTCGCGGTTCCGCCTTCAGCATTTCCCTGCGCGCGGCCTGGGATTAGTTTCCCCGGCCATGACGATGCGCGTGGCCGTGGCCGTCTCGGGGCGCGGCAGCAACCTCGAGGCGCTGCTGCGTGCACTGGGAGCCGAGGCCCCGGCGCGGGTGGTGCTGGTCGTGAGCAATCGAGCCGATGCGGGGGCACTAGAGCGTGCCCGCTCGCACGGCCTGCCGGTCGAAGTGCTGTCCGACCCGGCCGACGGAGCGGACTGGCTC
The DNA here is from genome assembly GCA_963828735.1 of uncultured Gemmatimonadales bacterium. GTDB lineage: Bacteria > Gemmatimonadota > Gemmatimonadetes > Gemmatimonadales > GWC2-71-9 > CAVVWJ01. The sequence goes on from CAWHFW010000002.1 coordinate 307,050, forward strand.
GAGCGGTTGGCGCGCCACCGGGTGGACCTCCTGGTCCTGGCCGGCTACCTCAAGCTCGTTCCCGCCGTCGTCATCGCCCGCTACCGCGATCGCGTCCTGAACGTGCACCCCGCCCTCCTCCCGGCGTTCGGCGGACGGGGGATGTACGGCCACCACGTGCACGAGGCGGTGCTGGCGAGCGGCGCGCGCGAGAGCGGCGCCACGGTCCACCTCGTGGACGAGGTGTACGACCGCGGGCGGATCCTCGCCCAGGGACGGGTGCCCGTCCTGGCGGGAGACACTGCCGCGACGCTCGCGGCGCGCGTTCTCGCGGTCGAGCACCGCCTGCTGCCCGCCGTCGTGCTTGCCGCCGCGGTGGCGGGCCACCCCGTCGCGCTTCCCGAAACCGTGGAGTCCACGTCGTGAATCGTCCGTCATGCCGCGCGCGCTGATCTCGGTCAGCGACAAGCGGGGCATCGTCGCCTTCGCCCAGGGCCTCGCCCAGCTCGGCTGGGAGATCATCTCCACCGGCGGCACCGCGACGGCTCTCCGGACCGCCGGGATCTCGGTGATGGCTGTCGACGAGGTGACCGGCTTCCCCGAGCTGCTCGACGGCCGAGTCAAGACGCTGCACCCCGCCATCCACGGCGCCCTGCTCGGCCGGCGGGACATGCCCGCGCACATGGCGGCGCTGCAAGAGCGCGGCATCGTGCCCATCGACCTGGTTGCGGTCAACCTGTACCCGTTCCAGATGACGATCAGTGGCCCCGGCGTGACCTTCGAGGACGCCGTCGAGAACATCGACATCGGCGGCCCGTCGATGCTCCGTTCCGCGGCCAAGAACCACGAGTTCGTGCTGCCGGTCGTGGATCCGATGGACTATCCGAAGGTTCTCGAGTTGCTTCGTCGGAACGAGCTCACGCCGGCGGTGCGTCGCGAATTCGCCGCCAAGGTGTTCGCGCACACGGCGGACTACGATGCCGCCATCGCGGGATACCTGACCCCGCACGAGGAGGGCCTCCCCCGCCGGCTGGGAATTTCGATGGAGCGGACGCAGCCGCTGCGCTACGGAGAAAACCCCGGCCAGCGCGCCGCCCTTTACGTGACCGAGGAACCGCGCGGCATGCGCGACCTCACCCAGCGCCAGGGCAAGGAGCTCTCGTTCAACAACCTGCTCGACATCGATGCCGCAATGGCCGCGGTGGCCAACTGGAGCAACCGGCCGGCGTGCAGCGTCATCAAGCACACGACACCGTGCGGTGTCGCCGTCGCCGGCTCCGCCGTCGATGCGTTCCGCAAGGCGCGGGCGACGGATGAAGTCTCGGCCTTCGGCTCGGTCATCGCGTTCAACACGGTGGTGGATCGAGCTACCGCCCAGGCCATGAGCGACCTTTTCGTCGAGGTCGTGGTGGCGCCGTCGTTCCACGACGAGGCGATCGCGGTGTTCGCCGCGAAGAAGTCGCTTCGCGTGGTCGAGTTGCCGGTGAGCCGCGGAACGGGCTCGTTCGACTTCAAGCGGGTGCGCGGAGGCTTCCTCATCCAGGACTTGTTCCAGTTCGACCCCTCGGACCAGGACTGGAAGGTTGCGACCGACCGCCATCCCACCGAGCGCGAGTGGAACGACCTCCGCTTCGCCTGGGCCGCGGTGGCGTCGGTCAAGTCGAACGCCATCCTCCTTGCGCGAGACGAGGCCGCCGTCGGCATCGGTGCAGGTCAGATGAGCCGCGTGGACAGCGCGTTCATGGCGGTGCACAAGGCCCGGCAGGCCGGCCACGACCCGGCCGGTACCGTGCTGGCGTCGGACGGCTTCTTCCCGTTCGGCGACAGCATCGACCTCGCCGCTGCTGCCGGCGTCACCGCCGTCATCCAGCCGGGCGGCTCGGTGCGGGACGCGGAAGTCGTCGAGGCGGCCAATCGCCATGGCCTCGCCATGGTGATGACGGGCCGCCGGCAGTTCAGACACTAGCCTCGGGGCTTATGAACGCGACAACGCAGGAACGGCCGCCATATCTCTGGGCGCTGGCCACGTTCGCCGTGGTCCTTGCGATTTACCTCGTCACGCTCGCGCCGACGACGGCCTTCTGGGACACGTCGGAGTACATCGCGGCCGCCAAGGTGCTGGGTATCCCCCACCCACCCGGTAATCCGCTCTTTGTCATCATGGCGCACACCTTCGGCCTGCTGCCGCTCGCGGGGTCGTACGCCGAGCGGATCAACCTGTTCGCCGCAACGACGAGCGCAGCGGCGGCGGGCCTGTGGTTCCTGGTGGCCGAGCGGTGGCTGCGCGGCATCGTGCCGGTGCGGTTGGCCCGCTACGCGGCCGCCTTCGGCGGTGTCCTGGTGAGCGCCACCTCGTGGACGGTATGGAACCAGAGCACCGTGAACGAGAAGGTCTATACCGTTTCCCTGCTCTCCATCGCGGTGGTCATGTGGCTGGTGGTGCACTGGGGAGACGACGAGCCGGGCCCCCACCGCGACCGCTGGCTCGTGCTCATCGCCTACGTCCTCGCGCTCACCTCGACCAACCATTTGATGGGGTTTCTGGCGCTGCCTGCCCTGCTGGTTTACGTCGTCTGGACCGACTGGCGGACGCTCTCGCGGCCCTGGGCGATCGTGACCTTCTACGCCCTGCTGCTGGCCGTGAGCGGAAAGTGGATCGCGATGCTGCAGCCGGGGAGCGCCGAGGGCGGAATCATTCTGGTCGTGAGCCTGGCCGTGGCCGGGTACGCGCTCTGGCGCTCGCCCAGGGATCCGCTGGTCTACCTGGGATTGCTCGCGGTCGTCGTCGGCGTCTCGCTCAACTATGTGTGGCTGCCGATGCGAGCGGGGCAGTACCCGCCCATCAACGAGGGAGAGCCGATCGGCTTCTTCAGTCAGGCGCTCCGGGACGTGCTGAACCGCGTGCAGTACGGCAAGCCGGGGCTCACGGAGCGGCAGGCGACCTTCAGCGGCCAGCTCGGCAACTTCTGGCAGTATTTCACCTGGCAGTTCGCGCGTGACTGGGGCCGGCTTTCGGGCGTCGCGACAGCCGTCTTCGCGGTCCTTGGCCTGAGTGGGCTCGCGGCGCTCTGGAAGTCGGACCGGCGCGCCGGCATTGCGGGCATCGCCCTGCTCAGCACGCTGTCGGTAGGTCTCGTGTACTACATGAACTTCAAGTACGGGTTCTCGCAGTACGCCGACCAGGCGAACATCCCCCGCGAGGTCCGCGAGCGGGACTACTTCTTCGTCGGCTCCTTCGCCGTGTTCGGGGCGTTCATCGCCTGCGGTATCGGCGCGCTGATGCAGAGCATCGTGGACGGACTGCGCGACCGCGGCTCGGTCAAGGCCCGGTGGGCGGTCGCGACCCCGGTGCTGGGCCTGGCGCTGATCCCGCTGTTCGGCAACCACGCCACCGCGAGCCGCGCCCACGAGACGATGGCTCGCGACTTCGCCTACGACATGCTGAACAGCGTCGAACCCTACGGCGTGCTCATTACCGCCGGCGACAACGACACCTTCCCCCTCTGGTACGCGCAGGAGGTCGAAGGCATCCGTCCCGACGTGACGCTCGCCAACCTGTCGCTCATGAACACCGAGTGGCACCTGCGCCAGCTCGCCCGGCGGCAGACGCCGGCCTTCGATCCGTCGCGGGCTGATCCGGTGTGGCGCGGCGTCCCCGTGCCCGCTCGCCCCACGACCCCCGCGCTCAAGCTCGGCGTGGCCGAGGTGGACAGCCTGCCGGAGGCCATGCAGGTCCCGAACAAGGGCGGCGTGTCGCTCGACAGCATCCAGGTGCGTTTCGGCCAGGACGTGCTGCTACGCCAGGACCTCGCCACGATCTTCCTCATCCGCGACAACATGGGTGTGCGGCCGCTGTACTTCAGCTGGAGCGACGGGGGATATCCCGACCAGACCTTGGGCCTCAGCCCCTATCTGGTGTCCGAGGGCTTCGTGCGAAAGCTCATGCCCACCGCGGTCCAGCCGAACGACTCGATTTCGCTCAGCCAGGGACTGGGATACCTGAACCTCCGGCGCACCTCGAGCTTGCTCTGGGACGTGTACCACTGGAAGACCGCGACTCGCGCCCGCCCGTTCGGTTGGGTGGATCCGCCTTCGGGATCGATCCTGCAGCTCTACGCGGTGGTCTACGGCGGGGTCGCGCGCTCGTACGAGCCGGCGGGTGACACGGTAAAGGCGGCCAGGGCGGACTCCATTGCGCGCGAAGTCAACCGCGAGCTGGGCGGTCGCGCGCTGTTCTAAGCTGAGTCAGCCGTCGCCCGTTCCCGACCATGGCCTCCGCTTCGGCTGACCCGAGACCCGGGGCAGGCAAAACGGGACGGTGGCTGTCGGGGCCGCAGTTCCGGGACTGACCTTGACGCATCAACTTTTGTTGATATTATTCCAGCATGACCGCTCGCCTCGACCCCGACGCCGTGCGTGCCGTGCAGCTCTTCCACGCGCTCTCCGACCCGACGCGTCTCTCCGTCCTTCGGCGGCTTCGGTTCGGCGAGCAGTGCGTCTGCAACCTCACCGATGCGCTGGACGCGGCCCAGTCACGGCTTTCGTTCCATCTCAAGGTCCTGAAGGACGCCGGGCTCGTCGCCGATCGCCGCGAGGGACGCTGGATGTACTACACGCTGAATCCCGACGTCCTGGCCGAGATCGCGGACGCGGTCGAACTGCTGAGCTCGACACCGACGGCGGCGGAGCGACGTGCCGCCTGTTGTTGAGCCTCAACTTTTTTTGACAAATGCATCAACCATTCTTGATGAGGCACAGATGAGCACAGAGGATATCAGGACCACGGTCCGCGATCGCTATGGCAAGGCTGCCCTCGAGGTCGCGTCCGGAGCGAAGGCCGGGTGCTGCGGCGGGTCATGCGGGTCCTCGGGCGAGAATCCGATTACGTCCAATCTCTATTCCGAGGCTGAAACGGCCGTTCTCCCCGTCGAAGCGGTGCTCGCGTCCCTCGGCTGCGGGAATCCGACGGCTCTGGCCGACCTCCACGAGGGCAATGTAGTCCTGGACCTCGGCTCCGGCGGTGGGATCGACGTGCTGCTGTCGGCGCGCCGGGTTGGGCCCACGGGCAAGGCCTACGGACTGGACATGACGGACGAGATGCTCGCACTGGCTCGCGGGAATCAGCGGAAGGCAGGTGTCGAGAACGCGGAGTTTCTCAAGGGCGACATCGAATCGATCCCCCTCCCCGATGCCTCCGTTGACGTCATCATTTCGAACTGTGTGGTCAATCTTTCGGCCGACAAGCGTAAGGTCATCACCGAAGCGTTTCGGGTGCTCAAGCCGGGCGGTCGGTTCGCGGTGTCCGACGTTGTGGTCAGAGGGGAGATGCCCGCCCTGGTCCGCACAAGCATGGAGCTGTGGGTCGGATGCGTCGCAGGTGCGCTGACCGAGGACGAGTTCCGGTCATTGCTCGAGGAAAGCGGCTTCACGGACATCGGCATCGAGCCGACGCGGATCTACGAGGTCGAGGACGCGAGGGCGCTTCTCGAGGGCACCGGGTTCGAGACCGAAGTGCTCGCCCGCGAAGTGGGCGGCTGCGTCATGGGTGCGTTCATCCGCGCCCGGAAGCCCGCGCCGGCCGCGTGATGGGCACCGATCGGAGCGGGACCGGCGCGACCGTGCGCCCGGCCACGAGTGATGATTACGAGGCTGTCGCGGGGCTGCTCCGCGCCGCTCAGCTGCCGCTCGACGGCGTGCCCCGCATGCTCACCGACTTCTACGTTGCGGAAACCCGGGGCCGGGTGCTGGGCGCAATCGGCCTCGAGGTCTACGGCTCCGACGGCCTTCTCCGATCGGTGGTCGTCGAGGCGGCGGCGAGGAGCGCCGGCATCGGCGTCGCCCTGGTCGACTACGTCCTGGGCCAAGCCCGCCTCCGCGAGCTGAGAGCCGTCTACCTGCTCACGACCACGGCTGAGCGCTACTTCCCGCGCTTTGGCTTCGGCGCGATCGCGCGCGACGACGTGCCCCATCACGTGAGCGCGTCCGTCGAGTTCCGCGAGGCCTGTCCCGCATCGGCGGTGGTGATGCGCAAGGTCCTGGCCCGGGAATAGTCGCCCGCTCCCACCGGAGGGAGTTGTGCAGCCTCAGGACAAGGCGTACCGCGTGCTGTTCCTGTGTACGGGAAACTCTGCGCGCAGCCAGATGGCGGAGGCTGTCCTCAATCGGAAGGGATTGGGGCGCTTCCGCGCCGAGAGCGCCGGCTCGAGCCCTGCGCCGCGGGTGAATCCCCACGCGATCCAGGCGCTCCGCGAGAGCGGTGTCGAATGGGCTGGCCACCCGCCGCGCGGACTCGCCGGCCTCGACCGCGAGCACTGGGATTTCGTGATCACTGTGTGCGATCGGGCCAAGGAGGCATGCCCGATCTTTCCTGGTCAGCCGGTGCTGGCGCATTGGGGCGTGTCCGACCCGGCGGACGTGAGAGGCGACGAAGCCACGAAACGAGCGGCATTCATCGACGCGCTCACGATAATCAGTCGGCGGATTGACCTGTTGCTCGCGCTCCCGGTCGAAAAGCTGGACCGCCTCATCGTGGAAGCGAAGGTCCGGGCCATCGGAATGTCGGAATAGGCGTCGTGTAGCAAATCAGCGAACGACTCATCGGCGTGCCTGGTGTGCTTGCTGGGCATCGCCGTGGGGTCGGGGGGCGATTCGTGGTAGGGTGGCCGGCGCTACTTCCCGAGGCCACGATCCTGGATCGTCGGCGACAGGCGGCCGTCGCCGGCGGGGGCACGCTGGTCGGCCGCGAGCGGCAGGGAGACGACGAACGTGACCCCGCGCTCCGGGTTGTTCGTCGCCCATATGTGACCGCCGTGGGCTGTCAGGATCGAGCGACAGATCGCGAGTCCGAGCCCCAGCCCGTCGCGCTTCGTCGTCACGAACGGCTCGAAGACCCTCGCCAGCGCGTCCGGGGCGATGCCGCTGCCCCGATCGCGGACCTCGATGCGCGCGTCACCGTGCGTCGCGGTGGAGACGACCAGCAGCCGCTCGCCGGGAGGCGTCACGCTCATCGCATCGCACGCGTTCATCACCAGGTTCAAGACCACCTGCTGCAACTGTACCCGGTCCGCGAGAACCAAGGGCACGGGCTCGCACAAGCGGGTGCTGACGACCACGCCGCGATGCTGCAGATCGGTGCGCAACAATTCGAGCACCTGGTTGACGACGTCGTTCACGGACAGGAGCTGTAGCTCGGTCCCGGTCTTCTTGACGAGGCTGCGCAGGTGGTCGATCACCTCCCCCGCGCGCCGGTCGTCCGCCGCGATGTCCTCGAGTATCTCGCGCAACTCGGCCGTTGCGGCGCCGTCGGCTTTCAGCAGGTGCTGCGCGGCGCGCGCGTTCGTGAGGATCGCGGTGAGTGGCTGCTTCATCTCATGCGCCAGCGTGGCCGACAGCTCGCCCAGTAGCGCGACGCGTCCCAGGTGGGCGAGCTCGAGGCGTTGCTCCGCCGCCCGCGCCTCGCTCTCCCCGAGCGCGGCCTGCGTCCGGCGCCGCGCGCGACGCTCGACCAGGAGCCAGAGGATCAGCGCCGATTGGAGCAGGAGCACGCCGAGGGTTGCCAGGACGGTAGTCCGGTAGCGCTCCCAGGGCGAGATGTCCCGGTACCGAACCACGGCACCGGCGGGCAGCCGGCGCTCGTCGATGCCCCAGCGTCTCAGCTCCCGCCAGTCGAACATGTCGACGCTCGCCGGCAGCTCCACTGGCGGGACCGCCGAGGCCGGGGTGCCGGCGAGGAGCCGCAGCGCGAGGCGCGCCGCCGCCTCCCCATGGGCATCGAGGCTGTACAGGTGCCCTCCGACGATGCCGCGACCCAGATACTGGTCGAGAAATGCGTAGACCGGCGCGTTGGCCGTGCGCGCGATCTGCTCGACAACCTCGTGCGGGACGAATGGCCTGCCGGTGCCGTCGGCGAACATCGTGGAGTACAGCACGACCGTCCGCGGCGGAAGGTGCGCGAGCGTGTCCAGGAGATCGGGCCACGGCAGCCCGACCAGGTACTTGATCGGGGCCTGGCGCGGAACCGCCCGAAACTCCGCTTTTGCTTGATCGACGAGCCTGTGGTCGAAGTCCGAGCTTCCCGCGACGACCACCACGTCCTGGGTGCCGGGATGCAGTCTGAGCGCCAGCTCGAGCGTCGGCGCGAACTCGCGCTTGAGGAGCACGCCGGTGACGTTGGCAGGGAGCCGTCGGGCGCCGAGATCTCGCCTGTCGATCCCGCAGAAGACGACCGACGCACCGGGATATACCTCGGAGCCGTAGGCAAGCATAAAGTCGAGCGCCGGCCCCAACGCGGCGATGACGACGTCGATCCGCTTGTCCGCGTACTTCTCGCGAAGGTAGTCCTTGAGGAGGAGCGGGTAGCCGTCCGACTGAAACCGGGAAAGGTCCATCGCCTCGCGATACACCTCGACTCCCGGAACTCCCGCCCTCAACGTCCGAACCAGACGCGCGTCGAGAATGGCCAGCCCTGGCAGCTCGGTACGCTCGTCGTACAGCAGCACGACGCGGCGCACCTGCGCCGCCGCGGGCGCGGGGAGGATCACGAACAACAGCAGCAGGCACGCGAGGCCCCGGTGGAAGGAGCAGCTCATGAGCTCAACCTACGCATCGACCAACTCGCCGCCGCCCTTCTCGTTGTCCTCTCTACGCACGGCAAAGAGCCCGGGAAACTTTCCCGGCAAAGTATGATCTCCTGGGGGCAACCTGCCAAGACGGCTCGCAGAACTGCCGCGGCACCAACGGATAAGAGTGGAAGTGTGCCGCGGAGCCTGGGTAAGGAAGAATGGGCAAAGGACCGTCAGCATTCAGGCTTGGTCGCCGAAAAGTTGAAGGCAGCGGTTCAGGTCCGCAGAAGTCCGCTGGGTTCGAGCGCATTGCTTGCGGAAGGCATTCATCCCCATCAACTTACACGCTCAGGCGTGGTGGCCGAGTGGTTTAAGGCAGCGGTCTTGAAAACCGCCAAGGGGGAAACTCCTTCGTGAGTTCGAATCTCACCCACGCCGCTGATTTCACAGCCTCGGAGTATTCTACGATGTCCACCACCCTCGGATCGACGCGTTCCCCCGCCCTCGGATCCTTCGGCCCGACCGCCCATGCCGCACTCCGGATCGGCGCCGGGCTTCTGTTCATGCAGCACGGCCTTCAGAAACTGTTTGGGTTCTTTGGTGGAGTGGGGCCGAACGGTGCAACCGTTCACCTTCTTTCACAGTTCGGCCTGGCGGGGGTGCTGGAGACCTTCGGAGGGCTGCTGATGGTGCTTGGACTGTTCGCGCGTCCGGTGGCGCTGGTGCTGGCGCTCGAGATGCTGGTGGCGTTCTTCCAGTTTCACTTTCCGCAGGGTGGGGCACCAATCCAGAACCGAGGCGAATTGCCTCTGCTCTTCATGTTCACTTGGCTCTTTTTCGCGGGGAATGGGGCGGGACTTGCCAGCCTCGACCGGCGCCGCGCACGCTAAGCTACGCTCAGCGCCAAACTCGGGCCCCCACCCACGCCCACTTCGCGCCTCGGCCACCGCCGCAGGCTCCCGCGTGACCCTGGCTCAACCGGCCCGCTCCAGGACTACGTGTGAACGCTTCTCGGCGATCTCGGCCTCGAGGTCCATCGTCGACCGGCCGCACACGTAGCGCCTATACCAGACCTCCGCGCTCAGCAGGAGCCAGATCCGGCTCCCGTGGTCCCGGCGACGGGCTAGATGTTCCTCTACCAGCTGACGAACCGTCCCACCTTCGAGGTACCCGTCGCGCACGAGATCGCTATTAAGGAGCAGTGTTGGAGCCAGCGAGCGGACCTCGTCTTCCATGATGTACATGAGCGGGGACGCGAAGCCCTGCTTCTGGCGCTCCAGCACCTCGCGCGGCAGATAGCGCTCACCGAGCCGGCGCTCGAGGTGCCGCAGGTGTCTCGGCCCGCGCACCTTGAGCTTGACGGGAACCCGCGCCATGAACTCCGCAAAGCGCGGATCCAGGAACGGCGAGCGCGATTCGAGGCTGTAGGCCATGGTCGCGCGGTCCAGGATCATGAGCGACTGGCCGGGCAGACGAGACATCACGTCCACGTACATCATCCGGTCCACCGGCTCGGTGGCGTTCGGCGTGTTGTACAGGTCGAGGACGCACGCCTCCGGTCGCCGCCCACTGAGGCGGGCGCGGAAGCCAGGCGTATACAGCTCGGCGCGGTGGGCCTCGTTGAACCAGAAGTACTGCATGCTGGCGGCGTAGCGCTCGCCGCCCGTCTTCCGGGCCATCTGATCCACCCACCGGAGCTTGTGCGTGAAGCTCTTGAAGGTGAACTGGTCGGGCAGGCGGTGCAGCACGTGGTTGGTGACCAGGTTGCGGACGGCCTCCGGCACCATCCGGTAGGCATCGAGCCAGCGATCGGCCGCGTAGCGGTCGTAGCCGCCGAACAACTCGTCGCCGCCGTCGCCGCCCAGGACGACCTTCACCTCGCGCGCGGTCATGCGGGCGAGGTGGAGAAGGCAGATCGAGAGCGGATCCGCGGGCTCGTCGAGCGCGGAGATCAGTCTTGGCAGGTCGTTCCCGACCGTCGGCATTACCTCCTCGGCGAAGTGCCGGCTGCCGTATCGACGAGCCACGGTGGCCGCGGCGGGGAGCTCGTTCAGGTCCCGATAGGGAATGCCCATCGAGAAGGTGCGAAGCTCCGGGCCGAGGACCTTGGCGGCGTAGGAGACGATCAGGGTCGAGTCGAGCCCGCCGCTCAGGAACGCCCCCACCGGCACGTCCCCTGTCAGGTGCAGCCGCACGGTTTCGGAGAGCAGCTCGTCGATCCGCTCCAGGGTCTCGGCCTCGGAGAACGTCCATTTGGGGCCGTATTCCAGATCCCAGTACCGCTCGGTGTGGGCGACCCCGTTCTCCCAGATGAGGAAGTGCGCCGGGGGCAGCGCGCGAACCCCTTCGAAGAACGTGTCGGGCGCTTGGACGAACCGGAGGGTGAGGTACTGGTCGAGCGCGACGGGAGACAGCGCGCTCAGCGTGGGATCGCTCGCGAGGAGCGCCTTGATCTCAGAGGCGAACGTCAGCCGTCCGCCGCGCTCGGTGTAGAACAGCGGCTTCTGACCGAAGTGGTCGCGGGCGACGAACAGCCGGCGCCGGCGACGATCCCAGATGGCGAAGGCGAACATGCCCCGGAGCCGTTGCAGCATCCGCTCGCCATGGTCCTCGTACAGGTGAACCAGGACCTCGGTGTCGGTCCGCGTGCGGAATCGATGTCCGCGTGCGATCAGGTCCTTCCGCAGCTCCTCGTGGTTGTAGATCTCGCCGTTGAACACGACCTGCAGGTCCCCGTCCTCGTTCGCGATCGGCTGGTGCCCGCCGGCGAGGTCGATAATGCTCAGGCGTCGTATGCCGAGGCCAACGCCGTCCTCGACGAAGGTGCCCCAGTCGTCGGGCCCCCGGTGCCGGATGGCGTCGCACATCCGCCAGATCTCCTCCTCCAAGACTGGCCGCGCGCCGGCGATGCCTACGATTCCACACATTTCAGGCGGCCTTCTTCCCCCAGGCGACCATCATGTATCCCTCGGAGAACGGAATGAGCTGGTCGAGCATGGTCCACGCCCGCAACGCGGGGTAGACAGCGGAATATACCTTGTACGCAGTGCCGACCTTGTTGAGGGCTTCGGCCGACATCGGCGCCGTGTCACCGTGGAAATCCTGCTCCTTCGTCTTCTTTCCCTTCATCGCTTTTCGGTGATACGCGAAGTTGAGCATGTCCTCCAGCGACTCCGTGAAGAAGCGGCAATAGCTGGTCTGCCCCTGGACCCGGAGACCATGTCGCTCCATCAAGGCCCGGCCGGCCGCGAGCGGATAGCCGTCTCGCGCATGACCGAATCCTTCCTGGTCGGCCGTAAAGCCAAGCAGGCGCTTGATGGCGAACCCGGGCCGTCCGTGGTCCCCCTTCGGCGCCATGAACAGGAAATCACCGCCGGGCTTGAGCACCCGCACCATCTCGGCGAAGAATGTCTCGTCGTCCTCGATGTGCTCGAGAAAATTAATCGCCGCCACGAGATCGAAGGTGCCCGACTTGAACGGTACCGTTCGGTCGTCGATCTGGAGTACCCGGTCGCCGACCAGCTGCTTGGCCGACCGGACGTGGTCGCGCTCGAAGTCGGCGCTGGTCCAGGTCCCGCCGCGCTCCCGGAGGAAGTGCGAGGTGAGGCCCGTTCCGCAGCCGACCTCGAGGCAGACCCGCCCCTGCACCGAGGGAAGGTGGCTCAGCATCGCGTCCACGGTCTGACGCTTCTTCAGCGAACGGCGGAAGAGCTGCAGTTGCCAGGGCTCGGTCAAGAGCGAAATCTCCACGAAAGTCTGTGCATGATAGTGTGTTACCAATGCGCGATCCGTGACGAATGACCGTCGCCGTCCACGTCTAGGCGACTTCGCCCGCCCCGCGGTACGCCTCGTAGGTGCGACGGACCCCGTCGGCGAGGTCGACCTGAGGTGACCAGCCGAGCAGGTGCCGCGCCCGCGAGGTATCGAAGGCCGAATCACTGGTGAAGAAGTCCATCCTTCGCCGGTAGATCGGCGGATCGACCTTGATCGCCTGGCAGAGGTCCTCGACGACCGCCGCCGCCCCCAGCATGGGGGCGAGCGGCAGCCGCCAGCCGAACCTCGAGCTTCCCGTGGCCTGGCGCACCGTCTCGATCAGCTCGCGGAGCGTGCACGGCCGGGGGCCCGCCACGATCATCCCTTCGCCGACCGCCTCCGATCGCTCGCAGGCCGCGAAGAACGCCGACACGACGTCGTCCACGAACACCATGTGGCGCCGTCCAGAGCCGTCGCCGAAGAGCGGGAATCGCCCCCGGCTCACGCCCTTGAACAGCTTCAGCAGCCGCTGGTCCCGCGGGCCATACACGTCGGCGGGCCGCAGGATGCTGTACGGCACGCCCGTCTCCGGTGCGAGCTGCCGGACCATCCGCTCCGCGGACACCTTGGTGCGCTCGTAGATGTTTCCCGGACGCAGCGCGGCCTGCTCGGTGGTCACGCCGGCCGCCCGATGCCCGTAGATCCCGATCGTGCTGCAGTAGATGAAGCGCTCGACTTTCCCCGACCCGGCCGCCTCGAGCAGGCGGCGGGTGCCGTCGAGATTCACCGACTCGAAGAACTCGTCGCTCTTCCCGCCCTCGCGCATCGCGACGGCGAGATGGAAGACGTGCGTGGCGCCCCGCATGGCCCGCGCGCACAGCTCCGGGTCCGTAATGCTCCCCGGCAGGATCTCGACGCCCTGCCGGGCGAGCAGCGCCGCGTTCGCCTGTTCCTCGGGCCGGTCCGCCAGGCCGAGCACGACCACTTGCGCGCCCCGCCGCCGCCCGGCCTCGGCCAGGTGCGAGCCGATGAAGCCCGTTCCCCCGGTGACCAGCAGCCTCATGCGTACCGGGTCGCGAGGGCTGCGACGATACGTTCGCTCGCGCGGCCGTCACCGTAGGGATTGACCGCGTTGGCCATCCGCGCGTACGCCTCGGGCGAGGTCAGGAGCTCGCTTGCCGCGGTGACGATGCGGTCCCGGTCGGTCCCCACCACCACGGCCGTGCCGGCGGCCACGCCCTCGGGGCGTTCGGTCACCTCCCGGAGCACCAGCACCGGCTTTCCGAGCGAAGGCGCCTCCTCCTGGACTCCGCCACTGTCGGTCAGGACGAGGTCGGCGCGCGCCATGAGGTGCACGAACTCGAGATAGTCCACAGGCGGCACCAGGTGCATGCTCGGCAGATCGCACAGCAGCTCCTCGACCGTCCGTTTCACCTCGGGATTGGGATGCACCGGCAACACGAACTGCAGCTCCGGAAAGCGCTGCGCCAGCTCGCGGATCGCGGCGCAGGTGGAGCGAAGCGGCGCACCGAAGCTCTCCCGCCGATGCGTCGTCACGAGCACCAAGCGCCGGGCGGGGTCGAGCCGCTCGAGCGCCGGGGTCCGGAAGCGATAGTCGGCGCGCACGGTCTGGAGCAGCGCGTCGATGACCGTGTTGCCGGTCAGGAACACGTCCGCCGCGGGAATCCCCTCGGACAGCAAGGTGTCCCGTGCGGCCGGTGTCGGCGCGAAGTGCATTGCCGCTATCCGGGTGGTGAGGACCCGGTTCATCTCCTCCGGGTACGGCTGCCAGCGGTCCCCCGTCCTCAGGCCGGCTTCGACGTGGGCGGTCGGCACCCGCTCCAGGAACGCGGCCAGCGCGGCGGCGAACGTGGTGGTCGTATCGCCCTGCACCAGAATCACGTCCGGCCGCACCTGCCTGAGCAGCGGCGGCAGCCGGTCCAGGATGCCCGCCGCGATGCCGGCCGGGGTCTGCCCCGGGACCATTAGGTCCAGGTCCACGTCGGCCTTCAGATCGAACACTTCGAGCACCTGATCGAGCATCGTGCGATGCTGCGCCGTGACGCAGATCAGGCTCTCGAAGGCCGCCGGCGCTCCGCGCAGGGCGCGGACGATGGGCGCCATCTTGATCGCCTCCGGCCTGGTGCCGAAGACGCTGAGGACACGGATCATGGGGCGACGTGCGCGGCTTGCAATCGCTCGGCCAGCGTCTGCATCGTGACGAACCGGAACCCATGCTCGACCACCCGCGCGAACACCTTGCGAAGGACGCCCTCGCGGACGCCCTCGTAGCATGGATGGCCGTAGAGTATGACTTCGTCGTTCGACTCGAGATGCTCGTCCAGGACGCGCATGACTTCCGCCTCCGGCGTGCTCCGGGCGCCGTGATATTCCAGGAAGGGAATGGTGCGTGGACCGGCCAGCGTCACCGGAAGGGTCCAGTGCCGGAGGGTGCGGCCATCGGCGGTGGCCCGATGCGGCTCTCCGCCGATCGCGTCACCGTTGTACAGAAAACCGAATCGGTCGAGCAACGCCATGACGCGCTCATCCGAGTAGAAGCCGGGCGACGAGAACCCGACCGGCTTCCCGAAATGCCGCACAAAATGTCCGTACGACTCGTCCAGATCGGCCGCCAGGTCTTCGTCGGGCAGCTGGTGGAACCGCCGGCTCCAGATCACGTGATCCATGCCGCCATGCAGACCGAGCTCATGGCCCTCGGCCTGGAGCGCCTGGATCTCGGGGACGAACCGCAGCCCGACCGGCCGCGAGAGCGCCGTTTCCACCAGGAACCGGGGCCACCCGGTCTTCTTGATCAGATGGACCGCGTCCCGGTCGGCCAGTTTCGCCTGCGACCGGCTGATCCCCTTCCCCAGCCACTCCCGCAGATTGGTGGAGCGGCCCAGGTTGACGAAAAACGTATTGGGAACGCCGAAATCCCGGCAGACGGCCTGGATCCTGGGAAGCCCGTCCGTGATGCACACCCGATGATCCACGTCCCAGCGAAACGCGAACAGCCGATCGGTCACCGGCCAGCCCTCGCCATCACGCTCGCGTAGATCTGCTCGAATTGCTCCGCGGTGCGATCCCAGTCGAACAGGCGCAGCGCGCGCTCCCGGCCGGCGCGTCCCATGTCGGCGCGGCGGGCGGGATCGACCAGCAGGGAGCCCATCGCGTCGGCCAGGGCCGCCGAATCGCCTCGCGGAACGATGAGGCCGGTGACGCCATGCTCGACGACCTCGGGTAGGCCACCGGCGTCGCTCGCCACGACCGGCGTTTCGCAGCCCATGGCCTCGGCGGCGGGAATGCCGAATCCCTCCTCGAGCGAAGGAATCACGGAGATCGCCGCGGCCCGGTAGTAGGGGGGAAGATCGCTGTTGGGCACCCAGCCCAGGAAGGTCACCTGCTGGCCGATGCCGAGCGACTCGGCGAGCTTGATGAGTTCCGGCCGCTCGAAGCCGTCGCCCGCGACAACCACCCGGATGTCCGGGAAACGGGGCTTGAGCCGAGCCGCCGCCTCGATGAGGAACCTGATGCCCTTCCGGGGGAACAGCTGACGGCACGCGAAGACCATCTGCGGGCCGTACCGCGGGTCGATGGGCTTGCCCCCGGGCGCGGGACTGAATCGGCGGAGGTCGGTCCCGTTGAACACGAGGTGGATGGATTCGTCGGGCGCGCCCGCCCGGAGGGCATGCTGCCGGCAGTCGTCCGTAATGGCCGTGAGCGCTCCCGCGTGGCGAAGCGTCCACCGAAGCGGCGGCCGAACGTACCATCGGGTCGGGAAATCGTAGCCCTGCTCCGGGTTCACGTACACATCACCACCGTGCATGGTGATCACGCTCGGCAGCCGCATCTTTCTGGCGGCCTGAACGGCGGCTGGCCCGGTCGGGATGGCCCAATGCGCATGCACGACGTCGGCGCCGCGGTCCCGGCAGGCGTTCACCGTCGCGCGATACTGCGCCTCGAGATAGTGAGCCATTACGGCCACGCGGGCAAACTTGCCCATCAAGTTGACTTGGCTCTGAGCGACCCGACCGTAGGTCAGGTCCACGGGCAACTCCATCGGGAACCGCAGGACTTCCACCCCGTCGAAACTCTCGGTCGCCGGCAGGGACGGGTTGCCTGGTGTCACGACCGTTACCGCATGCCCCCGGCGGACCAGGTGGCGGTTGATGTCGTGGACGTAGGTGGCCTGGGTGTCGGTCGCGCCCTGGGGGTACCAGTAGGTGGGGCAGACGATCCGCAGTGATCCCTTGGACCCGCCACCCGAGCTCACACCCCGGGAACGCTGGACCTCTACTCCAGCTGTCATCATCTCGCTATGACCTCTCAGGTCCATCGGACGGGGCGAAGCCTACGGGAACGTGTAAGAAACATCAACATTTATGCCACCTGGGGGTGTACCGACCGCCGTATTTGAATTCGAGTTGCGGGCCGAGGCTCCTGGGCCTTTTGCAGACAGTATGCAACACTCGTTGCACCCCTGCGGCTAGGGGAATCTGACCCGTGAAGACCCAAAAGCCGCCGACCAGCCTCGAGCGTATCCCCGTGCAACTTATGGCATCTGTCTGGGAGACGATACTACAGCTTTCGATCCCTGCCCGTGACGTAGGGGTCCTAGGGTCACGATGCTCCCGTTCCAGCGCTGGCTGACCCCTCCAGCAGCGCGCGGACCTTGGCGGCGAGCGCCTCCTGGGTGAAGGGCTTGGACAGAAACGGCGCGCCGGGCTCGAGCAACCCGCCCTGAAACACCTCCGACGCGAAGCCGGACATGTAGAGGATCGGTTTCCCGGGCCAGCGTTCCTCGACGAAGCGGCCCAGCTCGCGCCCATTCATCCCCGGCATTTTGATGTCGGTGAGTACGAGGTGCACTGGGCCGTTGTGCTCCTCGATCGCAGCCAGCGCCTCGCGGCCGTGGCGCGCCTCGATGGCCTGGTACCCCGTCCAGGTGAGCATCCGGACGGCTAATCGCCGTACCGCCTCCTCGTCGTCGACGACGAGCACGGTATAGCCTCCGGCGGGGCGATCGCCCCGTGATCCGTGAGCGGTCAAGCGTCGGTGTCCATGGGCTGGGCTTGGACTGGAATAGGTTAGGGGGCTTGAAGTTCGTCGCGAGCGGGTGCGACCGCAAGCTCCGGCCCCACCGAGCAAACGCTCATGTGGCAGGGGTTCCTCGGTTCGGCCGGCGAGCGGGATGGCCCGACCGGGCACAACCGCCGCCGCAAGCGCCGAGGCACGCCCGTCATGATACCCCCTATCCTCCGCCATCTTGCGAACTTACGCGACCTTGGGAGTGGCCGAGCTGCTTCGGAGGGTCGGCCTGCGGCGTGCGCGAGTGCCATATCCTTTGGAACCCCTGACCGGATTCGTCTGCAGTGCCGATTTCGCTGACTGGTCGCCCCGCTGAATCCCATCCAAATACACGCTTGCCTGTCCGGGTGAGATGCGGACGCCTCACAGCAGCCGCCCGCAGCGAGTCTTGATGATCTTCTGAGAGCCGTCAGGACTAGCCGAAAGGATACCATCGCCCAAGGAGGCCGAGTGCTATACTGCTTCCCTGCCGTGGGAGGCTCACGGATTGGCTTCATGCTCCACGGTGGAGGCCAGTGCGTAGAAGCGCCCCCGGCCCTGGTCACGGCACTGGACTCCTGGTTCGTCCGCAGTACCGTGGCCGTTGGTTTCACGCTTCTCTGGCAGGAACCGACTTACGAGGCGGCCCCATGTCCGCGATCATCCGCTGGTCCATCGGAGTCGTTGCAATCGCGCTCGTCGGAGCGACGTCCGAGGTACGGGCACAATCGACCAGCCGCCTGTACGACAAGTGGCAGATTGACCTGTCCGGTGCCGTGGTGATCATGGGGACGAACATTCGGGTCGATGGAGACAACGGCGAGGGAACAGAGATCGACGCCGAGGATGTGCTCGGGCTGTCGCGAGAGAAGATCCAGCCCCGGGTTTCGGTCCGTTGGCGGCCAGGACACCGGCACGAGCTCGAGCTCGGGTACCAGTTCGCCCGTCGGACAGCCGAGAAGCCGCTCCAACGCGACATCACGTTCGGGGACTCCACCTACACGGTCGGAGCCGACCTGAATTCCACTTTCCACACCGACCAGGCCTTTCTGGTCTACCGCTTCGCTATCCGTGCGCACGAACGAACCCAGCTCGGCGTGGGCGTGGGAGTCGGGGTGCTACCCTTCAAGCTCGAGGTCGACCGCGCCGCCAGTGCGGGCGGTGCGGGGGTGACATCCTCCAGCGAGAGGAATTTCACGGGGCCCACCGGCTCCCTCGGTGTCTACGGCCGCTTCCTGCTAGGCGATCGCTGGTATCTCGAGAGCGATATTCGGGGCATCGCGATCAAGATCGACCGCATCGACGCGAAGATCGTAGAGGGCAACCTGGCCGGACGGTATCTCCTCTCCGACAAACTGGGGGTTGAGCTCGGCTACGGCATCAGCTCGGTCACCGTCACCGTGGATCCGCCGGCGGACCGCAAGGGGTTCTTCGGGAAGATCAAATATCCGCTGCAGAATGTCCGCCTCGGCATGGTGCTGACCTTGTGAGCTTTCGCCGTTTGGTCATTCGTGCCGGTTCGGCATGATGTCTGAGACACTGGTTCCGCTCGCCCGGACCTGAGCGGCCAATTCGCGACCGGACCTTGCCCAAGGGTTCACGTCTAGCGAATTTACGCCCCTGCTGGAGTGGTGGCCGAGTGGCTGAAGGCACCGGTTTGCTAAACCGGCATAGGGGGTAAACCCCTATCGAGGGTTCGAATCCCTCCCGCTCCGTCGGACCAACGAGAGGTGAAAGGTGAGTTGCTTCACCTTTCACCTTTAACGTATTAGCCGGGATCACATGACCCCACCACGCGTCCGCTTTGCTCCGTCGCCGACCGGGTATCTGCACGTAGGCGGCGCTCGCACGGCCCTCTTCAACTGGTTGTTCGCCCGGCACACCGGCGGCGTCATGGTCCTGCGGATCGAGGACACCGACCGCGAGCGCAGCACGGACGCCCACACCCGCGTGATTCTCGACGGCCTCACCTGGCTCGGGATCACGTGGGACGAGGGTCCATTCTTCCAGGGCGAGTACGGCTCGCGCCATCGTGCCGACGCCGAGCGTCTGCTCGCCGAGGGCAAGGCCTACCGCTGCTTTTGCACCCGCGAGGAGCTCGACGCGCAGCGCACCCAGGCGGAGGCGGGGGGTACCGGATTTCGATACGATCGCCGCTGCTATCGCCTCGCGCCCGCCGAAATCGATCGGCGCCTCGCCTCAGGCGCGCCGTTCACGATCCGGTTTCTACTCCCCGACACCGAGATCGCGTGGGATGATGCGGTGCACGAGCGGATCAGCTTTCAGGGGCGCGATCTCGACGACTTCGTGATCCTCCGGAGCGACGGGACGGCCATCTACAATCTCGCCGTGGTGAGCGACGACATCGCCATGCTGATCTCGCACGTAATCCGGGGAGATGACCACATCTCCAACACGCCGAAGCAGATCGCACTGTATCGTGCATTCGGGCACGAGCCACCGGTCTTCGCGCACGTCCCGATGATCCTGGGGACCGACGGAAAGAAGCTTTCGAAGCGCCACGGGGCCACCGCGGTTGGCGACTACCAGGACCGAGGGATTCTGCCCGCCGCAATGAGGAACTTCCTGGCGCTCCTGGGGTGGTCGCCGGGCGGCGACCGCGAGATCGTGCAGGAGAGCGAGATGATCTCCCTGTTTTCGCTCGACTGCATCCAGAAGAAGGCCGCCGTCTTCGAGACCACCAAGCTCGAATGGATGAACGGCCAGTATCTTTCCGCGGTGCCGGCCGCGGAGCTGCTCCCGGCGGTGCACCGCGAGCTCGAGCGCATGGGCGTCGATGCCGGCGGCCGAGACCTCACCCCACTGGTGGATGCCGTGAAGGCCCGATCGCGGACGATCCTTCACATCGCCGAGCAGGTGTCAGTGCGGCTGGACCCGTCGCGCGCGACCATTGACGCGAAGGGTGAAGCCCTCGTTCGCAAGATGGGCCCTGCCTTCTCAACCAACTTGCAGCGCGCGGCCGACGCACTCGAGCAGCTCGGGCCGGGCGCCTGGAGCGCCGAGCGGATTCTGGAGTGCCTGAAGGGAGTCGCCGAGGCCTACGGGCTCAAACTGGGTGACGCCATGCAGCCCGTCCGCGTGGCCTTGACCGGATCCACCGTGTCCGAGCCGGTGAACGAGCTCCTCGCGGTGGTCGACCGCCAGACCGCCC
Source organism: uncultured Gemmatimonadales bacterium (assembly GCA_963828735.1). Lineage (GTDB taxonomy): Bacteria > Gemmatimonadota > Gemmatimonadetes > Gemmatimonadales > GWC2-71-9 > CAVVWJ01. The sequence continues at coordinate 327,582 of CAWHFW010000002.1, forward strand.
TTCGCCGGCTCGGTGAGGTGGCTCGCCGCTTCGGCCCCAGCGGCGACCCGCAGGCCGCGCCGGCATGATTCGCCGGGCCGGCCTTGCGCTGGCCCTGGCCGGGCTTTCGGCCTGCGCGGGACACGCGCCGACGGCCACTCCCAGACCCGCGCCCGACACGCTGGCGGCGCACCCCGGCGTTCCCGCTCCGATCCCTGCCGCGCCACCCGCCCCGCCCCCCAAGCCGTCGTCCATCGAGCTCTCCATGGTCGGCGACATCAATCTCGGGACCGCCACACTGCCGGACGGAGTGCCGCCCGACAGCGGTCGGGGCCTGCTCGACGCGGCGCGACCCGCCCTTACGGGCGACCTGGTCGTCGGGAACTTCGAGGGGGTGCTGGCCGATACCGGAACGTCCGACAAGTGCGAGCGCATCGGCACCGCCGCGGCCCGGTCCAGGCGGCCGCCGGCATCGCACCGGCAACGCGCGGACACAGCCACTGTTCGCCCCGGGTGCTACGCGTTCCGAACGCCAACGGTGCTGGCGCCGCGCCTGGTGGACGCGGGATTCACGCACCTGAACCTCGCCAACAACCACGCAAACGACTTCGGACCCGCGGGTCGGGCTTCGACCGAGGAGCTGCTCGACAGTCTGGGGCTCCGGCTCTACGGGCCGCTCGGCCGCATCGCGATCGACACGGTGCGCCGGGGCGACAGCCTCGCCACGGTCGGTCTCATCGGCTTTGCCACCTACCCCTATGCCTACGACCTCCTGGATGTTGCACGGAGCGCCGCGGTGGTGGACTCGGTGCGCCCGCTCGTGGACCTGCTGATCGTCACGTTTCACGGCGGCGCCGAAGGGGTCGGGGCTCTCCATGTTCCGGAGACTGCCGAATCGCTCGGACGGGAGCCTCGTGGTGAGCTCCGGCGCTGGGCTCGCGCGGTCATCGACGCTGGCGCGGACGCGGTCGTGGGCCACGGCCCGCACGTGCTCCGCGGGATCGAGTTCTACCACGGGCGTCCGATCGTCTATTCTCTCGGAAACTTTCTTACCTATCGCGGGTTCAATCTCGACGGCCCGCTCGGCATCACCGGAGTGTTGCAGATCGAGTTCGCACCGGACCGGCGCCTTCTCCGCGCCCGTCTCGTGCCCATGGCCCAGCGCCCACGCAAGGGTCCCTCACCCGATTCGGCGGCCACGGCGATCGACCTGGTGCGGGATCTCTCGGCCGAGGACTTCGGTGCCACGGGCGCGCGCATCGGGGCCGGCGGCGACATCCTCCCCCCGCCCTGAGCTTGCCACGGTCCAGCCGCCCGCGTATGGATTCTCGATGAGCGACGAACCCGCCACCCCCGAGGACGGCGAGGCTCCCACTCCGGCGGCGATCGCCGCCACGGAGCATCCGGTCCAGATCACGGTCGGCCTGGTCGAGGACGACCGGATCCCGGACGGCATGGTGTGCATGGGGAGTTTTCGGAACGGCCGCCTGATCGCCCGGTCGGTGCTCCCGCCAGAGGCGTGGGGCCAGATCCACGAGTACGGCATCTTCGACGACCCCGTGCAGGTTGTCCTGGTCGCCCGGGCGGCGCCACCCGGACTGCAGTGCCAGCTCTACGCCATGGTCCCCTTGCCCGACGAGGAGGACGACGAGTCCGAGGAGCCGTGGAGCGCGAGCGTGCCGGGGTCGTCCTACGAATCAGCCATCGAAGCGGACCAGGAGGATGACGCGGAGGGCGAGGGCGGCGACGAGCTCTCGGTTGCCCCGATTCCGCTGGGCAACATCGTGCGGTACGAGCACGACCGCGTGCACCCCGAGAGCCTGCCCCTCGAGGCGGTGGACGTTTTGCGACGGATCATCGATGGTGAGACGTCGGAAGTGGTGGATCGCGCGCTGTCAGACCTGCTCGGTCTCTAGCACGCCGACCGGCGAGGCGTCAGACGAACACCCCGACCCTGAATCGCCAGATCCTTCCCAGCAGATCCTCGAGGTGCCCCTGCGTCGTGAAGACCTCGACGGCCGCCGCCGTTGCCGCGGCGTTCACGCCCCACAGGGTCGCCCGTTTGATGTCCCCTTCGAAATCGGACTGCACGAACACCTCTTCGTCCCGATTGTAGATCGTTGGAAGGAAGGCGCCGAACTCCCGGGCCACACCGTTGGCGCCCGGTCCTCCGATCGCGATCGTCGGGTTGAGGTGAAAGATCCGGTTCTCGAGATACCAGGCGTCCCCCACGACCACGGCTCGCCGGTACGCGTGCCCTGCTCCACGACGGTCGATCTCCGCCTTGAGGAGATAGGCCAGCGGCCGGTCGCGCTCCTCCGCGGTGAGCGACGTGCCCGTCACGAGCACGATGGTCTCCTCGGTATCCACGAGCTTCATGATGTGGCGTTCCTCTCGTCCGTCAGGGCGTCGCGGTATCGGCCGGGGGCGGCGCGGTGCGCTGGTTTTGCTCGAACTCGCGCTCCCGCTCCTTCCTGAGCCGCATGTCGCGAATCATCGCCTTGAATTCGTCCAGGTTGGCGGCGCGCTGGGCCGCGTACTGCATGTCGGCCCGCAGATCCATCAGATGGTTGTATGCCTGATTCTGGTCGATGTTGCCGGCAGGGATCGGCAACAGCGCCAGTACCGCGGCGGGGATCTTGAGGCCCGCGATGTAGATGTTCTTGGAATCGAGGCCGTACTTCTTGCCAGCGATCTCCTTGGTCCAGCTCGGTAGGGTCTGCCCGCGCGCGGAGGGGTCGTTTGCGATCGAGTCGAGGTACGACTGGACGATGGCCGTCACCGCGCTGTCGACCAGCTCGACATGACGCTTGCTCAGGCGGCTCGCGAGTTCCTTGGGCGGCAGTGGCAGCGGGCGCACCCAGAGGCGGCCGTCCGCGAGGCCCGGGCCGATGAGGCCGATCAACGTGCGCGGCCGGGGGGCCGGCGCGCTCCCGGTGTCGATGCGGACGGGCACCCGCCGGGGCTCCGGAAGAACGGTAACGGCCTGCGGCCTCGGCCGGAGCGCCGGCCGGGACGGCCGTTCGCCGACGATGCCGGTGCCCGCCTTCCCTTCCGGGCGCGGGGTGCGGTAGGGCATGGGGATCTCCCTCGGCCCCTGGGAGGGAGGTGCGAGGACGATCAGCTCGGAAGTCCGATGGGGCACCGTCGGACGCCGTCCCTCCACCCAGCCGAACAGCAGCAGGCTGTGCACGGCCACGCTGGCCGCGATCGCGATCCACGGCCAGCGCCGCGAAGGCGGAAGCGCGATCTCAACCGGCCGACGCAAGCTCTCCTCTGAGAGTGGCGTCGAGTGCCTGGCCGAGCCGCCCGGCCGCAAGCCGCAGCCGGTCGGCGCCGACGGTGAGCGCGATGCGGAAAAACCCTTCCCCCGCGGGACCGAACGCGCTGCCTGGGAGCACCACCACCCCGGTCCCCTGGAGCGCCCGCATGGCGAAGGTCGCGGAAGGCGTGCCGGCCGGCAACGCCACCCAGAGGTACATGGCCGCCTTCGGCGCCTCGAGAGTGAAGCCCGCCTCCCGCAGCGCGGCGACCGCGGCGTCCCGGCGCCGCTCCAGCTCCGCGCGAATGGGCTCGACGATCGCCTCGGCCTGGTCGAGGGTCGCGGCGCCAGCCTTCTGCACGGCGAGGAACGGCCCGGTATCCGTGTAGGACTTGACCCGGGTAAGGGCGCCCACCAGCTCCGGCCGTCCCACAGTGAACCCGATCCGCCACCCGGTCATGGAGAAGCTCTTCGAGAGCGAGAAGAACTCGAGCGCGACATCGCGCGCCCCCGCTATCTCGAAGATGCTTGGCGCGCGATAACCGTCGAAGGTCAGATCGCAGTAGGCGTTATCGTAAGCGAGCAGGATGTCGTAACGACGGCAGAGGGCAACCGTCCGCTCGAGGTACTCTCGGGGCGCGATGGCCGCGGTCGGATTGTTCGGATAGTTGACGAACACCAGTTTGGCGCGCCGGAGGACGGCTTGGGGCACCTGCTCCAGATCCAGGAGGAAGTCGTTCTCCGCACGGAGGGGCGCGATGTACGGATCGGCGCCGGCCAGAATGGATCCGCCGAGGTACGCCTGGTACCCGGGCTCGGGCACGATCGTGGCATCGCCCGGATTGACCACCGCGAACGGCAGATGGGACAATCCCTCCTTCGAACCGATGAGCGGCAGGGTCTCCGTCATCGGATCGAACCGGAGCCCGAACCGGCGCTCGACCCATCGCGAAGCGGCCTGCCGAAAGGCCGGCAGACCCTGCTGAAACCCGTACTTGCTGTACGCGGGATCCTCGAGGGCCTCGCCCATCACCTGCACGGCGACGTCCGGCGGCGGCGTGTCGTTGTCGCCCGCCCCCAGGTCGATCACGTCGATCCCGGCCTCCACCAGCCGGCGCTTGAGGGTGGGAATCTCGGCGAGCGGATAGCCCGGCAGTGCGCCAAGGCGCTGGCTGAATTCGATCATCGGCGGCTGCCGTCGTGAACTGGATTGGAAAGGACACCGACGCCCGGGATCTCGACTTCCACGAGGTCGCCGTCGCGGAGCGGTCCGACGCCGGCGGGGGTGCCGGTGGCGATGAGGTCGCCCGGCTCGAGGGTCATGATCCCGCTGATGAACGAGACGAGGAACGGAATCTGGAACTGCATCTCCGTCGCGGGGGCGCGCTGCCGCTCCTCCCCGTTTACCCGGCCGACTACCTCGAGGGAACGCCAGTCGAGCCCCGTGGCCACGGCGGGTCCAACCGGACAGAAGGTGTCGTAGCCCTTCGCGCGCCCCCACTGGCCGTCGGTCTTCTGCAGGTCCCGGCACGTCACGTCGTTGAGGCAGACATAGCCGCCAATGGCGCGCTCCGCCTCCTCCTCGCTCGCCCGAGCGAGGCGCGTCCCGATGACCACCCCGATCTCGGCCTCGTACTCCACCTGCCGCGAGGTCGGGGGAATCACGATGGGATCGCCGGGTCCGACGAGGGCGCTGGGCGGCTTGAAGAACAGCATCGGCACCGGCGGCACCTCGTTCCCGAGCTCCTTGGCGTGGGCCCGGTAGTTACGGCCGACGCAAACGATCTTCGACGGGCGCACCGGGATCACGCCACCGCTCCGATTCCTTGCCGGGCGAAGAAGTCCTCGCACTTGGTGCGGACCTGCGCCCAGCTGCCGATGATCCGATCCGCTCGCGGCAATCCCCCGAGCAGCAGCGGTCCATAGCGCTTGGTGACGACGCGGCTGTCGAGCAGGACCACGACCCCCATGTCCATCCGGCTTCGGATCAACCGCCCGAACCCCTGCTTGAGCTTGAGCGCCGCGTGAGGCAGCAGGTAGTTCATGAACCCATCCTGCCCCTCTTCCGCCAGTCGCTCGAGTCGCGCCGCCGTGAGCGGCTCACTCGGCACCTTGAAAGGTACCTTGTTGAGCACCAGGGTGCGGAGCGCTCGCCCGGGCACGTCTACCCCTTCCCAAAACGAGTCGGTGCCCAGGAGAATCGCGTTCTCCGCCTGCCGGAAACGGCGCAGCAATCCGTCCCGCGGCGCTTCCCCCTGAACCAGGATGGGCCACCGCGTCCCCAGGACCGAGCGGAGCTCGTGCGCGGCCTTTCGGAGCGAGGCATGGCTGGTGAAGAGGACGAACATACCGCCATCGGATGCATAGGCCAGATCGGTCACGACCTGCACCACGGCCGTCGCGTGGGCATGCTCGTCCTCGCGAGGCTCCGGGAGGTCGTTCGGGATGCCGAACACGCACTGGGACGGGTAGTCGAAGGGCGAGGGAAACGCCTCGCGCACCGTGACCGGCGAGTCATTGCCCGCCAGCCCAAGGCGAGTCTCGAGAAAGGCGAAATCGCCGCCGGCCGCGAGCGTGGCGCTCGTGAGAACGACCGTATCGAGGCGGTCGAACAGCAGTGTCCGCAGGACGGGCGCCAAGTCGAGGGGCACAACCGACAGGCTGAGCTGCGGACCGCGCGGCGTCCGCTCCATCCACCGCACGGTAGGGGGGCCGCCGCCGGCGGGGCGGAGCGTCCGGTTGAGGCCATCGGAGATCCCGTCGAGTCGCCGCATGACCGCTCGGAGCTCCTGCAACAGGGAGGCACGCCGCTCGGTTTCCTCCGCTTCCGCCAGCCGGTCGGCAATCGTCTCCACGGTCTCCCGCAGCGCGCGAAAGGCGGCCAGCGTGGCATCGAGGTCGAAGGCGAGGCCCTCATCCCAGATGTCGTCGGTCGCGAAGTCCTCCGCTAGGCGCAGCTGGCCGGCCGGGAGACCGTCCAGGCGGTCCAACAGGCGCTGGAACATCGCCTCGCTGGCTCGCCGGGCGTCGCCCAACGCGGGCAACAGGCGCTGCTGGAGCAGGTCGAGACTCGCCCGGCTCAGGAGATCGCCTTGCGCCCTGAGCTCGTGGGCGAGGGTCGGCGCGAGCCCGCGGCCATTCCGCTCGAAGCGGGAGAGCAAGCGCCTGACCGCCCGGCTCCCGACCTGCACGCCGAGGTGTGACGCCGCGACATCCTCGAGGTGGTGGGCCTCGTCCAGCACCAGACGTCGATAGGGCGGCAGGACCGCCGCCTCTTCCCAATTGTCCTGAGCTTGCCTGACGCTGAGGTCGGCGGCGAGGAGGTGGTGATTCACGACGACCACATCGGCTTCGGCGGCCCGGCGGCGGGCACGGAACAGGAAGCACTTGTCGAAATGGGCGCACTTGAGCCGGGTGCAGAGGTCCGGCTCGGCGCTCACCTCGTCCCACACCTCCGGCGACGGCATGGCGGGCAGATCGCTCAGCGTGCCGTCGGCCGTGTGTCCGGCCCATTCCGCGATCCCCAACAGCTCGTCGAGCTTGTCCTGCTCGAGCAGGGTCCGCTGCGATCCCACCGCCTGGTGCATGCGCGCGAGGCAGAGGTAGTTCCGCCATCCCTTGAGCAAGGCGAAGGTCGGAGTGTAGCCCCCCGCGGTGAGCGCCCGGCGAAGCAATGGCAGGTCCTTGCCGACGAGCTGTTCCTGGAGGTTGATCGTGTTGGTGCTGACCACCGTCCGCTCGCCGTTGGCGCGCGCCCAGTGAAGCGCGGGTACGAGATACGCGAACGATTTGCCTATGCCCGTGCCCGCCTCGAGCAGCTGCACTCCGCCGTCGTTGTACCCGTCCGCGATGTAGGCGGCCATGTCCCGCTGGCTCCGCCGGTCCTCGTATTGTCCCAGCTCCGCGGCGATCGGCCCCCCCTCCCCCAGCGCGTCCACGACGTCGAAGGGGTCGATCCGCAGCACCGGCTGTTCGCGCGGCACCTCCACGACGACGTAAAGCGCTGTGGCACCGTTGTCGATGATGCCGAAACCGACACCGCCGTCGTGCAGTCGCGCGGCAACGTTGAGATCGGGTCCCGACGGGTCGAGCCGCCCGCTCGGGTGGTTGTGCAGCAACATCTCGCCCCGCTGCGCCACTCCCGGGAGCGCGAGCACCATGTCCACGGTTCCGCGCGCGACTGCGCGAGCGGCCGTGACCACGCCGTCCCGGTCCACCTGGGCGACGAACGACACTTCGCGGCCGCCGGCCTCGGCGATTTCGCCGGCCAGGTACGCGCGGACGCCCGGGGCGATGCGCTCGGAGGGATGGATGGTCACGTCTGTCCTGGGCAGCGGATGAGCTTCGGGATCTCTGTCGACGAACCCCGGGCGACGCGAAGGGGGCATGCACCCATGCCCCCTTCGCCTCACTCGGTGTGCCTCTAAAATAATACCGCTACGTCTTGAGCTCCTTCTTCTTGGCGGCCGGGAACAGCACGTTGTTGAGAATCAGCCGGTAGCCCGGCGAGTGCGGGTGCAGCGACAGGTCGGTCGGCACGTCGCCGATCTGGTGCTGGGGATCTTCGGGATCATGACCACCGAAGAAGGTCCAGGTTCCCTGGCCGTGCTCCCCGTGAATGTACTTGACCCACGGGGCGCCCGGCTCGTCGGCTAACACCGTCACGCTCGGCTTCAGGGTCTTCCGGGTGAACGAGGTCGTGAGGCCGTAGAAATCAGGGATCACCTGCCGGTGGCTTTGGACCAGCATCGTGGCCACCGGATCGATCTTCGCGCTGAAATTGAAGAGCGTGAACGAGCCGAGCGGCTGCCGGCGGTCGGGTGAGTTGACCTGGTGGCCATCGATGTCGGAGTACACCGGGATGGTCGGACTGAGCTCGAGTGTCGCCCCTTGGAAGGCGAGAGTCTCGTCCCAGTGCATCCGCTGGGACGCATCGGGATCCATCGGGGTGCCATCGGCGTAGGCCGCGGCAATGTCGACCTTGTCCGCCGCGAGAGCCAGGTCCAGAGTTTCGGTGGCGGTGCACATGGCGAACAGGAAGCCGCCTCGCGCGACGTAGTCGGCGATGGCCACGGCCACCGCGCGTTTCTCGGCGGGCACCGAGGGGTAGCCGAGCTGGCGGGCCATGGCCCGGTTGCGATCGACCATGTCCACCAGCCAGGGCGACCCCGCGTAGTTGAGAAAGAACTTCGAGTACTGGCCGGTGAAATCCTCGTGGTGCAGGTGCAGCCAGTCGTAGGTCTTGAGCTTCGAGCCGAGCACCTCCGCGTCCCAGACCTTCTCGAAGCTGATCCCGGCGTAGTTGAGGGCCATGGTGACGGCGTCGTCCCACGGCGCGGCGTTGGGCGGCGCGTACACAGCCACCTTGGGAGCCTTTTCCAGGGGCACGGCGTCCATGTTGCCCCCCTCGAGCTCGCCCCGGATGCTCACGACTCGGGCGTCGTCGAGTGGCTCAGTGGTGATGCCGTTCAGCGCGGCGTCGCGCGAGGTGACATCGTCCGCCGGCAGCAGGAACGAGCCGCTCCGGTAGTTGAGGAACCACTCCGCGCGCCCGCCGCGCTCCAACAGCCGGAACGCGAGGCCATAGGCCTTGAGGTGGTCGGCCTGGGCATCGTCCATCGGGACGAGGAGCCACGGAGAGGCCCTGGCCCAGCGGAACCGCCCGAGGGCGGGAGACAGGGCCAGCAGCCCGGCGCCGGTCCGCGTCAGGAAGTCGCGCCGGTTCATCATGTCTGGGGCACCGCACCCCGTGCCTCGTCAAGCCTGCGGCGGGCCTGTGGGACCAGCGCGCTGGACGGATAGGTCAGGATCATGTGCTCCAGCGGTGCGACCGCCTCGCTCGGACGGCGCTGGTCCAGGAGGAGCTCCGCGAGGGCGAGCTCCGCGGCCGGGGCGGTGGCGGGTGCGTCCGGTGCCGCGGCGGCCTTCAACAGGCGCTCCGCGTCGCCTGCCTTGCCGGTCGCGGCCGCGAGTCGGCCGGCGAGAAGGCGCACTTCCGCACCCCCCTTGGCGGGCGCCAGCTGGGCGCCGACCCTGTCGAGACCCGCGACGGCCCGGGCGGTATCCCCGCGCGCGAGTGCGAACAACGCCTCGCCAAGGGCCGGGAGGCTGTCCGCTTCGATCGGCTGCAGGAGCGCGAGCAGGCCGGTTCGCTCGGTGGCATCATTTCGGTCCCCCGCGAACGGCCCGGCCGCCTTGAACCGCTCGATGGCGCCAGGGATGTCGCCCCGGTACAGCCTGAGCCGCCCTGCGATCGCGAGGCCATCCACCGTGCTGTCACCGCGCAGCGCCGAATCGGCCTTCGCCAGGTCGCCTGCCTGGACATATCCCACGACGAGACGGCGCTGGAGCATCGCGTACTCCTCGCCGCTCATGTCGCTGCGGTGCTCGGCGAGGCGGCGGGCAGCCTCGTCGAGCTTCCCTTCGCCGATGAGGACTTGGACCAGCGTCGAGGACGCCCCGGCGGCGATGGTGCCGGGCGCCGCTCGATCGTCGGCGATGCCGGTGAGCATTCGGCGGGCGGCCTCGCGCTCTCCCGCCGCGGTGTATGCGCGTGCGGCATCCAGCCGGATGCGCGCGCGGTCCTGCTCCCGGCTCCGCTCCGCAATGAGCTCGAGCGCCTTGCCCTGCGCCTCGCGCCCGTCTCGGCCGGGGACGGTACGGAGCTGGTCGCTCAGCCCCCGCAGCGCCTCCAGGGCCGCGGCCGAATCGGAAGGCAGATCGTCTTGCAGCCTATCGAGTGCCCCGAGCGGATCACCCCAGCGGGCACGCAAGTCCGCCTCGAGCCGTCGGGCCGGAAGGTCGCGCTCCCGGCCCAGGTCGGACAAAAGGTCTGAGTGCAGCGAGTCCGGCGCCTGGACCAGCGTGCCGACCGCCGTCACCCGGTACCCGGGGACGCGCCGGATCGCCGGCAGCCACTCGCGAAGAGCACTGCGGTAGTCACCGTCGGCGATCGAAAGCTGAGCGACCTCCGCGGCCAGTGCGTCCGGCCGGTGCAGCGCCTCCCTGCCCCGAAGGTACGCCTCCCTGGCACCGGCGCGGTCTCGCTGGATGAGGGCGGCCGCGCCCCACTCCCTGAAAGGCGTCTCGTCGCCTGGCGCTGACGCGGCCCACCGCTCGGCGACCGCCCGTAGGCTGTCCGGCTCATTCGCGGACGACCAGGCCCGCAGCGCCACACCATACACGGCGCCGCTCGCGGGCGAGGGCGTGACGGCGGCGAGCGCGGCACGTACCTGAGGCAGAATGTCGGTCGGCCGACCCAGCGGCATCAGCACGCGCTCGAGGCCGAGCAACGCGGCGGGATCAGCCGGCTTCCCCGCGAGGACGCTGCGATAGGCATGAGCCGCCGCCTGGTAGTTGCCGCGCCGCTCGAGCTCGAACGCGCGCGACATCGTCGAGTCCTGGGCCCCGACCAGCCTCGGCGCGAGCGCCAGGACCACCGCCAGCCAGGCCCCTCTCATGGCGTTCGTGCCTCGGTAAGGCGCCGGAAGTAGTCCACCACCAGCCGCCGTTCCTCCGGCGAGAGCTGCTGCAGCTCCTCCCAGCTCGGCACCCGCAGCCGATCGTCGTCGCCGGTGAGCCTGGCACGGAGCGCTGGCGGCAAGTGCACGCTGTCATCGGTGGCCGTCGTGCTCTGACGCTCCTTCCGCTCGTCCTCTTCGCGCCCTTGCAGGGTTCGGCCGGCATCGAGCATGCGGCGGAACAGCCGCTCCTGGCGCTCGACCACCTGCCGGTCGAGGCGGCCGCCCTCGAGTCGCTTGGCAAGATCCTTCGCCTCGTCGGCCATCTCCCCCGCCCCCGGTAGATCGCCGCCGCCCTTCAGCTTCTGAAGCTCCTCCGCGAGCGCGCGCTGGCGGGCGCCGAGCTGTCTGAGCTGCTCGCGGATTGCCCCCGACCCGGCCATGGGCAGCAAGCCGGCCCCTTGCTGGCCAAGCCCGCCCTGCTGCTTCGCCAGCTCGGCCATCCGCTCCAGAGCCTCCGCCAACCCCGATCCCGACTCGGCCCCCTGGACGTCCCCGCGGGCACGGAGCAGCTGGTAGGCCGTCGCGTTGAGCGCATCCACCGCGCCGCCCGCCTGCTCGGCGCCTTCCCGCGCGTTGGGTGACGCGTTCGAGATCGCCTCCCGCGTGCGTTGCATCTGGAGCTGTGCGGCACCGAGGGCGGCTCCGATCTCCGGCGACACCAGGGCGTTCTTGCCCGCGGTCTGTCGCATGTGCTCGAGCAAGCGCTCAACGCCCTCTTCGATGGCTCCCTGCTCGGCTCGGACCTGACCGCCGACATTGGCGCCGCTCTGCAACTGCTCCTGGACGGTGAGCTGGCGCTCCGCGAGGCGACTCGTTTCGGCGAGGGCCTGATCGATCGCGGCCATGACTTCCTGCTTCCACTGCTGCTGCATCCCCTGGCGTTCCTGCTGGAGCTGCTCGCTCAAGGGCTCGAGCGACCGCTCCGCCTCTTCGCCCTTCTCTCGAGCCTGCTCGCGCCGTCCGGACTGGCTGGCGGACGCGGCCTGCTTCATCTGCCCGCCGGCTTCTTGCGCCTGGTTCCCGGCCGCGTCGAGCCGGGCCTGCCGGGACGAGTCGCCCATGGACTGGCCCACGCGATCGAGGGCCGCGGCGAGCGAATCCGCGCGCGCCGCGAGCTCACGCTCGGCCTGTGCGGCCCGGGCACTGTCGCTCGCGCCGACCTGCCGGTTCCATTCGCGCTGCTCCTGCGCCAGCTCCTTGGACTCCTGGCTGAGATTCGCGAGGTCGCCCTCGAGCGCCGCCCGACGAAACAGCTCGCGGCTCCGCTCGAGCGCTTTGCGCGCTTCCTTCTGCGCATCGGCAAGCCGCTCGAGCGCCTCGCGGGTCCGGTCCGCGTCGAGCTCCTTGAGCGCCTGCTGCAGCTCCTGCAAGCGGTCCCGCAGCTCGGGAGAGAGCGCCCGCTCGAGCTCCTGGCGGATGTCGGCCAGCTCGCGTTGCCACGCCGTATCACCGAGACCGGCTGCCTCCGCGCTCTTGCGGAGCGCCTCGACTGACTGCTTCAGCGACTCGGCCTGCTGCATCAGAACCTGTTGCGATTTGGCGACGCTCTCCGCCTTCTTCGCGTCCTCGAATGACAGCGACTCGCCGTTCTTCTCTCCGCGCCCCTCGGTGGAACGCGGCCGTTCCTGTGCGAGGTCGTCCGTCTGCCGCTCGAGCTGCTTGCTCGCGGCGGCGATCGAATCGAGGCGGCTCGACACGGCTTCGGTGACCACCCGCTGGGCCGCGCGCACCTCGCTCATGGTCGGGAGGCGTAGCACATACTCCCGCGAGCGTCCCGACTGGCGCCCGGGCGCGTTATCGGTCGCGACGGCCCAATACCGGACCGTGTCGCCCGGAAGCAGGCCGCGCCGGGTGAGGTTGAGGGTGTGGCTCAGGATCGCGCGATCCGGCGTCTCCGCCGGCAGGGCGACGGTCTCGCGTCGCACCGAGTCCACGACTCCCAGCCGACTGATGCGGCGGCTCTCGAGCATGACGCCGGTGAGGCCGTGGTCGTCCCGGACATCGAGGACCAGAGGGACTTCGAGGCTGATCGGCGCCAAGGTGTCGGTCCCGGGCACGGGCACCTCGACGTGGGGCGCGCTGTCGGCCACCAGCCGCACCGGCAGCCGCACCGTGTCGGAGGTGAGCGGCGCGCCGTTCGCGGTGACCAGGTGCAGTCGGTATTCGCCTGAGGTCTGCGGGACGAAGCTCCCAGCGAACCGTCCGCCGTCCACGCGAAGGTCCGTCCGTCGGGCGTCCACGCTCCAGGCCGCGGTCGCGAGCGGCGCGGTGGCCTCGCCCCGCGTCTCGAGCCGGGTCCCGGCGGGCAGCAGCAGCGTATCGCCGCCCGTCGGCACGGGCTCGGCGTCGAGACCGAGGTATGCGGGATAGTGAGCGGTGACGGCTAGGCTGCCGAGGAAGACGGGAAGCCTGACCTGGATGAAGACGGTGTCCGAGGAGCGCGTGCCGCTGGTGACCCGCGCGAAGATGTCGCTCTGCAAGGCGCCGGTTGTCACCTGCGCGTGTCCGAGGGTGTCGAGCGATACTCCCCGTGCGCGCCAGCCTTCCCCGGGCGCCCGAAGCCACAAGGTCGCGTGGCGCCGGCCGAACGCTTCCAGCCGGAGCGTCGTCGAGTCGCCGCGGTCGACCACATCGCGGTCGGCGATCACCCGCACGGGCGCGACCGTGGCGTCCCACGCGCGGCGCGGATGCCAGAGCGCGGCGGCTGGCCCGTGAACCGGACCGGCCGAGCCGAACGCGGCAAGGCCGAGCACGAGGACACCGAGCCCGGCGAGACCGAGCAGCCGCACGGGCCGCGCGACAGGCTCGGCCGCGGCCGTGCCACGCTTATCCACGTCCTCGGCATGCAGGCGGTCGGCCAGGTCCAGCAATGCTCCGCTCGTTCCAGAAGCCGATCGTTCCAGCAACGCGGTGAGGGCGCCGCGTCGCCACGCGCCCACCTCCTCCAGCCTCCCCGCGAGACCCCCCGCCGACAGTCGCCCGCGCGACCGCCAGGCGAGCCACACCGCGGCGGCCAGCACCCCCAACGCACCCGCCCATGCCAGGAGCACCCAGTACGGCGCCTCGAACCGGCCCAGCCGGACCACCCACGCGGCCACGCCCAGGAGCAGTGCGCCGGTGCCGAGCGCGAGCGCAGCCCAGCCCGCGGCGGCCCGCGCACGAAGTGGTCGCGCGACCCGCTGCAAGGCGTGGTAGGTGGCCGGGGTGGTCACCCGCCGAACCCGACAGCGTAGGCGAACAGGTTCACGCCCATTCGGAGCGCCGCTTCGTGCTTCTCCGGAGGATCGTGGTGCACCTCGAAATCCTCCCACCCGTCGCCCAGGTCGCTTTGATAGGAGTAGTAGACGGCCAAGCGCCCATCGAGGAAGATCCCGAATCCCTGCGCGGGCTTGCCGTCGTGCACGTGGATCTTGGGAATGCCCTTGGGGAAGTCGTAGACCAGGTGATAGATCGGGTGATCGAGCGGAACTTCGACGAGAGGATGATCGGGAAACAGTCGCTCGAGCTCCCTGCGGATCGAGGCATCCATCCCGTAGTTGTCGTCCGCGTGGAGGAATCCACCTTGCTGGAGGTAACGGCGCAGGGTGACCACGTCGGCATCGCTCCAGTGCACGTTGCCGTGACCCGTCATGTAGATGTAGGGCACGTTCCACAGCTCATCGTCCGAGAGCGTCACGTACTTTCTCCTCGGCGGTGACCCGAAGACCCGTACGAGTGCGGATGGCAGTCAACAGATTGGGGAGGCTGGACGGGTTCGCGTACCAATCGCCGCCGCCGTCGTAGTGAAGACGTCCGATCGTCATGACCGGTGCGGCGGTGGGCGGGGCGGCCGCGGCCAGCAGCGCCAGCAGCAGAACCGGAACGACGCGTCGGATCATGGCAGCTCCATCACCAGGCGGTAGGCGTCGTTCCGGGACAGGCCGAGGGTATCGCTCAAGCGACGGACCACCTCCCGGCGGGTGAGCCCTTCCGCCAGGAGGAGCGCCGCCTGCTCTCTGGCGTCCTCGGTTCGGTCTGGAGGCTCGGCGGGCATCCCGGTGCCCTCGAGGACGACGGTCAGCTCACCCCGCGGCGGATGCTCCGAATAATAGCTCGCGAGTTCCTTCAGGGGTCCCAACCGGAACTCCTCGTGCAGCTTGGTCAGCTCACGCGCGACCACGGCCCGCCGCTCCCCGCCGGCCACCTTGGCCAGGTCGGCGAGGAGGTCCGTCAGCCGCGGCGGCGCTTCGAAGAAGACGACGCTCCATTCTTCGGCGGCCGCACGCGACAGGAGTCGGGCCCGCTCGCCGCCCTTGCGCGGAACAAAGCCGAGGAACAAATACCGATCGCCCCTGAAGCCCGCGGCGGAAAGCGCCGTCGCAACGGCGGAAGGTCCCGCGATCGGCACGACAACGATGCCGGATTCGCGCGCCGCCGCGACGAGATCGCTTCCCGGATCGCTCACGGCCGGCGTCCCCGCATCGGACACCAGGGCTACGTCCCGCCCGTCGTGAAGGATCTGGAGCAGGGTTTCGAGTCGCCGATCTTCCGAATGCGCGTGGTAGCTCAGGAGTTGCGGTGCGGCACCGAGGTGAGTGAGCAAGCCCCGCGTGCGGCGGGTGTCCTCCGCGGCCACGACCGGAACGGTCCGCAGGACCTCGCTGGCCCGCGCCGAAAGGTCGCCCAGGTTTCCGAGCGGAGTGGCGACGACGAAGAGGATGCCCGGCATGAATGAAAGGTAGGGACTGCCGAGAAGGCGGAGAAGCCGAGGCCCACGAAAGCGCCCCGGCCGCGCCGGTCAATCACCCGGAGGAGATGCCCTCCGTCCTGTGGCGCCTAGGCCAGGTGCTGCTTGATCTTGCCCTCGAGCGTGGCCTTCGGTACGGCCCCGATGACCGTATCCACGTGCTGCCCGTTCTTGAAGAAGAGGATGCTCGGAATGGACCGGACATTGAACCGCATGGCCGTACGCTGGTTCGAATCCACGTCCACCTTGGCCACCTTGGCCTTCCCGGCGTACTCTCCGGCAAGCTGGTCGAGGATCGGCGCCACGACCTGACACGGACCGCACCACGTCGCCCAGAAATCGACGAGCACGAGCCCATTGGCCTGCTCGATCTCGCTGGCGAACGAGGAGTCGGTAACGTGGACGGTCTGGGAATTCGTCGTGGCCATGATGTTATTCTCCTGTTGTTGATTCCGTCTCGACCAGATTCGACGGAGGGATCGCTTGCCTGATCGCCCCCGCATCGCTCATGTGGGCGTGGCCGTGAACGACCTCGACGCCGCGCTCGCCTTCTATCAGGATGTCCTCGGCCTCAGCCCGCATCCCGCGGAGGAGGCCGACGGGGCGACGATCGTCTCGCTCCCCTTCGGCGATTCCGAGGTCGAGCTGCTCGCACCGCTCCGCCCCGACAGTCCCATTGCCCGGTTCCTCGAACGTCGGGGTCCTGGGATTCACCACATCTGCTACCGGGTTCCCGATCTCGAGGCGGCGCTGGCGGCATGCCGCCAGGCGGGATACCGATTGGTCGACGAGGTTCCGCGGACCGGGGCCGGCGGGCGCCGGATCGCCTTCGTCCATCCGAAGGCGACCGCCGGGATCTTGCTCGAACTCAGCGAGTAAGATAACAGCAGCAGGGGGAGCGAAGTTCCGCCGAAAAAATCAGGGGCTGCGGGTGGATGCGGTGTCGTTGGCCGACGAATCACAGGGCCTGGCGGGATTGCCGGCCGCGCCGAGATCCACCTGGTTGATGATCCAGTTCTTGTCCGCCATCTGGATCACCTTGAAGGGGACGTCCCAAGTACAGGCCTGGCGCCGGATCTGGACCTGCATCGCGCGGCGAGCCTCGGAGCCGTCGGGGAGATCGGAGAGAATCCGATAGTCATCGTGGCTCAGATAGGCCTGCATGACCGTGATCCGGCGCTCGTAATCCGGTGGCTGGCGCGTGCGTCCCGCGGGCCCAGCCGCCGTGCCCCACAGGCTGGCCATGGCGGTGAGATTGCTGTCGGCCACGGCCTTCATGAAGCTCTCCACGGCGGCGGGCGCCGTATTGGCCGGATGTACCTCGGCGGCGCTGCCACCCCCGCAGGCCGACAGGAACAGGGCCGCCGCGTACCACCGTCCGTTCATCACCGGTCGCTCGTTGGGGAAGTAGGAGCGTGCGAAGTTAATTGGCCGCGGAGTTGCGAGCAATGACGTCCCAGCGCCTGTACATCAACATCGATCACGTCGCCACCGTCCGGCAGGCACGCCGCACCGACGAGCCCGATCCGCTCGAGGCCGCGCGGCTGTGCGAGGCGGCCGGTGCGGACGGCATCACCGTCCATCTCCGCGAGGATCGTCGGCACATCCAGGATGACGACGTCGAACGCCTGGCGCCGGCCGTGCGCGTCCTCAATCTGGAGCTCGCGACGAGTCCCGACGTGCTCGCGCTTGCCTGCCGGCTCCGGCCCTATCAGGCCACCATCGTGCCCGAGCGGCGAGAAGAGGTGACCACCGAGGGCGGCCTCGATTTGAGCCGCACGAGCCCCCGCTTGCGTGAGACCATTCGACGTCTCGACGAGGCCGGCGCCCGGGTGAGCCTGTTCCTCGACCCGGATCCCGCCGCACTCGATGCGGCGAAGGACCTCGGCGTGCCGGCGATCGAGCTTCATACCGGGCGCTATGCCCACGGCTGGCGAAAAGGGGACGCGGCGCTCGACGAGCTCCGGCGTGCGGCGCGTCATGCGGCGGACATGGGACTCTTCGTCCATGCCGGCCACGGCCTCACGTACGAGAACGTCCTTCCGGTGGCCGCGATACCCGAGATCGAGGAGCTCAACATCGGCCACAGCATCGTCAGTCGCGCCGTGATGGTCGGGATGGGTGCGGCCGTGCAGCAGATGCTCCACTTGGTGCGCGGCGCAAGGCGCTGATACTTTCCGAGCCATGACAAACCCCCTGGCCGCCGCCGACTTCTTCGCTCTCGAGGCGGGCGAATGCCTTGACCGCCTCGAAACGCTCGTGGGCCGGTCCGATGGTCCGCCCGCCGAGGAGTTTCTTCGCACCGCGCGCGTGCTGCGCGGCTCGGCGTTGATGGCCTCGCAGCAACCCATCGCGCGAGCGGCTGCGGGACTCGAAGGCCTCGCCCGGGCGTACCGCGACGGCCGGCGCCCGTGGGATCCGGCGACCCGCGAACAGGCGGCCCAGGCCATCGAGGAGTTCCGGCTGCTCGTTCGGCGGGTGCGCGAATGGGGCGAGCCGGAAACGGCACGCTCGGTCCGCCTCGGCTTGAGCCTCGAGTCGTTGGCCGGCCGCACGACCGGAGCAGGCCCGGCAGGCGAGCCTGGGGGCCGCCGCAACGAGCAGGGTGAACTCAACGCCGGGGTACGGGCCTTCGTGGCGCGCGAGGGGGCGCTGATTGCGAGCGCGCTCGACCGGGCCGCCCGCGCGCTGCAGGTGTCGCCCGGCGATCGCGAGCCGCTCTACACCGTCATCCGCCGCATGCAGTCGCTCCGGGGTCTCGCCGAGCTGAGCGACCTCGTTCCGCTTCCGGAGATTCTCGACGGCATCGAGCTCGCGGTCGGCGACCTCACCCGGCTGTTCGCGCCACCGCCCGGCGTGGACGCCGTGATCGCCGCCGGGTCCGTCGCGCTCACCCGCATCTCGCGCGACATCGCCGAGCACGGCCGCCCGGAGCCCGAAACCGAGGAGGCCCGCCGGTTCACGGAACTCCTGTTACGGGCGTTCGCGGTGGAACGCGATGTCGTGCCGATCGAGTCGCTCTATTACGAGGACGACCCGTCACCGCTGACGCCGCCGGTCGCCCAGCCGCAGTTCTCGCCACCCGCCCCGCTCGGTCCGCTGGAGCTGGTGAGCCACGGCGAGCACCTGTGCCAGAGCGCGGATCTCATCGCGCGCTCCCGATCGGCCGTCGAGCGCGATCTCCGCCTCTACCACCTGCTGGGGACGCTCCGGTCCGCCGGGACGCCCGGACCCGACCCGGTTGCCGGGGCGCTGGTCGTGTTCGCGCGGTCAGCCCGGGAGGCGCTTGCCGCCGGCGTTGCGGCTCGGGCCACCCCGGCGCTCGTGAGCTGCCTGCGTGAAGCGGGCGAGCTGCTCCGGGCAGTCGCGGACGCCGACGACCGGATGCTCATCTCCCGGCGCATTCTGGACGCCGCTTATCGGCTCGACGGCCTCCGCCTGGCCGAGGCCGTCCCGCTTCCGCCGCCGATGCCGGCTTCTGCCGCTCCACCTGTCCCGGTCCCGCCCGCTCCGGAACCGGAGCCGCCAATCGTGCCCATCGGGTCGCTGCTCTACGACGAGACACCGGTGCCCATCGAGTCGCTGCTCGAAGGCGAGCCCGTCGTGGACATCGAGTCGCTGCTCGACGATGAGCGTGTGGTGGCCATCGAGAGCCTGGGATACGACGAGGCTTCGGTGACGTCCTCGCCGACCGGGGCCTCCGAACGGGGTCCGGCAGGCGGACTCGAGGCCAGCTACCGCACGTTCGATCGCCTGCGGCGCGAGCGGGCCGCGGAGTCGCCGTCCCTGGAGGCTCTGGTGGGCCGCGCGCTCGCTGCCGCGGCGCCGCCCCCGAGCGAGGGGACGGTGACGATCGAGATCGGCACGCTCTGTTATCGGGGGCGCGCCGCGCTTGAGCGTGCGGCCGCGGTCCGCCAGCAGCTCGCCGACGAGTTGGCGCGCAACGGGGGCCTCGAGGCAATTCAGCCGCTGCTGCAGGAGCTCCTCGACCTCGTCCCCTTGGCGCTTGCCGAATCCTGACGCGGCGTCCGCGGCCGGCCGCAAACGGCGGATCGGCGCCGTCGTCGGCACCGTCGTCGCCGGCGCGCTGCTCTTCTGGGCGCTGCGCGGCGTCCACCTCGGCGAGGTGGTCGAGCACCTGCGCAATGCGCACCTCGTGCCCCTGCTCGCCGCGGCGGTCATCGCGACGGCGACATATCCGCTTCGCCTCGTGCGCTGGCGCCTGCTGCTTCGGGCCGCCGATGGCGGCCCGCTCCCGGCCGCTCCCCTCTGGCATGCCGTCGCGATCGGTTTCATGGCCAACAACATCCTCCCGTTCCGCGCTGGTGAGCTGGTCAGGCTGTTAGCCGCCTCGCGACTCGCCGGCGCACGATTCAGCGCGGCGCTATCCTCGGTGGCCGTCGAGCGGATCTTCGATGGCCTCACGGTGGTGGCGTTGATGAGCCTGTCGCTGCTCGTCTCCGAGCTCCCGCCTGACGTTGCCGTCGGTGGCGTTTCCCTGCGGCACGCGGCCCAGGCTGCCGGCGTCCTCGGAGTCGCGGCGCTGGCCGCGGCTCTCGTGGTCGTGGCGTTTCCCCTCACGGCCGAGCGGATCGTGCGACGCCTGCTCCCCGCCGGCCGGCTTGCCGATCGGATCGTGGACCTGATCGAGGGCATCCGTCACGGCCTCACGGTGCTGCGCTCTCCCTCCCTCCTCGCGGGCACGATTCTCTGGTCGCTGGTGCTCTGGCTCACCAATGCGTTCGCGTTCTACGTGGCGTTCCAGGCGTTCGATATTCCAGTGGGGTTCGTCGGCGCACTGCTGTTGCAGGGCATTCTCGTATTCGGCATCACGGTGCAGCTCACACCGGGGTTTGTGGGACAGTTCGAGGCCTCGATCGTCGCGGCCCTTGCCCTGTTCCGCGTTCCCGTCGCGCTCGCCTCTTCGTATGCGATCGCGTTTCACGCGGCCACGTTCGTGCCCATCGTTCTCCTCGGCGCCTGGTCGCTCGCCCGCACTCCCGTCGCCCTGAGCGACCTGCGCAGCCCGCGACCGTCATGAGCCACGAGCCGGTCACGGTACAGGCGCACGCCAAGCTGAATCTCTTCCTTCGCGTTCTTGCCAAGGAGGCCGAGGGCTATCACGGCATCGAGACGTTGTTCTGCCTGGTGAGCCTCGCCGACGTACTGCGAGCGAGCGCGCGGGATGCCGGTGAGGTGACGATCGATGTCGAAGGCGCGGACGTCGGGCCTCCGGAGCACAATCTGGCGGTTCGAGCCGCGAACATGGTGCTCGACGCCACGGGACGCCGGCTCGGGGTGCACCTGACACTGGAGAAGCGGATTCCCGTGCGCGCCGGGCTGGGCGGAGGCTCGAGCGATGCGGCCGCGGCGCTCCTCGCCGTGAACCAGCTCGCGAACGGCGCCGTGCCTCGCCACGAGCTGCTCCAGTTTGCTGCGCGCCTCGGCAGCGACGTGCCCTTTTTCCTGACCGGCACGCCTCTCGCCCTTGGCTGGAATCGCGGAGAGCGGCTCTTGCAGCTGCCGCCATTGCCGGCGGCCCCGGTGCTTCTCGTCACGCCGCCGATCGGGGTGGGAACGGCGGAGGCGTACGGGTGGGTGGATGCGGCACGTGAGTCCGCGGGCCGGCGCGGCGCCGTTGCGCTCGATCTCGACGCCTTGTCCCGGTGGGGTGACATCGGGCGCATGGCGGGGAATGACTTCGAGTCCCCGGTATTCCACCACCGCCCCGAAATCCGGGCGGCGTTCGAGGCGCTGGTCGGGACTCGGCCGCTGGTCTGCCGGATGAGCGGCTCAGGCTCAACGCTGTTCGCCGTCTACCGATCCGCGCGCGACCGTGACGATGCTCGCATGATGCTCGGGCGCCGGCACGGTCGGGTGGATGCCGCCGAGACGCTCGGCGCGGTGCCGGCGCCATCGATGACGGACTAGAAGATCCTCATGATCGTGGCGATGGACGGGACGTCGCTGCCGTTGAGGATGAACACCATGTAGTGCCCCGGCGGGGCGATGTTGGCCGAGCTCGGAGCCGCCACGGTGAGTCCGGTGGCATCGCTGGTGAATGTGAGCGCAAGCCGTCGCGAGTTCTGATCGAAAGCATGCGTGACCGATGGGAGCCGGATGAAGCTGACCTTCGCAATGTCGCGCGCGTTCGGCGTCAGGATTCGAAAGGTCTTGCCGTACTGGACGGTGGCCGGGGCACTCTCGATCGTCGGCCGGTCGCCCCGAAACAGGTAGGGCGGCGAGAAGAACTCGGCGTTCTTCTGGTTCGGCGTACCGCCGGCCTCGCTCCCGCCGGCCACGAGGACGCGCCCGTCCGGCATGAGCAGCGCCGTCCCGTGATAGTCCCGCATGACGCTATTGCTCGAGAGGGTGGTCCACTGCCCGGTCTGCAGGCTCCACATCTCCGCCGCGTACACTGCCTTCGTCGGGTCGTTGAACTTGGTGCCTCCGACACCTCCGGTCGCCAACACCTCTCCAGTCGGCAATACGGTCAGATTCAGGTGCCGGCGGGCAAAGGCCATCGAGCCGGTCCACTTCCAGGCGGGGGTGGCGGCGTTGAGGTCGATGACTTCCGCGGTATTGGTCGTGCGGGAGCCACCGGCATAGACGATCTTGCCGTTCTCGTACATGGCCGCCGAGCCGTAGTCGCGCGCGCTGGCGTAGAGATGCTTGGGGCCGCTCTTCCACTTGCCGGTGCCGGCCGTCGTCAGGTAGCGCGTGTAGACCACCTGCCCCGCGACGTAAACGGTTCCCGTCGAGGTCAGGAAGGCGCGGGGATAATAGGGCAGTGTCTTGGGCGCGGTCGTGAGCCGTCTCAACGTGCCGTTGCTCCAGACCTCCGGCTCCGCGACCTGGATGCTGGCCTGGTCCCGGCCGGCCAGAATCAGGACGTCACCGTTCGCCAGCGTGGTCGTGGTTGGGTACCAGCGTCCCCGATTCATCGGGGTGCTCGAGGATCACGCGTTGGTGACGGGATCGAACAGGGTGGTGTTGGGCAGACCGAAGTCGTAGTCGATGTGACCGCCGGCAAAAAAGACCCGCCCGTCCGGCAGCAGCGTCTGGCCGGCGCAGAACAACCAGGCCGGGGACGGCACTGACGTGAACTGGCCGGAGAGGGGCGCCCACACCTGCGGCGTCCCCAGACGGCCGAGGGCAAGGACCCGCCCGTCCGGTAACAGCGCCATGTGGATGGCCACGATGGGCCAGCTGAACGGCGCGGACCATTTCCCCGTCTCGGCGCCGGTCGCCGAGGCCAGCGCCGCCCCTCCCACCTCGGCAGCACACGGCACCCCGTCGTTGGCTCGCGCCACGACGATGTGGCCGCCGAGGTAGAGCTCTACCACCCCCGTCGTTCTCAATTCGATCGCCCGCTCGGTGACAGCGGGGTCCATCCGCGGAGCGGCGTCCAGGTCGGCGGTGCCTTCCTCCTCACTGCCGGCCACGCGGTAAGTCACAGTGACCGGAACATCTCGTGTATTCGACAACACGAACCGGTTGCCACAGACGTACGCAAGGTTGATTGGGGCGTCGCTGCCGGTTTCCGGGTCCAGCGGAGCAGCCTCGGATGGTCGAGGACCCGTGCTGGTGCGCTCCGCCGAGCACGCGAGCACGCCGAGAGCCAACGCGCCGGCGAGCAGCGCAATCGGTCGCGGCACCGGCATCATCGGGAGCCGACGCATCATGAGCACCTCGCTCTTTTCACGGAGACAGCTGAGTGCAGCACTCCCAACATACGGCTCGCGTGATTGTGTCGATAGCCTGGAGGGGCCGCTCGCGCTGGGGCGCGTGATGGCGAGGTGGTCGACCCTTGCCGTTTCGAAAAATCTGCGGCCGTCAGACCCGGGGATACCGGGCCGACGGCCGCAGAGGTTGCAGAGTCCCTGAGACCCTGAGGGCGTTTCTAGAAGATCCGGATGATCTTCGCCACCGACGGCACGCCGGAGCCGTTCAGGATGAACACCATATAGTGTCCCGGGGGCGCCCGATTGCTCGACGTGGGTGCGGTGACCGTGAGTCCCGTCGCGTCCGCCGTGAACGAGAGTCGCATGAACCGCTGATTTTCATCGAACGCGTGGGTCACCGCGCCAAGACGGATCAGGCTGACCTTCGTGATGGCGGCCGCATTCGGGGTCCCGAGGCGAAACGTCGTTTTGAGGCCGACCGACGCGGGCGCGCTGCTGATCGTCGGCCTGGCGCCGGCGAAGAGATACGGCGGCGAGAAGATCTCGGCGTTCTTCTCGCTCGGGGCTCCGGCCCCCTCGCCGCTGCCGGCGTTGAGCACTCGTCCATCCGGCAGGAGCAGCGAGGTGCCGTGATAGCCTCGGGTCACGGCATTGCTCGACAGAGTCGTCCAATTGCCTGGTCCGGTGCCTGTTCCGGGGCTCCAGATTTCTGCCGCGCGAACGGGCTGCGAGACGTCGTCGAAACTGGTGCCGGCGACGCCGCCGGTCGCGAGGACCTCACCCGTCGGGAGGACGGTGAGATTGTGGTGCCTGCGCGCAAACGCCATCGGGGCGGCCCACTGCCAGACGGGAGCGGCCGCTGTGAGATCGATCATCTCCGCGCTGTTCGTGGTCCGGTTCCCACCTGCGTAGATGATCTTGTTGTCATCGTACATCACAGCGGAGCCGTACTCCCGGGACGGGCCGAGGCGCTTCGGTCCATTCTTCAGAATTCCTGTGCCCGTCGGCGTCAGAAACTGCGTCGCGATGCCCGGCCCTGCGATGAACACCGTGCCCTTCGACGTCAGGAACGCACGAGGATAGTACGGCAGCGACTTGAGTGCCGTGGTCAGCTGGCTGAGAGATCCGTTGCTCCAGACCTCCGGCGTCGTGACTACTGTGGCGCCTTGATCCTTGCCGGCAAGGATGAGCACGTCGCCATTGCCCAGGGTCGTCGTCGTGGGATACCATCGCCCTTTTGCCATGAGCGCGCTGGACTGCCACGTGTTGTGGACAGGATCGAAGAGCGTGGTATTGGGGAGACCGTGGTTGTCTGTGATGTGCCCGCCAGCCACGAAGACCCGGCCGTCGGCGAGGAGCGTGTGGCCGGAGCAGAAGAGGTTCGCCGGCGCGGGCACGGTGGTGAACACTCCCGTGGTCGGATTCCAGATCGTCGGCTTTCCGGTGCGCCCGATGGACAGCACCCGCCCGTCGGGTAGCAGGATCATGTGGATGGCGACGATCGGCCAGGGAAAGGGCGCCGTCCATTGACCGGACGCCGACGCCTCGGCGAGGGCGGGCGCGCCTACCGCCTGCGGCGTGCATGGGATGCCTTCGTTCGCCCGCGCAACCACCAAGCGCCCGTCCACGAAGAGCTGGACCGAGCCCCGGGCGCGAGTCTCGATCGTATGCTCGGTCTCGGCGGGATCCGCCATCGGCGCCGCGGCGAGGTCGGCATGCCCCTCCTCCTCGCTGCCCTCGACGCGGTAGCTCACGCTGATGGGCACATTCTGGGCGTTCGAGATCACGAATCGGTTGCCACAGAGGTAGGCCAGGTTGATCGGAGCGTCTTCACCGAGGTCCGGATCCGTTGCCGGCACCTCACCGCTCCGTGGCCCTGCGCCCGCACGCTCGTCGGAGCACCCGACGATCACGGCGGCGGCGCACCCCGTAAGTAGCATCCTGAAGAGGACGTGACGGCGATGTCTGCGGCCAGGCACATGGACCTCGTGCTCATCGTGATCTGTGTCGGCGGACACGGCGGGTGCTTCCTGGGCTAACTTACTGTTTCGACTTGCGAAATCTAGTCCAGCCATAGGCGTTGAGCTTAACCGTGCAAGAGTTGGCGCCGTTCGCAATCGCACGTCGGTACACACCGCGCGATCCGGTCGCTGTAGCACGAATCCAACGCTCCTTCGCACCGGCCAAGCCTTCTCGGCCGGGTCTGGGTAACGCGGCGAGTCTTCCAGCGGGGATTGACCGTGCGAATCGGAGTGATGCTGCGGCCCTACGACCAGCACCAGGGCGGCGTCCGGATCTATACCCGCCGACTGCTCGACGCCATGCTCGAGCTCGAGACCGCGCACGAGTTCGTCCTCCTCTACCGCAATCCCGAGCTGCTCGGCACCCACAGCGGTCATGCGAAGGTGGAGGAGCATGCCCTTCCCGCCCGATCCGTGTTCGCCTGGGACCAAATCGCCGTGCCGCGCGCCGTGCGGGAGCACCGCCTCGACGTACTGTTCAACCCCAAGTATTCCATTCCGCTCCACGCCGGCTGTCCCGCCGTGTGGGTATGCCACGGCCTGGATTGGTACGTCACGCCCTGGGCGTCACGCTTCATGGATCGGCTGAGCCATCGCTTTCTCGTCCCTCGATATGCACGGCGTGCCGCCGCCATCCGAGGGCCTGTATAGGTTTTCCCGGGAAGCCATCACAACGGGAACCGATCGTGCGGATTGTGGGGTGATGCTGCCACTATGCTACGATGTCTCGGACGCCTTGGTGGGCTGAGCCCACCGTCGGTCTAGCCTACTCGGATGATCTTGCCTGTCGAGGGCACCCCGTTCCGGTTGAGCACGAAGAGCAGATAGTAGCCGGGCGGCGCCAGGTTCGGGTCCGCCGGCGCCGTGACGTCCACGCCGGTAGCGGTGCGTGTGAAGGTCAGGGTGTTTGCCCGCTGGCTCGCGTCGAACGCATGGGTCACCGAGCCGAGCCGGATCCACCGCGCGTCCGTGATCTGCGCGGCGTTGGGGGTCGCAACGGGAAACGTCTGCCCGTAGCTCACGCTCGACGGGGTGCTTGTGATCGTTGGCCGAGCGCCCTTGAACAGGTATGGCGGCGAGAAGATCTCGTGGTTCGCCTCGTCGGGCACGGGCACTGGATTGGCGCCGCCCGCCATGGCGTTGCCGCTTGCTCCGTGGAGGACCGTGCCGTCCGGCAGCAGCAGCGAGACCGAGTGGTACACTCGCATGACGCTGTTCGCGGCGAGGGTCTTCCACTGGTTGGTCTTGGGATCCCACAGCTCCGCCGCCCGGGCCGCGTCGCCGAGGTTGATGTCCACGAAGCCGCCCCCCTTAGTGCCGCCGGTGATGAGGACGGTACCGTCCGGCAGGATGGTCGAGTTGAGGTGCCGGCGCGGGAACTCCATCATGCCCGCGCTGCTCCACGCCGGCGAGCCGGCGTTCAGGTCGATCTTCTCGGCGATCGCGGTGGGCGCGTCGTCCTTGGCGTCGGGAGACTGAGACCACGACGGGTTGCCGCCGCCGCCCGTGTACAGGATCTTCCCGGCCTCGTACATCGCGGCGGTGCCGTAGTCGCGGTTGAACGGCCAAACGTGGTTCGGCCCGGTGGTCCACTTGCCGCGCCCGCCCGCCGCCGTGCCGTCTACGTCGAACCAACGGGACTTGATCCGCTCGCCCGCCATGAAGATCCGGCCGTCGGGGGCCACGAAGTTCCTGGGGTAATAGGGGATGTTCAGCGACCCCGCGCCCGGCAGCGGAACCCAGTGGTTGTTGTTCTCCCAGATCTCGGGCGTCGTGACCACGTTACCGGCAGAATCGTTTCCGGCCATGGTGAGGACGCGGCCGTCCGCGAGCGTGGTCACCGTGGGGTACCAGCGCCCAAAGGCCATCTTGGGCAGGCCCGTCGTCCAGGTCTGGCTCGCCGGGTCAAAAATGTTGGTGACGTCGATACCGACGTTGTCCCTCTTGTGCCCTCCGGTAACCATCAGGCGACCGTCCGCCATCAGCGTGTGGCCCGAGCAGAAGAGCATCGTGTCGGCCTGCACCTCGATTGCGCTCGTCGGCGGTCCGGCCGCCGGATCCCACAGGCGCGGGCGGGTTGCCATCGTGCCCATCACGCCGCCGTCCTCGTACTTGCCCCATCCGAGAACCTTTCCGCTTGGCAACAGGTGGATGTGCAGCGGCACGATGTCCCAGGCGACGACCGGGCCCCACTTCCCGCTCGTCGCCTCCGACGGCAGCGCTGACAGGGTCACGGGCGTCGCGGTCACGCTGGTCAAGCCCGTACTGAACTCGAGGGTCTGCGCCCCGGCGCCGTCGATGCCAAGGTCGCCGAACTTCGCGAAGCCCTGGGCATCGGTCGTGGACGTGGTCGTCCCCTCGAGCGTTCCGCCTCCCCCTGTCAGGCTAGCCGTGACCCCGACCCCCGGCACCGGGTTGCCGGAGCCGTCCCTCACCTGGACGACGGGCTGCACCGCGGGATCGAAGACCTCGCGGTCCAGCGCCGCAGTCGGCGGATTGGTGATAAGCAGGATCGTGTTGCCGGACTGCGTAGAGACAGTGATCGCCGAGGAGACCGCCGGAACGAAGTCGGGCGCCGAGAACCGGATCGTGTAGGTGCCGGCGGGGCCGGTGATCGCCAGGTCGGTGAACGTCGCGCCGCCGGCGCCGTTCGTGGCCTCAGTCAGGGTCCCGCCGAGCGTTCCCGACCCGGTGGCGAGGGACGCGGTGACCGCCACCCCGCTTTGCGCCAGGTCATTGCCGTCCGGATCTCTGAGCTGCACCACCGGTTGTGCGCCGAGCGCGACGCCGCTCTCGGCCGTCGCCGACGGCTGGGTCGTCACTGCGAGGCTGGAGCTCTCGCCATCGGTCGCGATGGCCAGGAACGTGACCGGCGAGCCGGACAGGCCCGCGACCGACGCCGTGGTGGATTGCTCGCCGGGCTGCGGCCCCAGCACCCGCTGCACGGACGCCCGACCGTTGGCGCCGGTCTCCACAGAGCCGGACGAGACGGAGCCGGAGCCGCCAGCATCCCAGTGAACGCTCACGCCTTGAACGGGATCGCCCTTCTCGTCGGTGACCACGACCACGAGGGGATTGGCCAGTGACTCGCCGGCGACACCGGTCTGACCGTTCCCGTCCACCATCGCTATTGCGGTGGGCGTCGGGGGCTGCACGTTGTTCTCGCTGCAGCGGAGCGTGCCTGCGGCGAGCACCAACAGGAGAACCCAAGGTCGGACGCGTAGGAACGAGGTCTTGGTCATGAGCGATGGCCGAATGTCTAGGCGTCAAGGGGGTTGCCGAGCCCGCACCGATCGGGACTGACGATGCAGATTTCAGGCCGTTCTCCAGCCGTGCATGCTACCACGTATAGCGTTACACTTCAAGCACTTAGCCGCCGACCATCCCAAAGAACGTTGCGCTCCTGCTACGAAACGATAAGCCCCTCGGGGCGCCGGTGCCAAACCCCCGGACACTTGCACCGGACCCGCAACTTCACCCGAGGGACGGACGGATCACTGGCGCCGCCAGCAAGCTGTGGGCCCCCCGTCGGCCGTTGGACACGATAACACGCCAACGTATCAGAGAGTATGAAAACAGTATGAATGGCAACGGGTTCCCGGCAGCATGCGACGCAGCATGCGAATTGGGATGGGAGCTACCGGGCGGGCCGCCGCCCCGCAACCGTCCGTCGGATGGCGGAGGCGGTCGGTTTACCCATCGGTCGGTCGGGTGTACGTTTTCACGACTGGCCCTTCGTCCAACGGCAGGACAGCGGACTTTGGATCCGTTAATGGTGGTTCGAATCCACCAGGGCCAATGGAACACCCCTACGCGCTATCCGCTCATTACTGCATGCAGGCCGTCGTGCGACTTCGCCTTGCTGGAGAAGCGCCGTGCAAGTCGATCTCGATTCGGCAATGTGCTCTAAGCGCTGACGGCCGCCCGCGCCTGGTAGCTTACGCTACTAGAGCTTTCACGGGAGCACAGCTGTGCGTGTTGGGGTCATGCTGCGGCACAACGATCGGCACGGCGGCGGGGTACGGGTGTCCACAACCCCCTTTTTGCTAAGCTCTTGCAAACTGGCTTCGTGTTGAACACGATCTCCCATTCACCCCCTAGCGAAGGGGCCATGTCTACCGACCATGAAAAGAGGAGCATCCTCATACCAGCCTATGACTTCAAGCCCCTGCTGGGAGGAGTGGCCAACTACGGCCACGAATTGGCCGTGCAGTTTAGCCGGCGGGCACGGGTCCATGTGGTCAGCCGTAAGCTCCCTGGGATAGAAGAGTTCGATCAGAACCTGCCATACCAAATCTCCCGAATCACCGCTCCGCATAGCGCCCTCATCAGCTACCCGCTTTTCGCTCGGGCCTTGCGAGCTGTTATTCGGCAGCAGCCTCCTGATGCGATGTTTTGCCCCATCTGGCTTCCCGATGGGGCGGCAGGCCGCTGGGCTGTAGGAGAAGCGGCTATTCCCTATTTCGTGGCGGCTCACGGCACCGAACTCTTTCAGAACTTTGCCAGCATACCGAACGGCGTACGGACGGTGCTGACCCGCAAGCTGAAGAGGGCGGTGTTTCAGGAGGCCAAGAAGGTCTTCCCGGTTAGCGATTATACCCGCAAGGCCGTGCTCACGGAGGGAGGCGGGAATGAAGCCTCAATCGTCACGGTCAACAACGGTGTGAACCCGGCGATCTTTAAGAAAATGCCGGCAAAATCAGAGGCTCGGGCAAGGTACAAACCAGGGGGCGAAAGAATCCTCCTCACCGTTACGCGTCTGTATCCGTACAAAGGCGTGGATCGCATGCTGGAATCGCTTCCCGCCATCTTACGGGCTGTCCCCGACGTCAAATACCTCGTTGTCGGCACCGGGCCCGACCAGCAGCGGTTGCAGGAGCTGGC
Organism: uncultured Gemmatimonadales bacterium; assembly: GCA_963828735.1. Lineage (GTDB taxonomy): Bacteria > Gemmatimonadota > Gemmatimonadetes > Gemmatimonadales > GWC2-71-9 > CAVVWJ01. Next base: position 357,662 of record CAWHFW010000002.1, read on the forward strand.
GACCCGCCTGGGCTTGCAGGCCCAGGTCAGCTTCTTGGGGCCGGTGGCCTTAGCGAAAATCGTAGAGCTGTATAACGTGGCCGATCTTTTTGTCATGCTGTCGCGGGAAGAGCCACCGGACGTCGAGGGCTTTGGCCTCGTATTCCTGGAAGCAGCGGCGTGCGGCCTTCCTTCCCTCGGGGGCCGGAGCGGCGGCATTCCCGATGCCATCGATGAAGGGAGGTCCGGCTGGCTGGTGGATCCCTGCAATACTCAAGAAATCGCGGCCATCACCATTGAGTTGCTGAAATCCCCTGAAAGACTCCAGCGCGCTTCGGAGTTTTGCTTATCTACGGCCCCCCAAAAAACCTGGGAGCGGGCTGCCGATAGAATCCTGGTGGAAATGTTTGACGGCAGGACCTGAAAGGAGTCGCAGCATGAATCTGGATTTGGCCAGAAGTACCCGCTCCTTGGTGAAAATGCGATCGGAGCGGGTACGCACGGAGATATGGCGCCTGATGGAGACGCTGCGGGTGACGCGTCATTGGGGGGTTACGAATCGTCAAGTCGAGCAGTGGATTGCGAGCAAGAAGTTTTTCTTCATTCTGGCACTCGGCCGTTCCGGGACGACGTTCCTGTCACATTTGCTGAACATGTCCTCCGATGCCGTCGTGTTTCACGAGCCGGCTCGCAGCGATATCGACGCCTACCGACGGGCATTCTTCAGTCCGGATGACGCCGAGCGCTATATAGCTTCGTTTCGCAAGAAAGAAATGTATCTCCGGATGCGCACGACGGAGTTGAGTGTCTATGGCGAGGTCAACTCGCTGCTGCGCCGTCACTTCCATGCTCTGAGGCGCCACTTTCCCGGGGCTGGATTCCTGCACATGGTGAGGGACGGGCGGGACGTCGTCCGGACCATGATGTCGACGGCCGCCCTGACGCCCGGAGACATGTGGACGTGGTGGCTGAGGCCGCATGAATCCGACCCGTTCTTTGCTCAGTGGCACGCGATGGATCGCTTCGCCAAGCTGTGCTGGTACTGGCGCGTGGAAAATCACCTCCTCCGTACCAGTATCGGGAGCACAGTCAGGTTCGAGGAGGCCATCAGCGACTACGAATGCTTCGAGCACCGAATCCTGAGTCCGTTTGGCCTGGGCATACCGCAATCCGTCTGGAAGCAGGAGACGGGTGTTCAACGCAACGCCACGGGGACCTATAGGATCCCCCACTGGCGTGAGTGGGATGCCTACCGCACCCGAACCTTCGAGACCATTTGCGGCGATGAAATGAGGGCCAACGGCTATCTGCAGTAATTCCAATTGCCGCTCCCATATCGAAGCCGTCGTCGTCTCAGGGACGAAGGCGCCGGCGGCAAAGTTGCATGAACGCGCCACCTACTGGGAGCGGCTGCCGACATAATCCTGGAGGAATGTTTGCCGGCTAAAGTACTGTTGACTCCTGGGTGCAGCCTGAATCGTCGTTCTCAGCGGGATCACGGCCTGACACACCCAGCGGCTCGCCACGAGGCTTGTTGATCCGCACCGCCGAAAGCAGGGCCGAGCGGCTGGGCATGCCCCGCGCAAAGCGCTCGGAATGTCGCGGCGATGTAAGGATCATCGACTCTTCACATCTACGAGCCCCCGGATTACGCCTGCGATGACCCAGCATTGGCCGAGCGCGATAAGCGGGAAATACCAGATGAGCGGGCGGATCGCTCCTACCGCAACGTTCTTTACCACAATCCGACCGAGCGCCATCGCGACGTACACCGGGGCGAGCAACACGGCCCGTGCGGGTGTGGTTGGATACCAGCGGCCGAATGGGACCGCGTCGCGGTGCTTCACACGAAACCGGCAGCCATAGCGGCCAATCGTGTACTGGTAACGCAAATAACTGAAGACCGTGGAGCGGGGGTGGCGATGCTCCGAAAGCGCCCTTGGCTCGAACAAGACGCGCCACCCAGCCTGGCGCGCCCGCACGCAGAGATCGAAGTCTTCGGCGATTCGAAGATTCGGATCGTAGTAGCCGACCTGCTCGATGACCGCGCGGCGGACCAGCATGTTGGCGCCCACGACGTAAGGCACGTCCGTTGGAGGCGCTGCTGGATCCACCAGGTATCTGTTCGAGAAGTCGAACGCCGCAGCGGCATACGTGACCTTCCGCGGGTCCTGTGGATTCGGGCCACCCACGATGCCGATCGTCGCGTCCGTCGAAAGGAGGGCACACAGCTTGGCCAGACAATCGGTCGCCGGGACGCAATCGGCGTCCACGATCCAGAAATAGTCGGTGGTCACGCGGGGGAGGGCGCGGTTGCGGGCTTCGGCAGGACCCACATTCTGGGCGAGCTCAATAATCTCCATTGTTGGGTCGCGGCGTCCCCGAACCCGCCTCACCGTGTCGTCGGTGCTCGCGTCATCGATAACCATGGTGGACGCAACTGAATACGACTGCCCGGCGATTGCGTCCAGACAAACGCCGATCGTAGGCGCACCGTTGCGAATGGCGATGATGGCGGTGACTGTCGGCCGAGTCATGGTCGCGGGCTCAGAAAGGAATACGGGCGGGCGATCCGGGCTGCAGCGCACCGGGTACCGGAGACCCGCGCAGCAGCCGGAAGGCGAGCGCACTCGCAACCGCGCCGCGGCAGAGCCACCCCACCGCTACGCCGTACATCAAACCGATCAGCCCCCACCGGACCCCTAGCCATGCCGCTGTGGCCCCAACCCCAGCGCAGGTCCAGCTCACCCAGTTCAGCAACCCCAGTTGCCGGGCACTGCCGAGAGCCCAGACGATCGTCGTCGCGAACCCGTCAGCCAGCTTGACGGCCCCGCTCACGAGGGCGGCGATCATCAATGCTGTCGAAAGGTGATACTTGCCGGCGAGCAGCGAGGCTGCGACCCAAGGCGCTGCGAAGAAGATGAGCAGCGAGCCTGAGCCGGCGATCAACGCGACAGCCCATGCTTCGCGATGAGCCAACAGCTGGCGCTCCTCTGGGGAAGAGGCGGTGCTGAGCCGCGGGAGCAACGTATATCCCGCTCCCATCTGCAGCATACGCAGTGGTGATCCGACGAGGGTGGTCACCACCGCAAAGGTGGCCAGGTCGTCGAGAGTCAAGAGCCGGGGGGTCAGCAAGCGCTCGAGCTGCATGAGGATTAGCGCAGCGGCGGTTATGCCGAGCAGGCTAAGGCCCTCTAAGAACGAGTGCCCCTCGGGTGCACCCTGATGTCTCTCGCGTGCCAGTACTCCCCAGCCGACGCTGGACGAGATCACATTGTATCCCGCTACAAGTGCGGCAAGAAGCCAGAGCTGCACCCCTCCGGCGATCACGGCGACCGCTCCCATGCCGACCAGAATCATCGCAAGGCCCTGCGAGAGGCTGAGGGCAAGGCCAAACCGGAGCCGGCTCTGGAAGATGGCCGAGGCCACGCGGGTAGTCCCGCCGGCGGTGATGCTGATGATCAAGGCGACAATCAGCGCCAGGTCCATTCTGTAAAGTGCCGCGGCGGGGATGGCGGTCGCCACCGCTACGACGAGTGAGGTGAGGAGCGGTCGCCCGGGAGAGACCCTCGCCCCTGGCCGGCGGTTCACTTGACCCTCGAGGCCGATCGGGGCCAGGGAGGCTCCGATCTGAACCAGCGCGAGAAACAGGGTGAAGACGCCGAATTGTGCGGGCAGAAGCACCCGCGCCAGCAGCAAGTTGCCCAAGGCGTATCCGACGCCGCCGAGGCCGAAACCCACCGCGGTCCGAAGCGCCGACGATTTTTGGAGCAAGCGAAGCGGCAGGGCCACCCCCGGGCAGAATCGTCCTAACGTGAAAGCAGGGCTTCCTGAGTTGCATCTATGAAGCGCTAGCTACCGTCTACTCAGCGGAAACTAATGAGTCCGCCGTCGACCAACTCGCCTACCTCTTGAGCCAGTCGAGGCGCTCTCGCCGGAACCAATAGCACAAGCCCACCGCCACCGGGCAGCAGAACGCCCGACAGCGGTGGGCGCATGGCTTGGCTCCCCGCTATTGGACCGGGTTGGCCGTGATGCTGATGACCAGGTCATTGAAGTCCGGCTCGCTGGTGCCGCCCACGCCATCGTCGAAAGACAGGGTCCACGTGGGGTACGCGCCGCTCACGTGCAGCGCTGGCGCGGTCACCTGGTTGGTCGCGCCGGAAATGACCTGCGCCTCCAGGTGCGTCCCGGCCTCGAACACCGCACCATCGCTCAGGTCGAACGCGCTGCCGACGTCCGGAGCGTAACAGCCGTCGGTGAACAGCGTCTCCGCTACCGGGGCCGTGATCTGGAACGAGTTGCCGTGCGCCAGGCACGACCGGCTCTCGAGCTTGACCGTCACAGTTGCATCGGCGTCGAGCACTAGGGCGCAGGACGCGAAGTGGCCCGTCCCGGGCGCGTCTTCGCACTGGAGCGAGGCTGGCGGCGAGACTGTGATCTCGGTGGTTTTGGAGCTGCTCAGCCCCTGGTTATCGGTGACCGTGAGCTTTGCCGCGTAGATCGTTCGTGTCGTCGCGTCATACTGGTGGGCCGGCGGGGCCGGGTCGGCGCTGCTCGACCCGTCCCCGAACTCCCAGGCCCAGGCCACGACCGTGCCATCGGCGTCAGTGCTCAGGTCCTGAAAGGTGCAGCTCAACGACGAGCAGTTCACGGCGAAATCAGCCGTGGGTGCGCCGTTCTGGGGCGCGGTCACCGTCACCGTCTTCGTCCGGGAGCCCTGGCCGCTCAGGTTGTCCGTAACGGTCAGTTTCACGCTGAAGTCCCCGCCGTTGGCGAACGTGTGGCTCGGGTTGTTGGTGGCGGAACCATTGCCATCGCCGAAGTCCCAGGCGAAAGTGGCCACCTGCCCGTCCCCGTCGCTGCTCAGATCGGCGAACGAGCACGTGAGGCCAGTGCACGAGCTCGCGAAATCCGCCGCCGGCGCCGAGTTGCCGCCATCGTCGGGGCCGCTCGAGTCCTTGCCACACGCCATAGCCGTGCTGAGCACCAACGGGGCACACCACAGGTACAGCGATCGGATTGGTCGCATAGCTCCTGCTCGCATGTTGGAGGAAACGGAATGGTGGAGGCGGCCGCCTACTCACCCGGCCGCTGGAGCGGCCCGCCGACGGTCCTCCGCCGGCGGGCTACTGCAGTTCCTTCTGAATCAGTCGGGCACTTTACGGGACGACGGTTGCCTGCGCTGTCAAGACGATGTCGTTGAAGTCAGGCTCGTTTGGCTGCCCCATATTCCCACCATCGTCGATCTTGATCGTCCAGGTGGGGAAGGATCCTTCGAGCTTGACAGCGGGCGGCCCGCGGGGCGGATCCGTCGGGTCGCCGACACCCTGGGTGAATACGGCCTCAATCTGCGTGCCCGGATCGAACGCCCCGTTATTCGGGCCCGCGATGGTGTAGACCGTGCCAACTGGCTGCGTGCACCCGTTGGTGAAAACAATCTGCTCCACTGGCGCCGTGATCTCAAACTGGTTGCCGGTGAACGAGCAGTCACGGCTGGTCAAGGTGATCGTCAGCGTGGCCTTCTGGGTAACGTCGAGGGTGCAATTCAGCAGCGTCCCGCCAGAGCTGCACTGGAGACTTGCCGGAGGCGTGACGGTAATCGTCTGCTGCTTCGCGTTGGTCCCACCCTGGCCGTCTGTGACCGTGAGTGTCACCGTGAAGTCGGTGACGACAGTGGCGCTGTAGGTGTGCGTCGGATTCTGATCGGTGGACGTGTTGGCTCCCGAAGCAGGCTCGCCGAAGTCCCATTGGTACGTGAGGGCACCCGCAGGGGTGCTGGCGTCGGTGAACGTGCAATCCAGCCCATTGCAGGTAACGGTGAAGTCCGCCGCCAGGCTCGGGGGGGCCGCCGAGACCGTCACCGGCTTCGTGACGGTCCCCGTGGCTCCGCCATTGTCCGTAACGGTCAACGTGACCTGATACGTGTTGGCGGTGGTGAAGGTGTGGGTCGCATTCTGGTCGGTCGACGCGGCGCTCTGGTCGCCGAAGTTCCAGCTGTAGCCCGTGATGCTCCCGTCGGAATCGGTCCCGGTACCCGAGAAGCTGCAGGCCACGTTCACGGTACAGCTGGGAGCCGTAAATCCGGCGATCGGTACCGCGTTGGACGGCCCGTTAGAGTCGCCGCCGCAGGCCCCGAGGAGCGCCGTGCCGGCGACGAACGTCAAGACATGCGAGAAGCGCATAGTGTTGGTCCCAAGCCCCAGAGTTGAATGTGTTGTCACAGGGGGAACGCGGCCGTGCGTACTTCCACCGGCCGACGGAAAGGCCAGACCCGTGCCAGCGAGGAGCTGTCGTTAACGGCTACACACCCTGTCAGGGAAGTTCCGTACCGACAGGATGTTAGCGAGAGAATGCCGAAAAGCTGACACTTGGGCGGCCGAGCATCAGGTGTGGCGCCCACACCATACGGCCAGAGCCCAATCTCGATACCTCAGGGCTTCCCGTCGAGGGGTAGCCCGGTCGAACCACCCGCCGGTTGACGCGGTCGGCAGGTGCTAACTATTTTTGCGGGCTGTAATTATGACGGACCTCTCGCTGTCACGCAGCCAAATGCTGCTCCTGAGCGGCTCGGGCAACCGCGCCCTTTCGGAGGAAGTGGCCGCCCATCTCGGGCAGCCCTTGTGTCAGGTCACGCTTCGGCGCTTCGCCGATGGCGAGCTGTTCGTCAAGATCGACGAGAACGTCCGGGGGCGGGACGTCTATATCATCCAGCCGACCAACCCGCCGGCCGAGAACATGATCGAGCTCCTGCTCCTCATGGACGCGGCTCGCCGGGCCAGCGCGGCCCGGGTCACGTCGGTCATCCCGTATTTCGGATACGCGCGACAGGACCGCAAGGACCAGCCGCGGGTGGCGATCAGCGCCAAGCTCATGGCCAACATGGTGTCGATGGCCGGCGCGGACCGGGTGCTGGCAATCGATTTCCACCAGCATCAGCTCCAGGGGTTCTTCGACCTGCCGGTCGATCATCTGTATGCGGCGCCGGTGTTCGTCAGCCACTATCGCCAGAAGCAGCTGCATGACCTGGTCGTGGTGGCACCGGACGTGGGGTCGGCCAAGATGGCCCGGGGCTTCGCCAAGCGACTCAACGCCTCGCTCGCGATCATCGACAAGCGGCGGCCATCGGCCAATGTGGCCGAGGTGCTGAACGTCGTCGGCGAGGTAGGCGACAAGGACTGCCTCATCCCGGACGACATGATCGACACCGCCGGAACGATGGCGGAGGCCGTGACCGCCCTCAAGCGGCTCGGTGCGCGGGACATCTACTGCTGTGCCACGCACGCCCTGCTCTCGGGGCCGGCCGTGGACCGGCTGATGGCCTCCCCGGTCAAGGAGGTGGCGGTGACGAATACGATCGGGATCCCACCCGAGCGCCGGTTCGACCGGCTGAAGGTGCTCTCGATCGCCGGACTGCTGGCCAAGGCGATCGGCTACACACACAGCGATCAATCCGTGAGCTCGCTGTTCGATTGAAGCAGGCAGAAGCCATCGCCCTCTCGGGCCGGTGACTCGTTGCACGTGACGTTACTCCAAGGATTGGGACCATGGCACAACAGGCAAGTCTCCCCGTGAGCTCGCGCTCGGTGACCGGCAAGGGCGCCGCCCGCTCCCTCCGCCGCGAAGGCAAGGTGCCGGGCGTCATCTACGGGCACGGCCGCGAGGCGGAGTCCGTCACCGTCGACACGGCGACCCTCAAGAAAGTGCTCGTGGGGATCAGCGCGGCCACCGCGATTGTGGACGTGACCGTGGACGGGCGGGCGCCAGTCAAGGCGCTCATCCGCGAGATCCAGCGCGATTCCCTCCGCCCCGCCGAGATCATCCACCTCGACTTGTACGAGGTGCGCAGCGACGAGGAGATCACCCTCCAAGTGCCGGTCCGCCTGATCGGCGTCCCGGACGGCGTGCGGAACTTCGGGGGCGTGCTGGACCACGTGCTCCGCGAGCTCGAGATCGAGGTGCTGCCGGCGGACATTCCGGAGCACGTCGACCTCGACGTCACGGCGCTCACTATCGGCCACTCGTTGTTCGTGCGCGACCTTCAGGTGCCCAAGGCCAAGGTTCTCAACGACCCCGACACGCCGATCTGCACGGTCGTGGCGCCACGGTCCGAAGAGGCGCCGGTGGCGGCGGCCCCCGAGGAGGTTGCGACGGCCGAGCCGGAGCTCATTCGGAAGCCGAAGGCCGAGGCCGAGGGCGAGACCGAAGAAAAGGCCTGAGCCCTGCACGCGATCGTTGGGCTGGGCAACCCCGGCCCGGAGTACGACGGAACCCGGCACAACGCCGGGTTTCGATTGGCCGACCACTTGGTGGCTCGCTGGAAAGTGGGACCGTTCGAGCGCGGCGAGCGCACACGCCAAGCGCAGGGAACGTGGGATGGGCGCCCGGTACGAATTCTGAAGCCTCAGACGTACATGAATCGGAGCGGCGCAGCCATCGCGCCGCTCTGTGCGCTTCCGGGGTTCGAACCGGCGACGCACCTGCTGGTCCTGACGGACGACGTCGCCTTGCCCGTGGGGAAATTCCGGTTGCGCGGCGCGGGGTCGGCCGGCGGTCACAATGGCTTGAAGAGCGTGGAGGCCGCGCTCCAGCGGCAAGACTATTCCCGGCTCCGCATCGGCGTCGGGCCCGTGCCCGTGGGCATGGAGGATCTCGCCGACTTCGTCCTGGGGCCGCTCGAGCCCGAAGAGCACCAGGTGATTCAGGATCTCCTCGACCCGATGGCCGAGGCCGTGGAGTCGTGGCTCGGCGAAGGCATCGAGCGAGCGATGAGTCGGTTCAATCGATGAGACGATGGGGTTCGCGAGCGTCTCGCGCCTAGCGTTTCCCACCCCGCTGGCCCGGTTCGGGCATCGCGCGGCCCACTCAGAACCCACCACCCCAGAACCTGCGACCCGCCTCCAATGCTCCGCCTCGGCATCGTCGGTCTCCCCAACGTCGGCAAGTCCACGTTGTTCAACGCCCTCACGTCCGCGAGGGCGCTGGTCGCCAACTACCCCTTCGCCACGATCGAGCCGAACACCGGCATCGTCCAGGTACCCGACGGGCGCCTGGAGGCCCTGGCCCGGATCGTGAGCCCCGAGCGGACCGTCGCGGCCACGGTGGAGTTCGTGGACATCGCGGGGCTGGTCAAGGGCGCGAGCGAGGGTGAGGGCCTCGGCAACCAGTTCCTCGCGAACATCCGCGAGGTGGACGCGATCGTCCACGTGGTCCGCTGCTTCGAGGACGACGACATCCAGCACGTCATGGGTCCGGTAGACCCGGTGCGGGACCGGGAGGTCATCAACATCGAGCTCGGCCTGGCCGACCTGGCGAGCGTCGAAAAGCGGCTCGACAAGACCACGCGCGCTGCCAAGTCCGGCGATCCGCAAGCCCGACTCGAGCAGCGCGTGCTGGAGGCGGTGCTCGATGCCCTGGCCGCGGGCCGGCCCGCACGCACGGTGTCCCCGACCGATGAGGAGGCGCCGGCCTTTCGCGGTTTCAACCTCCTGACCGCGAAGCCGGTGCTCTACGCCGCGAACGTGGCCGAGCACGAGATCGCCTCGGGGAACCCCCACGTCGACGCGCTCGGCACCGCCCTCGCGCGCGACGGCGAAGTGGCCGAGGTCGTGACCTTTTCCGCCAAGGTGGAGGCCGAGCTTGCCGAGCTGGACCAGTCGGATCGGGCGGACTTCCTGGAGTCGCTCGGCCTCACCGAATCCGGGCTGGACCGGCTCGCCCACGCCGCCTACCACCTGCTGGGCCTGCAGAGCTATTTCACCGCCGGCGAGAAGGAGGTCCGGGCGTGGACCATCCACCGGGGCGACAAGGCGCCAGCGGCGGCGGGCGTGATCCACTCGGACTTCGAAAAGGGCTTCATCCGCGCCGAAACGGTGGGCTACGACGATTTCGTGCGCGTCGGCGGGTGGAAGCCCGCCCGCGAGCAAGGACTCGCGCGCGCGGAAGGCCGGGAATACGTCGTTCGCGACGGCGACGTGATGCTGTTCCGCTTTAGCAGCTGAGCAGGGCCGGTCCGGCGGGCGGTGGCGCCCTGGCAGATGGCGGCGCCACCCGGTCCTGACCCCTCGGACCCGGACGTTGGCGGACCGACGACCTACCCTTATCATCGCTTCACGCCTATACTTCCCGCCTCACAACCCATCCTCCTCGGCGCCCACACCGGCCCGGGGCGACTCAGACCGAAGGAAGGTGTCAATGACCCGTCAGTACGAGGTGGTCTATATCTTCGACAGTGCGCTCGAAGAGGCCACCATCAACGAGCGCCTCGCTCGCTTTCACGCACTCATCCAGCAGCCGGGCGGTGAAGCCCCCCAGGTGAACCACTGGGGCAAGCGCACGCTCGCCTACCCCATCAAGAAGCACGAGACCGGCTACTACGTCGTCGCCAAGTTCGACGCGGATGCGCTGGGCCTCCCCGAATTCGAGCGCGCGATCAAGCTCGACGACGGAGTCCTCCGGTTCCTCGTTGTCGTGAACGAGGGCGCGCAGCCCGTGCCGGTGACCGCCGGCAAGAGCGACGAGGAGGACGACGAATGAGGCGGCCCCAGAAGACCTGCGCCATCTGCGAGAGCGGCGTGCGGGTCGTGGACTTCAAGGATGAGCGCACCCTGTCGCGGTTCCTGACCGAGCGCGGCAAGATTCTGCCGAGCCGGCTCTCGGGTACGTGCGCCAGGCACCAGCGCCAGCTCAGCACGGCGATCAAGCGCGCGCGTCAGCTGGCGCTTCTGCCGTACATCAAGGGTTTCACCGGCTGAGCCCGAAGCGCCCGCCGGGCTGGGGAGCGTTGCTGGCCCTGGCCGGCTACCTGCTCCTCGCTCCGCCGGTCTTCGTGTTCGGCCCGCTCGCCGGGCTGCTGCTCCTCTCGCGCCCGGGCACGGTGCGCGAGTGGCTGTGGCTCCTCGCGGGCGGTGCGTGGTCGGCGCTCTGGCTCCAGCAGGTCGGCGGCGTGGGGGCCCAGGTCACACGTGCTGCGGCGGTGCTCCTCTGCGGGGCATTCCTCGCGCTCACGTTGTGGCAGCCTTCGAACGCCGTGGGCCGCGCAGTGGCGGCGACGGCAACCGCCGGCGCGGTACTCGGCCTCTGGATGTGGCGGCTCGGCATCGGGTGGTCGCGGCTGGTGTCAGGGGTGAACCAGGAGCTGTCGACCTACGAGTCCGCGATGCGCGATCAGTGGCGGAGGGCCGGGGCACCCCAGGAGTTGATCGACCAGGCGGGGGTGATGGTGCACTCGGTATCTCAGTTCTACCCGGCGCTGCTGGCGCTCGCCGGGATCGCGGGCCTGCGGCTGGCCTGGTCGTGGTACCACCGGCTGGCCGTGCACCCGCTGGGGTCGCCGCCGGCGCCGTTCCGGACCTTCGCCTTCAACGATCAGTGGGTGTGGGGGTGGGTCGCCGCGATCGCGCTGGTACTCGTCCCGGTCCCCGAGCCCTTCCGGCTGGCGGGCGCCAACCTGCTCCTGGTCCTGGGCGTGCTGTACGCCGCGCGAGGCCTGGCGGTGGTCTTCGCCCAGGCAGGCGGCGTGGCAGGGCCCGTCGCCGCGGTCCTCGGGTTCATCGCGGTTTTCCTGTTGCCGTTCGTCGTCGGCGGGCTCACACTCCTCGGGCTCGCGGACACCTGGCTAGATTTCCGGCGTCGGCTCGCGACGCCGTCCACCGGAGGGTTCGATCGATGATGGAAGTGATCCTGCGCGAGGACGTAACGACGCTCGGCAAGGCGGGCGAGATGGTGCGTGTCAAGCCCGGCTATGCCCGCAACTATCTGCTGCCGCAGGGCCTGGCCTTCGAGGCCACTGAGGGGAACAAGAAGCGCATCGCCGCGGAAACCCGCGCCCGTGGCGTCCGGAACCAGGCGGAGCGCGCTGAGGCGGAGCGCGCGGCCGCGGAGCTGAGCTCGGTCTCGGTGACGCTCACGGGCAAGGCTGGTGAAGAAGGCAAGCTGTTCGGATCGATCACCGCCCAGGACATCGCCGCGGCGCTGGCGGCCCAGGGCCACCAGGTCGACCGTCGTCGCATCGAGCTCGAGCATCCCATCAAGACGCTGGGTCAGCATACGGTCGGGGTGCGGATACATCCCGAGGTCCACGCGGAGGTCCGTGTCTCGGTTGTCGCGGAGTAGTCCGACCCCGATGACGGTCGGGATCGCCTATGTCGACGGACCCCGCCTGGCCCGATCGCTCTTTGCCGCCGCGGACTGGGTGGCGGCCGGCCGGGAGGAGATCAACCGGATCAACGTCTTCCCGGTCCCCGATGGCGACACTGGTACCAACTTCAGCCTGACGCTCCGTGCCGTCGCCGACGCCCTCCGGGCGCTCGGCGACGCGCCGCTTCCGGAGACCGCGCGCACGATGGCCCGCGGCGCCGTGCTCGGCGCCAGGGGCAACTCCGGCATGATGCTCGCCCATTTCCTGCTGGGCTTCGCCGAGTCGCTGGGCGAGCGCGACACCGCGAGCACGCGGGATGTGGCGGCCGCGGTGCGCCAGGGGGCCGACCGGCTCTACGAATCGCTCGACGACCCCCGCGAGGGCACGATCATCACCGTCGCGCGCGAGGCGGCGGCCGCCGCGGAGCACGTGGCCGCCGAGACCGACGACGTAGGCCATTTCATGCGCCGGCTCCTCGCAGAGGGTGAGGTGGCCTTGGCGCGGACCCCGGAGCTCATGGCCGTCCTCAAGGAAGCAGGGGTCGTGGACGCTGGGGGCAAGGGGTTCGTCCGCATGCTCGAGGGCGTGGTCCGCTGCATCGAGGGCGATCCGATCCTCCCAGTGGCCCCGGCCAACGGCGCGGACACCACAGAGGTGGTGGCTCCGGCGGCAGCGGTCGAGATCGCGGCCGAGCGGGACTTCCAGTTCTGCACCGAGCTGCTCGTCCGCGGCGAGCACCTCCCGCCCGCCAATGAAGTGCGGGCGGCGATGCACGCGTTCGGCGGGTCCGTCGTCGCGGCGGTGATGGCGGACATCCTCAAGATCCATGTGCACACGGATACCCCGGAGGCCGTCTTTACCTATGCGGCGCGCTGGGGACGCGTGGAAAGCACCAAGGCCGACGATATGCGGGCGCAGCACCGGCGGCTGGCCCATCTCGACCGACGGCCGGTCGCCGTGGTCACCGACAGCTCCGCAGACCTTGCGGACAGCGTGCTCGATCGGCATCGCATCGCGGTCGTCCCGCTGCAGGTCGTCTTCGGCGACGAGACGTTCCGCGATCGGATCGACCTCAAGCCCGAGGAGTTCTACCGGCGGCTGGCCGCCGCGCGGGACCTCCCTTCCACCTCGCAGCCCACGCCTGCCGACTTCGTGCGAGTCCTGCGCGATGCCCGGGCCGAGGCGGACGAGGTGGTGGGTGTCCTGCTCTCGGGAAGTCTCTCGGGTACCTTCGCCTCGGCGCAGGTGGCGGTGCGGGCCGGGGGCATTTCCAATGTCCGCCTGGTGGACAGCCGGTCGGCCTCCTTGGGCGTCGGGATGCTGGCCTTGCGGGGAGCCGAGCTGGCGGAGGCCGGCTGGCCGGCCGAAAGGATTTCCCGGGAGCTCGAGCGGGTCCGAGGGCAGTCGGGGATGCTGCTGACGGTCGACCGCTACGACAACCTGCTCCGGTCGGGTCGGGTTTCGCGCGGGAAAGCCTGGATCGCGGAGATGCTGGACGTCAAGCCGATCCTGTCCCTGGACCAGGCCGGGCGTGTCCTTCCAGTGGACAGGGTCCGCGGCCGCGAACAGCTGATCCCCCGAGTGCTGGCGCTGCTCGAGAAGCGATTGACGCCCCGACCCACCACCGTCCGGTTCGGCGTGGTGCATACCGGCGCTCCGGACGTGGCGGAGCGGGTGCGGACGGCGTTGATCGCGGTGTACCACCCCCGCGACTGCTTCCTGACGCTCGCGACGGGCGTGCTCGGCACTCACGTGGGCACCGGAGCCTGGGCCATCTTCTATCAGGTCGAGGACGGCACCCCCGCCCGGCTCGACGCCGCTAAGGCGGGGACAGAAGGATCGACGCACATGCGGGCTGGAACCGGCCGGTGACGCCCCGAATCCCGGAGGCGCTGCGCCTCGCGCTGGACGCGATCGCGGACCTGAAGGGCAGCCATCTGGTGGTACTCGACTTGCGGGGCCTGACGGACGCCACCGATTTCTTCGTCATAGCATCCGGGACGTCGGATGCCCATGTTCGGGGCATCGCCGAGTCGGTCATGGAGAAGCTCGACCGCAAGGGGCACCACACCCACCACGTCGAAGGCCTGAACGGGGGCCGATGGGTGCTCCTGGATTTCGTGGATTTCGTGGTCCACTTGTTTCACCCGGAGACCCGCTCCTTCTACCAACTGGAGCGGCTCTGGGACGACGCACCGGAGCTCCTGATCAGCTCCACCTAGGCCGAGGTCTTCATGCTTCGACGCACCGTCCCGGTACTCCTCGCCGCGCTCGTGAGCGTACCAGGCGTCCTCTCCGCGCAGTACTTCGGCCGGAACAAGGTCCAGTACACCGACTTCGATTTCAAGGTCATCCAGACCGAGCATTTCGACGTCTACTACTACGACCGCGAGCGGACCGCCGCGCTGGACGCCGCACGGATCGCGGAGCGCTCCTACGGTCGCCTCTCCAAGGTGCTGAACCACGAGTTCCGCGAGCGGAAGCCGATCATCCTCTACGCCTCGCACTCCGATTTCCTTCAGACCAACGCGACCGAGGTGAGCGGCGAGGGAACGGGCGGCGTGACCGACTTCGCGCGCAACCGGGCCGTCATGCCGTTCACCGGGGCGTACAGCGATTTCGAGCACGTCCTCACCCATGAAATGGCGCACCAGTTCCAGTACGACATCTGGTCACGCGGCCGCGCCGGCGCGGGGCTCGGCACCCTGATCGCCATCGCGCCGCCGCTGTGGTTCGCCGAGGGCATGGCGGAATATCTCTCGCTCGGCCCGATCAACGCCGAGACGGCCATGTGGCTGCGCGACGCGTCGCTCGAGGGCAAGCTGCCATCCATCGACCAGATGACGGCCGACCCGTACGAATACTTCCCCTATCGATTCGGCCACGCGTTGTGGTCGTACATCGGCGAGCGGTGGGGCGACGAAGCCGTGGGCGCGATCCTCAAGGCGACGCTCGCGGGCGGGATCGAGCCGGCCTTCCGGCGGACTATCGGCCTGAGTCTCCAACAGCTCTCCGACCAGTGGCGCGACGCCGTGCAGAAGCGCTACCTGCCCGAGATCGGCGCGCGCGCCCGGGCCCGGGCGGTGGCGAACGAGCTTCTCAACAAGGCACGGTCGGACGGCACGCTCCACCTCGCGCCGGCCTTGTCCCCAGACGGATCGCAGGTGGCCTACTTCAGCGAGAAGAATTTCTACTTCGTCGACCTGTACCTCGCCAACGGGCAGACTGGCAAGGTGAAGCGCCGGCTCCTCAAGTCCGGGGTGAGCAGCGCCTACGAGACCTATCGGTTCATCAACTCCCAGGCGAACTGGTCGGCGGATGGGAAATATCTCGCGCTCGCCGCGAAGCGCGGTCCGCGGGACGAGATCCTCATCGTGGATGTGGCTCGCAACAAACAGGTGGGCCGCATCAAGCTCAAGCTGAGCGGCGTGACCACACCGTCCTGGAGCCCGGACGGCTCGCAGCTGGTGTTCACCGGGTACGACGGCGGGATCAGCGACCTGTACACGATCAATCGAGACGGCACGAACCTGCAGCGCCTCACCTCGGACAAGTACGGCGACCTCCACCCGGTCTGGTCGCCCGACGGGACGACCATCGCGTTCGCAACGGACCGTGGGCCGCAGACCGATTTCAAGTCCCTCAAGTTCAGCAACTTCCGGATCGCGCTGTACGACGTGGCGACCGGCACCGTCAAGGTGCTGGACCACATGGACCAGGGCAAGAATGTGAGCCCGCAGTGGGCGCCCGACGGACGGTCCATCGCCTTCGTGTCCGACCGCAGCGGCGTGAGCGACATCTACCTGTACGACCTGAACGACTCGCAGGTGTACCAGCTGACGGACTTCTATACCGGGGTCCAGGGCATCACGCCGCTCTCGCCCGTACTGTCGTGGGCCCGCAACGCGGACCGGCTGGCGTTCGTGTACTACGAGGACCAGAAGTACAACGTGTACACCATCAACAACCCGCGCGGACTCAAGCGCGCGCCCTACCAGCAGCCGGCGGTCGACAGCGTCTCGATCCTTGCCCGTGTGGCCACGCCCGCCATCGACACCACCCCCACCCTCGAGGTGCGCGACGAGGTGAAGTCACAGGTCGGCGAGGGCGGCTCGATCTACCGGACCCAGCAGGGATTCCGGTCGTCCGGGGACCTCGCGCGCTCGAGCGATTCGGCACACGCCCAGCTATCCCAGCCGGTGTCCATCAGCGCCCTCATGGATTCGGCGAGCCTGAGCCTGCCGGACACCAGCGAGTTCACCTTGAAGGATTACCGGGTGCACTTTACGCCGGACTACTTCGCCCGCCCCAACATCGGCTATGCGCGCGACAATTTCGGCCGGGGCTTCTACGGCGGGTCGGCGATCTCGCTCAGCGACATTCTCGGGAACCATCAACTGGTATTTGCAGGCTACGTGAACGGCCGCATCGCCGAGGCGCAGATCCTGGCCGCGTACGCGAATCTCAGCAAGCGCGTGAACTGGGCGGTCGGATTGAACCAGGATCCGTATTACTTCCTGGAGCCCAGCCAGATCGGCTTCGATCCCGGGACCGGGAATAACATCTTCGTGACGAACATCCGGCGGCTCATCGTGCGATCCGTGTTCGCGCAAGCCTATTACCCGATCAGCCGGTTCCAGCGGCTCGAAGGGTCCGTGCGGTTCGCCAACGTGGACGACGCCCTGCTCCGGGTCAACGAGCCGTACGATCCCAACACCGGATTCGCGACCGAGGATCCGTTCCTGGAAACCATCAATAACCCATCGGTCAATTACATCCTGCCGAATGCCGCCTGGGTCTTCGACAACTCGCTCCAGGGCTACATCGGGCCGTTCTACGGCCGCCGCTCGCGGGTCGAGATCGGGCAGTCGGTGGGGACCTGGCGGTTCACCCAGGTTTCGGCGGACTTCCGTCGGTACGACAAGGTCGTCGGGCCCGTCGTGCTCGCCTCGCGTATTCTGTACATCGGCCGGATCGGCCGGAACGCGGACCAGTTCCGGACGTTCCTGGGTAACACGGAGCTGCTCCGCGGCAACACGTCGGGGTCCTACCGGCGGAACGAGTGCATCAATTCGACCGATCCCAACACCGATACTGGGTGCGCGGACCTCGACCGGCTGGTCGGGACGCAGCTCGCCGTCACCAACGTGGAGCTGCGCTTCCCGATTCTCAGTCCTTCGTTCGGAATCCCCAGGATGGTCCCACCGATCGACGGCGCCCTGTTCTTCGACGTCGGCATGGCTTGGGACCAGTCGAGTACGCTCAAGTGGAAGCGCGAGGCCGGCGACGATCCGGTGAACGTCCGGACGCCGTTGCGGACGATAGGCGTCTCCGTGCGGACCAACCTGTTCGGCTTCGCCGGGGTCAAGCTCGACTACGCCATCCCCCACGGCCGTCCGGGGGTGAGAGGGCTTTGGACGTTGACGCTCGGACCCCCGTTCTAGGAGCCGCACGACGACGGAGCGGACGGGGGGCTGGCTTGCCGGCCGCCTCCGTCCTCTGCGCCTTTCTCGCCACCCCCGTTATCTTTCTCGCGTGACATCCTTCCGATACGTCCTCGGCGCGGCCGCGCTGCTGGCCGCCTGCGGAGGCGAGCCCGAGCACCTGCTGTTGGACAAGCTCCCCGCGTCGACGCGGGCACCCGCGCCGTCGTCGCTCCTCCGGTTTCCCGAGGAGGGCGGTGTCGCGAGCCTGTACCGCGTGCCCTCGCTCGATCCGTCATCCTGGAGGGCCGAGGACCAGCTGCCGCCGGTGCAGCGTATCGTGGGCGCCGACGCCGAGCAGGGCCTGGTCTTCTCCCTCGATCGCAAGCACAATCTGATCACGCTCGACCTTGAGACCCGGCGCGTTCGCACCTATCTCGAGGGCGTCCGCTCGGCCACGATGGGTCCGGACGGCGCCCTGTATGCCGTCGACACCGGCAGTACGGTGACTCAGATGGTCCGGCGGGCGCCGGTCCGGTTTCGCTCGAAGCTGCAAGGCAGCCCCCAGGAGCTCTACGCCACAATGACCGGGGCCCTGCTTGCCCGCGTGGGCGAGAAGGCGCCCGTGCTCGAGGTGCTCGGGTCGGACCAGCCGCCGGTGTCCACGACGCTCCCGTCCGAGGCCTTCGCGCCCACCTTCTACGGCGACCTGATCGCGGTGGCGACCGATACCGCGGTCATCATGTACCAGACTCAGGGCAAGAACGCCCCCAAGTCCATCCGGCTGCCGGGCCACCCGGTGGCGGTACTCTTCTCGCCGTCCGGGCATCGGCTGTATGTCGCACAGACGGACGACGAATTGGTCGTGCTCGACCGGTACAGCGGCGATCGACTCGCGGCGATCCATCTCCCCGGCCCGGCGAAGGGGCTTCGGAATGACCGCTTCGGGCAGTGGCTCCTGGTGCGGCCCGCCTCCGGCGACTCGGTCTGGGTGATCGACGTCGGCCGCTGGCGGTTCGCAGGCGCGGTGGCCACCAAGTGGGCGACCGACCTTCCGGCCGTCGCGTCGCCCAACACCCTGGTGATCCGTCGCGGGCGCGATGTCGTCGGCATCGATCTGGGCTCGGCGGATTTGCCCGAAACCGGTCACATCGAGGGAGGCGCCGCGGACGAATGGATGCCGGTCCCGTGGCGGCCTGCTCGTGATGCGGAGGCCGCGGTCACCACGGACTCGACGGCCCTCGCCGGCGCCGACAGCGGCAAGGCCGCGGCGTCGGTGTACCTCCAGGTGAGCAGCTCGCAGAACCCGGCCTGGGCCAGCGAGCTCGCCGACAAGCTCCGGGCCGCGGGCCTGCCCGCGTCCGTGCTCGCGCCCACTCGAAGCGACGAGGCCCACCGCGTCGTGCTCGGCCCGTACGCCACGCGCGAGCAAGCGGAGTCGACTGGCCGAAAGATCGGGATGCCGTCCTTCATCGTGTCTGGCCAGGACGCGTCGGATCGCTGATCGTCCCGCGCCGCCAGCGGCGCATCCATCACTCCATCGTAGGACACCCGCATGAAGCTCACCCGGCTGGAGCTCTCCGGCTTCAAGTCGTTCGCGGATACGGTCACCCTGACCTTCGAGCAGGGGGTAACCGCCATCGTCGGCCCGAACGGATGCGGGAAGTCCAACGTCTCCGACGCCGTGCGCTGGGTCCTGGGCGAGCAGTCGGCTCGGCTGCTCCGGGGCGGCAAGATGGAAGACGTGATTTTCCAGGGGTCCACGGCGCGCCGACCCGTCAACGTCACGGAGGTGTCCCTCTACCTCGACAACACCGACGGCGATCTCCCGATCGCCTATCGGGAAGTGGTGGTCACCCGCCGCCTCTCGCGCTCCGGGCAAAGCGACTACCTCCTCAACGGCTCTCCGGTCCGGTTGCGCGACATTCAGGACCTGCTGCGCGGCACCGGTCTCGGTAGCGACGCGGGCGTCGTCATCGAGGCCAAGATGATCGATCTCCTCCTGTCCGACCGCGCCGACGAGCGCCGGTCCCTGTTCGAGGAGGCCGCCGGTATCGGGCTCTATCGCGACCGGAAGCACAGCACCGAGCGGCGCCTGGAGGAAACGGCGACCGACCTGCAGCGCGTCGAGGACCTCATCGCCGAGGTGCAGTCGCAGATCCGGAGCCTGGCGCGGCAGCGCGGCAAGGCCGAACGGCATACCAAGCTCACGGAGGAAAAATTCGCCGTGCAGGTGACGCTGGCGCGCCGGCTGCTCGAGCGCCTCAGCCAGGAAGCGGCGGGCATGGAGTCGAGGTTCGGTGAGCTGAGCCGATTACTGCCCACGGCGCGCCAGCGCCTGAGCGAGAGCGAGCAGCGCCGGGAGGACGCAGGCAGGACGCGCACGACCGCCGAAACCCAGCGGACGGACGTCGAGCGCCGCCTGGGTGCCGTCCGGGTGGAGCTCGGCAAGCTCGACGGCGACCTCGCACTAGCGGCGGAGCGGTTGGCAAACGCCTCCACGCGGCGGCAGCGGGCGCAGGAGGAGCGCACGCAGATGGAGGTGCGGGCGCAGCTCGCCGTCGGGGACCGGGACTCGGCCGCCGCCGACCGCGACGCCGCGGCGGTCGAGCACGACCGCATTCGCGGCGAGCTCGCCGGTCGTGCCCAGGCCGAAGAGGATGTCCGGCGGCGCCTCGGCGAGGAGCGGGCGCAGGTGCGGCTCTGGGAGCAGGAGCTCCAGGCCCTGGCCCAGACGCTGCGTTCACTCGAGGGCGAGCGTGCGGCGCTGGAAGGCGAGCTGGCCTCCCTCCGGGAGCGAGCCGCCGGCGCGTCCGCCCATCGGACCGGACTCCAGACCGAGCTGGGTGACGCCGAGCGGCGACGCGATCACGCAGTCGAGCGCGCGGGCTTTCTGAGCCACGAAGCCAAGCGTGTCTCGGCCGATGCCGAACGCGCGCGGCACCTCGTCGCCGAGGCTCGCGAACAGGAAGCGATGCATCGCTCCGACCGCCGGCGGTCCGAGGAAGCACTGGCCCAGATGACCGCGCGGCGCCACGCCCTCGAGGGGCTGGAGCGTGATCGCGTCGGCCTGGCGCCCGCGGCGGCGGCCCTCCTGGCCGCCCGCGAGCGGTTCGACGGCGGCGTGCTGGGCCCGCTGAGCGATTTCGTCAGCACCGGCCGTGAGGACGCCGAGCTGGCCGAACGGCTGCTCGGCCACTGGATGCACGCCGTGCTCGTGCGCGATCGCGAGACGGTTCAAGCGATCCAGGCCTGGCACGACGAGCAGCAGCCCGGCGCGCTGGTCCTACTGCCGCTCGAGCCGGGGCCCGCTTCAATCGCGGACGGTCAACCGCTCGACGAGCGCCTCCGCGCCGAGGGGCCGGCCGTGGGGTGGCTCCGGGTCGCGCTCTCCGGATCGGAGGTGCTGGACCCGGCGGGTCGGATGCTCCGCCGGGCGAGCGGCGCGATCCTGCTGTCCGGCGCGGCGGCGCCCTCGGGTCCGCTCCGGCGCCGTGCCGAGCTCGCGACGCTTGCCCATGACGTGGGGCGAGGTGAAGTCGCGGTGGCGGACGCGGAAAGCGCCCTCCAGGCGACGACGAGCCGCCTGGCCGAGCGCGAACAGAACCTCGGGCTCGCGACCGCGGCGGCGGAGCAGGCCCGCGAGGCCGAGCGGCAGAGCGCCGCGGCACGTGAGGACGCGATTCGTGTGGCGAGCAACCTGTCGCGCGAAATGGTGGAGTCCGAGGCGCAGCTCTCCCGGGTGACGGAGCGACTCACGCGCGCGGAACAGCGGCTGGCGGAGATCGACGAGGCCCTGACCGACGGCGACCTGACGCGCGGCCGGCTCGAGGAATCCCTGGGTGGCGGGCGGGGGCGGCTGGCCGAGCTGGAGGCCGAGCAAGAGGCGGCCCGAGAGCAACGCGTCCATTGGCAGGTCCAGGAAGCGCACGTTGCTGGCGGGCTCCGCTCGGCAGAGGAGCGATTGCACCGCGCGGCCACCATGAGGGACGAGGCCGAACGCGCCGTGGCGGCGCTCAGTGGCGAGCTGACCCAGCTCGAGTCGGACACGTCCGCGTTGGCCGCACAACAGGCGGAATGGCGCGAGAGCCGCGCCGAGCGCCAGGCGGCGCTCCAGGAACTCGAAGCCGCGAGCAACGAGGCCGATCGAGCGCTCGCCGACGCCGAAGAGAGCCTCCTGCTGGCCGAACGACAGGTGAACGCGGCTCGCCACACGCTCGATGCGGCCAGCGAGGAGAGTCACACGCTCCAGGTCCGGCTCACTGAGACGGCGGGTACGCGGCGCAGCATCATCGAGCGGGTCGAGGCGGAGTGGCGGCGCTCCTACGATCAGCTGGTCGAACAGGCTCCCCTGCTCGACCTCGATCTGGAGACACTGGAAGCGGAGGCGGCGCGGATCATCGGCGCGCTGGAGGTGATCGGTCCGGTGAATCCGCTCGCGGTCGAGGAACACGCGGAGGAGGTCAAGCGGCTGGAATTCCTGACGACCCAGCGCGACGATCTGGTCGGGGCACGTCAGTCGCTCATCCAGGCCATCCGCGAGATCGACGGGACCGCGCGCACGATGTTCCTCGAAACGTTCACGGCGGTTCAAGCCAACTTCACCAAGGTCTTCCAGACCCTGTTTGGCGGGGGTGAATGCGAGCTGCGGCTCGCCAACCCGGACGATCCCCTCGAGAGCGAGATCGACATCCACGCGGCGCCCCGGGGCAAACGCACCCAGCGCATCCACCTGCTGTCCTCCGGCGAGCGCACGCTCGTGGCGGTGAGTCTGCTGTTCAGCATCTACCTCACGAAGCCAAGCCCGTTCTGCCTCATGGACGAGGTGGATGCCCCGCTCGACGACGCCAACGTCGGCCGCTTCACAAGGCTGCTAGACGAGTTCAAGCCCGGAACCCAATTTCTCGTCATCACCCACAATCCCCGGACCATGCAGGCCGCCGACGCCGTGTACGGCGTGACCATGCAGGAGCCGGGCGTCTCCACCATCGTGGGGGTTCGGCTGGGTGAGGCGGAACACGTCGCCTAGGCAACGGATGAGCATGGTGCGGGAGTTGCACGAGGGTGGAGGCGGCTACACTTCATTGCGGACGGAGCACGGCCGGAATGTGACCCGGCCGGCGAACCGGCCGTGGCCCAGTTCCGGCCCATGGGCAACGTCGCCCAACAGTCCTGACCGAGGATCCGAATGCTGATCGTGATGCGCCACGGTGCGGCCGCGGAGGAGATTCAGCGCGTCGTCGAGACCATCGAAGAGATGGGCTACCAGGCGCGGCCGATGCCGGGCAAGCAGCGCACCACGGTCGGCCTGGTCGGCAATGACGGGCGGGTCGACGGCTCACGCTTGGCCGCGCTTCCTGGCGTTCAGGAGATCCTCCACGTCACCAAGCCGTACAAGCAGGTGAGCCGGGAGTGGCAGCCGGAGTCCACCATCATACGATTGCCCGGCGGCCTCGCGATCGGCGGCGAGGAAGTGGTCGTCATGGCGGGCCCCTGCTCCGTCGAGAGCGAACGTCAGATTCTCGCCGCCGCGCGCGCAGTCCGCGAGGCAGGGGCGACGGTCCTTCGCGCGGGTGCGTTCAAGCCTCGCAGCTCACCGTACGCCTTCCAGGGTCTGGGCCGCGCCGGACTCGACCTGCTCGCCCGGGCTCGCGAGGAAACCGGCCTCCTCATTGTCACCGAAGCCATGGACGCCGAAGGCCTCGACCACGTCGTCGAAATCGCGGACATCGTCCAGCTCGGCGCCCGCAACATGCAGAACTACTCACTCCTCAAACACGCCGGCCGCTGCGGCAAGCCCGTGCTCCTCAAGCGCGGCCTCTCGGCCACCATCCAGGAGCTGCTCCTCTCGGCCGAATATCTGCTGGCGGAAGGCAATCGGCAGGTCATCCTCTGCGAGCGCGGGATTCGGAGCTTCGATCAGGCCACGCGCAACCTGTTCGACCTCAGCGCCGTGGCCGTGGTGCACGGGCTGTCGCACCTTCCGATCGTCGCCGACCCCAGCCACGGCACGGGGCACCGCGACATGGTGATCCCGATGGCGCGGGCCGCCGTGGCGGCCGGCGCCGACGGGCTCCTGATCGAGGTGCACCCCAGCCCGGATCGCGCCCTGTCCGATGGGGCGCAGAGCCTCTATCCCGAGCAGTTCGAGCGGATGATGAAGGAAGTGCGGCTCATCGCGGAGGCCATCGGTCGCCGGGTCGCGGAGCCGGCGGGAGCCCGCGCGTGATCCGGTCATGGATAGTGCTGGCGGCGCTCGTGCTGACGACGGAGCCCGTGCAGGGGCCAGACGCGAACGCGATCGTGGGCCGATCCTCCCGCGTCTACCGCTCGCTCTCGAGCCTGTCGGCGGACTTCGTGCAGGTGATCGACAATCCGATGATCGACAGCGCGGAGAGTCGCGGGACGCTGGTGCAGGCGGGGGAGGACAAGCTGGCCATGCGCTTCACCGATCCGCCCGGCGAGGCCCTCGTCATCGACGGCCGGTCCATCTGGGTCTATACGCCGAGCACGACGCCGGGTCAGGTCATTCGAATGTCCGTGCCGAGCGGCGGACCGGTGTATGGATACAACATCCTCGCCTGGCTACTGGACCGTCCGGCCGAGCGCTACACGGCCTCCTATGTACGTCCGGACAAGCTGAACGGGCGGGATGTCGACGTGGTGCGCCTCGAGCCGGCCGTTCCCGACCTCCCGTTCGAGCGCGCCATCGTCTCCCTCGACAAGGAAGACGGGTTGCCGCGCCGACTCGAGATCACCGAGCACTCGGGCGCGCTCCGGACCCTGACGCTCTCGAAGGTGCGCGTGAATCGGTCGGTGCCGAAGGACACCTTCACCTTCCAGGTGCCCTCCGGCGTTCGCGTCGTGGATCAGTGAGAGCGGGCGACGGGCGCGGTCGCCAGGCCGAGGAGGGCGCTCGGCGTCTGAGCCCGACGCAATAGCGCGACCGCCTCCCCGATCTGCCGGTCGTCACTCACGCGACGCCGTCGCTCCGCCGTCGGACCGAAGACATAGCGGGCCACCTCGTATCCGAGCTGTTGCTCCACCAGCTGTTCCCCGCCGGCGTAGGTGCTGTCGGGAAGCCGGACTCCCCGCCCCGCCAGCCGCTCGCGCACCTCGAGCCCCATCGCCCGATCAACCACGAAGTCCTCGGAGCGGATGGTCCCGCGCCGGCGAACCTCGAGCGCGGTCGCGTTGACGGCGTCGCGGAAGGCCGCGAGTTGACCGTCGAGCGCGCGGCTGAACCCCTGCTCCGCAGTGCTGAAGGTGTCGGGCTCCAGCCGCACGTCGGGTACGATTCCGCCGCCACCCGCGAGCGGTCGTCCCCCGTCCGAGCGGTACGCCGCCTGAGTCACGGCGGGGTGAACCGAGCCCATCGCCGAGTCGAGCACCGCGCCCTGGATCGACCGGCCGTTCGGCGTGTACCAGCGGGCAGTGGTGATGCGGAGGGCCACGTCAGTCCCCAGAGGGAACAGGGTCTGCACGATGCCCTTGCCGTAGGTGGTGTCGCCGACGACAAGGGCGCGGTCGTGATCCTGAAGGGCGCCCGCGATGATCTCCGCCGCACTCGCCGTCCCACGGTTGACCAGCACGACGACCGGCAGCGCAGGCCAGCGCTGCGGCGCTCCATCGGTCCAGCGGTGGTTGTCCCCGGGGGCGCGGCCCCGGCTCACGAGGATATCCTGCCGCGGATCGAGGAAGATGTCGGCCACCTGCACGGCCTCATCCCGGAGGCCACCCGGATCCGAGCGGAGGTCCAGCACCAGGGACACCATTCCCTGCGAGACCAGGCGCGCGATCTCCTGATTCAGCTCCGCGGCGCAGTTCTCCCGCACCATCAAGAGAGACAGATAGCCAACGCCGCCGGCGAGCAGCAATCCCTCGGAGACCGCGCGTTGGTGTATCCGCTCGCGCGTGAGCCGCTGGCGCAGCGGCGCCTCGACGCCTTCGCGTCGTACGGCCAGGTCGATCGTCGTGCCGATCGGGCCACGCAGGGCCTGAACGGCGCGCTCCATGGTCCATCCCGCCGCGGAGATCCCGTCCACCTCGACCAGCAGATCTCCCGGCCGGATCCCGGCACGCTCGCCAGGCGTCCCGGGCATCGGCGCCACGACGGTGATCCAGCCGTTTCGGGCGTCGACCTGGATCCCGATCCCGCCGTAGTCACCAGTGGTGCGCTCCTGCTGCCGCTGGTAGTCCGTGCCGACCAACAGTGCCGCGTAGGGGTCATGGAGCTGCTCCAGCATGCCGTCGATCGCGCGATGATAGAGCTCGCTCTCCGGAAGCGAGTCCACGTGGTAGTCACGGACGTGTGCGAGCACCTCTTCGAAGAGTCGCGCCTGCTGATAGACATCCGGTCCGACGCCGAGGCGGCGCTGAAGAAACCAGCCCCCGGTGAAGCAAGCGACGAGGGCGAGCAGCGCGGGCAGGGTCAGGCGATGAGACATTGCGGGCCTCGCGAGTGTTCGTCGTCCCTGGCGCCGGGCGGGCGGCGACCCTGCGTGTTCGCGCCGCTCGTGCCTTGTACGCCAGGATGACCTGTGTTCGGTGCGGGAACTGCGGAATCGTCTCCTCTGCTCACTAGGCCAGGGAGCCGGAAAAAGTTTCGTCAGTCGGTCTCAGTCAGCGCGCGCTCGACCGCGCCGGCCGATGCCTCCGCGAGGCCCGCGTCGCGAGCGAGCCGCAGCGTCGCGAGGCCGAGCTCCCGATACAGCCGGCGTTGCTGGGGCGTGAGGATCGCCAGATGGCGGCGCACCGTCGCCTCGTCACCTCGGCGGATGGGCCCGGTGAGAGCCGCCGCCGCCCCCAGCTCGAGGTTGGCCAACGCGCCCCGCATGAGGGGAACATAGAGTGACGCCGCATCCTCGTTCCGCACCCCAGCCCGGTGCGCCAACTGCTCGGCTATGTCGGCCAGCGCCACGAGGTAGTTCGAGGCGAACACAGCTCCCGCATGATACGCCGGCTTGCCGCCGGGCGCGAGACGGACCGGCCGCATGCCGAGGGCCGTGGCGAGACGCTCGCCGGCGTCAAGCGCGCGGTCATCGCCCTCGAGGCCCGCGAACGCCCCCCGCAGGAGGCCAGATGCGCTGGCCGGGTCGGCGATCGATTGAAGCGGGTGAAAGGACCCGAGTCCCGCGCCGGTGAATGCAAGCGTCTGCAGTGCGAGTCGATCCAGCAGGCCCGAGAGGTGAAGCACGACCTGGGCTTCGGTGATGGCCTCCTCCCGAGCCAGCTCTGCCGCGGCGCTTCCGATGGCATCGTCAGGCGTCGCGATGAGGACGAGCGAGGCTGTCAGGGTATCCTGTGGTGCCCGAGCTCTACCCAGGAGTCGGACCGGAATCCCGGCATCGGTCAATGCCGCCGCGAGCCCGCGGCCCATCCGGCCGGTACCCACGATGGCGACTGAGCCGGGGGCGGTCATACGCGGGACCCTCGGGGGGCCGTACCGCGAACGCGACGAAGGGGGCATGCCTGAGCGCATGCCCCCTTCGTCCGTGTCGGCGTGATCCCGAGCGAGCCCACCGCCCGAATCAGTTCTGCGCCGGCACCGCCGCCCGGTTCGAGGTCGCGAGAATCATCAGCTCCCGAGGCGAGCCGGCCTTCCGCAGCAGGCCCATCGCCGTCTGAAGCTGCTTGTCATCCTGTGCGCGCCGACGGAACTCGGCAGGGCGGCCGAAGACGTACCGCGCGATCTCGTAGCCGAGCTGCTCGGTGATCAGCTCGTTGGCGCCGCCGTAGACTTGGGGCGTGATCTCGATGCCCTTCGCGCGGAGCCGCTCGTAGATCTGTTGGCGCATGTCGGGGGTCACGGTGAACGCCTCGGACTTGACGGTGCCGCTCTTCTTGGCCTCGAGCGCGTAGGTCGTGAGCACGTCCCGATACTCCGGCAGATGGCTGCCGAGCGCCTTGGCGAACTCCTTTTCGCCGCCTGACAGGGTGTCAGGCCGGATGACGAGATCCGGCACGATGCCGCCGCCCCCGCGCACCACCCGGCCCGCGTCGGTGTGGAAGATCGGGCGACTGCGGATGGCGGAATCGCTGTGCTCCTTGTCGGGAAGGCCGGGTACCGTGTCGCCCGCCTCGATGGCGGCCTGGACTGCCTGGTCTTCCTCGTTCTTGGCGGTGCGCTGAATCGTGCGGCCGCTGGGCGTGTACCACCGAGCGGTCGTCAGCTTGAGCGCGACGCCGTCGCCGAGGGGGAACAGGGTCTGCACGAGCCCCTTGCCGAACGTCGGGGTCCCGACGACCACCGCCCGGTCATGATCCTGCAAGGCGCCCGCAATGATCTCCGCGGCGCTCGCGGTGCCGTCGTTGACGAGCACGACGATCGGCAGCTCGGGCCAGGACTGCTTGACCTCGTCGTAGAACTCCTTGGTGGACCCTCGCGCGCGGCCGCGCGTGGCCACGATCTCCTGCTTCTGGTCGAGGAACAGGTCCGCCACCTTCACGCCCTGGTCCAGCAGGCCGCCCGGGTTGAGCCGGAGGTCGAGAATGAGCGACTTCATGCCCTTCGACTTCATCCCCGAGATCTCCGAGCGCAGCTCTTCTGCGGAGGTCTCCGCCACGGGGTTGAGCGAGATGTACCCGACGCCGGCATCGAACATGGTTCCGGCCGGCACCGACCGGATGTGAATCTGTGCGCGGGTCAGGGGGTACTTGATCGGGTCGGCCACGCCGGACCGTCGGACGGTGATCGTCACCTTGCTGCCGGCTTCGCCGCGCAGCGACTTCACCGCCTCGTCGTTCTTCCAGCCTTCGGTGGACCGGCCGTCTACCTCGATGATCTGGTCGCCCGTGGCGACGCCGGCACGCTCGGCCGGTGTGTCGGGCAGCGGAGCGACGACGGTGATCCAGCCGTCGCGAACGTCGATCTGGATGCCGAGGCCGGCATAATTACCCGACGTCTGCTCGGTCAGCGCCTTGTAGTCGTCGCCCGTGAGCAGGACCGAATAGGGATCCTTCAGCTGCTCGAGCATGCCGCGCGTGGCGCGATCGTACAGGTCAGTCTCGCCGATGGAATCCACGTAGTACGCGCTGACGTGGCCGAGCACGTCGTCGAAGAGGCGCGCCTGCTGGTAGACGTTGCCGCCGCTGGCCACGCCCCGCTGCAGCAGCCAGCCGCCGCTCAAGAACGAGATCGCCGCCACCAGCACGATCAGCCCCCAACGCTGCTTCATACCCGCCTCCGGTCCTGCGGAATGCCCGCGACCACCGTGCATGCACGGTGCTCAGTCTGTACGAGCCGGCGGCCGATTGCCGTTCTGTGCCGGCGGCCGACTGCTCGGATGGATCGCTCGCGTGCCACGATGTAAACCTAACCTGCCGTGGCGCCGAACCGTTCCGGGTCCGTGGCCGCCACGGCCTCCCACGCCTCCTGCAAGAGCCGGTCCGGAGGAAGCGCCGCATCCAAATGTCGCACTCCGTTCCCGCGCGCCGCCAGATAGTAGTCCAGCACCCGGCGATGGAACTCGAGGCTCTCGGCGTCGAGACGGTCGAGCCGTTTGCCCGCGGCGACCTGCCGGGCCCGTCCGACCTCGGGCGCAAGATCCAGGATGAGCGTCAGGTCCGGCGTGAGTCCGCCTGCCGCCGCCCGGTTGGCCGGGAGCACCACGTCGGCCGGCAGTCCGCGGCCGATCATCTGGTACGCTTCGGTGGACATCGTGAAGCGGTCCGACAGCACGACGCGTCCCGCGGCCAGCGCCGGCGCGATGACGGTCGCGACCAGCTCGGCGCGGGCGGCCAGATAGAAAAAAAGCTCGGCGACCGCGCCCACCGGATGGTCGGGATCGAGCACCGCCTGCCGGGCGATCTCCCCCGCCCGCGTGCCGCCAGGCTCCCGCACGACGACGGGATCCACGCCGGCGGCTCGCATGCGGTCCGCCAGCGGCTTCGCCAGGGTCGACTTGCCCGAGCCCTCGGGCCCCTCCAGAACGACGAAGAGTCCCCTGGCGCTCATCCCAGCGTGATGATGCTACTGCTGGCGCCCTTCTCCATCCCCTCGCTGATCTGCTGATTCACCTTGGCCATCAACTTCTCGAAGTTCGAGCGAGCCACGACGTACGCCTGGCCGACGGGACTCATTTCCAGATCGCGGACGGCCGTCTCGTAGGACTCGGCGGTGGTCTGATCCGGCATCTGACCGCCGGAGACTATTTGGTCCACCTGGCGTGCCAGCGTCTGGATCTGGTCCAGCTTGGCGACCGTGTCCTTGTCCTCGCGGAGCGCGGCTTCCGCGCGCCGGAGGGCCTGGTACTCCGCGGATTGCCCGATGAGCCTCCCGAGATCCTGCGCCTTGTCCCAGATCACGCGGCATCGCTCCTGCGCGCGAGCAGGTATCGCTCGCGGCCAAAAAGGTCCGGATGAACGGCGACGTCGGTCCAGCCCGACGCGCCGGCGCGCGCGGCACATCGGGCCGCACGCGCCACATCGATCTCCAGCGCCAGCCATCCGCCTGGGCGAAGCACGCGCCGGCCATCGTTCAGCAGGCGGTCGATCGCCTCGAGCCCGTCCGCACCACCCACCAGCGCCTGCTCCGGTTCCCACTCGCGAACCGACGAATCCAGCGTGGCATATTCGCCAGCCGTAAGATAGGGGGGATTCGACACCAGCGCGTCGAGGCTGGCCGAGCGGAGCGACGCGGTGAGATCGCCGCGGACGAGCGCCACGCTCGCGCCGACCCGCCGCCGATTCTCCTCCGCCAGCGCCAGCGCGTCGGCCGAGCGGTCGATGCCCACGATACGATCGAAGCCGCCTTCGGTTGCCAGGCTCAGGGCGATGCAGCCGGTCCCAGTACCTACGTCGGCCACGTGGCCCACGCGGACGCGAGCCAGGAGGAGCTCGACGAGGCCCTCGGTCTCCGGACGCGGAATCAGCGCGCGGCGATCAGTCCGAAGGGTGAGGTGTCGAAACCCGGTCCAGCCGGTGACATGGGCCAGGGGCTCCCCCGCCGCGCGACGTCGAACCGCGGCAAGGAATGCCGCGGCCCGCTCGGACGACACCGGCTCGTCGGCATCCAAAGACGCCCGAGCCGTCCAGCCACCTTCGAGGCCGCTCCAGATCCGCAATGCTTCGCGTCGGGCATCGCCAATGCCCGTCGCCCCGAGCGTCGCCACGGCGTCGGCGACCAGGCCGCGCCGCGTGAGGCCGAGGTCAGAGGCCATCCTGCTCCTGCCGGCTCGCCATGCGAAGCGCTTCGACCAGATCGTCGAGGTCCCCATCAATCACGTCCGCGAGGTTGTGCACCGACAGATTGATCCGGTGATCGGTCACGCGGCTCTGCGGGAAGTTGTACGTCCGGATCTTGGCGGAGCGATCGCCGGTGCCCACCATCGCGCGGCGATCGCGGGCGCGGGTCGCCTCCTGTTCGGCGATCATGCGATCGAGCAGACGAGCGCGGAGCACTT
The DNA here is from genome assembly GCA_963828735.1 of uncultured Gemmatimonadales bacterium. GTDB lineage: Bacteria > Gemmatimonadota > Gemmatimonadetes > Gemmatimonadales > GWC2-71-9 > CAVVWJ01. The sequence continues at coordinate 388,606 of CAWHFW010000002.1, forward strand.
CCATCGCCTTGAGCTTGTTCTGCAGCTGCGATTTCTGATCCTGCTGGCTCACGACCACGCCGCTCGGCAGGTGAGTGATGCGGACCGCGCTATCGGTCGTGTTCACGCTCTGGCCTCCGGGACCCGATGAGCGGAAGACGTCGATCTTGAGGTCCTTGTCCTCGATCTTGATATCGACCTCCTCCGCCTCTGGCAGCACGGCCACGGTTGCCGCTGAGGTATGGATCCGCCCCTGCGTCTCGGTGGCGGGGACCCTCTGCACGCGATGTACCCCGGACTCGCGCCGCAGCAGGCCGTAGGCCTCGGGTCCGCGCACGGCGACGATCGCCTCCTTGATCCCGCCGAGGGTGCCGTCGCTCAGCGACATCGGCTCCCAACGGAGGCCGTGACGCTCGGAGTAGCGCTGGTACATTCGGTAGAGATCGGCGGCAAACAGGGCGGCTTCGTCCCCACCGGTTCCCGCGCGGATCTCCACGATGGCATCGCGATCGTCATGCGGGTCGCGAGGGATGAGGAGCTCGTGCAGCTCCGCCTCGATCGGGGCGATCTCCGGCGGGAGGCGCGCCAGATCCGCCCGGGCCAACGCAGCAAGCTCGGGATCCGCCTCATCGGCGAGCTCCCGAGCCTGTTCGAGGTCACTCTCGAGCCTGGCGAGCCGCTCGGCCAAGCGGACGACCGGCACGAGCCGCGCATGCTCCCGACCGAGGGACTGGAGCTGTGCCGGATCCTTGGCGACCGCCGGGTTGGCTAGGAGTCGCTCGACCTCCTCCGCCCGCTGCAGCGCCTGGCGGAGTCGAGCCTCCATGCCCTACGCCTTGGCGGGAGCGGACTCGGTCTGGTACTTCCGGCGGAACCGGTCGACGCGACCGGCGGTGTCCACCAGCCGCTGCTTGCCGGTGAAGTAAGGGTGGCACTGCGCGCAGACTTCGACGTGGATCGAGGCGGCGGTCGAACGGGTCTCGAACGAGTTGCCGCAGGCGCAGACGGCTGTGAGCTTCTTGTAGCTCGGGTGCAGATCGGGCTTCACTGTCCAAATCCTCGGGTTAGTGCGAAGCCGGTAAAGCTAGCTGGGGTGAAGGGTTAATGGAAGGGTGGAGGCGGCCGGGCGGCCGGGCGAAGGTGCGGTCGCTCGGAGCGCTGCCGGGATCCCTGCCGCGAGTCTGACAGTCGCTCGGTGGCCCCCGCCGCCGCCACGGGACCCTGCGCTTTCTCCCGCTCGAACGAGGTGGCGGTCGGGTCCCTCGGTTGCTCACACCGTTCAATGTGAGCCCTCCATCCGATTGACATGACCACCCAGACGCAAGTATTGTATCGCCAATTACTTCCGCTTTCACGGAGGCACGAGTGCCGCTGGCCCCCATCGAAGTCCTGCGCAAAGTCCCCCTCTTTGCCGGCCTGGGAGAGAGTGACCTCGTGGCGTTCGCCGAGCTGACGCGCGAACGGAGCTACCCCAAAGGCAGCGTCATCGTCTTCGAGGATGACCCCGGCGACGCCCTGTATCTCGTGGCGGCAGGCCAGGTCAAAGTCGTCATCATCGCCGAGGACGGCCGCGAAGTCATCCTGTCGGTGCTGGGCGAAGGCAGCTTTTTCGGCGAGATGGCGGTCATCGACGACGAGCCCCGCTCGGCGCACGTGATCGCGATGGAGGACTCGGGCCTCCTGGTGCTGCGGCGCGAAGATTTCTACGCGCGCCTGCGCAGCTCGCCGGAGGTGGCGATCTCGCTGCTGCGCGAGATCTCGCGCCGGCTTCGCCGTGCCGACGAGAAGATCGGGAGCCTGGTCCTGCTCGACGTCAACGGGCGGGTCGCCCACCTGTTGCTCCGGATGGCCGACGACGAAGGCGGCGACCGCATCAGCCGGAAGCTCACCCACCACACCATCGCGCAGATGATCGGCTCCAGCCGGGAGACGGTGTCCCGGACCATGCGGAACCTCGTCGAGCGCGGCATCATCCAGGTGACACGCAAGGAGATCACTCTCCGCGACCGGCGTTCGCTCATGCTGGCCGCGCGACGGGCGTGAACGTAGTCACGGCAGGGTTGTGACTCGAACCGTCGCTCGCGCGGTCGTACCCCAGCGAGCTTGGCACATGGTCCGTATTCCGATGGGTCGGTGGCCGTGCCGTACCGCCTGACCTTCTGGGGGACGCGCGGGTCGATTCCGACGCCGGGGCCCCAGACGAACCGGTACGGCGGCAACACGGCCTGCCTCAGCATCACCGGGGACGGCGACCGGCTGGTCATTCTCGACGCCGGCAGCGGCATTCGGCCACTGGGTCACCAGCTCATGTCCCAGCGCCAAAGGACGATCGCGGCGGACATCCTGCTCTCGCATACCCACTGGGATCACATCCAGGGACTGCCCTTCTTCAAGCCGCTGAGCGCCAGCGGCAACCGGTTTTGCGTCTACGGCGCGGCGCAAGGCGACGTGCCCCTCCAGGAGATCCTTCGGCGCCAGATGGACCCGGTGGTCTTTCCGATCCCGCTCGAGGCGCTGGCGGCCAAGTTCGAGGTCCACGACATCGCCGAAGGGGAATTTCCACTCCACGGGTTTCGCGTGCGGGCGTTCCGGCTTCGTCATCCCGGGGAGACGTTCGGTTACCGGCTGGCGCCGGCCAATGGAGGCCGGGACGTCGCCTACGTGACCGACAACGAGCTCGGCACCGGTGGCACCTACCCTGTCGCCGCCGATTGGCGGCAGCGGCTGGTGGAGTTCCTGGGCGGCACCGACACGCTGATTCACGACGCCATGTATTCCGACCAGTTCATTCAGCAGCGTGCCGGCTGGGGGCACTCGACGCCGCGGCAGGCGGTGGACCTCGCGGCAGAGGCCGACTGCCGCCGCGTGATCCTGTTCCACCACGAGCCGGAGAACGACGACGGCATGCTCGACCAGCTGTTGGCCGACGCCCGCGAGCACGCGCGACGGGTCGCCCCCGCGCTGGTCGTCGAGGCCGCGATGGAGGGCGACGGATTCTCGCTCTGAGGAGGTCGCGATGACGGGGACGATCCGGTGGAGCCTCGCGCTCGCAACGGCCACGGCCGCGACGGTCCCGCTTCGCGCGCAAGGCGCGCCGCCAGTGATCGCGGTGCTGCCGTTCGAGAACACCGGCTCGTACGGTCAGGACAAGGAGTCCTTCGAGGCACTCGAGATCGGTCTGCCACGAATTCTGGCGTCGACGCTGGCCGCGCACCCTGGTGCGCGGGTCGCGGATCACGCGCGAATGCGCCAGGCGCTCGAACAGCAGAAGCTCGGCGCGACCCGTCGGCTCGACGCCGCGTCGGCGACCGCGGTGGCGAAAGCGGTCGGGGCGCGGTACGCCATCACCGGCAGCTTCGCCGATTTCTACGGCAAGTTTCGCATCACGACGCGGGTGGTGGACGCGGAGACCGGGCAAATCCTGAAGGTCGTGTCCAACGACGATCCGAAGCTGCAGGACCGCGACCAGCTCGGCGCGATCGTCCAGCAGGTGGCGGATCGCATCGTTACCGCCGCGGGCCTCGCTCCATACCCGGCGGACATCGCGGCGAAGCGCCGAGCCGTCCCCACGGAGGCGCTCACGGACTTCAGTCGAGGTCTGATGTATGAGGATCGCGGCGACCGTACCAAGGCCGCCGAGGCCTATCAGCGCGCGCTCACCGCCGCGCCCGACTGGACAGATCCGCGTGACGGACTCCAGCGGGTCCGCGCGGGATAACGGAGCCCTGCGCTACCCGAGCCGATCGAGCGCGGCGGCGATCCCGACCTGAGCCGGCAGCGCGAGGGCGATGATCGGTCCGTTCACCTGATCGAACCCCGGCAGCAGCTTGAGCACCAGTCCCAGCAACGACAGGCCCGCCACCGCGGGTGCGACACGCCGCCATCCCACCGACATCGAGGGTCGCCGCACGACCGCGACAGCGGCCGGCCAGAGCAGCAGGGCGAACGGGCTGAGCTGGAACAGGTTCTCGTTCCGGTAGGCCATCACGTGATCCGTGAGCCCCCACAGGCCGGCGAGCACGAGTCCCGCGAGTCCCGCGACCACCGCCCAGCCGCCAGTGATCGTCAGGAACCCGAAGCGGGCCATTGCTGACGTTCGCGCGCGGCCCGCGAGCATCAGGGCCGCGCCCCCGACGGCGAGCCCGACTGCGAGATACCATCCCACCCACGACGGCGGGGCCGCGGGTGGCGGAGAGGCCGACGACTCGAAGATGGTGCGCTCCGAACGCACGAGCGGCACGAGGGCACCACCGGGCCCGGGCACGGAGACGGTTCGGACCCAGTCCCGCATCTTGAGCGGCAGGAACATCTCCTCCCAGGCGGTAATGGGCCGATCCACCCCTTCCCCGAGGGCGGCGAGGAGGCCGGTGAAGATGAGCGGATCGTTGGCCGTGAGCCGCTGAGTATGGAACCGGTACGTCGTCCCCGCGGGCACGGTGTCGGTCTGGCGGCGCAGGGCCCCGCTCAGGACGCGATCGACGGCATCGCGGACCCGCGTCGAGCAATTGTCCCTGTAGTAGTCGTAATGGTAGTAGCGGTGCTCGGGCTCGGCGTTCCATCGCAGGAATCGCTCGAGCTCCACCTTGGCGTCATGGGACAGTTCGAGCTCCTGAACCCAGACCGAGCGGTTGTCCCGCTCGTACTGCGCCACGTATCGAGGGGCGGGAAACCCGGCCATCCAATACCACATCTGCCCGCGCACGAACCGCAGCAGGAAGTTTTCCTGGTGAAAGTCGAACAAACCGTAGTTGTAGGCCTCGTCGGTCCCGTCTACCGGGTCGTGAATCCAGATCGCGTTGTGTCCGAATCGCTCCCAGACCTGCCGGCCCGGACCGAAGGTCATGAGGAAGACCTGAAGGGCCGCCGACGCATGATCGGGGGTCGGCGTGCCGGCCAAGGCTGGCGCACGTTGGGCGGAGCCGGACGCAGGCAGCGCCACGAGGCACGCCGCGAGGCCCACCGCACGGCTCCACGCGCCCAGCGCACGCGATCCGACCCGCCCCGCGCGGCCCCGCCTCACAGGATGACATCCCGCCCGTCGTCGGCCGACTTGTACACCGCGTCGATGATCCGGTGCAACACGAGGTGCTCCTGGAGCGAAGGGGCCTTGGCCTCGCCGGCGATGGCGGCCTCGAAATGCGCCCACTCAGCGCGGTACGACGCGGTGAAGGCGTTCTCGCGGCTGCCCGAGGCGGTCGGTGAGACGTCGACGGGCATCCCGTGCAGCTCCTTCCACACCGTGAGCGGATTGATGGCGGCGGTACCCTTGCTGCCGCGGAGCCCCACGCCAAACCGCTCGCCCTCACCCACGTGGTGCCAGGTGACGTCGACGAAGAGCGACATGCCGTTCTCGCACACGACGAACGCACTGCCGCTCTGCTCGACGGCCCGCTCCTTCCCAGCCGCGTCGAGCGACGCGCTGACACGAACCGGCGCCGGCGTGCCACCGAGCCAGAGACCGAGATCGAGGATCGAGAGCCCGAGGTCCAGCATGGCGCCGCCACCGGCCTGATCCCGGCGCTGGCGCCAGCCGAGCTGGTTGCGACTCGGACGGAAGACGTGCCAGCTGCCGCGCACGCTCTCCACGCGGCCGAGCTCGCCGCTCTGCACGAAGCTCCGGACGATCTGGACGTCGGGGCGGTACCGATGATTCATGCCGACCAGCAGCACGCGGTCGCGCTTCTCGGCCGCACGCATGATGCGTTGGACGCTCGCCGCCGACATCGCGAGCGGCTTCTCGACCAGGATGTGCACGTTGGCCGACAGCGCCGCCAGAATGTGGGACTCGTGCAGATGATTGGGCGAGCAGATCACCACCGCCTCGAGACCCGGCGTGCGGAGCAGGTCTTCGATGTCGTCCAGCGCGTCGGGCACGCCGAACCGGTTGGCGAGCGCGCGCGCCTTGGGCGCATCAAGGTCGCAGATCGCCTGCACCTCGACGGATTTGAGCTTCTTGAGCGTGGGCAGGTGAGCCACCTGCGCGATGGCGCCCCCGCCGATGATCCCGACCCTGAGGCGCTCGCTCCCGCTCCGGCTCGCCGTCATGTGGTGTCCCCCTTCAGTAGAGACGCTCGAGCACCGCGCCCGGATAGTACGCGGCGAGGATGCGCTCGTGGTCCTGTCCCGAGCGCGAGCGGCCGACCGCGCCCCATTGGCAAAACCCCACGCCGTGCCCCGCGCCGGCCCCATCCGCGACCAGGCGGGTGACCCGTCCGCCGTCCCGCGTGACGGTCAGCGTGAATGTGTTGCTCCGAAGCAGCTCGCCCGATGGCGGCCGCAGGACCCGGCGGACGTTCGGTCCGTCCACGAGCACGTCACCGCGTCGAAGGCCGACGGTGAGTTGGCCGACGCGCCCCGAGCGGGTCAGGTAGGAGACCCGCACGTCCCGGATCTCGCTCAGGTCCGAAGCCACCGCCGTCGACCCACCGCCGGCCGGGAGCGCGGGCAGCGTACGCTGCAGCGTCGCGCGCAGCTCCGGCCCGCTCCACTCCTCGTGCCAGCGGAAGCGTGGCGACAGACTGCAGTAGGCCGTGCCGTCGTCCGCCGCGTCGGACACGGAGCGCAGGTAGGGGCGGTCGGCGCCGCGAAACACCTCGGTGCCGTCGGCGGTGCGCCCACCACAGGTGGAATAGAAAAAGGCGTCGATCGGCGCCCCACCGTAGGTGAGGATTCGTCCCCGGGTGGCGTCCACCGCCGCGCGCCCTTCGGGGGTCTCGGTTGCAGCGCCTCCGTATACCTGATCGGCCACGGTCGCGTAGAGATCGAAGCCCAGCGCCTGCCAGCGTCGCAGATTCCGCAGGGCGAACGTGCGCGAGACGATCGCCTGTGCGCGGAGCGCCTCCTGCTCACCCGGGCTCCGGCGCCCCATCTCCGCGCTCACCACCCCGACGAGGTAGGACTCCATCGGAAGCCGGTCCACCACGGTTACCCCGGTCCGATCGCGCAGCGCCACGATGGTGCCCCGGTAGGGGCGTCCGTTCACGAGCACCGGCGCGTTGGGACTCGGTGAGCCGATCTCGAGCACGTCGGTCGGCGCGCTCGCGGCGCCGCCAGGCGACAGCACCACCACGCCGGTACCGTTCACCGCCACCCGCCACGTTTCGCCGGTCGGGATCTCCGCAAGCCGCGCGCCGGACGGGTCGCTCACGCTGAGCCCTGCCGTGCCCGACACCGAGGCCGCCGTCGCGCCGACCATGAGTCCGACGCGTATCGTCGGCTCGGTCGGGCCCTCGGCGGGAGGTCCGGGCGCCGCCGGTGTCGGCGGTGCCTCGGGCACCGACACCGGGGTTGGCGCGGGAGGCGCGGCCGCCGGGCTGCAACTCGCGATCACGACAGCCGCCAGCGCCGCGGAGGAGAGGCCCACGACGCTCCAGCATTGCAGCCGGGCGCGGACGTCCCCGCCCTCAGCCGCGGTAGTTGCCAAACTTGAGCTCGATGCCGAAATCCTGGCCCCGGAGGAAGGCGATAATGGCCTGGAGCTCGTCCCGTGAAGGGCTGGAGACCCGAATCTCATCGCCCTGGATCGTGGCCTGCGCCTTCTTGAAACCGCCGTCCTTGACGGCCTTGATGATCCGCTTGGCCGCGTCCTGCGGGATGCCCTGGGTCAGCTTGACCGTCCGGCGGACCGATTGGCCGGTGGCGGCGATCAGCTCCCCCACGTCCAGATTTTTCACGGGGACGCCGCGCTTGATCATGCGCCCCTGGAGAACGTCCACCAGTGCGTCCATTCGGAATTCGTCGTCGGCCGCGAGTCGAATCTCGGCCTTGGGGCGATCGAACTCGACGGTGCAGTGCGTGCCCTTGAAGTCATAGCGCTGGGCGATCTCCTTCAGCGCCTGATTGACGGCGTTGTCGACTTCCTGCAGGTCGGCGCCCGTCGATACGTCGAACGAAGGATTGCTGGCCATGGAGTGGTGGCGCGAGGGTGGAAGACAGGTCGGTGTCGGCGGATGCGGGAAGGATTACCCGGGGCCCCGCGCTTGACAACCCTTTCGGCCGTCACTAGTCTCACGCTCACGGCGGCCGACTTAAGGCCACTTGCTCCCGCCGGTGCCTCGGATGGTCCGGGACACGAACAAACAAGCTAAAGCGCCGGATGCACGCCCTCCGAGCGCACCTGGCCGGGGGGCGTCGTGTTTGGCCCCCAGACACACGAGAATTCCATGCGGCCTCGCGCGAGCTGCTGTCGAATGATGCCCTACTGCCCCTGTCCGGGGTGGACGGCGTCATCGGCGCATGCGCGTGGAAGCGGCGGGGTCTAACCTCCGCAACCCGGCACCCCGAGGCCCGGACCACTCACTGAGCGGTCCGGGCCTCATCGTTTTCCTACACTCGAGGAGCGCAGCATGTCTCTCCAGCCCGAAACGCTGGCCATTCACGCCGGGCAGGTGCCGGACCCGGCCACCAACGCGCGCGCCGTGCCGATCTACGCCACGACGAGCTACGTGTTCAACGACACGCAGCACGCCGCGGACCTCTTCGGCCTCCGAGTGTTCGGCAACATCTACAGCCGCATCATGAACCCAACGAGCGACGTGTTCGAGAAGCGCATCGCGGAGCTCGAAGGCGGGATCGCGGCGCTCGCGCTGGCGAGCGGGCAGGCGGCGGAGACGTTGACCGTGCTTAATCTCTCCCGCGCGGGCGACAACCTGGTCTCGTCGCAGAACCTGTACGGCGGCACCTACAACCTGTTCGCCTACACGCTCCCCAAGTGGGGCATCACGACGAAGTTCGTGGACATTCACGACCTGGACCAGGTCCGCGCCGCGATCGACGGCGGCACGCGCCTCCTCTTCGTCGAGACGATCGGGAATCCGCGGCTCGATGTGCCAGACTTCGAGGCGCTGGCCGAGATCGCGCACGCGGCGGGGATTCCCCTCGTCGTGGACAACACGTTCGGCGCGGCCACCCTCAGCCGTCCGATCGAGCACGGCGCGGACATCATCATCCATTCGGCGACCAAGTGGATCGGGGGGCACGGGACGGCGATCGGCGGCGTCGTGGTAGACGCGGGCAAGTTCGACTGGGCCAGTGACAAGGCGCGCGCGCGGTTCCCCGAGTTCAGCTCACCCGACCCGAGCTATCACGGCCTGGTCTATACGGAGGCGTTCGGCCCCGCCGCATTCATCATCAAGATGCGAGTGCAGCTGCTCCGCGATCTGGGGCCTGCGCTGTCGCCGTTCAGCTCGTTCCTGTTCCTGCAGGGTCTCGAGACGCTGCCGCTCCGCATCCAGCGACACTCGGCGAGCGCTCTCACCATCGCCCAGTGGCTCGCCAAGGATTCCCGCGTCGAGTGGGTGTCGTATCCCGGCCTCGAGTCGCATCCCGAGCACCGGAATGCCGCCAGGTACCTGACCGGCGGGTTCGGCGGCGTGCTCACGTTCGGCGTCAAGGGTGGATCGGCGGCAGCAAAGTCGCTCATCGACCGGGTGAAGCTCTTCTCGCTCCTGGCCAACGTGGGCGACGCGAAGTCGCTCATCATCCACCCCGCGTCGACCACCCACGAGCAGCTGACGCCGGAGCAGCAGCGTGCTACCGGCACGACACCCGAGCTGGTCCGCCTGTCGGTCGGGCTCGAGGATGTGCGAGACCTCATCGACGACCTGAATCAGGCGCTGGGTGAGGCGGCGGCTACGGACGACCGCCGGGCCGTGGCGACGAGCGCCGCCGGATGACGTCGCCGCTCGTGCTGAAGTTCGGCGGTGATGCCCTCGCGACACCCGAGCGCATCGCCGCCGCCGCTCGCCGGGTGGTGCTCCGCCGGCCCGGCCGCCCACTCGTCGTCGTTGCGAGCGCGCGACGTGGCGTGACAGACCGCCTGTTCGGCCTCGTGGAGCAGGTGCGGGACGCGAGCGGCCACGCGCGCCCGCTCAACCGGGCGGCGCTCGCGGCCGTGGACCGTGCGGTCACGAGCGGCGAGATCGTCGCCGCGTCCCTGCTGGCCCTGGCGCTCGAGCAACTGGGCGTGCCCGCCGTGGTACTCGACGCTCGGGAGTCGGGGATTCTCAGCGACGGCACCCCGGGTGAGGCCACCGTAGTAGGCGTGCGACCCGCGCGGGTCGAGCGCCTGATCGGCCGCAACGTCGTTCCGGTGGTCACGGGATTCCAGGGCTGGCACCGCGGTCGACTTACCGCGCTCGGTCGCGGCGGATCAGACATCACGGCGGTGGCGCTCGCAGGGGCGCTGGGAGCGGCCGAGTGCGAGCTGGTGAAGGACCCGGGCGCGCTGCACACTGCCGACCCCAAGCTCGTGCCCGGGGCCCGGCCGATTCCGCGCGCGAGCCACCGCTTCGTCACGGACCTCTCCGGCGCCGGTGCCCGCGTCATTCACCACGCCGCCGCCGCCAGCGCCGAGCGGGAAGGGCGCAGTCTCCGATTCACGTCGCTTGTCGGCGACGGCGAGCCCGCCACGATCGTCACGCCAGGTGAGCCGGCGCCCGGCGCGCACGCGGTTGTCCTCGTTGCAGGCCGCCTGGGGCTCGCGCCCGCGGACGATCATCCGGCGGAGGTCGCGACGGTTACGGTCGTCTCCGACGGCGGTCCGACTCCCCGGGACGAGCTGTTCGCGACCGTGGCGCGCACCGGGGTGAGGGTTCTTCGGGCGGGATCGGGCTCACATGGCTTCAGCTTCCTGGTGCCCGACGCCGAAAGCGGCATATTGCTGCGGGCCCTGCACACGACGCTCGACGTCGCCATCGCCGCGGGCGACGAGGGACGGAGGATGTATGCCGGTCATCGATGAGCTGGTTCACGCCAACGAGGCGTATGCCAGCACGTTTCGCCACGGCGAGCTGGCGCTCCCTCCGAGGCGCTACATCGCCATTCTCACTGCATGGACGCCCGAATCCTTCCGTCGCGAGCCTTCGGCCTCGAGGAAGGCGACGCGCACGTCATCCGGAACGCCGGCGGGCGCGCCCGCGACGCCCTGCGCTCTCTCGTCATCTCTCAGCGTTTGCTCGGAACGCGTGAGGTCGCCATCATCCACCATACGGACTGCGGCATGCTGACGTTCAGCAATCGGGATCTCCGGGAGAAAGTCCGCGAGGACCTGGACCAGGACACGGGCGAGTTCGACTTTCTACCGTTCAAGGACCTGGATGAGAGCGTGCGCGAGGATATCGAGTTCCTGCTCGCCACCCAGCTTCTCGACCCGGCGACGATCATCCGAGGATTCGTTTATGACGTCCGGACGGGACGGGCGCGCGAAGTGACACTCGAGACGGCGGACCACGCCCGGTGACCTTGATCGGCGAAGGCCCAGCCACGACGGAGCTGGCCCTCGGCACGTTCGTCGGGGCCGACGGTCAACCACTCTCCGGCCTGCGGCTCCGATACCGGGTCGTGGGTAATCTCGACGCTGCGCGCGAGAACGGATGGATCCTGGTGTTCCACGCGCTCACGGGCAGCGCGGATGCCGAGGCCTGGTGGGGCCCTCTCATCGGCCCCGGTCGGGCGCTGGACACGTCACGGCACGCGCTCGTGTCGGCGAATCTGCTGGGGAGCTGCTACGGCTCGACGGGACCTCAGGAGTGGGCGACCGAGCACGACGAGCCGTTTCCCGATCTCACCCCCGCCGATCTCGCACTCGCGCACGTGCCACTCCTGGAACACCTCGGCGTCGAGCGACTGGCGTTGGCCACGGGCGGCTCGCTGGGCGGCATGGTGGCACTTGAGTGGGGACGGCTGTCGAGCGTGCCGCTCGACCGGCTCGTGGTCTTCGCGGCCCCGGCGGCCACGTCGGCGCAGGCCATCGCGTGGAACACGGTCCAGCGCATGGCGATCGAGGCCGACCCCGCCTGGCGTCGCGGACGCTACCTCCCCGGCCACGGACCCACGGCGGGACTGGCCGCGGCGCGCGCGCTGGCGATGATCACCTATCGATCGGGGGTCGAATTCGACGCCCGCTTCGGGCGTATGTCCTCACGCACCGCGGGCAGATTTGACGTGGACCACTACCTCAGGCGGCAAGGGGACAAACTGGTGGCCCGGTTCGACGCGGCGAGCTACATCGCGCTCATGCGCGCGATGGACCTGCACGACCTGGGAGACCTCGAGGCGGCCGCGCGGGCAACCGCCGCGCGCGTGAAGACGGTGGTCGGAGTGGGGGTGGATACCGATCTGCTGTATTTACCGGGGGAAGTGCGGGCCTGGACGGACGCATACCGCGCGGCCGGCATGGACGCGCGGTATCGCGAAATCCGTTCGGCGTCGGGTCACGACGCCTTCCTCATCGAGTGGGATCAGGTCGAGGGGATCCTCCGCGAGGCCTAGATCCTTCCATCCGGCCGCTGGTGGCGCCGGCCCCGGTGCCACGGGCGGTGTAGTCGCATTCCCCGCTCCTCCAACCCTGCCCCTCGCCGATCACCGTGACTCTCCCACATCTGGCCCGTGCGGGCCCACGTGCGTGCCCGCATCCTCTGGCCGTCGCGCGAGGCCCAGCGACCCCGGAGGTGCCAGCGTCCGCTCCACCGTTCCATCCGCTCGCCTTTCCATTGCAGGTGCCTGCCGCGGCGCTCCATGCGCGAGGCGTGATGGCGCTGCTGATTGTCCCGCCCCGGGCCCGAGGCCTGCGGGGCGGAAAGCGAATCGGGCGAAGTCACCTGGGCGGACGCCGGCGCGACCACGAGGACGCATGCCACGAGGATGGTACACAGCCGAATGCCGCCGGTCATGGATTCCTCCCGCGGGATACGCTGCTCGTCTTGGATGGTGAGGTAACGGTCGGTAGACGCGTGCGGGCCGTCGACGTTAAGCCGACGGGGTTACGGCGGGATTACGACTGGTCAGCGGGTGCGGCGAGCGGCCGGAATCAGGCCAGGAAGCTCTCGAGCGCGCGGGCACGGCTCACGTGACGCAGCCGGCTCAACGCCTTCTCCTTGATCTGGCGCACCCGCTCGCGGGTGATCCCGAGAAGGCTGCCGATCTCTTCGAGGGTCATCGGCTCGGGCCCGTCGAGGCCGAAATAGAGCCGGAGGATCTTCGCCTCCCGCTCCTTGAGCGTCGAGAGCACTTCCTCGATGGACTCGGTGAGCGCGTGCTCGAAGGTCTCGGAGTCGGGGCCGGGATTCTGGGTATCCGGCAGGTAGTCGAGAAGCTTGTTGTCTTCGCCCGGAGTGAGCGGCGCGTCGAGCGAGAGGTGGTTCTGGGAGATGGAAAGGGTTTTCTGCACCTCCTCCATCGAGATATCCATGCCCTCGGCGATCTCGGAGGGCGTGGGCTCCCGGCCCAGCTCCTGGAGCAGCATGGAGGACCGTTTGCCGATCCGGTGAAGCGTCCCCGCGCGGTTGAGCGGGACTCGGACGATCCGGCTCTGCTCGGCGAGCGCCTGCAGGATGGCCTGCCGGATCCACCAGACGGCATACGAGATGAACTTGATGCCCTTCGTTTCGTCGAACTTATGGGCGGCCCGGATGAGCCCGAGGTTGCCCTCGTTGATCAGGTCCGCGAGCGACACGCCTTGGTTCTGATACTTCTTGGCGACCGAGACCACGAAGCGGAGGTTGCTGCGCACGAGCTTGTCCAACGCCTCCCCGTCACCCGTGCGGATGCGCTGGGCGAGCCTGACCTCTTCCTCCTGCGGAATCAGCGGATACTTGCTGATCTCGCGGAGGTACTGGTCGAGCGATCCCTCATCGAACGAAGGACCTCGCCTGCCGGCACCAACCTGCATTGGACGCATGTGACTCAGCCTCGAACTGAATGGGGCGGGACTCGTGCAGCGGCGCGGCGTTCACGTGACCATCCCCTGCACCACACCGGAAGGACCTCGACTGGAGACGAAACCTGACGAACCTTACTCTCCGTGGAAGCGGTCGGCAACGGGTCCGTCGCGCCACCGGCGCGCGCCGGTCATCCGTCACATGGCCGTCGCGAGGCGCTACACGTCGTACGTGTCGATCTGCGCCCGCTGCAGCTTTCCGGAGTAGTCCACGTAGCCCACCTTGGTCTCGGAGTAGAACTCGAAGACTTCCCACCCGCCCTCGCGGTGGCCGTTGCCGGTCGCCTTCACACCGCCAAAGGGCAGATGCGCCTCGGCGCCGATGGTCGGCGCGTTGACGTAGGTGATGCCGTTGTCGAGCTCCTGAAGCGCGCGGAACGCGAGGTTCACGTCCCCAGTGTAGACGCTGCTCGAGAGCCCGTACCGCACGCCATTGTTCACCCGCACCGCCTCGTCGAACGAACCGACCCGCACGACGCTCAAGACCGGCCCGAAGATCTCCTCCTGCTCGAGCCGACTGCCGGCGCGAACGCCCGCAAAGACGGTGGGCCGGTAGAACCAGCCGCGGCCGAGCTTGCCACGCGGGGCCGACCCGCCGGTCACCAGCTCCGCGCCCTGACCCCGGCCGATCTCGACATACCGCTCGACCTTGTCGCGCGAGGCTTCGTGGATGAGGGGACCGACGTCGGTCTTGCCCGCTCGGCCGTCGCCAAGCCGTAGGCCCTCGGCCGCGTCCACCAGTCGGCGCAGGAAGCGGTCGTGCACCTTCTTGTGCAGTACGAGACGACTGGTGGCGGTGCACCGCTGACCGGTCGTGCCGAACGCGCCCCAGAGCACACCTTCCAGCGCGAGATCGAGATCGGCGTCGTCCATTACGATCATGGCGTTCTTCCCACCCATCTCGAGCGACAACCGCTTGTGCATGCGGCCGCAGGTCTCGCCGATGATCGCGCCCGTGTCGGTGGAGCCCGTAAAGGAGATCACCGGCACGCCGCGATGCTCGACCAGGGCCTTGCCGACGGTCTCGCCGCGCCCATGTACCAGCTGCACGACTTCGGGCGGCAGGCCGGCCTCGAGCAGGATCTCCACCAGCAGGTGCACGGTGTGGGGAACGTCCTCGGACGGCTTGATGATCACGGCGTTCCCGCAGAGCAGCGCCGGAAACATCTTCCAGGTGGGAATGGCCATCGGGAAGTTGAACGGCGTGATCAGGCCCACGATCCCGATCGGCCGCCGGAAGCTCATCGCCCACTTCGAGCGGAGCTCGGAGGGGACGGTGTGCCCGAAGAGCCGCCGACCCTCGGTGGCCGCGTAGTAGGCGGTGTCGATGCCTTCCTGCACGTCGCCCCGCGCTTCGGCGAGTACCTTGCCCATCTCGCGGGTCATCGCGTCGGCGATGGCTTCCTTTCGCTCGACCAGCAGGTCTCCCACCCGGCGCAGCACGTCGCCCCGCACCGGCGCGGGGGTGCGGGACCAGAGCGCGAAGCCCTGCTTGGCGGAGCGCACCGCGGCTTCGATATCGGCCTCGTCCGAATCCGGGAAGCGCCCGATGAGGTCATCGGTGTCGGCCGGGTTGCGATTGTCGAAGTAGGCGCCGTTTCGCGGCGCCACCCATTCGCCGCCGATGAAGTTGCGGAACGTCTTAGCCATAAAGCCCGAAGCTGAGGTGAGCGACGGTCGTCAGGCCGCTACGGACGCGCGGGTGACGGCTGCGCGGGCGACGGCTGCGCGGGCGCGGGCTGCGTCGGTGCGGGCTGCGTCGGTGCGGGCTGCGTCGGTGCGGGCTGCGTCGGTGCGGGCTGCGTCGGTGCGGGCTGCGTCGGTGCGGGCTGCGTCGGTGCGGGTTGGGCGGGAGACGTCTGGGCCGGCGCGGTCGGTCGGGGCGTCGTCTGTGCAGGCGCCGCTCTGGTCGGTGTGGTCGTGCCCGTCGCCTCACACATCCACGTGCGCGCCGTCCGGGCATATCCGACCCGAGGGAGCACTTCACGTACTGCGACCGTGGCCGCCCACGCCATCACGAGCAGCGCGAGCACGTGGGCGAAGGGGCGTCGGTGGGACCAGCTCGCCAGCGCGCCCAGCACGGCGACCAGCGCGGTGATGCCCGCCGCGCCGAGGTAGAAGAAGAGCTGCGAGACCGCAGGAACGTTGGTAGGGCCAGATCACGAGCGCTGCCGCCAGCCCCACCGCCAGCGCTACCCAGAACCAGGTGAGCGCGACCGAACGCCGCCGCGGCGGCGCGATGCCTGCCGGCACCGTCGGGCGGGGCGCCGCCGGCACGGGTGGCGACCCGCCGACCGGTGCCGAGCCGCCCGCCGGCGCGTTGCCCTGCTGCTGTGCGATCACCCGATCGATGTCGGCCAGCTCGCGCTCCCAGTTCCTCGGCTGCTCGCTCATGTCGCCTCCCGCGTGAGGCCATAGCGCTCGATCTTCTTGTACAGATTGGAGCGCGGCATCTTCAGCGCGCGGGCCGTCTCCGACACGTTCCAGTCGTGCAGGCGAAGCTGTTGCGCCAGGAAGCTCTTTTCCGCGTCCTGCTTGAAGCCCTCGAAGGTCTGGACCCCGTCCGCCGGGCCGCTCGGGACGGGGGAGACGCCATCCCCGGCGGGCAGGAGCCGCTCGATATCGGCGGCCGTCACGACCTTGCCGGGAGCCAGGATCAGGGCTCGCTCGACCGCGTTCCGCAACTCGCGGATGTTGCCGGGCCAGGACCGCGCCTTGAGCCGGGCCACGGCGTCGTTGGCGAATTTCTTTCCGGGCACGCCCGCACTGGCCGAGAGCGCGTCCGCGAAGTGCGCCACCAGGGCCGGGACGTCGTCGACGCGCTCCCGGAGTGCTGGCACCTCGATCGGGACTACGTTGAGGCGGTAGAGCAGGTCCTCGCGGAATCGTTGCTCGGCGATCTCGCCTTCGAGATCCTTGTTCGTGGCGGCGAGCACCCGAACGTCCACCTGAATCGGCTTGGCGCCCCCGATCCGGGTCACGACGCCCTCCTGCAGCACCCGGAGCAGCTTGGCCTGCGCGGGGAGGGACATGTCGCCGACTTCGTCCAGGAACAGTGTTCCCCCATCGGCCTGCTCGAACTTCCCGGCCCGATCGGCGAAGGCGCCGGTGAAGGACCCCTTCATGTGCCCGAACAGCTCGCTTTCGATGAGCTCGGACGGGATGGCGGCGCAGTTCACCTCCACGAACGCTTCGTCGCGGCGCGGGGACGCCTCGTGGAGCGCGCGGGCGACGAGCTCCTTGCCGGTGCCGTTCTCGCCGGTGATGAGCACGCGCGCGGCGGTGGGTCCCACCTTGGCGATGAGCTCACGCACCGCCTCCAGCGCGGGACTCGAGCCCACCATCTGGTAGCGGCTCTCGGTGGCCTCGCGCAGGCGTGCGTTTTCGCCCACCAGCTCTCCGTGGGCCAGCGCGTTCCGCACGGTCAGCAGCAGACGGTCGGTATCGAGCGGCTTCTCCAGAAAGTCGAACGCGCCCCGCTGGGTGGCTTCGACGGCCGTGGCGATGGTGCCGTGCCCGGAGATCATGACGATCTGCGCGCGCGGATCGAGATCGCGGAGGCGGGTGAGCGTCTCGAGCCCGTCGAGTCCGGCCATCTTCACGTCGAGGAACACGAGGTGGGGATGGAACTCGGAGTAGAGCGTGATCGCCTCGCCCCCCGACGCCGCGACCCGCACCTCCAAGCTCTCGTACTCGAGCACCTGCTTGAGCGCCTGACGAATGCCCGCCTCGTCGTCCACGATGAGAACTCGTTGGCTCATGGGCGCGGGGCTCCGTAGAGGACGGCGGCCCCTGATCGGATGCGGATGGCGCGGACGCCGGCGGGGACCTTCCAGGGAACGGTGTGACGGGTGGAATCGCCAATGGCGCGAGAGACCAGGCGCTCGACGGCGGAAGCGGGGACCGGAAAATCGCGAATCTGGAACGACCGCACCGCCCATTCGCCCGTGCCGGGCCCGGTGACACGCAGCGGTCCGGTGGCTTCCACCGGCTCGCGCGGCTGCAGGACCGCCGCGAGCGGGCCAACGAGCTCGCGCGGGAGCCGCTCGGTGCGAAGGCGTGCACGCACCTTCACCTCGCCGTCGAGTAGCTCGACCTGCAGCGAATCCAGCTCCTTCCGAAATGCGGGCGACAGCCCGGTACCCATGAGCGAAGCGACCTCCGATGGCGTGAGCATGACCGAGTCGGCGCGCCAGCCGTTGAGCGAGTCGATCTTGGTCTCCGCGCTCACGAGCGCCTTTGCGCCCGGCCGTCCTCGAGCGCCGGCGGGAGACGAGGGCGACGCCGACGTCTCGATGCTGCCCAGCAGCCGTCGGCCTTCGCGAACGACGCGATCACGGTACAGCCAGCCGATCCCCAGCAACGCGACTAGTCCCAGACACCCGATCACCTTGAACGGCGCCGTCAAACACCCCATCACGTCGCCAGCTCCAGCGTGAGCCGGGGCTCGTAGCGTGGGCCCTGCGTCGTGAGCACGCTCTCATAGAGCACCAAGCGGCTGCCGAGAAACGGCGCCGGTTGCAACGAGTGGCCGGCGTCCTCGAGCCCTCCGGACGGAAGTCGATGTCCCTCCCGTACCCGACCGAGGGTGACGTGCGGCCGGAACGGGGCGCCCTCCGGAGGAAAGCCGATCGCCTCGGCGCCACGCTCCACCCGATCATACAGCAGCTCCAGCGCCGGCGGCGCCTCGACGCCTACCCAGAGCACCCGCGGACGGACGGCGCTCGGAAAGGCGCCGATTCCATCGAGCCTCAGCTCGAGCGCCCCGGTGTTCCGTCCCGCGATTCGCACGGCTTCTTCGATGACCTCGAGCCGCTCGGGCGCCACCTCGCCGAAGAACTTGAGCGTGAGGTGCAGCCCCTCGTCATGCACCCAGCGCACGGGCCAATCGCCCTCGCGCAGCCGCCCGAGGAGCGCGACGATCTCGCGCCGCGCCTCGTCGACGATCGGCACGCCCACGAACAGCCGCATCAGCGAGGCGAGCGCGGCGCGAGGGTCAGCAGTCCGCCCCGCCGGTAGCCCGCCGGATCCAGCTCGACCTCGGCGAACCCGAGGTCGCTGAAGAACGCGTCCACGGCGTCCCACGCGCTCTGGACTCGCTCGAGCTCCGCCGGAGACACCTCGATGCGCGCACGGTCGCCATGGTGGCGCACGCGCAGGTCGCCGGTCACCCCAAGTCCACGAAGGAACGCCTCGCCGTGCTCCACCTGACGAAGGCGAGCCGGCGTAATCTCCAGCCCGTAGACCACCCGGCTCGAGAGGCACGGCGCCGCCGGCGCATCCCAGGTCGGAAGCCCGAGCGACTGCGACGCCCCACGAATGGCGGCCTTGCTCCAGCCGAGCTCGGCAAGCGGCGAGCGGACGTGATGCTCCTCGGCGGCGCGCATTCCCGGTCGGTGCTCACCCAAGTCGTCGGCATTGGTGCCGTCGACGACGGTATCGAATCCGCGCTCGCTCGCGAGCCGGCCCAAGCGGCTCCACAGCTCAGCCTTGCAGAAATAGCAGCGATCCGGGGAGTTGCCGAGGTACCGCGGATCGCTCAACTCGGCGGTGTCGACCTCGAGCAGGGGCACGTCGAACCGCCGAGCGAGCTCGACCGCGGTGCGCCACTGGGACTCCGGATAGGACGGACTTCGTCCGATGACGGCAAGCCATCGATCGGGGCCCAAGGTCTGCCGGCCCACCACGGCGAGGAATGCGCTGTCCACCCCTCCGGAATAGCCGAGAAGGACCCGCCCGAAGCCAAGCAGGTGTTGCCGCAGCATTTCGAGGTCGGACATGGGCAGTAACGTAATGCGGTGGGGCACCAAGTGAGAGCCCGACCGCAGTTAGTTTCCGGCATGCCCGATGGCACTCATCTCGAGGTCGCGCCGGAGCTGCAACTCCCGCTTTCGGAGCTCGAATTTCGCGCCTCGCGATCGGGCGGACCTGGCGGGCAGCACGTCAACACCTCGTCGACTCGCGTGGAAGTCTGGTGGGACGTTGCCACCTCGCCCGCCCTGAGTGATTCCCAGCGCCAACGTCTGCTGGCACGTCTGGCCAGCCGCCTCGACGGGGCGGGTCGCTTGCGACTCGTTTCGAGCGGGTCTCGCAGCCATTTGAGGAATCGCGAGGAGGTGACCGAGCGGCTTCGCGACCTCGTGGCGCGGGCGCTGGCGGTGCCGAAGCCCCGCAAACGGACCAAGCCTCCGCGGGCCGCGAAAGCGGCACGCCTGGAAGGCAAGCGCCGGCGCTCGGCCGTCAAGCGCGACCGCCGGCAGCCCCGGGACGACGACTAGACCAGGGTCCGTATGGACCGGCGCGCCTGGCGGTTGTGCCTGGCGGCGCGTCATGCGATGTTGCCTGGGAGCTGCCGCGCCGATGTCCGGTGTCAGGCGGCTACCTTCGTCCGATCCAAGCTGCGATACTGAATTGCCTCGCTCACGTGGCCGGTGTCCAGAGAATCGGCGCCGTCGAGATCCGCGATCGTGCGCGCGATCTTGAGGATGCGGTGGTACGCTCGGGCCGAAAGGCCGAGCCGGTGGACCGCCTGTCGAAGGAGTGCTTCCGGAGCCGGGCCGAGGGCGCAGTAACGGCGCAGGTGGCGAGTCGTCATGTGCGCGTTCGCGCGGATGCCGGGTTCCTCGTGGAAGCGCTCCCGCTGCCGGATGCGGGCGCGCTCCACTCGCTCCCTGATGAGCGCGCTGGACTCCGGGGTACGCGGCCCGATCAAATCGGGGTACGGAACGGCCGGAACCTCGAGGTGGATGTCGATGCGGTCGAGCAGCGGGCCTGAGACCCGCGAGCGGTACCTTTCGACGTCCAACTCGGAGCAGCGGCAGCCGTGTGTGGTACTGCCGAAATAGCCACAGGGACAGGGGTTCATCGCCGCCGCGAGCATGAAACGTGCAGGAAATGTCAGGCTCACGGACGCCCGACTCAACGTCACAACGCCGTCTTCGAGCGGCTGACGCAGCACCTCCAGCACATTCCGGCGGAATTCGGGCAGCTCGTCCAGGAAGAGCACCCCGCCGTGGGCCAGGCTGACCTCGCCAGGGCGCGGCACCGACCCGCCGCCAATGAGGCCGGCATCGCTGATGGTGTGGTGAGGCGCCCGAAAGGGGCGCAGGACGCAAAGGGGTTTGCCTCGCTCGAGCACCCCGGCGACGCTGTGGATCTTGGTGGTTTCGAGCGCTTCGTCGAGGGTCATGGCGGGCAGGATGGTCGGCAGGCGCCTGGCCAGCATGGTTTTACCGGCCCCCGGCGGGCCGATGAGCAGGAGGTTGTGCCCCCCGGCGGCGGCCACCTCCAGCGCGCGTTTGGCGGCGGCCTGGCTTCGGACATCGGCGAAGTCGACGTCCTCCCGGCCCCGCTCCGCCATCAGGGCCGACAGGTCCACGGCGGACGCGGGCAGGTCGGCATCGCCGGCGAGGAACGCGCAGGCTTCGGTGAGCGTTCGAGCACCGTGGACCGCAAGTTGATCCACCACAGCGGCCTCGGGAACGTTGTCGGCGGGGACCAGGAGGGCGCGGCAGCCGGAGCTCCGGGCGGCCATAGCCATCGAGAGTGTTCCGCGGACGGGACGGAGGTCGCCCTCGAGCCCGACCTCACCGACGACCATGAGGCCGTCGAGAGCACGATCGGGCAGCTGGCCGCTCGCCACGAGCACGCCAAGAGCGATTGGCAGGTCGAGTCCGGAGCCGGTTTTCTGGATGTCGGCGGGCGCGAGGTTCACGGTGATGCGGCGGAGGGGAAAGGCGTAGCCGGCGTTGGACAGGGCGGCCCCGATCCGCTCCCGGCCCTCGCGTACGGCGCCGTGTGGAAGCCCGACGGTTGCGAAGGACGGCAGCCCGCTGCTGATGTCCACCTCGACGTCTACCGGATAGGCGTCGACACCGAGGATGGCGGCGGATCGGACTCGGGAAAGCATGAATGGGGTGCCTGAAGGAGTCCCGGGCACATTAGAGCACTACTCCGGCACCGCGGGGATCACACCAGCGCCTGCCGGATCGAAGCCGCGCGATACGCCCACCCCCCGGGCCGCGCGGGACTGTTCACCACCGGAGTCACGAGATGCGTCGGTTCGTCACAGGATTGCTGCTGCTGTCATCGGCCACCGCCTGTGCCGTGCCCAAGGTTGCGGGCGCGCCGCTGGCACCGGTCGAGCGCGCCTGGGAAGTGCCGACGCTCGAGCTGTACAGCGAGTGGTGGCGAAAGACGGAGGAGTGCTCGGGACGGAAGGCAGACATGAGCCGCGTGACCTTCTACGCGGTGGATTCCCCGAATGGCGCGATCGGACTCAACGGCACGCTCGCCCACGGGTGGTGGGTGCGGCAAGGCAACCGGATCTACCTGCCCGCCAACGCCCTCGGCGAGGAATGGCTGGTGCGCCACGAGATGCTGCATGCCTTGCTCCAGCGAGGCTCGCATCCGACGAAGAATTTCGTCGCGGCGTGCCACCTTGCCTCCGCCGATGTCTGGCGGGACTCGACCCTCACGGCCGACCCCGCGAACCCGCAGGGCCACTGACGCCAGGGCGTCGCCCGGGCCGCTGGCCTACCACCGGCAGCGGTTCGGCCCCTCCGGCTGGATCAATCGGAAATCCATCAGGCGCATCTCCCAATTGCGCCCTTCGGTGCGCCACACCGGATCGGCCACGATACTCGTCGTCGTGTGCACCTGTCCCTGGTAGACGAATGCCATCGGCACCGTGGCGCCCATCGACGTCCATTCGTAGATCCACTTCTTGAACTCGACGACAGGGAGCTCCCTGCCGACCAGCGACTGGCCGGCGTAGCCCGGCGGGACCAGCCGGTCGTCGAACCTCGTGAACCGTACGACGTCCTCCTGATAGCCCCACATCTTGACCGGATTCGAGCCGAGAAGCAGATGATTCGACCGCGGGCCCTCGGTGCGCAGGTTGCTGAACATCGTGAAGTTACCGGCCGTCCGAAGCCCCAGGTACGAGGTGAGTCCATGCAGCGCGACGAAGACGGGAAAGAGATAGAGCCAGCGCGGCGTGAGGCGGCTCCCGATGGGGACGCCGGTCCACGTGGGCCGCGGCATCTGGGCCACCACGGCGCGAAGGACGGGCCAGAGCATGACGACCGCGCCGAGATTGAACAGGAGGGCCGCCGGTAGCCTTTCGTTGAGCCACGACAGCATGCCGGCGAGCGCCGTCATCGCGAAGAACGCGTAGATCCTCGGGAGCGAACGCCGGACGATGGGCAGGCGCAGATCGCTCGTCATCATGTCGATGTACGGCGAGGGCAGAAAGGTGAACAGCATCGCGAACGCGAGCGCGCCGAAGTGAACGAAGCCGATGAACGCCAGGATGGCGTGCATCGCCCAGGAGAAGGCCAGCAGCGGCGCCTGGAAGCGCGGAACGGTCAGCAGGGCCCCGCCGAAGAACTCCCAGAGGATCACGATGCACGACATGCCGAGGATACCGAGTGCCGCGGCCGGGCCGGGAATCTCGGGCGCCAGGTTGAGCGCCAGCGTCGCCGGGACGACGATCAGGCTCAATGCGCCGACGCGGGCCGCCGGGCGAAGCGTCCGACCGCTGCCACGGGCGCTGACCAGCGCGGCGGCCAGCACGCCGGTGCCGGCGAGAATGAAGAGACCGGCCGGCGCATGGAGGATGGGCACCCGAATGGAGGCGACCCTATCCAGGTCGCGCATCATGTCGCCGACACAGGAGACGGCGGGATTGAGAAAGTCGCGGTTGAGCTTGGCGAAGCCGGCGAAGACGTACACCAGGATCATCGTCACCTGCAGGACCGGGCGAACCAGCTCGAAGCAGTCGTCGTCGGCCGGGTAGCGATCGCGATGGGCGAGCGAGTACGCGATGGCGACGAGGAGCAGCAGGTTACACGTGATCTCGACGTTCACGTGATTGGCGACGTCGGGAAACTGCGTCACCAGCGGATGGATGGTGGCGACAGCCAGGAGGATCGGGAACGTCCGACGCGTGAGGCCGACGAGCAGGAGCAAGCCGCACAGCAGGAGGAGGCCGCCTGTGAAAATCGGGTAGTGCCATTTCTCTCCCGGCTCGAGAAACAGCGCCATCATGTAGAGCGTGGCGAACGTCGCGAAGCGGCCGATCCGGTGCACGCTCTGCTCCCGAGGTGATTCCTCGTCGAGGAACAATCGGAGCCCGCTCGGGGGCCATCGAACCCGACGGCACTCCGGCGCAGGCACATGGACTTGTGAGAAGTGGTTTCACCGACGGGCAACTCCCGTGCCCCCGGGGCCTTCCGACCCCGGTGGCCCGGGCAACTGGAGGGGCCCTGCCCCCATCCGGGAGTGCCAAGAATCGCACTACCGCCAAGACCATCTGGGGCCACACGATACCCAGCTCGCGCGCCGCCCCATCACGATTTCGCAACCAAATCGCGGGCCCAGATCATCCCGACTCACACCCCGACCGCAGGAGCACGGCGCCTCGCTTCCGGCGCGGGCGAAACGCGGGCGTGGCGAGACGTCAACAACCGACCGTGTCCCGCCGGGGAGCGCCGCCGGCGCAAGGCGCGGTATGGGTGACGAACGGACCGGCCCACTGGGGAAGGTTCAGGTGGAGTTAAGATCTCCGAGATGTTGAACGAGGGAGCTGGGAGGACCGTGTGCGTGGCGAAGGACATTGGCGCGGGGCAGAGACCGTGGATACGGCGGGGCTACCGACGGCAGATGTCCCGCGCAGGCGCCTTCAGGTGCCGGGGTCGCACGCGGACGTGAGACGCGTCAACACGTCGAGCCGGTTTTCCATCGCGCCGGATTGCGCCGAGATGCGCAACGCGTAGTCGCGGAGCATGGCCTCGCGGTCGGCGCCCCGCGCAACCGCCACGCTCAGCTCTTCGCAGTAGGCTGGGATCTCCACCTCGATCACACGGCGAGCGGAGGTGAGGCTGGCGAAGAACGCGTCGCAGCCTCCGGCCTCGGCGGCCTGGCGTCGATGCACGGCTTCGTGGGCCAGGACCTCGGCAGCTTGCGGCGTCCCGACGAGGTCGGCACGAAGCCAGGTCTCGGGCAAGCCGTCGCGACAGAACGTGTAGCCGAGATAGCCTCGCGGAATCGGCGGCGCACTTCGCCCTGGCAGCGGAAAGAGGATCAACGGAAGCAGCCAGCTGAAACGCATGACAAGTTCTCCAGGGACGAAGCCTTGGTCTCGCGGCGGGTAGCGGGCCTTTTATGATAGGAGAAGTTCCCAATCTCCGACAGCACGCGACCCGTGGTCGCACCCAACGAGATGCCGCCGCAGCGGCTGGACCACTGCCCAGGCACCTCTCTCCCCCGTGCCGAGCTCGCGCCCCGATGGACGAGTGCGTCAGCCGGCTTCGGCACGCCGCGCAGACGCGCCTGGTCGACGACCCGCTGCGGCTCCGCCATGTTCTGGTTACCTTCGTAAGAACTCGACCAAATTCACCGAGCGAGGCGAGCCGGTTCTCGGCGTGAACGCGGGACGACCCTCGGGACGTGATGCTGCTGCTCCGGCTCATTGTGCGCGACTCTCGGGGTCGGCATCCCGGCCGCGCGACGAACCGTGATCCTCCAGCATTCACCCAGGCGGATTCCTCCACCACTCGAAAACACGGGGAACCGGACTGGGCCGCCCATCCGCGCCAGCTCGTCATCCTCATGAATCGCCGCATCGGCAACGCGTTCACCGTCGAAATCGCGATGCCGGACGGCCTGGTCCTCATGGACTCCGTGCTGCCCGACTCGACGGATAGGACACGACGGCTGGAATTTGCCGGCGATCGGCGGACCGCTCGAACGTGCCGTGGCGCGACGCCGGCGAAGCTGATGGGACGTGACCGCGGGCCCATCCGCGTGCCCTCCCAAATGGGTCCCGGCGGCAGGCGCCGGCCGAGGCTACGGCCTCCGATTTGCTGCCATATTGCATCGAGACGGTCTACCCTCAGTCTCGCCTCCGCAACCGCCGTATCCGGCAGATCTTCTCGCAATGTGCGGGAGCTTTGGTCATGATGAGATCCTTTCCACGCGCCCGCTGGGCCGCGCTCGCCTCGATCCTGATCCTCACCTTCCTGAGTGGCGGATGGCTCCTCCGGCCAAGCCCCTCGGCCGAGGGCGGCGTGTACGAGCAGGCCCGCCTCTTCGAAGGCGTCGTGGGCGCGATCAACCGCCACTACATCGACTCCCTGGGCGAAGGCGATCTCTATCAGAGGGCGGCCGACGCACTGGTGGGCTCCCTCCATGATCCCTACGCCGAACTGCTGATCAAGGACTCCTATCGGGAGTATCAGCGGCAAATGGCGGGTACCGAGATCGATCTGGAGCGTGGGCCGGCGGAATCGGGTTGGGAAGGGCGCTCGGGCGGAAACCTCATCGCCCCGGGCGATGAGGTGCTCAGCATCGACGGCGAAAGCACCAAGGGGTGGTCCACCGAACGTATCGAGGAGGCGATCCGGAAGGTCATGGGTCCGACCGTCACGGTCGTCGTGCGCCCGCGGGGCGGGATGGACCCGGTGATCCGGCGCTTCACCCGCACCGAGGTACACATCTCGGCCGCATCTCGCGGGGTCATGCTCGACGGCACGGTGGGCTATGTCGTGCTCCGTCGGATGAGTCAGGGCTCGGCGGATGAGCTTCGGGCAGCCGTGGACACCCTGGTCCAGCAGGGGATGACCTCGCTGGTCCTCGATCTTCGCTCCAATCCCGGTGGACTGATCCGTGAGGGCGTCGCGGTTGCGGGGCTGTTCCTCGAAGCAGGTGACACGGTGGCCACTTCGGTCGGCCGGTCCTGGAACCGCCCCAAGGCGTACCTCGCCGTCAATCCCGGTGGATGGGATAACCTCCGCCTCGCCGTACTCGTGAACCGCGGCACGGCCAGCTCGGCCGAACTCGTGGCGGGCGCGTTGCAGGACCACGACCGCGCGGTGCTCGTCGGAACGCCGAGCTATGGCAAAGGCGTGCTGCAGACGACCTATCCGATCGGCGACGAAATCGCGATCAAGCTGACCACGGCGCGGTGGTTCACGCCGAGCGGCCGGACTGTCCAGCGGCCCCGTCCGGACAGCGCCGGTGGCCCCGGCAACCGCTTGCCGAGTACTCGGCCCAACGTGTTCTACAGTAGCGGCGGGCGAGTGGTGCCGGACGCGAGCGGCATTCTTCCCGATCTCCTCGTGCGCTCGATGCCGCGCTCCGACGGCGAACGGCTCCTGGCCGCCCGTCTCGGCGAGGACATGAACCGCTTCCGCGACGTGGTAGCGGGGTACGCTGCCGAGGTGCGGGCCCAGCAGGTGAGCCAGGCCGACGCGCTGGCGATCACGCCCGAGCGGCGTGACTCACTCTTCGCCCGCCTCGAGGAAGCCGACGTGCACCTCGACCGGGAGACCTACGATCTCGCCTCGACGTATATCGAGGATCAGCTCGGCAACGAGTTGACGCGGGCCTTCTTCGGGAGCGAGTCGGTGCTCCGTCGTAAGGCCAAGAACGACCGGCAGCTGCAGGCGGCGCTCCAGGTGCTTCGCAGCGCGCCGACCCAGGATGACGTGCTCACGGCAGCGATGCACGCGCAACTGAGCGGGAGAGTGCGCTAGGCGCCCACAAGGCCGCCGTAGACGGGACTCTCATTGCGAGTGTCGCGAGGGATCGTTCCGGTCGGCGTCCGAGCCCGGCCGGGGAGATCCCTCGGTTCGTTGGGGATGAGAACATCAAATGCGATCATGCGCCGGTCCGATGGCTCCCCTCAGTAAGCGGGCAGCGAATTCTCCCATGATCGCAGCCGGAATGCGCTGAGATCTCACAACAACCACCTGCGTTCGCCCGTCGTCCGGCCGCCTTCCCTCACCCGGCCATCCTCACCAGCACCCGAGTCCCCCGCCCCACCTCGGTATCCACCTCGATCCTGCCGCCCCACCCTTCGACCAGCCGACGCACGATCGCCAGGCCGAGACCGGATCCGCTGGTCGTCGTGGAGAAGCGAGGCTCGAAGATCCGGGGAAGCAGGTCCGAGGGAATGCCGGTGCCGTCATCGGCGACCTCGATCCGGTCCGGTCCCACGGTCACATCCACCACCCGGGCCCCCGCATTGCGCGCGTTCTCCAGCAGGTTGACGACGACCTCCTTCACCTCGTCGGGGCGGGCCGCGCCGAATGCCCCTGGCTGGCAGGTAAGCGTCACCGTGCAGCCCTCCTCCGCCAGCCGGTACAACTGGATCACCTCGCCGACCACGACACCGAGATCGATGCGGTCCAGCGGCTGGGCCACATCGGCGGGGGCCGCGAAACGGCTGAAGGCGCGTGCGATCGTGTCGAGCCGATCGATTTCCGCGAGCATCCGGCCGGCGGTGTCTTCGAGCGTGCGATCGAAGTCCGGGCGCCGATCCCGGTACACCCGCCTGAGGTGCTGCATGCCGAGACGCATCGGGGTGAGCGGGTTCTTGATCTCGTGCGCCACTTGTCGCGCCATCTCGCCCCAGGCCAGCACGCGCTCGGCACGGGACACGTCGGTGACGTCGTTGAGCGCGATGACGACGCCGCGCACCTCGGGCCCAAGCGACGCCAGCCGGAAGGAGATCCGGCGGCCTGCTGCCTCGAGCTCGGCCGCGTCCGGGGCCTCCGGGTCGTCGAGAAAGCGGCGGACCGCCGTCGTGAACCCGCTCCACTCGGGTCCCAACCGATCGAGCAGGGGCGCTCCTTCCTCGAGCTCGGTTCCCACCAGCTCGACGGCCTGCCGATTGGCGATCAGCACGCGGCCGGCCGGATCCACACCCACGACGCCGGTGGTCACCGTCGCGAGCACGGCGGAGGTTCGCCGTCGGGCCTCCTCTAGCGCGTGTTGGCTGCTGCGGATGTCGGCCACCATCCGCTCGAAGGCCCCGAAGACGGGCTCGAACTCGAGAGGCTGCGGCTCGGCGTGGGGCGGCATGGCCTGACCGCGTCCGAGCGCGAGCGCGCTGCGCCGGAGATCGGCGACTGGCCGCGAGAGCGCCCGCGAGGCCCGGCCCGCGCCAGCCAGGGCCGCGCCGACGCCGGCCAAGGTCGACAGCAGCAGGACCAACGCCAGGTCGAGCTGCCGAACGCCGAGCGAGGCATCGCTGGCGAGTTGCGGCGTCGCGAGCACGCCGATGTCGGTCGGTCCCCCCGGCTGAATCACGCGGTACCCGATACGCTCGGCGAGGGCCGGAATCGAGCCGTCGCGGGTCACCTCGAGGTCGCCACCGAGTGCCAACGCCGCGTAGGCGTCAGGATCCATCAGTTGCGGCATGACGCCGAGGTCCTCGAGCACCTGCGTGCTCGTGCCGGCGAGGCGACCACCCAGGTACAGGGCGAGATCGGCGTCGATCCGTCGGCTCAGCTCGCGCAACCGCTCGTCCGGCTCGGGACTGCCGCCACGAACCAGGCCGCCGGCGGTCAGCACCGCGTCCCTGAGGGTCTGCGTGATCAGGAGGTCCCGGCTCCGCTCGACCTCCTTGGCGAGCCGGGCGAAGCTCCACGCGGCGAATCCGAGGGTGGGAAAGATGAAGAAGGCGGCGAGGGTCACCGCGAGCCGGATGCGGAACGACCGCGCGAGGCTCCGCCAGCGCGGAGGACGGAAGCGAAGCCCCGACACCAGCTCCGCCGCGAGCCAGAGCACCCCAAGCACGCCCGCGTCGAGCAGCACGACGAGCACGCCCCGTACGAACAGCGGAACCGGACCACGCAAGTCGATCGCCGCGTGAACCGTACGCCGCCCGCCCGGCAGGTCGAGCGGATACGCGTTTCGGAGCGACCAACCCTCGCGATGCCATCGGGGTCTCGGCGTCGGCGCGGAGGGATCGGCCGGCGGGCTCAAGGTCAGGCGGTAGAGCGGCGCCTGCTGGCTGCCTGGGTCGAGCAGTCGCCCCACACGGCCCGGCTGGACCAGGGCGGAGCGCGGGCCGATCGCGGCCGTCATGACTTCGTCGCGGGGGAAGCGCACCAGAAGGATGTAGTGAACGCCCGGTACCCGCAGAACCTGCGTGACGTGAAGCGAGTCTCTCGGCGCGAGATCCCGCACCATCGTGGACAGTAGCGACGGCGGCAGGTCGAGCGAGTCGAGGACGAGCTCGTCCACGAGCGCGCCCCCGGCTGACCAGAGTGCCAGATGGGCCGGATATCCCTGCGATCCGAGCGACGAGCCGCGCCAGAGGGCATACATCGCCGACGCGGTCTCGGGCGTCTCGCTCCGACGGAGCGACTCGCCGAACCGCTCGAGCAACGGCACCGCGAGCGGATCGGGCTCGTTCCCCAGGCGCGCCACGTCGCGCTGGGCGACCTGAACCCGGCCAGCCAGCTCGGCGCCCCACGTCACGAGCGCCGCGGAGCTTCCGGCCACGAGCGCGATACCCGTGATCGTAGCCCACCGCGGGCCGCGGAGCGTGACCAACAGCAGAGCCGGCGTCCAGAGGAACGTGTACCAGTCCGGCCACCCGCCGCGCGGACTCCACACCAGGACGCCCACCACGGACGCGGCCAACGCGATCGCTACGCCCACGGCGATGTGGCGCCAGCCCCGGGGCTCCGCCGAGGAGCCGCGGAACAGTGCGGCGGTCGGAACGATCAGGGCCGCGGCGGAGACCATCAGCGCGAGCTGCCAGCTCAGCCAGAGGCCGATCGGCACGCCATCCGCCGGCGGTGTGATGCCGCGGCCGAGGTTGCTGACGAGGTAAGGGGACGCGAGCAGGAGCGCGCTCCCGAGCGCCACTCCGTACCATCGTCGTGGAAGCCGCTGGCCCCAGAGCCAGACGCCGCCGATCGTGAGCAGGATGCCCGCGAGCGCGAGCACGCCGGCGGATCCAGACAGCGGACCGAGCAGCGGCCGGAAGAAGGTGGCAGGCGAGAACAGCGGTTGGAGTCCGAGCGCGGGGCCGACCGGCGCGCGCACCGGCAGCCACACGAGGGCCGCCAGAAGGGCGATCCGCCCGGGAGGGCTGTCCGCCACGCTGAGGCCGAGGGCGAGCGTCAGCAGGACCAACCAGGTGGCCAGCCGGCTTCCGCGCTCGTAGGCGAGCTGTTTGGCCGTCCCCTGCTCCGGCGGGACCGGCCGCACGCTGAAGAGCAGCCGTGGGCCGGCGGTCGTGGGCTCTTCGTAGTCGAACACGTCGGCACTGTCGGGGGCGGTGTTCGGTGGGTAGACCATGAGGCCGACCTCCGTCCGCTCGCGAAACAGCTCGGCAAGGCTCCGGCTTCGGTCCGGGACCGCCGGATGCGCCCAGATGAGCACCGCCGCCACGGCGACCCGGCCGTCGTCGGTGTGGCGTCGGGCCTCGAGCACCACGTAATATCCAGTCGCTCGCGAGGCGATCGAATCGCCCTGCGCCACCGGCGGCAGCCGGTGGCGACCCGACCACGCCCAGGGGAGGCCATTGGCGTCGAGAATGACGACGCTCATCTCGGGGCCACTGGCGGGAATGAGACGATCCAGCACCGCGAACGCGCCCGAGCGATCGTCGCCGGGTGTCGCCGCCGCCGCCGCGGCCAGCCGCTCGGCGCGATGGAAGGCGGCATGGAGATCGCCCGCGAGCCGCTGGGACGCGGCCGTGACGCGATCCTTGCGCTGCGTGGGCCACTCGCGCTCGATGGCCGTGAGGCGAGACTGCGCGATAACCAGGGCGGCGACCAGCCACGCGAGCGCGGCCACCAGCCCACGCCGCCGCCAGCCCGCGAGGGGGCGCAGGAGCGGAAGCAGCGCCGCAAGCGCCGCTCCGGCCGCAATCACCCAGACCCAGCCGGGCCGACGCAACCATTCCGCCGCCGACACGCCGGCGGCCAGCACCACCACCACCCACCACGACCCCCGATGACTCAATCCGGACAGCCCTGGCGCATAAAAGAGATGACCCCCGGCGCGGTGCGTGAACGGCTGCAGGAGCGGCCCGGCCTGGTCGTGCCCGTGGGCACCACCGAGCAGCACGGCCCGCATCTGCCGCTGGGTTGCGATACCATCATCGTGGAGCGCCTCGCCGATGATCTGTCGGCGGAGTTCGGGATCCTGCGAGCGCCGACGGTGGCGTACGGCGTCCACGCGCCGACCCATGCGTTCCCTGGCGGCGCCTCACTTCGGCGGCGCACGCTGCATCGGGTCATGAACGAACTTATCGAGTCCTGGGAGGAGGGGGCAGGCGTCCGGGAGTTCGTCATCCTCACCGCGCAGGCCAGCGAGGCTCACCTCGAAGCACTCAGCACGATTCGCACGGACGAGGCCACGGTCCAGGTCATCGATGTCTTCAGCCTGGATTTCGGACCGCTGCTCGAGCGGCCCGGCTCTCCGATTCAAGGCGGCGAGCTCGACACCTCACTGCTGCTCTACCTCGCACCCGAGACGGTCCGGATGGAGCTGGCGCAGGACTTCGCGGTCACCCCGAATATGGTCAACCGCTTCCGGCCGGGGCATAGTCGCCGGCTGCCACAGGGTTCTCCCGGCTCGGTCGGATTTCCCAGCCTTGCCTCCGCCCAAAAAGGGGAGCTGCTGTATAGATTCATCGTCGATCGGATCAGGAGTTGTCTGACGTAGGACGGTCGGAGGTCGGGCGGCCGGCCGAATGGCCGCCCGAGTCTCGTGGCGCCAGGCCCGGGCCAGGCCGACACGCGAACTGCTGACCGTTCGACCGCCCGGCCGCCCCTCCGGGCGTCCGTCCCGAAGGAGCTTCCCATGCGGACCGCAGCGCTGCTGTTGATGCTGCTGCCTGCCCTGTCGGCGGCTCAGGAGCCGCTCGAGACCAAGCTGGTGGTCTCGCAGGGGGGACAGGAGATCGGCCGGGAGGAGTTCACCCTTCGGTCGACTCGCGGGCGCGGCCTGCCTGGCAGCACGATCATCGCCGCCGCCCGGTATCCAGCCACCGGTCCCACGACGCGTCTGGCCGCCACGCTCGAACGCACCCCGGACAGCGCGCTGGCCAAATTCCAGCTGGACGTCGAGAGCGCAGGCGCCGTGACCGTCATCCTGGCCGCTGGCTCTGGCGCGCGGTTGATCGTGCGCACGGTGGCCAAGGGGTCGGAATCGGGCCGGGAGCTGCCGGGCGGACCCGACGTCGTTCTGCTCGATGATTCGGTCTACTCGCTCTATCATCCGGTGGCGGAGCTCGCCACGCCGGCGGGACGGACGCTGACGGCCATTTTCCCTCGGTCGGGGAGGCGGGCAACGTTCACGGCCCGACGGGATTCCGGGGTGGCCGGCGGAGCGAGCCATGTAACCTTGACCGGCGACATCGCTGGCACGCTGGTGACGGACCACGGCGGCCGCCTCGAGCGGCTGGAGTTTCCGTCGAAGGTGACGGTCGTGACGCGGCAAGAGTAGCAACCCTCCTCAAGTCGTTACCACGCATCGTAGAAGCTTGCGTCGTCGCAACCTGAAACCTCCGCGGCGAGGGTCGCGTATAGGGCCCGGCCACATCCACATCCCTTGAGGGTTTCGTCCATGAATCGCTGGTTCGGCTACCTCGCGCTGATCGCGCTGTTTCCCGGCTTGGCGGCGGCACAGGACTCGACGGCGGTGGCCCGTCCCGCGCCGGCCGTGACGCTCTCGCTCCAGGAAGCGCTCGACCAGGCCCGGGCCAACAGTCCGACCTATCGGCAGACGCTCAACGACGCGAACCCGGCCAGATGGGGAGTGAAAAACGCCTACGGCAGCCTGCTGCCCTCGGTGAGCGTCGGCTCGGATGTCGGCTATACCGGCAGCGGCCAGTCCAGCATCGGCGGCGGGCTGGTCCTGCCCACGTCCGCCTTCTACACGTCCGGGTACGACGTGAGCCTTCAATGGCAGCTGAATGGACGGACGATCACCGCCCCGGCGGAGCAGAAGGCGCTTCAGCACGCCACCGACGAGGACATCAGCGGGGCCGGCATCACGCTGCGGTCGGAGATCACCACGCAGTATCTCACTACCCTTCAGGCGACCGCCCAGGTCGCAGTCGCCAGGCAGCAGGTCACGCGGAACGTCGACTTCCTGACGCTCGCCAAGGCGCGGTACCAGGTGGGGCAGGCGACGCTGCTCGATGTCCGCCAGGCCGAGGTGACCAAGGGACAGAGTGACGTCGCCCTCCTCCGAGCGGTCCAGGCCGAGAACGAGGCCAAGCTCGACCTGCTGCGACGCATGGGCGTCGAGCCGCCGGTCGAGGTGGACCGGATCGCCCTCACCGACTCGTTTCCCGTCACGGCCCCGACCTACCAGCTCGACTCGCTGCTCAAGCTCGCGGAGGAGCAGAATCCGTCGATCCGCTCGCTCCATGCGCGGACGACCGCAGCCTCGCTGGGCGTCCGCTCGGCGAAGAGCGAGTTCCTTCCGACCCTGTCCGCCCGGGCCGGCTGGAGCGGGTTCACGCAGCAGTACACCGACGAGAACTTCCTCGTGAACCAGTCCCTCGGCCAGGCGCAGTCGCAGGCGGCGGGCTGCCAATCGGACAACGAGGTACGCGCCGCGGTCGGCCTGCCCACCTCGGACTGCTTCGCCGCCGCGGGGCTCACGCCGGACGGCAGCACGCTGCAGGATCCGATCCTGCAGACGATCGAGAACGGCAACAACGCGTTTCCCTTCAGGTACTCGAGGCAGCCGTTCCAGGCGAGCTTCCGCATCTCGCTGCCCATCTTCACGGGCTTCGGCCGCTCCCTCCAGCTCGCTCAGGCTCGGGCCCAGGAACAGGACGCCGACGAGAACGAACGAGCGCGCCGCCTCCAGGTGCGGAGCGACGTGCATGCCCGCTGGCTCGGCCTCCAGACCTCGTACCAGGCCATCGCCGTGCAGGCGGCGAACCGCGAGGCGGCCCGGGACCAGCTTCGCCTGGCACAGGATCGCTACCGGCTGGGCGCCGGCACCTCGCTCGAAGTCTCGGACGCCCAGAATGCCGTCCAGCGCGCCGAGGGCGATTACGTGAACTCGATCTACGATTACCACAAGGCGATCGCGGCGCTCGAGGCCGCGGTCGGTCGTCCCCTTCGCTAACGAGGAACGCACATGTCGCGCGGGATGAAGGTCGGTCTGATCGTCGTGGGCATCGCGCTGGCCGCAGGCGGCGGCATCGCCTACCAGGTCCAGAAGAAGAAGCACGCCGGCACCGAGGTCCGTATGGAAAAGGTGGCGCGGCGTGACCTGGTGAGCGCGGTGACCGCGAGCGGAAAGATCGAGGCCAAGACGTCGGTGGACATCAGCGCCGACATCACCGGGCGGATCATCCGACTGGCCGTTCGCGAGGGGGACCTCGTGACCAAGGGCCAGTTCCTGATCCAGATCGACCCGGCCCAGTACCAGGCCGCGGTCTCCCGCGCCCAGGGCGCCGTGGCCTCCACCGAGGCGACGCTCATCCAGGCCCGGGCCAACCTGGACCAGGCGGAGCGGGCCTGGAACCGTGCGCGGCAGCTCTCGCAGCTCGGTCCCAACCTGATCGCGCCGGAGGCCGCCGAGCAGGCGCGCACGTCGTACGACGTCGCGCAGGCGACCTGGCAGGCGACCCGCGCGCAGCTCGAGCAGTCACGCGCGAGCCTCCAGGAGGCGCGCGACAACCTGTCCAAGACGCGGCTCACGTCGCCCATCTCGGGGCGGGTGGTGCGTCTCGCCGTCGAGGAGGGCGAGGTCGCCGTGCCGGGCACGTTCTCGCGGGAGACCGGGTTGCTCATGACCGTTGCGGACCTGTCCGTGATCCTGGCCAAGGTGCAGGTGGATGAGACCGACGTGGTGCGCCTCGCACCCAACGACTCGGTCCAGGTGAGCATCGACGCGTATCCCGACACGTCCTTCATGGGGCGCGTGACCCAGATCAGCCACAGCGCCAAGATGACCGAGACGCAGACGGCATCGGGCTCCAACGACCGCGCCGTGGATTTCGACGTGGAGGTGACCCTGGACAGCCCGCCGCGCGACATCCGGCCCGACTTGAGCTGTACGGCCCGGATGGTGACCGACACGCGGTCCCAGACGCTCAGCATCCCGATCATCGCGCTCACCGTGAGAGACCACGAGCGCGTGCCGAACGAGAATCCGAACGTGGACACCACGAAGCTCAAACGGCTCGGCAAGGAGGCCGAGGGCGTGTTCGTGGTCCGGGATGGTCAGGCGACGTTCCGGCCGGTCAAGGTCGGCATCGCGGGCGACGAGTACTTCGAGGTCGTCGACGGTGTTCGCGAGGGCGAGACGATCGTCGCCGGCACCTACCAGGCCATCCGTGACCTCAAGGATGGGGCACGCGTTCGCGAGGCGGATACGACGAAGACCAAGAAGGACGCCGAGACATGACCGAAGTCATTCGCATCCGCGACCTCTCCCGCGAATACCAGATGGGCGAGGAGCGCATCCTCGCCCTGCGCGGCGTGACGCTCGACATCCGCCGGAACGAGTACGTGGCCATCATGGGCCCCTCGGGCTCGGGCAAGTCGACCATGATGAACCTGCTGGGCTGCCTCGACACGCCGACGGGCGGTGAATACTGGCTCAACGGCCAGGAGGTCTCGCAGCTCTCGGACGACGAGCTGGCGCGCGTGCGCAATCAGGAGATCGGGTTCGTCTTCCAGACGTTCAACCTGCTGCCCCGCGCGACGGCCCTGCACAACGTGGAGCTGCCGCTGGTCTACGCCGGAGCGCGCGCCCGGGAACGGCGCGCGCGCGCCGCGGCAGCGCTTACGCGCGTGGGACTCGAGGACCGGATGGACCACCGCCCGAACGAGCTGTCGGGCGGCCAGCGCCAGCGCGTGGCGATCGCCCGGGCACTGGTGAACGACCCGTCGATCCTCCTGGCCGACGAGCCCACCGGCAACCTCGACAGCGTGACCAGCGAGGAGATCATGCGGGTCTTCGCGGACCTGCACGCCGCGGGACAGACCGTGATCATGGTGACCCACGAGCCCGACATCGCCGCCCACGCCGAGCGCGTCGTGGTGCTGCGCGACGGGCGGGTGGAAAGCGACCGGCTGACGCAAGGTGCTGCGGCCTAGATGCGTCTGTTCGAGGCCGTGGGCATGGCCCTCCGCACGATCCGGGCGCAGAAGCTCAAGAGCTTCTTCTCGCTCATCGGCGTGTTGATCGGGGTGACCTTCCTGATCGCGGTCGTGTCGATCGTGCAGGGCATGAACCGCTACATGGTGGACCGATTCGCGAACGCGCTGATCGGGGCCAACACCTTCGAGCTTCGCCAGCGGCCCAGCATCATGACCGGAGCGGTGAGCGACTCGGTGTGGCTCGAATGGCGCCGCCGCCCCCGGATCAGCTATGCCGACGCGGACTACGTCCGCGAGCGGATCACCACGCCCGCCACCTTTGCCAAGTTCTGCGAGGACCGGGTCTCGGTGCACTACGAGGGGAAGGTGGCCAAGGACATCGACCTCGTCGGCACCGAGGCCAACTACTTCGGCATCCGCAACTATGAGATTACGGCCGGGCGGGCATTCACCGCGCAGGAAGTACAGACCGCGCTTCCGGTCCTGGTCGTGGGCGGCCGAGTTGGCCGAGAAGCTCCTCACCGGCGTGGATCCCGTCGGCAAGACCGTGCAGATCGGCGGCCTTCCGTACCGCATCATCGGCGTCGTGGCCAAGCAGGGGACCTTGTTCGGCCTGTCCATGGACAAGTTCGCGGTGATGCCGTTCAGCGCTCCGGGACGGCGGCTCATCTGCCCGATCAACATCCTCGATGCCTTGATCGTGCGCACGGATGACCCCACCGACATGCAGCGCGCGATGGGAGAGACCGAGGCCGTCATGCGGAGCCGTCGCGGGCTCAAGCCGTGGCAAGGAAACAATTTCGCGTTCCAGACGGCGGAGGGCGCGCTGGGCACGTGGGAGAAGATCTCGCGCATCCTCTTTCTGGCGCTCCCCGGCCTGGTCGCCATCTCGCTAGTCGTCGGCGGCATCGTCATCATGAACATCATGCTGATGGCGGTGAGCGAGCGGACCCGCGAGATCGGGATCCGGAAGGCCCTCGGGGCGCGTCGACGTGACATCCTGGCCCAGTTCGTGGTCGAGGCCGCCACGCTGTCGGGCGCCGGCGCCCTGCTCGGCATCGGCTTCGGACTGGCGCTCGCGTTCGTCGTAAAGGCCCTCACACCGTTGCCGGCCGCCGTGGCGCCCTGGTCGGTCGTGGTCGGCATGGCGCTGGGCGTCAGCGTCGGCATCGCGGCCGGCGTCTATCCGGCGAGCCGCGCGAGCCGGCTCGACCCGATCGTGGCCCTGAGGGCAGAGTGACCCCCGCCCGGCCGATCACGCTGCTGAGCCGAATGGCGGAGGGCATCGCCATCGCCCTCGATTCGGTACGCTCCAACAAGGTCCGTGCCGCCCTCACGGTGCTGGGCGTGGCCATCGGCGTCACCGTGGTGATCGCGATGGGGTCGGCCATCACCGGGATCAACCGCAGCATCACGGCCATCCTCGAGTCCGCCGGCCCCAAGACCTTCTTCGTGCAGCGTTACTTCGACGGCGGTATCACCGTCTCCGATGGCTCGGACGAGCTGTCGCCCTGGCGGCGCATGCCCTGGGTCACGACCGATGAGGCCGAGATGATCCGGCGCCTGCCCAGCATCCGCGACGTCAACATCGGCGAGTACACCCGCGGCCCCGTGAGCGCCGAGAGCATGAGCCTGTCGAGTGTGTCGGTCGCGGGATTCAGCCCGACCTACCTCCAGGTGAACGGTGGCGACATCGTCGCGGGCCGAAGCTTCACGCCGGTGGAATACGCCGCCGGCGCGCACGTCGCGGTGATCAACGACAAGCTGGCGCAGTCGCTCTACCCGGAGCGGGACCCGATCGGCAAGACGATCAAGATCTTCGGCGTCCCGTTCCAGGTGATCGGGCTGCACGCCGAGGCGTCGTCGCTCTTCAGCAACGCCGACGAGCCGCGTCTGGCCATCCCGCACACCGCCTTCGTCAAGGTGGCCGACTATGAGCGCGGCTGGATGGAGATCGCGGTGGTGCCCACCGACTCGGCGACGACGCTCGAAGCCCAGGATGAGGTGACCGCGGCGATGCGGAGCGCGCGCGGGCTTCGGCCGGGGGAGGCCAACAACTTCGCGATCGTCACGCAGGACCGGGTGCTCGAGGCGTTCAACAAGATCACGGCCGGCTTCTTCATCGTGATGATCGCGCTGTCGAGCGTCGCGCTTATGGTGGGCGGCGTCGGCGTCGTGGCGATCATGATGATCTCCGTGACGGAGCGCACCCGCGAGATCGGCGTCCGCAAGGCGCTCGGCGCCACGCGGGGCGAGATCATGTTCCAGTTCCTGGTCGAGGCCGCGACGCTCACCTTGATCGGCTGCCTCATCGGCATGGCGCTCGGCGCCGCGGCCGCGTGGGGCATTCGCTCGGCCACGCCGATCCCGGCCACGGTGCCGCTCGCCTCGGTGATCGCGGCGGTCCTCGCCTCCATTCTGACGGGCGTGCTGTTCGGCCTGTACCCCGCCAGCAAGGCATCACGCCTGGACCCGGTGGAAGCGCTTAGATACGAGTAGCACGCGAGCCGCCAAGTGGAGCGACGGGCGGAGGGGGCGCTGACCGACTCCTTCCGCCCTCTGCGTTTTCACCACCCTTCCCGTCTATCTTTCCTCATGCCCCTGTCAGAGGCTCTCCGGCTCGCGCTCCAGGCCATCTGGGGCGCCAAGCTCCGCTCGTTCTTCACCCTCCTCGGCATCATCGTTTCCGTCGGATTCCTGGTCGTCGTCGTCGCCGTCATCCAGGGGATGAACGCGTACGTCAAGGAAAACCTCACCGGCGCGATGATCGGCACCAACGCCTTCCAGGTGCGCCGCTCGCCCATCTCGGTCGGCCTGATGGACGACGCGCAGGTGAAGGCCATCGCGAAGCGGCCCGCTCGTCTCCGAGGAGGACGCCGCCACGGTGCTGCACGCTCTCCCGGACGCGCAGGCGGTTGCCCTCCAGTCGGGGTGGCCCACGCCGATCAGCGACGTCTCGTATCGGGATCGAACCGTCGGCAACGTGCTGATCTTCGGCGTCACGCCGCCCTACCAGATCGTGCAGGACTACCGGATGCTCGCCGGCGTGCCGCTCACCGAGCCCGACGTCCGCGAGCGTCGCCCGGTGGCCGTCATCGGCTACGAGATCGCCGAGAAATTGTTCGACCAGCCCGCATCCGCGGTCGGCAAGAAGATTCGGATCGCGGGCCGGGAGGTACTGGTGACGGGCGTGATCGCAAAGGAAAGGGCGCGTACTCGGCCAGTCCTTCGACGCGTTCATGCTCCTTCCCTTCTCCACCTTCGAGTCGTTCTACGGGCGCCGGAAGACCACCGTGGTCTCGGTCAAGATGGCGAGCGCCGAGGCGGTCGAGCCGGCCATGGTCCGCGCCGAAGAGGCGATGCGGATCGCCCATCGTCTGCGGCCCGGCGAGGAGAACGACTTCACCGTGGACAAGGCCGACGCGCTGGTCGCGTTCTGGCGCCAGCTCACCCGGCTGCTCTTCACCGCGATCCCCGCCGTGGTCTGCGTCGGGCATCGTCGTCGGCGGCATCGTGATCATGAACATCATGCTGATGAGCGTCAACGGAGCGCACCCGGGAGATCGGGCTGCGCAAGTCGCTCGGCGCCAGGCGCGCGGACATCCGCCGCCAGTTCCTGATCGAGGCCGTGGTGCTCTCGACGCTCGGTGGGCTGCAGGGCGTGCTGGCCGGCTGGGGGCTCGCCTTCGCGGTCTCGAGCTTCACGCCGCTGCCGGCCCGGATCACGCTCTGGTCGGTGGCCGTCGCGCTCGCGCTGGGCGGTGGCGCCGGCGTCGTCTTCGGCGTGTTCCCGGCCGCCCGAGCCGCGCGGCTCGACCCGATCACCGCGCTCCGCGCCGAGTAGCGACACGTGCTGCCGCGACTCGGCATCCGGAACGTTGGCGAGGGCGTCGGCATCGCCTTCGACGCCCTCCGCGCCAACAAGCTGCGGTCGGCGCTCACGATCCTGGGCGTGGTGATCGGCGTGACCACCGTCATGGCGATCGCCTCGATGGTCCAGGGCATCCGCAACGCAGATCTTCAACGCGATCGAGACCGCCGGCCCGTCGGTGTTCTACGTGGTGCGCTTCTTCTCGCAGACCCCGCTCAATCCCGACCGCCTGCCGTACGAGGTGCGCATCCGGCCCATCGTGAGCTCCACCGACGCCGAGGCGATCGCGCGACTGCCCCAGATCGCGTACGCGGGGATCTGGGTGCAGCTGTTCCAGCGCATGGAGTACCAGGGGAACCGGACCCAGACGATCACCGTGTTCGGAGCCGACGAACACTACATGGACATCCAGGGCGGCACCCTGCTCCGGGGCCGATTCTTTACGCGCGGCGAGCTGACCGGCGACGAGGTCATGGTGATCGAGGCCGACGTCGGCCGACCGGTTGTTCGGCCGGCTCGATCCGCTCGGCCGGTACGTCCGGGTCGGCTCGACGTCCGCTGCGCGTCATCGGCATCTACCAGAAGCCCGAGAACATCTTCGAGCCGCCCGGCCAGGAGATCGGCGGCGTGATCCCGTTCGAGACCGCGCGACAGAACTATCGCTACGACGAGACCAACAACCTCTTCATCGCCGTGAGGCCTCGACCCGGCCTGGATCCCGGCGCTGACCCGTGACCAGACGACGGTCGCCCTTCGCCGGGTGCGGAACCTCCGGCCCGGCATGCCGAACACGTTCGACCTGATCACCCAGGATCAGATCCTGGACGTGGTCGGCAAGTTCACCACCTATTTCTTCCTGGCGATGGTGTCGCTGTCGAGCGTGGCGCTGCTGGTCGGTGGCATCGGCGTCATGGCGATCATGATGGTCTCGGTGACGGACCGGACCCGCGAGATCGGGCTGCGCAAGGCGCTCGGCGCCACCCGCCGGGAGATCCTGTGGCAGTTCCTGGTCGAGGCCGCCACCCTCACCTTCGTCGGCGGCCTCCTGGGCATCGTGTTCGGGCTGGGCGCGGGCGAGCTGATGAAGGCCGCCCTCGACCTGCGCTCGGGCGTGCCGCTCTGGAGCGCCGGGTTGGCGTGCGCGGTGAGCATCGGGATCGGTCTCGTCTTCGGTCTGTACCCCGCCAACCGGGCGGCCCGCATGGATCCGGTGGAGGCGCTCCGCCACGAGTGAGCGGCGCCCGGACGTGGCGCCGCTCGCCGACCGGAGCTATCCTTGCACCGCGGCCCCCGGTTCCGACCCCCGCCCGGAGCGTTCAATGCCCGTCGATCTGCTGGCCATCGCCGCCCACCGTGACGACGTCGAGCTCACCTGCGCCGGCACCCTGCTCCGCGCGGTCGGACGCGGGGCACCGGACCGGGATTCTCGACCTCACCGCCGGGGAGACGCGGGACCCGCGGCAACGCCGACCTCGCGCGCAGGAGTCGGACCGGGCCGCGGCCATTCTTGGCGTGGCACGAGCGCCGGAATGCCGGACTGCCCGATGCGCATCTCCGCAACGACGACGAGAGCCGCCGCGCGGTCGTCGAGCATCATCCGGCACTTCGCGGCCCCGCGTCGTGATCCTCCCTTTCCCGGTGGGCCGCCATCCCGATCATCGGGTGGCCAGCGAGCTCGGCCGCGACGCCTGCTTCCTCGCCGGGCTCGCCAAGTACGACGCCGGGGCACGCCGCACCGGCCGTTCAAGGTCCTGTATGCGCTCGTCGTACCGCGAGGATCCGGTCAAGCCGACGTTCGTCGTGGACATCAGCGGACAGTTCGACCGGAAGATGCAGGCCATCCGTTGCTACGCGAGCCAGTTCGACGGCGCCAAGGCGGCCGGGGAGATCTTCCCGACCGGCCAGGACCTCTACTCGCTGGTCGAGACCCAGACTGCGCACTACGGCTCGCTGATCCGCACCCGGTACGGCGAGCCGTTCTTCACGCCACGAGACGATGGCCGTGGACGACGTGGTCGCACTCGGCGTGCAAAGCATGTAACGTCCCGGGATATTTTTCCCCCGTGACCCCCGCGCCCGCTTATCTCGACCATGCCGCCACCACCCCGGTGCGACCGGAGGTGCTGGAGGCCATGCTGCCCTACCTGACGGCGCAGACCTTCGGCAACCCGTCGAGCGCCCATCGGTTCGGCGCGCGCCGCCCGCGGCCGGCCTGGAGCAGGCCCGGCGCGAGGTCGCCGAGGCCGTCGGCGCCGAGCCGAACCAGGTGATCTTCACCTCCGGCGGCACCGAGGCCGACAATCACGGCATCGTGGGCGCGGCGCTCGCCTCGCGGGACCGGGGCGGGGCCATGTGCGTGGCCGTCTCGGCCATCGAGCACAAGGCGATTCTCGCGGCCGCCCACGCCGTGTGTCATCTCGGCGGCGGAGGTCCTGCTCCCCGTGGACGGCGAGGGACGGGTGGACTCGCGGCGCTGGACGCAGGCGCTGGCGCGAGCGCCCCGCGGTCGTGTCGGTGATGTGGGTGAACAACGAGGTCGGCGTGGTGCAGCCGGTTGCGGAGATCGCGGCCCGTTGCGCCGCGGCCGGCGTGACGTTCCACACCGACGCCGTCCAGGCGTTCGGCAAGGTGCCGATGACGCCGGCTCGCCGTGCCGTTGCACCCTGCTGACCATCTCCGGCCACAAGATCGGCGCGCCAAGGGCATCGGCGCGCTGATCGTGCGCGACCGGCAAGGCGGTCGAGGCGATCATCCACGGCGGCGGCCAGCAGTACGGCATCCGGCCGGGCACCGAGAACGTGGCGGGCGCCGTCGCGCTTGGGCCGCGCCGCGGAGCTCGCCGTCGCTGAGCAGGCGCGGAGACCGAGCGCCTGGGCGCTTGCGCGACGCCCTCGAGCGCGCCTTCGCGCCGGCGTTCCCGATGTCGTGATGAACGCCGAGGGCGCCGAGCGCGCGCCCCACGTCTCGAGCGTTGCGGTGCCGGGGACCGACAGCGAGGCGCTGCTCATGCACCTCGACCTGGCCGGCGTGGCCGCTCCGGCGGATCGGCGTGCTCGACGGGCGCCGTCGAGCCGTCCCACGTGCTGAGCGCGATGGGCGTCCCCCACGACCTTGCGCTCGGCGCGCATCCGGTTCAGCCTCGGCCACGAGAGCTGCCGAGCCGACGTTGATCGGGTCGCCGAGGTGATGCCGAAGGTCGTGGCGAAGGTGCGGAAGCTCGCGGGGGCGCTCGGACGTGACGTGAGCGCG
Organism: uncultured Gemmatimonadales bacterium; assembly: GCA_963828735.1. Classification (GTDB taxonomy): domain Bacteria; phylum Gemmatimonadota; class Gemmatimonadetes; order Gemmatimonadales; family GWC2-71-9; genus CAVVWJ01. The sequence continues at coordinate 432,305 of CAWHFW010000002.1, forward strand.
TGCTCGTCGCGATGTCGGGCGGAGTCGACAGCTCCGTGGCCGCGGCGCTGCTCGTCGAGCAGGGCTACGACGTCGTCGGCGCCACGATGAAGCTGTTCTGCTACGGCGACGACGTTCCCGACCGGCCCTGCTGCTCGCTCGACTCGATCAACGACGCGCGCGACGTCGCCGCACACGCTCGGCATTCCGCACTACGTCCTCAATCTCGAGGATCGCTTCGACCACCACGTCATCGCAGAACTTCGTCGCGCGAGTACAGCGGCGGCCGCACACCCATTCCGTGCGTCCGCTGCAACTCGTTCACCAAGTTCCGCGACCTGCTCGCTCACGCCGACGCGCTCGACTGCGCCTACATCGCCACCGGCCACTACGCGGTCGCGCGCGACGGCGGGCTGTATCCGCGGCGAGGATCGCGCGCAAGGACCAGAGCTACTTCCTCTGGGGGATCGACCGCGCGGTGGTGGCCCGCATGCTGACGCCGGTCGGCTCGCTCACCAAGGCCGAGACGCGGGCGATGGCCGCCGCCTGGGGCTCGCGACGGCGGACAAGCCCGACTCGGTCGAGATCTGTTTCGTGCCCGGACGACGACTACGTCTCCGTCCTGGAGCGTCACCTTCCCGCGGACGCGCCCGGCTCTCGACGCCCGGGCCCGCTGGTGACCACCGTCGGGCGACGTGGTCGGCGAGCACGAAGGATTCGCGCGCTACACGATCGGCCAGCGGAAGGGCCTCCCCGGGGGATTCGCTGAGCCCATGTACGTGGTGGCCATCCGTCCCGAGCAGCGCGCGAGGTCGTGATCGGCACGGCGACGATCTGTTCGGCCACGGGTCCGTCTCGAGGAGGTCAACTGGCTCGCTGATCCGCTCCGCGCGAGGACGATCAGTGCGGGTCCAGATCCGTTATCGCGCGCGCGCCGTGCCCGGCATGGTCGTGCGCACGCCGCGCCGCGCTCGGCTGCCGCTCCTCGCACCGGTGCGCGCCATCACGCCCGGCCAGTCCGGTGTGCTCTACGACACAGACGGCCGCCTCCTAGGCGGCGGCGTGATCGCGAGCTAGCAGGACGTCCTCGACCCGGAGTCCCCATGCGCTCCCTGCTGCTCCACTGGCTCTTCAACGCGGTCGCCCTCTGGGTCGCGGCCTACCTCCTCAACGGCCTCGACTTTACGGGCGATCTGGTCAAGCTGGTTCTCGTGGCGGCGGTGTTCGGCATCGTCAACAGCCTCCTCCGGCCCCTGCTCACCGTGCTCACCTGCCCGCTCATCGTGCTCACGCTCGGCCTGTTCACGCTGGTCATCAACGCGCTGATGCTGCTGGTCACCGGCTGGCTGTCGGCACGGTGGAACCTGGGCTTCACGGTGGCGGGGTTCTGGCCTGCATTCTGGGGTGGTCTTGTGGTCGGGCTGGTCAGCCTGGCCCTGTCCCTGGCCTTCCCAAGGACCAAAAGGCTGAGCTGAGGCGGGGTTTGGGCGGAGGGCTGTTACCCCTCTGTTACAATTCGTTCCGCACCCCGGGCCTGGCCCTACATTCCGGTAGTGACCGACCTCCTCCAGCCCGTCGTCTCGCCTCCCGCGATCGACCTCCGGGATCCCAGCTCTCTACCTGAATCGCGAGCTGTCCTGGCTCGAGTTCAATCGCCGGGTTCTCCACGAAGCCCTGGACCCGCGCACGCCGCTGCTCGAGCGGCTCAAGTTCCTCGGCGATCTTCAGCTGCAATCTCGACGAGTTCTTCCAGGTCCGTGTCGCCGGACTCAAGCAGCAGTCGGCCGCCGGCATCGTCGAGCGCACCGCCGACGGCATGACGCCGGAGGATCAGCTCTCGGCGATCTCCTCGAGCGTCCGCGAGATGGTCCGGCAGCATCGGCACTGCTGATGCAGGACGTGCTCCCCGCGCTCGCCGCCGAGGGGCTGACCCTCCACCAGCGGATTCGGGATCTGCGCCCAGGCCGAGCGGGACCATGTCGACGGCTATTTCCAGGCGAACGTCTTCCCGGTCCTGACGCCGCTCGCCGTCGATCCCGGCCACCCCTTCCCCTACATCTCGAATCTGAGCTTGTCGCTCGCGGTGGCGCTCCGCGGCACCGGACGGCGAGGAGCGCTTCGCGCGGGTCAAGGTTCCGAAGATCCTTCCGCGGTGGGTCCCGCTTCCGACGCCGAACGCGTTCGTGCCGCTCGAGGAGGTCATCGGCGCCAACCTCGAGGCGCTGTTCCCCGGGGTCGAGATCCTGGGTGGTACACGTTCCGGATCACCCGGAACACCGACCTCCAGATCGATCACGGGACGAGGCCGACGATCTGCTGAGCCTCATCCAGGAGGACGTGCGGAACCGGCGCTTCGCCGAGGTGGTCCGGATCGAGGTGCAGCCTCGATGCCGCCGTCGCTCCGCGAGCTGCTGCTGATGGAGTTCAGCGACCAGCAGGATCCGCCGACCCGGCCGCTCACGACGGACGACCTGTACGAGATCCAGGTCTGATGGACACGGCCGACCTGCTCGCGCTGGCATCGCTCGACCTGCCGGCGCTCCGGGATCCAATGTTCCATCCGGTCACCCCGCCGCGCCTCGCGTCGCGGCCGCAACATCTTCGACGTGATTCGCGAGGGCGACGTCCTGCTCCACCACCCGTACGACAGCTTCCAGACCTCGGTCGAGCGGTTCATCCAGGCGGCCGCGGAAGATCCCGGACGTCGTCGCCATCAAGCTCACGCTCTACCGCACCGGCGGCGACTCCAGCATCGCCCGGATGCTGGTCCAGGCGGCCGAGCGCGGCAAGCAGGTGGCGGTCCTGATCGAGCTGCAGGCCCGGTTCGACGAGGAGAACAACATCATCTGGGCGCAGCGGCTCGAGGATGTCGGCGTCCACGTGAGCTACGGCGTGGCCGGACTCAAGACGCACGCCAAGGTCGATGCTGGTCGTCCGCCGCGAGGGCGACACGCATGCGGCGGTACGTGCACATCGGCACCGGCAACTACAACCCGAAGACGGCGCGTCTCTACACCGACTTCGGGCTGCTCAGCGCCAACCCCGAGCTCGGCGCCGATCTGACCGATCTGTTCAACGTGCTCACGGGGTTCGCGTCGCCGGCGGGATATCGCAAGCTGATCGTGGCGCCGCGCGGCATGCGCGAGCGGTTCATCGCGATGATCCGCCGGGAGATCGCCCACGCAGCGCGCCGGCGCGCCCGCGCGGATCGTCGCCAAGATGAACGCGCTGGTCGACCCGGATATCATCGCAGCCCTGTACGAGGCGTCGGGTGCCGGGGTCCCGATCGATCTGATCGTTCGCGGGATCTGCTGCCTCCGCCCGGGCCTGCCGGGCGTCAGCGACTCGATCCGGGTGATCAGCATCGTCGGCCGGTTCCTCGAGCACTCGCGCGCCTTCTACTTCCTGAACGGCGGCGACGAGGAGGTCTACATCGGCTCGGCCGACTGGATGCCGCGCAACCTCGACCGCCGGATCGAGGCGGTGACCCCGATCGACAACCCAGCGGATCGCCAGGCGTTGCGCGACCTGCTGTTGCTCATGTGGGAGGACAACCGCCAGGCGTGGGAGCTCAGGCCCGATGGCACCTACGTGCAGCGACGCCCCGCCGGGACTGGAGTCCGAGCGGGCGACCCATCGGCGGCTGATCGAAGTGCGTGGCGCGCATCGCGAGCACGATACACGTCCCGACGAAGCGGCGACGGCTTCGCCGGGCCCTCGCGATGATGTCCCGTGAGCAGCGACGCTAGAACTGCAGGCCCGCCGACTCGGCGAATTGCTTGAGCAGGTCCTGCTGCTCCGGGGTGAGCTGACCGGGAACCGTCACCTGCACCTGCACCAATTGGTCTCCCTTCACACCACTCTTCTCGACGCCCTGCCCCTTGATACGGAAGCGCCGGCCTGGCTGCGTGCCGCCAGGAATGCGGAGCATCGACTTTCTTCCCGTCCAGGGTCCGCACCCGCAGCCGGGTGCCCAGCGTGGCCTGGGCGAGGTTGAGCGGTACTTCGCAGACGATGTCGAGACCCTCGCGATGGAAGAAGCGGTCTGGCTGTACCTGGAAGGTGACCAGGAGGTCGCCCGCGGGGGCTCCAGCCCTTGCCGACTGACCCTGTCCGCGCATGCGCACTCGGGTGCCCGTCTCGATGCCGGCAGGGACCGTGATGGCCACCTGCCGGTCCGTGCGGACCTCGCCGGCGCCGCGGCAGGTCGGACATGGCTGTGACGGGATGCGGCCGCGGCCCCGGCACTGCGGGCAGGGTCGGTTCACGGCGAATCCGCCCTGACCGAAGGAGATCGTGCCCCGGCCCTTGCACTCGGGACAGGTGGACCAGGTCGCGCCGGGTGCGCCACCCGAGCCCGAGCAGGTCGGGCAGGTCTCCGTCACCTGCAGGTTGACCGTGACCTTGCCGCCAAGCGCCGCGACCCGGAACGGAACTTCGACCACGGTCTCGATCACCTCGGCCCCGCCCGGTTCCTCCTGGCGACCGCCCCGCCCGAAGATGGACGAGAAGATGTCGCCCAGTCCGCCGAAGTCACCGAAGTCGAACCCTTCGGCGCCGGGTTCCGGCCCGGCCCCACGGCGCGCGCCGGGACCGGGACGGGGGCCGCGGGCGGCCGCGCCGTCGAACGCGCCCAGTCGGCGCATCTGGTCGTACTGCTTCCGCTTGTCCGGGTCGGACAGCACGCTGTGCGCCTCGGAGATTTCCTTGAAGCGCTCGGCGGCCGACGGATTGTTCGGGTTGGCGTCGGGATGATACTGCTTGGCGAGCCGCCGATAGACCTTCTTGATCTCGTCCTGGCTGGCCGAGTCAGAGACGCCGAGGACCTGATAGAAGTCCTTTGCCGCCACTAGACCTGTCCCTGATCGGAGTAGACCTGCACGCGCGCCGGCCGGACGAGCGTCCCCCTGAAACGATATCCAGGCTGGAAGGTCGCGCTGACCTGGTGGTCCTGTTGCTTCGTGGGCGCCGGGACGGTGGAGACGGCCTCATGCAGGCTGGGATCGAACGGAGTGCCAACCGGGTCGATGCGCTCGAGGCCCGCGGCCTGCAGCTCCTTCCAGAGCTTCTTGTCGACCAGCTCGACCGCCTGTCGCAGTTGCTCGCCGGACGCACTCCCTCCGTCGGCGCTCAAACGATCCATGTCGTCGAGGACGTCGAGCAGACGACCCACCAAGGCCGCCTGGGCGCGATCGCCGAGCTCGGTGCGCTCGCGCACGACGCGCTTGCGGTAGTTGTCGTACTCGGCGGCGAGCCGGAGATGTCGATCGCGCGCCTCCTGGAGCTGATCCTCGAGGCGGCGAACGGCCTGTTCCGCAGGCTCTGCCGGAAGGCCGACGCCTGGAGCGAACTCCGACTGCGGCGAATCGGCGCCACGGGAGGAAGGTTCCTGGGACATATCGGTGGATGCCATGTCGGCGCCGTCGGCACTCTGCCCCCCTGGCCGGGATTGGTCATGCCGCCCGGGGTGTGCATGCGCTCGACGTCGCCCGCGTATTCGCCGCTAAATCTTCGGGTGTCAGCCACTTGTGACCTCGCGTCGTTCGGGAGCCAGCCGGAAGATAATACCGGCCGGAAGCGAGGAATCACAGATGGCAGGCAGTCGGAACCCGCACGATGTGAAGGGATTGCGGTGAGATCGCGAACACTCGGACGTCAGCGTTCGAGCAGGTGACGATCGAGCATCGCCAACGCCGCCTGGGCCGCCCGCACGCGCACGTTGTGCCGGTCGCCGGGGATCTGCACCCGGCGGGCCTCGACCGAGCTCCCGTCGGCCAGCGCGAGCCAGACCGTGCCGACCGGCTTGGCCTCGGTTCCACCGTCTGGGCCGGCGATGCCGGTAACCGCCACCGCGAGATCCACGCGGAGCGCGCGCACCGCGCCCACCGCCATCGCCCGCGCGACCGACTCGCTCACCGCGCCGTCCGATTGGATGAGGGCTGGATCCACGCCCAGCAGCACGGTCTTGAGCTCGTTCGAGTAGCACACCACGCCGCCCTCGAACACGTCGGAGCTTCCGGGAATCTCGGTCAGGCGGCCCCCGACCAGGCCGCCGGTGCACGACTCCGCCGTCCCGATTCGGAGTCCGAGCGCGCGCGCCCGATTCAGCACGATGCCCGCCAGATCGTCCTCTCCCTCCCCGTACGCATAGCGGCCGGCGCGTTCGCGAACGAGCGCCGCGCCTGACCGGAGCCGGGCCTCCGCCTCGTCGACCGTCAGATTCCAGGCGCTGAGTCTCAGATCCACCCCGTCAAACCCCGGGAGGTACGCCAGCGTGAGCGGCGCCACATCCCGCTCGATCTCCCCCAACCGCTGCGCGAGGGTCGATTCGGGAATGCCGGTGGTACGGACCACGCACGAGCGAATCACGCCGTCACGGCTCCGGGCGGCCAGCCTCGGCACCACCTCGTGCTCCATCAGCTTCCGCATCTCTCCGGGCACGCCGGGCAGCATGATGACGAGACCGGATGTCCCCTCGAACCAGAGACCGGGCGCCGTGCCCCACCGATTCGGCAGCACCACAGCCCCGCGTGGCACCTCGGCCTGCGACCGGTTGCTGGGCGCCGGCGTCCGACCGAGGCGCGCGAAGCGCTCCACGAGCTGGCTCCAGACCTCTTCGTCGAAATCGAAGGGCATCCCGAAGAGCTCCGCGACGACCGTCTTGCTCACGTCGTCGCGGGTGGGCCCGAGGCCGCCGGTGGTGAGGACCGCTCCCGTCCGCGCAAGCGCATCCTGCACGGCGGTCCGGATGGCGTCGGGATCATCCCCGACGCTCGTCCGTCGGACGACGCGGACCCCGACGCCCGACACGGCCGACGCGATCTCCGCCCCGTTGGTGTCGACCGTGAAGCCGAGCAGAAGCTCGGTGCCGATGGTGAGCAGCTCGAGGTCCACGGCCTAGCGGGCCCGGTCGGAGAAGAGCGCGCGGTTCCGGTAGAGGTAGAGGACGAAGGAGTAGACGGTGAGTAGCGTCGCGACGGCGAGGGTCACGGCCACGAATCCGCCGTGGAACTGATTCCAGTAGTTCGCGTAGCGGCTGTGTTCCCAGCCCATCGGCTTACGCGCGTCCCGGAAGGCGAACCAGAGTATGACCGCGCCGATGAAGACGTTCTGAATGACGGTCTTGAGCTTTCCCGCGCCCGCCGCGGCGATGACGACGCCACGCCGGCTCGCCCACACGCGGAACACGGTCATGGCCATCTCCCGTCCGATCAGGAGCAGGCAGACCCACAGCGGAATGCTTCCCCAGATCGGAATATCGTACAGGTCGTGCCGCGCGCGGGAGATCCAGTAGATCGGGATGAGGGTGGCGAAGAGGAGCAGCTTGTCGGCGATCGGATCGAGCAGCTTGCCGAGATCGGTGACCTGGTTCCGGGTGCGGGCCAGGTATCCGTCGTAGACGTCGCTGATGGCCGCGACGAGGAAGATGACGAACGCGATGAGCTTCGGCCAGTAGCCCGCGATGAAGGGCAGGAGCGCGATGACCGGGGTGAAGCAGATCCGGATCAGGGTGATGATGTTCGGGACCGTCCACATGCCGGCGGCCTACCCCAGGGTCTTGACGACGCTCTTGCTGATCGCCTTGAGGGTATCGAACACCCCCTCGCCGGTGAGTGCGACCGCCTCGAAGTAGGGGGCCCGCTCGATCCACTGGCCGTCCTGCTGCGAGATGAGATACTCGGATTCGCGATTCGGGTCCGGCGTCACCTTCTGCTTCGCCGGCTCGTCCAGCGGCCACCCCGGGTTGAGCGCGGCCTGCAGCTCGGCGACCGGCGCGGCGTTCGGCAGGTCGCGCTTGTTGTACTGGACGGCGAACGGGATCTTGGTGAGGTCGTACCCATGCTGGGTCATGTTCTCGTACAGGTTCTGCATGGCCTCGATGTTCGCGTCCATCCGCTCGATCTGGCTGTCGGCCACGAACACCACGCCGTCCACGCCCTTGAGGATCAGCTTGCGGGAGGCGTTGTAGTACACCTGCCCCGGCACGGTGTACAGGTGGAACTTGACCTTGAAGCCGCGGATGGTGCCGAGGTCGACCGGCAGAAAGTCGAAGAACAGGGTGCGCTCGGTCTCGGTAGCGAGCGAGATCATCTTGCCACGCGACCCCGGGGCGACCTTGTTGTAGACGAATTCGAGGTTCGTCGTCTTGCCGCCGAGCCCCGGCCCGTAGTACACGAGCTTGCAGTTGATCTCGCGCGAGGCGTAGTTGATCATCGACATGCCAGCGGTCTCCCTCAGGCCCCGAAGAGTTTGTCGATCTCGTCTTCCGCCTCGCCGAGGAACTCCGACGCCACCCCCGGCGCGCTCGTGCCGTCCCGGTTGAACATGTCCGTGAACACCTGCGTCAGCTGTCCCACCGCCGCCTTCACCCGCAGCTTGACCAGTCCCAACGTCGTGCGGTTGTCGAACAGGACTACCAGGATGACCCGGCGAGCAACGTCCGCGAGGTACATCGATTCACGCTCGCCCTGATGGAACAGCGCGCCGAACTCCGGCTCGCCAAGCATCCGGGCGAGCTGATCGTTGGCGCTGAAGTCGGCCGCGGTGAGCGAGGCAAAGGCCGTCGGATCGAACTGCGGCGACTCGCCGACCGTGGCGACCATCTGGCCGGTGCGATCCACGATGAGGGCGGTCCGGGCGTTCGATTCCGCGAGAAAGCCGCTCAGGATGCCCTGGATGGCTCGCGAATCGTCCTCGCGGAACGACCAGCTCGATGCACCGCTCATCGGACCAGCCTCATGCCAGGGTAGCCTCCAGCCCACGCAGGATCGCCATGGCGCGACGGCGAAGCACGGGCTGCCGCTCCCAGGCGAGATAGTCGCGGAGGAGGCGGATCGTATCGATGCCCGCCTGACCCGCGAGATAGCCGAGCGCGGCCAGCCGACGGAGCGGGCGCGGGCTGAAGAGGTCGCGCTGATGCGTCGCCAGGCGCCGCTGCGCCAGCGCCCACCCTGCCATCGCGCCGACCGCGAGTCCGCCGACGAAGAGCACCGCGCGCGACTTCATCAGGACAACTCCTGCCGCGCGACGAGCGCGTGTGCCAGGGTGACGCCGTCGACATACTCGAGATCGCCGCCGACAGGCAGCCCGCGGGCGAGACGGGTGACGCGCACGCCGTGCCCCGCGAGCAGCTGCTGGATGTAGGTCGCGGTGACTTCGCCCTCCATGGACGGATTGGTGGCGAGGATGACCTCGCGCACTACCCCGTCCCGGACGCGCGCCACCAGGTGGTCCAGCCGAAGGGCCTCGGGCCCGATGCCGTCCAGCGGCGATAGCCGACCGCCCAGCACATGGTACCGGCCGCGGAAATCCGTGGAGCGATCCACTACGGCCACGGTGGAGGCCTCCTCGACCACGCAGAGCACCGCCGGATCGCGCCGCGGATCACGGCAGATGGCGCACGGCTGCTCTTCCGTGAGATTGCCGCATTCCTCGCACGGCCGCACACGCTCGCTCACGGCCACCAACGCGGACGCGAGCCGCCCCGCCTGTTCGGGGGGTTGTTGGAGCAAATGGAAAGTGAGACGTTGGGCCGTCTTGCGGCCGATCCCGGGCAGCCTGGCCAGCTCCGTGATCAGCGCTTCGATCGCGCTCACCGTCAGCCGGCGACGAACGGCAGCGTAGGGACCTTCCGCATCTCGGCCTGCAGGAGGTCGGCCGCGCGACGCTGCGCCTCGGCCACCGCCGCCGTCACCAGGTCGCCGAGGAACTCGGCGTCGTGTCCTTCAAAGACGGCGGGGTCGATGACGACGGCATGCACGGTGCCGCGGCCATCGGCGGTGACACGCACCATGCCCCCGCCCGCCGTGGTCTCGATCGTGCGCCCGGCGAGCTCGGACTGGAGTTGCTGCAGCCGGCCCTGCATCTGCTGGCCCAGCTGGAAGAGCTGCTGAAGATCTGCCATGCTATCGGGTAGTCCGGCCATTGACCCGGCAAAGTAAAGGGACTGGGATTCCGCGGGCAAGCTAATCCACGATCTCCAAATCTAACGCATCGGCGGCAGTGTCGAGGCTCGGATCCTTCGATCGAAAGCCCCGCAGCCGGTCGGCCTTGATGGTGGCCTCCGTGAGCTTGCGCGGGGCGGGTGCCGGGGTGCTCTCCCCAGGTGCCGCTTCGACCACGCGGAGACGCGCCGGCACCCCGAGCGCCCGCTCGAGCACCTCCTCCACCGCTCGAGCCTGCGCCTGCAACCGCTCGGCGAACAAGGGGTTGGGCTCGGCGAGCTCGACGGTGAGCCAGGGGACCTCGAGCGCGATCGGCGTCGTGGCCGCCAGCGCCTCGCCCAGGAAGCGGCTCCGGGCCCGGACCTCCGCCACAAGCTCGGGCCACGCGACGCGAACCGCGTCCAGGGCGGCGGGTACGCGCTCGACGACCGACGTCGGTGCCGTCCCCGGCGACGGGCGAGGGGTGGCTGGGGCCGGGTTGGGAGTCGGGGCCGTGCTCGCCGGTGGTCCGGACGGCGCCGAACGGGGCACAGACGTAGGCTTCTGGGCCGGCGATCCACCCGTCCCCCCTGAGCCCGGTCCGGTGCCGAGCACCTGGGCGAGGTCCACGATCCGGTCCAGCATGGTCCACCGGAGCAGCAAGGTCTCGACGATCAGGCGGGGATTGGCGCTCCGGCGGATGGCTGTCTCGCTGTCGGCGAGCAGCCGGAGCATCCGGAGCACGTCACCCGCCTCCAGCCGGTCGCGATAGGATGCGAGCGAGTGCCGCATGGCCTCCGTCAGCCCCTCCGGCTCGTTACCGAGCTGCACCATCAGGAGGGCCCGCAAGGTCTCACCCGCCCCACCCATGAACTCCGCCAAGTCGGCGCCCGCGTTGACCAAACGGTCCACCAGCGGGAAGACGCCGGCCGGCTGCCGCTCCACCACGAGCGCCAGGATCTCGGCGTAGAGCTCGTCGCCCACCAGCCCGAGGACCTCGCGCACCCGTTCGGCCGTGACCGCCCCTTCCCCGAAGCTCAGACACTGATCCAACACGCTCAGCGCGTCGCGCATGCCGCCGTCGGCGTGCCGAGCGATGAGCGTAAGGGCGTCGTCGTCCGCAGCGATGCCTTCCGCATCGAGCACCTGCCGCATCCGGTCCCGGATCGCGGCCGGACCGATCCGCCGGAAATCGAACCGCTGGAGCCGCGACAGCACCGGCGCCGCGGCGGCGGCGATCTTCTGCGGCTCGGTGGTGGCGAAGACGAACACGACGCGCGGCGGCGGCTCCTCGAGCACCTTGAGGAGTGCGTTCCATGCCTCACGGGTCAACATGTGGGCCTCGTCCACGATGTAGACCTTGTAGTGGCCTTCGCGCGACGCGGCGTACATCGCGCGCTCCCGGAGGTCCCGGGCGTCGTCCACGCCGCGGTTGCTGGCGGCGTCGATCTCCACCACATCGAGATTGGCCGTGCCGCTCCAGACCCGGGTGCAGTTCTCGCACTCGCCGCAGGGATCACCCTCGGCGTCGCGGTTCGGGCAGTTGAGCGCCATGGCGAGGATGCGGGCGGCGGTGGTCTTTCCGACCCCGCGCGGACCGGTGAGCAGGTAGCCGTGTCCGACGCGGCCGCGAGCGACGGCGCCCCGCAGGACGGCCGCGACGTGGTCCTGAACGAGCAGGTCGGCGAATCGCTTGGGACGGTAGCGGCGTGCGAGCGCGATGGTCATTGGGCGGAGGGAAAAGAAAGTGCCTCAGGCTCCCCGAAGCGACACCGGGCATCGCTTAGCGCTGCTACCGGCGAGGTCCTGACGCGGTTCACGCGCCGGCGCCCTTCGGACCTGAGGCACCAGCAATATATACCGCCACCGGCGCCGAGGGAACTCTATTTGGCGGGTGGAGGCGGCTGGTTGGAGCTGTACATGTCCACCGCGTATTGCCAGCGGCCGTCGCCCTGGCGGCGGAGCACCTCGACAAATTTGCCCTCTTCGTGGAAAGCCCGGGCTCCGGCTGCCTTGGGTGTGGCGTCCAGTGTGTAGTGCCCCCGGGCATACGCCAGGTCACCCCGGCCCTCGATCTCGTCCGCGCTCGCCGCCAGGGTCACCTGGTAGGCATCCAAGAAGGCCTTCCAGAATTTCTGGATCGCCTCCCGCCCTTCGATGGGTGGCGCATTGGGCGGCAACAGGTGGGCGTCCGGCAGGTAGGTCGCGGCAACCCCGGCAGCGTCGCCCGCGCTGACCGCCCCGGCGAAGGTCGAGTCGGCGGCGCGGATCGCGGCGATGTCGGCGGCGGCGAGCAGCGGGCCGCCGCCATCGTCACTCGGCGCACGCTCCGCAGGAGCGGGGCTGCAGCCTGCTACCAAAACCAGGGCGAGACCGATCGGGCGAAGCATGGGACCTCCCGCTCGAGAGGCGGCTGGCCCACGGGTCAGCCGAGGATGATGCGTTGCCGCTGCTGCATCCGGCGCAGCTCCCAGGTCTCGGCAACCACGCCGCCGAGGAGGAAGACGATGGCCGTGTAGTAGATCCACAGAATGAACAGGACCGCGGCGCCGATGTTGGCATCGCCGACCGCACTTTCCACCGACGCGAAGTGCGCCAGATACAGCCCGTACAGGCGCTTGGCGACCTCGAACAGCACAGCGGTGAAGCTGGAGGCCAGCAGGGCGGTCCGCCAGGGGAGCCGGCGGAGCGAGGCATAGCGGTAGGTGACGTAGAAGAGCGAGATCGAGAAGGCGAACGCCACCAGCTCGCCCAGCAGGCGGCCTATGGTCGAGAAGAAGAACGCGAACTGCGGAATCACGCGCTCGGAGCCTCTGGCCCAGGCGATGGTCACCAGGGTGCTGAAGGCGGTATTGACCAGGAAAAGGAACACGGTGGCCACCACCATTGAGATGTCCCGCGCCTTGGCCGCCACCCAGGTCAGCACGAAGTGCCGCGGCGCCGCCGGTCGCGCCGAGACGTCATAGATGTCGTTCAGGGAGGTCCGCACGCCCGCGAAGAGGCGAGTGCTGAACCAGATGAACGCGGGCACCGCGTAGAGCGAGATCTGCCCGCGGTTCTGGCTGACTCCGATGAGCAGCCGCTCGACGAGCGCGAAGGGATCACGGCCAGGCGCCGAGGTGTGCGGAGGAAAGAAGCGATGAAACAGCGCGGTCGGATTGACGGCCGGCCCGCCCGCGACGGCCTGCGCGAGATGCGTCAGTCCGATGAGCACGAGGAGGACGAACGGCACGGCCGCCAGGAGCGCGTCGAACGTCAGCGCGCTCGCCAAGAACGGGATGTTGTTTTCGTCGGCGGCCTGCAGGGTACGGCGAAGGAAGCCGGCGGGCGTCCGGTGCCACCCGCCGGGCCGGAGCCGCTTCAGGCGAGCGGCTCCTCGAGGTCGCCCACGGCGCGGCGGCGGGCGCGCGACTCGGCGAGCCGGCGCTCCAGCTCGTCCCGCGCGCTGCCGCTCGAGGCCCGCGGCCGGAGCGGCGGCGGCTCGCCGAGATCGTCGAGCTCGTCCTCGTCGTCGTCGGTCAGGTCCTGGAGCGCCTCCCGGCCGCTCGAGAACTGCTGGGCAAGCTCGTCCAGCTTCTCTTCGGTGACGGCCCGGAGCTTCCACAATTTCCGCTGCAAGACCCGGCGGGTCTCCTCACCGGTGCGCGGCGCGTAGAGCAAGGCCAGGCCCGCACCAAGCACCGCTCCCCAGAACAACCACTTGGCGGAGGCGTCGCCCCCGCGCTCGACATACACGACCTCGCGACCGCCTTTGCGTCGTACCATTCGTTCCTCCTATTCCCCCGCGTCGGGATCGTCCTCGGCCGCGACCAGCGCCGGCCGGAGCGCCGCGTGGTGCTGCATCGGCGCCTGGACGAAACGATTGATGTCCTTCTCGGTACCGTTGACGTTGAGCTGCTCGAACAGGAAGGCGAACGTGCGCTCCAGATCCGCGGCGATGGCCGCGCGGACGTCCTCATCAAGCGACCAGAAGTCGCGCTTGAACGGCCCGATCGCCTTCTTCCGGGCCTTGTAGTAGAACTGCTCGTCGGTATCGCCGCTCTTCCGCTCGCTCGCGGCGTTCTCGTCGAGCCAGCGCCGTACGCGATCCCGCAGGTCGGTCGGGAGCCTGGGGTGATCGAGTACGATGTTCTGGAAGTTGGTGGCGAGGTGAATTTCCGCCGTCTCGATGCGGGGAAAATTGCCGAAGGCGTTCGGCGGCAACGTACTGGCGCCGTGCTGCACCGCGCCGGCCAGCCCGTACTCCTCGCGCGCCGCCTTGGAGAGGGCGGCCAGCGCCTGGAGGTCGAGCTTCACATCCGCGATCGAGCCGTCCGGCAGCACCACACCCCCATGGGACGTGCCGGTCTGAACCGAGATCTTGCTGATGCCGGTGAGCTTCCCGCCCCGCCCGGCCAGCGAGCGGACATAGCCCTTCATGAAGGCGTGCAGCTCCTCCACGGTGCTGTTCTTCATGCCGACTTCGCCGATCTCGGCACCCACGGAGACGGTGACGCCGTCGGGCTCGTGCGCGCGGATGAAGGCGGTGATATCGGCGGCGCGCTCGAAGTTGAGCCGCTGCTGCGCGTCGAGGCCTTCGTGCGAGAGATCCACCAGCGTCGAGGTGTCGACGTCGACGTTGTAGAACCCCGCGCCGATTTCCTCGGCGACGAGCTTCTTCACCTCGCCGACTTCGCCTTCCGGATCGCTCTGGTACTTCTTCTGGTTGACCTGGCAGTGGTCACCCTGGATGAACAGCGGAAGAACGTAGCCTTCGCGCAGCGCCGCGGCGATCAGCACCGCGACATACTCCGCGGGACGCTGGTCGGTGTAGGCGATCTCGGACCGGGCGATCTCGAGCAGGATCGCGCCGGCCTTGCCCGTTCGGGCGGCGCGGAAGACGGCGCGCGCCGTATCGTACGCCATCATGCGGACGTTGATGGCGGGAACCGTGAATCCGCTCACGTCGCCCCGTCCACGCGCTTCGTAGAGTCCCTGGATCGACGCGGGCCGGGCGCCCGTCACCTGCCCCAGCTCCCACAGAAGCCACCGGGCCGCCTCCTTGGCGTCGCCGGACCCGAATACCGCCTGCCAGACCAGGCGATCGGTCGCGGGGCCGCGGAGCCGCGCCGGATCGCGTACCGTCACGCCTCCGGGCACCTGCGTCACGGCTCCGTCAAACAACCCGATCGCCCGTTGGATCTCGTCGGCCATGTCTCGACACCCTCGTGATTTCAGAGGCTCAGCACGTTGGTAAAGGTAGGCCGGGACGTGAAGAGCGTCAAACAATCCGGCGGGTCGAAGCTCCTGCCGCAGCCGGAGCGTGCGGCTTCCGTCCGCAACCGGCGTTCCTTGCCCCACGAGCCCGGCTCACCGTCGACCTGCCGAAGCGTGGCAGCGACCGGGGCTCACACGATGTCGGAATCCTGCCCCTGCGCGGGCTGGGCGTGGGCCTCGTAGCCGGGTCGTCCCATCGCCGCATAGGTGAGCTGCTTGCCAAGTTCGACACCGGGCTGATCGAACGGATCGATTCCGTAGAAGACGCCGCCATACCCGGTCGCGATCTGGAAGAACATCACAGCCTCGCCGAACGTGTCGGCATTCAGCTTCGGCAACCGGAGGGTGCAGCTCATGCGCCCCATCTGCGCCAGCGCGGTCGCCGTGGCCTCGTACTCGGCCCGCAACAACGCGCCGAGGGAGTGGCCTGACAGGTACGCGAGGTCGGCGGGCAGTGGGGCGATTCCGGGGATGTCTTCCGGCGGCGGCGGGATGGGCACGTCGTCGCCGAGGTCGTCCACGACGACGAACGTGATCACCTTGTCGAAGGGTCCTTCCATGAACAGCTGGACCTGGCTGTGCTGATCGGTGGCGCCCACGGCTGCCACGGGCGTGGGCCCGCTGTGCACTTCCCCGCCCTCACGGCTCACGCGCTTGCCCAGGCTTTCGGCCCAGAGCTGCCGATACCACTCGGCGAACTCGCGCAGCCGGTCGGTGTAGGGCATCACCACGTGGATGCGGGCGCCGAGATCGGCGTCGGCGGCCCAGTGAAGGGCGGCGTACAGTGCCGCGGGATTCGCGCGGAGGTCGTCCGCCTCGGCGCGCGCGACCGCGCGGGCGGCGCCGGCCAGCAGCGCTGAGATGTCCACGCCGACCAGGGCCGCGGGCAGAAGCCCGACCGGCGAGAGCACGCTGAATCGGCCACCGACGTCCGGCGGCACGCTGAGCGTCGCGATGCCGTCGCGCGCGGCGATCTCGCGGAGCGCGCCCCGCGCCGGGTCGGTCGTGAATACCAGATGACGGTGCGCGGCGCCGCCCAGCGCGTCCTCGAGCCATGCGCGCACGACGAGATACTGCGCCATCGTCTCCGCGGTGCCGCCCGACTTGCTGATGACGTTCACCAGCACCCGACGCGGATCGATGCGGCGGAGCGCCGCACCCACCGTCGTCGGATCGACGTTGTCGAGGACCGTGAGCCGCGGGAAGAACTCCCGCCCCTCGTCGTCCCACTCGTTCCACGCCGGGCGTCGAAGCGCGGTGAGCAGCGCCCTGACGCCGAGCGCCGAGCCGCCGATGCCGAGAACGAGCACGTGGTCGTACGCCTGCCCGACCCCCTCGGCGAACTGGGTGATCTCGCGGACCTGGCCCGCCTGATCGACGAGCTTGTAGAAGCCGTACTCGCCGGCGGCCCGACGGCCGCGGACCTCCGCCTGCACGGCGCCGAACCGCGCGGCCAGCGCGTCGAGACGCGCGCGCGGAAGCCCGTGAACCCCGTCGAGCGCGTCCTGCAACATCCGCCCGTAGGCCAGCCTGATCACGGCACCTCCACGGTGAGTCCGTCGTACGCCGGAAGGATGCCCGGCGGCAACTGGGCGGCGAGCTCCGCGTGCCCGGTTTCATGCGTCAGATGGGTGAGATAGGTGCGGCGGGCGCCGAGGGCCTGCGCGGTTTCGACCGCCTCTCCGATGCTCAGGTGCGTCGGGTGCGGGCGCCACCACAGCGCGTTGAGCACGAGCGTGTCGAGGCCGGCGAGATGGCGCCGCTCCGCGGGGTCCACGGCTTTCACGTCGGTGAGGTAGGCCAGCGCGCCGACTCGATATCCGTACACCCGGAGATTGCCGTGGCGGAACGCCAGCGGCAGCACCTCGATGCCGGCCACCTGGACGGCGCGGCCGGGCTCGATCGCGTGCAGTTCCAGCTCGGGCTTCGAGGTCCCCTCGTACGGGCGCACCTCGTCGAAGATGTAGCTGAAGCAGCGGCGCAGACGATCGAGCGTTTCGGGCGGGCCGTACAGCGGCAACGCACGCCGCTGGCGCATCGAGAAGACGCGTAGATCATCGATGCCGTTCGTGTGATCGGCGTGCTCGTGCGTGTACAACACCGCGTCCACGTGCGTCACGCCGCTGGCGATGAGCTGCAGACGCAGCTCCGGCGGCGTGTCGATCAGGATCACCGACTCTCCCACCTCGATCACCGCGGCCGACCGGGTGCGCTTGTCGCGCGGGTCGGCCGATCCACAGACGGCACACGGGCAGCCGATCTGGGGCACGCCGAACGACGTGCCCGTGCCGAGAAAGGTGAGCCGCATGTCCTAAACTGCTTCGATCTTGAGGAGGTTGGTAGTGCCGGGCATGTCGAAGGGAACACCCGCGGTGACGACGAGTCGTTCGCCCGGCTGCGCCAGTCCGCGCTCGAGAATCTGCTGCCGCGCCGCGCCGAGCATGAGGTCGTAGTTGTCGAAGTGCTCGGTAAGCGCCGGCGTCACCCCCCACACGAGCGACAGCTGGCGGAAGGTGTCGGGTTCGGGCGTGCAGGCGAAGATCGGTACGGTCGGCCGGCAGGTCGACACCTTGCGCGCGGTAAAGCCGCTGCTCGTGAAGCACACGATGAGCGGCGCGCTCAGCATCTCCGCCGCCGCGCACACCGCCACCGCAATGGCGTCCTCGGTGCGGATCGGGGCGCTCTGCGCCATGCGATGCTGCGGGAGTGCCATGCCCTCGCTCGCACGGCGGCCCAGCGCCGCGTCGATGGTGACACCGCGACTCTGCCGCTGTGACTCCATCTCGCGGGCGATCCGGTCCATCGCCCGGACGGCCTCCAGCGGAAATTCTCCTACCGCCGTCTCGGCCGAGAGCATGACGGCGTCGGTTCCGTCGAGGATGGCGTTGGCCACGTCGGAGGCTTCGGCCCGGGTCGGCCGCGGGGCGTGCACCATGGACTCGAGCATCTGGGTCGCCGTGATGACCGGCTTGCCGTGCAGTCCCGCCTCCCGGATGATCTGCTTCTGCATGAGGGGGACTTCTTCGAATGGCAGCTCGACGCCGAGATCGCCGCGGGCGACCATGATCGCGTCCGAGACGTCCAGGATGCCGCAAAGGTTCCGCAGCGCCGTGTCCTTCTCGATCTTCGCGATGAGCTTCGTGGTGCGCGGCACCAGTGCGCGGAGCTGCTCGATGTCCTCGGGGCGACGGACGAATGAGAGCGCCACGTAGTCCACGCCGACCGCGGCGGCCTGGGCCGCGTCCTCGAGATCCTTCTCCGTCAGGGCGGGCGCGCTGACCTCGATCCCGGGAAGGTTCATGCCCTTGTTGGATTTCAACTCGCCGCCGTAGTGCACCACCGCCTCCACCCGCTGCCCGAGGATGCGGGTGACCTCCACCGCGATCAGCCCGTCGTCGAGCAGGATCCGGGCGCCAAGACGGACGTCGGCGGCCAGGGCGTCGTACGTGGTGGGGATCTCGCTGGCGACGGCCTCGTCTTCAGGGGCGAAGACCACCGTCTGTCCGGCGGTCAGCCGGAGCGGCTCCGGCAGCATACCCACCCGGATCCTCGGCCCCTGGAGGTCGAGCAGGATCGCCACGGAGTCGCGCCGACTTCCGGTGACTGCCCGGAGCTGCTCGATCCAGCGCGCGCGGATTTCGGGTGTGCCATGCGAGGCGTTGATGCGGACGACGTTCACCCCCGCATCGATCAGGGCGAGCATGCGCGCGGGGTCTTCCCACGCGGGGCCGAGGGTGGCGACGATCTTCGTCCGGCGAACAGGAGTGCGTGGCATGGAAGGGAGTTTAATGCCGGCTCGTCAGCCCTGCATCACGACCTCGCCACGCACCACGGTGAGGCACGCCCGGCCGGCGCGAACGGCCTCGCCGGAGCCGCGCTCGACTGCGGGATCGAACGACCACGCGACCAGATCGGCATCCCACCCGGGACTCAGCCGTCCGGCGCGCTCCGCCCATCCGCCGGCGTGGGCCGCGCCGACCGTGTAGGCGCGCACCGCGTCCTCGAACCCGAGCTTTTCGTCGGCGCGCCACCCACCTCGGGGGGAGCCCGTGTCGTCCCGGCGCTCGAGCGCCGCGAAGAGGCCCTCCCGCGGGTCGATCGAGGCGACGGGCACGTCGCTCCCGAAGACCAGCGCGGTTCCACGGCGGCGCAACGTCTCGAACGCGTAGGCCCCGCGGCCGCGCGAGCCCCAGTGCCGCTCCACCAGCGGGATGTCGGTGAGCAGATGCGCCGGTTGCATCGACACGACGAGCGCCGCCCTGGCCGCGCGGTCCAGGTCGTCCGGATGGACGCACTGGAAATGCTCGATGCGATGGGGGATGGTGACACGGGGCAATGCCACCATCAGGTCCAGCGCGCGTCGCACCGCCGCATCGCCGATGGCGTGCACCACGGCCGCGATGCCGGCGTCCGCCGCCGCGCGCATCGCGCGCGCCGCCTCGTCCTCGGTCGTGATCGGCATGCCGCGGTCACGGGTGCCTTCGTACGGCCCGAGCATCCACGCCGTTCGACTGCCGAGGCTGCCGTCGAGAAACATCTTGACCCCGCCGATCCGGAGCCATTCGGAACCTGTCCCGCTGCGAACACCCCGCCGCACCAGGGAGGGAAGCGACGTGACGGGGGGATGAAACAAGACCCGCAGCCGGAGCGCGTCGGCCGCCTCGAGGCGCTCGAACGCCGCCAGGGCCGCGTCGGTCTCCACGTCGTGAATGCCCGTCACGCCCAGGCGATGTGCCTCGGTCTGAGCCTCGCGCAGCGCCTCGTCAAGCAACTCCGCAGGCGGCTCCGGCAGATAAGGCAGCATCAGCTCGACGGCGCGCTCGAGCAGGAGCCCGGTGGGCTCGCCGGCCGCGTCGCGCACGATGCGCCCACCGAATGGATCGGGTGTCGCGCGGGTGATTCCCGCCCGGGCCAACGCCGCGCTGTTGACCCAGGCGGCGTGGACGTCCAACGAGTCGAGATAGACGGGGGCCGCCTGCACCGCATCCAACGCCAGTCGATCGGGCGTCCGAACCCATTCGTTCGCGTCCCAGCCCTGACCCACGATCCACCCCTGCACCGGTCGCGCGGCCGCCACGCGCCGCAGGGCCTCCTCGCGAGACTCCGCACCGGCGAGCTGAACGTGCCGACGATTCATCGCCCACATGGCGAAGTGGGTGTGCCCGTCCACGAAGCCGGGGGTGACGAGCGCACCGGGAAACTCGAACAATGGAGTGCCTTCGGGGACCATCGGCGCGACCGCGGAAGCCGGTCCCACCGCCTCGATGCGCCCGCCACGCCACCAGATCGAGTCGCCCGAAACGCTCGGATCGAACGTGAAGATGCGACGCGCCCTCAGGAAACCAGAAGCGGTCGGATCAGGCGCCTTCATGCGACCGAAAGGGCCTGGACGGGCGGTTTCCACATGTTGAAAACTCGGCCAAGTGCATATCTGGATTCGGGGAAATCGGGCAGGAAAAGGATCACGTGACGGCAAGAATCTGCTTCATATCGATCCGCCAACATGCTGCCAATACTACTGATAGTCGCTACCAGATTACTAGACCTCGAACAAGGCGACAGAGTCGCGATGGTCCCATTATTTATTCAGATCAAGCGATTATGAACATCTTCGACATGGACGCTGCTGCACGTTCCTGCGTTGGTGGTGGGGAGCCGAAGATCAGCGGCCAAGCGTGAGTTTCCCTCCCCCACCGCGATACGACGGCCCTGCGAACCGAGTGGGCGATGCCCTGAGCGCCTTCGCGAACGCATCTTTGCCATCCACCTTGAGGGAGCCCACCATCGCCTGCGAATATGCGGGGTCGAGCGCGATCGCTCCACTCGCCACGCTGGTCTTGAGGCCGGCGGTAGACCAGGACGTGATCACGGGTTCCCGTACGGGGGCGCGCTCTCCGGCCAGGCGACCATCCCAGATGATCGTCGTCTTCCGCAGCTTCACCTGAAAGCGGTCGTCCGAGCTTGGGACGCCGTTCTCGTCTTCTACCGGCACTTTGCCGACGGTCAGCCGCGCCTCGTGCATCTCCTGCCCCGCCAGGCGCGCCGTGCGGACGAGCCGATCGCTGTTGGTGAAGAACTCGAGCGCCACGTCCTGCGCGACGCCGGACGGCCCACTGGCGAGCACGGTCCAGAAGGCGATCATCTGCGGATGCTTGCCGCTCTTGTCGGCCAGCAGATAGTCCTTGGTCCGGATGCTGTCGACGGTGGTGAAGCAGAGCCGGGATGGGCTCCACCCGGCGAACTCCGGCTGGCCCTCGACGACGCCTCGAAGGGAGACGTGTAGATCAGCGGCCGCGGAGGCGGGAATGGCGTGATACCCCGTCGGTAGCTGCTGCATGAGCTCCGAGGCCGGGTCGAGCAGCAGCTGCATGCAGAACGCCGCCCGCAGGCCGCTGAGCTCCCAGGTACTCGCCTCCGCCTCGGCCTCCTGGCCCCGCAACGGGGTGGCGGCAACGAGCGTCGCCGCCGCCAGGCCCAGGATGAACGAAGGACGCATCGGCGGCTCCGCGAGACGGGTGGTGGTCGAGGTCAGCCGGCCCGTGAACGACGGACGGCGGCCCCCAGTTCGGAGTAGTGCTTCGGGTCCAGCGCGTTGAAGCGCAGGTTGCGGTAGGTCACCTTGCCATCCGGCCCGACCACGTAGACGACCCGACGCAGGTACCCGGACCGATCGTTGGCCGCATACTTCCGGGCCACCTGCTGCTGCGGATCGCTCAGCAGCCGGAAGGGCAGGTTCAGGCTCGTCGCGAACCGCGTGTGGGTCGCCAGCGAATCGGTGCTGATGCCGACGACCACGACGTCGGGCCCGAACAGCGAGTCATACTGCTCGCCGAAGGTGCGCATCTCGGCGGTGCACCCGCTGGTGAAGTCGCGGGGATAGAAGGCAACGACGACCGTCTTGCCTCGATCCAGCGCCAGGTCGTACGGCTGATCCGCCGGGCCCACGCCGTCCTTGTTGGCCCAGGGAAGCCGGAAGGTCGGCGCCCGGTGCCCGACGTCGGGCCCCGACACCATGACCGCGGTCGGTGGGCCGGCCGCCGAATCCTTCGTGGGGGCCTGGGCCTGAAGGCCCGGGGCGGCGATCACACAAAGGACGACGGCGGCAGCGGCGATTGCACGAAGCGACATGGCAACGGTCTTTCCGAACGAAGGGTTGGTCATGGAGTGGTGACGGCGCGAAGCGCCGCCGCGAGGTCCTGATTTGCGCCGGTGCCGGTGTAGGCCACCTTGCCGGCCCGGTCGATGATGACGATGTAGGATGTCGTCGGGGCAGCGTACGCTCGTGTGCTGACGCCCTCCGCGTCGTACAGCGTGCGGAAGGGTGGCCGGTGCGCGGCGATGTACTTGCGCACCCGCTCGGGCGTCTGGTTGATGGTGACGTTGACGCCGAAGAACTCCACCCGGTCGCCGAACTGCTGCTGGGCGGTCCGCACCGTCGGCAGGAGCGCCTCGCAGATCTCGCACCAGGTGGCCCAGAACTCGAGCAGCACCGGCTTCTTCCCGATGTACTGGCCCAGATCCACGGAACCGCCGTCGAGGTCCTTCACGACCACCACGGGAGCCCGGGTCCCGAGCGCGAGACCGGACTCCTGGGCTGACGCATCCCCGGCGCCCGTGAGGAGCAGGGCGAGGAGGCCGAAGAACGGAAGCCAGGCTTTCACAGGACGCCACCCATCTTCACGAGGTAGTACTCCGCCATGCCGACGAGCACGATGCCGCCCGCTCGTTTGACCCAGAGCGTCCATCGGCCCGGCCGGGGAAGCGCGGTCAGAATGCCGCTTGTCGCGCCCACCAGCACCAGAATCGCCGTCAGCCCGAGCGAAAACGCCAGGAGATAGAGCAGACCGAGCACGGCGCTGTGGGTGGCGGCCACGAAGGTCAGGACAGCGGCGAACGCCGGCGCGCCGCACGGCGCCGCGACCAGGCCGGAAGCGGCACCCATGCCGAACGCGGCCGGCACGGATCCGCCGCGCAGGCCCTGCGCCCAGGCTGCCACCGCCTGCGGCACCGCCACCGGCACGATGTCCAGCATCGCGAGCCCGGCGAGCAGGAGCACGTTGGCCATCGCGAAATACGCCCACGGATTCGAGCTCACCGCCCCGAAGATGGTGCCGGTCAGTCCTGCCAGCAGCCCCAGCAGCGAGTAGACGAGCGCGAGGCCGGCCACGTACGCGCCGGTGAGCAGGGCCGTGCGTCCGCGCGATCGACCCGCCGCCCCAGCGCCCCCCAGGATCCCCGCCGTGATGGGAATCATCGGATAGATGCACGGCGTCAGGCTCGTCGCGACGCCCGCGCCGAAGAGCAGCGGCACCGCGACCAGCGGTCGTTCCCTCAGCGTGGCGTCGAGGCCGTCGAGCAACAGGAGTGAAAGCACGCTAGCGGGGAAGCGCGAGCTCCCCGGCGGTCTCCGGCAGGGGACCCGCCGGGACATAGCGGCTCGCGACGTAGCTCTCGAGGATGGCGAGGAACTCGGGAACGATCCCCTCGCCCTTCAGGGTGACCATGAGGCGTCCGTCCACGAACACCGGAGCCTTGGGCTCCTCGAACGTGCCCGGCAGCGAGATGCCGATGTTCGCGTGCTTGGACTCCCCGGGTCCGTTGACGACGCACCCCATGACGGCCACCCTCATCTCCTCCACGCCCGGGCGCTCCAGACGCCAGACCGGCATCCTCTCGCGCAGGTAGTCCTGGATCTGTTGCGCCATCTCCTGGAAGAACGTGCTGGTGGTGCGGCCGCAGCCCGGGCAACTCGTGACCTGGGGCGTGAAGCTGCGCAGTCCAAGCGACTGGAGCACCTGCTGGGCCACCTGCACCTCCTCGGTGCGATCGCCGCCCGGCGCCGGAGTCAGCGACACCCGAATCGTGTCCCCGATTCCCTCCTGCAGGAGGATGCTGAGGCCGGCCGTACTGGCGATGATGCCCTTGGCGCCGAGGCCGGCCTCGGTGAGGCCGAGATGCAGCGGATAATCGCAGCCGGCGGCCAGGCGCCGATAGACGTCCACGAGGTCCTGGACGCCGGACACCTTGGCGCTCAGGATGATCCGCTCGTGCGGCAGGCCGACCGCCTCGGCGAGGGCCGCGCTCTGGAGCGCGCTCTCGACCATCGCGGCCATCGTCACATCGCGCGCGTCTTGGGGCTCGGCACGCCGGGCGTTCGCATCCATCATCTCGGTCAGGAGACTCTGGTCGAGGGATCCCCAGTTCACCCCGATGCGGACCGGCTTGTCGTTCGCGAGCGCGACCTCGATGATCGCCCGGAAGTTCTCGTCATGGCGCTTCCCGCCCACGTTGCCGGGATTGATCCGGTATTTCGCGAGCGCGGCGGCGCACGCCGGGTACTTGGTGAGCAGCAGGTGGCCGTTGTAGTGGAAGTCGCCGATGATCGGGACGGCGACGCCGGCCCGGTCGAGGCCCTCGACGATCGCAGGGATGGCGGCCGCCGAGTCGTCGTTGTTGACCGTCACCCGCACCAGCTCGCTGCCCGCGCGCGCGAGCGCCGCCACCTGGCCCACCGTCGCCGCCACGTCGGCGGTGTCCGTGTTGGTCATGGATTGGACCACGATCGGGTGGGCGGAGCCGACCGGCACACCGCCGACCAGGGCGGTGACGGTCGATCTACGAGTCATTAGCGGCATGGCCGGAATATAACGCGGCCCGGACTCGTTCTTGCGCCCGGTTCCGGGTCAGGATGAGATTCGTGCATGCCTTCGGCCACCTCGCCAGCCGTGCCGCGTGCCGCGATCACCGCCGTCGCCGGGTACGTGCCCGAGCGCCGCGTCACCAACGCAGAGCTCGCGACCCGGCTCGACACCTCGGATGACTGGATCGTCACGCGAACCGGCATCCGGGAGCGCCGCATCGGTGCGCCCGGGGAGACCACGTCCACCATGAGCGCCCAGGCGGTGCGCCGCCTCATGGAGCAGCGGGGTCTGGGCGCCGAGGACATCGGGGCATTGATCGTCGCGACCGTCACGCCCGACATGGTCTTCCCGGCCACTGCCTGTCTGATCCAGGACCAGGTGGGCCTGGTGAACACCTGGGGCTTCGACCTCTCGGCCGCGTGCTCCGGCTTTCTGTACGCGCTCACGACGGGCGCCCAGTTCGTGGCCGCAGGCACGTACCGGCGCGTCGTTGTCGTCGGGGCCGATCTGATGAGCGCGATCATCGATCCCCTCGACCGAACGACCGCCGTCCTGTTCGGCGATGGCGCGGGCGCCGTGCTCCTCGAGCCAGCCGAGCCAGGGTATGGCCTTCTCGATTTCTACCATCGGGTGGACGGAAGCGGCCGCGATGACCTGCTTATGCCGGCCGGCGGCAGCGCGCGCCCGGCGACCGTCGAGACGGTCGAGGCGCGGGAGCACTACCTTCGGCAGAACGGCAAGACGGTCTTCAAGTTCGCGGTGTCCCAGATGGCCGAATGCATCACCGTCCTCCTCAAGCGCCACCAGCTCACCCCCGACGACATCGCGATGGTCATCCCGCACCAGGCGAATCAGCGCATCCTCGACGCCACCGCCGAGCGGCTCGGGCTTCCCGAGGGACGCATGGCGACGGTGATCGCCCGCTACGGCAACACGACCGCGGCGACGCTGCCGCTCGCCCTGGACGACGTGGTGCGCGATGGGCGGGTCAAACGGGGAGACCTGGTGATCTTCGTGGCCGTGGGGGCGGGCTTCACCGTTGGGGCGACCCTGCTGCGCTGGCAATAGTCGACGCCGTGGCGGGGCAGCCCGTATCCCGCGCGCGGAACCACGGCCCGCACACTCCTACGCCCGCGAGAACACCGCCCCGTCGATGGCCGCGAGATCGTCCTCCGGCAACTCCAGCTCCGCGGCTCCGACGCTATCGAGCGCGTGCTCGACCTTGCGCGCGCTGGGAATGACGATGACGGTCGGGGACTGGGCCAGCACCCATGCGAGAACGACCGCGTGGGCCGACACGCCGAGCCGGCCGGCGATCCCCGCGACCACCGGATGGCTCGGCAGCCTGAGGTTGAGCCGGCCGCCGCCGGTCGGGCTGTACGCGAGGAAGCCGATCCCCTGCTCCGCGCAGTACTGGACGACACCGCTGGTCAGCGACTCACGGAAGAACGGGTTGAGCCGATTCTGTACCGAGGTGATGGGCACGATGGCCTGTGCCTCCCGGATCTGCGCGACGCTCACGTTCGACAGGCCAACCCACCTGATCTTGCCCTCCTCTCGCAGCCTGGCGAGCTCGCCGACGCTGGCCGCGGCCGGCACTTTCGGATCCGGCGCGTGCAGCTGGTAGAGCGCCAGGCAGTCCACCTCGAGGGCGCGCAGCGATCGCTCGCAGGCGGCGCGAAGCTGCGCGGGACTGGCATCGCTCTCCCAGCGCCCTTCCGGTCGCACGACGCCGCCCTTCGTGGCGACCGTCACGGTGGCCGCGTCGCCCCCCCATGATGCGAGCGCCCGGGCGATGAGCCGCTCGTTGTGACCGATGTCGCGCTCATCGAGACAGTAGACGTCGGCCGTGTCGATCAGCGTGACGCCGGCGTCGAGCGCGGCATGGAGCACGCGAATGCCCTGGGCCTCGGGCGGCCGGCCGTCGATTGAGAGATGCATGCCGCCGTAGCCTACCGACGAGACGGTCGGCGCGGCGGGCCCGAGCGGCCGCTGTCTCACGCCGTGCTCGGCGCCCGGCGGAGAAGGGTCAGCAGCTCGATCCCCGCGGCGTGCAGGTCGCGGGCGAGCGGACCAAAGCTGTCACGGGTGGCAGGATACTGGTGGGCCAGCACGGCGAGCGGGGACGCTGCGCCGGGCCGGCCTCCGGTGCGAGAGGTCAGGGTGACCTCGAGAATCACGCCGTCCGCCGCCGGGACGGACAGCGCGAGCGGCGCAGGCACTACGCCAACCCGAGCTGCCTCGTGAGGCGACGCCAGTCCTCGGCGGACACCACGCCTTCCTGGAGCAGCGGGGTCAGCGTGGCGAGGATCTCGGCACGGGTGCCGTCGATCCGGCGATCGCGCAGCTCGGTCACCATCCGCGAGAAGCGGTGCTCGTACTCGTCGGGCTTGATGCTGTCACTCGCCCGCATGCTGCTGAGCTTGCGCAGCTCCTCCGCGACGCGCGCCGGCGTCACCGGCTTGAGATTGCTACCCTGCTGGTCGGCCATGTCGTACCTCTCGCCTTTCGGTAAGAAAGAAGACCCGCCCGTGCTGCTGCATTATGTCCCCCGCCGCCGCGCCGCGTCCAGGGTCGTGGTCGGATCGGCACCGCTCCAGGTGACGTCCGCCGTCGGGCCGTACGTCGGTGGGACGCGGTCTTCGAGCAGGCGCAGCGCGAGCCCGACCTGCGCACGGTGATGGGCCGTGTGGAGAATCCGGCGCCATACCACCCAGATGCGCTGGCGGCGCACGTCGAAGAACGGCACCTCGGCGAGCCAGAACGCCTCGTCGCCGGCGGCAAGAGCCGCGAGGCGAGGACGCGCCAATGCCACCAGCCGGTCGATGTAGGCCTGGACGCCCGGCGCGGCCCCAGGCGGCAACAGCGCCTCCACGGCCGGCTCTTCCAGCGCGACGAACTCCGCGAAGAACCGCCGCTCGCTCAGTACCTGGTGGATGAGGATCTGACGGACCGAACTGCTCCGGGGGTGCGCCCGGAATTCGAGCTGGTCGTCCCGGAGCTCGCTCCAGACACCGGCGGTCTTGTTGGTCTCGGAGGCGTACGTATCGACGAGGTGCTGCAGGAGCGGTACCCTGGCTGAGGGAATCGCGTCGGCGGGGATGAACTCATGGTCGTAATGCATCGGCATGGCTGGCCTCGCCGGGCATTCGGGCAAATGCAGGACCCGGAGTATATCCCCTCTCGAGGGACGGAGTCACCCCGGTCCATGATCCACGCACACCGAAGGGGGCATGCCACGGCATGCCCCCTTCTTGTCCTTCGATGACGCGGCCGATGAGGCGGCGTGTGGCGCCTGCCGCCTAAGTGCCTACGAGGGCCGTAGGCGTCACCGCCTGCTCGTCCCGTTCCCCGGTGCGAATGCGGTGCACCTGATTCACGTCGAGGACGAATACCTTGCCATCACCCACTTCTCCGGTCCTGGCGGAAGCGAGAATGGCCTTCACGGTCACGTTCACGAACGGCTCGGAGACGCCGATCTCGAGCCGTACCTTCTCCTGCAGCTCCATCTTTACGGTGGTGCCCCGGTAGGTCTCCACCCGGTCGGTCTCGCCGCCGTGTCCGAGCACCCGCGAGACGGTCAAACCGGTCACTTCGGCGCGATACAACGCCTCGAGCACCTCGTTGAGGCGGTCAGGCCGGATGATGGCAACGATGAGCTTCATGTCGATGTCCTCCGGCCTCAACGGGCCGCGGGCTGCGGAGTGAGGGCGCGTGCGGGCTGGCCGACGGGGCCGACCTCGGGCATGACGAGGATCGAGCCCTCCCCGTTGGTATAGGCTTCTTCGCCGTGCTGGGTGACATCGAGTCCCAGTCCTTCGGAGCGCGGCGCCGCGCGGAGCACGGTGACCAGGCCCATGAGCTTGAGAATCACGAAGGTTGCGACGGCGGCGTAAACGAAGGAGCTCGCCACGCCGAGCGCCTGTGTGGCCAACTGTCCCGCGTTCCCCGCCAGCAATCCATCGTTCCCCGCAGGATTCCAGACCTTGGACGCGAACACGCCCGTCAACAGCGCGCCCGTGATGCCACCGATGCCGTGGCCCGCGAAGACGTCCAGAGAATCGTCGAGCCGGGTCCGCGAACGAGCCACGATGGTGAAGTAGCTCGGAAACGCGGCGATCGCGCCGAGCAGGAGGGCGCTCGTGGGACTGATGAAGCCGGCCGCGGGGGTAATGGCCACAAGGCCGATCACGATGCCCGTCGCACCGCCGACGGCGGTCGCGCGTCCGGTGCGGAAGTAATCGAGCAGTACCCAGACCACCAGCGTGGCCATCGGAGCGAGGAACGTATTGGTGAACGCCAGGGCCGCGAGCTCGTTGGCCGCGAGCGCGCTCCCGCCGTTGAACCCGAACCAGCCGAACCAGAGCAGGCCGGCACCGAGGAGAACGAACGGCACGTTGTGCGGAAGGATCGCCTGCCGGCTGTAATCCTTGCGCTCGCCCAGGACGAGAGCGGCCACCAGCGCCGACACGCCGGCGTTGATGTGCACGACGGTCCCCCCGGCAAAGTCGAGCACGCCCCTGCTCATGAGCCAGCCGCCGCCCCAGACCCAGTGGGCAACCGGCGCGTACACGAAGAGCGTCCAGAGAGCGATGAACACGAGGTAGGGGCCGAACCGCATCCGCTCGACCACCGCGCCCGAGATGAGCGCGGCCGTGATGATGGCGAAGGTGCCTTGATAGGCCATGAACAGCACGTGCGGAATCGTCCCCTTGGCCTCGGTTCCGACCCCCGCGAGCATCCCATTGGTCAGGCTGCCGATCCAGGCGCCGCCCTCGGCGAATGCGAGGCTGTAGGCGACGAGCGCCCACACGATGCCGACGACGCCGAGCGCGGCGAAGCTCATCATCATCGTATTGAGCGAATTCTTCGACCGCACCAACCCGCCGTAGAAGAACGCCAGGGCCGGCGTCATGAGGAGCACGAGAGCGGTGGACACGAGCATCCAGGCCGTGTCGGCGGGAACGATGGCGGGCGCGGCATCCTGAAGTGCCAGCAGCAAGGGGAGTCGGGTCACCTGGCAGTCCCGGCGTTGGGGGTTCGTGGCGGTGCCCGGGTGGCACCGTTGATCACCAGTCTATTGGCGGGAGCTTTTCGGCGCAAGGTGTTGACTGGCAAAACGTGCATTTTTGGCACAATTAGGTGATCACTGGCTGATTTTCTTCCCCCCATATCGCCGACATGATGCCATTTTTCTGCAGGATTTGCGCGGTGTGCTGGCCGATTGCTCAACTGGTCTGGTGCCCCCAAGTCACGGTCGCAGGAGACCTTCGAGCATGGCAGCTGGGGCGCCGCGGCCCGACAGAGCGGGACACGGCTGGTTAACTCGATCCAACCTTCTCGGTCGAGCGCGAGTGCCCCGGCAGGCTACACAACAATGTGGTCAAGACGTGCGACTCGGGCACTCCTGCCGGAGCACCATCAGGCAGAGCGACAACGCGGCGGGCCGCCGCCGGGCAGCCATCGGGACCGGCCGATGTCAGCGCGACGGCAGTAAGGATTGGATCGCGCACGCACTTGGGATTTGGACTGTGAGAGGGCCGACCATCCGGCGAGAGCAGGCAGACCTGTGAGACGCAAGCGAGAGGGCTATCCGATTCGTTTGAGCTCGCGCGGCGAGATCACGGCCCTCCGCGGACGCGAACCGCTGTCCCCCAGGGATCGCGGGCCGTCCCTTCCCCATCGCTCGACTCGACGATGGCACCGGTGCCTGCGATGCTTGCGAGCGCCGCGGTTGCCTGTTCCGCGGACGGGAGCAGGATCTCCCATTCGAGCAACCGCGCATCGTCGGGCCCGGCCGGCGGCGCGCCGGCCGCCCACGTGTTGGTACCGAGGTGATGGTGGTATCCGCCGGCAGACATGAAAAGCGCGCCGGGGTAGCTCCACACCATCTTGTCGAGGCCCAGACCGACATGATAGAACCGCTCGGCGCGTCCGAGGTCGTCCACGAAGAGGTGGACGTGACCGATCACCGTGCCCGGCGGGAGGCCGGACCATCGTTCGTCGCCGGCCACCCGGAGCAGGTCGTTCACATCGAGCGGATCGGTCGCCATGACGAGTTGGCGCCCATCCTGCCGCCAGAGGCTTCTCGGACGATCCGCATAGACTTCGATCCCGAGGCCGTCGGGATCGGAGAGGTAGATCGCCTCGCTCACCAGGTGATCGGACATGCCGGCCCGCTCGCCGATCTCCGCCAGATGCCGCACGAAGCGCGCGAGCGAAACGCGGTCGGGCAGCAGGATGGCGTAGTGGTAGAGGCCCAGCCGGCCGCGCCGAGGGACCGGATGCGCACCCGGGCGCTCATGCAGCTCGATGAAGGTTGGCCCCTCGCCCTGTGCTCCCAAGGCGGCGACGTTCGGCCGGTGGTCGCGTACGCGAAGGCCGAGCACCCGATGATACCAGTCGAGCGAGCGCGCCACGTCGGCCACCTGGAGGCGCACCGTCCCAAGCCGAAGACCGGCGGGGAGCCGGTAGCCCGGCGCTGCGATGCCGTAGGGCCCGGATACCGCGGATCCCGCGTCGCTCATCGGGTAGCACCCCGTGGTGAAGCCATCTCGGTACTCATCCTGCCGATGATAGGTGGAGTCGGCCCTGCTGCCAAGGAGCCGCTGGAGCTGCGGGGTCACCCGTCGACTCCAGCGCCCCCTGTGACCCGACGCACCGCCCTCGGGATCATGACGGCCTAGGCTTGCCCTCAGGAGGGCATGGCATGGTCGACCTGATTCCGGGACTCAATACTGGCGCGGCGAGCGCCGGCCTGCTGCTGGGCCGATTGGTCGTCGGCCTTGGGATGGCGGCGCACGGCGCGCAGAAGCTCTTCGGGTGGTTCGGTGGCCACGGACTGCCGGGCACAGCGGGCTATTTCGAATCGCTCGGGTTCCGGCCGGGGAAGGCCTTCGCCGTCCTGGTGGGACTCTCGGAGCTTACCAGCGGTATCCTGGTCGCTTCGGGCCTCCTCAGCCCAGTCGGTCCGGCGCTCATGCTGGCGGTGATGATCGTCGCCATGACCCAGACCTGGCAAAACGGTTTCTTCGCGCTTCGCAACGGCATCGAGGTGCCGCTGCTTTACGCATCGGCCGCCGTTGCCCTGTCGATCATCGGCCCCGGACGATACTCGGTGGATGCGGCTGTCGGCCTGGTGGGCTGGTCGAGCCTAACGGTGGATGGGATTGCGTTGGTCGCGGCGGTGCTCGGGGCGATCGCATCACTGGCTCTGCGGCGGCCGGTTCCGGCGCACTGAGCTCGGCCCGACGGCACACACCTCCCACAGACGCCTCGGGGGCGCCGGCTCAACGCCAGCGCCCCCGAACTGCTCCCCAGTCAGCGGGTGGACCGTGGCGCCACCGAAGCGGAGGTGCTCGTCCCGGCCACGACCGAGCGCGAGCGGCCTGCGACCTCAACAGCGCGCACGGATGGCTCCGTCAGCCACACTCGCTGAAGCCGCACACGTGACACTTCATGCAACCTTCGGCGAACTCGAGTTGCGAGCCACAGTCGGGGCATGCGCCGGAGAGGGTCTCCTGCATGCCACCAAGCACCATCTGCTCGCCCGCCGGGCTGCTGTACGCGACGCGTTGCGTCACGACCGGAGCGTCCTCCGACGCGGCCGGCGCGCCCGGCAGGAGCTCCTGCTGAATTCCCTGCTTTTCCTGCATCCAGCGCTCGATGGCGATGCCCACCGCGTCGGGCACGGACAGGATCTTGTTCGGCCCGAGCCCGATGACGCGGTCGGAGCTGATGCCGCGGAGCTGGCGGTAGATCTCCTTCATCGGGATCCCCGAGCGGAGCGCGAGGCTGATGAGCCGGCCGAGCGCCTCGACGTCCGCCATCAGCGCCCCACCCGCCTTGCCCAGGCTCATGAAGACTTCGAACGGCTGCCCGCGGTCATCCTCGGTGATGGTGACATACAGGGTGCCGAGCGGCGTCTCGAGGCGCCGCGTGGCTCCGCGCAGGAGCTCCGGGCGTGAGCGCTTCTGGCGGCGCTGCAGGTTCTCCGCCTCGAGGTCGTGGACCATCCGGCGCAGGCGATCGTTCTCCGTCTCCAGCTCGGCGAGCTGCCCCTTGAGCTCGGAGACGGCCGCGAGGGCGCCCCGGTCGCCCGACGCGGCGGCCACGCCCGCGAGCTGCGCGAGGTCGGCGCGCGCCTCGGCCTTGCCGGTGGAAGTCGCCTGCTCCTGCACCTTCTTGGCGGTCGAGCCGGTGCTGAGGACCTGCATGTCGCGGCTGCCGTCCCGGTACACCGTGACGCCCTTGCAGTTGAGGCTGTACGCCAGACGGTAGATCTCCTCGACGTACTCCTCGCTCGCGTCGTTCGCGAAGTTGCAGGTCTTGGAGATCGCGCTGTCATTGAACTCCTGGAACGCCGCCTGCATCCGGATGTGCCACTCCGGCTTGATGTGGTTCGCGGTCACGAAGACCCGCTGCCACTTCTCCGGCACCTCGGGGAACGCGATGTGTCCGGCCTCGGCGATGCGGCGCATCAGGTCCTCGGTGTACCAGCCCTCCTGCTTCGCGATGGCCACGAAGTCCTCGTTCACGTCGGGCATCAGCACGCCGGCCTGGTTTCGCATGAACGCGACGGCGAACAGCGGCTCGATGCCCGAGCTGCAGCCGGCGATGATCGAGATGGTGCCGGTGGGCGCGACGGTGGTCACGTTGCAGTTCCGGAGCCGGCGCATCGGGCGCACGCGCTCGGCCTTGGGGCCGCGGGCCGCGGTCTGATCCGGTCCCCAGATGCTCCGCTCCCATTCGGGGAACACCCCGCGCTCCTTGGCCAGGCGCTCGCTCTCGACCTTGGCCTCGTCGTCCACGAACTGCTGGATCTTCCGGCCGAGCGCCACGCCCTCGTCCGAGTCGTACGGGATGCCGAGCTTGATGAAGAGGTCGGCCAGACCCATGACCCCCAGGCCGATGCGTCGAATGCGCTGGGCGAGCTCCGTGATCTCCTGGAGCGGATACTGATTGGCGTCGATCACGTTCTCGAGGAAGTGCGTCGAGTGGTGGATCACCCGGCGGAGCGCATCCCAGTCGATCCGTCCATCCGTCACGAAGGCGCCGAGATTGATCGAGCCGAGATTGCAGACGTCATACGGAAGGAGAGGCTGTTCACCGCAGGGATTCGTGGCCTCGTAGGAGCCGAGGTGCGGGACCGGATTGTAGTAATTGGCCTTGTCGATGAAGAACACGCCCGGCTCGCCCGTCTTCCAGGCCCCGTGGATGATCTTGTTCCAGACCTCCCGGGCGTTGAGCTGGCCGACCACCTTGCCGGTCTTGGGATGGTGCAAGTCGTACATCCCGTCGGCCTCGACCCCCTCCATGAACGCGTCGGTGACTGCCACCGAGATGTTGAAGTTGGTGATCTTGGTCGTGTCGTCCTTGCAGGTGACGAACTCGAGGATGTCCGGGTGGTCCACTCGCAGGATGCCCATGTTGGCGCCACGGCGGGTGCCCCCCTGCTTCACTACGTCGGTCGAAGCGTCGAACAGGCTCATGAACGAGACGGGGCCCGATGCCACGCCCATCGTGCTCCGCACGATGTCGTTCTTGGGCCGGAGGCGCGAGAAGCTGAACCCGGTGCCGCCGCCGCTCTGGTGGACCAGGGCCATGGCGCGGAGGGTGTCGTAAATGCCGCTCTTGCCGTTCGAGAGCGCGTCGTCCACCGGCAAGACGAAGCACGCGCTCAGCTGGCCCAGGGGCCGCCCGGCGTTCATCAGGGTCGGGGAGTTGGGCACGAATTGCCGCTTGGCCATGAGTCCGTAGAACGCCTGCGCCACCTCCTCCACGGCCACGACCGAAACGCCGTAGCGGCGGTCGGCCTCCGCGATCGTCCGCGCGACACGCCAGAACAAGTCCTCAGGGGCCTCCACCGGCTTCCCGGTGTCGTCCTTGATGAGATACCGCTTCTCGAGGACCGTGATGGCGTTGGACGACAGCGAAAGCGCGTCCCGTGGGGTGGACGAATTCATGGAACTCCCCGCTTGCGATTATGGAGGTGAAGAGAGTGCAGAGACTGCACTACGGAAACGATCGAGCTCAGCGTCCAACGTACCCATCCGTCTTCCCAGCGCCCGGGGCGTCCAGCGGCCTGCCCCGCACAAACGGATGGCCAAGCTAGGTCAAGCGTTCGAGCCGCACAATAGCGCGGAAAAAGCGCGTAGCTACGCGCGATGGGGGTTCCCACATCACAAATATAACCCCATGTGGATGTGTGGATTAAGTGGACAAGATGTGGTGTGGATATGAGTACTGACAGAAGAGCGCGCAGTGGTGCGACAGTCGGGGGACGATGGAGGCCCCTGTTGCCCTATCGCGCGATCGCCTCGGCGCCCGACCGCCCATCCAGGACCGGATACTGCCCCGCCCGATGCGCCTTCGCCTGCGCCACGTAGTGCGCCCAGGTGTCGGCGATCCGC
Source organism: uncultured Gemmatimonadales bacterium (assembly GCA_963828735.1). Lineage (GTDB taxonomy): Bacteria > Gemmatimonadota > Gemmatimonadetes > Gemmatimonadales > GWC2-71-9 > CAVVWJ01. The sequence continues at coordinate 467,516 of CAWHFW010000002.1, forward strand.
TGCGTCAGGGTCGCGTCCACGGTCCTCACGATCCGGCCCGGGACCCCCATGACCAGGGACTTCGGGGGAACCTGCATCCCTTCCGGGATCACTGCCCCCGCTGCCACCACGCTGCCGGTTCCGATGCGCACGTGATTGAGGAGGATGCTGCCCATGCCGATGAGACAGTCGTCTTCGACCGTGCACCCATGCAGAACGACGCGGTGCCCGACGCCGACCCGGCGACCGATGGTGCACGGTACGCCCTCATCCACGTGCACGATGGTGCCGTCCTGCAGATTGGTTTGCGCGCCGATGACGATCGGCGCCATGTCGCCACGGACGACCGCGCCGTACCAGACGCTGGACTCCTCGCCCAAGGTGACATCGCCCATCACGGCCGCGCCGGGCGCGATGAACGCCGTGGGATGGATCCGGGCACTCATTTGGGCGCCGGCGGGAACAGCATCTGGGTCCAGGCCTCGACGGGCGAGCCGTCCTTGAGGGCCGGATGCCAGGTCATGCTCCAGACGAAGTTGCGCACCGCGCGCTCGAAGGCCGCATCGTTCGATGGGCGAAGCCGCGCCACGTCCACCGTCCGGCCCTCGGTCGACACCTTGACCCAGAGCAGCGACGGGCGCGGCGACTCGGTGGCGTCCTCCGGCAGCGGCACGAAGGGAGGATTCACCGGTTTCGGCCGCTCGTCGAAGCACGAGCCGTCGGCGTTGTAGCCGGAGCCCGGCTCGCACCGGTCGACCGGCCGGCTCACGGTGGTCTCTTTCCGCGGCAGCTCGGGAGAGCCGATGGGTGAGAGCTGCGGGTTCAACTCGGTGATCTCGCCCGGGCGGATCACGATCGTGTCGGAGTAGAAGTTGAACTTCGGCGCCGAGACACCCACGGCATGCGGTCCCGGCGCCAGCCGCGTGACGGTTTCCGTGACCGGCTTCTCGTCGATCATCACCGTGGAGCCGCGGGGCAAGCCGACGACGCGGATCCCGCCGCTGTCTCCAGCCACGGCTGGATCGGTCGCGGACACCGGCGCTGCCGTATCCGCAGGACGAGGAGCCACCGGTGTGCTGGGAGGGGTCGGCGGCGGCGTCGCGGCACCGGTACCTCGGGTGCCCATGCTCGCGGCGGTATCACGGGGCAGTGCCGGTGTCCGGGCCGCCGTCGTATCGCGAAGGGGCGTCGTGTCGGCGACGGTCGAGGCCGAGTCGGCCGTCTCCCCGCCGGTCGCGAATCCGTGCGCCTTGTAGTAGTAGAAGCCGCCCCCGCCGCCGCCAAGGACCGCCACCACGAGCCACAGCCAGGCCCAGGAGCCCGACCCACCACGCATGGCCAGCGATCGGTCGGCGACACGCCGCGGCAGGTCGCGCCGTTCACGCGGCGTGGCTCGGCGGTTCACGAGAGGCGACTCGATCGGCGTCGTCGGCTGGCTCACGATCGGGGGCATCCCTCCGATGGGGCTCGGCGCCGTGGCCACGCTCGTTCGGCCTCCCACCGTCGCCGCAGCCGAAGACGTGCGCACCGAGCCCGGTGCCGCGGTCGGCTGGCCTTGGATCGACGCCACCAACTCCTCGCAGCTCTGGAAGCGGTCGGCCGGATCCTTCATCAACATCCGCTTGACCACCTCGAAGATCCGGCGTTCATCCGCGGTCACGAGCGACGGAGTCGGGATGGGCTCGGTGATGTGCTTGTAGCCGATCGAGAAGCTGTCCTCGCCGTCGTAGGGCACGGCGCCGCTGAGGCACTGGTACGCGACGACGCCGAGGCTGTAGATGTCGCTCCGCCCGTCGATGGCCTGCGCGCGCGCCTGCTCGGGGCTCATGTAGTGTGGCGTTCCGATCGACATCCCGGTGCCCGTGAGCTTCTGGCCCGAGGCGGCCTTGGCGATGCCGAAGTCGGTCAGCAGGCACTGCCCGAACTCGTCGAACATGATGTTGTCGGGCTTGATGTCGCGATGCACGATGCCCCGCTGGGCGGCATAGCCGAGGGCGCTGCCGGCCTCGAGCAGCAACCGCCGGATCTCGGGCGGCGTGAGCTTCTTCCGCTCGTGCAGGACGGTCGACAGCGATCCGCCCCGCAGGAACTTCATGACGAAATAGATGACTCGGCCGGAGCGGCCGACCCGGTAGATCGGAATGATGTTGGGATGCTCGAGCTGGGCCGCGGTCCGGGCTTCCCGCTGAAACCGCTCGACGAACTCCGCGTCGAAGGCCAGCGAGAACGGCAGGACCTTGATCGCGACCTCGCGCTCGAGCTGGCGGTCTCGCGCCCGATACACCAGGGCCATACCGCCCCGGCCCAGCTCCTCGATGATCTCGTACTCGGCCGCCAGGGCCTCACGGACGAGGTCGGTCTCCTGGAGCGCGCCCGTGGCGATGGCGTGAACGGGCGTCGTCGCCATGAGATCGAGGCCGCAGGAGGGACAGAACTTGGATTTACCGGTGATCTCGCTTCCGCAGCGGGAGCAGAACATGCGCGCAAGCTACCCTTCCCACCCCCGGAGTCAAGCGGAAACCCGTGGCGTTCCGCGATATCCGTTGCGGACGGCACGGGCCCGACAGCGCGGCAGGCCACCGTGGGGGGGACAGTGGGTGGCACGGCCCATGCAGCTTCCGGACCGGGCGTCCAATTCCCGGTGATGACCCGTCCCCCGAACAAGTGCTCGACCGGAGACTGCCGTGGTCCCGTATCACACGATCGCCTTCAGCCAGCAGAAGCTGCGTGCGGCCCTTCGTCGCGCCGCCGGGCAGGATCCGGCGTTCACCTACGGCTTCGTGGTCCACTCCCGGCGCCACAGCGATTCGCCTACGCTGGGCCTGATCACGTTGCACGGTGAAAGCCTGCCGCTCAACGAGCGGCTGCTCAAGGCACTGGACGGGGCCGCGCTGTGGCTGTTCGGTCATGCCCGGATCACGCTCGGCTCGGGAATCCCGATGGAGGGCTCCGAACACAGCAAAGCCGATCCAGTGGATCGGCCCTTGTCGTCCCTGCTCATGCACATCGCCACCTTCGACACCAACGCCGGCGTGACCCAGCATCTGGTACAGGTCGAGGCCCAGGTGCGGGCGGAGACCCTGGTCCAACCGCTGCTCGTCCTGACCCACGCCCGGCCCGACGCCTGGCCCCTGTAGCTCGTTCGCGGTCGTGACACGGCGGGCCCGGGCCCCCGCGTCACGACCGCCGACTCAAGATTCCTCCGACACCACCTGGAACGCCCTCGTCCGCTCGTCCTTCCGTCCCTGATCGTCGGTCACCGTCACCTCCAGCACGTAGTTCCCTGGCTTGAGGCGATCGAGCTGCAGGCCACGATGAGCGGTCTCGAGGGGGGCTGCGGCCTGGGCGTCGAACTTGACGCTGAGCGCCGCGCCGCCTCCGCCGAAGATCTTCCGGAACAAGCCCCCGCCCCCACCCTGTCGCTTGACCGCGAGGCGGACCTCGTACGGCGCCCCGGGGCGCAGGCCGTTGATCTCGTAGTACAGCTGCATCTCCTCGCTTCGCTTGAACGTCTCCAACGGGTTGAAGAGGACCGAGTCCTGGTTAGTGCGCCGCCAGACCAGATTGGCCGTTGGGCTCCCCAGCACCAGGTCGCTCAGTGCGAGTGAGGTCGACGCGCTACCGCCCACGCGCACGGTGTCGGTCGGAAGCACCACGCCTGATTCTTCGCCCTGCTGGATGGCGAGCCGGTACTGGAGGCGGCCGGTTGGCACCGTCACCGCCAGGCGACCGACCAGGTGTTCGCCTTCCGGCACCGGCTCGGGCGCCACGAAATGCCGCGTGGTGTCCAGCGAGGCCACGACCCGCCCCGTCGGGTCGCTTGCCGAGAAACGGACCCGGACGGAGTAGAGATAGCCGCGGGTCACCGTGACGGGCTCCAGTCCCTTCCCCGAGATCGCGTAGGTGATCTGCACCAGCGAGCCGGCCGAGTCGTGTCCCACGGCCAGCACGTCGCTTCGCACGCGAAGCTCATCGGCGAAGCGGAGCTGGTAGCTGTCCGTCGTCGTGCCAAGCTTGATGCTCTCCTGCCCCATCCGGCGCTCCTCGGCCTGGTACTGGCCGCTCCCGATCTGCCCGGCGGACTGCAGCCGCATGTAGATCGGCGAGAGCTGCTCGCGCGAGAGCAGGAGCTGCTCGGCGACCGGATTGTCCACGGCCTTGTCCCCCCGGAGCGCGATCTGCTGGCTGAAGCCGAGCACGTCGAAGAGGCTCTCGACCAGCTTGAAGTCCTGCACGTCCTCCCGAGCGACGAAGTGAAACAGCAGGTCCCCATCAGGGCGGCTGTAGCGCCACGACTCGTTCGGCTCGAGCCCCGGGGCCGCGTACGTCGCGCGACTCGACGGCTCGCCGTGCCGGATGTAGATGACGCCGCGGTCGTCGAAATCGCGGCTGCCCGAGCGATAGCGCTCGACGATGTCATAGTGCCGATTCAGCGCGGTGAGCTGGAAGTTCTTCCGAGCGTAGAACAGGCGCCGGTAGTGCTCCCGGAGCCGCTCGCCATCCGCACGGAGCTCCGCGCGATCGCGGTCGGTCCAGAAACCTTTCAGGTAGGCCACACGCTGGGCGCCGGCCTGGCGATCGAACTCATTCAGGACGCTGTCGGTGGCGATCGTCGCGAGGTCCGCCCGGTAGGCCGCTACCGTGGTCGGTTCGTCCGAGGCCGCACCGTCGTAGTAGGGCTGCACCCCGTCGAACCGCCCGAGCAGGAACAGCGTGCGGGCGATCTCGAGCTGGCCGAGGCTCCGGTTCGCGCCGCGGTCGAGATAGCCGTGGAAGGCGGCGAGCGCGGAGTCGCCGTCGCCCACCTCGCGCTCGACACGCCCGCGGGCGAGCAGGACCTCGGGATCCTGCGCCGCCTGGGTCGAGGCCGAGCGGCGCAGCGCGTCGAGCGCCACGCCGAGCTTGATATTCACCCGTTGGCGAAGCGCGGTATTCGAGAGCTCGACCAGGCCGCGCGAGAAGCCAGGATCCACCTCGGCCGATTTCGCAAAGGCCATGGCGGACCGCGTGAGGGCATCCTTGCCGAGCATCGTCTTGAGACCGGTGACGAACGAGATCTGTGAATCGCCGACGCCGTACTCGGCCTGGCCCATGCCGTACCACGCATAGGGCCACGTAGGCTGCAGGTCGATCGCCCACTGGAATTCGGAGGCGGCGTCGTCGTAGTGCGACTGCCCCCCGAGCTCGCCGAGGCGGAGGGAGATGAAGCCGAGCTTGAGATGGACGTAGGCGTTGCCGCGCTCGGTCTTGGCCAGGTCGATCGTCCGCCGTTCCAGCGCGAGCAGCCCCGTCGAATCCGACGTCGCCGCCAGCGAATCGCGAAACTGCTCCAGACCGGCACGCTCGGCCGGAGACTGTGCGTGCAGGCGGGAGGCAACGGCGACCAGCGCGACCGCAAGAGGCGCGAGACGCGAGCCGGGGACAGCCATCAGGAGATCCTCATGCGGAGAATCCGGAAGGGCGCCGCCCCACGGTGGACCAGCGGCGGCGGATTCGCCTTAGGAGACGCCGGGGGCCCGCTCCGGACCACATTCCGCAGATCGCAGTCGCGGGCCTCACGGCGATTGCGCGGCGTACGTCCTAAGATACTCGCGCAGCCCGTCGAGAACGGCCTGCGCGTAGCGGTGGCGCCCGTCGGCCGAGCGCAGCGCCGCCTCCTGGTCGGGCATCATCATGAAGAGCCCTTCCGTGAGGACCGATGGCATCCACGTCCCTCGCACCAGGGCGAGGTCGCCCCGGCCGATACCGAGGTCGCGGAGGCCCAGCCGGCTCAGCAGCGCGGCCTGGATGGCGCGCGCGAGTGGGACGCTCCGAGGATGATTGTAGTAGACGCTGGTGCCGTTGTTCACGAACGGATTGATCCCGTCCGGCAGGCCATTGTTGTGGATCGAAATCAGCACGTCGGCACCGGCCTGCTCCGCCAGGTGCACTCGGGGCCAGAGATCGACCGCGCTGTCCGTGGTGCGCGTCATCAGCACCTTGGCCCCTGCCTCCTCCAGCAGGCGCCGCAGCTCGAACGCCACACCCAGGTTGGCCTCGGCCTCGCGCAGCCCGGTGGGACCGGTGGCGCCGCCCGGCGGGTGGCCGGGGTCCACGGCAATGAGGCGGCCCCGGAGCGGCTGGCCCTCGTCGATCACCGGGGGTCGACGGATGTCCACGACCAGGTCGCTTCGATCCCACCGCGTCCGATATCCCCACACCGGACGACTCAGCTCGAACGTCAAAGACACCTCGTCCGCCGCATCCTGCCGCCAGCTCATCCGGCGCACCAGCGAATCCGTGGCACCATACCGCATCCAGTCCACGTCACCAGAAGCGCCATAGAGCGTGACGACCAGCGCGCGATCGGTCTCATCGACACGAAACGGCACGCGTTGACTGAGCGGAATGCGCACGCTGGCCCGGTCCGCCGCCGGAGTGACCGTCACCGACCCGACGACGGCGGACGGTGCCGGCCCACCTCGAGCTACCGCTCGCGCCTCGACGACCGGGACCCAGGCCTCCGCCTCGCGCGAGAGACGGAGTCGGAGATCCCCGTTCCGTCGGCCCGTCACCGCGGCGCGGGTTCCCGAGGGGAAGAACCACGTGTACGTCCCCCCCGGCACCGCGCGCCCGACCGTCAGGCTATCCGGGACCGTGCCCTGCGCCGTGTCGTCCGTCAGCTCGGCCACCAATGGCATGCTGTCGAGCACCGCTACCTGAAGCGGCCAGCGTGCCCGCGCCGTATCCGCCCCGACGATCGCCTCGACCGTGGCCCACGCCGTGTCGACCGGAACGAGAGCGAAGGGCAGCGGCAGCACGTCGCCCGGATCGGGTCCGACCGCGCGGCCTCGCAAGAGCCCGACGTAGCGGTCGCGGACGACCGGCGTCCTGAGTCGCGCCGTATCGCGGTCGAACGCGCGCACCCCCGCCGTAACCTCGAGGGCGCCGGGCTGCGGCGTCAGCGGAACGGACGTGCCGTCGGACAGCCTGAGCCGAACCTGTGCGCCTTCGGCGGCCCGGACGCCCAGCGTGAGGTACTCTCCCTGACCGAGCCAGACGCGGCCCGACGGAGCGAGCGACAGTGTGTCTACCCACGCGGCGCCGACAGTGAGGCGGCCAGCATCGGGAACGACGCGACGCACCGGGTAGTCGAGTACCGCCGAGTCCGAGGCCGTCCGCGCGTCGATGTGGATCTGAACGAGGCTGTCGGTCGGGAGAGCGACATACGCCAGCCACGCGCCGTTCGGCCAGACCCGTGCCGGCTGACCGTCGACCGTCACCTTCGCCTCGCCAGTGCCGGCGGTGCCGAAGAGAAAGCTCGAATCTCGGATCTGCAGCACCGCGTCCGGCGGCGGGTATGCTACGTGGAGACCGAGTGGTCCGCGCACCACCGGCACCGGCGGCAGCGCGCGCGACGTACCCAGCGACTCGGCGAGAATCCGGTTGGCGGGCACGGGCACCGCGGGTGGAGCCGCGGACCCACCGCACGCGACCGTCAGCAGACACGTCGTGGTCAGCGCGACCCCCACACGAGGCACCATGGCTGCAAGGTACACATTGACTAAGACTTACGACAAGCGGACGTTGACGCTCCTCCAGGGGCGGCCTAGATTCGTGACACCTCCACGTCACCGAATGGATCATCGGAAGGAACCACACGCGTGACGCTCCCGGTCCAGGTGTCCGTTTTTGGCAAGACCGATCTCGGGCGGACCAGGGAGCACAATGAGGACACCTTCCTGGTGGCCGACTTGAGCACCGGGAATGCCAGCCTCCATCCCGAAGTCCGACGCCACGAGGTCGGCCCGCGCGGATCACTGTTCATGGTGGCCGACGGCATGGGTGGCGCCGCCGCGGGCGAGCTCGCCAGCGCGATGGCCGCCGACCTGATCTACCATCACCTCGCCACCGCCTGGGTGACCGACGACGATCCCTCCGCCGATCGCTTCGCGTACCGGATGAAGGAGGCGGTCGAGCTGGCCAACCAGAAGATCTACGGCTACGCCCGGGAGCATCCCGAGGTCAGGGGCATGGGAACCACTGTCACCGCCGCCGGCGTCAACGGCGATGATCTGTACCTCGCGCAAATCGGCGACAGCCGCGCGTACCTCGTGCGGAGCGGCGAGGCCATCCAGCTCACGAAGGACCAGTCGCTCATGCAGCGACTGGTGGATGCGGGGGAGCTCACCGAGGAGGAGGCGGAGCAGAGCGAGCGCCGTAACATCATCCTTCAGGCGCTGGGGCCGGATCCCCGGGTGAAAGTGGACCTCACCCACCAGACGCTCCGCCGCGGCGACACGCTCATCATCTGCTCGGACGGACTCTCGGGACTCGTCAAACGCGAAGAGTTCCCCGCGATAGTGGCGCGCAATCCGGAGCTCTCCGACCTGTGCGGAGCGTTGATCGACCTCGCCAACGAGCGCGGCGGGCCCGACAACATCACCGTGGTCGCGGCGCACTTCGAGGGTGACGGACTGCCCGAGCCGAGCGCCACCGAGGACGTCGGCTACGCCGTGTATCATCTGGCCGACGGCGACGGCGATGACGAACCCACCACCGTTCCCACCGTGTCGGCCCCGATCGCCGAGCCGCCAGCGATGATGGGCAGCCGGGCGAGAACCGTCCTGCTCCTCGCCGCGGTGTTCTGCCTGATCCTCGCGCTCCTGGCCGTCTGGCTCTGAACTCCGCTCCCGACGCCCGCCTCGGCGCCCGGTTGGGCTGGATCGGGGCGCTCTCCTTCGCCTCCGGCCTTCCCTACTTCTTCTTCACCGAAACCGTGCCGGTCTGGCTGGCCGTGTCGGGCATGACGATCGGCGCTCTCGGCTTTACCTCATCGAGCGCGACGCTCCCGTGGGTGCTCAAGTTTCTCTGGGCGCCCCTGGTGGATCGCCTCGGGACTCGGCGCCTCTGGATCCGCATCTGTCTCGGCCTCCTGGCAGTGGTCACCGCGGTGCTCGCGGGTGCCGACCCCGTGCGGCACGCCGGGCAGCTCGCGGCGGTGCTCCTGCTGTACGTCGCGCTGTCGGCGACACAGGACATCGCCATCGACGCCTACACCATCGACACGACCCACGGCCGCGAGCTGGGGGTAGCGAACTCGGTCCGGATCGGCGCCTATCGCGCCGCGAGCTTCGTGAGCAGTGCCCTGCTGGTGTGGATCGCGGGCCGCTCGGGTTGGCACACTGCGTTTCTCGCGGGCGCGGGACTCTTCGCCGGACTCGCCGTGGCCACCCTCGTCCTGCCGTCACCGAGTCGCGCCACGGCCCACCCCGCGAGCCTCGGCGAGCCGATCCGGGCGTTGCTCGCCCGCCCCGGGATCTGGTGGGTGATCGGGTTCGCCCTCCTGTTCAAGCTGGACATCTCGGCGATGGAATGGATGACGAAGCCGTTCTGGGTGGCCAGCGGATTCTCGCTGGAGCAGATCGCCACCCTGACGACCGGCCGCCTCCTGGCCACACTCGGCGGGGCCGCGCTCGGTGGGGTCATCGCGAGCCGGATCGGGATCTTCCACGCATTGTGGTCGCTGGGGATGGTGCAGCTGTTATCGAGTCTGGGCTACGCGGCGGCGGCGGCTTCGGGGGCGGGCAAATCGGCTATCGTCGCGGCGGCGCTGTTCGAGAACTTCGCGGCTGGGCTGGGAACCGCCGCGTTCCTCGCCTTCCTCATGTCGGTGTGCGAGCGACGCTACGCGGCGACGCAGTTCGCGCTGCTCAGCGCCGTGTTTGCCCTGAGCCGAATGCTGGTTGGGCTGCCCTCCGGCACCATGGTAGAACACCTCGGCTACGCACGGTACTTCTTCCTGACATTCCTGATGGGGTTGCCGGCCTACCTCCTCCTCCCACGCATCCGGCACGCGTCCATCGGCGAGTGAGCTTGCCAGGTCATGACGACGGGGCCGTGCGACTCAGCCGATGCCTCGCGCCATGGCCGTAGCGGCGAGCAGCATGAGGACCAGCAACACGCTCTGTCCGTAGCTGATCCTGGCAAGCGCGGCCCCCGCCGACGTATCGGGAATCGAGCCCTTCGACACGGTCATGCGCCAGCGGATCAGTGTGATCATCGGCCAGATCTCGAGCGCGAGAATCGCGATCAGCAAGCTCATCTTGCCGATGAAGGCATGACTCGACAGGTAGTAGCCGGTCGGCTTCTCGGCGCCGCCCAGCAATCGCCACAGCCCGGTCCCCACGAGGATCAGCGCCGACAGCCCCCACCAGCTGTCGGCCGCAAACACACGCCTGAGCGCCGGGACGTCGAGCGGACGAGCCTCGAGTGACCGTGCCCGCGCCCACGAGGAGCCGAGGGCGACGCCGAAGCCGAACAGGTGAAGCGCCGCGAGCATCCAGCGCAGGGTCAGCGACACGCGAATGCCGATCGTAGCCGGGCCGAGCCCGGCTCACTGAGGGTGGGCTGCCAGTTCACGGTCTTCGCCGTCCGGCGATCCGCACCTCATGCGAGGCGGCGCGTCAGCCAGCGACCCACGGCCTCCTGCATCAATCGCTGCCGGTGCCACGCGAGGAGCACCGGGGCATCGGTCGGCAAGTCGGGCAGCAGGCGGGGATGTCCGAACAGCACGATCAAGTCCGCGCCGGGCACCGCGTTCGCGAGCGCGTCGCGGGACTCGGACGAGAATCCCGAGCGGCCCTTCCAGGCGCGCGGCTCGGCGAACGCGAGCACGACGCGCGAGCCCCCGCTGTAGCGTCCAACGTAGTCGGGGCCAAGCCGCTTCGCCGTCCAGTCGCTCGGACCAGGGGGATAGGGACCGCCGAGGTCGTCGTCAACCACGATGAGATCGATCGGGCCGTGGAGGGTGGGCGCGTCGCCACGCAGCATTCCCTGCTCCAACAACGCGTCCGCCAGCGCATCGGCCGAATCGAACGGGCCGCGGCTGACCGGCGGCGTCGGACTCGTGGCCGTGGCGAGCGCGCGCTCGTAGCGGCGGAGCGACTCGGCGAGCCGGGGCTCCGCCAGGGAGCCGCTCGCGAGCGCCTGGTCGAGCGCGTCGCGCACCCGGCGCGCATCGTTGGGATAGAGCAGCAGGTCCACGCCCGCCCGCACGGCCTCCACGGCCGCGTCGGACTCGCGGCGGCCGGCCAACGCGCCGTCCATGATGAGTGCGTCCGACACGACAAGTCCGTCGTAGCCCAATCGGTCGCGCAGCTCCGCCATGATCGGCGGCGAGAGTGTGGCGGGCAGGCCAGCCGGATCGAGGGACGGGTAAGCGACGTGCGCGGTCATGACGGACGCCACGCCGCTCTCAACGGCAATGGCGAACGGCAGCAGATCACTCTCGCGCAGGGTACCCGCGGCATCGGTCACGACCGGCATGGCGATGTGCGAGTCGACCGTCGTGCGTCCGTGCCCGGGAAAATGCTTGACGCAGGCGAGCGCACCGGCACTCTGGCAGCCCTCGATCCAGGTCCGGACGAGGCTGGCGACACGATTCGGATCGTCGCCGAAGGCACGCGTCTGCACGATGGGATTGTCGGGAAGCACGTCGAGGTCCCCGACCGGTGCGAAGACCCAGTTGATCCCTACGGCGCGCGCTTCCTGGGCCGTTACGGCCCCGGCCCACCGCACGACCGAGGCGTCCCCGAGCGACGCGAGCGCCAGCGGGGGCGGAAACTGGGTGAGCCCCGTGACCTGCTGGCCGGCGCCCCGTTCCAGGTCCGAGGCGATGAGCAGCGGCCGCCCGGCCCGCCGCAGCAGGTCCGCGGTCAGTCGGCGGACCGATTCCACGGTGCCGCCGAAGATGATGAAGCCGCCCACGCCGAGGTCGAGCGCGTCCGCGATACGAGCGGCTTCGTGGACGAAGGCGCCGTCGTCCGCGGCGCGCAACGCGGGGAGAATGAGGCGACCGGAAAGGGTCATGCCGGAGTCACCATGCCGAGGACGCGTGCGCCGCCCGCTCCCGTGGCGGCGGGGACGTTGCCCGGTTGCCCATGAAGCGTGAGATATCCGAGCAGCGCGAACGCGACGGCTTCCTTGGCGTCGCCCGGAAAAAACAGGTCGCTGAACCGCAAGAGCCGATGATCGCCGCCGGCGCGCATGTGCCGCTCGAGCGCGGCCATGAGGCCTGGATGATGGCATCCTCCGCCGGACGCGACCACGTCCACCCCCGCAGGAGTCCATCGCTGCACGGCGGACGCCACGCTCCGCGCCGTGAGCTCGACCGCCGTCGCGACGCCGTCGGGCCCGGGTACGCGCCCGTGCAGCGCCGCCGCGTAGGCGTCGCCGAAGCGCTCGCGTCCGGTGGTCTTCGGCGGTGGCTCCGAGAAGAATGGGTCCGCCAGTAGCTCCGCCAGGACGGCCTCGTCGGGCCGTCCGGCCGCGGAGATCAACCCGTCGCGATCGTACGAGCGCCGCCGGTCCACGCGCCCGGCAACGCCGTCGATCACCGCCACCCCGGGGCCGGTATCGAACGCGAGCACGCCATCCTCCTGCCCGCGCCGCGGCACGAAGGTGAGGTTGGCCATGCCTCCCAGGTTGAGCAGCACGCGCGGGCCGTCGGGCGAAGCGAAAAGCAGGACGTCCGCCATGGGGACGAGTGGCGCGCCCTGGCCGCCTGCCGCGAGATCGCGCGAGCGGAAGTTGCTCACGACGCGGATCCCGAACCGCTCGGCCAGCACCGCGGGTTCGCCGAGCTGCCACGTGACGATCGGCGGCTCATGCCAGATGGTCTGGCCGTGGAAGGCGATGAGCGCCACCTCGGACGCGGGCACCTGCGCCTGCACGAGCAAAGTCTCCACCGCGTCGGCGGCCCACTCCGCGAGGCGCACGTGCAGCCGCGCCAGCGACGTGGTGTCGCCGCCGGTGATCGCGTGGCGCAGCGCGCCACGCTCCTCCGCCGAGTATGGACGGGTGACGAAGTTGAGCAGCTCGGCATGGGAGGGGCCGGTGAGACGGACCAGGGCGGCGTCCATGCCGTCGAGCGATGTGCCGGACATGAGTCCGATGGCCAGCGTCGGGCGCTCGTTCATGCGCTGGGCACCGGCGGAGGATCACCGACGATGGCGCGCAGCCGGCCCCCGTGCTCCTCGAGCAGCCGCTCGGCCTCGACACGCGCCACGCCTCGTCGCGCCATCACGATGGCGGTCTTGACGCTTCCCCCGGCGGCCTCCAGAGTCGCGGCCGGGACTCGTCACGACCGAGCCCGGTCGGTCTCCATCAGGATGCGCAGGCTCCGGTCGATCAGCTTGTCGTTCCAGGCGCGCAGGTCCACCATGAGGTTGCCGTAGGTCTTCCCCAGCCGGATCATCGCGCCGGTCGTGAGCGTGTTGAGCGACGAGCTTGGTGGCGGTGCCGCTCTTCATCCGGGTCGAGCCGGTGACGACTTCGGGGCCCACCGGGACGGTGATGCAGACGTCGCACGTGTCGCGGAGAAGCCGCGGCGGCTCGGACATCGACACGAGTCCCGTGCGGGCGCCGAGGGCCTGCGCCCGTCCGAGCGCCGCCCGCACGTAGGGAGTGGTGCCGCTCGCGGCGATGCCGACCACCACGTCGGTAGGCCCCACACGCCGTGCGTCCATCTCGCCGATGCCCGCGTTGACGTCGTCCTCGGCGCCCTCGATGGATTTGACCAACGCCGGCAGGCCGCCCGCGATGATCCCGACGACCATCTCGGGCGGCGTGCCAAAGGTCGGCGGGCATTCGGCGGCGTCGAGCACGCCCAATCGGCCGCTGGTGCCGGCGCCGACGTAGAGCAGTCGGCCGCCGGCGCGGAACGCCGCCTCGATCAGGTCGATGGCCTGCGCGATCTCGACGCGTGCCGCCGCCACGCGGGCAGGCACTGCCGCGTCTTCGGCGCCGATGAGATCCACGATCTCGAGCGCGGGGGCGGTGTCGATGGTGCTGGTGCGGGGGTTGCGCCGCTCGGTCAGGCGAGGGTCGAGGTAGTCGTCAGGCACGGCTAAATTAGAGCCCGTGCGTCGCCCGGGGCAACCTCCCCGACACATTCCTTCCTTCCACGAGGATCCGTGTGCGCCTGCATCGCGTCCTGCTGGTTCGCTCGCCGCTGCTCGCGGCCGCGGCCTGCGCCCACCACCCGAGCCCGGGCACCCCCGGTCTCGCGACTGGCGTCGCCTCCGACTGGACCTTCGCCGGCCGGGCCAGAGTCACCGAGGGCTCGCGCGCGATGGTGGTGGCGGGCAGCGGCATCGCCAGCGAGGTGGGGCGAGACATCCTGCAGCACGGTGGCAACGCGGTGGACGCGGCGGTGGCGGTGGGCTTCGCCCTCGCGGTGGTGCATCCCGAGGCGGGCAACCTGGGCGGGGGCGGATTCATGGTGATCCGACTCAAGGATGGCACGGTCGCAGACGCTCGACTACCGCGAGACGGCGCCCGGCTCGCGTGCCACACGCGACATGTACCTCGACGAGCACGGGCGAACCGACCGATCGCAGCCTGACACGGGCACCTCGCCGCCGGCGTGCCTGGAGCGGTCGCGGGCCTGACCGAGGCGCCTGCACCGGTACGGCACGCTCCCGCTCGCGACGGTGATCGCGCCGGCCATCCGGCTGGCGCGCGACGGATTCGTCGTCGACGAATACCGCAGCAGGTCCATCGGAGGCGACAGTGCTCGACTCGTCCTGTTCCCCGCCTCGCGTGCGAGCTTCCTCCCCAACGGCGCGCCGCCGGTCCCCGGCACAGTGCTCCGGCAGCCCGATCTGGCCACGACGCTCGAGGCGATCCGCGATCGCGGGCGCCGACGGGTTCTACCGGGGCCCGGTCGCGGACCTGATGGTCGCCGAGATGGACCGCGGCGGCGGCCTCATCTCGCATGACGACCTGGCGGGATATCACGCGATCTGGCGCGATCCGATCAAGGTCCGCTACCGCGGCTACACCATCTACTCGATGCCGCCCGCGTCCTCCGGCGGCGTGACGATGGGCGAGATCTTGAACATCATGGAGGGGTACGATCCGCTGCCTCCGTTCGGCACGCCAGCGCTGGTCCATCTCGAGGCGGAGGCGATGCGCCGAGCGTTTACCGATCGGAACAGGTACCTGGGCGACCCGGCCTTCGTGCAGAACCCGACGGACCGACTGCTGTCAAAGGCCTACGCCGCCGAGCTGCGCAGGGGCATCGGCGAGCGCGCCACGCCGACCGCGACGTTCACGCCGGCGGTCCGTGCCGGCGCCTCGACGACCCACTACTCGGTGGTAGACCAAGACGGCGTAGCCGTGAGCTGCACTACGACGCTCAACGACAGCTACGGCAGCGCGGTAACCGTCACCGGCGCGGGCTTCCTCCTCAACGACGAGATGGACGATTTCGCGACCGCGCCCGGCAAGCCCAACATGTATGGCCTGGTCCAGGGCGAGGCGAACGCCATCGCGCCGGGCAAGCGCATGCTCTCCGCCATGACGCCGAGCCTGGTGCTCGACCCGGAGGGCCGGCTCCTCATGGTCGTGGGAACGCCGGGCGGTCCGCGCATCATCACGATGGTGTACCACGTGATCTCCAACGTCATCGATCACCACATGCCGCTGGCGCAGGCAGTCGAGATGCCGCGCATGCACCACCAGGGATTGCCGGACACGCTCAAGGTCGAGCAGGGCGGCTTTCCGCCGGCGACCATGGACAGCCTTCGAGCCCGCGGGCACGCGATCGGGATCGGGGGCTACTGGGGTGACGTCGAGGCGATCATGCGGACCCCAAAGGGTTGGGAGGGCGTGAGCGATCCGCGGCGCGGAGGCGGAGGGGCGGGCTACTAGCACCCATGATCGGGGGCGGAAATGAGCGAGGGATCTCCTCCGACACTGGCTCGCGCCAGTCCGGAGCAGATCCCTCGCTCGCTGGTCAGGAAGCGGGGGGCTAGGTGCCGGCCAGCAGCTGCTGGTCCAGCGTCAGCGTGACCTGCGTGCCCGAGGGCAGGACGACGTCGCGGTCCTTCGTCTCGACCGCCCGCTGAGCGCCGACCGCGCCGCCGAGAACGCCGCCGATGATGGCGCCCTTGCTGCTGCCGCCGATGATCCGCCCGATAATGGCGCCGGCCGCGGTGCCCGCGCCGACCTTGGCGATATCGCCGCCACCGGTCTTGCGACCCTGCAGTGTGGTCTTCACGCCCGAGATCGATGCCGAGAGGGGCTTCGTCCCGCCGGCCATCGCGATCGAGGTTGGCTTGAGAGTGAGCGTACCGGTGCTATCGCCCTTGTTCTCGGATTCTTTGATCGCGGTCACCTCCAGGGTGACCTTGGAGCCCGCCGGGATCACGACCTGGCCCGCGGCGTTCTTCACATCGGCCGCGACGGTGGCGGTCACCGTATCGCCGACCTTGTTCTTGCCCGAGCGCACTTCGGCGTCCATCGTGGCCGAGAACGACGCCCCGGCATCGAGGGCGCTGGGAGCTGCGGGCGCCGGCGCAGGCGCGGCGGGCGCCGGAGCCGCCGCCGCGGGCGGAGCGGCCGGCTTGGGCGTCGGCTTGGGCTTCGGCGCCGCCGGCTTGGGAGTCGGTGGTGGCGTCGGCGCGGGCGCCGGAGCGGCGGCGGGGGCGGTGTCCGCGGCCGGCCGGTCGTTCAGCGTCGCGGTCGTGTCCACGGGCGCGAGCTGCAGGTCACGGCTCAGGCTGTCGGCGGACGCGACATCACGCTTGTCGCCCCGACCGCACGCGGCGGCCGCGAGCAGCGTGAGCGCGGCCAGCATGGTTCTCGACATCGTCTCCTCCTCGGTGATGTGACTTGCCGGGGTCAGGCGCCACGGTGACATTCCACCGATCATGACTGAACTGCGGGCTCTGCTCCCCTATCTGCGGCCCTACCGGCGCGACTACGCGATCGGCATGGCGATGGTCGTCCTGTCCAACGCCTTCGTGACGCGCGGAGTCAAGTACATCGAACAGGCCATCGACGCGCTACGGACCGGCGCCGGGTTCCCGGCGGTTCAGCGCGCCATCTGGCTGCTTCTGGCGGTCGCGCTGGTCGGCGGGGTCGCCCGGTACGGCATGCGCGAACTCTTGAACAGTGGCAGCCGCCGCGTCGAGACGGACCTGCGCGACCACCTGTACAGACATTTGCAGCGGATGTCGGCCGAATTCTACGACCGATACCCGACCGGCGATGTGATGGCCCGCACCACCAACGACCTGCTCGCCGTCCGGATGGTGGCGGGCCCGGCCGTCATGTACATAGTGGATACTACCATCCGCACTCTGCTAATTGCACCCGCGATGGTGGGGATCAATCCTCGCCTCACGCTACTCGCGCTCGTCCCCTTGCTCGGACTTCCGGTGGCCATGGTGTCGCTCGGGCAGCGGATTCATCGGCGTAGCCAGGCCATCCAGGAACAGTTCAGCGATCTCACCACGCAGGCGCACGAGAACCTGAGCGGCGTTCGGGTGGTGCGGGCGTATCGGCAGGAGCACGCCGAGATCGAGGCCTTCCGCCGCCTGAGCGACGAGTACCTCGGGCGCAACGTGGAGCTGGCCAGGATCCAGGGCGTCTTCTTCCCCCTTCTGACGCTCCTCGGCGGCCTGAGCGCGCTGGTGGTGCTCTACGTCGGTGGACGCCTGGTCATGACTGGCACGATCACGGTCGGGGCCTTCGTTGCCTTCGGCGTGTACCTCGCGATGCTGGTCTGGCCGATGATCGCGCTGGGCTGGGCGGTCAATCTGGTGCAGCGCGGAGCCGCATCGATGGGCCGGATCAACCAGCTCTTCCGGGAGCGCGAGGCGATCGCCGAGCCCGCGGCGCCGCTCGCGCTGCCGCCGGCACACGGGGGCCGCGTCGTCGAGTTCCGGAGCGTCTCGTTCACCTATCCCGGGGCGCGTGACCGCGGAGCAGTGCTGCACGACATCTCCTTCAGGGTGGACGCGGGGCGGTCGCTCGCCATCGTCGGCGCCACTGGCGCCGGCAAGTCGACGCTGGTGGACCTGATCGTGCGCGCATACGACCCGGAGGCGGGCGCCGTCCTGCTCGATGGTGTGGACATTCGTCGCCTGCAACTCGCGGAGCTCCGCGAGGCGGTCGGCTTCGTCCCCCAGGAGACCTTCCTCTTCAGCGAGACGCTCCGGGACAACGTGCTACTCGGCGCGCCCGACGACGGCCGGCTGGAGCGGGTGTCGGACGTGGCCCAGCTCACCGAGGCCCTGCCCGCCCTGCCCAAAGGCTTCGATACGATGCTGGGCGAGCGCGGCATCAATCTGAGCGGCGGCCAGAAGCAGCGGAGCGCCATCGCCCGGGCGTTGGCGCAGGACCCGCCGGTGTTCGTGCTGGACGACGCGCTGAGCGCGGTAGATGCGCAGACGGAGGCCAAGATCCTTCGCGCCCTGCGAGGCGCGCTGGTCGGGCGCACCAGCATCATCGTGTCCCACCGTCTCGCGGCCGTGCGCGACGCGGACTGGATTCTGGTGCTGGAACAGGGCCGGGTCGTGGAGGAGGGGCGCCACACCGATCTGATTGCGCGCGGCGGACGCTACTGGGAGCTGCTGAGGCGCCAGCAGCTCGAAGAGGAGCTCGAGGAAACCGACGCCGCCGAAGTGGCGCCGACGGTCTGAGGGGACGAACTAGTCGGGCGGCGCGGCCCCAGAGGCACTGAGGAGCGGGGAACGGCACCTTGCGCCGCTCCCCACCCCTGCGCGCCTTGGGCCCCTCCGGGTCCCTAGATTTTTTCCCGGAGGACGTCGGGCGTGAACTGCTGCAGCCAGCCTGCCAATCTGGTGAACTCCCCCGTGGTCATCAGGATTCCCACGAAGATGAGCAACGCACCGCTCACCCGCATCACCCACGGCAGATAGCGCCGGAAGCGCTGGAACCAGTCCAGAAACGCGTCCAACGCCACGGCGGCCAGCAGGAACGGGACCGCCAGACCCGCCGAGTACACGGCGAGAAGAAGCAGGCCCCGCGTGAGGTCGTGCGATGTCGCCGCGAGCCCGAGGATCGCGCCCAGCACGGGCCCGATGCATGGCGTCCAACCGGCCCCGAAGGCCATGCCGACCAGCGCCGATCCGAGGTATCCCACTGGCTTCTGGTCCACCTGGAGCCGACGCTCCTGGTTCAGGAACGGCGCCTTGACGACGCCCAGACAGATCAGCCCGAACAGGATGATCAGGGCGCCGCCGATGCGCTGGAGCCATTGCTGGTAGTAGTTGAGCGCGCGGCCGAGGGCAGTGGCGCTGGCGCCGAGCACCATGAAGACCAGCGTGAAGCCGAGCACGAACAGGAGCGCGTGCCCGAGTGCCACGCGGCGCCGAGCCGCCACCTCCGGCAGGCTCATCCCGGTGAGAAACCCGATGTAGGACGGCACCAGCGGCAACACGCACGGCGAGAGGAAGCTCAACAGCCCGGCCGCGAACGCGACGAACAGCCCGAGGGTGGCGGGCTCGCTCACAGCGCGCCCAGCTCCTGCTGCCGGCACTGCCGGCAGACCCCGTAGATCTCGACCCGGTGGCGGCCATGCTGGAACGCGTGCTCATCAGCGATGATCGGGAGCATCCGCTCGAGCCGCTCGTTCTGAAACTCCACGACGCGTCCGCAGCGCTCGCAGATCAGGTGCTCGTGGTGCGCCTGCGCCGGCATCGGCTCGTAGCGCTTGAAGCCCTCGCCGAAGTCGTGCGCGCGCACGAGGCCGCTCTCGACCAGCACGTCGAGTGTGCGATACACGGTGGCGGTGCCGACGTGCTCGCCGCGCTCCTTGAGCGCGCGGCGAATGCCTTCGACCGACGGATGGTCATCCGACAGGAGGACGATCTGCGCGACCAGGTCGCGCTGGCGGGTGACAGGCTGGCGGTGCTCGCGGAGATAGCGCCGAAAGCGCTCGAGGAGGGCCGCGCCCTCGCCGCTAGCGAGGCTGGGCATCGGCGGCCGCCGCGAAGAACTCCTCGGGCGGCACGGGCACCGGCGGCTGCTCGTCGTCGATGCGGCGCTGCGCGTCGTTGAGCAGCTGGGCCAGGGCCTCGACCGGTCCGCTTCCCACCTCGGCCACCGACGCCTCGAACTTGCCACGCTCCTTGCCCTTGATGGCCAGCATGTAGCGAGCCGTGTAGATCCGGCGCCGCTCGCCATCCACCCGCGACAGGATCGCGGTGCCCCACTCGCGGCCCTCGTGACGCAGGGTCGTGAACACCCAGACGCCGTCCACCTCGGCCGGCGGCACCTGCTCCGCCACCGCGGCCGCAAGCCGGGGCCAGCCAAGCCCGGTCATGTGCCGCTCTGCTCCCATCGCTCCGTGTAGAATCGCAACACGTGCATGAAGTCCTGGGCATTGGTCACGACCCCGTAGGCCTGGTGAGTGCCCCGGTCCTTGAGCTTGTTCACCACGAACTCGGTCTGATCGACGCAAATGGTCATGAGCGGCGCCGGGCCCTGATCGCCGAGGTAGAACGCCGGCAGCATGTTGCCCACCGCGATCGCGTGCAGCGCCGTCGCCACAAAGATGGCACCCGTCGCCTTGACCGTGTGCTCGCGCATCGCATCCTGCGCGGCCAGCGTCTCGCTGTAAACGCCGGGCAACGGGCCGTCATCGCGAATGGACCCCG
Organism: uncultured Gemmatimonadales bacterium; assembly: GCA_963828735.1. Classification (GTDB taxonomy): domain Bacteria; phylum Gemmatimonadota; class Gemmatimonadetes; order Gemmatimonadales; family GWC2-71-9; genus CAVVWJ01. Next base: position 487,948 of record CAWHFW010000002.1, read on the forward strand.
CCAGCACGTAGGGCACGTGCTGCGACACGAGCGCATGCATGATCCCGCTCTTGATGAGGCCCGTCTCGACGGCGCGCTCGATCGAGCCGGCGGCCCGCACGCGGTTGATCGCCCGCATGTGGAGGCCGTGGCCGCCTTCGGTCGGCTGCCCGGTGTTGGTCATCCCGAGGGTAGTGCCGAAGATCGCCGCCTCGATGTCGTGCACCGCGACCGCGTTGCCCGCGAGCACCGCCTGCACGTACCCCTGCCGGATGAACCACTCGAAATCCGCCCGGGCGCGCGAGTGCACCAGCGCCGGCCCGACGACCCAGACGAGGTACCCGCCGCGACGCTTCTCCTCGCCGACGCGCGCGGCCAGCTCCTCGTAATTGACCGGCCGCTCGCGGCTCACCTCGGTGGACATGAAACGGAATTCATTGGCCCCGTGACCGCCGCCCAGGAACCCTTCCGAGTGGACCACGATGCCGTCGGTACCGTCCTCGGCTTCGCCCATGGCCACGAGGTCACCCTTCCGCAGCCGGCGCGGCTCGATGGTCTCGATTGCACGGTCGCGTTTCACCAGGACGCAGTCCATCCGCGGCCGCGTCGGGGCGAGCCAGCGCCCGTCCACGTGAACGTACGTCGGAAGGTTGGACGTCGAGAAGAAGCCTTCGGGCAGGACGCCGTCGGCCGGAAGGGGGGCAAACCGAGCCTCCGGCGAGCCCGCGAACGGAGGCCGCGCGAAGTCCGGCAGCGCCTTGTGAGTCGTGGTCATTTGCGGGAGGAAACTAGAGGGGGCGAAGGGGGGATACAAGCACCGCGCATGGCACTCGGGGCCGTTTAGGTTTCACGCCAACCCGAGGAGACCTCATGCGCCAATTCGCCCAGATGTTGATCGCAGTCCTCGTCGCCCCCTCCCTCGCCGCCCAGGTGCCGGCACCCGCCGATACCACTCGCCGCGACACCACGCACGTCACCGAGCTCCCGGAGCTCAACGTGACCGTGACGCGGACGACCGAGCCGTTGACGCGCGTGCCGTTCGCGACCGGCGTCCTCGATCGCACGGCGCTGCAGCGAGGCCAACAGACGGTCGGCATCGACGAGGCGCTCAACAACATCCCGGGTGTGGTCGTCTCGAACCGGTACAACTATTCGCTCGACCAGCGCATCTCCATCCGCGGCTTCGGGAGCCGCTCCAATTTCGGCGTGCGCGGGCTCAAGATCCTGGTGGATGGAGTTCCGCAGACGCTTCCCGACGGCCAAAGCCAGCTCACCAACGTGGACTTCGGAAACCTCGAGCGTGCCGAAGTCCTCCGCGGCTCCGCCTCGTCGCTCTACGGGAACGCGTCCGGCGGCGTCATCTCGTTCGAGACCATGGGCGCCGCGCAGGCGCCGATCGCCCAGCGCGTGCGGTTTCAGGGCGGAGGCGGCGAGCGGGACGGCGACGGTTTCTACAAGTGGCAGAGCTGGACATCCGCTCGGTCGGGCAGCGCGAGCGGGACGCTGTCGATCTCGCAATTCAAGGCCGACGGCTTCCGGCAGCACAGCGCCGGGGAGACCCGACAGCTCAACGCCGGCGTGGACTACGCCTTCAGCGGCACGACGCTCGGTCGGGTCCGACTGAGCCTGGCGGACAACCCGGAGGCGCAAAATCCGGGAGCGCTGACACGCAACGAGTATGTCGCCAATCGGGATTCGGCCGCGGCCTCCAACATCCTCCGCGGCGCCGATAAGGACGTTCAGCAGCAGCAGCTCTCGCTCGGCCTTCAGCATTTCGACGCCGCGGGCAACGAATACGAGGTGACGGTGTTCGGCGTGCTTCGCAATCTGGCCAATCCGCTCGCGGCGCCGCCCGACATCAATCCGGGACCGACGGCAGGCACCTTCGTCACCATCGACCGTGCCGTGGCGGGGCTTCGGCTGAGCGGCAGCCGACGGCTCGGCACGGGCGAGATGGCACCCCGGCTGGTGGCCGGCGCTGACCTGCAAGGCCTGCGGGACGATCGGACGAACGCCGTATCGGATGCCGGGACGCCGACGGACCAGATCTTTCTCGACCAGCGGGAAAGGGTCACCGAGCTCGGCCCGTTCGCCCAGCTCCAATGGAGCCCACACGCAGCAGCTCCTGCTGAACGGCGGCGCGCGCTACGACTGGGTCCACTTCTCCGTGGAGGACCACTACCTGGGCGACGGATCCGACGACAGCGGCGCGCGCACGATGTCGTCGCTGAGCGGGAACGTGGGGGCCAGCTGGTCGTTCGGCGACCCGTTCGTGCCTTACGTGAACGTCTCCACGTCCTTCGAGACCCCGACCACCACGGAGCTCGCGAACCAGCCGGACGGCTCGGGCGGCTTCAATCCGGATCTGGGTCCGCAACGCGCCGTCAACTACGAGATCGGGGCACGAGGGCAGGCCGCGCCCGGGGTCACCTATTCCGTGGCCCTGTTCCTGGGCCGGATCACGGATGCGATCGTCCAGGTCGGTGAGATCGGGGGCCGCGCGTTCTTCGGCAACACAGGGAAGACGCACAACGACGGGGCCGAGATCGGGCTCACCGTCACGCCCACGGCGGGTGTCACCCTGAGCGGTGCCTACACCTACGCGCATTACCGCTTCGCGAGCGGCGACTTCGACGGCAACAAGCTTCCCGGCGTGCCGGATAATTTCGTGCGGATCGGGCTCCGGACCTCCCTGCCCCGCGGGTTCTTCCTCGATGCCGACCAGACGATCAGCTCGTCGGTGCCCGCCGACGACGCCAACACGATCATCATCGACTCGTGGGACGCGGGAGTCACCAATGCCCGGCTCGGCTGGCAGGGTGTCGCGGGCACCCTGCAACTCGGCCCGTTTCTGGGCGTGAACAACCTGTGGGATCGGCAGTACGTCGGGTCGGTGACGCTCAACGGCATCGGCGGGCGCGTGTTCGAGCCCGCACCGAGGCGGGTGATCTATCTGGGAGCGGAGATCGGATATCGGACGGCGGGCGAGTAGAGGGGTCGGACAATCGTGGCCTTCACCGTCACAGCAACGACACCGGATCCCGATCGATCACGACCCGCACCTCCCCCGCGCGCGCCAACCGCGGCGCCGCGTACCGCACGATGCGGCCCAGCACCTCCGAGGAGCCCTTGAGCAGCAGGTGCCAGCGCCACCGGTCCTTGATGCGAGCGAGGGGGCACGGCGCGGGCCCCAGGAGCATGACCGGCAAGGCGTACTTCTCGAGCAGTCCCGCGCACCAGTCCGCGAGCTCCGTGGCGCGCCCGCTGACGGCGGGCTCGTCCGGGCCGGAGATGACGAAGTTCACCAGCGACGTCACCGGCGGGTACGGCGGCGACTCCCGGAGCGCGCGCTCTTCCCGGAGAAACCCCTCGGTGTCGTGGCGGGCCGACCAGACCAGGGCATGGTGGGTCGGGTGCCGGGTCTGCACGAGTACGCGCCCGCCCTTCGGCCCCCGACCCGCGCGTCCCGCGACCTGCGCCAGCAGCTGGAAGGTGCGCTCCGCCGCCCGAAAATCGGGCAGGTAGAGGCCGGTGTCGGCGTCCACCACCCCGACCAAGGTCACGTTGGGGAAGTCGAGCCCCTTGGCGATCATCTGCGTCCCGAGCAGCAGATCCACCTCGCCCGATTCGACCGCGGCAAGGATCCGCTGGTGCGACCACTTGGTGCTCGTCGTGTCCAGGTCCATGCGCGCCAGCCGGGCCTCGGGATAGCGCTCGGCGAGCAGCCGCTCCAGCTGTTGGGTGCCGAAACCGCGCATCTGCTGCACCGGGCTCGCGCAGGCGCGGCAGGTGAACGGCAGCGGCTCCTCGTGGCCGCAGTAGTGACAGCGCAGACCCGGCGGCGCCGTGTGCACCGTGAGCGAGATGGTGCAGCGTGGACACTGCCATACCTCGCCGCAGTCGGGGCACTGGAGGAAAGCGGCGTACCCCCGGCGGTTGAGGAGCAGCAGTCCCTGCTCCTTCCGCGCGAGCGTCGCCGAGGATCGCCTCGTCGAGCGCTTCGGACCAGGCGACCGCCCCCGTCCCGCTCACCTTGGGCGCGACCCGCAGGTCCACCAGCTCGACCGGCGGCAGGGGTCGCGCGCCGATCCGTTCGGGAAGTCGCAGCAGCCGGAGCCGCCCCTCCGCCAGTGCCATGGTCTCGAGGGATGGCGTCGCGCTGCCGAGGACCAGGCCGGCGCCTTCGATCCGCGCGCGGACGGCCGCCACGTCGCGGGCGTGGTATCGCGGCGTCTCGCCGTTCTTGTAGCTGGCCTCGTGCTCCTCGTCGAGCACGATCATCCCGAGATCCTGGACCGGCGCGAACACGGCCGAGCGCGCGCCGACGGCCACCCGGCGCTGGCCTCGGCGCAGGAGCCGCCAGGCATCGGCTCGCTCGCCGTCGGACAGCGCGCTGTGGAGGACGGCGACCTGATCGCCGAAGGCGCCGCGGAGACGGCTCACCGTCTGCGGCGTGAGCCCGATCTCCGGCACCAGCACGATCGCCCCCCGGCCTGCGGCGAGCATCCGGCGAACGGCCTCGAGATACACGAGCGTCTTACCGCTACCGGTGACGCCGAACAGCACGGCGCCCTCGCCGGGCCCGAGCGACTGGACGGCCGCCAAGGCCGTCTGTTGATCGGCCGTCAGGCTGGTCGGCGGTGGTATCACGGGAAAGTCGGCGAACGGGTCGCGCAGGCGCTCGGCGCGGCCGATGCGAACGAGCCCGCGTCGCTCCAGCGCCCGAAGCACGCCCATCGCGAAGCCGAGCTGGCCGGTGACATGGCTGACCAGCACGCTGCCGCCGAGTTGTTCGAGCGCCTCGTACAGGCGTCGCTGCTTGACCGCCCGCCGAAAGAGCGTGTCGCGCTCGAGCAGGGTCGGCGGATCGCCCGCCACGCTCGCGACGCGCTCGGTGAGCGCCGCCGCCTCGGTGTCCGGCGGCTCCACCCGCAGCGACACCGCGCCGACTCGCGCCAGCCGATCCAGCACGTCCCACACCGGCCGCTTGAGCGCCCGGGCCGCCGTGGCGACCGGCGCCTCGCCGCCGCGCTTCTCGAGCCACGCCACCACGTCCCCGGCGAGCCCGCCGGGCACACGGGACCCCCGGACGAGCGATGCGACGACGTGCGACTCCCCCCACAGGCCTCCCGGGAGCATGCTCTTGAGGGTGAGGCCGAGGGGCGCGCCATAGTAGCCGGCCATCCAGCGGGCCGTTTCGAGCAGCCCGGCTGGGACCGCGGTGTCGACGTCCGGGGCGGCGAGGACGTCTCGGGGCGCGGCCGCAGGCGCGGGCGCGTCCGTCGCGACGACGATGCCGATCAGCTCCCGCCGGCGGACCGGAACGACGACGCGGGCGCCGGCGACCACCCGGTCGCCCAGCGTCTCGGGAATGCGGTAGGTGTACGAGGAGGCGAGCGGAAGCGGGAGGGCGACCTGAGCGAAGCGCTCGGTCATCTCGCCCGGACGCCGAGCCCGGGTCCGTCGGGCAGCGTCACCTGGCCACCGGCGATGCTCGCGCCGACGAACGGATCACTGGCGAGCAGCGCGGCACCGTCGAGATCCACGATGTCCACCAGCGGAGTGAAATGGGCGGCAGCCGTGATGCCGAGCGAGCTCTCGATCATGCACCCGACCATGACCATCATCCCGTGCGCCCGCGCGATCGCGATCATGCGGAGCGCCTCGCGAAGGCTGCCGCACTTGGCCAGCTTGATGTTGATGCCGTCCACGGCGCCGACCAGCGGCGGGATGTCGGCCGAGGTGCGGCAGCTCTCATCGGCGATCACCGGTATGGTGGCGCGGCGGCTGATCTCCGCAAGGCCGGCGATCTGGTCGGGGGGGAGCGGCTGCTCGAGCACGGTGACGCCGAACTCCTGGAGCACGGGGAGCATCGCGATGGCCTGCTTCACCGTCCAGCCGCAGTTGGCGTCGACCCGGATCTCGCGGTCGGTCGTGTCGCGGATCGTGCGCAGGATCTCCACGTCCCGGTCGGTGCCGAGCTTGATCTTGAGGATCGGATACTCGGCGGCTTCCCGCACCTTCATCCGGATGCGCTCGGGCGTATCGAGGCCGATGGTGAACGTGGAACGCGGCGCCTTCCCCGGATCGAGGCCCCACAGGCGATATACGGGAACTCCCAGCCGCTTGCCGACGAGATCGTGGAGCGCGCCGGACAGCGCCGCCCGCGCCGAGGCGTTGATGCGGAGCATCGACTCCCACCGGCGCTCGGTCTCCTCGATGTCGAACGGATCGCACGGCATCCCGCCGACGTACACGTTGAGCGCCGCCAGCACCGTCTCCGCCGTCTCCCCGTAGAACCGCGAGGGCGTCGCCTCGCCCCAGCCGACGTTGCCGTCGGCATCCCGCAGGCGTACCCAGATGGTCCGGTAGTCGCTCTGGCCACCCCGCGCGATGATGAACGGGTGCTTGGTGCGCAGCTCGAGATACTCGGCTTCCATGTGGAGTTGCTGGGCCACTGGGTCCTCGTTGGTAGAGACGCGGGAGAGAGCGGACGACGGTCGACCCGGTCCGACAAGGGGGTCCGGCCGCCGCGCTTGCGCGCGCAGTCGGGCCGGACCCCCTCGAGGTCGGACGGAGTTTAGGCGAGCGCGAGCACGTGCGCCAGCACCCCTTCGGCCAGCCGCTCAGGCACGTAGCCCCCCTCGAGCAGCCCGACGACCGGCGCCGCGGGCAGGCGCTCGCGCAGGCGAAGGGTGAGGTCCTCGTACTGCGCGGGCTCGAGCGTGAATCCGCCCAGGGGATCGCCGAGCATCGCGTCGAAGCCGGCGGAGACGAGCACCAGGTCGGGCACCCAGCCCGTCGTCGCCGCGGCGATTGCCGCCCAGAGGTCATCGACGTAGCGCGAGGGCGGAGCGCCCGGGCCGCGGGGCACGTTGAACACGTTGCCCACGCCGCGCTCGTCGGCCATGCCGGTCCCGGGATACCACGGGTGCTGATGCAGCGACACGTACCGGACCGTCTCATCGTGCTCGATCAGCGCCTGGGTGCCGTTGCCGTGATGAACGTCCCAGTCCACGATCAGCACCCGGTGTCGCCCGGCCCGCTGCGCGTGGCGGGCCGCGATGACCGCGTTCGCCACGAGGCAGAATCCCATGGCACGCGACGCGAGCGCGTGGTGTCCGGGCGGCCGCACCGCGGCGAAGGCGTTGCCATGGCCGGCGTGCGCGTGATCCACGGCGGCGAGCACGGCACCGACCGCCCCCAATGCCGCGGACCAGCTCGCGTCGTTCACGATGGTGTCGAGGAAGAGGGCCCCGCCGCCCCGCGCACTCGCGGCCGCGAGACTCTCGAGGTACTGGCGGGGATGGACGGTCAGCATCGGCTCGATCGAGGCGGCGCGATGCGTCGCGGACGTCGACACCGACCGCAGCTCGCGCCCGCTCGAGCAGAACGCGCAGCCGCGAGGGGGTTTCAGGATGATCCGGCCCGGGGTCGTGGCGGAGGCAATCCGGGTGGGTGAAGACGGAGATGGTCACGAGCGCGAAACCACCGTTATCGGACCGGCCTCCGCCGCTTGGAAAGGACGATCAGGGCGCCGTTGGGCACGACGCCGGCGTCGGCCAGCGATCGCGATTCGTCCTGCAGCTCGGCACCGCGGAACTTGAGCACGTACGCGGCGGGGTCCCGGATCACGCGCGTGGCCTCGAGGGCCCGGCGCTTGACCTCGGTCAGCGGCGTGGAACTCGGGAGATCCAGGCGGACCTCGTCCCACGCGTCTTGCACCATCACCCGGACGGGGAGTGTGTCGCTCATGCGGACAGCGCCGTGGCGGACGGCAGCGTCGACAGGAACCGGTCCACCGCCTGATCAAACAGCAGCGTCGAGGCGCGCACGCGGGTGCCGCCCGGCGCCGGCACTACCGCCAGCGCGATCTCTTCCCCACCCTGGCCTCGAAGCGCCAGGTACGTCGGACCCTCCTTCTCGGGGAACGCCGCCTGCAACGGCACGCGCTCGGCGAAAAACCGCTTTGCGCGGCGCAGGACTTCCGCGCCCTCGAGGGCAGTCACGACTTCGTACACCATGAGCGTTCCGTTGAAGTAGGGTGAGCCGTCACGGCGAGCCGGGAAGATAATCGGTAGGCTCGACCACCCGCACCGCGGCGTGATAGGTCTTGGCCGGCCGGAGCAGCGCCAGAACACCAGGCTTTCGCCGAAGCACCAGCAGAACCTCTCCCGGCGGGCCGTCCGCGAGCCCTTCGAGCACGAGAAAGGACGGCAGTGTGGCATCGGGCGGGATCGCCACGTCGTAGTCGCGGCCGGCCCAATGCACCGGAACCGTCGCCGGCACTTCGCGGACGATGCGATCGAGAAACACGTCGTCCTCGACGCGCCACGCGTCGTCTCCCACGGGAGCACCGGCCAGGAAGAACGCCGGGTCGAACGCCTCCCCGTCCTGGCGGGCGTAGTTCTGCTCGACCGCCCAGTCGAACTCCTCGAGATCCGGCGCCCGCGCCCGCCACTCCAGGTGGTGGCGGAGCTCGTGGGTGAGGGTCTCGAACGCCTCTTCCCGCCAGTCGAAGCCGGGCGTGACCCGCGCGAGCGCCTTGAAGGATCCGTGATAGAGCACGACCCGGCTCTGGATACCCTCGGTCCCGGCGGCCTCGCCCACCGGCAAGGGAATGCATTCCCCCAGGGTGAAAATGCCCGGCCGCTCGGGATGCGGCACCGTTCGCGGGGAGACGACGATCTCGGCCACGCCGTCAAGGAACTCGCGGGGCACCTCGCCGGCCATCCGCACCACCATCGCTTCGAAGTCGGCCAGGCGCATGCGCTCCCCCCAACCGTCATTCGCCGCCGATGCGCTCCGCGACGTAGGCCGCGACCTGGTCGACCCCGACCCGCTCCTGCTGCATCGAGTCCCGGTGCCGCACGGTCACGGTCCGCTGTGCTGCCGTGTCGCCGTCGACCGTGATGCCGAACGGCGTTCCGGCCTCGTCCATCCGGCGGTAGCGCCGCCCGATGGCGCCGCTGTCGTCATAGAACGCGGGGAAGCGTCGCTTGAGATCGTGATACAGCGCCGTAGCGAGCTCCGGCATGCCGTCTTTCTTGACCAGCGGGAACACACCCGCCTTGATGGGCGCCACCGCGGGGTGAAAGCCGAGCACGACGCGGGTCTCCCCCTCGACCGTTTCCTCCCGGTACGCATCCACCAGGAGCGTGAGGGCCACGCGGTCCGCCCCGGCCGAGGTCTCGACGATGTACGGCAGGTAGCGCTCGTTCGCCGCCTGATCGAAGTATTCGAGCTTCTTGCCCGAAAACTCCTGGTGCCGGCCGAGGTCGAAGTCGCCGCGGTTGTGGATGCCCTCGATCTCCTGCCAGCCGAACGGGAACTCGTACTGGATGTCGAACGCCGCGCGCGCGTAGTGGGCCAGCTCGTCCTTCCCGTGCTGATGCCACTGGAGCTTCGCGGGCGTGAGGCCGAGATCCGTGTGCCACCGCATGCGCCACTCGCGCCAGCGCTCGAACCAGTCGGCGTCGGTGCCCGGCTTCACGAAGAACTGCATCTCCATCTGCTCGAACTCGCGGGTCCGGAAGATGAAGTTGCCCGGCGTGATCTCGTTCCGGAACGCCTTGCCGATCTGCGCGATGCCGAACGGAATCCGCTGCCGCGAGCTCTGCAGGACGTTGAGGTAGTTGACGTAGATGCCCTGCGCCGTCTCGGGCCGGAGATACACCACGGCCGCCTGCTCCTCGACCGGCCCCATGAACGTCTTGAACATCAGATTGAAGAGGCGCGGCTCGGTGAGCGTCCCCTTGCTGCCGCACACGGGACACTGGGCGTCCGGCTGGCCGGGCGTTCCCTTGATGCGTGGGTCGTCGGCGCGAAAGCGGTTCTTGCACTGGCGGCAATCCACCAGCGGATCGGTGAAGCCGGCGACGTGGCCCGACGCCTCCCACACCCGCGGGTGCATCAGGATGGCGGCATCGAGCCCCTCGATGTCGTCGCGCGCGTGGACCATCGCACGCCACCAGCGGTCCTTCACGTTCTTCTTGAGCTCGACGCCGAGGGGACCGTAGTCCCAGACCGAGCCCAGTCCGCCATAGATCTCGGAGGACTGGAAGACGAAGCCTCGGCGCTTGCAGAGGGAGACCAGCTTGTCCATCAGGGTGGTATCGGCCATGGAGCGCGTCGCTGTCGAGAGAGGGGGCGAGGCGAGCGAGGAAAATAGGCCGGGCCGGAGCGGTAAGGAAGCGCCAGCCGGTCTCTTGCGGGGCCAAAATCCCATAGATAGCTTTGTGATGTGCAAAACTCACTGCGCCGGGCTCGGTATCCCCACGCCCGCGCCGACCTGACCTTCCGACCCGTCGAGGGGCACTTCGCCCTTACCGACCGCGCCGGTGCACAGACCGAACTGTTGACGCTCGCCGCCGCCCTCGTCTGGACCTACTGCGATGGCCGCCACGCCCCCGAGGCCATCGCCAAGGCGATCGCGCGCGCGCTCCCCGAGGCGGCCGAGGATGCCTCGGAGCGGGTGGCGGCCCTGCTGTCCCGGTTCCGCAGCAAGGGGATATTGAGCATCTAGAGACTCGGCACCGACTTTGAGAACGCCCGAGCCCTCCTGGCCAGCGCTGGGAGGGCCTTTCCACGTCTGGCCCGAAGGTCCGGCTCTTCGGATCTGCCTACCGCCCGCGCTTTCTGCCCCGTCGAGGCTCGTGGTGCCTGATCGTCAAGATCAACAGACACAATGAGTTACGGTTGATCTCGACGTGGCGGAGAACTTGCACGTGCAGATTCGACCCCTCCACCGGCCAGCCATGGGCTCCACGCCAGAGGGAGGCGACTCCCTCACCCACGCCGCGGGCGCGCGCTCGGTCGCGACCCTGTCCCGGGACTTGGCGGATTTTCTCGTCGAGTTCTCCATCGTGCTGCACAAGCGCGCGATGTACCCTCTGGGGCATCCCCACCTCCAGGAATCCACCTCTCGATTCGTCGACCGGCTCGAGTCCCTCCTCTCCCCGAGGGAGTCCCTGGCCATCGGCATCGCCCGCCAGCAACTCATCGTGGCCGGGACCGCTACCAATCCGCGCAACGCCCTGCTCAGCGACCTCGCCCGACGCTTTCACCGGCACCGCATCGCGACGGTGCGCTTCGACCGCGGGGTGGGCCTGCAGGAGATCGACGACCTGCTGGCGGGCGTGGCGGCCGATCCGCAGGGCGAGGCCGGGCCGTTCGGTCTCCGTCCCGGTGTGGGCGCCGCGTGGGTGCACCTTCGGATCCAGCCGCCCGAGCTCACCCGCATGTTCCTGCAGGACGACGACGAGCCTGCCGAGCGGCCGGAGACGCCGGCCGGCGCGCTCTGGCTCGGCCTCGCTCACCTCGCGCTGTCGGGGGACGGTAGCCCGACGGACGACGCCGAGGATCCCCTGCTCGTCGCCCGCGCCATCGACGCCCAGCCGGAGCAGGTGGCGTACGACCGGGTGGTGCTCGACTACCTGAACCAGATCGCCGACGAGATGTCCGGTCGCCACGGCGCATGGGAGCCGCGGATTCGCGAGCGGGTCTCGCGATTGGTCACCTCGCTCAAGCCCGAAACGCTTCGCCGCGTGCTGGAGGCCGCTACCAACGACGACGAGCGCCGCCAGTTCGCGCTCACCGCCTCACAGGTTCTGGCCGTCGAGGCGGTTATCGAGGTCGTAGAGGCCGCGGCGGCCACGAGCGGGCAGACGATCTCGCACCAGCTGTTGCGCCTGCTGCACAAGTTCGCCCAACACGCCGAGAGCGGCCCGGAAGGCGTGCGCGCGGAGGCGGAATCCACGCTTCGCGAGAACGTCGCGCAGCTGCTCAAGGGGTGGGCGCTGGAAGACCCGAATCCGGGCGCCTACACGGCCGTCCTCGAGGGCATGGTGCGGCAGTCCCCCCAGACACACACCGCGGCGGACGGGCAGCTCGACTGCGAGCCCGACACGCTGCTGCAGCTGGCTCTGGAGCTGGACTGCGTGGGACCGCGGGTCGAGCATGCGCTCGACATGCTGATCGAGACCAATCGGGTCCCCGCCGCGCTCGACCTGCTTCGCGCAGCGCCCGCCGAGGCGAGCGCGACCGCGGAAACGCTGTGGCGTCGCCTGGCGACGCCGGGCCGACTCGAGGCGGCGATCGGCGCCGACCAACCGGACTTCGCGACGATCGAGGGGCTGGTGGCTCGACTCGGCCCGATGGCGACCGAGCCGCTGCTCGACCTGCTCGAGCGGGCGACGATCAGCTCGGTCCGTGGCCGCGCGCTCCGCCTGCTGGTCGAGATCGGCCCATCGGTGGCGCCGGCCGCCGTGGCTCGGCTCAAGGACGCCCCCTGGTACGTGCAACGCAACGTGCTGGCCCTGCTCCGCACCCTGCACGTCTGGCCACCGGACTTCTCGGCTGTGTCGTACGCGCGACATCCCGAGCCTCGGCTGCGCCGGGAGGCCTACCGCCTGCTGCTCGACTTTCCACCCCACCGGGCATCCGCCATCGCGCACGGCCTGGACGACTCCAGCGCCGACATTGTGACCCTCGTGCTGCGCGCCGCCGTGGACGACTGTCCGCGTGAGGCTCTGCGAGCCCTCGAGCGATTCACCGAGGACCGTCGCCGCCCGGCCGAGCTTCGCGCGCTCGCGGTTCGCGCAGTCGCCCGCGATGGGGGCGTGCAGGCCGTGCCCAGGCTGTTGCAGCTCGCCGGGGCCCGCCGCTCCTTCTTCGGGTGGCGGTTGGACGCCAGCACGCCCGTCGCCCTCGCCGCCGTCTCGGCGCTCGCACGGTACTTCGGCGCCGATCCGCACGTGGCGGGGTTGCTCCAGGCCGCGCGCGAGCACAGTAACGCGGACATCCGTCTCGCCGCGCGGATGCGTTCCGCATGAGCGAGCCGGTCCGCTTCCTCACCTCCCTCTCGCAGGCGCTCTCGACGCTCGCCCTCTATGGCGAGGGTCACCCCGCCGTCCGCCGCGCGACGGACAGCGCCTACCGCCATCTCGCCGACCTGCAGGCCGGCGGCGGCGCCCTGGTGTTCACGTTTCTGCCCGAAGAGGTGCTGTTCGGGCGCGACCTCCTGCCCGATCTCGAGCGGTGGGAGTGGAGCAACCGGTTTGCGCAGGGCGGCGTGGAACGGCTCGAGATCGACGGCGCGGTGTCGGAGCCGCAGTTCGACCGCTTCCTCGGTCATCTCGCCGCGGTGGTCGGGTTGGCGGGTGACGCCCGCTCGGACCTGTGGCAGGACGGCCCCGAAGGCATCCGCTTCGGGCGCGTCCGGCTGGACGCCGGCGGCCCGGCACCGGCTCAACCTCTGCCCGTCGCCAAGCTGGCCTACTCACTCAGAGAGGAGCGCGACGCCGTGGGCTGGATGCACCAGGAGGTGAGCGCAGGCCACTCCCTTCCGTTGCTCGAGGCCTACGGCGTGGTCCGCTCGCTGTCGCTCGCGATGCACGGCGGCCAGGCGATGGTGATGCCGCTCCTCCAGCTCAAGGAGTTCGACCAGTACACCACGACCCACTCCATGAACGTCTCGGTCCTGGCGATGTCCCTGGGCGAATTCCTCGGCGCGGCGCCCACGGCAGTGCGGAGCTTTGGACTCGCCGGGTTGCTCCACGATCTGGGCAAGGTGAGGATCCCGCGGGAGATTCTGGCAAAACCAGGGAAGCTCACGCCCGAGGAGCGGACGGTGGTCGAGGCGCATCCCTCGGATGGAGCCCGGCTCATCCTTCGCGGTGACGAGCCGCTGGACCTGGCCGCGGTCGTGGCCTACGAGCATCACCGTTACCACGATGGCGGCGGATATCCCCGGGTCCATTACGACCGCGCGGCCCACCACGCCAGCCGCCTGGTCCACGTCTGCGACGTGTACGACGCCCTCCGCACCCGCCGTCCCTATCGCGACGCCTGGTCGTCCACCGAGGCGCTCACCTACATCCATGACCGGGCCGGCTCGGAGTTCGACCCCGCGATGGCCGCCACGTTCATCGAGATGATGCGGCGATGGGACGACCGCATTGCCCTCCAGGAAATCGCCTGACGCTTTTCCAGGACAACCGAGCGACCGGAAGTGTGTCGTGCTCTCGCGCTACCCCGCCGCGATCCGGCTGCTGCGGGGCGCGTTGGACCGGCGCCGCGCGACGATGTCGCTCACGATGAGCTCGCCGTGGCCCCGTGCGTTCTCGATGAACAGCCGGTTCGCGTCGTTGCCGCTCGCGATCACCCCGGCGAGGTAGACGCCCTCGACCGGCGTGCCCATCGAGCGCTCGTCATGCGCCGGCACGCCGGTCGCCTCATCCACCGGAACGCCGAGCCGGCGAAGCAGCGTCGTGTCGGCGTGGTAGCCCGTCATGGCGAGCACGGCGTCACACGGCAGGCACTCGACGGCGCCGGCCTCCGAAACGAGCTCCACCTCGGTCGGAGTGACGGCCCGGACCCGGGTTCGCCAGCGCACCGCGATGCTCCCTTCCTTCACCCGGTTGGTGATGTCAGGCAGCACCCACGCCTTGACGGTCCGGTCGAAGCCATCGCCGAAGTGGACCAAGGTCACCGTCGCCCCGGCTCTCCAGCATTCGAGCGCCGCGTCCACGCTGCTGTTCCCCGCGCCGATCACCAGGACCCGCCGATGCCAGTATGGGTGCCCTTCGAGGAAGTAGTGAGTGACGTGCGGCAGCTCTTCGCCGGGAATGCCGAGGAAATTGGGGTTGTCGTAGTACCCGGTGGCGAACACGACGTTGGCCGCACGATATCGCTTGGCGTCGTGGGGGCGCTGGACGTCCAGGGTGAAGCCCCCATCCCCCTCCTGACGGACGTCCACCACCTCCTCACCGGGCCGGATGTCGAGTCGGTAGTGCTCCGCCACGCGCCGGTAGTAGATGAGGCCGTCGGCGCGTGTCGGCTTCTCATGGCTCGCGATGAACGGAATCCCGCCGATCTCGATGCGCTCGGGCGTGGAGAAGAAGGTCATCTGGAGCGGGTAACGCTCGATCGTCGAGACGATCGTGCGCCGGTCCAGCACCACGCAGCCAAGCCCTGCCCGGGCCGCGGCGATGGCGGCGGCGAGGCCGCAGGGCCCCGCTCCGATGACGATGAGATCCGCCGTCTCGGTCATACCTCGATGATCTGATCGCGGCGGGTGCCCACGCTGACGTAGCGCACGGGCGCGCCGGACAACGTTTCGAGGCGGTCGAGATAGGCCCGCGCCCCCTTGGGCAGGTCGGCGAGGCGCCGAGCAGCCCCGGTGGTCTGCTGCCACCCCGGAAGGACCTCGTAAACCGGCTTCACGCGACCGAGCGCATCCGCCATGGCTGGCATCTCCTCGCACGTCTCGTCGTCGAGACGATACGCGGTGCAGACCGGGATCTCGGCGAACGTATCCAGCACGTCCATCTTGGTGACCGCGAGCCCTGTCAGCCCGTTCACCCGGACCGCGTACCGCACCACCGTAGCGTCGAACCATCCACAGCGGCGCGGCCGGCCGGTTACCGACCCGAACTCGCCGCCCAACTCGCGGAGCCGTTCGCCGAACGGGCTCTCGGCCTCGGTGGGGAGCGGCCCGTTGCCGACCCGCGTGGTATAGGCCTTCACGACGCCGAGCACGCCGTGAATGGCGGTGGGCCCCAGGCCGGCGCCGACCGCGGCGCCGCCGGCCGTGGTGTTCGAGGATGTGACGTACGGATACGTGCCGTGGTCCACGTCGAGCAGGGCGCCCTGGGCGCCCTCGAGCAGTACCCGCTTCCCGTCTCGAAGCGCCCGATGGACCAGCAGGCCGGTGTCGGCCGAGAGCGGCAAGAGGCGAGGGGCGAGGCGGTCGAGCAATTCGGCGTGCTGATCGAACGAGGCCCGCTCGGGGCTGCCCATGAGCTCCAACAGGCGGTTGGCGCGCGCGACGCGGTCGGCCAGGAGCGGACGGGTGCAGTCGAGGTGCCGCAGGTCGGCCACGCGAATGCCCCGGCGGCCGTATTTGTCCTCGTACGCCGGGCCGATGCCGCGCCCGGTCGTGCCGATGTTCTGGCTCTTTTCGCTCGCGGCGTCGAGCAGCTTGTGGAACGGAAGGACGAGGTGCGCGCGGTCGGAGACGAACATCCGGCCGGCGGTGTCGACCCCCCGTCCAGCCAGCTGATCCAGCTCCCCGAAGAACGTCTCAGGCTCCAGCACGACACCGTTCCCGACGATGCACGTCACGTTGGGATGCAGGATGCCGGACGGGATCTGACGAAGGATGAAATGCGAGTCGCCGATGACGACCGTGTGGCCGGCATTGGCGCCTCCCTGGTAACGGACGACATAGTCGGCTCGCTCGGCGAGGACGTCGACCAGCTTCCCCTTCCCTTCGTCACCCCACTGAGCACCCACGACCACCACGCAGGCGGTCTTGGCGTCGAACATGGCGTATCTCCCGATCGCCCAATGAAAAAGAGCCCCTCGCGGGGCTCCAGCATCCTCGGGCAAACGTATCCGATGGTCAGCCAACAGTCAATTCACCGCGAGCGCCCGTCCCACCCGTTCGGCCATCTCCAGTGAGAGGCCGTCGGCGGTGTCGGCCGGGGTGTGGATGGTGCGAAGCGTCCGCCAGGTGAGCCGACCGATGGTCACCGCTGGGATTCCGCGCCGAGCGAAAGGCAGGCTGTCCGTCAGGATGCCGAGCGGGAGGCGCCGAATCCGCGCGTCAAGCCCGGCGCGGGCGAGCATCGGCGCAAGCCTCCGGGCGAGCTCGGTGCCGCGCGGATCGTGGCTCACCAGCGCGAGCTCCCCTTCCTGATCGATGGTGTCGAGGTTCACGATGACAACGTCGCGCAGGTCTGCTGCTCGCTGGGCCGCGAAGATCCGAGCGCCCACCAGCCCGAACTCCTCCGCGCCCGTGATCAGGATGCCGGTCCCATCGCCTGGCCAGCCCTCGGCCGCGGCGAGCGCGGCGGCGACGCCGGTGCCGTTGTCGCGCGCGCCGGGAGATGTACCCCGGAGCCGACCGCGCCCGGCGAGCGCCCCGGCGACGACCGCGAGACCCGCCCCCGCGGCCGCCGTAGCGAGCCCGACCGGAGCGCGAAGCCGGGCAACCGCCAGCGCCATCAGGACCATTACGGCGAGGCCCACCACCCACACCGCCACCAAGCGGCCGGCCATGGACTGCGCCTGCGCCTTCGTATCGAGGTGAGCCACGATCCAACGCCGCACAGGCCCCGGACCGCGCGTTGCGATCAGGTTGGCGTCCTCGCGCGCAGCTCCGCCGAGAGGGACCCAGCCGAGCCCGACGCCGACGGAGAGAAGCAGGATCACCGCGATGCCACCGGCCAGGAGCAGCAGGGCCGCCCAACCCGGGGGCGCCGAGGCGGTCAGCGCCGGGAAGAGGACAAGCGCCAGCGCTCCGAGACCCGCGCCGAACAGCGGCAGCCCCAGCGGGGCCGAGGGCGCGAAGGCGAACGGCTGGCGTTCCACGCGGTAGCCCAGCGCTTCAAGATGCGCCGCGACAAGGTCACGGGCCGCGTGCGCGGCCGGGGTTCCGGCCTCTCGCGGCCCGTCGAGCAGGCGTCGCATGGTGTCGTGCAGCGCGGGCACGTGGATTGGCTCAGGCCGAGGCGGCCTGCTTGGAGCCCTTCTTGGCGGATGCAGAGCCGGACGTCGTGAGCGAGAGCGCGGCCTTCGCGGTCTCCTGCGTGATGAGGCCCGCGTCGACGAGGTCGCTCACATGCTGCTCGAACGTCTGGGTACCGAGCGGCTTGCGGCCGTCGGCCATGTGCTTGCGGAGCTCGCCGGTGCGAGCTGCGTCCTTGAGCGTCTCGCGCACCGCGGGCGTTGCGACCAACACCTCGACGGCGGCCACGCGCCCCTTGTCGTCCTTCTGCGGCAGGAGCTGCTGCGAGACGACGGCCCGGAGCGCCTCGGAGAGCCGCATGCGCCCGATCTCACGCTCCTCGCGCGGCAGCGTGGTGAGGATGCGGTCGATCGTGGCGGTGACGTCGGGCGTCGGCATGGTCGCGATGACGAGGTGCCCCGTCTCGGCGCCCTTGATCGCCGTGTCGATCGTGTCGGCATCCGCGATCTCCCCGAGCACCACGACGTCCGGGTCCTGCCGCAGCGCGGCTCGCAGGCCGATCGTGAGATTCTCGGTGTCCACGCCGACCTCGCGCTGCGTGATGGAGCAGCTCAGGTCGCGGTGCAGAAACTCGATCGGGTTCTCGATGGTGACGACGTGCTTCTGCTGGGTGCGGTTGATGTGGTGCACCATGGCGGCCACCGTCGAGCTCTTGCCGCTGCCGCTCACCCCGGTCACGAGCACGAGGCCCCGGTCCGACTCCGCGATCGGCGCCAGAATCGCGGGCAGCCGCAGCGATTCAATAGTCGGTACCGTAAAGGGAATCACGCGCATGACGATCATGAAGGACGAGCGCTGCCGCAGCACGTTGACGCGAAAGCGCCCCACGCCGGGCATGCCCCACGAGCAGTCGAAGTCGCGCAGGCGGTCGATTTTCGACCGGTCCTCGTCGCTGCTGATCAGCTTGAGCGCGATCGCCCGGGTCTGGTCGGGGGTGAGGCGCTGCTTGGTGAGCGGCACCAGCTTGCCGTTGATCCGGGCGCGGAAGACGTCACCCGCCTTGATGTGGAGGTCGGAGGCCCCGCGCTCGACAGCCGCTTTAATGATCTTTTCCATGGACGCCTGCCAGAGAAGTCCCGAATCCGTGACCGCCGCCCACTCGAGCCGGCGATCGTACGACCGGCGCGCTATGACGTGCACGCCGGCAAGAAGCCCATCCGTGCGCGGACCTCGGCCATCGTCTCGCCCGCGAGGCGGCGGGCGGTGGCCGCGCCGTCGCCAAGGATCTGGTCCACCCGCGTTGGCTGCGCCTGAAGCTCGAGGGCGCGCGCGCGAATCGGGGCGAGCGTCGCGATCATGTTGTCGGCGAGAACACGCTTGCAGTCCAGGCAGCCCCATCGGGCGCCACGGCAATTCTCGGCCACCAGCTCCACCGTCTCCGGCGGCGAGAAGTACTTGTGCAGGTGATAGAGGTTGCAGATCTCGGGAGTCCCGGGATCCTTCTTGGTCACCCGCGCGGGATCGGTCTTGGCCGGGCGCAGCTTCTGCCAGATCTCGTCGGGCGTGTCCAGCAGGCCGATGGTGTTGCCCAGGCTCTTCGACATCTTGGCCTGACCGTCGAGCCCCATGATCCGCTTGGCCTCGGTGAGAAGCGGCTTGGGCTCGGGAAACCAGTCCTCCCCGCCACCGAACTCCGCGTTCCACTTGCGCGCGACCTCACGGGCGAGCTCGAGATGCTGCGTCTGGTCCTCGCCGACCGGCACCAGGTCGGCGCGATAGAGCAGGATGTCGGCCGCCATCAGCACGGGGTAGTTGAGCAGCCCGGCCGGGACACTTTCGAAACGTTGAGACTTATCTTTGAACTGCGTCATCCGCTCCAGCTCGCCGATCGGCGTGATCGTATTGAGCAGCCACTGGAGCTCGGAGTGCGCCGGCACGTGGGACTGCACGAACAGGACCGCCCGATCGGGATCGATCCCCGAGGCCAGCAACCCAATGGCCATGTCGCGGGTGCGCTGGGCCAGCGTTTCCTGCTCGTACTTCCCGGTAATCGCGTGCAGGTCCACCACGCAGTAGATACAGTCGTAGCTCTGCTGCAGCGTGACCCAATTCTGCACCGCGCCAAGCCAGTTGCCGATGTGCAGCTCGCCGGACGGCTGGATTCCCGAGAATATGCGTGGCATCGGCGGAAGTTACCCGGTTCAACGGAGGGCAGCAAGACAGTGTCGGCGTTGGACTTACTTCACCTCGCCAAACTCGCCGCCGAGCGGGCCGGCGGCTACCTCCGTGCCGTCGAGCGGCCGGCGGATCCGACCGCCTGGACTCTCAAGGGAAGTCGCGACTTCGTGACCGAGGTGGATCGCGCGGCCGAGCGGATCATCGCCGACGTACTGCTCGCCGCCGAGCCGGGCAGCCGGATCGTGGGTGAGGAGCTGAGCCCCGACGTGGTCAGCGAAGGACTCGTGTGGATCGTGGATCCGCTGGATGGGACCACTAATTTTTTGCACGATTTTCCGAGCTATGCGGTATCGATCGCCGCGGCGGTGGACGGGGCGCTCGAGGCGGCCGTCGTGCTGCAGGTGCCGCGCCAGGAGTGCTACACGGCGGCCCGGGGGCCGGCGCGTGGCGAGGCGACCACCGGCTATCGGTCTCTCCCATCACCGACCCCGCGTTCGCGCTCATCGGCACAGGCTTTCCGTTCAAGGATACCTCGTCGCTGGGCGAGTACCTGTCCCAGTTCGCGCGGGTGGCAGCACAAACCAGCGGGATCCGCCGGCCGGGGTCCGCGGCGCTCGATCTCGCGGACGTCGCGGCCGGCCGGTTCGACGGCTTCTGGGAGCAGCGGCTCTCGGCGTGGGACCTGGCCGCGGGCGCACTGCTGGTCAGGGAGGCCGGCGGCATCGTCACGGATTTCTCCGGACGCGACATCGGGGCGGAGCATACGGCGGTCGTCGCGGGGAATCCGGCGATTCACGCGTGGCTGCTGGAGATCGTCGGCGCCTAGACTTCACCAGACCATCGCAGGCAAGCAGAGAGGGTGCGCACACGATGCCGATTCCGGAACCCGACGCCTCGCTCAAGCATTGGCTCGACGCCGTGGCCGCGCCGACGGCCGCGCCGGGAGGCGGTGCCGCGGCGGCCGTGGCCGGCGCGCTCGGCGCTGCGCTCGTGCAGATGGTTGCCGGCCTCACCGGCGCCCGCGAGAAGTACGCCCCCGTGCACGACATGGCCGCGCGCGCGGGCGTGAAGGCGGAGCGGCTGCGCGATGGGATGCTGAGCCTGGCGGCCCGCGATGCCCGCGCGTTCGACGGGTTCACCCGCGCGCTCGCGCTGCCAGCGACCACCTCGGACGAGCGCGAGCGGCGCGCGCGCGCCAAGGCCGATGCGCTCGCCGTCGGGGCGGCGGTTCAGCTCGAGCTGCTGGCGCACCTGGCGCAGGTCGCCGACCTCTCGCTCGAGATCGCCGAGCAAGGGCTGGCTAGCGCCGTCGGCGACGCCGCGACGGCTGCGTTCCTCGCGGTCGGCGCCGCGCGGAGCGCGTACTGGTCGGTGCGGAGCAATCTGGCGGAGGTGGCTGGCGGCGTGGCCGACCGGGAGCGGGTGGGCGCCGCGACGACGCTGTTGGAGCGGGTGGAGGACGCGGAACGGCGGGTGCGGCACCTGCTGGAGGCGCGAGTTCCCTGAGGATCAGGCGGCGGTGAGGATCCGCGGCCCTTCCGGGGTGATCGCGACGGTGTGCTCGAAGTGCGCCGAGAGGCTGCCATCGGCCGTGACGACGGTCCACTTGTCGCCCAGGGTCCGCGTGACCGGGCTTCCGATCGTGATCATCGGCTCGATGGCGAGTGTCATGCCCTCGAGCAGCCTCGGCCCTCGTTTCGGGTTGCCGTAGTTGGGCACCTGCGGCTCCTCGTGGAACCGCGTGCCGATCCCGTGCCCCACCAGCTCGCGTACCACGCCGTAGCCGGCGCCTTCCGCGACCTTCTGCACGGCATGCCCGATATCCCCCACGTGATTCCCCACGCGCGCCTGCGCGATGCCCGCCGCCAGGCATTCCCGCGTCACGGTGAGCAGTCGCTGGGTCCCGGGGTCGATGGCGCCCACCGGGAGGGTCGTCGCCGAGTCGGCGTGAAGCCCCTCGAGGTGCACGCCCACGTCCACGCTGACGATGCTTCCCTCCGCCAGTACCCGTTTGGTGGACGGAATGCCGTGCACGATCTCGGTATCGATCGACGTGCAGAGCGTCTTGGGAAACCCGTACAGCCCCTTGAAGGACGGCGTGGCCCCGTCGTGGCTCCGGATGAACGACTCCGCCGCCGCGTCGAGATCCTCGGTGGACATCCCCGGACGGAGAATCTCGCCCATGAGGGCGAGCGTCCCCGCGACGATGCGCCCCGCGCGGGCCATCACCTCGATCTCCCGAGGGGACTTGAGCGTGATCATGTCAGCGGCCAAGGGCCCCGCGCACGCGGCCGGCGATGTCCTCGACGGTACCGACCGCGGGGATGCGGCGCACCTGCTGCCGCGCGTCGTACCAGGCAAGCAGCGGCGCCGTCTGCTCGCGATAGGCCCGGAGGCGCGTCGCGACGGCGGCGGGATCGTCATCGGCGCGGTGCTCCACCGTCCGGCGCCGGTCGAGCCGGGCCAGGATCTCGTCGTCGGTGACGTCGAAGAAGAGCACCGCGTCCAGCCCCCTCCCCTTCTCGGCCAGAATGCGCTCCATCCCCTCGGCCTGGGGAATCGTGCGGACCACGCCGTCGAAGATCACGCCCTTCTGCGCCTGGGGCTTGGCCAGCTCCTCACGCACGACGCCGAGAATGATGTCGTCGCTCACGAGGTGCCCTGCCTCCATCACCGCCTTGGCCTGGAGCCCGAGTGGCGTGGCGCGCTTCACCGCGTCCCGGAGCAGGTCGCCCGTGGCGAATTTCGGCAGGCCGAGCGATTCGGCCAGGAGCGCGCCCTGTGTGCCCTTGCCGGCGCCGGGCGGACCCATGAGGAGAATGTCCATGTCGTCTGCGCGTCGTCCTGAATCGTGAGTGTGGTGGCCCAAGCGTCGGAAGTCGTAGGTCGCAGGTCGCGCGTGCTGCCGGTGGCCTGACGGCCCCCGGAGACGTACGGCCTACGACCTACGACTTCTGACCAGCTCGTTACATGTACCGCTGCTGGCGTCCCCGGAACTTCACCCGGCCGGTCTTCATGAAGCCGTCGTACTTCCGCAGCGTCCGGTGCTGCTCGATCTGGGCGATCGTGTCCAGCAGCACGCCGACGACGATCAGGACCGACGTCCCCCCGAAGCCCTGATTGGGAATGCCCAGGCCCTTGGAGACCAGGATCGGCAGGAGCGCGATGCCGGCCAGGAAGAGGCCGCCCGGCAAGGTGATCCGCGCCAGCACCCCGTCGATGTAGTCGGCGGTGCTCGCGCCCGGCTTCACGCCGGGAATGAACCCGCCCTGCTTCTTCAGGTTCTCCGCCAGGTCCACCGAGTTGAAGATGATGGACGTATAGAAGTAGCTGAACAGCAGGATCAGCACCGCGAACGTGAGATCGTAAGGCAGGTCGCCGGGCTGGAAGAAGCTGGCGATGTCCGTCAGGACCGGGTTCTTGGTGAAGCTCGCGATGGTGCCCGGGACGATGATGATCGTCTGGGCGAAGATGATCGGCATCACGCCGGCGGTGATCAGCCGGATCGGGATGAAGGTCTTCTGTCCCTCGCGAATCCGCCCGCGGCCCATCACCTTGCGGGGGATCTGGATCGGGATGCGCCGCGCGGCGATCGTCATGGCCACGACGGCGGCGATGACCGCCACCAGGATGACCAGGAACAGCACCACGCCCGGGGCGCTGACCACGCCGCTCTTGATGTACTGGACCAGGTGGATGGCCGCCGGCCAGAGCCGCTCGAGGATCGAGAACGTGATGAGGAGGCTCATCCCGTTGCCGATGCCGCGCTCGGTGATCTGCTCGCCCAGCCACATCACGAAGATGGCGCCCGTGGTGAGCGTCACCACCATGATGAGGCGCGAGGCGAGTCCCGGCGAATCGATGGCGCCGGGGATTGATTCGGTGAACAGCGCGAACGTATAGGCCTGCGACAGCGCGATGAACACGGTGAGGTACCGGGTCCACTGCGTGATCTTCTTCTTGCCCTCCTCGTCCTTCTGCATCTTGCCGATCGAGGGCGCGACGCCGCCGGCCAGCTGGAAGATGATGGACGCGGAGATGTAGGGCATGATGCCGAGCGCGAAGACCGTGGCCCGGCTGAGGCCGCCGCCCAGAGCGTCATACAGTCCGAAGAACCCGGCGGCGGCGGAGTTCCGGATGAAGTCGGCCAGCGCGGTGACGTTCACCCCGGGGGCGGCGATATGGGCGCCGACCCGGTAGATGACCAGCGCGAGCAGCGTGAACAGCAGCTTGCGCTTGAGCTCGTCGTCGATGGCCAGCGCGGGGACGCGGGGTGTGGTCACTTACCCCTCGATCTTGCCGCCGGCCGCCTCGATCTTCGCGCGCGCCGACGCGGAAAGGGACACGCCACGAACGGTGTAGGCTCGGTCGGCGTCACCGGTGCCCAGGAGCTTCACGGGGGCGTCCGGCCGCCCGATGAGGCCCGCGGAGTACAACGTCTCGGGGCTCACTTCGGTCGCGCTCACCTTCTTGAGCTGCGCCAGGTTGACCGGCTGGTTCTCGACGCGGAACGGGTTGGTGAACCCGCGCTTCGGCAGCCGCCGGTACATCGGCATCTGGCCGCCCTCGAAGCCCGGGTTGGTGCCGCCGCCGGTCCGCGCCTTGTGACCCTTGTGCCCCTTGCCCGCGGTCTTACCGAGGCCCGACCCCGGGCCGCGACCGACCCGCTTGCGCGCCTGATGGGAGCCCGGCGCGGGCGCGAGATTGGACAGGGTGATCTTGTCAGCCATGCGTGACTCCCAAAAGACAGTGAGCGGTGAACCGTGAGCGGTGAGCGGGCTTACCGCTCACCGCGTCCCGCTCTCCGCAGGCCGCACCTCGACGAGGTGCCGCACCTTGTAGATCATGCCCCGCGCGGATGCCGTGTTCTTGAGCGTCACGGTCTGCTGGTGATGCCTCAGGCCCAGCGCGAGGAGCGTCCGCCGCATGGTCTCCGAATGTCCGATCGCCGAGCGGATCTGCTTCACGGCGATCGTGCCGGCCTGCTGCTCGGTCGGGACGGCGGCCGCATGATACTCGGGGCCCTGTCGGCCCACGACGGGATTGCGGCCCATGTCAGCCCTCCTGCCGCGGCTTGTAGGCGATCTGGTCCAGCTCGACGCCGCGCTCGCGCGCGATCTGCCGAGCGCTCACCAGCTGGCTCAGGCCGTCCATCGTGGCGCGTACCATGTTGTGCGCGTTGGACGAGCCCAGGCTCTTGGTGAGGATGTCGGTGATGCCGGCGCACTCGAGCACCGCGCGCACCGGACCGCCGGCAATGACGCCGGTCCCGGTGGCGGCGGGCTTGAGCAGGACCCGGCCGGCTCCGTGCCGGCCCACGACCTCGTGGGGAATGGTGGAGCCGGTCTTGGGCAGCTCGACCATCGACCGCTTGGCGGCGTCGACGGCCTTGCGAACCGCCTCGCTCACCTCGTTGGCCTTACCGGTCGCGATGCCGACCTTGGTCTTGCCGTCGCCCACCGCCACGAGGGCGTTGAACGAGAACCGCCGGCCGCCCTTCACGACCTTGGCCACCCGGTTGATGGCGATGACGTTCTCGACGTGGTCGCTCTGATGCTCGCGGTCGCCGCGATCGCGACGCGGCCCACCGCGCCCGCCACGGTCCCCGCCGCCGCGACCGCCGCGCCCGCGAGACCGGTCGCCGGCGGGCCGCTGCTCGGCACTCGCCGGGGCCTCGGGCGTCTGGGCGGGCGCCTGCGCGGGCGTCTGTTCGCTGCCTGTCGTCTCGTCAGCCATTTAGAACTCCAGTCCGCCTTCGCGCGCGCCGTCGGCGACGGCCTGCACGCGACCATGGTAACGGTAGCCGGCGCGGTCGAACACCACCCGGGTCACTCCCGCCGCCTTGGCCTTCTCGGCCAGCAGCTTTCCCACCGCCTTGCCGCGGGCCACCTTGCCCTTGCCGTCGATCTGCACACCCTCGGTCGTGTCGCCCACGCCGAGCAGGGTGACGCCGAGATCGTCGTTGACGAGCTGGGCGTAGATGTGCTTGAGCGAGCGGAAGACGACCAGCCGCGGACGCTCCGCGGTCCCGGTCACCCGCTGGCGAACCCGGAGGTGCCGGCGGTAGCGTAACTGGCTGCGAGTCTTCGGCGCGTGAATGGTGCGCATGGCTTACTTGGCTCCTGTCTTGCCGGCCTTGCGGCGGACCTGCTCGCCCTGGTAGCGCACGCCCTTGCCCTTGTACGGCTCCGGCGGCCGCACCGCGCGCAGCTCGGCCGCGACCTGGCCGACGATCTCCTTGTCGGCGCCCTCGATCTTCACAACCGTGTTGTTCTCGACCGAGATCTTGATGCCCTTGGGGGCCTCGTACTTCACCGGGTGCGAGAACCCGACGATGAGGTTGACGCCGTAGGGCTTGGCCTCGGCCTTGTAGCCGACGCCCTGGATCTCCAGGGTCTTGCTGAACCCCTTGGTCACCCCGTCGACCATGTTCTGGACGAGGGTGCGCGAGAGCCCGTGCAGGGCCTTATGCCTGGGCTCGTCGTCGGGCCGGGTCACCGTGAAGTTCCCGTCGGCCAGCGCCAGCTTCATGGAGGGGTGCAGCGTGCGCCGGAGCTCGCCCTTGGGGCCCTTCACCGCGACCGTGTTGCCCTGCAGGTCGAAGGTGACGCCCTGGGGAACGGCCACCGGCTTCTTGCCGATTCGCGACATCGCCCCTCCTACCAGACCACGGCGAGGAGCTCGCCGCCGAGGTTGGCGCTCCGGGCCTCGCGGTCGGTCATCAACCCCTTCGGGGTCGAGACGATCGCCATGCCGAGACCGTTCTTGACTCGCGGCAGCTCGCGGCACTTCACGTAGCGCCGCAGGCCGGGCGTCGAGACGCGCCGGAGCTCACGAATGACCGGGAGCTCGTTGTGATACTTCAGGTACAACCGCAGCACGCCGTGCGCGCCGTCATCGAGAATCTTGTAGTCCGCGATGTAGTGGTTGTCCCGGAGCAACCGGGCCACCTCGCTCTTGAGCTTGCTCACCGGCATGTCGACGCGCCGATGGCCCGCCGAGCAGGCGTTCCGGATGCGGGTCAGCATATCCGCGACGGGATCTGTCAGGCTCATTCCCTCGTTCCCCTTACCAGCTGGCCTTGCGCACGCCCGGGATTTCCCCCTTGAGGGCGAGCTCACGGAAACAAATACGGCAGAGGCCGAACTTCCGCAGCACGGCGCGGCTGCGACCGCAGCGCTGGCAGCGGCGCACCCTGCGCACCTTGAACTTCGGAGTACGCTTGGCTCTCTCGATCCAAGAAGTCTTTGCCATTTACGCAACCCTCTGAGGAGTCTCGCCCCGGAACGGCCATCCGAGCTCACGCAGGAGCGCCATCGCCAGGTCGTCCCGGTCGGTCGAGGTCACGATCGTGATGTCCATCCCGTGGATCTTCTCGACCTTGTCGTAGTTGATCTCCGGGAAGATCATCTGCTCCTTGATCCCGAACGTGTAGTTCCCGCGTCCATCGAAGCTCCGGTTGGGGAGCCCGCGGAAGTCGCGGATCCGGGGGATCGCCAGCGTGATGAAGCGATCCAGGAACTCGTACATCCGGGCCTTGCGGAGCGTCACCGTGCAGCCGACCGGCATGCCCGCCCGGAGGCCGAAGTTGGCGATCGCCTTCTTGGCCCGGGTCACCGTGGCGTGCTGACCGGTGATGAGGCCCAGCTCCTCGACGGCGGCCTCGAGCTGCTTCGGGTTCTTCCCCGCGTCGCCCATGCCGATGTTGAGCACGACCTTTTCCAGGTGCGGGACCTGGTGGCGGTTCGGGAGCCCGAAGTCCTTCTGAAGCTTGGCCCGGACCGTCTTCTCGTAGTACTCCTGCAACCGCGGTATCCCCTCCGCCGCCTTGGGCGCGTGGTCCACCGCGCCGGCCGGCGCCTTCTCCTTCTTGCCTTTGCTCGGCGCGCCCTCGGGGGCGCTCTTCTTGGGCGCCTTTTCCTTCGGCGCCTTCTCTTGCGTCTCGGCCATCGTTACCGGTTCCTCGGGATCGACTGATCCGACTTCACGGCGATCCGCTCCACCGTCCCGTCGGCGTCCTTCCGCCGGCGCACGCGCGTGGGCTCACCGCTCTTCGGATCCAGCAGCATCACCTTCGAGTGATGGATCGGGGCCTCGCGCTCGATGATCCCCGCCTCCGCCGTCTGGGTCTGGCGCTGATGGCGCTTGATCATGTTCACGCCCTGCACCGTGACCCGGCCCGTCTTGGGGTCCACGCGGAGCACCGCTCCGCGCTTGCCCTTGTCGTCGCCCGAGATCACCTGGACGGTGTCGCCCTTGGTGACGTGCAGGCGCATCCGCACGGGCGCCTGGTGGCGCACCCGCTTCGCCTTCTTGTACACGAGCGGCTTCATGCTACAGCACCTCCGGCGCGAGCGAGACGATCTTCATGTACCGCTTCTCGCGCAGCTCGCGGGCGACCGGGCCGAAGATGCGGGTGGCCCGGGGCTCGCCGTTGTCGGTAATGAGGACCGCGGCGTTCTCATCGAACCGGATGTAGGAGCCGTCCTTGCGACGGGTCTCCTTGGCCGTCCGCACGATGACCGCCTTGGCCACGTCGCCCTTCTTCACCTGGCCCGTCGGGATGGCGTCCTTGATGGCCACCACCACGATGTCGCCGAGCCCGGCGTAGCGACGCTTGCTGCCGCCGAGCACGCGGATGACGAGCGCGCGCCGGGCGCCCGAGTTGTCCGCGATGCGGAGAATGGATTCCTGTTGGACCATGTTACTTCGCCCTTTCGACGACCTCGGTCACCCGCCAGCGGACCGTCTTCGCGAGCGGCCGCGTCTCCATGATGCGCACGGTGTCGCCGGCGTGGGCGGCGCCCTCACCCTCGACGTTCCGCGCCTTCACCTTCTTCGTCCGGGTCACCTGCTTGCCGTAGACGGGATGGGCGTAGCGGCGCACCAACGAGACGGTGACCGTCTTGGTCATCTTGTCGCTGGTCACGACGCCCGTACGGGTCTTGCGGCGGGCCCGGCCCGCGGTCTGGGTCTGCTGCTGCTCAGCCATTGCCCACGTCCTTGTCCCCGAGGATCGTCTTCAGCCGCGCGATGTCGCGCCGGAGCGCGCGGAACCGCATGGGGTTCTCGATCGACTCGGTGGCGGAGCGAAAGCGCAGGTTGAAGCGCTCGGTCACGAGCTCCTCCAGCTTGGCCTTGATGTCCTCCACCGACATCTCCCGGATTTCGTTCGCCTTCATCGCTCAGGTCTCCTCGCGCTTCACGAAGCGCGTCTTCACCGGCAGCTTGGCGGAGGCCAGCGCCATGGCCTTCTTGGCCAGGTCCTCGCTGATGCCCTCGATCTCGAACATCACGCGGCCGGGCTTCACCACGGCCACCCAGCCCTCCGGGTTGCCCTTGCCCTTCCCCATGCGGGTCTCGGCCGGCTTCTTCGTGATCGGCTTGTCCGGGAAGATCCGGATCCACACCTTGCCGCCGCGCTTCATCTCGCGGGTCATCGCGACGCGCGAGGCCTCGATCTGGCGGTTGGTCACCCAGCCCGGCTCCAGGCTCATGAGGCCGAACTCGCCGAACGCGACGGTGTTGCCCCGGCCGGCGATACCGCGGGTGCGACCCTTGAACTGCTTGCGGAACTTGATTCGCTTGGGCGCGAGCATCGGCCTCAGGCCCCCGTGCTATAGGTGCGGCCGGACATGTCCTCGATCACCTCGCCCTTGAAGATCCAGACCTTGATCCCGATCGTGCCGTAGGTCGTCTTCGCGGTGCTGGTGGCGTAGTCGATGTCCGCCCGCAGCGTGTGCAGGGGCACCCGCCCCTCGTGATAGCCCTCGGTGCGCGCGATCTCCGCGCCGCCCAGGCGGCCGGCCGCGCGGACCTTGATGCCCTGCGCGCCCATCCGCATGGCGCTCTGCACCGCGCGCTTCATGGCGCGGCGGAACGAGATGCGCTGGGTGAGCTGGTGCGCGATGTTGTCGCCCACCAGCTGGGCCGAGAGCTCGGGCCGCTTGATCTCTTCCACGTTGATGGCGGCTTCCTTGCCGGTGAGCTGGGCCAGCTCGTCGCGCAGCTTGTCCACCTCGGCGCCGCGCTTCCCGATGACCACGCCCGGCCGCCCGGTGTGCACCGTGATGGTGACCTTGCCGGGGCGGCGCTCGATGTCGATCTGGGCGATCGCCGCGTGGCCCAGCCGGGTCTTCAGGTACTTCCGGACGAGCTCGTCCTCCTTGAGCAGCGCCGGCATGTCCTTGTCCGCGTACCAGCGTGACGAGGACTGCTTGACGATGCCGAGCCGGAGCCCGATCGGATGCGTCTTCTGGCCCATGTTACTCGCTCTCCTTGCTGTCCACGTGGATCTCCACGTGGCTGGTGCGCTTCCGGATCGGCGTCGCCCGGCCCTGGGCCGCGGCGGTGAACCGCTTGAGCGGCTGGCCGCCGTTCACGATCGCCTTGCTGACGACGAGCGCGTCCGGATCGAACCGCTCGTTGTCCTTGAGCGCCTTCTGCTCCGCGTTGGCGACCGCCGACTTGAGCGTCTTGGCGATCTGCTTGGCCGCGAGCTTCTTGTTGAACTTGAGGATCGCGTACGCCTCGTTCACGTCCTTGCCGCGAATGAGGTCGATCACGAGCCGCATCTTCCGGGGCGACTGGCGCACCAGCCGCTGAATCGCATGGCCGCTCATGGTTACTCCGGCTTGGCCTTCTTGTCGGCCACGATCTTCCCGCTGTGCCCGCGGAAGAGTCGGGTGGGCGCGAACTCGCCCAGCTTGTGGCCCACCATGTTCTCGGTGACGTACACCGGGACGAACTTGTTCCCGTTGTGCACCGCGAAGGTGTGGCCCACGAACTCGGGCAGGATGGTGCTCGCCCGGCTCCACGTCTTGACCACGCGCTTCTCGTTCTTGCTGTTCAGGACCATCACCTTCGTCATCAGCGACTCCTGGACGAAGGGGCCCTTCTTCACGCTGCGCGCCATTACTGGGTCGCCTTCCCGCGCTTCCGACCGCGCACGATGAGCTTGGTGGACTGCTTCTTCCGGTGTCGGGTCTTCCGGCCTTCGACCTTGCCCCACGGGCTCGTCGGCGGACGGCCGCCCGAGCTCTTGCCCTCACCACCGCCGAGCGGGTGATCCACCGGGTTCATGGCCACGCCGCGGACCTTGGGCCGCTTGCCGAGCCAGCGGGACTTGCCGGCCTTGCCGACCGAGAGCAGCTCGTGCTCGGCGTTCCCCACCTCGCCGATCGTGGCGAGGCAGCGACCGTGCACCAGGCGCATCTCGGTGGAGCGGAGCCGCAGCGTGACGTACTCGCCTTCCTTGGCGACCACCTGCGCGCTGGAGCCGGCGGTCCGGGCGAGCTGGCCGCCCTTCCCGATCTTGAGCTCGATATTGTGCACCGACGTGCCGAGCGGTACCTCGGACAGCGGCAGCGCGTTCCCGGTCCGGCTGTCCGACCCCGGCCCCGAGACGACCACGTCGCCCTGGTTCAGCCCCTTGGGATGCAGGATGTACCGCTTCTCGCCGTCGGCATACACGATGAGGGCGATGCGCGCGCTCCGGTTCGGATCGTACTCGATCTCGGCGACCTTCCCGGGGATCCCGAACTTGTTGCGCTTGAAGTCGATCTTCCGGTACTGCCGCTTGTGCCCGCCGCCCCGGTGCCGCGACGTCAGGTGGCCGAGGTTGTTGCGGCCGCCGGACTTCTTCATCGGCTCGAGGAGCGACTTCTCGGGCGTGGCGCGGGTGATCTCGTCGAACCCGCTGACCGACTTGAAGCGCGTGGCGGCCGTCATCGGCCGGAATTGACGGATGCTCATCTCAGCCCTCGAACACGGCGATCGAGTCGCCGTCCTTGAGCGTGACCACGGCCTTCTTCCAGCGCGCCGTCGTCCCGCGGGTGCGGCCGCGCGTGACGGCGTGGCGGCGCATCTGCATGGTGCGGACGCCGGTGGCCGTGACGCCGAACAGCTTCTGCAGCGCGTCGCGGATCTGGTACTTGTTCGCGTCGGGGTGCACCTCGAAGGTGTACACCTTGCCCGTCTGGTACGCGGCCGAGCTCTTCTCGGTGACCACTGGGCGGACGATGATCTCGTGCAGGGCGGGCATTACTTGTCCCCCTTCTTCCTCTTCGGCGCGGCCTTCTTCGCGCTCTTGGCCGTGCTCTTCTTGGCCGCCTTCGGCGCGGCCTTCTTGGCGGCCTTGGCGGTGCTCTTCTTGGCGGCCTTCGCCGCCTTGGCGGACTTGGTCGCCGCCGCCTTCGCGGTCTTCTTGGCCGCCTTCGCCGTCTTGGGCCGAGCCGCGGAGGGCGCGCGCTTCTGCCGCTCCTCGAGGCCCGGTAGCTCCTCGCCGTCCAGCTCGCGGGTTTCCCCCGTGAAGGCGCCCTCCTCGACCACCACGGCGTCAGCCCAGAGGACATCGTACGCCGCGGCCTGCGCGTAGGGCATCACTGCGACCGACGGGAGATTGCGCCCACTCAGGTAGAGGGCCTCGTTGGCCGCAGCGCTCAGCACCAGCACCTTCCGGTCGGCCAGGCCAAGGCTCGCCAGCAACGCCGCGAGCCGCGCGGTCTTGGGCGTCCGGAACGCGAACTGCTCAACCACGTGCAGGGCGCCTTCGCGAGCGCGCGCGTTGAGCGCGCTTTTCCGCGCGAGCTGCTTCACCTTCCGCGGGATGTCCGTGCGGTAGTCGCGTGGAATCGGGCCGAACACGATGCCGCCGCCACGCCAATGCGGAGCGCGGGTGGAGCCTTGCCGGGCGCGGCCGGTGCCCTTCTGCTTCCAGGGCTTCTGGTTGCCGCCCGAGACGAAGCTCCGGGTCTTGGTCTTCGCGGTGCCCTGACGCTGGTTGTTCAGGAACACCTTGACCGCCTGGTGCAGCACCGGCTCGTTCACGGTGCCGTCGAAGGTGTCGGCCGGGAGCGCGAACGATCCGTCGCGCCTGGCGCCGGCCGGCGTGTAGTGCGGGGCCTCAATCATGACGGCTCGGGCCTCCCTGCTTGGCCACGGTGACGATCCCGTTCTTGGCGCCCGGGATGGCGCCCCGGACGAACAGGAGATTGCGCTCGGCATCCACCTTGACCACGGTGAGCCCGAGCTCGGTGTGGCGCGCGGCGCCCATGTGGCCCGGCATCCGCTTGCCCTTGATGACGCGCGACGGGTCGGTGCCGGGGCTGATCGAGCCGGGCTTCCGGTGCCGCGTGTTGCCGTGGGTGGCCGGACCGCCGCCGAAGCCGTGGCGATGCACCACACCCTGGAACCCGCGGCCCTTGGTGGTGCCGGTGACCTTCACCAGCTCGCCGGCGGCGAAGATGTCGACCTTGACCTCGGCGCCGGGCGTGGGCGCGTCGCCCGCGGTGGCGAAGGTGCGGAGCACCTGGGGCGCCGCCTCGAGCCCCGCCTTCTTGGCGTGGCCCAGCTCGGCCTTCGTCGTGCGCGTGGCCCGCCGCGCGCCGAAGCCCAGCTGCACGCCGCCGTTCCGCACCTGGACGACGCGGCAGGGGCCGGCCTCGATCACCGTTACCGGCACCGCGGTGCCGTCTTCCGCGAAGACCCGGGTCATCCCGAGCTTGCGGCCGATCAATCCGTTCGTCATCGCTGGGATCCGCCTATTCGACCTTGATCTCGACATCGACCCCCGCCGGGAGGTCGAGCTTCGTCAGCGCGTCCATCGTCTGCGGACGGGAATCGTTGATGTCCAGGAGCCGCTTGTGCGTGCGCAGCTCGAACTGCTCCCGGCTCTTCTTGTCGACGTGCGGGCTCCGGAGCACCGTCCACCGCTCGGTCTTGACCGGCAGCGGGATCGGTCCCGACACCTGCGCGCCGGTCTTCTCGGCGGTGCGCACGATGTCCGCGGCAGCCTGGTCGAGCACGACGTGGTCGAAGGCCTTCAAGCGGATGCGAATCTTTTGAGCCATCTCGGTCCTCTCCGGTCGGTCCGGCTTACTTCAGGATCTTGGTGACCACACCCGCGCCCACCGTCCGCCCACCCTCGCGGATCGCGAAGCGCAGCCCCTCGTCCATCGCGATCGGCGTGATCAGCTCGATCGTCATCTGGATGTTGTCCCCCGGCATCACCATCTCCACCCCCGCCGGCAGCTCCACCGACCCCGTCACGTCCGTCGTCCGGAAGTAGAACTGCGGCCGGTACCCCTTGAAGAACGGCGTGTGCCGCCCCCCCTCTTCCTTCGTCAGCACGTACACCTCGGCCTCGAAGTGCGTGTGCGGCGTGATGCTCCCCCCCTTCGCCAGCACCATCCCCCGCTCGATCTCGTGCTTCTCCACCCCCCGCAGCAGCAGCCCCACGTTGTCCCCCGCCTGCCCCTGGTCCAGCAGCTTGCGGAACATCTCCACCCCCGTCACCACCGTCTTCTTCGCGCTGTTGAACCCCACCACCGCCACTTCCTCCCCCACCTTCACCACCCCCCGCTCGATCCGCCCCGTCGCCACCGTCCCCCGCCCCGTGATCGAGAACACGTCCTCCACCGGCATCAGGAACGGCTTGTCCGTCTCCCGCACCGGCTCCGGGATGTAGGTGTCCAGCGCCGTGTACAGCTCGTCCATCTTCGCCAGCCACTCCGCCTGCCCCGCGATCGCCCCCGTCGCCGACCCCCGGATCACCGGCGTGTCGTCCCCCGGGAACTCGTACGCGCTCAACAGCTCCCGCACCTCCAGCTCCACCAGGTCCAGCAGCTCCGCATCGTCCACCAGGTCGCACTTGTTCAGAAACACCACCACCGACGGCACGTTCACCTGCCGCGCCAGCAGGATGTGCTCCCGCGTCTGCGGCATCGGCCCGTCCATCGCCGACACCACCAGGATCGCCCCGTCCATCTGCGCCGCCCCCGTGATCATGTTCTTCACGTAGTCGGCGTGCCCCGGACAGTCCACGTGCGCGTAGTGCCGCGCCTTCGTCTCGTACTCCACGTGGCTCGTCGCGATCGTCAGGATCTTCGTCGCGTCCCGCCGCCCCTGCGATTCCGACGCCTTCGCCACCTCGTCGTACGGCACGTACTTCGTCCCCCACCCGTGGTCCGCCGACACCTTCGTCAGCGCCGCCGTCAGCGTCGTCTTCCCGTGGTCCACGTGCCCGATCGTCCCGACGTTCACGTGCGGCTTCGTCCGCTCAAATTTGGCCTTGGCCATGGTCGCGTTGCCCCGGTGTCCTGTTGGGTGCCTGGTTCAGGCGGTGGACGGTCAGCGGGTCCGATGGCCGGTACCTTCCGACCGTCCTCCCTGTCGACCGCCTGCCCGCCTACTTCTGCGCCTTCGTAATGATCTGTTCCGCGATGCTCTTCGGAACTTCCTCGTAGTGATCGAACTGCATCGTGTACACCGCGCGCCCCTGCGTCATGCTGCGGAGCTGCGTCGAGTAGCCGAACATCTCGGCCAGCGGCACATCGGCCGCGACGACCTGCGCGTCGCCGCGCTGCGTCATGCCGCCGATCTTGCCGCGGCGGCTCGAGAGGTCGCCGATGACATCGCCCAGGAAGTCGGACGGCGTCACCACCTCGACCTCCATGACCGGCTCGAGGAGGACGGCCCCGGCCTGCCGGGCGGCGTCCTTGATGGCCATCGAGCCCGCGATCTTGAAGGCCATTTCGGAGCTGTCCACGTCGTGGTAGCTGCCGAAGGTGAGCGTCGCCTTCACGTCCACCATCGGGTACCCGGCCAGGATGCCGTTCTCGAGCGCCTCGCGGATGCCGGCTTCGACCGGCTTGATGAACTCGCGCGGGATGGTGCCGCCCACGATCTTGTCCTCGAAGATGAACCCGGCGCCCGGCTCGGCCGGCTCCACGTCGATGACGACGTGCCCGTACTGGCCCTTGCCGCCGCTCTGGCGGATGAATTTGCCCTCGACGTCCTTCACCTTCCGCCGGATGGTTTCCCGGAACGCCACCTGGGGCTTGCCGACGTTGGCCTCGACCTTGAACTCCCGCTTCATGCGGTCGACCAGGATCTCGAGGTGCAGCTCGCCCATGCCGGCGATGATCGTCTGGCCCGTCTCCGCGTCGGAGCGCACCCGAAACGTCGGGTCCTCCTCCTGCAGCTTCTGCAGCGCGGTGGCCAACTTGTCCTGATCGGCCTTGGTCTTGGGCTCGATCGCGACGTCGATGACCGGGTTCGGAAACCGCATGGCCTCGAGGATGATGGTCTTGTCCTCGTCGCTCAGCGTGTCACCGGTGCGGGTCTCCTTGAGGCCGATGGCCGCCGCGATGTCGCCGGCGAGCACCTCTTCGATCTCGTCCCGCTTGTTGGCGTGCATCTGCAGCAGGCGGCCCACCCGCTCCCGCTTATCCTTGGTGCTGTTGTAGACGTAACTGCCGCTCTTGAGCGCGCCCGAGTACACCCGGAAGAAGGTCAGCCGGCCCACGTAGGGATCGGTCGCGATCTTGAACGCCAGGGCGCTGAACGGCTCCGAGTCAGAGGCGCACCGCTCGACGTGCGTGTCGTCGTGCAGGGGGAGATGCCCCTTGATCGGTGGGATGTCCATCGGGCTCGGCAGGTAGTCGATGACGGCATCGAGCAGCGCCTGCACGCCCTTGTTCTTGAACGAGGCGCCGCACAGGACCGGCACGATCGAGCCCGACGTCGTGGCCTTCCGGATGGCGCGCTGGATCTCGTCGTACGACAGCTCCGCGCCGCCCAGGTATTTCTCGAGCAGCTCCTCGTCATGCTCCACCGCCGCCTCGATGACCTCGTGGCGCGCGGCCTCGACCCGCTCGCGGTACGCCTCGGGCACCGGCATCTCGGTGTACGTCTTGCCGAGAGTCTCTTCGTCGAAGATGACCTCGACGCGCCGCAGCACGTCGATGTGGCCCGTGAAGAGCTCGCCCGAGCCGACGGGGAGCTGGATGGGATATGCCTTCTTGGTGAGGCGGTCCCGGATCATGCTGAGGCAGCGATCGAAGTCGGCGCCGACCCGGTCCATCTTGTTGGCGAAGATGACGCGGGGCACGCCGTAGCGGTCGGCCTGGCGCCAGACGGTCTCGGTCTGGGGCTCGACCCCCGCGACGGAATCGAGCAGGGTCACGGCGCCGTCGAGCACGCGGAGCGAGCGCTCCACTTCGACGGTGAAGTCCACGTGGCCCGGCGTATCGATGATGTTGATCCGGTACTGGGTGCCGTTCCGGACCCAGAAGCAGGTCGTTGCCGCGGAGGTGATGGTGATCCCGCGCTCCTGCTCCTGCTCCATCCAGTCCATGGTGGCCGCGCCCTCATGGACCTCACCGATCTTGTAGTTCTTGCCGGTGTAGTAGAGGATGCGCTCGGTCGTCGTCGTCTTGCCGGCATCGATGTGGGCCATGATGCCGATGTTGCGATAGCGATCGAGTGGAGTTTCGCGAGCCATATGTCGATGTGTATCCCAGTGCTAACGAAAAAGCGGGGCGACCGACCCGGCCGCAGCCGGTGGTATCGCTCCGCGCACATCCGGGCTGTCGCCCAGGATGAGGGGTGCCAGTGGTGCCCCACGCGTTGTCTTCGGAGGACCAGAGATGGCGGCCCCGCCGGAGCGGGTCGTCACATGATCCGATGTCGCGAAGCGGCCAAAACCGCCAAGCCCGGTTAAAGTAGCGGCTTAGCTCACGATGTCAACCCATCGTGCGCGCGTAGGGGCCGGCGTGCGAGACCGGTCCGGCCAGCGCGCGCTGGATCGGTGGGGGCCGTGCTAGGCGACCTCGACGCGCCCGCGGAGCCTTGCCTCCTCGGCCAGGTTGCGGCTTCACTTCCCAAGCGACTGCGCACCAAGAGCTTGTGGCGATGTCGAAAACCCGGGCCTGGCTCCGACTTCTCTCTGCCGGCGCCGATGAAGGCGCCCCAACCGACAGGAGAGGACCATGCGGTACATGCTGATGATGCACGCTCCACGCGGAAACTCAGGCGAGTACCAGATCAACAACTGGGCTCCCGAGGACTTCAAGGCCCACATCGCCTTCATGCATCGGTTCAACCAGGAGCTGACCGAGGCCGGTGAGTTCGTTGGCGCCGAGGGGCTGGCGCCCCCGGGCCAGGCCCGGGTCGTCCGCGCCGGGAAGCAGGGGGCCCCGGCGGTCACCGACGGACCGTTTCCGGAGGCGAAGGAGTTCCTCGCCGGTTACTGGATCGTCGAGGTCGACCGGCCCGAGCGCGCGTACGAGATCGCCGCCAAGGCCTCGGCGGCACCGGGGCCGGGCGGGAAGCCACTCATCATTCCGATCGAGGTGCGCCAGGTCATGAGCGCGCCGCCGGACCAGGGGTGACCCCGCCGGTCACCGACGCCTCCGTCGGGCACCTGCTGCGCGAACTCGCGCCGCGGGTGCTCGGCGCCGTCGCGCGGCGCCACGAGGACTTCGCGGCCGCGGAGGACGCGGTGCAGGAAGCGCTGATCGCGGCGGCCAGGCAGTGGCCGCAGACCGGACTGCCGGACAACCCGCGCGGCTGGCTCTACCGGGTCGCGGTACGGCGTCTTGCCGATCACGTGCGCCGCGAGCGCGCGCGCCGACGCCGCGAAGATCTCGTGGCGAGCGACCCCTCCGTCGAGGAGGCCGCGCTTGCCGAGGCCGAGGAGGACGCCGGGACAGACTCGGACGATACGCTCATCCTCCTCTTCATGTGCTGCCATCCGGCGCTCACGCCGCCGACGGCGATCGCACTGACCCTCCGCGCCGTGGGCGGACTCACGACGGCCGAGATCGCCACTGCCTTCCTGGTCCCCGAGACCACGATGGCGCAGCGGATCAGCCGGGCCAAACAGAGCATCAAGACCTCCGGCATCCCGTTCCGCCTGCCCAATGCGGAGGAGCGTGCCGATCGGCTGCGTGCGGTGCTCCACGTGCTGTATCTGATTTTCAGCGAGGGATACTCCTCCAGCGCGGGTCCGGCGCTGCACCGTGCCGATCTGTCCGACGAGGCGATCCGCCTCGCCCGCACCGCGCACGCGCTGCTCCCGGGCGATGGAGAGGTCGCGGGTCTCCTCGCGCTCATGCTCCTCACCGATGCGCGCCGCCCAGCGCGCACCGGCCCGCACGGCGAGCTGATCCCCCTCGATGAGCAGGACCGGTCGCGCTGGGATCAGGGGCTCATCGCGGAAGGGATCGCACTCGTCACGGCCGCGCTCTCGAGCGGCTCGATCGGATTCTATCAGCTCCAGGCCGCGATCGCGGCGGTCCATGACGAGGCCGCGCGCAGCGAGGACACCGACTGGCCGCAGATCCTCGCCCTGTATGGTTTGCTTGGGGGAATGTCGGACAATCCGATGGTCGCGCTCAACCACGCCATCGCGGTGGCCATGGTGCACGGTCCCGAGGCAGGTCTCGAGCTGCTGACCCCCCTCGATAGCGACCCGCGCCTGAGCGGCCACTACCGTCTCGACGCGGTCCGGGCCCACCTCTTCGAGATGGCCGGTGACTGTCACCGCGCCCTGGATCACTATCGCGCCGCCGCCGAACGGACGTTGAGCCTGCCCGAGCGAGACTATCTGACGGGCAAGGCGGCGCGACTCGCCGCGCGCCCGACGGATTCCTCCAAGGGCTGAGGTTCCCAATGCACGAAGGGCGGGGACGCCGGTCGGCATCCCCGCCCTTCTTTACCCGCCCTCGCGCGCCGGCTACCAGCGATAGTGCGCGAACGCCCGGTTGGCCTCGGCCATCCGGTGGGTGTCTTCCTTCTTCTTGATCGTGTTCCCCTCACCCTTGCTCGCGAGGATCAGCTCCGCGGCCAGACGCTCGGACATGGTCTTCTCGGTCCGGGCGCGCGCGAAGGAGATGAGCCAGCGCATGGCGAGAGCGGTGCGGCGATCGGGACGGACTTCGACCGGGACCTGGAGCGAGGCTCCGCCGACACGGCGGCTCTTCACCTCGAGGGTGGGCTTGGCGTTGTTCACCGCCTGCTTGAAGACCGACACCCCGGGCTGGCCGGTGCGCTCCTCGATCATGTCCATCGCGGAGTAGAAGATGCCTTCGGCGACGCTCTTCTTCCCCTCGAACATCAGGTTGTTCACGAACTTGGAGACGGTCTGGCTGTCGTACCGCGGGTCGGGCGGCACCGGCCGCTTGACGGCCTTGTTGCGGCGGCTCACTACTTACCTCCCTTGGCGGCGGGCGCACCGCCGGTGGCCTTCGGCCGCTTGGCGCCGTACTTCGATCGACTCTTCCGGCGGTCGTTCACGCCGGCGGAGTCGAGCGTGCCGCGCACGATGTGGTAACGGACGCCGGGCAGGTCCTTCACGCGGCCGCCGCGGATCAGCACGATCGAGTGCTCCTGCAGGTTGTGCCCCTCGCCCGGGATGTAGGCCGTGACTTCGAACCCGTTGGTGAGTCGTACGCGGGCCACCTTCCGGAGCGCCGAGTTGGGCTTCTTCGGGGTGGTGGTGTAGACGCGCGTGCACACGCCGCGCTTCTGCGGATTCGACTTGAGCGCCGGCGCCTTGTCCTTGGCCTCGACGATTTTCCGGCCTTGCCGGATGAGCTGATTAATGGTCGGCATAACCCTGGAGCTTGAGATCCCGAAAGGCCCCTCATCGGGGACAGACCGGCAAATGTAGAGGGGGGCCCGGGTTAGGTCAAGGCGGCGCGATGGCGCCGACCCGCAACGCGCGGAACGAAAAGGCGCGCGCCCAACGAGCTGTCATCGCCCACGGTGCGAAGGGTCCATGCCCACCGAACCTGGCTGATGCCTCCGGGTGTCGTGCTCGCCGAGACGCGATGTGGAACTGCGGATGACCGTCCTGCTTTTTGCCCCGTCGTTGGCTTTTTGACACGCCCAACCTCCCCAAACCCTGTTGCTACACCCGCTTGACCGTGGTCGCGGCGCGGCCTCCAACTTGCCCACGTTGCCCGGTCGCCCCCTCCCCCTGCCATTCGCGTCGTCACGGAGCACCGCGTGACCCTCGTCCGCTCGACCGCCCTGTGGCTCCTCGCAGCGCTCGCCGGCTTCGGCCGCGCCGACGCGCAGCGGGGCGATCAGCCGGGCCGGCCGTACGGCGAGGTCACGAAGGGCAGCGAGGTCGGCAACGGCATCTTCGCCAT
This sequence comes from uncultured Gemmatimonadales bacterium, assembly GCA_963828735.1. Lineage (GTDB taxonomy): Bacteria > Gemmatimonadota > Gemmatimonadetes > Gemmatimonadales > GWC2-71-9 > CAVVWJ01. The sequence goes on from CAWHFW010000002.1 coordinate 528,517, forward strand.
TTACTTCAAGCACGACAGCATCTACCTCTCGCTCGCCCCCCGACAGCTCGATCGCGACTACCTGCTCGTCACGCAGATCTCGCAGGGCATCGGCGAGCTCGGCCTCGACGGCGGTAGCTCCCTGCGCTCCGACCTCGTGCGGTTCCACCGCGAGGGCGACCGGATCGAGCTCTGGGCCGTGAACCCGCACGTGGCGGCCGCGCCCGGTTCACCGATGGGGCGGACCGTCGCCTATTCGTTCGGGAACTCGGTGGTCCAGTCGTTCCCCATCGCCGCCGTGCGGGACACCAGCGAGATCCTGGTCAACGTCGCACCCTTCTTCCTCTCCGACTGGGCCGACGTGGGCAGCGTGTTCCAGTCGGCCATTGCGCAGCGGAAGCTGACCGGCACCGTCTCACTCGACGACAAGCGCTCGAGCCTCCAGTTCCTGCGGCTCTTCGGCACCAATCTCGAAGCCGAGGTGCGGCTCACGTTCCAGACGGCACGGAACCTCGGCCTCGAGACCGTGCCGGACTACCGCGCCATCCCGCTCGGGATCCACTACTCGTTGCGCGAGCTTCCGACCGAGCCGATGCGGCCGCGCCTGGCCGACGACCGGGTCGGCTACTTCATCTCCGCCCTCAAGGACTTCTCGCGTGACACCGCCGAGAGCTACTTCGTCCGCTACGTGAATCGCTGGCGGCTCGAGAAGCGGAATCCGGGCGCGGCCCTGAGCGAGCCGGTCCAGCCGATCACCTACTACATCGATCGGACCGTCCCGCTCGAGTGGCGGCCCTACGTCCGGGCCGGGATCCTCGAGTGGAACCGCGCGTTCGAGGACGCGGGGTTTCGGGACGCGATCCGGGTGCTCGATGCGCCCGACGACAGCGCCTGGAGCGCGGCCGACACCCGATACTCCACGGTCCGGTGGACCGCGACCAACGGCGCGGTATACGCCATCGGTCCCACCAACGTCGATCCGCGCACGGGCGAGATCCTCAATGCCGACATCCTGATCTCGGCCGGCGTGGGTGCAGCGCTGGCGGGGGCAGTCAGGGCGGTACGTCGCCCCGCTTGCCGCGGCGCGCGCGGTGCTGGAGACCGACTCGCTCGCGCTCGGCCAGGACGGCGACGCGCGCCTCTGCCGCTACGGCGAGGCGATGGGCCAGAGCGGCTCGCTGGTGAGCGCGCTCCTCGCCGCGCGAGGGGAGATCCCTGCCGGCGCCGAGCCGACGCGCGCCTATGTCGGCCAGGCCCTCAAAGCCCTGGTCATGCACGAGGTCGGACACACGCTCGGTCTGCGTCACAACTTCCGCGGATCCGCCGGCGCGAGCGCCGCGCAGCTCGCGAACAGGGGCTGGACTGCCTCGCATGGTTTCGGCGTCTCGGTGATGGATTACACCCCGCCCGCGCTGGCCCTCGACCCGGCGCGGCAGGGCGACTACTATGCCCCGACCATCGGCAGCTACGATCGCTGGGCGATCACGTACGGGTACGCCGACGTCGTGACCAGTGCCCCCATCCGCACGACGCCCAAGGGCGCCGGGCCGGAGGCTGGCGCCTGGACTCCCGACATCGAGGTCAACGGGCTGCGGGCCATCGCCTCGCAGGCGGCGGACCCGGCGCACTTGTACGGCACCGACGAAGACGCGGGCTTCGGCGGCCTCGGACTCGATCCGACCGTCAGCCGGTACGACCAGACGGACGACCCGCTCGCCTGGGCGCGCGGACGGGTCGCGCTCATCGACGGCATGTTCGACTCGCTCGAGACCCGGGTGGTGGCGCCAGGCCAGGGATACGGCCGGCTCCGCGCCGCATTCACCGACCTGCTCAACGACCGCTGGTACGCGCTGCTCGTGACGACCAAGTACCTGGGTGGCGCCACGGTCTCCCGTGACCATCGCGGAGATCCCGGCGCCCGACCGGCAGTCGTCAACGTCCCCGCCGCGCAGCAGCGCGACGCGCTGGCGTTTCTCGCCGACGCGGCATTCGGCGAGCGTGCCTACCGGTTCCCCCCGGCGCTGCTCGGCCAGCTCGCGGCGGACCGGTGGATGCACTGGGGCGCGTCACCGGGCGCGGACGGGCGGCCCGATTTTCCCCTGCACGACTGGGCGTTGACGCAACAGGGCTCGCTCCTCGGTCAGCTCCTCGACCCCGTCGTGCTCGCGCGGATCCGGGACGCCGAGCTCCGCGCGGAGCCCGGAGAGACCACCCTCGGGCTACCGGAGCTGTTCGCCTCCCTCACCGGAGCGATCTGGTCGGAGATCGGCGCGGGGGTTCGCGGGCGCGTGGTGCGCCCGCGCAACGTGAGCTCGGTGCGGCGCGACTTCCAGCGATTCTACGTCAATTCGCTGATCCAGACGGCGGTGAGCCCGCCGCCGGGGACACCCGAGGACGCGCGCGCGCTCGCCCGGGTCACCCTGGCCGGACTCGGCGGCGACCTCGATCGCGCGCTCGGCGTGCCGCGCCCCGAGCTGGACGCCTATACCCGCGCGCATCTCAGCGACACGCGCGATCGCATCGCCCGGGCGCTCGACGCCCAAATGATCCAGACCACCACCTTCACGAGGTAGCAGGACGATGCTGCACATTCTCATTGCCTCCGAGCCGTCACCGCTCATGCAGACTGCCGTGTACATGGGCGGCATCCTCGCCGGCTACCTGCTGCTCACCCGGCCCGAGGAGTGGGAGCGCGTGCGGGAGACCGTGCGCGAGGCGTGGGCGCGGCGTCGCGGCGAGTAGCCGGGCGAGGGTGCGGCCCGCGGCCCCCCGTTAGACTTCCCGGATGCCGGGAACCCCCTCCCCAAACCCGCTCCTGATCCGCCAGCTCCGCAAGTCGTACGGCGACGTGCTCGCCGTGGACGGCATCGACCTGGAGATCCGTCCCGGCGAATGCTTCGGACTCCTCGGCCCCAACGGCGCCGGGAAGACCACCACCATCGAGATCTGCGAGGGACTCACGCCGCCGGACAGCGGCGAGGTCGTGATCCTCGGCCGCCGGTGGGGCGAGGACGACCACGCCCTCCGCGAGCTGCTCGGCATCTCGCTCCAGGAGACCCAGTTCTCGGAGAAGCTCACGGTGGCGGAGACGATTCGCCTCTTCCACAGCTTCTACCCGCGCGGCCCGTCGGTCGAGGAGGTGACGGACCTCGTGCAGCTCGGCGAGAAGTCCGAGGCACGCGTGGGACAACTCTCGGGCGGCCAGCGCCAGCGTCTCGCGCTCGCGTGCGCCCTCGTGGGTGATCCGGAGCTTCTGTTCCTCGACGAGCCGACCACCGGGCTCGACCCGCAGTCGCGACGCCAGCTCTGGGACCTCATCGAGCGATTTCGGGCCGGCGGCCGCTCGATCCTCCTCACGACCCACTACATGGATGAAGCCGAACGCCTGTGCGACCGCGTCGCGATCGTGGACCACGGTCGGGTCATCGCGCACGGGACGCCGCGCGAGCTGATCGCGTCCCTGGGGGCGGAGCACGTGCTCGAGTTCGCCGTGGCGGACGGCGCGCATTTCGACATGGCCGCCCTCGCGGCCGTGGAAGGCATCGGCGCACTCGGACACCAGGACGGCACCTGGCGGCTCGAGGTCTCCGAGCTCCACCAGGCCATGCCCGCCCTCCTTGCGGAGCTCCGCCGCCAGGGAGCGCAGCTCTCGGAGCTCCGCACCCACTCGGCGACGCTCGAGGACGTGTTCGTCTCGCTCACGGGGAGGCAGCTCCGTGACGGGTAGGCGAGATCGGCCGCTGGTCCAGCTGACCCTGGTCCGGTACCGCGAGTTCTACCGCGAGCCGGAGGCGATCTTCTGGGTCTTCGTCTTCCCCATCCTGCTCACCGCCGGGCTCGGCATCGCGTTCCGGAGCCGGCCTTCCGATCGAACGCCCGTAGCACTGGTGGCGGACGGTGGGCGAACCGACACGCTGGGGCCGCGCCTCGCGCGCGAGGACGGTCTCAAGATCCGCACCCTCGCCGAGCCCGACGCTGCCCAGGCGCTCCGCACGGGCGATGTCGCACTGGTCGTGGTGCCGAACGACTCCGGCGTCGAGTACCGCTACGACCCCGAGCGCCCGGATGCCCGTGAGGCCCGACTCCGGGTGGACCAGGCGCTGCAGCGCGCGGCCGGCCGCACCGACCCCGTTCGGGCGAGCGAGCGCACCGTGCGCGAGGCCGGCGCCCGATACGTGGACTTCGTGGTGCCGGGCCTGCTCGGCATGAACCTCATGGGGAGCGGCATCTGGGGGATCGGCTTCGCGATCGTGGACGCGAGACGCAAGCACCTCCTCAAGCGCCTCGTGGCGACGCCGATGTCTCGGACGCAGTATCTGGCGTCCTTTGTTCTTTCCCGTCTCACCTTTCTCGTGATCGAGGTCGCGCTGCTGCTCGGCTTCGCCGCGCTGGTCTTCGGGGTGCCGCTCCGCGGCTCGCCGGTCCTGCTCGCTGCCCTGTGCCTGTTGTCGGCACTCGCGTTCTCGTCGCTCGGATTGCTGCTGTCGGCGCGCCCGCGCACCGTCGAAGGCGTGTCCGGACTGATGAACCTCGTGATGCTGCCGATGTGGATCTTTTCGGGGGTCTTCTTCTCGTCCTCGCGATTCCCGGATGCGGTCCAACCGTTGATCCGAGCCCTTCCGCTCACGGCGGTAATCGACGCGCTCCGGGCCACGATGCTCCGCGGCGCCGGCCTGCCCGAGATCTGGCCGGAGCTGGCCATCATCACGGCCTGGCTGGTCGTCAGCTTCATCGTGGCGGTGCGGCTGTTCCGCTGGCGCTAGCGCCCTGCCCGCGGTAACGTGGGAGGGCGGTTTGCACACCGCCGTTCCCTCCCACACGCTCAGACAGAGGTCGGTCTTATGCTCCAACGCCATGCCATGCATGCGCTTGCCGCAGGAATAGTGGTTGTGGCCGCTGCCTGCTCCGATCAGAATCAGCCGGCCTCGCCGGACCAGCCCGAGGTCGCCGCCAAGGCGATCGGTCAGGGCCCGGTGAACAATCCCAACGCCCTCGGCCGCACCGTCCGCGGGTTCGGTGGATTCTTCTACGATGCGACCGGCACGCCAACCATGTATCTCAAGGAGGCGGGACAGCGCGGAAACGCCGAGCGGGCGCTCGCGCCCTACCTCCAGTCACATGGGGTGGCGGCGTCTCGCATCCAGGTGAAGGCGGGCCGGTTCACCTGGGACGAGCTCGAGGCATGGCAGGCGAAGGCTTCGGTCGAGGCGCTCAAGCTTCCGGGTGCGGTCTTCGTGGACGCCGACGAGGCGGGCAATCAGATCAAGATCGGGGTAGAGCGCGGTAGGGGCGGCCAGGTTCGAGCCGCGCTCGCGCGTCTGGGCCTGCCGGCAAATGCTGCTGTCGTCGAGGAGACCGAGCCGGTCACGTTTGCGGTCGCCCCCAGGCCCAAACCCGGCAGTGGGCCCTCGCTCCAAGACCGGGTACGGCCAACCGAAGGCGGGATCCAGATCAACTTCCCGGGCTTCCTCTGCACGCTCGGCTTCAACGCCAAGGACGGCACGCAGCTGAGCTTCATCACCAACTCCCACTGTACCAAGGTGCAAGGCGGCGTGGACAACACCCCGTACTGGCAGCCGCTTCAGAGCGTCGACAACGTCCAGATCGCCACCGAGGTCGAAGATCCGACCTACGGGGCGATCACCGGGTGTCCCGCCGGGCGGCTCTGCCGGCGCGCCGATGCGTCCCGGGCCCGGTATGACGTTGCCGCGACGAACGTCGCCTTCGGGAAGATCGCCAAGACCGCGCGGCCCTCAAAAGGCTCGCTCGGCATCACCGGCCAGTACTCCATCACCGCGGAAGACGAGGCCGTGGCCGGCCAGGTCGTGAACAAGGTGGGACGCACCACGGGCTGGTCCCAGGGCCAGGTCACCGCAACCTGCACCAACACCAACGTGAGCGGCAGCAACATCACCGAGCTGTGCCAGGATTTCGTGAGCGCATCCGTCGGGTCGGGCGACAGTGGCTCGCCCGTGTTCGCGATCTCGGGCGGCGACAACGTCACCCTCCTGGGCATTCTCTGGGGCGGGAGCGGATCCAGCAGCTTCGTGTTCAGTCCCCTGAGCAACATCAAGGGCGAGATCGGCAACATCACCACGCACTGAGTTCACGGCCGGCGGCGGCGCTCGTCGCCGCCGGCCACGTCACCCAAATGGGCTTTCCAGTCGCGCTCGTGCTCTACAGCCTGCTGCTCCAGGATTCGGTCGCCTTCCGCGTGCACGCGCCGCCATCGGTGCGAACCGGCGAGCCCGTGCCCGTCGAGCTCCAGCTCACCAATCGCACCGAGCGCCCCATCACGATCTATTTGCAGGGGCGGCCGATCGCCTTCGACATCACCGTCCGCCGCGAGGACGGCAGCGTCGTGTGGCGCCGCCTCGAGGGGCAGGTCGTCTCCGCCATCCTCGCCGTGCGTACGCTGGCCCCCGCCGAGTCGCTCACGTTCGAGGCGGTGTGGGACGGGCGCTTGCCCGGCGGGGCGCCCGCTCCCGCCGGGAGCTACACCATCACGGGAACGCTGCCCACCGACACCTCCGAAGGGCTCACCACCGTGCCCACTCCATTGCAGATCCTCGCGGTGCACCCTGAGTAGCGGGGCCAGCGCCGAGGCCCGAGCATCCGCGGCTGAGGCGGACTTCGGCGTCGAGCGCCTGCCACGGCGCCTCGGCCCCTGGTCCACGGCGGCCGTCACCGTCGGCATCATGATCGGAAGCGGCATCTTCCGGGTGCCGGCAGCGGCGGCGGCGCACACCGGCAGCGCCGGGGCCATGCTGCTGGCCTGGGTGGTGGGCGGGATCGTGGCGCTGTGCGGCGCCCTCGCGCTCGCGGAGGTGGCGGCCTTGTTCCCGCGCGCGGGCGGGATGTACGTCTACCTGCGGGAGGCGTACGGCCCCCTCACGGCCTTCCTGTTCGGGTGGGTCTATCTCATCATCATCCCCGCGGGCCTGGGCGCGATCGCGCTCGTGTTCGCCGAGTATCTGAGCAGGCTGGTGCCGCTGACGCCGAACCAGGTGCGAACCGTCGCCGCGGGGCTGATCGTGCTGCTCGCCGCGGCGCAGTATCGCTCGCTCCGCTTCGGCGCCGCCATCCAGAACGCATCCACGCTCGCCAAGGTCACCGCGATCCTCTCGCTCACCGCCGCGGCGTTCGTGCTCGGCACGCCGGGAGGCGCCTGGGCCGCGGGCGGCCCCGTTCATCCGTCCTCGTGGGGTGGGTTCGGGCTCGGCGTGGTGACCGTGCTCTGGGCGTACAACGGATGGCAGGACGTCACCTGCCTCTCCGGTGAGGTGCGCGACCCGCAGCGTGCCCTGCCTCGCGCGCTGGTGGGCGGCACGCTCGCCGTGGTCGCGATCTACCTGCTCGCGAATGCGGCCTACCTCCACGTGCTTCCGCTCGATGCGCTCGCGGCGTCGCCGCTGGTGGCGGCCGACGTCGCGGTGCGCCTGGTGGGGCCCGCGGGCTCCGCCCTCGTCGCGGCGCTGGTGTGTCTCTCGACCTTTGGCTCGGCCAACGCCGTGATCATGGCGGTCCCGCGCGTGTTCTGGGCGATGGCGGACGACGGGCTCTTCTTCCGTACAGTGGCGGCGGTGCACCCGCGCTACCGGACACCCCACATGGCGATCACCGCGATGGCCGCACTGGCGGTCGCCTACGTCGCCCTGCAGAGCTTCGAGCAACTCATCGAGGCGTTCATCCTGGCGAGCCTCCCCTTCTGGGCCCTGAGCGTGGGCAGCGTCTTCGTATTCCGGCGGAAGCACCCCGAGGCGGTCCGAGTCTACCGGACACCCGGCTATCCGTTCGTGCCATTGCTGTTCGTGGTGGCGATGACGGCGCTCGTCATCAACTCGCTCGCCGCGCATCCGGAGGCCACCCTCACGAGCCTGGGGGCGATCGCGGCGGGGATACCGCTCTATCTCCTCTGGCGGCATCGCGGGCGGACTCTCCCCGACTGAGCGGCGGGTGGCCCCTGAGCGGGGCCCTTCGAGCCGCCCCGGCCCGGCATGTCGGGAGTTTCGCCTGGATTTCGATCTAGATGTGGGCAGGAGTGCCTGGGTGCATTCCGCCCTCTCAGACAACCAGGAGAGTTGGTATGCGCATCAGGAACGGCCACGTCGCTCTTTGGGCGCTCGCGTGGTCGGCGGCGATTACGGGCTGCGCCGACGACGGCGCGGATACGGACACGCCGTCTCCCGCGGGTCCCACTATGTCCGCATCGGTCACGAGTACGCTCGCCGCCGAAGTACGGACCCTGACCGCAGGTCGGGGATCGGCCCCCTCGCCCGGCCCGCACCGGTCCGCCCCGCCCTCGTCGAGCTCAGCCGGGCGCTGGCGTTCGACAAGATCCTGAGCGGGAACAAGGACATCTCCTGCATGACCTGCCACCTCCCCGGCTTCGCAACCGGCGACGGTCGCAGCCTGTCCATCGGGCAGGGCGCGACGGGCCTGGGCACCGCGCGGGTCCATCCCCACGGCGATTTCATCCCGCGGAACGCGCCTCCGGCGTTCAACCTGTTCGCGAACAAGGCGCTTTTCTGGGACGGCCGGGTCGAGATCGACGGGAAGGGGGCACTCAAGACACCCGCCGGCAACCGCGTCACACCCCATATGGCGCGGGCCTTCGAGTTCGGCGCGCTCTCGGCGCTGCCCCTGTTCCCGGTGCTCTCGCGTGAGGAGATGCGCGCGGCGGACGGCAACGAGCTCGCCGACATCAAGGACAAGCAGCCGCAACAGGTGTGGGAGGCGCTGTGAACCGGCTGGGCAAGATTCCGGAGTACCGTCGGATGTTCGAGGCCGCCTATCCCGGCACTCGATTCCCCGAGATGACCTTTGGCCACGCGAGCAACGCGATCGCGGGATTCCTGATCGACCAGTTCCCCTTCAACGACTCGCCGTGGGACCGGTTCCTCGCGGGCAACGACGACGCGATGAGCGAGCTCGAGCTACGCGGCGCGAAGGATTTCATGAGTGCCAGATGCTCGATCTGTCACAACGGGGCCACGTTCTCCGACGGCAAGTTCCACAATGCCGCGGTGGCGCAGATCGGACCCGGCAAGGGCGACGGCGCCGACGGTAGGGACGACTTCGGCCGGATGCGCGAGACCGGGGCGGCGGCTGATCGCTACGCCTTCCGGACCCCCGCGCTTCGGAACGTCGAGTTGACGGTGACGGCATTCATGGTCGCGCTCACGGACCCCGTTGCGCGCGATCTGGCGCACGCCGTACCCGCGCGAGTACCCAGCGGCCTGCCAATCGACCACTAGGCGCGCGTCTACAGCCGCTTTCGACTCCGGCTCACATGCCCGAGCGTGCGAGGTGCATCAGATGGCGAAATGCCGCTCCCAGCCACGACGGCTCGCCGTCGCCGGGAATCAGGAACGGCATTCGCGGCGGCTCCGGTCCAGGCGGCGCGCTTGGAGCCTGTGCGTCGCCTTCGCGTGTTGCGCCCCTGAGCGGCGTCCGGAAGCGGGAGCGCAATCGCTGGACGCTCTCCGGCCCCAACTCGGTCTCGACCTTTCGATACTCGGGGTGGACGGTGATGGGCAGCCATCGATTGCGGGTCTTATGGAAGATGAGCGCCTGGGGCCCGAGCTCACCACGTCGGATGGCCGCGCCAAGGGCCTGCGCGGACGGGTACTGACACCGTTGTCCCGATGCGGGCTCCACGAGAAACATGGGAATCTCACGGGTTGAAGTCCCGACACACCTCACTGGGTTGCCGGTTCTCCTGGGGCCGGCCGGATGTGTCCTGCAGGGAGTGGTTTCCGTCGATACTGCAAGAACCAGCACCTGTCAAGCAGGCGGGGGCCCCGAAATGAGTTATGTCGGCATGAGGCCACGGAGTCGGAACGGCTCCCGGAAGGGCACCAACCGCACGGTCCGTTCGGCCTGGCGCGGTTCGACGGAATCGGCTCGGGGCATCGGCTCCTCGACCGCCCGCAGCGTCCGGTAGTCGACCACCACGAACCGCCGCGGGCTCGCCGCCTCGCCCAGCAGCGTAAGACCGCGCCCGTCCCGCGACACCGTCCACAGGCCTACATAGAGGAAAGAGATCTCCTCGTCGCAGGCCTGGTCACGATGGGTTTGACGGAGGACGAACAGGCTGTCGGGGTACAGCGTGAGCGAGATGTCGGTGCGCGGGCCGGCCGCGCACGCGGTACCGCTGGCGTATGTCCCGGGCACCGTCAGCCGCCGGTCGGCCACCGGTCGCTCGCCTGTGAAAGGCGTCGGAGCGGTTGCATCGCTCCGGCTCGTGGCGGGGACGCAACCCAGCACCCCGGCGAGCACCACCGCGCCGACGCGGACCCCCCAGCGAAAACCCGCGGCGAGCTCAGGCGGGGCGGCTCTCGGCCTGCTTGCTGGGTTCGGCATGGAGCTGAATCGGCTCTCGTTCCTGGAGGCCGAAGACGGTCGCCGCCAGGGCACCACCCGCCAACGGGCCGATGATGTAGAGCCAGAGGTTGGCCATCGTGCCGCCGGACACGGACGCGTCCACCAGGATAGGCCCGATGCCGACGGCGGGATTGAACGCGCCGCCCGAGATCGGTCCGCCGGCGAACGCCGCGACGACGATGGTGAAGCCGATCGCCAGGCCGTAGAACGAATTGCCGTGCGTCTTGGCGGACGCCGCCGAGTTGAGGACCACCAGCGCCAGCGCGAACGTATAGAGGATTTCGATCAACAACGCCCGCATCCCCGACGCGTCCGCGGCGGGAGCGGGCGCGAAGGTCCGACCCGTGACCGCGAGGACCACGAGGGCCGCGACCAGGGCGCCCGCCACCTGGCTCACGATGTACCCGGTGAACTCGGCCACCGACGCCATCTTGCCCCGGAGCAGGACGGCCAGCGAGACGGCGGGGTTGTAGTGCCCACCGGACACGTGCCCGCCCATGTACACCATCACCATGAGGGAGCAGCCGATGGCCAATGGCGCGAGGGCGGTGCCGTTCAGCACCGTGAGCCCGATGGTGAGCACGAGGAAGAACGTCCCGATGAACTCGGTCAGGTAGTTCCGCATGAGCTCCGTCCCGGCTCAGGCACTCGTGCCGACGTGCGCGTGGTGAACGACGCACCGACCGATGGTCATGTCCAGCCAACGATGGTTCAGCGTCAGCGATCGCCCGATCAGCACCATCCGGCTGCGCGGCGGCTCCCTGCCCCACAGCGTGTCCCGCTCGAGGGTCCAACGCGAGCCAACGAGGTGGAAGTCGTATCGATGCAACGGATCTTCCTCGAGGAAGAGCACACCGGTTCCCCGCAGGATCCCGTCCGGCAGGTTCGCCGCCCACCACCGCACGGCGGCGCCGTCGAGCGGGTCATCGAAGCCGCAAGCCCAGGAGCCATACTCCGGGTCGCCGAGGATGGGCTCGGCCAGGGTGACGCTCGATGGTGGGGCCGGCCGGGTCGGCTCTTCCCGTTCCTGCGACAGCACGAGCGGCAGGTGGACGCGCCCGTGCGAGGTCTCGACCAGCCGCGCCGCGGGAACGAACTCCGAGATCCAGTCGCACACCGCGTTCTTCTCCATCTCCGTGACCTGATCGACCTTGTTGAGGACGATCAGATCGGCCGTAAGGAGCTGCTGCCTGAGCGGTGCGCCGATGATGCGGTCCAGCGCGTGGGTCCGCACCGCCTCGGCATCCACCACCACGACCGTGCCGTCGAGCCGAAGCCCACCCAGGCCGACGGACTCGGCGATGCGTCGAGGGTTGGACATGCCACTCGCCTCGATCAGGATCTGATCGGGCGGCAACCTGCGGCTTCGAAGCCCCGCGAGCGCGAGGACCAGCTCGGTGGATCGAGCGCAGCAGATGCAGCCGTCCGCGAGGGTGATGGTGCCCCCGGGTTCGAGCAACTCGGGGTCGAGGTCGGTGCTGCCGAAATCGTTCACGATCACGGCTAGCCGGCGCTCGCGGCTCTGGGCGAGGACGTGGTTCACGAGCGTGGTTTTGCCCGCGCCGAGATGGCCCGCGATGATGGTCACGGGAATCGCGTCCCTACGGCCGACTTGATGGTTCAGCATTTTGACCCGCATCAGGGCGAGCTCGATCAGTCGCGTGACGGACGGGCGACGCACCGGAACCCGACGTGGCACGTGGACGTGTCCACTGGCTCGGGGAAGCGTGCGGCCGGGCGATAGCGACGGCAGTAGTTCGGTGCGCAGAGATGCGAGCCGCCCTTGAGCACCTTGCGCGGTATGCGGATAGCGGGCTGGGACGGGTCGTAGCTCTCGACCTCTGCGCACCCGCGCGGATTGTGCGGGGCGCAGCAGGCCTTCGGTGGATCGCCCGGATGGCTCGCCCGATACCAGTCGGTGGTCCACTCCCACACGTTGCCGATCATGTCGAACAACCCGTACCCGTTCTCCGGGAAGGTCCCGACGGGTGAGGTCCCCTCGTAGCCGTCCTCCACTCGATTGTGCCAGGGGAACTCACCCTGCCAGGTGTTGGCCATGACGTGGCCCTCTGGCATGAACTGCTCCCCCCAGGCGTAGGTCGCTCCGTCCAGACCACCGCGGGCCGCAAACTCCCACTCGGCTTCCGTCGGCAGCGCCTTGCCCGCCCATCGGGCGTACGCCTCGGCATCGCTGTAAGCCACGTGCACGACCGGATGCCGCTCCAGACCCGCGATCGAGCTCCCGGGGCCCTGTGGATGGCGCCAGTCGGCATCCTTCACGTACTGCCACCAGTTGCCGATCTGGCCTCGATCCACCGGGCCCGCCGGCTTCACGAACACCAGTGAGCCGGCGTAGAGCATCTCCGGCAACGCGCCGGGATAGTCCTCCGGCTTCGGCACGAGCTCCGCGAAGGTGACGTATCCCGTCTCCTCCACGAAGCGCGCGAACTCCTCATTGGTGACCGGCCGGCGGTCGATCCAGAAGCCATCGACCGAGGCCTGGTGCACCGGGCGCTCCTCCGGGTAGTGCCGATCGGAACCCATCCGGAAGCCGCCTCCCGCGATCCACACCATCTCCGGATCGGGGGCCGCCGAGCCCAGCGCCTGGGGCGCGAGCTCGGCGGGTACGGCAGAAGTCTCGTGATTCATCTGCCACCCCTGCTCCAGGTCAGTTGAGCCGGGTGAGCTCAACCCGACGATTCTGCGCCCGTCCCTCAGCCGTCTTGTTGGATGCGATGGGCTTGTCCGGGCCGTAGCCGTGGGACGTGACCTGGCCAGGGGACGCGCCGTTCGCCTCGAGGAAGTCCTCGACCGACTTCGCACGTGACGCCGAGAGCTTCAGGTTGCTCTTGCGCGATCCGCTGTTGTCGGTGTGACCGGCGACCTCCACCCGGACCTCGGGGTTGGCCGCCAGGGCCTTGGCGGTTTCAACCAGGGCCGCCTTGCTCTCGTCACTCAGCGTGCTCTTGCCCGACGCGAAGGTCACCCCCGGCAGGACGATGGTCTTGGCCGCTCCCTGGAACAGCTGGGGGCATCCGGTCGCGTCGACTGCCTGGCCGTTCGGCGTGTCGGGGCACTTGTCCGCCTCGTCGTTCACCCCGTCGGCGTCGGTGTCGGGTATGCAGCCCTTGGCGTCCACCTTCGCACCTGCCGGCGTGTCGGCGCACTGGTCCAGATTGTCCTTCACGCCATCGCCGTCGGTGTCCTTCTGGCTGGCGGAGCATCCGTCGTGATCCGCCGGTTCCCCGGCCGGCGTGTCGGCGCACTTGTCGATGTTGTCGATGACGCCGTCATGGTCCTTGTCGAGCTGCTCCGGGGCGCACCCGTTCGCGTCCACCTTGGCGCCGGCGGCGGTGTTCGGGCACTTGTCGGCGTTGTCCTTCACGCCGTCCTTGTCGGTGTCCCGCTGGCTCGCCGAGCAGCCGGAGGCATCCACGGCCTCGCCCACGGGCGTGCCGAGACACTTGTCGCCGCCGTCCTCGACGCCATCCTTGTCGCGATCGTACTTGTTGTTGAGCAGCAGCAGAGCGCCGGCCTGGACGCCGAGGTTCATGTAGTTGTCAAGCGTCGAGTTCTTCGGGCTCGGCACGTAGTCCAGCGTCCCGTCGACCTGGAGCGCGAGGACCTTGTTCAGACCGAAGCGGAGGCCCAGCAGGCCGGTGATGCCATCGTCGCTGGCATCCGCATCCTTGCCGAACTTCTCGTGTACGTAGCCCGCACCCAACCGAATCGCGCTGGACCAGCCGCGGAGCGGGAGGTGGAGGACGAGGCGACCGCGGATGGGCGTGTCGGAGATGTTCCCGATGTCGTTGGTGTCGCTGGTGCTGGTGGTCGCCGCCTCGGCCTCGAGCGCCACGTTGCGCGCGAAGAAGATGCCAAGGAAGCCTCCGCCCCCGACTTTGTCTTTGAGGTTGAGGTCGTTGTCGTAGAAGGAATAGCGGGCGAAGCCGCCGATCTCGAAGGCACCCGGGCTTTGGGCGACACAGGGGGCCGCGACTGCCAGCAGGACTCCGAGGAGGGATAACGTGCGCGTGACCATACCAGCTCCGCTTAGGGGGGCGACGGCACAGTAGGCGGCCGCCAGAGTGAGCGATACTGAACCTTCGGCTAGGTGCTGAAGCCTAGGGCGCGATCAAGGACCAGATCAAAGCAGCCGCCTGAACCAGGATCAGGACGACCGACATGAGGAATGCCCCGGACTTGCGCGCCGGCGGTGCGCCGAGCCGCTTGCGCTCGGACACGTACTGAACAGTGGCCCCCGAGAGCGTGAGCAGGCCGAGCGCCATGATGGCGAGCCCCAGCGAGCGCGGCTCCAGATCCCTGGAGGCCGAGGGGTGGACCGGGTGTTCCTCACGGACGAACTCGAAGAACTTGAGCAGGCTGAAGCCGAAGGTGAGCATCGACAGGCCGGTGCGAACCCACGCCATCTGGGTGCGCTCGAGGGCCATCATCGTGCGCTCGCGAGCGAGCTCGTCGGAGCTGAGACGGGGAGCCGTCATCGCGGACAAGTAGAGTGATGGGGCAACCAGGTCCCAGTCGGCGCCAGCTTCGGGGGCCGCCGAAGTTGAATCGCAGGTTGAGCCGAGCCTCAGCCGCCGAGCGCACAAGAGAACAGCCGGCTCGTCACACTGCCGCGAGACACCAGACGTGGCCACTGGACCTTCGTACATGCGCGTCCGAAGCGGCTGACCGGCCCGCGTTCGAGCGGCCGCCAAGGCACCGCAAGGTTACACCAAAGTTCAAGTTGCGCCGATTCCCCGCTGGGGGGTAATTGGGCAATGGAAGGACAGCTCTTCTCGCAGGTTCTCCGGGATTCGAGAGTGCCCTTTATCGACGCCGACCGCAGCCCGGGTCGGGCCGTGCCGAGCCAGAGTGCCGCCTCACACGGGGTGGTTGCTTCGGTTGCGCTGTGGGCCGTACTGCCCTTCTTCGCCCCTCGGATCTATGCCGGCATCGTCATCCTCATCCAGGGCGCCCTGATCGTGGCGCTCGTCCTCACGGCGCGGCGGCAGGCGCGGGCGCAGCGCGCCCTCGACGAGCGGCTCCGGTTCGAGCGACTCCTCGGCGAGCTCTCCGCCGACTTCGTCAGCGTGCTGCCCGATCGCGTCGACGAGGAGATCGGCCGCTGGTTGAGCCGCGTGCTGGAACTCTTCCGGGTGGATCGGGCCGCGCTCGTCCAGTTCTCGTCCCACACCAGTCAGCTCCGCGTCACCCATGTGTCCGACGACGAGCCGGGCTCCCCGCTTGCCACCTCGTACGAGGTCGATGAACTGCGCGCGTGCGCCGAGGAGATCAGGCAGGGCCGGGTGGTGCGCCTGACCCGGCTGGCGGATCTCCCGGCGAAGGGACAGGCGGACCGGGTGACGCTGGCCGCGGCCGGCGTGCGATCGATGCTGGCGGCGCCGCTCTCCGTGGGAGGCAACACCATCGGGTTCCTGGGGCTCATGATCCGGCGCGGGGAGCGGGCCTGGTCCGACGAAGAGGTGCATCGGCTCCAGCTGGTGAGCGGGGTGTTCGCCAACGCCCTGGTCCGGCGGAACGGCGACCGGGCCCTCCGCAGCAGCGACGCACTGGGCGGCGCCGTGCTGGCGTCCCTCCCATCCCGGGTCGCGGTGCTGGACCGGATCGGCACCATCATCCGGGTGAACGACGCGTGGCTGGACGCGGCGCTGGTGATCGGAGCCGACAAGATCGCGATCGGTGCCAACTACCTCGACGTGTGTCGCGCCGCGACCCAGCATGAGCCGGCGGCGTGCGAGGTCGTCCAGGGGATCGAGTCCGTCCTGGCCGGCAAGGAGCCCGCCGGCTTCCGGCACGAGTATGCCTCCTCTTCCCCCGCGGGTGAGCACTGGTACGAGCTGGTGGTCGAACCGCTGCGCCGGCCGCAGGGGGGCGCCGTGGTGACCCTCACCGACTCCACGACGCGGAAGCGGGCGGAGGTGGAGGCGCAGATGCACCGCGCCGAGGCGGCCCACGCGTCCCGCGCGGCCACTTTGGGCGAGCTGGCGGCGGGCCTGGCTCACGAGCTCAACCAGCCGCTGGCCGCGATCCTGACGAACGTGCAGGCGAGCAGGCGGCTGCTCACGAGTCAGCCCCCGCGGATCGAGGTGCTGCGTGAGATCCTGGACGACATCGCGGCCGACGACGTGCGGGCCGCAGAGATCATCCGGCGGATGCGCGCGCTGCTCAAGAAGGGCCCGATGGACGTGCAGCCGCTCGACCTGAACGAGCTCACCGGCGACGTGCTGCGACTGGTGGCGTCCGACGCGATCCTCCGCCGGGTCCGGGTCCACCCGCAGCTCGAGCCGGATCTCCCCGGCATCACCGGCGATCGGGTCCAGCTCCAGCAGGTCATCCTCAACCTCGTGGTGAATGGCCTCGAGGCCATGTCCGACACGCTGCCCGCGCGCCGGCATCTCGTCATCCGGACGGCCCAGCCGGAGGAATCCTGGGTCGAAATCACGGTGCGCGATCATGGTCCCGGCATCTCCGCCGAGGCCCTGAGCCGCATCTACGAGCCGTTTTTCTCAACCAAGCGGGACGGCCTCGGGATGGGGCTGTCCATCTGCCGGTCCATCGCCGAAGCCCATGGGGGCCGCTTGCAGGCATCCAATCACCCCGACGGGGGAGCCACGGTGGCATTCGGGCTTCCGGTCGCGGGGATGGGCCGCCGCACAGACTCCGCGGGTCGACAGGAGCGACGTTCCTATGCCAGATATGACGCCGACAGTCTTCGTCGTTGACGACGACGCCTCGTTCTGCCGAGCCGTCGAGCGGTTACTGAACAGCTTCGGCCACCGGGTGGAGACATTCGCCTCCCCGACCGAGTTCGTGAACCGCCTGCGCCCCGAAGAGCCGGGCTGCGTGCTGCTCGACATGCGGATGCCCGAGCTCCCGGGGCTCGAGGTGCAGCGGCTGGTCACTGCATCAGGCTTCGCGATGCCGATCATCTTCGTGAGCGGCAGCGCCGACGTCGAAAGTTGCGTCTGGGCCATGCGTGGCGGGGCCGCGGACATTCTCCTCAAACCCTTCCAGGAGGAGGAGCTGCTCGGCGCCGTCGGACGGGCCCTGGCCAAGGACGTGGAGCGGCGCCGGGAAATCGGCGCGCTGCGTGAGCTGCGCGGCCGGCTGGCCTCGCTCACACCGCGGGAGCTCGAGGTCTTCCGGCTCGTGGCAAAGGGGATGCTCAACAAACAGATTGCCGTGGTCCTCGGCACCAAGGAAGGCACCGTGAAGATGCACCGGGGCCACGTGATGCGAAAACTCCAGCTCGGGTCCGTCGCGGAGCTGGTGAATCTGGCCGACCGTTTGAGCCTGGACGACCCCTGCCCTGCGCTCCACGCACGGGCCGGCCGGTTCCGGATCGAGACCGGCGCGGGCCGGATGGCCGTCGGCGCGGGCGCCGGCGCCTGAGCTCGCCCGACTCCGCCCGGCACTCCACCAAGGTCCACTGTCTCGCCGGGAGACGCGGTCCTACGTTGCGCCCAGTAGGTACGGCACGCCGTGCTATCGTCTTAGCTCTCACACAGCGAGCGTATGGGCGCTCCCGGCCGGAAAACGCCGCAACCGCCTGGCGGTGGCGCATCAGGGTCGCCGGTCGTGGCGGTCATCGAGGATGATCCCTCGTTCCGTCGAGCGCTGAGCCGATCCCTGAGCCTCCGCGGGTTCCGCACGGACGTGTTCGCCTCGGCCGAGGAGTTCCTGCGGCACCAGGGGGCTGAGCACGCCGACTGCATCGTGCTCGACATTCACCTGGGCGGGATGAGCGGCTTTGAACTGCAGGCCGAGCTCGCGAGTCGGCCGTCGGCGCCGCCGATCATCTTCATCACCGCGTTCGACGATCCCGCCACGCGCCAGCGAGCCCACGAGGCCGGGGCCGCCGCCTACCTCCAGAAGCCCTTCGACGACAAGTCCTTGATCGACGCCATCGACCGGGCGGCCCGCCTGCCACGCGGGGGTCGCGGCGGCTCCTAGCCGAAAGTTCAGTATCACCGGTCCGTCGGCGGTCGGTATGTTCGCCGCCCAACCGAGAGAGCCGGCTGCCATGAGACGCGCCATTGTTGCCTGCTGTGCACTGCTCGTCGCTGGAACCCGGCTTGCCGCCGGACAGACCGGCGACTTCGTCCTTCCCGCCGGGAGCGCCCTGCCCAACTACGATCGGGTGAGCATCGGCCAGCGCGAGGGGATCGAGGCCAACGCCTTCGTCGCGCGGACCGACGATGCGGGCGCGAACTGGTACAATCCGGCGGGGCTCGCGCAGAGTGAGAAGAGCGCCGTCAACGCCAGCGCCAATGCGTACGAGTTCACCGGCTTCGCCCTCGAGGGCGCGGACTTCAAGCGGGGCGGAAAGCGGCTCAGCACGATCGGCTCGTACGTCGGAGGCGTCCTCGGCGACCCGATCATTCACTCGCGCAATTGGCGACTGGGATTTTCGGTCACCAAGCCGGTCTCCTGGACGCCGAGCCGAGTGGAGGGCCAAATCCCCCTCACCGGGGTTACTGGCGACGAGTCCTTTCTCTACTCCTCGTACGTCTCGCTCAGCACGGTTATCCCGGCCCTCAACGTGGGCTATCGGCTCGGAGATCGGCTCCGGCTGGGCGTCGGTCTGGGATGGGCCCATACATCGCTGTACCAGAACACGTCGCTCTCCGATCGACTCCTGACTCCCACCGCCGCGTCGACGGCCCTGCACAGCGTCGAGACGGACGGCAGCACGGACGGCCTGCTCGTGAGCGCGGGCGTCCAGGCAGACGTGGGCTCGGGCATCAGCTTCGGCGCCCTGGTGACGGCGCCGGGCGTTCGGATCGGCGGCAGCAGTCGGGTCACCTATCAGGCTACCGCGTTCTCCGGGGCCGTGTCCCGCGACCTCGCGTTTCGCGACGACCAGACCGAGTTCGACTACCGGCTTCCGTTGGCGGCGACGCTCGGCGCGGCGATCCGGTTCGGCAAGGCCGAGGTCGAGTTCGATCTCAGGTATCACGGCACGCGCGATCGGTACGTGCTCTACTCCAGCGCCATCCCGGCGGCGCTCGTTACCACTGATGCGGCTGGGGTGCCGACCCAGAGCACGCTGGCCTTCGCGGACGTCACCGAGGAGACCAAGGCCGTCTACAACCTGGCGATCGGCGGCCACTATTCATTCTCGCCGGGTTTCCGGGTCCACGCCGGATTCTTCACCGACGACAGCCCGGTGGGCAGCCCGGAGACCTCGATCTTCCGCGAGCTGAATCTGGTGGGGTTCTCCGGGGGCACCTCGTTCGGGGCCGGACGCCTCACCGCCTCGGTGGGCATCTCCGGCTCCCACGGCACAAGCGATCAGCGCATGATCGGACCGTCCCTGGGCGGCGCGACCGGCAGTACCAAGGTGACGGTGACGACGTACAACCTGCTGTACGCCGTCTCGTACGCCTTCTGAGTCGTCGAACCTCAGCCCGTCAGGGGCTGGGCCCGAGGCGCCGGGTTCCCTTCCGCCCTCGCACCTGCCTGCTCGAGCTCGGCGAGCTCCTTGATGTCCTTCTCGAGGAAATAGTTCAGGAAGGTTCGGATCACCGCGATCACGGCGAGCTGCCCGATGTCGTTCCAGCTCGGCGAGATCGCCGTGCGCACAATGTCGGCGGCCAGCTCGAACTCGAGCGCAAGGACCAGCCACCGAGCGAAGTGGACCTAGACGAGCCGCTTCCGACCCAGCGTCTGGGCCGGCTGGGGCTTGAACATTTGCACGAGGGCTTGCAGGGCACCGACCGCGATCAGGATCGCCGCGGCCGTTTCGACGCCAGCGCGATCCACCCGGCGATGGCCCGAAAGACCTCCTCCAGGGGCAACGTTACATCGAGTCCCGCCGCACGGCGCTGTCGGCGGGCGAGTGCAGCGAGTCCATCTGCATGCTCATCGAATCGCGCATGGCGGCGGTGTCGGAGAGGCCGCCGCCAGCATGGGCGCTCGCGCTGTCTTCACCGGCTCCCTTGCTGACGGTCGGAGTGTAGGAGGGAGTTACATCTTCCGGCTTGGGGTTGGAGCAGCTTCCCGTAAGGAAGAGCGCCCCGGCGGCTGCCGGTGCCGCCAGCACGTACCAGCGCATATAGCCTTCCACGTGCGGGGTTGGCGTTCTACTTGGTGAGCACGTGCTGCTTCTGCATTTCCTGGACGTTCGCCGTGATGACCTCGTCCACCAGGCTGGCGACCGACGTCGGGTTCATCGTCTCGCTGCGACTGGCCCAGATCAGCTTGGCGTCCGCCACCGAGTAGACGTTCGTATTGAAGTTCACGTACTGGTCTTCACGGACGTAGCCCGGGTCGTACGTTGAGCTCCAGCCGTAGGCCCAGCCACCCCACATGTTGCCGTAGGCCGCGGGCACCGCGTAGGCTTGGCCCGGCACGTAGGTCGCCGTGCGATCCACATTGACGAGGAACATCACCACGGCGCCGTCGAACCCCGCGTCACGGACCTTCGCCTTGGCCGCCTCGCGGTCCTTCAGCTCGTCGTCCGAGATGAGCGTGTACGAGGGCGTGGAGCCCTTGATCCGCTTCGCCAGCCCGTCTTCGACCGTCCGGCGCATGGCGGCATCGCGGCACATGCACGCGGCCAGCACCTTCTTGAACTCGACGGAGCTGGCGGCCGGATCTTTCCAGCTGTTCACGACCTGAGTAGTGGGCGCGCAGGCCGCCAGCAGGGCGGCCATCACGAAACCCGGGAACAACCGCATAGCCAGCTCCTTGAGGCGATCCTCTAGCATCGGCCGACCCGGCCCCATCGACCAGTAGACCTTGGTCCAGCCGGGTCACCGGCGCGTTGCCCGGCCGCCAACAGCCACACCGCGCCCGGTTGCAGATAGAACCGCGACGCCTGGGCCGGACGCGTGAGCTGCGGCTGGGTGCCACTGGTGCGAAAGCGCCTCCCCGTGACCGCCCTTTCCGCTCTTAGAACCGAATCTCAAGGCCGAGCGCCGGCCCGGTCATGTAGACGTCGTCGACGAAGCCGTCGCTCTCGTAATCCACGTCGAGGTGGCGGTACGCGGCGAGCACGGCACAGCAGTGCCCGAGGTCATAGCCCCCGCCGCCCATGGCCTGCCAGGTAAACTTGGACCCGCCGCCACCGACGTCCCCCTTGGCCACGAGGTGCCACTTGGGGCCCGGGCTGTAGCGGAGCCGAGCGCCGACCGTTCCGTCCACCCAGGCCTTGCTGCCGGAGCGGCTCGGGTCCTGGTGTGTCACGCCGACGTCGACGCTCAGGTGCCAGTAGCGCACGCCCACCAGCCCATCCAGCCCGCCCCACGGCCGGACGAGGAGCGTATAGCCCACCTGCGGCTGGGCGATGACCTGGTCCAGTGACGTGGTGATACTGTCGGCGCTGCCTTCGGCCACAGGCACGTCATCGTTCAGGTTGAAAAACTGGAAGTCGAGTGCGCCGATCCACCGCGCGTACCGAGCCTCGAGCACGGCCGAGAAACCGATCTGGACCTCCTGGACGATGTCGCCGAAGCTCAGGTCCACCTCCGACACGCTCCCACCGACTCCGACCTGGCCCTTCTGACTTGCCGCCCAGAGGTAGGGGGTGAACGAGAACCGCCAGAACGCGGAATCGGCCGGCGCCACGGTGGAGGCGTCTGGAACGACCTGGCCGGACGCCGGGCCGGCAACGACAGCGCAGAGGACGGTCGCAAGCCCGCCTGCCCACCGCCACCATCTGGATGCTCGGGGCGTCGTCATGGAGAAGCGGCAGGATGGCTCACGCGCCGCTCAGTGCCTCACGCCCGGCGGCATCGTGGATGCGCGCCAGGCGGTCGAACGCCGACCCGCTGTCCTGAAGGAACCGCTCGGCGGAGCCGGCGCCGAACAGGCAGATGAGCGCCGAGACGAGCCCGGTCCATCCCGTCTGATGGCTGGCGCCGATACCGGCGCCGTCGTCCCCGTGGAAGTACTCGTAGAACAGAATCAGATCCCGCCAGTGCGGATCCTCCTGGAACTTCGCCGTAGCGCCGTACACGGGGCGGCGGCCCTTCGCGTCGCGAAGGAAGATCCGCTCGAGCCGCGTTGCGAGGTCGCGGGCGGCCTCGAACAGCGTGAGGCGAGTACCGGACCCGGTGGGAAGCTCGACGGTGAACTCGTCGCCGTAGAAGCTGTAGAGCTGCAGCAGCGCCCGAATGAGCAGCAGGTTCACCGGCATCCAGATGGGGCCGCGCCAATTCGAGTTGCCTCCGAACAGTCCCGAGTCCGACTCGGCCGGAGTGTACGGGACCCGGTACTCCTCGCCGCCGGCGCGGAAGACGTAGGGGTGCTCGAGGTGATAGCGGCTCAGCGCCCGAATGCCGTAGTCCCCCAGGAACTCGTCCGGGTCGAGCATCCGGGCCACCACACGGCGGATCTTGCCTTCGTCGAGCACCGAGAGCATGCGGCGCGCGTGCACACCGGCGCGGTCGGGCGGGTTGATGTTCCGGAGCAGCGTGGGATGCCGCTGGTTGAAATCGCACGCGCGGTCGAAGAACATCGGGAGCCGGGTCAGGACCACCTCGGGATAGACGGTGATGGCGCAGAGGGGGAGCAGCCCGACCATGGAGCGCACCTTGAGCCGTTGGGCCGAGCCGTCGGGAAGCCGGAGGACGTCGTAGTAGAAGCCGTCGGCGTCGTCCCACATGGTCTGTCCGTCGCCGATCCGATCCATGGCCGACGCGATCCACACGAAGTGCTCGTAGAACTTGACCGCCAGCTCCTCGTAGGCTGGGTCGTGCAGCGCCAGCTCGAGCGCCATCTCGAGCATGTTCTGGGAGAAGAGCGCCATCCACGCGGTCCCGTCCGCCTGCTCGAGGTGGCCGCCGGTGGGGAGCGGCGCGCTCCGGTCGAACACCCCGATGTTGTCGAGCCCCAGAAACCCGCCCTCGAAGACGTTCCGGCCGTCGCGGTCCTTCCGGTTGACCCACCACGTGAAGTTGAGCAGGAGCTTGTGGAACGAGCGCTGGAGGCTCGGCAGGGCGCGCTCGCCGAAGCGGCTCCGTTGCAGGCGGTAGTTGAACAGCGTGGCCCACGCATGCACCGGCGGGTTCACGTCGCTGAAGTTCCACTCGTACGCTGGGATCTGCCCGTTCGGATGGGCGTAGCGCGCCCCCAGCATGAGCTCGAGCTGCTGCATGGCGAAGTCGGGGTCCACCACGGCCAGCGTGATCGCGTGAAAGGCCAGGTCCCAGGCGGCGTACCAGGGGTACTCCCACTTGTCCGGCATGGAGATCACGTCGCTGTTGTACATGTGGTACCAGTCGCGGTTCCGGACGTTGCCCTCCTTGCCGCCGGCCGGGTCCACGCCGTGCTCCTCGAGCCAGGGGCCGAGGTCATAGAGGTACGCCTGCCGGCTCCACAGCATGCCGGCGAATCCCTGCCGCATGACGGCCGCCGCGTCCCCGGTGACCGTCTCCGGGGTGAGCGCGGCGTAGAACTCGTCGGCCTCGCGCACGCGGGCCGCGAAGGTCTCGTCGAAGGCCTCGAATGCGTCCTCCCGCGACGAGGGGGGCGTCTCGGTCAGGAGGAGCCGGACCACCTGCGTCTCGCCCGGACCGACCATGAGGGCGTAATGCGCCGCCGACTTGGTCCCCTTCCCCGACGGATCGACCGCTCCGGTGTCGCCCTTCACGATGTAGTCGTTGATCCCGTCCTTGACGAAGGGACTCGTGTTGGGACGGCTGGAGAGCCGCGTGAGGTTGGTCTCATTCGCGGTGAACAGAAGCTCGCCCGCGTTCTCGCAGACGAGGTAGCGGGTGCCGACGTCGGGATGCTGGGCGACGATCGTCTTGGTGCCACGCCGGGTGGGCCCCCGC
The DNA here is from genome assembly GCA_963828735.1 of uncultured Gemmatimonadales bacterium. Lineage (GTDB taxonomy): Bacteria > Gemmatimonadota > Gemmatimonadetes > Gemmatimonadales > GWC2-71-9 > CAVVWJ01. The sequence goes on from CAWHFW010000002.1 coordinate 552,684, forward strand.
TCGAGGGACGGCTTCGGCGCTTCCGGCGAGTGCCACCAGGTGTTTCGGAACCAGAGGTGCGGCAGCACCCGCAGCTCCGCAGCCTCCGGCCCGCGGTTCACGACGCTGATCCGGACCAGGATCTCCTCAGGCGTGGCCTTGGCGTACTCGACGAACACGTCGAAGTACCGGTCGGCGTCGAACATGCCCGTATCGATCAGCTCGTACTCGGGCTCCGAGCGGCTGCGGGTCGCGCTGACGTGGACCAGTTCGGCGTATGGGAAGGCGGCCTGGGGGTACTTGTACAGCAGCTTGAGGTACGAGCTCGTGGGCGTCGCATCGAGGTAGAAGTAGTACTCTTTCACGTCCTCGCCGTGGTTCCCCTCCGCGTTGGTGAGGCCGAAGAGCCGTTCCTTGATAATCCCGTCCCGGCCGTTCCACACGGCGACCGCGAAGCAGAGCCGCATCTGGTCGTCACAGAAGCCGGCGATGCCGTCCTCGCCCCAGCGATAGACGCGGGAGCGGGCCTGGTCGTGGGGAAAGCTGTTCCAGGCGTCGCCGTTCGCGCTGTAGTCCTCGCGAACGGTGCCCCATTGACGCTCGCTGAGGTAGGGCCCCCATGTCCGCCACGGGACGCCGTCCTCGCGGGCCTGACGCAGGCGCTCCTGCTCATGAGCGACGGGACTCTGATCCACCACGACGTTCCTCCGTCATGCTCCCGCGCACGGAGTCGCCGGGGCAAGGTCTCCGCTCCGCTGCCGCTCGCGACCGCCGACAGATAGTGCCGGCGTCATGTCCGATATCGGACATCGGGACCTCCGGACAGCAGCAATCCTGGCTAGAAGGCGAAGATGATGCCGCCGCTGGCCGTGCCCTGCGTGACCCACGCGGTCCCCTCCACGACGAAGCATCCGTAGAAGTCGCACCAAGTGCCGTAGTCACCCGAGGGAACCGGAGTAATCCACAGCCGCAAGTCACCGCGCAAGCCGATCCGTCCCGAGTTGAACATGTATTTGGCTCCGGTACCGACCGACCACGAGAACCGGGTCTCGCTCCCGATCCCTTCCGTTTTGGGGTCGAAGATCCCGATGCCCAGCGAGCCGTTGATGAACGGCCTGAACTGTCGGTCGTAGTTGAACTCGTACAGGCCGCCGATCTGGAGGTAATTCACTGCGAAGCCGCCCAGGGTGCTCTTGGCGGCGGTGGTTGCAGGTTTGAATTCGATGTTCGCGTCCTGCCGGAGGTAGGTGAGCTCCACCGAGCTACCATGCCCCGCCAGAAAGCTCAAGATCGCGCCATAGCCGAACGCGTCCGAGATCTCCAGCTGTCCGGCCCCGAGCAGGGTGCCGGGGTCCGTGTCGAACGAGCCGCCCCATTGATAGCCGCCGAAGGGGGTGATTTCGAACCGGTTCTCGTGCACGACCTGGAGCTGGGCCTCGACGGACGGAGCATAGACCGCGCAGGCCAGCCCCACCGCGACAAGCGGGCGCGTAATCGAGATACGTAACACAGGTTCCTCCACCGTTGAGTGTGGGTGGCCCCGCGGCCTGGTCAGCCGCGCGCGCCTCACCATCGTTCGCCGCGACCCGGACGGCCATTGGACCTTGGTGCAGGACGGCCGCTGCTACGGTGCGGGAGTTAACGTGATGTCCGCCCGGCCGCGGGCCGCGGCGAGAATCAGCTCGAGGGTCCAGGGGCCGGGCGTGCCTGCGGCGGTCTCGGTCTCCAGATTGAGCTCGAGGAGAGTGGAGTCCACCAGCACGCCGGCCGCGTCGTGGATGATGAGGATGCCGTAGCCGTGGTGGATGAAGCTATTGTGCGAGAGCGCCGCCTTGGGCGCTGGATTCGTCCAGACCCAGGTGAGCTGGTCATTGACGTTGCGCAGGTCCTGGGCGGTGAACTCGAACTTTTCCGGCGTGTTGACGACCTGGGGATCGTTATCCGGGCTCAGGGTCCGCACCACCGAGTCCAGGCAAGCCGAGCTCATCACCACGGCTCCGATCAGTGCCCACATCCAGCGTCGATGGGAGCTCATTCCTGCTCCTGCCTCGGAATCGCGAGGGAGAAAAAGACCCGGGCCTCCGACATGTTCTGGTCCACGTCCGGGTTGAAGGTGTACCGGCTGAAACGCCACAACCGGTTGTAGGTGACGCCGAAGCCGTACTTGCCGCGGATGTACCCCCGGAGCTCGGTACCGACATTCCAGAGGTAGTGATTGCCGGCGAATCCGCTCACGACGGGAAGCCACACGAACCCACCGTTTACACGCAAACTGCCCTTTCCGATCCAGGTAGCCGTCCCGCGTAGCGCGCCGCCGAACGCCAGGCCGTAGTCATAGTCCCGGCCCTCGGCGGTGACGAAATAGTCCGATCGAATCGCGGCGATGGGGTTGGCCCGCGCCATCGCCTCGCCAAACAGACGCCAGCTGTCCGACGGCTTCTTGAGTGTGATCAGCCCGCCCTGAAAGCCCTGCGCGCCGAAATCCACGGCGGGATTGCTGAGGTACTCGTAGGTCATCAAGAGGCCGAGCCGGGTCCCGGACTCGTCCGAGCCGAGCGGCCGAGCGGCGAGGTTGCCGCGCACCATCAGCTCCTGCAGCGCCTTGTGGTTGGCCGACCGGCTCGCGACCGTGCCGTAGACCTGGAAAACGGAAAACGGCTTGTTGCTCAGATCCGCGATCGGATCCCCGTAGTTCACCCCGAAACGGACGAACGCCTGGTCGCGGGCGTTGGGATCGTCGAGCGCCGACGATGTCGAGAATCGCCGGTAGCCGACGTCCATGGTCGACTGAATCCAGCTCGGCCGCCATTCCGACGGGGTCTCGGAGATCTGACTCACCTCGCCCCGGACGAGACGGTTGAAACCCCGGACCGGATTGATCAGGCCGGCCCCCACTTCGCGGACCACGCGGTTGCCGCCGGTGGCCCTGTTGTCCAGCACCAGGGACGAGAACCGGAACAGCATCTCGCCCAGCGTGATGCCGCCGAGCGTGGTGTTGGCCAGGTCGTTGGGCGCGGGCGCCCACACTTCCCCGAACAGCTCCCACATCAGGCTCCCGCCGAACGCCCATGGCGCCGAGTGCCAGAAGTCGTAGCCGTTGGCGCGCCCCGCGTTGTAGTACAGGCTCCCGTGGTAGGGGTGCGCGAACTGATTGTTGTTGAACTTGTTGTTGTCCCACTGCCAGCTGAACTTCAGGTTGTCGGACCAGGTGCGGAAACTGATGTTCGACCACTCGCCATGCGTGACCCACTTGGTAAAGCCCCAGGGGACGAATTGAACCACCATCAGCTCCGCCGCGCCGGCCCAGAACCTGGTGGGGGGATTGCAGTCCGGGCACGGCAGCGGCTCGTCCTGGGCGCGCGCCGGCTCAGGGGGGAACGCGACCACGACGACGGCGAGGATGACGGCGGCCGCCCGGGCCTTCACCGAAGCTCCCGACAGCCGACTTGAGCAGCCCGGCCCCCGTCGAGATGGAACAGGAGAAGACTCGGGTGGAGCGACTGCCTGCATCCGACCAGCGCACGTTCCGCCGCACGTCCCCACAAGGACACGGACGGACTCATGGTCTGCGTCAGGATCCGAACCGTCTGCCAGTGCGCGAACGGAACGGCGATGAGCGCTCCCGCCAGGAGCAGGCGCAGTCCCATCAGCGCCGCCCCAAGCCCGCGGTTCAGCAACGACTCCAATCGGCCAGAGTGCATGGGCTACCTTAGCGGGTCGGCTCGCACGGCCGACATTGGACTTTGGTAGAGGGGGGTCAGGGCCCGGCCATTGCCATCGTTTCTGCGAAGACGCTCGCCCAGTCGTTCTTGATGCTGACCACGGTCCACCCGTGGGACCTGGCCCGCTCGAGGGCCTGCTCGGCCCCGGCGACATAGGCGAACTCGCGCGCCTCGTCGTCGTGGAGCACGAGGAGGCGGAGCGCCGGGCGGGAGGAGCCGCCGGCGTAGTCGAGCATCGGCATGTCGCCGTTCGAGTTGCCGACGGCGATCAGGGGCCGACGGCCAATCCGGCTCCAGATGCGGACCGGCTTGGCCGGACCGTCGTCGAACACATCCGGATGGGCCCGGTAGACGACGTCCCCGCCCTGGTCGTTCTCCCGGTATCGCAGCGCGCTGGAGGTGCCGATCACGCGCTCGGGCGGAACGCCGTAGATGTCCTCGGTGACCGTGCGCATGAAGTCGCGGTCGCCGCCGGAGGCGATGTAGCAGGTGAACCCGTTCGCCTCGAGGTAACGGAGCAGCTCGACCATCGGCTGATAGCCGCAGTCGTGGAGCGGGCGGCCGAGGGTCGGGTGCTGCGCGTCGTGAAGGAAGGCGGTGGCCGCCGCCTCGTACTCCTCGACCGGCACGCCTCGAAACGCCTGGAGGATCCCGGTCATCAACACTTTCACGTCGCTGTCGTCGCCCTGGTAGTGCTTGGTGATGACCTCGCCCAGCCACTCGTAGTTCCTGTGGTAGGCGGCCCTCCACGGGTCCCGCTCGCGAAGCGAGGCGTCCTGCTCGGCCATCGCCGCCAGGCGATGGAGAATGAAGACCAGCTCCACCGGCATCGGCTTCTCGCACCAGAGCGTGCCATCGTTGTCGAATACAGCGACGCGCTCGGCTGGCGGGACGCTCACCGACGTGACGAAGCGCAGGATCGCATCGCGCGTCGGGGTGTCGTTCCAGGACGCCAGTGGCTTGTCCGTCATTTCCAGATCCTCACTTCGACACGTCTGACTTCGGCGGGAACCCTTCGAACGGCTTTCCGGCCGCCGTGTGGGTCACGTTGGCCCTGTCTCCCGCTCGCGCCGGGGCACCCGTCGGTTCCCTGGCTTCAGTGCTGGAAGGGATAGGTGAGGCGGCCAACATGCGGGGGGGCAATGGGGAGGGGCAATTATACCAAAGGTCAGGTGCTCAAACGCGGCATAGGCATATTGCCACGCCGCGCCGGCCTGGACTGCGGCTACTGACGGGTCCTGGAAAAAAGTGGCCCCATGCGAAGGGCTCTCGCTCGGGTTGGCCGGGCCGGCGGGTGTCTCAGATCGAAGCGGGCTTGCCTATCGAGCGGCTTCGGACCCCATCTCGCTCTTCTCGAGAGGCTGGCCGGAGGCGGACGAGTCCTGAGCCGCCGGTTGCTCCGGTCTATGGTGGTGATGCATGTGGCCGCCGGTGACCACCTGGACATCGTACCGGTACTCCGAGTCGGCGCGCTCCGCGCGCGGCCATGATGCTCCGGACGCGGGGATCACGATCCCTCCGAGAGCGCCCATGCCACCGCCCTCGAGCACCTTCCCCGTTGGATTGTCGTACTCAGCCGTGAGACGGTAGAGGTGGTCGGGCACCAGTGGGACGCCGAACGGCAGGAAGTACCGACGCGGCATGCTCACGACCTCACCTTTGGCGTCGACGTTGGGGCGTACCTCCCAGAGCACCGTTCTGGTAGAGACGTCCTCCAGGCGCAGTCCCGTGCCGTACTGGTGCAGGTGGGTGCCCGCGGCCAGCAGCCGCGCCGCCACCGCCGGCCGCCCTTCCCAGGACTTGGTCGAGCGGCCGGGCGGCAAGTCGTAGGCGTGGATGCCGGCAGGCGGCATCACGTCCAGGTACACCGGCTGGATCGCGAGCGACCGGAGCCAGGCCGGGCCCATCGTGAGATGCACCCGCACGCGGACGCCCTGGTAGCCCTTTGGCGTCGGATTGTGCATCATCGCCACCACCAGCAGACTGTCGCCCCGATGCACGCGGTACCCCATGAACCAGGGAAGCGAATAGGGCTGGGTCTCGGGCCCGGCCGCGCCGAGCCGGAGCATGATGTGGCTGAAGAGCTCGCGGTGCTCCGGGGTCATGAGATTCAGGTGATGAAGCATTCCGCGCGGGACGGGCTCGCCGCGCCCATCAACGAGATCGAACGAGAGGCCTCGCAGCCAACCGTCGACCGGCAGCGCGACCGCGAGCGGGGCGGGCTGTTTGAGCGATTCGTGCGTGCTGTTCGCAGGGAGGGCGAACGGGCCGAGCTCGACCGTGTACTGATTGCCGCGAGCAACCGTCGCGCCGACGAGGACACCCACGATGCAGACCACCAGCACCGGCAATAGCCAGCGTCGGCGCGGGGATGCAGGACGGTCAGGAGACATCAATCGTTCCCTCGGAAACAGGATGGACAGGCGTGGCGGCGGAGCCGTGTCATGCGTCGGGACGACCGCCTTGGCCGGGGGCCGGTGTCGCCACGTAGGAACTCCCGCGGAGTGCTTGTGTCCTCGGATTGGCGGGCGAAATATGGTGGGGAGGCGGGCAAAGTGGCTACTACACGAAAGCCAGCCCTGCCAGGCAGGGGGCTCGAGATCATGAAACTAGTAGCCGCGCCGGGCGACGTGCCCGGCGCGGCTCAGGATGTGGAGTCCTGTCACCCGTGCTCTTCCCCGACCGTACTACTTCACGCCCCCGCCATAAGCCTTGGCCATCTGCTTCCCGCTCTGGCGCGCTTTCTCCAGCGCATAGTCGATGCTGAAGCTGGCCGGCTTCTGCCGGGGCGGAAACTCCTGGAAGGTCGTGAGGAACTCCCCGACGATGGCCTGGGCCGGCACCAGCAGGAAGGCCCGATCCGTCATCCACTTGTCGTAGAACACGCTCCCGTCCTCGTCGCCCCGTTCGAAGGGATCGCTGCGCAGGTTGTATATCTTCGGAGCGCGGAGGGGCCTTCGACCTCGCGCGCCCGCCCTCGATATCGACTTCAGGTCACCGAAGGCACTGCCTTCAGTCATCCAGGCCCTTGGCGTCGACGTACCCCTTGTAAAGATCGAGTCGCTTGCTCGCGACGAAATCCCGTTTCCCAGCCAGGTCCTTGTCGGCGCCCGCCGCCTTCTTCTGTGCCACCAGGGTCTGCCGCTCGAGCTCGCGAATCACCGGGGACGTCCGCTCCGCGGCCGCGGGATCGGTCTGGCGGAGGCTCGCCCGCTCCGACCGCTTCTGCACCAGCATGCGTTCCAGCACGAGCGCCTGCTGCCGTGCGATCGCGGCCTCGCGCGCCTTCCCGGCCGCTGCGATCTCGGCGGCGTTCACGTCCTTGAGCTGGACGGCCAACTCCTTCCGCCGCTCGAGCACCTTCTGCTGCGATTCCAGGGCCTTCTTGTCCGCCTTCCGCTTCTCCTTGTCGGCTTCCTTCTTCTTGACCTCGAGCTCGGCGATCTGCCGCTGCCGCGCCTGGATGAGCTCCTGGGTGCGAGCCTGGCGCGCCGTGGCATTGGTAAGCTCGCTGTCGGCACTGGCCAACTGCTGGTCGGAGGCCCGTACCGCCTGATCCACTTCGGCCTGGGACCGGCCGGGCAGCGCGATCGCGCCGCCGCGGACCCAGGGATCGGTCGAAGCCAGCGATCCTACGCTGGCGCCCGTATTCGGCGCGTAGCCCTGGGCGGTTTTCGCGGCGGTATCGGCGCCCGTTTCCTGCGCGGCCAGCGGCATCCCGCCGAGCAGCACCGCGGCGGCCAACAGCATCGCGGACCTGGCAACGTTTCGTCTCATATCGGCCTCCTAGAGCGGCCGGTTCGCGGGCCGGCGTCGGTGGGGTTCGGCTTCGTTCGAACGGCCACGCGCGGGCCGCTTCTCCTGGTTCCAGCATTCCCTCAGTCTAACTCGGACCTCTGCGCGGGCCGCCGGGGACAGCGCGCGGAGAAATGTCGGCTCTTGTCGTCCGCCGGCACCGTGAGCACCAGTGGCTCGGCACGTTGGGCCGTTAGGGAGCCCTCCGCGGCGGAGTGCTCACGGATGGGCGGCCTGACCCCGGCGGCGGCGATGCTCGGCGGTCCCTTTGCGGATCAGTATTTGACGTCACGGGTGAGCTTGGAAGTGGACCTTGGTAGGGGGCCCGGCGAAATCCCGTCTACCGGACCTGGCGAACGGTGGATCGAGTCCCTGGCAGCCCTCCCGGACCAGGGACCCACTGGACCCTAGCCCTTGGTCGAGTGTCGCGCCGGGCGGGACCGTGCATCTTGGAGCACCCGCTTCCTTCGAGGGCTCCATGCTCCGCATCGGCCGCGTTCTGCTCGTCGTCGCCTTCGCCCTGACCACCCCTGCCGTCGCCCAGGGTCCGGGCTCCAAGTTCGGCGCCATCATCGGCGGCGCGAGCCTGAGCGACCTGGCCGGAGGTTTCGGCGGGACCACCTCCGACCGCTGGGGCGGGACGGCCGGGATCCTGTTGGGAGTCAACGCCGGCAGGACCGCGCTGACGCTCGAGGGGAACTGGGTCCAGAAAGGCGGGGGAGATACCCGTCTCGACTACATCGAGATTCCGCTGACGATCGGCGCGATCGCGGTGACGGGAGGAGGGGCCGGGCGCGCGCGGCTCTACAGCGGGGTCAGCGTGGGGTTCAAGGTGAGTTGCAGCTCGGACGACCTTGCCTGCGACGCCGCGAAAGGCACGGAGTGGGGCTGGCCAATCGGGCTCCAGCTCGCCAAGGTCTCGGAATCCGGCTCGTTCGTCGGCCTCGACGTCAAGTACACGGTCGCGCTGTCCGACGCATTCGAGTTCAATGGCGTCTACAACCGGCCGTGGGCCTTCAGGTTGATGTTCGGAAAGCCGCTCGGCACCCACTAGTCCGCCGGCCCGGGGCGAGGGCGTGCTACCGGCTCGCCTCCGGGCTCCGGCACTGGGGGGCCCGCGCTTCGGCATGGAGCACACTTCCCCCCTTCGCCATCGCGGATCCGACTGACTCGCCCACCGCGTCCTTCTCCCTCCGGCCCGTGCCTGAGGTAGGAAACGGCAATCACCGCCTGGGGCCAAGCGAACCTCGACGCCCGGGATTGCTCGCGCGCAGACATACCGGCCTCGCAGTCGGCAAACCAACTGCCCATCGCGGTCGTGATGTTTTCGAGTGGAGACGTAGAACGGGTTCCCCCACAAGGTGGGACCCGGAATGGCCGGCGGCCATTGGACTTTGGTTCACCGCTGCGGGGGTGGATGGGGCTAGCAGCTCGGCCGAAGATCGTCGCTCGGCCGATGGTGCTCGGTCATCAGAGGTATTCGATCATCAGTAGTAGGGTCGCCCGTACACCCCTACCCCGACCACTGGCGTGCCACCCCATCCATAGGGATAGGGCCCGGCCCCGACCGAGACGCTCCACCCGACGCCGACCGTGGCGCTCGCGCAGGCCGAGGCCCAGAGGAGGGCGAGCAGCATGAGGAGCAGACCGGCGACGGCAACTGCCCGGGACGGCTTCATGGTTTGGGCTCCCACTCCTGAATGGCGACCGCGGCGCCTGTTGGATCCTGAATGAGGGCAACGCGGCCATCGCGGATTTTCGGCGTCGGAGCGATCAGCACGTGGCCGCCCAAAGCCTGCACGCGGCCGACCGTCGCGTTGACGTCCGTCACCCGCACGTAGGGAAGCCAGTTCGGTTTCACGTCGGTGGCGCGCAGCCTGGTCACTCCGGCACGCGGCCGTCCACCTGCCTCGAGTACATAGTAGGCCCGGTCCGCACCCGAATCCGGCTTGACCTCGTAGCTCGCCAGGTGGTTATAGAATTTGACGGCCGCTTCCGGGTCCGGGGTCCACAGCTCGTTCCAGAGCCACCCATCTACGGCCGGCGTGGTGTCGGGGGGATCGCCTTGCGGCGCCCGCATGACGACGAACGGCGCGTTCTGGGCGTCCGCGACCAGCGCCACCTCGCCGCGCGGGCCCAGGCTCTTCGGACCCCAATGGACCTTCCCTCCGCCCGCCTTGATCACACCCACCGCAGAATCGACGTTGGGCACCGAGAGCGACCCGAGCCACTGCGCGGGGACTCGCTCCGCCTTGCCGTCGCGAGTGTCGAGAATTCCGCCGATCGGCCGGCCCGCCTGCGTCACCACCATGTAGTTCCCCGAGTCGCTCTGCCGGAACTCCCAGCCGAACAGGCCCCCGTAGAACCGCTGCGCGGCAGCCGGATCGCCGGTGAGAAGGTCGTGCCACACGAACTTCCCCGGCAGCTCGGCGCCGGTCGGCGCCTCGGTGATGGCAGGTTCCTTGGCCGCACTGCAGCCGTGCCCGAGGAGAGCCAGCAGGATCAGCGCCGCGAATCGTTCCGTGACGTGTCTCCCCAGCGCCCGCAGCCGGAATCCCAGCACGACGATCAGCAGGCCGAACAGGAACGTGTACGCGCCGATCAGACGGGCCGCTGCCGTGGCGCCCCATCCTGGATTCGCGATCGCGGCCGCCCCGAAGAGCACCGAGAGCACGCCGGACAGCCCAAGAAGCCATTCGCCTTCGATCTCCCGGCGAAGCCGGATGGCGAGGGCCAGCTGCATGATGCCGATCACGATCGCCCAGGCGGCGATGAACAGGAGAATCACCAACGCGGTCACGCCCGGTCGTGCGATGCTGAAACCGCCGGCCGCGATGCCGACGAGGCCGATCAGGACCATCGGCCACACCGGTCGCCCCTCATCACGAACCCGCACCGCGGTGATGAGCGCGACGATGCCGTCCACCAGCGCGTAGAGACCCCAGAGCGTGGCCAGCGCGAGGACCGTGACGCCGGGCCAGGCAAACGCCACAATCCCCAGGACCACCGCCAGGATTCCCCGCAGGACGAGGAGTCGCCACTGATGTCTCAGATCGACCAGGAATCCACGGACCGGCATCATTTCCCCAGCTGAAGTCGCATTTCTACAGCTATGACGTGGCGGGATGCGAGGCCACTGGACCTTCGTGCAGCGCACCCTTCGCTCAGAGCACCCCGACGCCCTGCGCGTCCAGATCTGAACGCTCGGCATCGGCCCGACGCAGCTCCCGGTCCCAGAGAGGGCTCGCACTGTACCAAAGTTCAGTCGTCTGGCCGAAGAGGGGGAACAAGATTGGTCCCGTGAGCTCGTCCCCCGAAAACACGTTCGACGCTGGCCCGTACTCCCGGGTGCCGCATGTCCTTCGATGGGCTGGGCGCGGGCCGCACTGGCTGCGGAATCGTGCCTTCGCGCTGGCGGCGGTCGCGTGGGTGCCGCTCGCGGTGTTCAGCGCCGCGCAGGGCCTCGCTCTGAGCGACCAGCGGCGAGAGTCGCAGCTGCTCGATATCTCCGCGTACGTGCGCTACCTGGTGGCGATTCCCACCTTCGTGCTGGCGGAGGCCATCTGCCTGCCACAGCTGGGCAAGATCGTGCGTCAGTTCCTCGACGCCGGCCTGGTGACGGGTGATGAGCGAGGGGGATACGAGACGATCCTGGACTCGACGCGAACACTCCTCACCTCCCCCGAGGTCGAGCTGGCGCTTCTGGCGATCGCCTACATCTCGACCCTGGCCACGAGCGAATCGCTCTACCCGGAAGCCGTTTCCACTTGGGTGTCACCGATCCGGGAGGGCAGCCGCACTTTGTCGCTCGCCGGCTGGTGGCTCATGCTGGTGAGCCAGCCCCTGTATCAGGTTCTGATCGCGATCTGGCTCTGGCGAGTCGTGGTCTGGGCGCGGCTACTCTGGAAGCTGTCGCGCCTGAACCTCCAGCTGCTCCCCTCCCATCCGGACCGCGCCGGCGGACTGGCCTTCGTGGGGACCTCTCTCCGGGGCTTCACGCCGGTCGCCTTCGGCCTCGGCGCGGCCGTCGCTGCCGGCGCGGCCGAGGCGATCTTCGTCGATGGCCGGCCGGTGCAGGAGTTCAAGCTGGTGGTCGGGGCACTGGTCGTCGGCATGGTGGTGCTGTTCGCGGGGCCGCTCTTCATCTTTGCTCCGCCTCTGCGCCGGGCGCGCATTCGCGGGATCTTCGCCTACGGGGAGTTGGCCAGCGCGGTGGGTCGGCGATTCGAGGACCGGTGGCTCGGTCGGCACGGCGAGGTGAGTGACGACGCTCTGTCGGTGCAGGATTTCTCCGCGACCACCGACCTCTACCAGGTGGTCGCGAACGTCTCGGCGATGCGGGTGACGCCGGTCAACCTGTGGATTCTCATCCCGCTCGTGGTCGCGACCCTGCTCCCGTTCGTGCCGATCGTGCTCGCGATCCTGCCATTGAGGGAGCTACTCGCGTTGATCGCGAAGCTTGCGATGTAGCGCGCCCGCCCTATCGAGGAGCCTCAACGATGGTCCTGGAATCCTTCCACGCGCTGTCGCGGCTGACGCAGTCGCCCGCCACCCCGCCGAGTGGCCAGCTCCTCGGCCCCAGCGAGTTGTTCACCCTGTTCTTCATCACGCTCGGCCCCATCAAGCTGCTGACCCCGTTCGTCAGGCTCACCCGCGGCCTGGATGATGCCGCCCGACGACGGCTCGCGGTGCGGGCCACCGCGATCGCGACGGCCGCGGTGTTCGCCGGCGGTTTCCTAGGCGTGAGGGTGCTGTCCCAGTGGCACGTCTCGACGGAGGTCGTGCTGCTGGCAGGCGGGTTGGTGTTGCTGCTGGTGGCGCTCGCCCTGGTGCTTGAACAGTTCGAACCGCCACACCCCGAAGCCCCCGGAACAATGCCAGTCCCACCGTCGCCGTTTCTGATTGCCTTCCCGGGAATCGTGACGCCCTACGGCATCGCCGTGGTGATCGTCCTCCTGGCGGGCAGCCCGGACGCCCGGCGCACGATGCTGATCTGTGGAGTGCTCGTGGGCATGCTGGTCCTCGACCTCGTGACCATGCTGTTCGCCCACCCGATCGTCCGGTCCGCCACCTGGCTGCTTCAGATCTTCGGGGCAGTGCTGGGCGTGTTGCAGGTTGCGCTGGCCCTTCAGATCATGCTGACAGCGCTCCGACATCTCGGCGTCCTTCACATGCCCGAGTGACGCGCCAGCGCCCACCGACGCTGCCCACCTGCACCAAGGTCCAATGGAGAGCGCGGTGGCCATTGCGGCACCTTAGCCGGAGTGATCCAACGCGGTTTGCGTTCCCGCTCCCTTCCGCCGGCGGCGAGGCCGGTCCCTGCCCCGACCGCCGACAGGAAGAGGCAACGTCAAGGCTTGAGGCTTCCTTCCCCTATGCGCCTGCGGACGGTTTCACGTGCCTTTGCGGCAGCCCTGGCGGCCGTGCTTATCCTGCTGCCCCGGCCTCTCCTGGCCGCCGGGCACGGCGCCTTCGAGGACAAGCTCGCCGACATCCTGGTGTGGGTGGTGCTGATTGTCGCCCCGGTGGTCGGCATCATCGTCTTCCTGGCGGTGCACATCATCCCCGAGAAGGTTGCCGAGAACCGGGAGCATCCGCAGCTCGATGCGATCAAGGTCCTCTGCCTGCTGTCCCTGGTGTTCGGCGGCATCCTGTGGCCCTTGGCGTGGATCTGGGCCTACACGAAGCCGGTCATGCACAAGATGGCCTACGGCGTTGACCGCGTCGCGCTCAAGGGGCACGGCGAGGCCGGCGGCACACCGATAACGCCCGCCGACGAGGCCGAGATCGAGCGGCTGCGCCGCCGCCTCCTCGAACTGGAAACCGGGACCGCCAGCGGTCAGGTTGGGTGAGGGCGGCATGGAAATCCTTCTCCTTGCGATCTACTCGATCTTCGTCTGGCTGATCTTCTTCAAGCTGAAGCTCCTGCCGTGGACCTTCGTGTGGCAGGTCGTCGTCGTCACGATCCCCATCATCGGCCTGACGGTACTGATCCTGCTTCTGAACGTCGTCGCGCCCAGCTCGCACGACGTCAGGGTGATCAACTACGTCGTGCAGATCGTGCCCCAGGTGAGCGGTCAGGTCGTGGAAGTGCCGGTACAGAACAATCAGTTCGTGAAGCGCGGGGAGGTGCTGTTGCGCCTCGACTCCGTGCCCTACGTGCTGAAGGTGCAGCAGCTCGAGGCCGAGCTCGCGAACACGGAAGGCCAGATCGGTCAAGCCCGGGAAGAGCTGGCCGCCGCCCAGGGAAGTACCGCGTCCCTGCGCGCCCAGCTCGCGCTGTCGGAGAAGCGCGTGCAGCAGCATCAGGAGCTGGTGCAGGCGGGCGCGGGAAACCGCTTCGACCTCGAAGCGGAACAGGCCGATGTCGAGGACACCAAGGCGAAGATCGCCGCGGCCACCGCCGACGAGGCGAAGGTACGGAAGCGGCTGGGTGCCCACGCGGGCGGGTCCCAGGCCGAGATCGCGTCGACGCTGGCCCAGCTGGCGCAGGCCCGCTGGGATCTGAGTCGAACGACGGTCCTCGCCCCCGCGGACGGCTGGGCCATCAACGTGCAGGTCCGACCGGGCACCATGGCCGTGATGGTGCCGGTCAGGCCGGTAATGACGTTCGTGGAGAAGGAGCAGCAGGTGTACATGCTGTACACCCAGAACGAGCTGAGCAAGATCAAGCCGCACGATGAAGCCGAGATCTCGTTGAACACGATCCCGGGAAAGATCATCAAGTGTCGCGTTCTGGGAGTAATCTGGGCGCAGGGTCAGGGGCAGCTCACCGCCAGCGGGGAGCTGCCGAACACCACGCAGGACCTCCCACCGGGCCGGTTCGCCGTCCAAGTGGAGTCCGAGGATTCCACCGTATTCCTGGCGGCCGGGGCGCGCGGACAAGGCGCTATTTACACCCAGCACGGTCGCCTCATCCACCTCGTGCGCAAGGTGATCGTCCGGATAAGCGCGAAGCTGGACTACCTCATCCTCAAGCTGCACTAGCATGGAAGCCGCGCGCCGCCGGGTCGGAATCCGGCCCGCCTTCCTCCTCCTCCTCACCACCGCTGGCGCCCTGGCCGGGTGCAGAGTGAAGGAGCCGCCGTCCAGCGACCAAGTCGCGGCCGAAATGCTGCCGGCGATGAAGCTGCCGCCGGAGTGGGTGGCGACACCGGTGGACACGACACCGGTGGCGGAGGGATGGCTGACCACCCTCGGCGATTCGGCGCTGCTCGCCCTGGTGTCCGAGGCCCTGGTGCAGAACACCGATCTCCGCCTGGCGGCGGCACGGGTGGAAGCGGCCACCGGACAGATCAAGTTGGCGAGCTCGGCGCTCTACCCTCACGTGGACATCGTCGGACACGGCGGCATCGGACTCGGCGGGGACGCCTCGGGCATTAACGGGATCCTCGTGCGGGCGGACTGGGAGGCCGACCTGTGGGGCCGTGTGCGCTACGGCCGTGCCGCGGCCCGCGCCGGGCAGGGCGCGGCGAGCGCCGATCTGGTGTATGCCAGGCAATCGCTCGCCGCGCTGGTGGCAAAGAGCTGGTACCTCGCTGCCGAGCTCCGCATGCAGGCCCGCCTGACGGCCTCGATGGCGAACGCGAGCGCAGAGCTTCTCCAGCTGACCGGGGTGGAGCGGAACGTCGGCACGGCCAACGATGAGGACGTGGCCCTCGCCAGCGCGGACGTGGGGACCTACCGCGACCGCGAGCTGCAGCTCAAGCAGAGCCAAGGGGAAGCGGTGCGGGCGCTCGAGGTCCTCGTGGGGCGGTACCCCGCCGCAACCCTCGCGGTCCCGGACAGCCTTCCGCCGGCGGTGCCCGACATCCCGGCGGGACTTCCCGCCAGCCTCATCGCGCGGCGGCCGGACTTGGTGGCAGCGAGCGAGCGGGTATCGAGCGCGTTCTACGCCACGCGGCAAGCGGTCGCGGCCAAATTGCCGGCCATCAAGCTCACCGGATCGTTCGGGGCGATCAGCAGCGAAGTGCTCCAGCTGCAGCCGGACTTCAGCAACCCGGTCGGCTCGCTCGGCGCGTCGCTGCTAGCGCCGATCTTCCACGCCGGCGAGCTGCAGGCGCAGGTGGACATCCGCACCGCCGAGCAGCGGCAGGCGGCGGCGACGTACGGGTCGGCTGTCCTCGCTGCGTTCCGGGACGTCGAGAACGCGCTTGCAGCCGAGCAGCTGCTCCGCGAGCGGCAGACGGTGCTGACCGAGGTCGTTGCGGAGCAGACTCGCGCGGTTGCGGTGACGCAGACGCGCTACCAGGTCGGCAAGTCGGACGTCCTCAGCGTGCTACAGCAGCGCATGCGGCTCTACGGCGCCGAAGCGACCCTGCTCGGGGTCCGCACCGAGCGGATCGTGCAGCGCATCAACCTTCACCTGGCGCTGGGCGGCGGCTTCGTTCCCCCCATCGACTCGACCGCCACCGACTCGACTGCCGCCGACTCGGCATCGACGGCTCCCCCAGGCCACTAGGCCCCCGGCGAGGCACTCGGGCGCGATCAGGTGGCCATATGCGACGCTTGCTCCAGGAGATGGTTCACGGCCCGCCCGGCGCGCCGCGCGACGACGACGTTCGCGCGGGCTCGCGTCTCATGCGCGCCGCGCCCGGCCTGGCGCAACTGCTCCACTATCGGAGGGAGTGGCTGGGCCACGACCTCGCCGCGGGAGCCTCCGTCGCGGCCGTGGCCCTGCCGACCGCGATCGCGTACGCCGAGATCATCGGCCTCCGGCCGGTGGTGGGCCTGTACGCCGCGATCCCGCCGCTCGTGGCCTACGCGATCTTCGGCACGTCGCGCCTCCTGATCGCGAATCCTGACGCCGCGGTCTGTGCCATGGTCGCGGCCACGCTGGCTCCCCTCGCCGCGGCCAACCCCGACACGCTCGCTCCACTGGCAGCGGCACTCGCGCTGCTCACGGGGCTCATCTGCATCGGCGCCGGCTTCCTCAACCTCGGCTTCGTGGCCGATTTCCTGGCCCAGCCGATCCTCGTCGGCTTCCTCAACGGCGTGGCGCTCCAGATTTTTGTCGGTCAGCTCGGCAAGGTCTTCGGGTTTGCCATGGAGTCGCACGGGATCATCCCGAACCTGCTCGAGGTCGTCCGCAAGCTGCCCCTGACGCATCTGCCCACGCTGATCGTCGGGGCGGTCGCCCTTGCCGTGATGGTCGCCACCCGGCGGTTCCTGCCCCGCTGGCCGGCCCCGCTGCTCGCGGTGCTGGTCGGGATGGGGCTGGTTCACGGCCTCGGGCTCGAGACCGCCGGGGTCGCGGTCGTAGGCGAGGTCCCGCCCGGATTGCCGTGGCCGCACCTGCCGATAGTGGACCCGCACCTGCTGAAGGCGCTGTTCGGCGCCGCGGTCGGGCTGGCGCTCTTGAGCTTTACCAAGTCGCTGGTGGTCGCGACGAGCTTTGTGGCAAAGCCGGGCGACGAGGTAGACGCGGACCGCGAGCTCTACGCCCTGGGCGCGTGCCAGATCGCGGCGGGCCTCGCCGGCGGGTTCGCCGTCAGCGGCGCGGATTCCCGTACCGCGATGAATCAGACCATGGGCGGAAAGTCCCAGCTCTCCGGACTGGTGGCGGCGGTCCTGATGACGCTGGTGCTGCTCTTCCTCACGGGTCCACTGCGATATCTGCCGATGGCGGCGCTGGGAGCCGTGCTCATCATCGCCGCGTTCGGCCTCTTCGACATCCACGCGCTGAATGAGCTCCGACGGGTGAGCCGAGGGGAATTCGCGCTGGCGATGGTCACGACCCTCGGTGTCGTGACGCTTGGTGTCCTGGACGGCATCCTGCTCGCGGTGGGGCTCGCGCTGCTGTTGCTCGTGGCGCGTGCGTCGCGCCCGCCGGACGCGGAGCTGGGGCGCATGGCCGGGCTCGCCGGCTATCACGACGTCGCCGGGCACGAGGACGCCGAGCGGGTGCCCGGACTCGTGCTGTACCGATTCGGCGCCGCGCTGATGTTCTTCAACTCACCGTACTTCAAGCGCCGGCTCCTGGCCCTGGTCGCCGGATATCCCGACGTCAAATGGGTCGTCCTCGACGGCGGCCCGATCAATCTCATCGATACCACCGGCGCCGCGACGCTGCGCGCGGTCGCGGAGGACCTGGCCGGGCGGGGCATCACGCTGGCGCTCGCGAACGTCTCGTCGTCCGCGGGCGGGATCCTCGACCGCGCCGGGATGACCATCGTCACGCACAAGTCGCTGGAATCCGCGGTCAGCGCCTTTCGGAGCGGGGCCGCCTGACCGCAGTCTCGCCGTCGTGGTGAGGAGGGAGCGTACCATGAAGACCCGGAAACCGCGCGGTGAGAAAGCGCGACACCAGCTCGACCATGGCCCCGTGCTGGTGCCGCCCGGGAAAAAACTTCGCCTCAAGGACCGCGACCCGGCCTACGCCGCCGGCTTCGATACCAAAGCGGAGGCGAAAGAGGCCCTGCTCGAGGACGTCTCGGGACTGGCGCAGGCCCAGGAGCTCTTGTGGGCCAGCAAGGCGTACGCCGTCATCATCATTTTCCAGGCGCTCGATGCGGCCGGGAAAGACGGCACCATCAAGCACGTCATGTCTGGGGTAAACCCCCAGGGCGTGGACGTGCTCAGCTTCAAGGCGCCCTCCGACGAGGAACGACTGCACCACTTCCTCTGGCGGCCCATGCGCGCGACGCCGGCCCGCGGGCGCATCGCCATCTTCAATCGCTCCTACTACGAGGAAGTCCTCGTGGTCCGCGTCCATCCGGAGATGATCGAAAAGCAATGGGTCCCGCACGACCGGCTCGAGAACGGGTTGGAGGGTCTGTGGAAGGCGCGCTACGAGGACATCAACGCCTTCGAGCGGACCGCGGTACGCAACAACGTGTGCATCATCAAGTTCTTTCTGCACGTCTCCAAGAGCGAGCAGCGAGAGCGCTTCCTCGAGCGGCTCAACGACCCCGGCAAGAACTGGAAGTTCTCCGCCGCGGACCTCCGTGAGCGAGGCCACTGGGACGAGTACCAGAAGGCCTACGAGGACATGCTCAGCGCCACGAGCACGAAGTGGGCGCCCTGGTACGTGATCCCCGCCGACAAGAAGTGGTTCACCCGTGCCTGCGTGGCGGACATCATCACCAGCCGGATCGAGGAGCTGAGCCTGGCATTCCCCAAGGTCAGCAAGCGCGACCGGGCGGAGTTGGAGGAAGCACGGGCGGAGTTGGAGAAGGAGGATGGAGACTGAGCCACATCGGCCATACCGCTCGCGACCTGTGGCGCGAGACGGGCGGCACCGTCGAGCGTCGCGGGCGGGTCCATTCGCCGTGAGCGGAACGCGACCCCTGAGCCAGCCGCCGGAGAAGGCGACCACGGCGAAGGACAGCTGATCGGGCGCGCGCCCGGCGGGCCATCCTGGCGCCAAAGTTGGCATTTCGGACCTAATTCCGCCTTGGCGGACGACTTGGTTCCCCACTGATCGCGGCCCCAAACCATGAAGACCCCGAAAAGGGGCCGTATTGAGGGCGAGGCGCCGGATAAAGTGTCTCAATCGTCCGAGTTGCGCCCGATGGAACTCGCTGCAACCTAAACGATCGTCCTCGACACATGGCTCGAGCTCGGCCCGAACCGTAGTCGTGATCGAGTGTTGTCGGTGAGTGAAGCGACCTTCACTAGGTCCCCGTGCCCGCCGGGCCGGACGACCCTCCGAGTGCACAGCTTCTCAGCCTGTACCAAAGTCCAGCATCGCGGTGAGGGAGAGAGGGTTATCTCCTGTCCGAGGCTGCGGAACCGTTCGCAGCTCAGCGGCTTCTCTCAGCACGACGTGCCCCAACCCTGGCAAGCCAGATGAACCTCATCCCTGCGCAGTATCTCACGATGGGCGCACCCCGGGTGGCCCTGGTACCGCCGTCGTCATCGCGCGTCGGAACCGCTCGGCCCTGGCTCATCGTCCTGCTACTCGCCGCCGTCGCCGCGTGGCCCGTCCGTCCTGTCTCGGCACAGATCATCAAGTGGAGCAGCTCGGACAGCGTGGAGGGAAAGCCCCACTTCGAGGCCTACATCGGTGCCTCGGTCCGCTTGAATGCGTCACTGGACGACTACGGCCTCCAGGGCAGCTACACGTTCAACCCGGTCAACATCGACACCACGTCCGCTCCCGAGCGCGACGACAACCTGTTCTCCATCGATCTGAGGCAGACGCGGCTCAAGTTCGGTGGCACGGTGCGCTACGAAAAGTTCGGCGCCGTCGAGGGCTACGTGGAGAGCGATTTCGTCGGCCCCAGCGGCGCCACGACGCTCCGCCTGCGCAAGGCCTGGGTGAATTTCAAGGGTTGGCGGCTCGGGCAGGAAACGACGACGTTCGGCGTCCAGCAAGGATCGGCACCCACCACGGCCGATTTCGACGGTCCGCCGACGACCGTGACGGTTCGGAGCGGCATGTTCCGCTACGCGAAGAAGTTCGAGTCGGGATTTCAGATCGTGGCCTCCGCCGAGTCGCCCAAGGTGGACGTCGCCTACCAGGAGTTCGTCGCGCCGGACACCCGGACGACGGATCAGCGGCTTCCCGATCTCGCCGCCAACGTGTCGAAGGCGGGCGACTGGGGCTACTTCTCGCTGTCCGGGGTGGTGCGGGACATCCGTTTCCGTACGTCGGTCGGCGGAGTGAGCGAGGCGCAGTCGGCGGTGGGATACGGCGCCAACCTGATGGGCGGTTTTCGCCTCTTCAAGTCCGAGGAGAAGGCCGACGTCCTGTACTACCAGATCATCGCCGGCCAGGGAATCGGCCGATACCTGGTCTCGCTCTCAGGGCAGAACGCGGATGCCGTGCCCGACCCCGCCACGGGCGACCTGAACGCCGTCCCGGCATACGGCGGCTACGCGGCGTACGAGCGCCGCTGGACCCCCCAGTTCTTCAGCACGCTCATCGGCGGCGGCACCATCCTCAAGAATGAGGTCGGGACGACGGTGCAAGATCAGGCGAAGGACTTCCTGGTCATGTTCAACAGCTTTTACCAGCCCGTCCCGACAATGAAGATCGGGTTCGAGGTCGATTGGGGCCGGAAGGAGACTTTCTCGGGTATCGAGGCGGAGGCGCTCCGCTACTACCTCATCACCCACTACGACTTCTAGGGGAGCGCAACATGTTGATGTGGATAGCCGAGATGCTGCGGAAGTACCCTGAGATTGCGATCTACCTGTCTCTCGCCCTCGGGTTCTTCGTCGGAAGTTTCAAGTTCGGCAAGTTTAGCCTGGGCAGCGTGACCGGCGTCCTCCTGATGGGCGTGCTGATCGGGCAACTGGAGATCACGATCTCGCCCAACGTGAAATCGGTGTTCTTCCTGATGTTCCTCTTCGCGGTCGGGTACGGCGTCGGCCCGCAGTTCTTCCGGGGCCTCAAGAGCGACGGTCTTCCCCAGGTCTTTTTCGCGGTGCTGGTCTGCGTGTGCGTCCTCCTCTCCACGTTCGTGGCCGCCAAGATCGCGGGCTACAACATCGGCCAGGCTGCGGGGCTTCTCTCCGGCGCGGCCACGATATCGGCCGTGCTCGGCGTCGCCACCGACACGATCAACAATCTCGGCCTCCCTCCGGACCAGGTGAAGAAGTTGACCGATGCCATGCCGGTGGCATACGCGGTGACCTACCTGTTCGGCACCGCCGGCTCTGCCTGGTTCCTGGCCTCGATCGGACCGAGGCTCCTGGGAGTGGACCTGGTCAAGGAGTGCAAGGACTACGAGGAGAAGATGGGCGGGGCCGGCGCCGAGGCAGGCGGGCTGTCTACCTATCCGATGCTTGCGTTGCGGGCCTATCAGATTCCCACCGGCTCGAAGTTCATCGGTCGGAAGCTCGAGCAGGTGGAGACCGACCTGCGGAAGGGCGAGCGGCATGTCTGGGCCCAGCGGCTCCGCCGCGGTGGGGCCGTGATGGACGTCGAGCCGAGCCTGGTGGTGGCGGCCGGTGACGTGCTCGCCTTCTCCGGGCTGCGCGAGGCGCTCCTGGCGAACGTGGCCCACCTGGGCAGCGAGGTGGACGACCGCGAGCTGCTCGACTTCCCGGCGGAGTCGGTGGACGTCGTGGTCACCCGGAAGGAGCTCGCGGGGATGACGCTCGGGGAGCTGGCGCAGCGTCATGGCCGGGGTCTGTTCCTGAGCCGGGTGCACCGGGGCGGGCAGGAGATGCCGCTCAGCGCGGGCCTCAAGATCGATCGCGGCGACGTGCTCCAGATCCTCGGACCGAAAAGCGACATGGCACGCGTGATCGACCTGCTCGGCTACGCCGACCGGCCCACCGAGAAGACCGACGTCGTCTTCATGGGCCTGGGCATCGTGTTGGGCGCGCTCGTCGGTGCGCTCAGCTTCAAGGTGGGGGGCGTGCCCCTGAGCCTCAGCACCAGCGGCGGGGCGCTCATCGCCGGGCTGGTGTGTGGCTACCTGCGCTCGGTGAACCGCGCCTTCGGGCGCATTCCGGAGCCGGCGCTCTGGGCCTTCAACAACATGGGACTCACGATCTTCATCGCGGTGGTGGGGATCAGCACCGGCCCGGGCTTCGTCAAGGGAATCCAGGAGGCCGGCATCAGTCTCTTCCTCTGGGGCATCTTCGTGACGCTGATGCCGTTCATCATCAGCATCTACGCGGGCAAGTACATCTTCAAGTTCCACCCGGGCATCCTGCTCGGCGCCTGTGCCGGCGCCCGTACCACGACCGCGGCGCTGGGCGCGGTCCAGGAAGAGGCGAAGAGCAAGGTCCCCGCGCTCGGCTATACCATCACCTATGCTGTGGGCAACACGCTCCTGATCGTCTGGGGCGTCGTCATCGTGCTCATGATGAAGTGACCCCTGGAGGAGCAATGACTGTCGCAACTGAAACGTCCAGGAAGACTTCGGCACGCGCCGAAGCTCCTCGACCCGCCCTCGATCTCGCGGATTTCTTCACCGGGGCCGAGGCACGAGAGGACCGCTGGCAGCGGCTCAACGCCGTCGCCAAGCGTTTGAGCAGGAAGGGCGCCGGGTCGCCGGCCGAGGCGGCGCGCATCCTGGGCGATCTCGAGCCGCTCGAGGCGTTCTGGGCCTATCCGGGGCGGCGATCGATCGCGGCGCTGCGAGATCTGCTCGCGCGGGAAGACTACGTGGGCTTCGCCCGCCTCACCGACCGCATCGGCAAGGCCATCCTGCGCGGCACCTACCGGACCAGCGCGGCGGTCTGGGAGCTGGGCGAGGAGGTGGAGGAACCGGAGGTGTCGATCATCGCGCCCTATCTCGAGGAGGAGCAGCAGCGCCCCTACTTCGAGCTGCTTGTGGTGCGCGATGGGGTCCGGGAAGACACCGAGCGCCGCGTTCGGGAGGATATGCGCCGCGCTCGCCGCCCGGAGGATCCCTTCATCTACGAGCCGGTCTTGGTCTCGACGTTCGAGGACGCCGTGATCGCCGTGTTGTTCAATCCCAACATCCAGGCCGTGGTCATCTACGATGGCTTCCAGTTCCGGTCCGCCTCCAACGTACCGGCGCTCGGCACGTTTCTCCAGGATCGGCTCGGCGCGGACGGGAAGGAGCTCCCGGAGGAGGACCACGCGACCGCGCTCGCTGCCGCGGTCGCCCGCATCCGTCCCGAGCTGGACGTGTACATGCTGACGGACCAGGCAGTCGAGTCGCTGGCGGGAGACCTCGTCACCCGGAACATCCGGCGGATCTTCTACGACGTCGAGGAGTTCCTGGAGCTTCACCTGGCTATCCTCGATGGCGTCAACGACCGGTACGAGACGCCCTACTTCGACAACCTCAAGAAATACAGCCGGCGCCCCATCGGCACGTTTCACGCCCTCCCGATCGCTCGGGGAAAGTCGGTGTTTCGGTCCAACTGGATCCGGGACATGGGGCATTTCTACGGCGTCAACATTTTCCTTGCCGAGTCCTCGGCCACCACGGGCGGCCTCGACAGCCTGCTCGAGCCGACCGGGAACATCAAGAAGGCCCAGGAAAAGGCTGCGCGGTGCTGGGGGGCAAAGAAGGCGTTCTTCGGCACCAACGGCACCTCGACCTCGAACAAGATCGTGGTGCAGGGCCTGCTCCGGCCCGGCGACATCGTCCTGATCGACCGCAACTGCCACAAGTCGCACCACTACGGGCTCGTGCTCGCGGGCGGCCAGCCGTACTACCTCGAGGCCTTCCCGTTGCACGAGTTCTCCATGTACGGGGGCGTGCCGCTTCGCACGATCAAGAAGGCCCTCCTCGATCTCAAGGCCGAAGGCAAGCTCGACCGGGTGCGGATGCTGGACCTGACGAACTGCACGTTCGACGGGCACGTCTACAACGTGAAGCGCGTGATGGAGGAGTGTCTGGCCATCAAGCCGGACCTCATCTTCCTGTGGGACGAGGCCTGGTTCAGCTTCGCGCGGTTCTCCCCGTACCATCGGCGCCGGACCGGGATGGCGGCCGCCGCGGAGCTACGCGCGCGGTACGCCTCGCCGGCCTATCGGGCCGAATACGAGGCGTTCAGAAAGCAGGTCGGTGAGCTCGACGGGAGTGACGCCAAGCTGCTCGACCGCCGCCTGCTCCCCGATCCCGACAAGGTGCGCATCCGGGTCTACGCCACGCATTCGGTCCACAAGTCGCTCTCCTCGTTCCGACAGGGGTCCCTCATCCTGGTTAACGACGACGACTTCGACTCGGTGGAGGAGGCGTTCACGGAGGCGTTCCTGACCCACACGTCCACCTCGCCCAACCTGCAGATCATCGCCTCGCTCGACCTGGCCCGCCGGCAGGCGGAGCTGGAGGGGCACGACCTCGTCACCCGGCACACCGGGCTGGCGCTCCGCCTCCGGCGCGAGGTGAACAACCACCCGCTGATCAGCAAGTATTTCCGGATCCTGACGCCCGCGGAGATGATCCCCCCCGCCGAGCTCAGGGAGAGCGGCCTGGCGAACTACGGTCCTCCGCACTCCACCTGGAGAGAGGTCATCACCGCGTGGGACGAAGACGAGTTCACGCTCGACCCCACCCGCCTTACGCTGATGTGCGGGACCGCCGGGTTCGACGGGACCTCGTTCAAGGGCCGGCTCGCCGAGCACTACGACATTCAGATCAACAAGACCTCGCGCAACACGGTCCTCCTGATGACCAACATCAACAACTCCAGGAGCGACATCTCGTACGTCATCAAGGTCCTGGCGGACATGGCGCGCGATCTCGACGCGAAGGTCGGCGCGGGTCCTGATGCCGAGACCTTCAAGGAACAGGTGAAGTCGCTGGTACAGGACGTGCCAGACCTGCCCAACTTCAGCGCCTTCCACGACGCGTTTCGCGCCGATCCCGACAGCGGGACGCTGGAGGGCGATATGCGCGAGGCGTTCTACCTCGCCTACGACGCCGGGAACTGCGAGTACCTCAAGCTCCACAGCAAGGACATCGACGACCGGCTCAAGAACGGCCCGCCGATGGTCTCGGCCAACTTCGTGATCCCGTATCCGCCGGGCTTCCCGATCCTGGTCCCCGGCCAGGTGGTCGCCGCCGACACGATCACCTACATGCGGAAGCTGGACGTCAAGGAAATTCACGGCTACAAGGCGGCGACGGGCATCAAGATGCTGAAGCCCGACCTGCTGGGCGGGCGCGCGAAGAAGGTCGGCGATGGCGCGAAGGCCGGCGCACGGGAGCCGGCGGCTGCACGCGCGGGGTCGAGCCGTACACGTAAGTGACGCGTAAGTACCGCGCCGGAGCAGCGCCAGTGGAGATCGGCCGATGAGCGAGTTCCAGATGCATGACGTCGACGAGCTGCCACTGACGGCCAACCAGGCCATCGGCGTGTTCGACTCCGGCAGTGGGGGAATGGTCACCGCGGCTTTCGTCGCCAGGATGCTGCCCGACACGGGAGCCGCGGCAAGCGTCGTGTTCTTCGGGGACACCGAGCATCTGCCGTACGGCAAGCGCACGCAACAGAACGTCGCCGAGCTGTCCGACGACATCATCGAGCGGCTGGCGCCGACCTGCCCCGTGATCGGCATTGCGTGCAACACGGCCAGCGCCGCCTGGTCGAACCTGGGCAAGGCCGGGAAGGGCGGGACCGGCCCGCAGGTGTTCAGCGTGGTCAAGGTCGCGGCGGAGCTGGGATACGAGCGGGCACGGACAGTGGTGGATCCGAGGCTCAAAGGGCGGGTCAAGGTGATCGGCGTGCTCGGGACCGAGCTCACCGCCTCGATCCAGTCGCACGCCGAGCAGATCGTCGAGCTCCATCGCGCCGCTCTCAGCCGGGCCATCGGCCACGAGCTGCCGCTGATTCCGTACGAGTTCGGCAGCCGGGGCCTGCTCCCTACCCTTCCGGCCTCGGTGATCGACTACCGGCGCACGCCGCACGTCGGCGTGCTGCGGGAGGACGAGGAGGCCCCGGGCGGCACGACCCGCGCCATGATCGTCAACTGGACCCCGCCCGAGGATCTGCCACATGCCGTCCGCATCATCGCGCGGGACGCGCAGAAACTGGTGGCGGCCGTGGACGTGGCTCACATCCTCGACCAGGACGGCCTGGTCAAGCCGGAATGGCGCAACCGGCTGGAGGAGTACCTTCACCAGGCCTCATCCGAGCTGGTGAAGCGCAAGGTCACCGCGCTGATCCTCGGCTGCACCCACTTCGAGTACTTCGAGCGCGACTTCGCGCGGCTGCTGCCGGTGCTGGCCGCGCGCAACGGCATCGTGAGCCCCTCCGGTGCACTCGCCTGCCGGTTGCTGGACGCCTATCAGGATCACCTGGCCTCCCATCCCGTCCAGCCGGTCCGGCGGCGGGACGCCTCGTACTTCATGTTCTCCGGCGACCGGCCGCCCGACGAGGTATTCAAGTCGCTCGGACTCGACGAGGTCACGTTGGTGAAGGCACCCGCGGTCGTCTAAGGAGCGATCTTCGCCGTGATCGTTGAAGCCCTCCGGTCTCATCCCGAGATCGCCCTGTTCCTCTGCCTCGCCATCGGCTACGTGATCGGCAAGGTAAAGGTCGCCGGCCACGCGCTGGGGTTGGTGACCGGGTCGCTGTTTGCGGGACTCTTCATCGGACAGCTCAAGATCGACATTTCGCCGGCCGTGAAGACGGTGGCTTTCCTGCTCTTCCTGTTCGGCAACGGCTACTCGGCCGGACCCCAGTTCATGCGCGCCCTGAAGCAGGACGGCGTGCGCCCGCTGATCCTCACTCTCGTCGTGACCGTCACCGGGCTGGCGGCAGTGTACGTCATGTCGCGGCTGCTGCACCTGGAGACCGGCTTCACGGCCGGGCTGCTTTCCGGCGCCCTCACCCAGTCGGCGGCGATGGGCACGGCCACCGAGGCCATCAACGCCCTCGCGATCCCGGCCGCGGAGAAGGTCCGGCTCGCCAACCAGGTGCCGGTGGCCGACGCGGTCTGCTACCTGTTCGGCTTCTGGGGCGAGGTGCTCTTCGTGGTGGTTGCAGGGCCCAAGCTGCTCGGCATCAACCTGGAGAAGGAGGCGAAGGCGCTGGAGGCGAAGCTCGGTGTCCGCGACGAGGCCGCCGGTGCCTCCGCTCACAGGGGCCACCTGGCGCGAGCCTACCGGGTGGAATCCGGCGAGGCGGTCGGGCGCACGATTGCGCAGCTGGAAGCCTGGGCCGGGGAACAGACCGCGCGACGGATCTTCGCGCTGCGGCTGCGGCGGGGTGACACGATCCAATCGGCCGCGCTGGATACCGTGCTGAACCGTAACGACGTCGTCGTGCTCGTTGGTCCCGCCGAGCCGCTCGTGGCGTTCGGTCCCCGGATCGGAATCGAGGTCGACGACGCGGCTCTCCTGGATTTCCCGGTCGAGGCGCTCGACGTCGTGCTGTCGAGTCGGGAGCTGGACGGAATGACCGTGCAGGAGGCGGCGGAACGCTGGACCGAATCCAGGGCCGTCTTCCTCCGGCGGCTCACGCGGGAAGGGCTGGAACTGCCCCTGCTCCCCGGGACCCGACTGAATCGCGGCGACGTGGCGACGCTCATCGGCCCGGAGGATGCGGTCGAGGCGCTGACAGCACAGATCGGCGACCCCGACCGGAAGACGACGACCACCGACTTCTTCACCGTCGGGCTCGGAATCGCGGTGGGGTGTCTGATCGGTCTGCCGGCGATCATGATCGGCTCCGTGAACTTGGCCCTGTCGACGTCCGTGGGCACGCTGATCGCGGGGCTGTTCTTCGGCTGGCTCCGCCCCACCCGGCCGCGGCTCTTCGGCCCGGTTCCCGAGGCCGCGCAGAAGTTCATGATCAACTTCGGGCTCGCCACCTTCGTGGCCGTGACCGGTCTGCACGCCGGGCCGGTGTTCCTGAGCGCGCTGCGGGAGGTCGGACTGGTCCTGTTCGTCGCCGGCGTGGTGTGCACGCTGATCCCACCGACCGTCGGCCTGTTGTTCGGCCGCTATGTGCTGCGCATGAACCCGGTCCTCCTGCTGGGCGCCGTGGCCGGCGCGCAGACGATGACCGCGGCGATGGTCGCGGTCCAGGAGGCCGCGAAGAGCCGGGTCCCGCTGCTGGGCTTCACCGTTCCCTATGCAGTCGCGAACATCATCCTGACACTTTGGGGATCGGTGATCGTGCTGCTGGTGAGCTGAGGCTCACCTGACCGCAGAACTACGCCAAACGAGGAGCTACCATCCATGCCACATCCATCCAAAGGGGGGACGGCCGTCCTCGAGCGCGAGAAGCGCGCGACGCCCCCCGCCCAGGTGGCGCCCACTACGACGACGCCGCGCTCCTCGTCCCGCGGGAGCGAAACCACCCCCGAGCTGCTGGCCGCGCTTCAGAAGTACTCGAAGCTCAGTCCGTTCGAGATCAAGGACAAGCTGATCTTGCTCGCCAAGGAAAGCTCCAGGAAGTCCGCCGTGACCCTGCTGAATGCCGGTCGCGGCAATCCCAACTGGGTCGCAACCACGCCGCGCGAGGGCTTCTTCCTCCTGGGTCAGTTCGCCATCGGCGAGAGCAAGCGGGTCATGGATCTGCCCGACATCGGGGGAATGCCCGACAAGCATGGCGTCGCGCACCGGCTCGAGGCGTTCCTGGCAGCCCACGCGGATGCGCCCGGTGCGGCGTTCCTCGGCGAGGCCGTCCGGTTCGCGATAGAAAAGTTCGCCTTCGACCCCGACGCGTTCGTGCACGAGCTCGTCGACTCGATCATCGGTGACAACTATCCCGTGCCGGACCGTATCCTGGTGCACAACGAGCGGGTCGCCCAGGCGTACCTCGATTGGGCCATGTGCGGCGGGCGGCCGCCCAAGGGGACCTTCGACCTCTATGCGGTGGAGGGCGGCACCGCCGCCATGTGCTACATCTTCAAGTCGCTGATGCAGAACATGATCCTGCACAAGGGCGACACCATCGCGCTTGGCGCCCCGATCTTCACGCCGTATCTGGAGATGCCGCACCTCAACGACTACGATCTGCACATTGTCCAGGTGAACGCCACCCAGGAGAATCGCCTCCAGTTCCCCGACTCGGAGCTCAAGAAGCTGGAGGATCCCAAGATCAAGATGTTTTTCCTGGTGAATCCGGGGAACCCGTCGTCGGTCGCGGTGAGCGACGACGTGTTGAAGAAGCTCGTCACCCTGGTCAAGACCAAGCGACCGGACCTGCTCATCCTGACCGATGACGTCTACGGCACGTTCGTGCCCGGGTTCCGGTCGCTCATGGCGGACATCCCGCACAACACCATCGGGGTCTACTCGTACTCGAAGTACTTCGGCTGCACCGGCTGGCGCCTGGGGCTCATCGCACTCCACCAGGACAATCTCATCGACGAGATGATCGCCAAACTGCCACCGAAGCAGCGGGACGTCCTCAGAAAGCGCTATTCTCCCATAACGCTCGATCCCGACAACCTCAAGTTCATCGACCGCGTGGTCGCGGACAGCCGCGACGTGGCGCTCAACCACACCGCGGGGCTGTCGCTCCCTCAGCAGGTCCAGATGACGCTCTTCGGGCTGTTTCAGCTCATGGACGACGATCTGAGCTACCAGAAGGCCAGCGTCAAGATCGTGCGTGACCGCGCCGACGCCGCGATCAAGGGACTCGGCATCGATCTCACGCCAGGTCCGCTGTTCAGCGGCTACTATGGTATCATCGACCTCGAATTCTGGCTCAGGAAGTATGTCGGCGAGGAGGTGCTGGACTTCATCAAGGAGAATTATCACCCGCTCGACGTCGTCTACCGGTTGGCCACCGACCACTCGATCGTCCTGCTGAACGGCAGCGGTTTTGCCGCTCCGGACTGGTCGGTTCGGATCTCGTTCGCTAACCTGCAGGACGACGTGTATGATGACATCGGCCGGGCCATCCGGGCCGTCGCCCGCTCGTACGTGGAGGCCTATCACTTCGCCCATCCGAACGGAGCGGGCAAGGAGAAGGGGTCGACGGGAGCTGCGGGCAAAGGAGAGCGGGCGTCTCACCGGTGAATGCGGTGAGCCGGCGCGTCATCGGCGCGGTCCGTCCAACACACGCGGGTGGCACTACTGTGGAGGCGAGATGTGGAGAGGAAACGCTCTGATCGTACTGGCAGGGGCCCTGGCGTGTTCGGGGCGCCCTGACGCGCGGCCGGCGTCCGAAGCCGGCGCGCCGCCGGCGTCCGAAACCGGTGCGCAGCCGGCATCCGGATCCGAGGCGCAGCCGGCTGCCGGGACCAGTACCGGCAGCCTGGAAGGAAGCTGGCGAGTCGTCAGTGTTTCGGTGAGCGGAAAGCCGTCCGCGATCGACGCGTCGGGGCGGACATGGACATTCCAGGACACTACGCTGGCCACCGCCCAGAATGGCAAGATCGACCAGCGGGGAACGGTAAGCATTGACAGCACTTCCTCGCCCCCCCGCCTCGATTTCCACCTCCAGAGGGGTTCCGGGACGGGCACCCTGGTGCGCCGCCAGATCTACCGACTTGCCGACGATACCCTGACCGTGGCGTACGCGCTCGAAAACTCGAGGCAGTCCTATCCGCGCTCGCTGGACGTCACCGATGGGGTGGTGAAGCTCAAGCTGGTCAAGGGCAAGTAGCAAGTCGAGGAGTACCGCCAACGATGCGGAGAGGAATCACTCTGGTCGCGCTGGGCGTGGCCCTGTCGGGCCCGGCCAGCGCCCGGCGCAGGCATCCGGGGGTGACGCCGCAAGGCCGCAGGAAACCTGGCGCATCGTCGGGACGTGGGTGGAGGGAAAGCCGTCCGCGCTCGATGCGACGGGACAGACCTGGACCTTCCAGGGACAGCACGATCGCCACCGCCGACAACCGGAAGATCGATCTGCGGGGAACCGTGAGCATCGACAGCACCTCGTCACCGGCGCGCCTGGACTTCTTCCTCCACCGGGATTCCACGGCCGGCACCCTGGTCCGGCGCCAGATCTACCAGCTGGCCGAGGACACCCTGACCGTGGCGTACGCGCTCCAGAGTTCGTCGAAGGCGTACCCGCGATCCCTCGACGTGACGAAAGAGGTGGTGAAGCTCAAGTTGGTGAAGAACCGCTAGCCGCCCCAGGCCGGGGCGGTTCGCGCTTCGAGACCACCGATGCGGGCATACCGACTCCTGCCGTGGCTGATCGCCTACGCCGTGGCGATGGCTTACGTCGAAGCGGCCGTCGTGGCGTACCTGCGAGCCCTCTACTACCCACACGGCTTCGCCTTTCCGCTGGTCCTCATGCCCGCCGGGCTGGCCGCGATCGAGATCGGCCGGGAAGCGGCGACCCTGGTCATGCTGCTGGGAGTTGCCGTCATGGCAGGCGTCGAGCGCTGGGAGCGGTTCCTGGCCTTCTGCGTCGGCTTCGGCGTGTGGGATCTCTTCTACTACGTATGGCTGTGGCTCCTGCTCGGCTGGCCTCCCTCCCTGCTCACGTGGGACGTGCTGTTCCTCATTCCGGTGCCGTGGATCGGACCCGTCCTGGCGCCGGCGCTCATCAGCGTGCTCCTCGTCGCCGGAGGGATTCTCATCCTGCGAGAGGAGGCCCAGGGCAGGCCGACACGCCTCACCGCCCCGCTCTGGACGCTGGCCCTTGCAGGCGTCCTGCTGATCCTGGGCTCCTTCATGCTGGACTTCGGCGTCGTCCTCCGGCAGATGGAGCCCCCGCCATTTCGCTGGGGACTGTTCGGCACTGGTGCCGCGCTGGCCGTGGCTGCCCTGCTGCTCGCCTTCCGCCGGAGATCGCGAGGAGCACCCTCGAGGACCGTGCTCTAGGCCCGCGGGACGGTCGCTCGCACGCCAGCATCACCGGACGTCGCCATCTCTGTGAGGAGCTCCTTGCACCCCGCCCCCCACCGGGAGATGGACTTGATGGCCTGCGTGAAGGGCACGTTCAGCGGATGCACCCGTTCCGCCGGGAGAACGTAAACGGCCCCGGCGAGCGGCGTGGGTATCGAGGGGACGAAGACGGTGAACCGGCCGTCCTCGAACTCCTCGATGATGAATGCGGGGACGAGGGCATCCTCGATCTCGGCGAACGCCGGCTTCCACACGTTCTCCTGGCCCTGCCCCACCAGCTGCTGGGTCAGACTTCGAAGCAGCGCGTAGCCCGGAATGCGCTCGAAGAAGGATCGCTCGACTCGCTCCCGCGCCGCGCGGCCCGCTCGAGTCCGGAGGGCGGCGCCGACGAGAAAACACACCACCAGCACGAGCAGGAGCGCCAGGAGATCTTCGGCGGGCAACCAATCCGGCAGCATCGCCGCGAATGGCTTGACGAGCCCCACGAGGGATTTCATCGCCTTCAGGACCAGCAGGATCGCGAGGTACAGTGGAGCGACGACCAGCAGACCTCCCACCAGGGAGGTAATCACAAAGTCACGGAATCGTTTCATAAGACCCTCCTGAGGCGTCCGAGTCACCGTCTGGTGCCCGCCGCGTCCGGCAACTTGAGCCTTCTGCAGCGCCCTGCCGCCCTGCACCAAGGTGCAATGTCCCCGTATGTCGGTTTCCGGCAGCGTTTATAGGATGCCACCTTTCCGACCCACCTCGGGTCTGGCGGCGGTCTGCCTCCTGCCGCTGGTTGCGGCTGCCTGCCTCAAGGTGCCGCAACAGTCCGCGTCGTTGACCGCGATCGAAGCCACCGATGTCACCGCGAGCGAGCTCCAGCTGCGCGTCTTCGAGGCGGGGCGGCGTCTCTCGTCCATCATCGAGGATGCCGCGGATACCATCGCCGCCCGCAGCCCGGATTCCACCATCCGCCGCAACGCCCTTCGCTGGAAGGTGGCGGCGATCCCGCTGATCCAGGAAGCCTCGCTCCGTCCCGACCCGGTGGTGGCCTTGGCCGACGTCTGGACCTTCACCATGCAGCTATCCGACTACTTGGAGCGAGGCGACGGGCGGGACGCATTCGGCGACCAGCAGCCGATCGCGATCGCCGCGACCGACACGCTCGAGCGCCTGGCATCGGATCTCGCCGCCCACGTCGTCGGCACCACCGAGAGCAAGCCCCGAGAGGAGCGGCTCCGCGTCTGGGCGGGGGACCACCCGATTCACGGCCCCGACCTCGCGCGGGAGTCCATTCTCTCGAGCGACATGAAGGCGCTCTCCCTCGGCGAGACCAGCCTGACCGGCACCGTCGCCAGCCTCCAACGCAACCTCGTGGGCATCAACAACCGGCTCGGCTACGTGAACGAGGGAATCTTCAAGCGGGTGGTGTGGCAGGGCGAGTTGGCGGCAGGCGACGTGTTGCCTCCGATCCTCGCCCGTGCCCGGGCGGCCGCCCTGCAGTATCTCACCGAACAGGAGCGCGGGCTCCTCGGAGCAGTAGACTCGCAGCGGACGGCCGTGTTCGCCGCCCTCGCGGTCGAGCGCGGGACCGTGCTCGACCGCGTAGCGATGGAGCGAGCGATCGTGCTCGATGCCATCAGGGTAGAGCGGACCGCCACGCTGGCCGGCTTGCGCGACGAACGCGTAGCCGTGCTCCTCGCCATCGAGGCTGAGCGCCGCGCGGCGCTGGCCAAGATGGACAGCGTCGCTCAGGCATCCATCGACCACGCCGGGGCAGTCGTCGGCCGGCTCCTGCTCTGGACCGTCCTCGCACTCGTCGGCCTCGCAACCTTCGTCGGGATCGGCGCCGTGTGGATCACCCGCTCATGGAGGCCCGCGGGCGCGCGGGGGTAGGGCGGCGGTCCCAACGACGAACGACGCCGGGCCGCCATGATATCGGTCGGCGACCGTCAGGAGGCCCTCGACAATGTCGATGCGGTTGGTCGGCGCCGCCGCCGCCATGGCCGTCACGATGATGGGCCCGAGGGATAGTTCAGCTTGAGCTGGCGCTGGATGTTTCCGATACGCTCGCTGGGACGGGAGTGATCGCCGGCGAAGAAGTTGGAGAGCCTGTCCTCCTCGCCGTACTTGTCCTTGAACTTCTGCCAGAGGCCCGGACCCTTGGTCACGTCGAAGCCGGCCTCGTAGATGCGAGGAGAGCAGAAACGACAAGTCATCGACGCCCCGGCCTTCCAACCGCGGCTGGAGGCCCTGGCGACCGCGCGTCACGTGTAGCCATATGAGTCCCTCGAACGCTTCACTGGCCTATTCCCGAAGCAGCAGTCCGATCGCCTCGCGCGCCGGATCGCGGTACGGCTCTCCACTCACGTCCACCGTGACCCGGCGGATCGTGCCGCCGGTAAAGGCCCATGGCCGATACCCAGGATAGTCCGTGGTAACGGCGTCGCCGCCGTCGCGGCCGACGTCGAGGCCCTCGCCTGCGAGCGAGAAGCGGCCGGGCTGCGTGCGGATGGCCCGCTCGCCGACGACACGGCCGTCGAACTGCAGGCGCAGGACGCCGGCCGCCGCACCCGAGCCCTCCTCGCCCGTCTTCTCGAAGGCGGCCACGAGCACGGCGTCCCCGAGCGGCACGTCCTCGCTCGATTCGATCAGCTGGTCCTCGATCCCCACGAAGTTGTACACGTACCGGAGCCGGCGGTCCTTCACGTACAACGCGTGCCCGCCGAACCGGCCACCCATGGCGAAGAGGACGCCCGCCGCCTCCGCCGAGACGATCTCGACATGGGCGGCGACCGTGTAGGACCGGCCGCGGATGCTCACCGCCGCAGCTTCGGGAACCCCGGAGATGTTAGGGTAGTAGACATACCGCTTGCGGGCTCCGACGAGCGCGGGTCGCGGCGCCTCGAGAATCTCGGCCATGTTGCGGTCGTCGAGCGGCAGCGCCCCGTAGCGTCCCGCGCAGACGAACCAGAGGTTCTTGAGCTCCTCGAGCTTGGCCGGGTGCTGGGCCGCCAGATCGAAGCGCTCGGTGCGATCGTCGTCGGTGTTGTAGAGCTCCCACGTGTCGCGCGAAAAGTTGCCCCAGCCGGCGAGCGGCGGATGGGTGGTCACCGCCTTCCACCCCCTGCTCCAGATGCCGCGCGTCCCGAGCATGGAGTAGAACTGCAGGTCGCGGTGGCCGACGGCATACGCGTCCTCGAAGGTGTAGGCCAGGCTGATGCCCTCGATCGGCTTCTGCGTGTATCCCCGGACCGTGTCGGGCATGCGGGTGCCCGCGCACTCGAGCAGGGTCGGCATCAAGTCGATCGCGTGGCAATACTGGGCTCGAATGCCGCTCCGGTCGGCGATGCCCCGGGGCCAGTACACGACGCAGGGAGCCGCGATCCCTCCCTCGAACGAGGCGTACCGCTTCCACATCTTGAACGGGGTGTTGAACCCCATCGCCCAACCGGTACAGAAGTGGTTGTACGTCTCCGGCCCGCCCAGCTTCTCCAGCATATCGGTGCGGCCGCGCAAGCGGTCGGGCACGCCATTCATCACGTGGTTGCCGTTCACCACGCCGTCCGGACCCTCCCTCGCCACTGGCTCCATTCCCCGACACCACGGCGCACGACGGTATTCTCGAGCTCGCCGGCGTCCTCGAGAAAGTCGACCAGCCGCCCGATGTGGTGGTCGGCATGACTCAACATCCCTGCGTACACCTCGGCCATTCGCGCGAACAGCGCCTGCTCCTCGGGCGAGAGCGAATACCATGGCTTGACCCAGTCCGCCGGCGGGTAGGGTTCGCCGTTCGGACCCGAGCGAGTCGCGGGCGTGCCGACCGGATTGAGGGCGGGCAGGCCGACGTCCGGGAGCAGGATGCCCATCGACTTCTGTCGATTGAGGATACCCCGACGCATCTCCTCGTAGCCCGCGTCGAAATGACCGCGATACCGATCGGACCACTCGCGGGGTACCTGATGCGGCGCGTGGCACGCGCCGGGACAGAAATAGAGAAAGAAGGGCCGGTGCGGGGCGATGACCTTCGAATCCCGGATGAACTGGAGCGCGGTGTCGGTCAGGTCTTCCGTCAGGTGGTAGCCGGCTTCGGGCCCGCGAGGTGGCCCGACCGGATGGTTGTCGTGCACCAGCTCCGGGAAATACTGGCTGGTCTCGCCGCCGAGAAACCCGTAGAACCGCTCGAACCCTCGCCCGAGCGGCCAGCTTCGTTTGCTGGACGCGAGGTTCACCTCGCCCTCGGGGCACAGGTGCCACTTGCCCACCGCGTAGGTATTCCAGCCGTGCGAAACGAGCACCTCGGCAAGGCTGGCGCACTCGGGGGGGATGTAGCCGCTGGAGGAGGGGAAGCCGCTGGTGGCTTCACCCAGGCCCGCCATGCCGACGGTGGTGTGGTTGCGGCCCGTCAGCAGGCAGGCACGGGTCGCCGACGACACGCCCGTCGTGTGCCAGTTGGTGTAGCGGAGCCCGTTCCGGGCGAGCCGGTCGATGGCCGGCGTTTCGACCGGGCCGCCGAAGCACCCGAGCGACCCGAAGCCCACGTCGTCCAGCACGATGAGGACGATGTTGGGCACTCCGTCACGCGCCCGGGGCTGCTCGTAGGGCCGCCAATCGGGGCGGGAGTCACGGATGTCGAGGGTCGCGTTGCCGCGGAAAGCACGGGTAACTGGCACTGTGGACCCCCCTCAGAGGATCGCGCATCCGGGTGGGGCGCAAGACCAGCACGGCGAAGTACGCGCACACCAAGCCGGGACGTCCGGGTGGCCCCCAGGAGGTGAACACCATTGGCTTCAGCGAAGGTGTCCCCGGAAGTCGAGGGGCGCACAGTGGACCTTCGTGCACACGGCGACCTACTGAATCGCCATCGCCAGTCGCATCCGCTCCTCGGGTGCGATCAGATGATCGACATCCCGGGCCGCCTTGTTGACGTCGATCTCGACCCAGTTGACCTCGCCCGAGAACTTCCCGCCCGGCGTCTCATTGTCGTTCGTGACGGGTGAGCCCGACTCGTACCCGATGTCGAGCGTCTCGTCGGCGGAGAAGAGCGCCGGCTCGGTGCGCTCGATGCGGGCGGCGCCGACCGCTTTGCCGTCGACGAAGAGTGTGGCGGTCCCGCCCTTCGCCAGGCCGCCGCCTTCGTAGGCGAACTCCATCCGCACCTGGTGCGTGCCGGCCGGGATCGGCGTGGAGGCCTCGGCGTAGTACTGATTCAGGCCGAGGAAGTTGTAGCAGTGTTTCAGCCTCCCGCTCTTCGCGTAGAGCGACCATCCCCCGGTGATCCCGCCCAACGCCACGATGGTGCCCTCCGCACCGGATTCCGGTACCACAATCTCGGCGGTGATCGCGTAGGACTTGTTGTGGGTGTTGACGACCGAGCTCTCCGTGAGCCGCCCCATGCCGCCGAACAGGAGCTGGCGGTTCCCTTTGACCAGCTGCGGGCGGCCGGCGACATCGGGGTTCGCGCGCTCGATCATCCGGTCGTCGAGCGGCAGCACCTGGTACTTGGCTGCCTCGAGCAACCAGAGACGCTGGAGTTCGTGCAGGCGGTCGGGCTGCGCTTTCGCCAGGTCGTGTGCCTGGGTCCAGTCCTTGGTCGTGTCGTACAGCTCCCAGACGTCGTCGTGGAAAGCCATGGTTTTCACGTAGCCCGTCTGCCACGGAATCCGGTGGCGTGTCACGGCGGTCCAGCCCTTGTGATAGATGCCGCGATTGCCGAACATCTCGAAGTATTGCGTCTCGTGACGGTCGTGCGCCGTGGCATCGTTGAACGAGTAGGCCATGCTGACGCCCTCGAGGGGCTTCTGGGCGACGCCGTGCACGAACTGCGGCTCGGGCAGCCCGGCCACCTCGAGGATCGTCGGCGCGACGTCGATCACATGATGGAACTGGCTGCGGATCTCGTTCCTGGCCTTGATGCCTTTGGGCCAGTGGACGATCGTGCCGTTGCGTGTGCCGCCCCAGTGGGAGGCGACCTGCTTGGTCCACTGATAGGGCGTGCCCATCGCGTGCGCCCACCCTACCGCGTAATGATTGTAGGCCTCGGGACCTCCGAACTTGTCGAGCCGTGCCGCGAGGAACGCGGGTGTCTCGAGCTGCGGGAACCCGCCGAGGGTGATCATCTCGTTGAACGTGCCCTGCAGGGAGCCTTCGGCCGACGCGCCGTTGTCGCCGATGATCACGTAGATCAGGGTATCGTCGAGGACGCCCACGTCCTCGAGCGCGGTGATCACCCGTCCCACATGGTGGTCCGCGTGCTCCAGGAAGCCCGCGTAGATCTCCATCTGCCGCGCGAGCACCGTCTTCATCGTGGCGCTCACCGTGGTCCAGGCCGGGATTTCGGGATGGCGCGGGGTCAGGTCGCAGTCGGCGGGAATGACGCCCAGCCGCTTCTGGCGCGTGAAGGTCTCCTCGCGGAGCACGTCCCAGCCGGCGTCGAACTTGCCCTTGTACTTGTCGGACCACTCCTTCGGCACGTGGTGCGGCGCGTGCGTGGCGCCGGGCGCGAAGTAGACGAAGAACGGCTTGTCGGGCGCGAGGGACTTCTGCTGGCGGATCCACTTGATCGCCCTGTTGGCGAGGTCCTCGGTCAGGTGATAACCCTCAGCCGGAGTCTTCGCCGGCTCGACCGGAGACGTCCCCTCGAACAGCGCGGGATAGTACTGATTGGTCTCACCGCCGATGAATCCGTAGAAATACTCGAAACCGCCGCCGCCACTCGGCCACCGCTCGAAAGGGCCGATGGGGCTGGTCTCCCACACCGGGACCTCGTGACACTTGCCGAACTGTGCGGTCGAGTAGCCGTTGAGCTTGAGGATGTCGGCGATGGGGGCCGCGGTGTTGGGACGCATCGAGTTCTGGCCCGGCGCCGAGGTGGCCAGCTCGGTAATGGAGCCCATGCCGACGGAGTGGTGATTCCGACCGGTCAACAAGGCCTGGCGCGTCGGCGAGCATAGAGCGGTCGTGTGAAACCGGTTGTACTTGAGCCCGTTGCCGGCCAGCCTCTCGAACGTCGGCGTTTGGCAGGGGCCACCGAAAGTGCTCGACGCCCCGAACCCCACGTCATCGATGAGGACCACCAGCACGTTGGGTGCGCCCTTCGGTGGACGCAGAGGCCGGATCGGGTCGAAGCTGGCTTCCTTGTCCTTCGCATCGAACGTGATCACGCCGGAGGCCGGGCGGTCCGGGATCGGGAGAACATCGCGCGCGATGTTCCCGTTGCGGTCTGGCATGGGTGACTCCTTCAGGGGGCCCGCTTTCAGTGCTCGGTGCCTCGGGCCGGTTGCCAAGCGATTCGGGGCGGCGGCGAAGCGGGCGAAGGCGAGGACGCGCAGCAACACGTCCGGAGCAGACTGCAACGAAGTTGGGCCTCATCCGCCGTGTCGAGCCAGTACACCTTGGTACACGCGCCGGCGCTCGGGAGCGCCCGTCGAAAACAGGTGCAGGCGCGAGGCGACGCTCCGCCTCCACGCCTGCACTTTCCGACATCACCCGCAGATTCCAGATTCGCGCCGAGACACGCCTACGCTGTCACCCGGTCACCGGTGTGCGAGACGCTGCGCGAACCCGCGGGCCTTGAACGCCAGCATGACCATGAGAATGCCGAAGGCGAAAGCGTACGCGCCGATCAGCCACAGCACCGTGAGGGCACCTGCGCCGGGCCGCGCCATGAGAAGAACGCCGAACGCGACCGAGGCCAATCCGCCAAGAATGAGCAGCCACTCCCCTTCGATCTCCTTGCGGAGGCGGATCGCGGCCGCGATCCCGAGCACACCCCGGGCGATGGCCCAGATGGCGATGTAGTAGAGGAGCGCGAGAGCCGTGAGCCCCGGGGCGGCCAGGGTCAGGATGCCGACGCCGACGCCCAGCAGTCCTCCGAGCAGCAACACCCACCACTGCTCCTGATCCTTGCGTCCGGCAAGCGCGGTCCACACATCGAGGACCCCGTCCGCCAGCGAGTACAGGCCAAAGAGCAGGACCAGGGAGGCGAGCGAGATGCCGGGGCGCAACCACGTCAGAAGGCCGAACGCGATGGCCGCGAGGCCACGCAGAAGCAGACGCCACCAACCCCGAGTGAGAATGGTCGCGAAGCGTTCCCCCACGCCGTTCATGATGGTCCCCCTTAGGCGCGCGGTGGCCGACCTGCGATCAGGCCGGCCACCGCGCACATCGTAGAGAAGAGAACGGTGGTTCTGAATCGCGTCATTGCTTCGCTCAGAACAGACCGCTTACCAAGCTGCTGACTTCCGGTCCTCCGACCTGCCCGAGGTACTTGGTGACCTCCGGAACGAACTTGGAAGCCGTCTCCGGCGGGATGCCCAGCTTGCCGAGGGCCGCGTTCAGACCCGCGACATCCGTGATGGAGCCCGTATCGACACCGGCGGCCTTGGCCGCGTCGAGGCTCGCGGTGCCTCCCCCTGGAAGCGATCCCGCGACCTTTTGATAATCGCTGGCGGGCAGCTTGTTCTGGGCGTAGGCCAGGACGGCCCCGGTTCCTGCGGTGGCCTGCGCGGGCGTCACGCCGAGGTCCGACGTCAGCGACGCCGGCAGCTCCCCGGCAGGCATGGCGGGCGCCGCCGCAGCTGCTGCGCTATCGGCCGATGGTACCGCAGCCGTCGCCGCGGCAGCGCTATCGGCCGACGGGGCAGCCGGGGCCTCGCTCGTCACCGCACCGGCGCTATCGGCCGGCGCCGCCCCCGTCTCCGGAGTTGACTTGCTGCAGCCCGCGAGGGTCGCGGCCGCAAGCAAGGTGAACGTCAGCAGTGTATTCCGCAACATGAATGCTCCTCTCCAACTCGTGAAAACTTCTTCCGCGCCCGCACAGTAGATCCTGGTGCACGAGCCGGACACCTGGTGCGCCAAGCGCACCTTTCGCCGCCAACCGGTAGACCACCCTGGGCGCGACCACCCTGAACGCAAGGGAGCGCCGCCATCGAGCCTCCCAACGCGTCACTGCGACGTCGTGTCACCGACCATCGGCATGTTCGCTTGCAGGTTCGCGCTGATCACCGCGTCGAGCGCGTTCTCGATCTGGTAGAGGCGAGCCACCTTCACCGCTGGCAGGACCTTCTTGAACTTGCCGATGTACTTCTTCTGGAGATCGAGATGGCCCTGGCGAATCTTGAACCAGTTGGTCAGCAGGTCTTCCGCCTCCTTGTCCGTCATCTTGTCCGAGGTCTTGACGTAGTTCTCGATCAGCTCGACCCGCTTATCGCCGATCTTGGCGACCTCGGCCTGGTACTCCCGGTAGACCGGCCAGAAGTTTTCGCTCTCCTGGGGCGTGAACTCCATGAGCTGCTGCAGGATGTCCCGGCGCTTGTTCTGCACGTCGGCCCGGGTCAGCTCAATCTCATCGTGCGCGTTTTTGACCTGGCCGGACTCCGTCTGGGCCCTGCAGGGGGCCGCGGCGGCAACCAGGCCCCAGGCCAGAACGGCCAGCCCGGCGGTTCGAGTGTATTCCATACGGAGGCTCCTCAAGGGGAGCCCCAGAATAGGGCTGTGGCGGGCCCGGACCCATTGGACCTTCGTGCAGGGCCCCCCTTGGCTTACATCAGGACGCGCTCGGCGCAGAGGCCGATGGACCGTTCCAGGTGCTCCGCATTAAGGGTCCCGGCCAGCGCGATGAGCGTCACCCGGCACCCGGGGGGCTCCGCCGGCCCCCAGGGGCGGTGGCGGCGGACGCTCCAGCGCGAGCCGAGGTGCTGGAACAGGAATCGGTGGACCGGGTCCCTAGAGAGGGAGAGCACGCCCTTGGCCCGGAGCACGTTTCGGGGAAGCGCCGCTACCCACCGGCCGAAGGCCGCCTCCCGTATGGGACCGGGCCCGGCCCAGCTCCAGCGTTCGTACGCCGTCCCGTGGTGGGGAGGAAACTCGGGGCCCTGCGCGGCTTCCACCGTGCGCCGCTCGAGCCGAGCGTCGTCGGCCCGGTGGCTCCCCAACAGCACCAGCGCCGGAAGGCGAGCGTGCGAGGCCTCGACCACCTGGGCGCCGGGCGCCAGCGCATGAAGCCACTGTACGACCGCCGTGCGCTCCCGCGGCGGCACCAGGTCGATCTTGTTCAGGACGAGGAGATCGGCCGATCGGAGCTGCTGCCGGATCCGGATCCCCGCGTGCCGTTCCACCGCGGCCAGCCGGATCGTTTCGGCGTCGGCCACGACGATGGTGCCGTCCAGTCGGAAGCCGGGGAGGTGGCCGCACTGGGCGATCGTCCTCGGATCGGCGATCCCGCTGGCCTCGATGACGACGTGGACCGGGGGGTGGGGGCGGTCGCGGATGGCGCACAGGGTGCCGGCGAGCTCCGCGCCGAGCGTACAGCAGAAACAGCCATTGTCGAAGCGGAGGAGGTCGTGTTCGCCGCCCTGGACGTCATCGTCGTCGAAGCTGACGTGACCGAAGTCGTCCACAGCGAGGACCAGCCGGCGGCTGGTGGCGGTGCGGACCAGATGCCGGAGCAGCGTGGTCTTCCCCGCCCCGAGGTAGCCCGCGACGACGGTGATGGGGATGGGGGCCAGGCTCACCGGTCCATCTCCCCTACCGCCTCGATGGCGGCGAGGAGCGAGCGGTCCTCGAAGGGCTTGCGCAGGCAGATCACCGCCTCGGACCGAAGCCGGACCGCCGTCACCTTGGCGTCATCATGGGCGGTGATGAATACGGTCGGAGGCGCGTGGCCGCGGGTGCACAGCTTCGCGTAGAGGTCGATGCCGTTCATTCCGCCGAGGTACACGTCGAGCACGAGGCAATCCAGCTCATCCGGGGGATTCGTGCTCAGAAACTCCTCGGCGGAGGGATAGGTGCGAACCTCGAACCCTGTCGCCCGCAGCAGTCGGCCGAGCGCTCCGCGCACGCCCTGATCGTCGTCGACGACGACAATCCGGGTCGGCGCACGATCCGTGGGCGTACGCTGGAGACTCGCGGTCATGTGTTTTCTTGGAAGGATGTGACTTACAGAATCGGGTCGGGCTGGGCGGGACGGTATTGGCTCTTGGTATAACTCGGCGGCCGCGTGGCGCGGCCGGCCGTTTTATCCCTGCCGGTCGGGACCGGGTTCGGGGCTCCCCTCAGCGCCGCCTCGCCACCCAAGGCGTTCGGCGAGGTGGACCAGCTGAGCGAGGGAGGCGGCCTCCATCTTTTGCATGACCCGGCCGCGGTGCACCTTGACGGTCTGCTCGGTGGTTCCCAGGCGGCCGGCGATCTGTTTGTTCAACAACCCTTGGACGACCAGTGCGAAGACCTCCCGCTCGCGGGGCGTGAGCATCGACAGGCGCTCAGCCACCTGGCGGTGGTCTTCCAGCGCCTGGCGCCGCATCCGGTCCCGCTCCAGGGCCTGCTCCACGGCCCGGAGCAGGTCATCGTCGTCCACGGGCTTCGTCAGGAAGTCCACCGCGCCCGACTTCATCGCTTTCACGCCGGTCGCCACGTCCCCATAGCCCGTGATGAAGATGATCGGGATCTTGCAGCCCGACATCCGCAGCATCGCGAACAGGTCGAGTCCATCGACCTCGGGGAGCCGCAGGTCGCTCACCAGCACCGCGGGCCCGTGCTCGTTGTGCTTGTCGAGGAATTCGCGCGACGACGCGAAGAGCTCCACCTGATACCCGGCGGTTCTGAGCAGCCGCCCCAACGCCTTGCGCACATTTGGATCGTCGTCCAGCACGAATACGAAGGGCTGGTCGGCAGCCTGCGGGTCCCCGCTCTCGGTCGAGCGGGCCCGCGCCTCGGACGGCGGTTCGGACGTGGGACGCGGCTTCACGACGGATCGGGAGATGAAGCGCTCCTGTCAATCACGGGTTCCATTCCACTCGGCGACCGCGGCCGCGGCTCGGCCGGACGGCTTGCGGGTGCTGCCCCGACCGAAGCGCCCGAGGAACCGGCACCTGTGTGCCCGGGGGCCGGATGACCCCGCGAAGAAGAGGTTGACGACGCTTGGAATTGCCAGCGGCGAGAACGGCCTCGAAGGTCCTTCCCCCGGCCACGACCGGAACCCGGAAACCCCTACCCTGCGGCAGTCATCGCGGGCACATCCGACCCCTCTCGAACGCCTTGGCCACACGCGACGCAAATCGACAACTCGCGTTCCGGCGTCGGCGGCGCGACCATCAGAGGCTGGATATCCCGAAGACGGCTCGGGCTTGCTATGTCGATGCATGCGGGCTTCCAGGAGGGCTGCCGGCGGGAAGTTGCCCCTCGGCCTCCGTCACGCCGCCATGGCGAATAT
Organism: uncultured Gemmatimonadales bacterium; assembly: GCA_963828735.1. Classification (GTDB taxonomy): domain Bacteria; phylum Gemmatimonadota; class Gemmatimonadetes; order Gemmatimonadales; family GWC2-71-9; genus CAVVWJ01. The sequence goes on from CAWHFW010000002.1 coordinate 596,513, forward strand.
TTACCCACCCCCGGCGGCGGTCAAGGGTACGGGCGCCACGGCCGACCAAAGTCCAGTATCCTGGGGCACGTAGACGGCGATAAGCTGGATCGTCTCGGCCGTGCCGCCTGGCGCCGCGCGGCCGTGTTTTCGTCTGCCGAACCGGCGTCGAAGGACCGTCACCCTGGCCCGCACCCTGCTTCGCGTGCTCCTCCGCCTGCTGACGATCGGGGCACTCGTCGTCCTCGGGTTCATCGTGGCCCTGTATCTCGGTGGGGCCACGTGGATCGTCAACCGTGTGCTCCAGCGAGTTGATCCCTTCCCCGATACGTCCCTGCAGACCGCCCGCGTATCCGGAAATCTCCTCACCGAGCTCACCCTTCATGACGTGCGCCTGATCCGCGCGGATTCGCAGCCGGCCTGGCGGCTCGACAGCGTCCGGGCGGCCTACGACCCACGCCAGCTGTTCGGAAACGAGATCGTCATCCGGGAGGGGATGGTCTTCGGGCCGGACGTCGTGCTTCAGCAGCTCACCAACTCGAAGTGGGACTTGCCCCGCCCTCGACCCAAGCGCGCCGGCGCCGGCCCGTCCAAGGGGCCCCGTATCACGATCGAACGCCTTGCGGTGTCCGGCGGCAGGGCGGCAGTGCGGTTCAGCGGCTCACGGGCGGGACGGGTGGCGCACCTCGACAGCGTCAACGCCCTGGCGGCCGACATCCGGATCGCGAACGGCGTTCGGATTTCGCGGGCAATGATCCGGCTTCGGGCGCGCAACGAGCAGGGCACCCCCGAGCGGGCAACAATCGTGGCGAAGGGGTCGGTAGAGCCGGACCTGATCACCATCGCGGATCTGTCCGTTCATTCGCCGGGCAGCACGATCTCCGCTCACGGAGCGATACCACTGCGGCGCGGGAAGGGGCAAACCCGTGGCCCGGGCCGACTCGAGGCGCATGTCGTAGCGCAACCGCTTCAATTTCGTGACCTGAGCCTGCTGGATGCGAGATTCGAACGTGCCGGAAGCGTCGGCCTCACATTCGATCTCGGCGGTGAGCGCGATGGGTTCATGCTTCGGGCGAAGGCCGGGTTCTCGGACGGTGGTACCGCACACGCGGAGGGATACCTCACGGCGCGTGGCGTGACCCCCGTGGAATATCGCGGAAGCGCGATGCTCCGTTCCGTCGACCCCAGCCTGTTTACGCTGGGACCCACCCGTTCGGAACGGGTGAATGGCGACCTCGAAGTCGACTTGCACGGATCGCGTGCCGACCTCATGAACGGACGAGCCGCGCTTCAGGTGTATGACTCCCGCTACGGCCCGATCCGAGCAACCCGCGCACAGGCGAAAGCGACCTTCACCGAGGGTCGCGCCCGGCTCGCCGCGGAGACCGAATGGAAGCCGTTCGCGATGGCGTTGAACGGGTGGTTGCGACCATTCGATACGGTGCCGACCTACGACCTGACGGCCCGGCTCGGCCGCCTGCCCGGAGACACATCGTCCGTGTGGCTCGAGCGCCTGCTTGGGAGCGGCACCGCCCGGGTCGCCGTCAACGTGAAGGGACGAGGCGCCGGTCCCCGGACGGCGGACCTCAGCGTGGTCGCCTCTCTCGAGCGCGGGACTGGACCGCGAGGGCTCCTCGACTCGGTCTCCCTGCAGGCTCGGCTCATGAGCGGCTCGGCTGAGGTGCGTGGACGACTGGGGGCCACGGGGGGCCTGGTTGCCTTTCGCGGGCAGGCAGTGCTTGGAGACGCCCTGCAATACCGGGTCGAGCGAGCGACCATCGACCACGTGCGTCTGTCTGCCCTGGCCGGCGACACGACGGCGAGCTCGCTCGACGCCACCTTCTCGCTCCGCGGCACGGGTACGAGCGCCGATTCCGCCGAGGCGCACGCCGAGGTTCAGGTCGCCCGGATGTCATATGGCCGGCACGAGCTCGCCGGCGGCCGGCTCGACTTGGGCCTCAGGCAGGGCACCACGCGGGTTGTCGCCCGCGGCACCATGGACGGTGCCGCGGTGGACGTCGATGCGTCGGCGCGGCCGTTCGCGGCCGAGCCTGTGGTCATGGTCGACCACCTCCGTTTCCGTCATGTCGATCTGGCGCGAGTGGCGCCTGGAGCAGGCCTCTCGAGCGACCTGTCCGGGATGGCTCGTGTGCGGGTCCGGGGCCGACGTTCCGAGGCGCTGCACGTCGAAGGGGGCATGACGCTGGAGCCCTCGCGCCTCGGCGCGGACACGCTGGAGGAGGGCACGATCGAGGCCTCGCTCGACCGGGGCGATCTGACCGTCCGCACCCGGCTCCTCTGGCCCGCGGGGCGACTCACCCTGGCTGGGACCGCACGGCCGTTCGATTCCCTTCCCACGTACTCCGTTCGCGAGGGCGCCTTCCAAGGTCTCGACCTGGGCAAGCTCCTCCGGCGGCCCTCGCTGCGTACCGCTCTCTCGGGCTCGTTGCGCCTCGAGGGCAGGGGTCGCGAGGCGAAGAGCGCGAGGCTCGACGGCACCATCACCGTCGACTCGTCGATCGTCAACCGCACGGTCATTCGCGGAGGCCGGCTTCAGCTTGCCCTCACGGATGGACGGGCTCGGATCGTCGGTGGGCTACGCGGTGACGGCGACAGCATCACGATTGATGGCACCGCGGAGCCGTTTGCCACGCCACGCCGGGTACACCTCACGAGCCAGATCGCGATCGCCGACCTCGCCGCTCTGCTCGGGCGCGACACGATCGATGCGGGCGGTGCGGCACGAATCGTCGTAGAGGGGGAGCTGGGCCGTCCGGAGGCGACGCGACTTCGCGGCACCATACGGGGCAACGGCCACTTCGCCGGCATCTCCGTGGACTCGCTGCGGGCCGACGGCCGACTCGCGGCGGGACTGCTGGACCTCGATACCCTGGCGATCAGGTCCAACGTCGCACATCTGACCGGCGGTGGTCGGGTCGCGCTGTACGGGCCGGACGCCACCGCACGATCGGCCTTCCGCCTCGGCGGGAGCCTCCGGGATCTCGCGCCGCTCGGACCCGTCCTGGGGATCGAGGGACTCGCCGTCGATTCGGGTCGCGTCGACCTTCGCCTCGATGGCCCCAAGGCCCGCACCCATCTCGAAGCCGACCTGCAGGCGACCCACCTCGCCCTTGGCCCTCGGCGAGCCCGGGCGGTGCACGCGTCGCTCGACGGGAGCCTCGCGGCCGATCGGTCGATCGCCGCGGGAACCGGCAGCATCGTGATGGAGAATGTCACGGTGCCCGGCCGACGCATCGGGCGCTTGCGTGTCGACGGCTCGTATGGCGCTCAGCAGCTGGCCGTTCGCGGGCACGTGGAGCTGGACCGCTTGCGCACCCTGACGCTGGCGGCGCGCGCCTACCCGGCCACCGCGGAGCGGAGGGTGGAGCTCGATACGCTCGTGGTAAGGGGCGACAAGCAGACCTGGGCGCTCCGCCATCCGGTGCGCATGACCTACGGGCAGCGCATGGCGATTCAGGATTTCGCCCTGGTCTCCGGCGGACGCAGGATCGGGATCGACGGCATCGTCGACCGCCGCGGTGAGCAGCGGATGACGGTGGCGATCGATTCGCTCCCCGTCGCCTGGCTGAGCGAGCTGCTCGGCAGCGGCACGACGGACGGAGAGATCAACGGCAGGCTGGATCTCACGGGCCCCGCCACGGCCCCGAAGTTGGCGGGCACGCTGGCGGTCGGCCTCACGTCGCGCGGCAAGAAGGTCGGCACGGCCCGCGCGGGCCTGGAGTGGATCGGCGCGCGAGGGCTGCGTCTCGACGTGGGCGTCTATCACCCCGATGGCGACAGTCTTCGCGTCACCGGCCGGGTTCCGCTCGCGCTCTCGCTTGCCTCCGACGATTCGAGCCGCGGCGTGGTGAGCCGGATTCCAGCCGGCGAGCTGACGATGGATGCCGTGGCCAATGGATTCCGGATCGACATGCTCCAGCCTCTGCTCGATCCGAAAACCGCCAAGTCGCTTCGTGGCCGGCTCACCGTGGACGCTCACGCCCGAGGAAGCCTGGAATCACCCGTCCTGTCCGGCAGCGTCGAGCTCACCGAGGCGAGGATCGAGATCCCTCGCCTTGGCGCGACCTACGACAACGGTCACATGCGGGCCACCCTCGAGGGTCGGAACGTTCGGCTGAACGAGGCGCGGTTCGAGGCCGGCGGGGGGCGCTTGGACGGCAAGGGCGTGATCAGTGTCCAGGAGGCCCAGCGCATCGGGCTCGACCTCGACGCCACCATGGAGGACTTCCGGCTCGCCGACGGCGACAACCTCGGCGCGACCACGTCGGGCAGGGTCCACCTCGGCGGCACTCCCAAGGCGCCGTCGCTCGAGGGGGCCGTGAAGGTTCGGAACCTCGACTACTACCTCCAGGCAAAGAGTCTCGGCCAGTCGGCTGAGGCAGTCGAGCTCACGGCGGAAGACCTACGCATCCTTGAGGACCGATTCGGCGTCACGGCCGATCAGTCCGTCCGCGGGGCCCCATCGCCCTGGGCGATGAACCTCGACCTGACACTGTCCGGGAACGACTGGCTCCGGCGTCGGACCAGCCCGGTCGTTGCCGTCGAGCTGTCCGGCAACCTCCAGATCCGGAAGGCTGCGGGGGAGGACATGCAGATCTTCGGCGCGATTCAGCCGCTCGCGGGCCGGAGCTTCGTGGAGCTTCTCGGGCGCCGGTTCCAGGTCACGAGCGGCCAGGTCGGGTTGAACGGGCCAATGAAGAACGCCCGCCTCAACCTGCTCGCCGAATATCGTGCCGACTCGGGCAGCAGCAGCACGTCTCCCTCGGGAGTCGTGATTACGACGCAGCTCAAGGCGGATACCGGGCAGCTGGCGGTCACGCTGGACTCGCGTCCCAAGCTGAGTAACGCGGACATCCGCTCCTATCTAGCAACGGGACGCCCCGCGGGGACGGATCCGACGCGTGCCAACGACGAAACGAATCCGCTGACCGCTGGGGCGTCGCTGGCGGTGGGCGCCGCGCTCGGCACGGTCGCCGGCGGAGCCGGGCGCGCGCTCGGATTCGACGTCGTGCAGATTCTCCAGGATCGGAACGGCGGGCAGACCCTCGTCGCCGGCAAGTACGTTTCGCCCCCCTTATACCTCGGATTTCGGGAACCGATCGTCGCGGCGGAGGATCCTTCCGAGCCGCAATCGTCGAGGGGGAGCATGGAGTGGGAAGTCGAATATGCCGCGCTCCGACGCGCACTGCTCAATCTCCAGGGTTCCGGCGAGGAATTCCGCGCCTTCCTGCGGCTCCGGCGGTGACCCGCGGGCGCGCGTTGGCGCTGGCCCTCCTGATGCTCAGTGCCACGCTGCGGGTGGCAGCGGCACAGGATTCTCTCCTCGCCATTCGTCCGGATGCTCAGGTCGAGTCCGTCGACTTCCGCTTCGCAGGCACCCGGAGCTTCTCCTCCGTCGAGCTCGGTGAGCAGCTTGCGGTCAAGGGCCGCGGCTCGCTCTATGACGTCCGGCGTCTGCTCGGCAAACTCCCACTGATCCCCACGCCGGGCACGTTCACCTTCGATCCCGTCGAGCTCCAGAAGGACGTGGTCCGGCTCCGCCGGTTCTACCAGCGGGCCGGCTTCTTCGAGCCGCAACTGGACTACGAGGTCCGGACCAACGACGCGGGCACGCTGGTGAAGGTGGTCTTCCTCATCGACGAGGGAGCGGCGACTCCGCTCCGAAGCGTGCGGGTCGTGAGCTCGGACGGAGATTCGGCCCTTTCCCTGCCCGACTCGCTTCGGGAGAGCTGGGCGGAGTTCGAGCGCGAGCTCACTGCCGGCCGCGGCCGGCGCCTCGGGGAGACCGATCTCGTCGCCGTCGAAAATCGAACGCTCGAATGGCTCCGCCAGCGCGGTTATCCCTTCGCCACCGTGCGTTCAACGCGGACGGTGGATTCGCTCGCGAAAGCGGTCGACGTGGTCCTGACGGCGGATCCGGGCCCCCGGAGCCGGATCGGACGAATTGCCGTCGAGGGCAACGCGTCGGTAAGCGATCGGGTGGTGACGCGGGTGCTGCCCTTTCAGACCGGCGACTGGTATTCCTCGGACGAGCTCGCAATCGCCCGGAAGCGGCTCCAGACCGTGGATTTGCTGTCAGACGCCGTAGTGGACGTCGACTCGCAACCGGCCCCCGACTCGACCCTCGCCGTTCGCATCCGGGTACACGAGACCCGTCCCAGCCTGACCCTCGCCGAGGTGGGCTACATCTCCGAGGGTGCCGGCCTCACGGGCCGGGTGCAGTGGACGCATCCCAACTTCACCGGCGGCGCGCGCAGCCTGACAGCCTCGCTCGAGGGGCAGACGGGCGCCGGGGCGATCGGGACCGAGGCCGAGCAGCTCCTCCGCGGCTCGCTCAGCCTCACGCAGCCCTTTGTGTTCGATCCCCGATTCTCCCTGATCTTCGGCCCCTGGGCGGAGTACCGGAACGACCTGAAGGATCGTTCCGGCGCAATCGGCCTCACAGCGACCCTGGTGCGCCGATTTCTTCCCCTCTCCTCCATCGCGCTGCAGTACCAGTTCAGCGCCCGTCATATCGACGAGTACCACTTTGGCGACGTCTCGGCCGGCGACGTCAGCTTGGGCGAGCTGCTGTCGCTTCAATTCCCCCACCTGATCGACTCGCTCGGACGTGACCAGAACAAGAGCACGATCACGCTGTCCGGCACGTTCAGCAACGTGGACGATCTGGGCGATCCCCGCCGGGGCTGGGTGGTCCGGCCGGCGGCCGAGATCACGGTGCCCGCAGTGCTCAGCACGGTCGAGTTTGGTCGGCTCGACCTCTCCGTGACCCGCTTTCAGCCAATCGCGCGGAACGTCGTGCTGATGGCGCGCTTCTCGGCCGGGCGGCTCTTCCCGTACGGCAAGAGCGCGCCCGCCCCCGGCGAGGATCCGACCTTCGATTTCATTCGCCTGAGAGACGAGTCGATGACGGCGGGGGGGACGAACGACGTCCGGGGATGGGGCGACCGGATGCTGGGCCCCAAGGTGCCCGACGTGGAAGGACACATCGAGGGCTCGGACACCGTGTTCGTCGCCGACCACTACGCACCCGTGGGGGCGCTGGCTAGGCTCAGCGGCTCGGTCGAGCTACGGTTTCCGGCTCCAGGTCTGACGCCGGCCTGGCGAACCAGCGTGTTCGTCGATGGTGGGAGAGTATGGACGCCCGACGAGCGGTTCTCGCAGGCACGCCTCCTCCCGGAGAACACCGAATTCCGTTTCTCGATCGGTGCGGGGATCAGCTACCAGACGCCCATTGGTGCGCTGGGGCTCAGCGTGGGATACAAGCTGAACCCGTCCGCGGTGGACGTGCGCGACCCAGGCAAGGTGCTGGACGCGCTGATCGCCGGCTTGCCGGTGACGAGCGTCGAGTCCGAGTCGATCCGGCGCTATCACCTGCACCTGTCGTTCGGCGTGGCGCTGTAGGCGTCAGTTGACGGTGTAGCCGCGGCCCTGGAGGCAGGTCGCCATCGCCTTGCTGAACTTGTCCATCGTAGCGGAAGCCTGAGCGGTTGCCTGCTGCTGCCCCTGCTGTTCGGCCTGCGCGTCGGCCTGCTTCTTGGACTTTCGTCCGCGAGCGCCCCCGGCAACGGCGCCGACGGCGGCCCCTGTGCCGGCGTCACCCACAATGGCGCCCACGACGGCGCCGCCGGCTGCCCCCCTTGCAGCGCCGGAAACGGCTGCTCCAGAGGTGGCGGAATCCGATTGTGCCTTCGCGGCCTTGCCCGCGGAATCGGCGTTCACGCTCACCTTCGTGGGATCGATCCCGGTCTGCTCCTTCGCCCATTGGTAGCAGGCTCCTTCGTCCTGCACCTGCTGGGCCTGGGACTGCCCCTTCGCCGCGTACACGGTGAGGCCGACCTGCGCAGCCAGCTTGGGATCGACCACCTCGGCTGCCGGCGCGGGCGCCGGCGCGGCGGCAACTGCGGGCGCCGCGGCCGGAGCAGACGGCTCGGCGGCGGGCTTCGGGGCAGCCTTCTTGGGCTCCTGCTTCCCAGTGGCGGGCGGTGCCGCGGACGGCTGGGCGGCCACCGATTCAGCCGGCTGCACCGACACCGTCGGCCCGGCGGGCGCCGATGTCGCCGCCGCGGTCTCCGGCGTTGATGTCTTGGTCGCGGCGGTCTCATCGGCCCTGTTCGCCCTGCCCTTGCAGGCGGATGCGGCCGCCAGGCCGGCCACCACGGCCAGGGTCAGAACGGAACGTCCGGAGATTTGCATGATGCCAACCTCATCTCTGCACAGATTCGACTGGGTGGACCACCCGGGCGCACCGGCCCGGGGCCCTTGTAGGGTAGGCCACGTCGCGCGCATCCGACACTGCACTTCCGTCCAGTGCTCCTCCACCAAGGTCCAATGTGCGGACCGGCTACCGTGACTTAGCGTCCACCATCACCGGACCTCCGGGCCGACCAACCGCCCCGGTCCTTCGCCGATCCGCCATCAAGGTGGGCCCCGTGACCTGCAGGGCGTTCCGCTCCTTCCTGCGGTATCAGTTGTGCCCCGCCATCGCGGCCGCGGCCTTGCTCTTGTCGGCCTCCCGTGCGCGAGCCCAGCAGCCGTCGGCCGACAGCACACGGTTAGCCGCCGACAGCACCCAGGCATCCGCCGACAGCACGGAGGCGTCCGTTCCGCAACGGGACGTCATGGACATTCTGGCGCAGATTCTCCACGGCAAGCCGGAAAAGCCCACCGTCGGCGCCCCTCCGGGGTTGGTGCTCACGCTGCTTCCCGCGTTCTCGGTCAACCCATCGACCGGACTGCTCGTCGGTGTCGCGGTCAATGCCCTCAAGCGCCTTGGTCCACCCGAAACCACCAATTCGTCCACCGCCTCGCTGTCGGTCAACTACACGACCAAGCAGCAGTTCAACGTCCTGGCCCGGTCCAACGTCTTCGGCAGCGGCAACAGCTTCCTGTTGCAGGGCGACTGGCGCTACCTGGACACCTCGCAGCCGACCTACGGCCTCGGACCCGCCCTGCCCGACGACCAGAAGGATGACCTGCAGTACAAGCTGATCCGGATCTACCAGACGGCGTACCGGCCGGTAACCGGTCAGCTCATGATGGGCTTCGGCTATCACCTCAACGACTACTTCAACATCGTGGACTCGAAGGCGGAGCAGGGCCTCCCATCGCCGCTGCTCGACTACAACGGCGGTCAGAAGGTGACCACGATGATCTCGTCTGGTCTCTCTGCCGGCCTCGTGTTCGACAACCGCGACAATCCGATCTACGGGACTCAAGGCATCTTCATGTCCGCGAGCTTGCGGATGTTTCCCACCTGGCTGGGCAGCGACAACACCTGGCAAAGCTTCCAGGCGGAGCTCCGGACCTATGGCCGGCTCGATCGTGCGGGGCGGCACGTTTTCGCCACCTGGACCACGACATGGTTCACCTTCGGCTCACCGCCTTATCTGGAGCTGCCCGCGATCGGCTGGGATACCTACGCGCGCAGCGGACGGGGCTATCCGCAGGGTCGCATCCGGGGTAACAATCAGATCTATTTGGAGGGGGAGTATCGTGTGACGTTGTCTGCGGACGGATTCTGGGGAGCGGCAGCCTTCCTGAATCTGCTCTCCACCAGCGATCCGACTACGGGAGCCTTCCAGCGCGTCGATGCAGGCGGGGGAGTGGGCCTGCGGATCAAGCTCAACAAGCACTCGTCAACGAACATCACGCTCGACTACGGGTTCGGGGCGCACGGCTCGAACGGCCTGTTCATGGGAACCGGCGAGGCCTTTTAGCCTGACGCGGTCATGACCGGCTCCCCCTGCAGGGCCAGGTGGAAGGTCGCGCCTCCCTCCTGGTTGTTGTTCGCCCAGAGCCGACCCCCGTGGGCGTTGACGATCGATCGACAAATGGCGAGGCCGAGGCCAAGCCCGTGCGGCTTCGAGGTCACGAACGGGTCGAAGACCCGCTCCATCTTCTCTTCCGGAATGCCGGTCCCCTGATCCGCGACGGACAGCTCCACCAGACCCTCCTCGTTCGTGGCGGTCAGGATCGTTACCCGGCGCTCGCCCCGAGCCTTCGTGCTCACCGCATCGCACGCGTTCAGGAGCAGGTTCAACAACACCTGCTGCAGCTGCACGCGGTCTGCGAAGACCAGCGGGAGGGAGGGCGCGAGCGACGTATCCACCACGACCTTGCGCTGGATCAGGTCGCTGTGCACCAGCTCCAGCACCTCGGTGACCACGTCGTTGATGGCGAGGGCCCGCGGCTGGACGTCGCCCTTCCGAAGAAACGAGTGCAGGCGGTCGATCACGTCTCCCGCGCGGCGGTCGTCATGGGCGATGTCCTCGAGAATCTCGCGGAGCTCCGTCAGGTCCGGTGTGCCAGTGCGCAACAGTCGCTGCGCCGCCCGGGCATTGGCGAGGATCGCGGTGAGCGGCTGGTTGAGCTCGTGCGCCAAGGCACCGGAGAGCTCGCCGAGCACGGCGACGCGGCTCAAGTGCGCCACCTGGCGGCGCTGGTCCTGGGCCTCCGCCTCGGCGTGTTTCCGCTCGGTGACGTCCCGGATGAAGACGATGAAGCACGGCTCGCCGCCCATCTCCACCGTGTCCGCGGCGATGACCGTCTGTCGCACCTCTCCCGACTTGGTCCGCAGCTCGAGGTCGTACTCACGCACGCGGCTTTCGGTGCCAAGCAGCCGCTCCAGCCCCTCATGATCTCCGACGGTGATGTACATGCCCAGCGCGACCGGCGTGCGGCCGACGGCCTCCTCGCGCGTGTGGCCGAACACGGCCTCCCAGGTGTCGTTGACCTCCAGGATCCTCCCATCGCCACGGCACGTGATCAGAATCGCGTCCGGGCTGGACCGAAAGGCCTTGGAGAAGCGCTCCTCGGAGCTGCGGAGCGCCTGTTCGGCGTGCATCCGCTCGCTCACGTCCGCCGCGAACCCCACCATGCGCGAGATGTTGCCCGCCTCATCCCTGAAGAACCGCCCGCGGTCCTCCACCCAGATGAGCCGCCCGTCCTTGCGGTACATGCGGTAGGTGAGGTGGAAGGTGTCCTCAGTAGCGATCACGCGCTCGATCTCCGCCTCAAACGCCGGTCGGTCGGCCGGGTGGATGCAGTCGACAAAGCCGCTGAGCCCGCCGCCCATCTCCGCCTCGGAGAAGCCCAGAATCCGGAGGAGATCACCGCCATAGGTCACGTCGTTGGTGCGGGGATCCCAATCGTACAGAAGCTGGTTGCTGGAGAGGATCGCGGCCTCATAGCGGTTCTTCCACTCGCGGAGCGCGGCGTAGGCATGCCTGCGCTCCGTGACGTCCGCGTTCACGCCGAGCAGGCGAACGGGCCGGCCGAGGTTGTCGAAGATCGCCTTTCCCTTGGCCAGCACCCAGCGGGTCTCCCCGTTGGGGCGCAGGATCCGGAATTCGGTTTCGTAGGGCACGCCCTCCTCCACCGCCTGCCGCACCGCCTTGGACACGGCCGGTCGGTCCTCCGGGCTCAGCAGCTCGAGAAACGCGTCAAGCGTGAGATCGTGCGGAAGCGTGCCGAGTCCGAAGATCTCTCGGGACTTGTCAGACCAGGAGCCCTCGTCGCCGGTGATCTTCCATTCCCATGTGCCGAGCTGGGCCGCGCTCAGGGCGAGCTTGAGTTGCTCCTCGCTCTGTCGCGCTTCGGCCTGGGCCTGGAGCCGCTCGCGCAAGGCCGCGGCGAGCGCCATGAGCGGGACCGCGATTACGATGAGGAACGTCTGCAGCGACACGACGTTCTCGGCCGGCGTGCTCGCGACGAATGGCCCGTCGCCGCCGATCGCGCCCCAGATGGCCAGCAGCGCGACGAGCAGCAGGCAGCCGCTCGTCGCGGCCGGGCCGAAGCGCACGGCGGACCACAGGAGGAACGGCAGCGGGGCGTACACCAGTGCGGGAGTGGTGTTGGGCCCAGCGGGTCTGCCGGTGAAGACGAAGAGGGACACCGCAAGGAGGCTCAGTAGCAGGACGCCACCTTCGATGATGCGCCTGGACGTGGCCCGGCGGAGGACGTTCAGACCTCCACTGCCCCAAGTCACGATCAGCGGCACCAGGGTGAGCGTCGCGAGAACATTGGAGAACGACCGCAGGCGCCAGTTGTACCAGTAGCTGCCCGTCCCCCACGCGTTGAGCCGCACGAATTCGGCATCCAGAAACGACGACACGAAGACGCTCAGGAGCGTCGCCACCAAAAAGATGCCCACGCGGCGGAAGGTGTCGAACCGCGCCGGTCCCTTGCCCAGCCAGCGAATGAGGGCGGCACCTAGCAGGGCCTCGGTCGAGTTGCTGATGAACCAGGACAGGACCATGGACAGCGGGATGCCGCTGCGCAACTCGACGAACAGGTGGGCAGGGAGCGCCGCCAGGACGACCACCCACCACAGCCTGGTCGGCGTGAGCAGCAGGAGGGCCAGCAGTGTCGCGTTGGGCGGCCAGAGGGTAGAGACCGGGTGAGGATGCAGCGTGAGCGCGATGCCGATCTCAGCGGCGACGTAGTATGCGGCGCATACCAGCACCGCCATCGCCGCCGGATGGGCCACGGACTCGGCGCGAGGTATGGCCGCGTCGGCCGGCTGCTCGCTCTGGGCCATCGCCGCTTCAGACACAATAGACTCCATGGAGGTGGGATTCGGCCACGGCCCCGTCCCTGCCCTCCCCTGTTGGCGACACAATCCCTCCGCGAGAACTTATACCGATCCTTCCACGGTGACCAGTTCGGACACGGCGGCGCGCCTACCGCAGGCTCCACGGCCGCCGCATCTTACCCTCCGATGTCCTTCGACGACAACGATACCAGGCCCATCACCGACCTCCTGCTCGAGTTGCGCGCGGGCGACCGTTCCGCACTCGACCGGCTGTTTCCGCTGGTTTACGAGGAGCTCCAGCGGGTCGCCCACCGGCAGCTTCGCGCCGAGCGCGAGGAGCACACCCTGGGCACGACGGGACTGGTCCATGAGGCCTACCTCCGGGGCGCGGGACAGAGCCGCTCCTGCTCGTCGGGGGCCGAGCGTCCGCGGCCGGCCGTCACGCGGCGGCTCGCGCCCACCTCCCTCTCGGATTGACGAAGGCCGAACCGCGCCAGCATGTTCCCCGGACAAGGAAGTGTCCAAGCGCCAAACAGAGGTGACTCATGAGAAGACTGCTCGGCGTGCTCGCCGCGTCCGCCTTGCTACCGATCGGCGTTCAGCTGGCGGCGGCTCAGGCGCCATCACAGGCCAGGCCCGGCCCCGAATACGAGCGGCTCGGATACTTTGTCGGCAAGTGGACCGGCGAGGGAGAGATCAAACCGGGTCCCATGGGGCCCGGCGGGAAGTTCACGTCCTCCGACGACTGCGCATGGTTCGAAGGGCACTACAGCGTCGTCTGCCACTCCGAGTCCAAGATGCCGACGGGAGCCAGCAAGAGCATCGGCATCCTGGGCTACAGCGGGGAGGAAAAGGTCTACACCTACTACGGCGTGGACAACACGAACATGACCATGGCCAGCGTCCCTAAAGGCACCGTCCATGGAAACACGTGGACGTACAACGACGAAGGGATGATGGGCGGCAAGAAGGTCAAGACGCGGGTCACGATCAAGGAGCTCTCACTCAAGGAGTACTCCTTCACGATGGAAGCGCAGGGTGACGACGGGAAGTGGATGCCGATGATGGAGAGCAAGAACACCCGGCAGTAGCGGATGAGCAGGCCGAGGGGCCGGCGTCGCAGTGCGGCGTCGGCCCCTTCGATTGTTCTGGAACCGCCGTGGAGGACACGGCCCCACCGGAAATGAGGGGTTTCACGGCGCAATCGGGCGTTGCTTGACAGAGGGGTTCCGAGCCGGCCGTGTATCGGCGCCGGCCTCTGTCGTGACTCGGGCGGTCGATCCGCCGGGAACACATGACGACGCTCATTCTTGCTACCCTGACCCTTCACCTCGGCGTCCTTCAGGGCCGCCAGAGCCCCGCGCCGATCCCGATGCGGCAGGGGGTCACCATCGTGCAGGCTGTGTCGGGCGACGGCTACCAGCGTCGAGACTATGAACCGGTAATTACGATCGGGTCCGCCGACGCGCGCGGCGTGACGTTGACATCGACGGCGTTCGTCAAGGATCGCGCCGGCGAGCGGCGCTGGCTCACCGTGCAGCGCACCGTGCCGAGCGGCGACATGGGCGGTGCGCGCACGCTCATCCTCGGCTTCGACACCGACGATCCCGAGCGCCTTCCCGGCACCACTGCGATCGGACCGTCACGGTTGATCCTCGAGGAGCTCGCGAAGGGTGGTCGCGCCATGGTGACGGTAAAGCAGCACGCTGCCCGTCCTGCCTACACCGGCACCCTCGAACGGATCGAATCCGGCACCGTCTCCTTTCCGGTCCTCGTCAACGGCGTGCGCGTCGCGCTCCCTGCCATCCACGCGCGCGGGCAGCTCCACACGAGCGGGGGCCTCCCGCCGTGGGAGTTCTGGTTCTTCGATCACCCGACCCAGCCGCTGACCCTGAGGGCGAGGTACGGCGCCGAGGGTCAGCATGAGGCCAATCCACCGGAGTGGAGCCGGCAAATCGTCCGCATAGATGTTCCAGGCGGTGTGCCAGGTGTCGGCGCGGACTCGCCTGAGCCGGGTGGCGGTCGCGGCAGCCGCGAGCTCGAGGCCGACAGCGGTGAGATCACCGCGGTTGCGATGGGCGGCACGCCGCGGCCTGGGGACGGGGCGGGATCGGGAGGAGGCGCGGTGCAGGGCGTCGACGCCGGCGCCGGCGGGGGAGCTGGCGGCGGCGCGGGTGCGGGAAGTGGCGCCGGGGCGGGCTCAGGGACCGGCTCAGGGGCGGACCGATCGGGCGCAAGAGCAGGCGCGGCGCCGGGCCCAGGAACTGGCGCCGGGCTGGGGGGAGGCGCGGGTGGATCGCTGGAGGGTGGGCTCGACATCCTCTGCCGCGTCCCGGTCCCGGGGATCTACTTCGAGTTCGATAGCGACGTCCTGAATCCGGCGTCCAGGCCCTGGATCCGCTCGATCGGCGGCCTGCTGAGCCGGCATCCCGACTGGACCGTCACGATCGAAGGGCATACCGACAGCACCGGTAGTGCGGGCTATAACCTCGATCTCTCCAGCCGCCGCGCGGCCGCGCTCAAGCAGAGCCTGGTGACGGAGCAAGGCATCGCCGCCGCCCGCCTGTCGACGCGAGGCTTTGGTCCGAATCGCCCGCTGGAATCCAATGCCACCGTGGAAGGACGCGCCCGCAATCGACGGGTCGAGCTGGTGCGTCCCTGCGATCCGACCCGCTGACGAGGCGAACATGTCGATGCTCGAGGTCCTGGGGCGGGAACGACGCCGCGTTTCACCCCGTCATCCCCTGCTCCGTCGTCTGGCCGGGCTCGTGCTCGCGATCGCCGCCTCGCAGGCCATCCCGGGACGACTTGCGGCGCAGCGGCGAACCGCCGAGGACACCAAGGCGATCGACGGATACCGCCTCACCATGCCGACCCTGCGCAAGGTGCTGCCCGCCCTGTATCACCCACAGGCGAGTACCTGTGAGCATCCCAAGGACCGGGACCCGCAGACGTTGAGCCTCGATGAGATGACGAGCTCGCTCGAGCGATGCGCTCCGGTACGTGACGCCCTCAAGCAGGCCGGCGTGCAGCCACGGGAAGCGGCGCTGGCCTTCGCGTCGCTGCTGAGTACCGGACACCAGGTCGCGATGCAGGGCGGCCGGGCCAGCACGCTGCCGGGCGGCGTGTTGCGCGACAACGCCCTCCTCCTCGAACAGAACGATGCCGAACTCAAGCGGATCACGAAGACTGGAGCGCCGTCATGAGACGATCTGTGTCACTTCACGTGTTCGCTCGCGTGTTGCCGCTGCTTCTCGTTCCCACGCTGGCCTACACGCAGACCCCCGCGCCGGCCGGGGCCGGCGCCACGCAGATCTGCCTCGCGCCGGCGACCGTGGAAACCGCGCCGACCGGCGTCGATCCCATGTCTGCCGTGCGGGAGACGTTTACCAGCTTCCTCACGGGGCCGTCGCTCGCCGTCACGCCGCTCCAGGCCCGGCTGCGCTCGCAAGTGCAGCAGGAGGCCAAGCAGGCCAGGTGCCCGTATCTCCTGCTCCCCACCATCAAGCACGAACGCAAGACCGGCGGCGGCGGCCTGTTCGGCAAGGTTGGGGCGGGCGCGGTACAGCAGGGCGCGTGGGCGGTCACTGGATCCGCCGGCTCGACGGTGGGGCGCGTGGTGGCCGGCGCGGCCGCCGGCGCGGCGACCAGCGCGGCAAACGACTACGCCCTGAACTCGCGCACCAAGGACGAGCTCACGCTCGCCTACCGGCTGGAGTCGTCGACCGGCGCGATGCTGGTGGAGAAATCCGAGAAGCGAAAGGCGAAATCGGACGGCGAGGACCTGCTCACGCCGCTCGTGCAGCATGCCGCCGAGGCGATCGCGACGGCGGCACAGAAGGCCGCGGAGCCCGCTCCATGAGTGTTGGCAAAGGCTGCGGCTTCTCAAAGGCGACCGGATGCTCGCGACCGACCCAACCCGGCCTGACGCCCCCCGGCGCGGCCACCTCTGCCGGTGACCGGGCCTCCCCTGCCGTCACTCACCTGGCCCAGCCATGCCGCCGGCGCGCCCGCGTCCCCCGCGTCAGGGAAGTCTAGGGAGCACCAGCTTGGCGAATCGCTCGAGCCGCGGCCGGGTCGCTTCCAGCGGCTCGCCGGCATGGGCGTCCAGAGTGAGCGAGATGACCCGCGGGCCGGCATAGACAGCGAGCAGGCCGATGCGCTGGTACTCGTCGTTCGGCTTGGGGATCATGAAGAACGCGCGTTCCCCGATCCCCTGCACCGGCACCCGCGGCTCCTTGTTGACCTTGAAAACCTCCAGTGTGCGCTCGAGGCTTTGGGCCGCCGTCGTGCCCTTCTGGGCCTCGTACACTTCCAGCGAGCCACCGGAGTACTCGCACCTCATGCCCCCCGCCATCGTCTCCGGCGCTGTCCAGAACTTGGCGAGCTCGGGCTTCTCTTCGGCCACCTGCTGCACTTCAGCGTTTGTGGCCAATGTGCACGCGTCGAGCGTCGCCTCGCGCCTGGCCACGGGGGTTGCCTGCGCGGCCAGCGCGGTGGCAATTGCGACGCTCGCTGTCATCCCGGGCACCACTTTGGAGGTCCACCATCCGTGCATACCTGCCTCCCCGCTTTGAGTCGAAGCCACGATGCTGACCCTCTCATAACGCCCGCTCGGATGCATGACTCCCTCACGCGCCCGTGTGAAGAGTGGCGTCAGGCCGTTACACCGTTGAGCTGCGCTGCGTTCCCCACGCTCGATGTTTGTCACTGGCAAGCTTGCCCTCACGCCCGATCCTTGGTGGATTGCCCCCGGCTGAGGCTTTGCACGGCTATTCGGGGCGTCTTTGATGAGGCGACCTGACCGCACTCACCGGGGGCCCCGTATGCGCCTGTCGCGCCCGTCCCTCCCTTTCATCATGGCGGCTCTCGTGACGGCCGCATCCGCGGGGTGCTCCGGCGGCCTTGCGGCAACGGCTCCGGATACGTTCGACGCGAGTCACCGGCAGAGAACGCAGCTCGAGCTGGGCACGGTGCACGCGACACCGGATCACTTCAACATCAGCTTCACTGCACCTCTTCACGCGCTGCCAGCTCTGGAATACAGCACCGAGCCACCTATCAGGGCGCCAGGGAGCGGCCATTGGACTTTCATGGCTCCGCTGTCGTCGCAGGTGATCGAGGGCTCCAATGCGGGCAACCCGCTCCTGGGCACCTATCTCGCGACGCCAGCCGCACGTCTGGAACCGGCGACTCGCTACTACTTCGTCATCACGGTGCCGGGGGATGCAGCGGGTGGGTCGATGCAGCAATACACGGGTGCATTCAGTACCATGGCGCGACCTTCGGGTTCGGATCTGGTCGCCCAGCTCAAACCTGGCCTGAAACCTGAGCCGCGCCCCAGCATCCTCCCTCGTTGGGTGCTCCTCGTCTGGATTGCCTTCGTTCCATTGATATTCCTGATACATCGACGGACGGCTCGGCGCCGCCTTGCTGACGTCTATCCCGAAGCCCCGCGGCGCAATCCGGGTCGACGCATCTACGCCAGCCCCCTGGTCGTCGGCAAACTCTTCTACCGGAACACGACCTGGCTTCAGCCCGACGACACCTACCTCCATGTTCTGGGGATCGGACCCAGTAGCCTGTGGATGCCGACCATCAGCATTCCGTGGTCTGACATCTCCGCCATCTCGGACATCTATTCGGTGGTTGTGTGGGATGCGCGCGTGGTTCGACTCACCCTGGCGCGCGACCCCAGCATGCGCTTCCTGATGTGGCCGGATGCATTCGAGCGCTTGAACAAGGAGACAGGTGGCCGCTTGAGCCTGCGCGATGCCAAGGCTCCGGTGGTTGCGGGCCCGGGCCGTTGAGGAGCGTGGCGACCGCCCCGCTTCACCGTAGTTTGGCCACCAACGCTTCGTCGCCTACGGCCTTCACCGCCTCCTGTTTGCACTATGGGAGGAGCCTGACCTTGCGACGGCTCCGCGTCCAATCCTTGCCGGGGATCAAATTGAACGTGGGACAGCAGGGCGTGGCGAGAACAACGAAGCGCCCGGGACTCGAGGTCCCGGGCGCTTCGTCCTACCCTGTTCGTTTATCTACAGGTCTTCGTCACCGACCAGCGCGGCCGCAGTGAGAGCCGGCTGTGGCACTGGCTCCTCCACCCGCGGCGGCGGCGCCTCGAAGCCCGCCGGCGGCTGGATGTCGATCTCGGCGTAGCGGTAGATGCCGCTGCCCGCCGGGATCAGGTGCCCGATGATGATGTTCTCCTTGAGACCCAGGAGGTCGTCCTTGGCCCCGCGTATCGCCGCGTCGGTCAGCACCCGCGTGGTCTCCTGGAACGACGCCGCCGAGATGAACGACTGCGTCGTGAGACTCGCCTTGGTGATGCCCAGCAGCACCGGCTCGGCTTCCGCCGGCGTACCCTTCCGCTTCAGGACGCGGTCATTGTCGTCCCGGAACGTCAGGCGGTCGACGGTCTCCCCTTCGAGGAAGTCGGTGTCACCCGGCTCCGTCACGCGCACCTTCTGCAGCATCTGGCGTACGATCACGCCGATGTGCTTGTCGCTGATGCGCACGCCCTGCAGCCGGTAGACCTCCTGCACCTCGTTGAGCAGGTATTCCTGCACCGCACGCGGCCCCTTGATGAGCAGGATGTCGTGCGGGTTCACGGGGCCCTCGGTGAGGCGGTCGCCCGCCCGCACTCGGTCACCCTCGTGCACCCGGAGGTGCTTGCCCGCCGGCACCTCGTACAGCTGCGGCTCGACGCCTTCCTCGGCCACACCCGGCTGGGTCTCCGGGTACACGTAGATTTCACGCTTGCCGCGCTTGATCTCACCGAACTTCACGATGCCGTCCACCTCGGAGATCGTCGCCGGATCCTTCGGCCGCCGCGCCTCGAACAGCTCCGCGATGCGCGGGAGGCCGCCCGTGATGTCGCGCGTCTTGTACGCCTGGCGCGGAATCTTGGTGACGGTGATGCCCTTCGTCACCTTGACCGGCGGGCTCAGGAAGACCGTCTTGTCCTTCGACTCCTTCTTGGTCTTGCTCGGCCACGCCTCGTTGATCGGGCGCTCATCCACGTGGAACTTGGTGCTCCACGGGTTGGCGGTGTCGGGAATCTCCATCGCCCGGCTCACCTGGTCGGTCGGGGAGCCCAGGATGACGCGGCTGCCCTCGGCCAGGGTGTACTCCTGCGGGTCCTTCCGGTTCGGCATGTAGACCAGCACCGACGGATGGAGCTCGCGGTCCGGGTCCGCCATGACGACGATCGAGCGCAGGCCCGTGCCCTCGTCCAGCTCCTCACGGAGCGTGACGCCCGGCACCAGGTCCTTCCAGCGCAGCTCGCCGTCGGCCTTGATGATGCTCGGGTCGTTGTACGGATCCCAGGTATACAGAATCGTCGCCCGGCGCTCGTTGTCGCCCTTGGTGACGAGGTCGCCCTCCTTGACCGCCAGAAGCGCGCCCTCCGGCACCGGGTAGCGGTTGAGGACCCGCTTGGGATCCTTCGGATCCACCACCAGGATGCCTTCCTTGGTCTCGTCCGCCGCCGACTCGTCCTCGCGGGTCAGCACGACCCGGTTGGAGCCCTTGGTGCCGTCCTCGAACTCGACCGCGACGTCCGCCCACTCGAGGCCGTCGGTGTACTTCACCTTGCCGTCCGACCGTGCACGGCGCTCCGCCTCTTCCGCGATGCGGGAGGACGTACCGCCGATGTGGAACGTCCGCAGCGTGAGCTGCGTGCCCGGCTCGCCGATGCTCTGGGCCGCCAGAATGCCCACCGCCTCGCCCATGTCCACCATGTCCATGGTGGCCAGGTTCCGGCCGTAGCACATCCGGCAGACGCCGCGGCGCGCCTCGCAGGTCAGCACCGAGCGGATCTTGACCTTCTCGATGCCCGCGTCGTCGATGGCGTTCGAGACCTCCTCGTCGATCAGCTTGCCGGCCTCGACCAGAAGCCTCGGGTCGCCGTCGTCGTCGAGCTCGTGCGGATCGAAGACGTCCTCGCCCGCGACGCTGCCGAGGATCCGCTCGCGCAGGGGCTCGATGATGTCCTCGCCCTCCTTGAGCGCCGCGATCTCGAGCCCCAGCACCGTGCCGCAGTCCTCCTCGGTGATCGTGACGTCCTGCGCCACGTCCACCAGGCGGCGAGTCAGGTAGCCGGCGTCGGCCGTCTTGAGCGCCGTGTCGGCCAGGCCCTTCCGGGCGCCGTGCGTCGAGATGAAGTACTCGAGCACCGTGAGCCCCTCGCGGAAGTTCGACTTGATCGGGCTCTCGATGATCTCACCGATGCCGCCGGTGAGCTTCTTCTGCGGCTTGGCCATCAGGCCGCGCATGCCGGCGAGCTGCCGAATCTGGTCGCGCGAGCCTCGGCTGCCGCTGTCGAACATCATGAACACCGGGTTGAACCCGCCACGCGAGACGCGCATCGAGTTGATCATCGCCTCGGCCACGTCGTTGTTGGCGTGGGTCCAGGCGTCGATCACCTTGTTGTACCGCTCGCCGAAGGTGATCTGGCCGGTGTTGTACGCCCGCTGGAACCGCTTCACGCGGGCATCCGCTTCCGTCAGGAGCTCCGCCTTCTCAGCCGGAATCTCGAGGTCCTCGATGCCGATGGAGACGCCGCCCATGGTGGCGAAGCGGAACCCGAAGTCCTTGAGGCGGTCGAGGAAGGTGACCGTGTCGGCCAGCCCCGCCCGCCGGTAGCTCTGCAGCACGAGCTCGGACAGGATTTTCTTCTTCATCAGGTCGTCGCGGAAGCCGAGCTCCGCCACCACCCGCCGGGGCAGGATGCTGTTGAACAGGACCCGGCCCACCGTGGTCCGGAGCCACCGCGGACGGCGCGCCTCCGGATCCGCCGTCTCGGCGGGCGGGATGTACCAGAACGAGATCGCCGAGTGGTAGCCGACGCTGCCGTTGAGCAGCGCCATCTCGAGCTCCGCGAGCGAGCCGAAGAACTTGGCGTCCTTCCACAGGCGGCCCTTGGTATCCTCGGTCTTCCCCACCCCGGCGCGGCGCATCTCCTCCTCGAACCCCGCCGGCAGCTTGGTGAGGAAATACGAGCCCAGCACCATGTCCTGGGACGGCTCCGCCACCGGGCGGCCGTCGGACGGCTTGAGGACGTTGTTCGAGCTGATCATCAGCAGCCGCGCCTCGAGCTGCGCCTCGAATGAGAGCGGCACGTGCACCGCCATCTGGTCGCCGTCGAAGTCGGCGTTGAACGCCGCGCAGACCAGCGGATGGATCCGGATGGCCTTGCCCTCGACCAGCACCGGCTCGAAGGCCTGGATGCCGAGGCGGTGCAACGTCGGCGCGCGGTTCAGGAGCACCGGGTGGTCCTGGATGATCTCTTCCAGGATCTCGTACACCTCGGGGCTCTCACGCTCGACAATCTTCTTGGCGCGCTTGACCGTCTCCGCAATGCCCTTCTCCACCAGCTTGTGGATGATGAACGGCTTGAACAGCTCCACCGCCATCGCCTTGGGCAGACCGCACTGGTGCAGCCGGAGCTCCGGGCCCACCACGATCACCGAGCGGCCCGAGTAGTCCACGCGCTTGCCGAGCAGGTTCTGCCGGAACCGGCCCTGCTTGCCCTTGAGCATGTCCGAGAGGCTCTTGAGCGGACGCTTGCCGCGACCCCGGATGGCCTTGCTGCGCCGTCCGTTGTCGAACAGTGCGTCCACCGCCTCCTGGAGCATGCGCTTCTCGTTGCGGAGGATGACCTCCGGCGCCTTGTGCTGGATCAGCTTGGTGAGCCGGTTGTTCCGGTTGATCACCCGCCGATACAGGTCGTTCAGGTCGCTGGTGGCGAACCGCCCGCCGTCGAGCGGCACCAGCGGCCGGAGATCGGGCGGGATCACGGGGATCACGTCCAGGATCATCCAGGCCGGGTTGTTGGGCAGGTCGCCCGAGTCACCGGAGCTGAGGAACGCGTCCACGATCTTGAGCCGCTTGAGCATCTGCTTCTTGCGGTGCTGGCTCGTCTCCGTGGCGACGCCCGAGCGGAGCTCTTCCGCCAGCTGGCGGACGTCGATCCGTCCGAGCAGCTCGCGGACGGCCGGCGCGCCGATGTCGGCGCGGAAGGCGCTGTCCCCCTCCTCGCGCGCCTTGGCGCGGAGGGTGAGGTACTCCTCTTCATCCAGGAGCTGGTTCGCCTCCACGTCCTGCTTGCCGGGCTCGATGACGATGTAGCTCGAGTAATAGATGACCCGCTCGAGGTCCCGGAGCGTGATGTTGATCAGGTTCCCCATCGGCGACGGGAGCGTCTTGAAGAACCAGATGTGCGCCACCGGCACGCTGAGCTCGATGTGGCCCATGCGCTCGCGCCGCACCTTGCTGAGCGTCACTTCGACGCCGCACCGGTCGCAGATAACCCCGCGGTAGCGGATCCGCTTGTACTTCCCGCAGTGGCACTCCCAGTCCTTCACGGGACCGAAGATGCGCTCGCAGAAGAGGCCATCCTTCTCCGGCTTGAACGATCGGTAGTTGATCGTCTCCGGTTTGGTGACCTCGCCCCACGACCACCAGGTGCGCTGCCCCTGGAGCTCCAGGCGCTCGCGCTCCTTCGGATCGCGCGGGCCCCGGATCTCCTCGGGGCTCGCGATGCGGATGCTGATATAGTCGAAGCTCGAGCTCTTGGGCTCGCGGCCGCTGCGAAAATCAATCATGTGTCCCCTCTTACTCGTCGCCGGATTCGGTGGTGCCCAGTGTGACCTTGAGCCCCAGTGCCTGCAATTCCTTCACGAGCACGTTGAACGACTCCGGGATCCCCGGTTCGGGCAGGTTCTGCCCCTTCACGATCGCCTCGTACACCTTGCTCCGGCCGTTCACGTCGTCCGACTTGACCGTGAGCATCTCCTGCAGCACGTGCGCCGCGCCATACGCCTCGAGCGCCCAGACTTCCATCTCGCCGAACCGCTGGCCGCCGAACTGCGCCTTGCCGGCGAGCGGCTGCTGGGTCACCAGCGAGTACGGGCCGATGGACCGCGCGTGGATCTTGTCGTCCACCAGGTGGCTCAGCTTCAGCATGTAGATCGAGCCGACGGTCACCTCACCCTCGAAGAACTGGCCGGTCCGGCCGTCGCGGAGCCGTGCCTTGCCGGTGGGCGTGAGGCCCGCGGTGCGGAGCAGCTCGTCCGCCGCGGCGTCTACGTCCGCCTCGCTCTTCGCCCCGAGCAGGCCGGCCAGCGCCGGCTTGCCCGACGACTCGAGCGCCTCGGCCGGGGTCACCGCCGCGGCCTTCTCGAGCTCCTTGAGCGCCTTCGGCACGCCCTTGTGCCCGTTCTCCCCGGCGCCCTTGTGGAACTCGACCTCTTGGCGCCGCTGGCCCAGCTCGCGCTCGGCCAGCTCCTTCGCGGCATCGATCAGGAAATCGCGCACCTTCCCGAAGAACTCCCGCGTCTCGGCGGAGGCGTTCCGCGCGCCGAGCATGGCGACACCGGCCTCGCCCAGCGTGGTGTGCTCGCCCTTGGGCGCGACCTTCTTGAGATCGTGCACCAGCCGGGTGATCTCGGCCGGCGCCAGCGTCGGCGCCTGGCGCCGGAGCCGGAGCCCCTCGGCCGCCCAGCGGAAGCCGGAGAGCCGGAGCAGCACGCCGATCTCGGCCTCGTCCGCGCCCCGGAAGACCGGGGTCTTGGCCTCGAAGCCCAGGATCCGCGCAGCCCACCCGAGGTGGGTCTCGAGGATCTGGCCCACGTTCATGCGGCTCGGCACGCCGAGCGGGTTGAGCACGATGTCCACGGCCGTGCCGTCCGGCAGGAACGGCATGTCCTCCTCAGGCACGATGCGGGCGACGATGCCCTTGTTGCCGTGCCGTCCGGCCATCTTGTCGCCCACCGAGATCTTCCGCTTCTCGGCGATGTACACCTTCACCAGCTGGATCACGCCCGGAGGCAGCTCGTCCGGCTGGAGGATCTTGTCGATCTGGTCTTCCGCCTTCTCCTCGACCTTGGCCCGCTCGCGCGCGGCCATGTCGATCGTCTGGCGGATCCGCTCGTTGGCCGGCTTGTTGGCCACCCGGAGCGTCTTGAGGTCCACGTCGCCCAGGTCCACGCCCTCGAGCGCGGAGGCGGCGAGCTTCGTGCCGCTGGCGAGGTACTCCTCGACCGTGCCGGCCTTGAGCATCAGCGCCACTTCCTGGCCGGCCAGCAGGTGCCGGAGTTCGTCCAGCATGACCGTGTTGATGCGCGCCTTCTCGTCGTTCTCGATGCGGCGCACCTCGCCGATCCGCTCGCCGCGGTCCTTCTCGACGACCTGGTCCTCGATCCGGCTGAAGATCTTGACGTCGATCACGACGCCCGCCATGCCCGGCGGCACCTTGAGCGAGCTGTCCTTCACGTCCTTGGCCTTCTCGCCGAAGATCGCCGTGAGCAGCTTCTCCTCCGGCGACAGCTCCGTCTCGCCCTTCGGCGTGATCTTCCCGACCAGGATGTCGCCCGGCTTCACGTGCGCGCCGATGCGCACGATACCGCGCTCGTCGAGGTCCACGACGCTCTCATCGGAGACATTCGGGATTTCCCGGGTGATCTCCTCCTGGCCGCGCTTGGTGTCGCGGACGTGCAGCTCGAGCTCCTGGATGTGGATCGACGAGTAGACGTCGTCCTTCACCAGCCGCTCGCTCAGGACGATGGCGTCCTCGAAGTTGTGCCCGTACCACGGCATGAACGACACCAGCACGTTGCTGCCGAGCGCGAGCTCGCCGCCCTCGGTGGCCGCGCCGTCGGCGATGATCTCGCCGGCCTGGACCTTCTGATCGAGCTGGACCAGGGGCCGCTGGTTGATGGCGGTGTCCTGATTGGTGCGCCAGAACTTCTTCACCCGGTAGCGGTCGTGCTGGTGGAGGCGCGCCAGGGGCGCGTCGCCCACCTGGGCCCCATCCGCGCCGGCGTCGACGATGATCTCGTCGGCGGTCACCCGCGTGACGGTCCCGCTCCGGCGCGCGATGATGACCGCGCCCGAGTCCCGCGCCACCTTCTCCTCCAGCCCGGTGCCGACCAGCGGCGCCTGCGGGAAGAGGAGCGGCACGCTCTGCCGCTGCATGTTCGAGCCCATGAGCGCACGGTTCGCGTCGTCGTGCTCCAGGAACGGGATCAGCGCGGCCGCAATGCTCACGAGCTGCTCGGGCGCCACGTCCATGAAGTCGATCCGGTCGGGCGGCAGGAGCGGGTAGTCGTCACCCTTCCGGCACAGCACGAGCTGATCGGTGAACGAGCCGTCCGGGTTGAGCTGCGCGTTGGCCTGGGCGACCGTGTAGTCCTCCTCGTCGCTCGCCGACAGCCAGCGGATCTCGTCGGTCACCTTGCCGTGCTTCACCAGACGGTACGGCGTCTCGATGAAGCCGAGGTCGTTGATCCGGGCGTACGTCGAGAGACTGGTGATCAGGCCGATGTTCGGACCTTCCGGCGTCTCGATCGGGCACATCCGGCCGTACTGCGAGTAGTGGACGTCGCGGACCTCGAAGCCCGCGCGCTCCCGGGTGAGGCCGCCCGGTCCCAGCGCCGAGAGCCGGCGCTTGTTGGTCAACTCGGCCAGCGGGTTCGTCTGGTCCATGAACTGCGAGAGCTGCGAGCTCCCGAAGAACGCCTGGATGACCGCGCTCACCGTGCGGGCGTTGACCAGGTCGTCGAGCGAGATCTTCTCGGGATCCGAGTTGATGCTCATCCGCTCCTTGACCAGCCGCGCCATGCGCGAGAGGCCGACGGAGAACTGGTTGGCGATGAGCTCGCCCACGCTCCGGATGCGCCGGTTGCCCAGGTGGTCGATGTCGTCCGTGAACCCGCGCCCGTCGTGCAGGTCGATCAGGTAGCGGATGATCGCGACGAAATCGTCCTCGGTCAGGACCGTGTGGTTCGGGTCGGTCTTGAGCTTGAGGCGCTGGTTGATCTTGTAGCGGCCCACCCGCCCGAGGTCGTACCGCTTCGGGTTGAAGAACAGCTTCTGCAGCTGCTGCCGCGCGGTCTCGAGGTTGGGCGCGTCGCCCGGCCGGAGCAGGGCGTAGATCTGCTCCAGGGCCTCGGCCTCGCTGTGAGTCGGGTCCTTGGCCAGCGTGTTCTTGATCAGCGGCGACTCCGAGCGCCCGGCCGGGAGCAGCACCTCGATCTTGTGGACGCCCGCCTTGATCAGCTTCTTCCGGAGCGTCTCGGTCAGCTCGCTCCCGCCCTCGGCCACGACCTCGCCGGTCTCCGGGATCGGCGGCGTCGAACGCCAGCACGTGGTTCGAGCGGTCGCGCGTCGTGGTCGGCT
This sequence comes from uncultured Gemmatimonadales bacterium, assembly GCA_963828735.1. Classification (GTDB taxonomy): domain Bacteria; phylum Gemmatimonadota; class Gemmatimonadetes; order Gemmatimonadales; family GWC2-71-9; genus CAVVWJ01. The sequence continues at coordinate 623,229 of CAWHFW010000002.1, forward strand.
GCTCCTCCTCGCGCACGTCCAGGGTGGTGTAGCCGGCGAACACCGTCACCGACTTCACCCCCTTGTGCCGCATCTCGTTGAGGCGCTCCTGCGTGAGCTCGTCGCCCACCTCGCCCAGCGCCTCACCCTTCGGGTCCTCGGGGTTCCGGACGTCCACCGCCAGCAGCGACCCGATGACTTCGCGCTTCTCCTGCCGGCCCTCGAGCTTGCCGGTGATATTCAGGTCCTTGGTCGCGAAGAACAGCTTCAGGATGTCGGCGTTGTTCCCGTGGCCGAACGCCCGGAGCAGCGCCGTGGCCGGGAACTTCTTCTTCTTGTCGATGTGGACGAAGATCACGTCGTGGATGTCGATCGTGAACTCCACCCACGAGCCCCGGAAGGGGATGATGCGCGCCGAGAACAGCCGCTGGCCGTTCGGGTGCGTGTCCTCCTCGAATACCACGCCCGGCGACCGGTGGAGCTGGCTCACGACGACCCGCTCGGCGCCGTTGATCACGAAGGTCCCCAGCGGGGTCATGATCGGCAGCTCACCGAGGTACACTTCCTTCTCGATGGCGTTCTTGAGCCGCCGCTGCCCCTCGACGTCCTCGTACACGTCGAGGCGGAGCTTGGCCTTGAGCGGCGCCGCGTAGGTCATGTCGCGCTCGATACACTCCTCGACCGCGTACTTGGCCTCGCCCAGCGAGTAGCCCAGGAACTCCAGCTTGTACTTCTCGTTCACGTCGGTGATCGGGAACAGGTCCCGGAAGACGCGCTCCAGCGAGACGTCCTGGCGAGCGCCGTGGACGTCGTCGGGTACCAGCAGCGTCTGGAACGCCGCCGTCTGGATGTCGAGCAGGTGCGGCATCGGCATGCCGCCTTCCCGCTTGCTGAACGTGATGACGGATCGGTTCGTCTGAGGCATCAGTGGCTCACTCCCACGCAACACAAATGGCCCCAACGCGGATCCCCCGCCGGAAGACGGGGTGACCTATGGGGCTCGGCAGATTCGGGAACTTCCGAGAGCTTCGAGCGTGCATTCGGTCTCACTGAAATAGGGTTGAAGTCGCCGCGTCGTCGCCGGGGGCCGGGCCGGAACCGGCCCGCCCACCGTCGGGACCGCGCTTCCGCCCTACTTCAGCTCGACTTCCGCGCCCTGCTCCTCCAGCTTCTTCTTGATCTCCTCGGCCTCCGCCTTCGAGATCCCTTCCTTCAGAACGCTCGGGGCATTGTCCACGGCGTCCTTGGCTTCCTTCAGGCCCAGGCTGGTGATCTCGCGGACCACCTTGATGACCTGGATCTTCTTGGCGCCACCGGCCTTGAGCACGACGGCGAACTCCGTCTTCTCCTCGGCCGCGGGCGCCGCCGCGCCGCCGGCGGCGCCGCCGCCCACCGGGGCCGCCGCGACGGTGACGTTGAACTTGCTCTTGAAGGCTTCGATGAGGTCCGCGAGTTCGATCACGGTCTTGTGGCCGATCGCTTCGAGGATCTCTTCGTTGCTCAGCGTGGTCGATGCCATTGTCACTATCTCCGTACGGTTAAGAAACAGTACCGCGCTGTTCGCGGAGGGCCTCGAGAGCGCCCACAAAGGAATAGAGAAGACCGTTGAACGAGCCGGCGATCTGCGCCAGCAGGACTTCGCGCGACGGGATCTGGCCGAGGCGCTTGACGTGGGCGGGCGAAACGGCCTTGCCGTCGACCATCCCAGCCTTCACGGCCGGCCGCTCGAACTCCTTGGCGAAGTCGCCGATGACCTTGGCCGCGGCGAGCGCATCCTTGGTCAGTACCAGGCCGGTCGGGCCGGCCAGATGCTCGTCGAGCCCGGTGATGCCGTTGGCGGCGAGCGCCCGCTGCGCGAGCGTGTTCTTCACCACCACGTACGAGACCCCCGCGGCGCGGAGCCGGCGGCGGAACTCGGTCATGCGCAGCACGTTCATGCCGCTGAAGTCGGTCACATAGACGTGGGGCGAGTCCTTGAGCAGCGCGCCCAGGCTCTCCACCGTCTCCTGGCGTTCGGTCTTGTTCATCGGTACCCCGCCGTGTCGAGCCGCACACCCGGCCCCATGGTGCTCGAGATGGTCGCCGAGCGGATGTAGACGCCCTTGGCCGCCGACGGCTTGGCCCGGAGGATGGTATCCATGAAGGCGCCCACGTTCTCGGCCAGTTGCGACGGCGAGAACGACACCTTGCCGACCGGGGCGTGCACGTTCCCGGTCTTGTCCACGCGGAACTCGATCTTGCCCGCCTTGATCTCCCGCACGGCCTTGGCCACGTCCATGGTGACGGTCCCAGCCTTCGGGTTCGGCATCAGGCCGCGCGGGCCCAGCACCCGGCCCAGCTGGCCGAGCTGGCCCATGACGTCCGGCGTCGCGACGATGACGTCGCACTCGAGCCAGCCGTCCTTGAGCTTCTGGATGTATTCGATCCCCACGAAATCGGCGCCCGCGGCCTCCGCCTCCCGCACACGCTCGCCCTGGGTAATCACCAACACGCGAACCGGCTTCCCGGTTCCGTGGGGCAGGACGACCGTTCCACGCACCACCTGATCGGCGTGGCGCGGGTCGACGCCGAGCCGCACGGCGACGTCCACGGTCTCATCGAACTTCGCGAACGAGGCGCCTTTCACCAGCGCGACCGCGTCGGGGATCTGGTATTGGCGCGCGCGATCCACCTTCGCGATCGCGGCCGTGAACTTCTTCCCTTGCGTCGCCATCAGTCCACCACCTCCAGTCCCATGGACCGGGCGGTGCCGGCGATCATCTTCATGGCGCTGTCGAGGTCGGAGGCGTTGAGATCGGCCATCTTGATCTCCGCGATCTTCTTGACCTGCGCGCGCGTGACCTTCCCGACCTTGGTCCGGTTGGGCTGGCCGCTCCCCTTCTCGATCCCCGCCTCCTTCAGCAGAAGGTTCGGGGCCGGCGGGGTCTTGGTGATGAAGGTGAACGTGCGATCCGCGAAGATCGTCACGACCACCGGAATCACCATCCCGCTCTGGCTCTGCGTCCGGGCGTTGAACTGCTTCACGAACTCCATGATGTTCACGCCGTGCGGACCCAGGGCCGTGCCGACCGGAGGTGCGGGCGTCGCCGCGCCGGCCGGGCACTGCAACTTCACCAATGCCTGGATCTTCTTTGCCATCGGACTCCTCGTTTCGGTGGGCGCTCTGGCGCGCCCCTACCTGCCGCGATGACCCGCGCGGTCGCGGGTACGACTCTCCGCCTAGTGGCCGCGCAGCTGGAGGTAGTCCAGCTCCACCGCCGTCGGCCGTCCGAACAGGCTGACCGACACCTTCACCTTCCCCTTGTCCGCCAGCACCTCTTCCACCGTGCCGCTGAAATCGGAGAACGGCCCCTCGGTGATCTCGACCACCTGACCGACCATGAAGGGGATCTCTTCCTTCGGCTCCGCCTCGGTCACCGCCTCGGCGATGCCGAGCAGGCGGTTGACCTCATCCTGGCGGAGCGGCTGCGGCAGCTTGCCGGTGCCGACGAACTTGATCACGCCCTGAATGCTGTTCACGACGTGGAGCGCCTCCTGGCTCATCCCCATCTCGACCAGCACGTAGCCGGGGTAAAGCTTGCGCTCGACCGTCACCTTCTTGCCGTTCTTGATCTCGATCACGTCCTGCACGGGAACGAGGGCCTGGCGGATCAGCTTCTGCTCCGCGGGACGCGGATCGTCCTCGATCCGCTTCTGGAGCAGGTTCCGCACCTTGTTCTCGTGCCCGGCGGTCGTCTGAATCGCGTACCAGCGGTATTCCATAGGCTACCGCGCGAGGTGCGCGACTCCGTTGACGAGGAGAGCCTGCAGCACGAAGTCCATGAGGCCGATCGTGATGCCGAGCACGATGCTCAGGATCACGATCATGCGCGTGGCCTTGACCAGTTCGTCGCGGGTGGGCCACGTGACCTTCTTCATCTCGTCACGGACGCCTACCAGGAACGTGCGGGTCTGACTCACCCAGCCGGTGAGTCGTCCCGCCGGCTGCGCCACCTGCGTGCGCTCCATGGCTACTTCGACTCTTTGTGCACGCGGTGCGTGTCGCAGCGGGGGCAGTACTTGCGCCGCTCCACCCGCTCCGGGTGCTTCCGCTTGTTCTTGTCCGCAAAGAAGTTGCGGCTCTTACACTCGGTGCATTCGAGCGTGATCTTGTCTCTCGGCATTTCAGTCCTCGGTCGGTCCGGCTTACTTCAGGATCTTGGTGACCACACCCGCGCCCACCGTCCGCCCACCCTCGCGGATCGCGAAGCGCAGCCCCTCGTCCATCGCGATCGGCGTGATCAGCTCGATCGTCATCTGGATGTTGTCCCCCGGCATCACCATCTCCACCCCCGCCGGCAGCTCCACCGACCCCGTCACGTCCGTCGTCCGGAAGTAGAACTGCGGCCGGTACCCCTTGAAGAACGGCGTGTGCCGCCCCCCCTCTTCCTTCGTCAGCACGTACACCTCGGCCTCGAAGTGCGTGTGCGGCGTGATGCTCCCCCCCTTCGCCAGCACCATCCCCCGCTCGATCTCGTGCTTCTCCACCCCCCGCAGCAGCAGCCCCACGTTGTCCCCCGCCTGCCCCTGGTCCAGCAGCTTGCGGAACATCTCCACCCCCGTCACCACCGTCTTCTTCGCGCTGTTGAACCCCACCACCGCCACTTCCTCCCCCACCTTCACCACCCCCCGCTCGATCCGCCCCGTCGCCACCGTCCCCCGCCCCGTGATCGAGAACACGTCCTCCACCGGCATCAGGAACGGCTTGTCCGTCTCCCGCACCGGCTCCGGGATGTAGGTGTCCAGCGCCGTGTACAGCTCGTCCATCTTCGCCAGCCACTCCGCCTGCCCCGCGATCGCCCCCGTCGCCGACCCCCGGATCACCGGCGTGTCGTCCCCCGGGAACTCGTACGCGCTCAACAGCTCCCGCACCTCCAGCTCCACCAGGTCCAGCAGCTCCGCATCGTCCACCAGGTCGCACTTGTTCAGAAACACCACCACCGACGGCACGTTCACCTGCCGCGCCAGCAGGATGTGCTCCCGCGTCTGCGGCATCGGCCCGTCCATCGCCGACACCACCAGGATCGCCCCGTCCATCTGCGCCGCCCCCGTGATCATGTTCTTCACGTAGTCGGCGTGCCCCGGACAGTCCACGTGCGCGTAGTGCCGCGCCTTCGTCTCGTACTCCACGTGGCTCGTCGCGATCGTCAGGATCTTCGTCGCGTCCCGCCGCCCCTGCGATTCCGACGCCTTCGCCACCTCGTCGTACGGCACGTACTTCGTCCCCCACCCGTGGTCCGCCGACACCTTCGTCAGCGCCGCCGTCAGCGTCGTCTTCCCGTGGTCCACGTGCCCGATCGTCCCGACGTTCACGTGCGGCTTCGTCCGCTCGAATTTGGCCTTGGCCATTGTGCTCGGTCCCGGTGTTCGGTTGAGTGCGTTCCTGAGCCCGGGTCGTGCGCGAGATCCAGCGAGATCTCGACCTCACCACCCTCGGTTCACTGCTGTCCCCACATCCGGCGTTGTCGTCGAAGCTCGCGACCGGGATTGAACCGGTGACCTCATCCTTACCAAGGATGCGCTCTACCGACTGAGCTACGCGAGCGACCCTCTTGTCTCAGAGCGGGCGACGGGGCTCGAACCCGCGACCCTCAGCTTGGAAGGCTGATGCTCTACCAACTGAGCTACACCCGCATGCCAGAGGCCGGTCGATGATCCGAAACACGAGCTGACCTGCCGCCGGTTGACCAGCCTCCCGACCTACCTCTCACGACGTCCTGCTCACGACCCACGACTGCATGGTGGGGGTAGGATTCGAACCTACGTAGGGCAGAGCCCGGCAGATTTACAGTCTGCTACCATTAGCCACTCGGTCACCCCACCGACGCTCCCACGCCTGCGAGTCACCCTCATGTGAGACAGAACCCCGCCGGCGAAAGAGCGGGGTCCTATTCATCGAGAGTGTCGGCGCCACCGAGCTGACGAGGGGAATCGAACCCCTAACCTCCCGCTTACAAGGCGGGTGCTCTGCCAGTTGAGCTACGTCAGCCTAGAACAGGCCGAACAAGACAGACTCGTATGATAGAGGGCAAGTTGGCCTGAGTCAATGGGGTGGGACCCGCCGAGCCCACCCGCGGCGTACCCCGCCGGGACCCCGGTTGCCCTCGCCCACGCCGGCCCCGGCCGGACGCGTTTGCCCTCGTATCCGTTTCGGCTAAGTTCTTCACCCTTCACCCTCCCAAACACGGCTCCCGGACCCCGGACGACACCCTGACACACTGCCGCCTGCGCCGAGACGACCACGGGCAACCGGCCCGACTGCACCGGGGACTCGCTCCATGAGCGGGACCGTCCTCCTCGGCCTGCTTGGCTGCGGCCGGGCGGCGGAGCGGTTCTATTCGCCTGCCATCGGCCACCTGACGAACGCCCGCCTCACGGCCGCATACGATCCCCAAGCCGACCGCCGCCAGTTCATCGCCCGGTCTGCCCCCGGCTGTCGCCCGTTCGATTCGGTCGAGGCGCTCATCGAGGCTCGCGTCGTGGATGCCGTGGTGATCGCGGCGCCTGCGGACGCGCACGGCACCCTCGCGGTGCGGGCCTTGGGCGCGGGGTTGCCCGTGCTGCTCGACCCACCGCTCGCCTCGTCGCCGGAGGAGGCCGAGTGGATCCGTGAGGCCGAGGGGATCGTCCATTTGCCGGTTATGGTGGCCTTCAATCGCCGATGGTGGGCGCCGGCCGAGCGCGTCCGGCGCGCCCTCGGGAGAGCGGCCGAATTTGAGGTCACGATCGAGAGCGTCCTCGTGAGCGACCCGCGGGATGCAGACCCGTGCCAGGCCCTCACCCCGCATCTCGATCTCGCGCGCCATCTGCTGGAGCGGGAGATCGCGACCGTGAGCGCGCGGCGCGAGACGCCGGAGGAGGTCGAGGCTCGTGTGACCTTCCAGGGGGGAGGCGTCGCGGTCTGCCGGGCCGGGCTGGGCGAACGGCCGGCGGAGCGGATCACGATTCACGCGGGGCGTCGAAGCTTCGAGATCCGGGCGGGGTCGGAGCGGTTCTGGCCCGCAGGCGGCCCGGGCCGGCGAGCGCTGGACCTCGCGGTTTCCGCGCCGCGCCGGGTGTTGGGGCATCGGGACGGTTTGGCACGGTCCTATGAGGCGATGCTGTCGGCGTTCGTGAAGCGGGTGGAGTCGCGCGCCGGCGTCGGTCCGGGCACAGGTGACGGCATGGCGGTCATGCTCGCCATCGAGGCGGTGCGTCGGTCGCTGGCGCACGGCGGTGTCCAGACGGAGGTGACGCCGAGCTCCGGTGGCTAGGCTCAGGTCCCGGTCCGAACCACCTCGATCGAGCCATCCCGGTTGTCCCGCACCTCCCATCCCGCCGCCTTGAGCAGTCCTCGGATCCGATCCGCCTCCGGAAAGTTCTTGCCCGTCTTGGCTTCCTTCCGCCGAACTGCCCACCGGATGGCCCACGACCGTTGCGTTTCCTCGCCCCGCTCTGCCGGAGGGCTCTCGCGGAGCTCCCCGTCTCCGGCTCCCGCGTCGACCGCCGATCCGACCTTGACCGACTGCACGCCCGACGTGACGGCGAGCACGCCCTCCGCCCGACGCCATGCGGCAAGCCCGCGGGGACCCGCCGATTCGCCCGAGTCTAGCGCGGCGTTGCCGGCCTTCGCGAAGTCGAAGACCGCGGCGACCGCGCGCGGGGCGTTCAGGTCGTCGTCCAGCGCCTCGGTCAGCTCGCGCTCGAGCCGCGTGGCGGCCTCGCCCAGGAGCGGGCCATCGGTAGACCCGGTCGCGGCGAAGAGCCGATTCTGGAACTCACCCAGTCGGCGCGAGCCCTCGCGCGCGCTCGCGAGCGCCTCGTCGGTCAGGTCGAGCTGCTTCCGGTAGTGCACCTGGAACATCAGCAGCCGGACCGCGCCGGGATCCACCCCGTCCTCCCGGAGATCGCGCGCCGTCGTGATGTTGCCGAACCGCTTGGACATCTTGGTCCCGCGAATGTTGAGGAACTCGCCGTGGAGCCACACCCGGGCAAACGCGTCGCGCCCGGTGAATGCGCAGCTCTGGGCGATCTCATCCTCGTGATGCGGAAAGATCAGGTCCACGCCCCCGGCGTGGATGTCGAGCACGTCCGTACCGAGGCGCCGGCGAATCAGCTCGAGCGCCATCGCCGAGCACTCGATGTGCCAGCCCGGCCGCCCGCGGCCGAACGGCGCATCCCAGGCGGCCCCGACCGCCTCGTCTTCCGGCTTCGCCGCCTTCCACAGCACGAAGTCGCGCGCGTCCTCCTTGCTGTACTCGTCGGCGCTCACGCGCTCGCTGGCGCCCGCGCGGAGCTCGCGCCGGTCGAGCTGCGACAGTCGGCCATAGGCGGGAAACCGCGCGATCGCGAAGTACACCGAGCCGTCCTCGCCGAGGTATGCCACGCCCCGATCCAGGAGGCCCTGGATGAGCTCGATCATGGGACCGATGTACTCCGTGGCCCGCGGTTGCTCGGTGGCCGGCTTGATCCTGAGCCAGTCGCGGTCCTCCTCGAACGCGCGCGCGAACGGATCCACGTGCGCGCGAAGGGACACGCCCTTTTCATGGGCGGCGGCGATCGTCCGATCGTCCACGTCCGTCAGGTTCATGATGTGGAGCACGTCGTAGCCGCTCGCCTCGAGCCAGCGACGGAGGAGGTCCTCGAAGAGAAACGTTCGGAAGTTGCCGATGTGGGCGTAGTTGTAGATCGTCGGCCCGCAGGTGTACAACGAGACGCGCCCCGGCTGCAGGGGCACGAAGGGTTCGACGCGGCGGGTGAGCGTGTTGTGGAGACGGAGGGTCATCCGCTCGCGGCCCCGGCGGCGGCCTGGGCGACCGGATCGGTGTCCGGCCCGCCCTGGATGCGCACGTGCACGCGGCGCTGCGGGAACGGAATCTCGAGGCTCTCGCGATCGAACCGGTTCTTGATGCGCCGGCGGAACTCACGCGCCACGGCCCACTGGGACCCGGGCTGCGTGCGGATCATGGTGCGAAGGACGACGGCGCTCTCGCCGAGCGATTCGACGCCCAGCACCTCCACCGGCCCGTCGAGCTGCCCGCCCCAGGTCTTGTCGGTGGAGAACTGGGCCGCCTCGTCGCGCAGCACGTCGATGGCGCGGTCCACGTTCTCGTCGTACGGGACGCCCACGTCCACCACCGCGCGCGACCACCCGCGCGTCTTGTTGCTCACCACCTTGATCTCGCCGTTGGGCACCACGTGCATGACACCTTCGCCATCGCGAAGCTGGACCACGCGCAGCGACATCTTCTCGACCACGCCGGTCTTTCCGGCGATCTCGATCACGTCCCCGATGGCGAACTGGTTCTCGAACAGGATGAAGAAGCCGCTGATGACGTCCTTCACCAGGCTCTGCGAGCCGAACGACACCGCGAGGCCGAGGATGCCGGCGCCTGCCAGGATCGGCCCGATGTCGATGAACACGTTGAAGGTGAGCAGGGTGGCGATCGCCACGATGGCTACCCGCCCCAAGCTGCGGAGCAGCTGGGCGACCGTCTGGCCGCGCCGCTCGCGCAGGGTCGTGACGGAATCGTCCCCGTCGTCCACGGCGATCTCGATGCGGCGTGCCGCCAGCCGCACCACCCGGTAGGCCAGCCACGCGAGGAGCCAGATGCCGAGTACCCGCAGGCCCGACCGGACCAGCTCTTCGCCATCGATGCGAAGGATGGCGGCGAGTCGGCGGATGATGTCACCGAAACTGAAGAGCGGAACGAGGTTGAGTGCGAGCATAAGCCTGAATCGTGGGCGAGCCCTAACCTACGGACGCGCCCGGGCGGCCGTCAACCTGAGCGGGCGCCGCCATAGTCGATCCAGGTGGCCGCGACCGGCACCCGTGCGGCCGCACACGCGGCGAGCGCCGGCTCGGCGCCGTCCAGCCCCAAGGGCAACGCGATGCGGCCGTTATCCACGCGGAGCCCGGGATAAAGCGCCCGGAGCTCCCGGACAGCCGGGAGAAACGGGGCGCCAACCACGATCTGCAGCGTCCGCCAGGCAATCAGTCGCTCGGCGTCGAGGGCGACGGCGCCATGGCTGTCGCGAACAACTACTCGCCCGCAGCGGCGGAGCAGGAAACCCAGATCCGAGCTGGCCAGGAGGGCGCGTCCGCGCGCGCGCAGGTGAAGAGGCCACCGGCCCATGCGCACCCAGGCGCCCAGAGGTTCCCCGGGGTGGGCAAAGGCCAGCGCGCGGCGGAGCAGGAAGGAGGAGGGGAGGCGGGAAGGGGCGCCGGGGAGCATGGCCGATGATCGCGGTGCCAGGCGACAGGACCACCACCGTTTCCCCTTCGCGCGTACCGAAACGCCGCCAGGCGCGGGTCACCGTGCGATGCTGACCCGCTCCTGTTCGTGACGGTCCCGAGCGCTCACGACCGCCTCCACGAGTGGAGTGGGATCGAACCGCACGGGGTCGGTCGCCGGCAGCCCTGTTTCCCGCGCGGCGGCCTCGCAGGCGCGGCGGGCCTCCGTGTCGGTCAAGTCGTAGGTGTTGAGCGAGATGGCGATGACCTTCGTCGGATGGACCGCCCCGCCGATGCTCTCGTACACCCGGATGTAATCAGTGAGCGGCGGGATGCGGAGCCATGCCGCCTTGCGGTAGTCGCCGATGTACTCCCGGCTCGACTGGTGACACAGGATGAGCGCGTCGGGGCACGAGCCGTGGAGCAGGCCAAGGGTGACGCCGGAGTACCCCGGATGGTTGATGCTCCCCTGCCCTTCCACCAGCACGACGTCGGCATCCTTGGCCCCCTCGAGCACGAGCCGCTCGGCCGCGCCGGCGATGAAATCCGCGACCACCGCGTCCACCGCGATGCCCCAGCCTTCGATCATGATGCCGGTCTGACCGGTGGCGACGAAGCGCGTGCGCACGCCGCGTTCATTGAGCTGACGGGTGATCTGCAGCTGCGCGGTCATCTTGCCGACGTTGCAGTCGGTCCCGACCGTGAGGACCACCAGCGGATCCACCGACTTCGCCAGCCCCGAGGCGATCGGCAGGTCGGGCGGCGGGCGGCGGAGATCCAGGATCTTCCGTCCCCTGGTCCCCGCCTTCTCGGCGAGCAGTGGATCGTCGCCGAGAAAGGTGTGGAGACCGCTCCAGAGATCGCAGCCGTGATCGAGCGCCTCGGCCAGCCACGCGCGCCATTCCGGCGGCATCCGCCCGCCCTGGGGCGCGATGCCGATCAGGATCGCGGTCGGGCCGAGCGCGAGTCCCTCGCGCATGGAGGCGACGATCGGGATCTTGCCGCCAAAGCCCAGGACGTCCTGCACGGTCTTCCCGGCCTGTTGTCGGTCGAGCACGCCCACCGTGCGGTCTGGGAGATAACGGATCACCGAGTTGGCCGTTTTGGACGTCATGGCCGAGAAGTCGCCGTCGGCGACGATCAGGAAGCGCGGAGCAGTCATCCGGTCAGGTGTGCGAAGGTTGGACGGAAGGCTCGGCCGTGGCTGGCACGGTTCCGGAGGGCGCGACCGCCACGACCGGATCGCCGTAGACCTCGCCGAGCAGGATATGGCGGACCAGGGCCATCACCAGCACCATGATCGGCACGGAGATGATGAGGCCCGCCAGCCCGAACAGCTTGCCGATCAGCAGCACGCCGGCGATGGTCACCACGGGCGGCAGGTTGACCTGCCGCTCCATGACCACCGGCGACACGATGTTGGCCTCGATGAGGTGCACGACGACGCCCAGCGCCGCCACCAGGAGGGCCTTGGTCAGGCCGAACGCGCCAAGCGCGAAGAGGGCCGGCACCACGGTCGAAAACAGGACGCCGAAGAACGGCACGATGGCGGCCACGCCGGCGAATACGCCGAACGCCAGGAAGTACGGCATGCCGAGGGTCCAGAGTCCGAGCGTCGTGAGGGCCGCCAGCAGCACCATCGCGATGATCTGGCCCACCACCCAGGCCCGGATCGTACCGTTGACGTCGGCGAGGATCGCGCGGGCCAGCGCTCGGCGGCGCGGCGGGACCAGCGCGACGACACCGTTGATATAGATCGCCGGGTGTCGCGCGAGGAAGATCGCCATCACGATCACGCTGACGCCCTCGATCAGCACCTCGACCCCGCCCTTCAGATACGGTACCGCCGCCCCCCGCAGAAATCCGAGGATCTCGCCGAGCGCCGAGGCCACCAACCCCGGCTGGGTTTCCCCGCCGGGCGTGGCCTCCCGCCGGAGCACGGGGATGCTCCGCATCAGGGCAGTGATATTGGCATCGAGCCTGCTGAGATACTGCGGGAGATTGCTGAGCAGGTCCTGGACCTGCGCGGTCACCGGCGGCGCGATGAGGAGCACCGTCCCCACCAGGACGCCCAAGGTCCCTACGACGCCGAGCGAGAGCCCGAGCGGCCGGGGTATGCCAAGGCGCCGATCGAGCAGATCGGTCACCGCATCCAGGTAGATGGCCAGGATGGCCGACAGGAACAGCACGAGCAGGATGTCGACCGTGCGGACGACCAGGGCCACCAACGCGACGGCCAGCAGGACCCGCCCGATAGGCAGGCCCCGCCGGCCGTCAAAGGTCGTCTCCGCCATCAGCGGGTAGACCCCTCATCCCCCTCTTCCACGAGCTCGGCGTCGTGGACGTCGTTGTTGCCCTTGTTGAGCTGCCGGGTCGGCTGCGCCTGCCCGGGGCCGACGAGGCCCATGCGCTGCTTCAGCTCGATGAGCTGCTGGTCAGAGCTGCCCTTGTACTCGAGCGCCTCGAACTGTTTGGCGAGCCGGTCGCCGGAGACCTCCTCGTTGAGCTCCGCCGCGGCGAGCGCCTTGCGCTCGTGGGCTTCGATCTTCTCCGCCATCCGCTCGAACGACTCGAACGCGCTCTTGTCGGACATGCCCGACATCGTCTCCTGGATCCGCTGCTGCGCCTCCGCGCGCTTGGCGCGCGCCACCAGGATGTTCTTCTTGCGCTTGGCCTCCTCGATCTTGTCGTTGAGCTGGCGCAGCGAGAGCTTGAGCGCGTCGGTCTCCGCCTTGTGCCGGAGCCACGTCTCGTGGAGCTGCTGCGCGCCCTGCATCTGCTCGTTGTACCGGCCGAGAGCCTGCTTGGCCATGTCGTCCCGCCCCTCCTGCACGGCGAGCATCGCCCGGCGCTCCCAGTCCTCCGCCTGCTTCTTCATGTTCTCAGCGTCGCCCTGCAGCTTCTTCTCGTCGGCGATCGCCGAGGCCACCTGCTGTTTGGCCTTGGCGAGGTTGGTCTTCATGTCGACGATGAGCTGGTTGAGCATCTTCTCCGGGTTCTCGGCCCGCGAGATCAGGTCGTTGATGTTCGACCGGAGCAGGGTCGAGAGACGGTCAAAGAGTCCCATGTCGCTTCACCTTTCCCGGTACGGAGCGAGCGCGGTCAGGTGCGAGGCCACCGCCAGCGTGATCGAGTCGAAGCTCGCCTCGAACTCGCTGAAGTCGAGGTCTTCCAGCTCGAGCGTGTCGGTCAGGACGACGTGGTCGCCCTCGAGACCGTAGGAGCCGTGCACCAGATCCCGGGCGTTGTACTCCAGCAGCTGGCGGAACAGCTCGCTGCGCCGGGGCTCGCTGGCCGGGAGCTCCATCACTCGCACCCGCATGATCACGACCGGGGGCGCGAAGTGCACCACCACCTCGGCGTCGTCCGGCGTCCGGGCGAGCCAGAGGTTCGGCTCGATCTCCATGACCGTCAGGCCGCCGCCGTCGAGCCGGTCCAGGAACGACTGGATGTCCTCGCGGGTGATCATCGGTGCGTTCCCCCCGGCAGCTGGTCGGCCTCGCGCACCTGAGCCAGGAGACGCTCGGCGAAATCTAACCGTTCCTCGACGTCGGCCAATCGGCCGCGGAGATGGTCCATCTCGGCGGCGAGAGCCGGGTCGCCGTCGGGCGCGCCGCCACGGATTCGCGCCGCGAGCGCGTCGCCCAGCGGCCCGCGAAAGATCTTGACGAGGCCCGCCATCAAGACCACGGCGATGATCACGTTCTCCAGCTGCATCGGTCCCCCTTACCGTTGAAGCCGATCCGGCTCCCGTGCCTGCGCCAGCATCCGCTCGGCGAACTCGAGCCGCTCCTCGACCTCGGCCAGCCGGCCGGACGCCTGCTCGAGCTGGTCCACCCGATTCCGGAGCCCTTCTACCTCGGCCTGCAGCTCGACGCCGGCGGCGCCTCCCTCGAGGCGGCGAGCCAGGGCGCGGATCAGCGGCCACACGATCAGCAGCAGCGTCGCGAGCACGGCGACCGTGATGGCCACCGCGGCCGGGTCGCTCAGCGAGCCGGCGACCGACATGTGACCGCCCGGGTCGGGCGGCACCGGAATCTGCTGGGCGAGGACGGTCACGTCGTTCCCCGTGGCAAGGTCGCCTGGTTTTCCCCACGCGCGAGCAGGCGCTCGGCGAAGTCGAGCCGCTCCTCGAGCTCCGTGACGCGCTGGTGGAGCGCGTCCACCTCGCCGAGGCGATGGTGCATCTGATCCAGCTCTCCCTGCAGCGCCGGCGTCATGACCGACTTGCCCTCGAGCCGCCGCGCCAGCGCGCGGGCGATCGGCCAGCACACGATCGTCACGGCAGCCACCACCAGCAGCACGACCATCACGATGCCAGGCGAGCTCAACTGCGTCAGCAGAAGGTTCGGGTCCACCGGAATGCTAGGTACCGGCGGCGGTACTGGTGGCACCGCCTGCATCGGGCTCATCACGCATCCCCCTGTCTGAGCTGCCCGGCCTTGCGTTCCTGCAGTAATACGCGCTCGGCGAAGTCGAGCCGCTCCTCGAGCTCCCCCAGGCGCCCCTGCAAGTCGGCGAGCTGCTGGTCGTCGTGATCGGTTCGCGGCTGCCCGGCTCCGCCGATCCTGCGGGCGATGGCCTCACCGAGCGGACCACGGAACACGCGCGCGATGGTCCAGGCGGCAATCGAGCCGATCACGATGGCGAAGACCTGATCCGGGCTCACTCGCCGGCGCCCACCTTGCCCTGCTCCTGTCGTTGGGCGAGCAGCCGCTCGGCGAAGTCCACCCGCTCGTGCAGCTCGGCCACCTCGTGGCGAAGCGCGTCCACATCGGCCAGCAGCTCGGGGTCCTGCGCCGCCTGTTGCTGGCCCCGGATCCGCTCGGCGAGGGCCCTCCCGACGGGGCTGATCGACAGGAGGAACAGCGTACCGCCGCCGAAGATGAACGTGATCGCCAGTACGCCTTCCATATCCATATGATCCTTTGGATCTCCCGGGCGCCCCCTACGACCCTAGGCTGGCCAATGTTTCAAGGCGCAACACGGGCGATGCGTGGACGACGTCAAACCAGCTCGACCGCCTCGATGGCGGCCAGGGAGACGGCGATTTCGGTATCGTCGCTGCCGGCCGGGCGGAGATAGACCTCGTGGGCGGTGATGTGGGTATCCACGCTCATCGGAATGCCCACGACTTCGGTGCGATCCGTAGTCGTGATGCGCACGGCCTGCTCGTGCCCACCGGCGTACCCGAGGAGCTGGACGATGTCTTCGTAGGTCATGGGGTCCCCCAAGCGGGTAGGACCCCTAATGTAGGCCGTGAACTGGGACAGCCGCAACGAGAGACCGGAGGTGGGAGCGATCGGGAAGCCGCCGCTCCCGCCCTCGCCGGTTTCTAATGCGCGTTGGCCTGCTTTTCGGGCGTTGGGACCGGGCCGAGCAAGTGCTCGTCGAGGAATCGCGTGATGAGCGAGAACAGGTGCAGCGTCGTGTTCTTGCCCTGGCAGACGCAGTGGGTCCGATTCGGGTACTCCATCATCTGGAAAGGCTTATTGGCCGCCACGAGCGCGTTGATGAGCAGCTCGCTGTTCTGGAAGTGCACGTTGTCGTCGCCGCTGCCGTGCACCAGGAGCAGGTCGCCCTTGAAGCCGCTGACGTAGCTGATGGGCGAGCCGCGGTCGTAGCCGTCGCGATTGGTGGTGATGAGCCCGTTGAAGCGCTCGGTGTAGACGTTGTCGTACAGCGCCCAATGCGTTACGGGCGAGACGGCCACGCCCATCCGGTACAGCTCCGGGTGCTGGAACAGCACATTGAGCGTCATGAACGCGCCGTAGCTCCATCCCCAGATACCGACCCGGTTCGGGTCCACGTACGGCCGCTGACGCAGCGCCGTCGCGGCGGAAGCCTGGTCCTGGGTCTCGAGCACGCCGAGCTGACCGTAGATCGCCTTGCGCCACGCCCGTCCAAGAGGCGCGGGAGTGCCGCGGTTGTCCACGATGGCCACCAGATAGCCCTTCTGCGTGAGCATCGAGTGCCACAGGTAGTATCCGCCCCACTGGTCCTCGACCTCGGCGTTCCCCGGTCCGCCATACACGAAGAACAGCAAGGGGTACTTCCGGGTGGAGTCGAAATCCGCCGGCTTCAGGAGCACGCCGGGCATCTTCGAGCCATCGGCCGCCGGCACGGTCAGCCATTCGACCGACGGGCGGCGGAGACCCGCGACGCGCGCACGGAGACGGGCGTTGTCCACGAGGGTTCGGATCACCTGGTGGCCCGGCAGCCGGACGAGGCGGATCAGCGGCGGATTGCCGAGGCTCGAGTAGTTCTCGATCGCGTACTTGTAATTGGGTGAGCGGTCGTACACGTGCGTCCCCTTCTCCCCCTGCGGGCTGATGCGCTGCGGGGTGCCCTTCCCGTCGAGCCGAGTCCGGTACAGGTACTTCTGGGTCGGATTGTCCGGCGACGCGACGTAGTACAGCCAACCGCCCTTGTCGTCGATGCCCTTCACCTCCAGCACGTCGA
The DNA here is from genome assembly GCA_963828735.1 of uncultured Gemmatimonadales bacterium. Classification (GTDB taxonomy): domain Bacteria; phylum Gemmatimonadota; class Gemmatimonadetes; order Gemmatimonadales; family GWC2-71-9; genus CAVVWJ01. The sequence continues at coordinate 639,922 of CAWHFW010000002.1, forward strand.
AGTTGCCCTTGGTCACCAGGCGCACCGACTTGCCGTCGCGCGAGACGGCGTAGACGTGCTTCCAGCCGTCACGCTCGCTGACCCAGGTGAACTCCTTGCCGCTCTGGAGCCACACTAGATCGTCCACCACGTCGACCCAGGTCGAGTCGTGCTCGGTGAGCACCGTGCGCACCTGGCCGCTACGTGCGTCGCCCAGCATGACCTCATCGGTGTTCTGGAGCCGGTTCAGGCGCTGGAGGATGACCTCATTGGAGCTGGCCGCCCAGTCCATGCGCGGGATGTAGTGGTCGCGGGGGTCGCCGGCGATCTCGAGCCACCGGGTGGTCCCGCCGGCGGCGGCCACGATGCCGATGCGCGCGGCCGAGTTCTGCTCGCCGACCTTGGGGTACTGGACGGGCACGACCCGGGAGTACAAGGAGTCCGTATTGTTGATGAGGTCGAAGTTCTTCACCTGGTCGGCGTTGAGCTGCCAGTAGGCGATGCTCCGCCCGTCCGGACTCCATCGCCATCCGTCGGCGTAGTAGTTCATCAGCTCTTCTTCGTACACCCAGTCGAAGGTGCCGTTGATGAGGGTGCGCGACCCGTCGGTCGTGAGCGCGGTGATCGCGCCCGACGCGAGGTCCTCCACGTACAGATTGTTCTCCCGGACGTACGCCACGCGCCCGCCGTCGGGAGAGAACTTGGCGAACATGAGCGTCGACGGTTTGGCGTCGCGGCCACCGAGCTGCCGCAGCGTCCCGCTCGCCCGGTCGAGCACCCAGTAGTCACCGCGGGTATTGAGCCGCCAGACCGGTTTGGTGTTGGTGAAGATCAATAGCCTCCCAAGGTCGTCGGTCCAGGCGTAATCCTCGACCTCCAGCGGGCCGTCCCCGCCGCCGGGGGTGAGCTCGCGCTCCGTCACGAGCACGTCCCGTTTTCCGCTTTCGACGTCGTAGCGCACGATGTCCTGCCCCTGGCCGCTCGCCCCCGGCTCGAGCGTCGTGTAGGCCGACCCGTCGCCCAGCCAACGGGAGGGACCGAACGGCTGGGAGGCGAACTCCGCGGAGCCGTAGATCCGGGTCAGCGAGAGAAGGCTCGAATCGGCCTGTTGAGCCGAAAGCCCCGCTGGAATCAGAAGGACGAGCGCGGCGAGGGTGCGGACGACGTGGTGACGGATCACGTGTTTTCCCGGTGATGTGGTTGGTTGCGGGGCGGAAATGCCTTGGCTATCCCTTTACTTGGGTATGCCCTGGTCGGTCGGAGCCGAACACCTGCAATACTTCGGTCGGCGGGGCTCCGCGGTTTCATCCGGGCTGCACGAGGCCCTTCGGAAAGGCGGCATGGTGCGGCACCTCAATGAATCCTGTCTCGGTCTCGCCCTCGCGGCTTCCCTTACCCTCGCGGGCTGTTCGCCCCGGGGCCCGGAGCCGGTCGGCGGCGCCGCGCCCGCCAGCTCGAGCAGCGCGGCTCCGCCGCTCGCGGCAGATTCCGGGGCGCGCACTACCACCGAAGGAGCGGCCCCAGCCACGCCTGCCCCGCAGCCGCCGCCTGTCGTGCCGACGGCCACGACGGAAGCCGCCACATCGGATACCGGCTTCGTTCAGTACGATGCGGCCACCAAGACGGTGACCTTCCGTCTCGTCTCCGGCCCCTTCGAGTTCAACGGGTTCACCAACGGCGGTGCGACGCTCACGGTCCCGCCTGGCAGCACCAACGTGTGGAACTTCGAGCAGAACGACGGCACGCCGCACAGCGCCGAGATCGCGAGCGGGACGGGACCGGTACCGGACTCGGGCGGCGATCCCGCCATCCCGCGCGCATACACCAACAAGGTATCCGAGGGACTGCCTCAGGGCGCCAAGGACGTCCTTCGCTTCACCGCGCCCGACAGCGGCACCTTCCGCATCGCGTGCGGCGTCCCCGGCCACGCCCACAGCGGTATGTGGCTCTGGCTCAAGGTGGATCCGGCGGCCAAGGCCCCCACGTTCGGAGCGACCCCGAAGTCCTGAGCCCGCCGCTCGGGAGCCCTGGGTGCCATCCAGGGCTCAGGCCTCGCGAGCTACCGCCGCTTCACCCAGCACCCTCCGCAGGAAGTGCCCGGTGTGGCTGCCCTGCATCTGGGCCACATCCTCGGGCGTTCCCGCCGCCACCACCCGTCCGCCCTTCTCGCCCCCTTCGGGCCCCAGATCGATGATCCAGTCGGCGGTCTTGATGACGTCGAGGTTGTGCTCGATCACGACGACGCTGTTCCCCTTGTCCACGAGCCGGTGCAGCACATCCAGCAGGAGCCGCACATCCTCGAAGTGGAGACCCGTGGTGGGCTCGTCGAGGATGTAGAGCGTCCGCCCGGTGTCGCGCTTGGCCAGCTCGGTGGCCAGCTTGACGCGCTGGGCCTCGCCACCGCTCAGGGTCGTGGCCGCCTGGCCGAGGTGGATGTAGCCCAGGCCCACGTCGTTCAGCAGCTCGAGCTTCTCGGCGATGCGACGCTGGTTGCTGAAGAAGTCCATCGCGTCGGCCACCGTGAGGTCGAGCACGTCGGCGATGCTCCGCCCCTTGTAGCGCACCTCCAGCGTCTCGCGGTTGTACCGCCGTCCCTTGCACACCTCGCACGGCACGTAGACGTCGGGGAGGAAGTGCATCTCGATCTTCACCAGGCCGTCGCCCTGGCAGGCCTCGCAGCGCCCGCCCTTCACGTTGAACGAGAAGCGGCCTGGACCGTACCCGCGCATTTTCGCGTCGGGCAGCTGGGTGAACAGCTCGCGGATCGGCGTGAACAACCCGGTATAGGTCGCGGGATTGGACCGGGGCGTCCGGCCGATCGGGCTCTGGTCGATGTCGATCACCTTGTCGATCCGATCCAGCCCCTCGATCCGCGTATGGGCGCCCGGCACGACCTTGGCCCGGTAGAAGTGTCGCGCCAGCGCCTGATACAGGATGTCCGTCACCAGGGTGGACTTCCCGGAGCCGGAGACACCGGTGACCGCGGTGAACACGCCCAGCGGGATGTCCACCGTCAGGTTCTGGAGATTGTTCGCCCGAGCGCCGACGACCCTTATCCGATGCTTGGGCTCGGCCTCGCGCCGGCCACCCGGGACGGGAACGCGGAGCTCGCCCCGGAGATACCGCCCCGTGAGGGATGTCGGGTGGTCGTGGATCTGCGCGACGGTCCCTTCCGCGATCACCTCGCCCCCGAACCGCCCCGCCCGCGGCCCCAGGTCGATCACGTGGTCGGCGGCCTCGATCGTTTCGGCGTCGTGCTCCACGACGATCACGGTATTGCCCAGGTCGCGAAGTCCGCGGAGAGTGGAGAGGAGACGCTCGTTGTCCCGCTGGTGGAGCCCGATGCTGGGCTCGTCCAGGATGTAGAGCACGCCCACCAGACGGGAGCCGATCTGCGTGGCGAGCCGGATGCGCTGGGTCTCGCCGCCGGAGAGCGAGGTCGCGCCGCGGCCAAGGGTCAGGTAGTCGAGTCCCACGTCGCGCAGGAAGCGAAGCCGGTCGGTGACTTCCTTGAGGATCGGTCCCGCGATCTCTGCGTCCACTGCCGGGGTGGTGCCGTTCCCCTGGGCGCCCGCCCCGCCCCGCCCGCCGCGAAGGGGAACGCTCTCGAAGAACTCGATCGCTCGCTCGACCGGCAGGTCCACCACGTCGCCGATGCTCCGGCCGTGGACCAGCACGGCGAGGCTCTCGGCCCGGAGCCGTTTCCCTCCGCACGTCTGGCACGGCTGCTCGATCATGAACTCCTCGAGCCCGACGCGCACCGCGTCGCTGGAGGACTCCCTGTAGCGCCGCTCGACGTTCTTGAGCACGCCCTCCCAATCGCTCTCGTACTCGGAGCGCCCCCGCGCGCCGTCGGTCTGGAACTTGAACCGGCCGGGCGCGCCGTGGAGCAACGCGTGCTGCGCGGCCGCACTGTGCTCTCCCCACGGCGCGTTGAGATCGAACTTGAACGCCTTCGCCAGCGTGGGCAGGACGACCTTGCGGAGATACCCGGTCGGCTCGCCCCACGGGAGGATGACGCCCTCGAGGATCGAGATGCTCGGGTCGCCCAGCACGAGATCGGCGTTGACCTCGCGCCGGGTCCCCACGCCGTGGCAGTCCGGGCACGCACCGAAAGGTGAGTTGAACGAGAACTGCCGCGGCTCGAGCTCGGGAAGCGAGAGGCCACACACGGGACAGGCGAACCGCTCGGAGAAGACGACGGAGTCCCGCTCCGTCGGGCTTCGCCCGTACCGGACGACCTCGACGATCCCGTCGGCCGTCTTGAGCGCTGTCTCGAGGGAATCGTTGAGCCGCGAGCGGTCCGCCGCGCGCACGACCAGCCGGTCCACGACGATCGCGATGTCGTGGTTTTGGCGCCGGTTAAGGGCCGGGACCTCATTCAGGTCATAGGTCTCGCCGTCCACCCGGACGCGCACGAACCCGCGCTTCCGGGCGTCGTCGAGCAGATCGCGAAACTCGCCCTTGCGCCCCCGAACGATCGGCGCGAGCACCTCGATGCGCGTCTCCTCCGGCCAAGCAAGCACCGCGTCGGTGATCTGCGAGGCGCTCTGCCGCGCGACCGGGGTGCCGTCGTTGGGGCAATGCGGAATGCCGACCCGCGCCCACAGCAGGCGGAGGTAGTCGTAGATCTCGGTGACCGTGCCGACGGTGGAGCGTGGGTTCTGACCGCTGGTCTTCTGCTCGATCGAAATGGCGGGCGAGAGCCCTTCGATGGCGTCGACGTCGGGCTTCTCCATCAGGCCGAGGAACTGGCGGGCGTACGCGGACAGGGATTCCACGTACCGGCGCTGCCCTTCGGCGTAGATCGTGTCGAAGGCGAGCGACGACTTGCCCGAGCCCGAGAGCCCGGTGATGACCGTGAGGCGATTGCGGGGGATCGAGACCGAGACGTTCTTGAGGTTGTGCTCGCGCGCGCCCCGCACCACCAGGTATTCCTGAGCCATAGCCCCGAAAGGTACCCGAAGCCCGGCTCGAGGGTCAACGGGTTCCCGTAGACGGGGGCGGCACCTTAGCATTCAGCGGCTTCCATGACCGCCTCACCTGACGATAGAGCCGCCGACTCCCCGGCGCCGGGCGATGGGCTGCTCGAGCGGGCGCACGCCACGGCTTCCGGCCCGCATCCGGCGGAGGCGGTCGCGCTCTACCGCGAGCTGTTGGCGGCGGAACCGGCTCACGTGGAGGCCCTGCTCCGGCTGGCCGGCCTTCTGGCGCGCCTGGACGAGCACGAGCAGGCGCTCGGGCTCCTCTCCGAGGCGCTCCGCCACGCACCCGATCAGACCGAGCTCCTCGTGCTGAGGGGCGGGATCAATGGTCACCTTCGGCGGTACGAGGACGCTGAGGCGGACCTCCGGCGCGTCCTCCGGCTGCACCCGTCGCGCGCGCAGGCGCACCTCGAGCTCGGCCAGGTGCTGTGGCGAAAGGGCCTCATCGCCGACGCGACCACGCACTTTCGCCAGGCGCTCGAGTTCGAGCCGGACAGCGCGCAGGCCTACGCGCACCTGGGCAACGCGTTGAACCAGGCCGGTGACCTCGCGGGCGCGCGGATGGCGCTCGAGCGCGCCGTCCAGCTCGACCCTCGCGACGCGAAGGCCCACCATTTGCTCGGCCGGGTTTACGACCGGCTCGGCTACCCTGACGAGGCTCGCGCGATGTATCAGCGTTCTCGGGAGCTCTCCGGCGCGTGATCCTGGTGGTGGTCGGCGATCTGGCGCGGGAACCCGTGGACGCGGTGCTCCGGCCGGCCGATGCGACTCTCGCCCCGGTCGGCACCGCGGCCGTCGGGTTGGATGAAGCGGGCGGCGAGCGCTTCGCGGCCCAACGGCGGACGACGACACCGCTCGAGGCTGGCGCCGCCGTGGTGACAGGGGCCGGGGACCTCGTGGCGGGGTTCGCGGTGCACGTCGTCATCGCTGACGAGCGGGGGCCGGCGCCGAGGGAGAAGATTCGCCGCGCGCTGGTGTCGGCGTGGCAGCGGGCAGGCGACTGGGGGCTGCTGCGCATTGCGGCCCCGCTGGTGGGCGCCGCGAGCGGCCAGCTCACGGTGGAGGAGTCGGCCGCGCTGCTGGTCGAGACATTTCCGAGCGCCGCCGCGGGGCGCGAGCTCCGCATCATCGTACACACGGAGGAACGGGGCATGGTCGAGGCCATCGTACGGAGGGCGCAGGCGTGATCCGGCTGCAGGGACTGACAAAACGGTACGGGAAGTTCACTGCCGTGGACGGGATCGATCTCGAGGTGCCCCGCGGGGAGCTGTTCGGCCTGTTGGGTCCGAACGGCGCCGGCAAGACCACCTCCATCCGGATGATTGCTGGCATTCTCCGGCCCACGAGCGGAACAGTGGCCGTGGGAGGGGTGGACATCCAGGCGCGACCCCTCGAGGCCAAAGCCCGCCTCGGCTACATCCCCGACCGGCCGTTCGTCTACGACAAGCTGACGGGCGGCGAGTTCCTCCGCTTTGCCGCGGCGCTCTACGGTATGCAGGGTCCGGTGGTGGAGCGACGCATCGACGAGCTGCTGACGGTATTCGAGCTGGCGCCCTGGAAGGGCGAGCTCACCGAGACCTACAGCCACGGCATGCGGCAGAAGCTCATCATCGCGGGCGCGCTGGTCCACCGCCCCGAGGTGATCGTGGTGGACGAGCCGATGGTCGGGCTCGATCCCAAGAGCGCCCGGCTGCTCAAGGACCTGTTCCGCCAGTTCGTGAGCCGGGGCGGCACGGTGCTCATGAGCACCCACACAATGGAGATCGCCGAGGTGATGTGCGACCGCATCGCCATCGTGTATCGCGGCAGGATCGCGGCCCAGGGGACCATGGAGGAGCTTCGCCACCAGACCTCGTCCGAGGGGATGAGCCTGGAGGATCTCTTCCTCAAGCTCACCGGCGGCCATCACACACAGCCGCTCGACACGGTGCTCGACGCGTGACCGAAGTCGCTCGCACTCAGCCGAGCCTGTGGACCATTCTCACGCCGAAGCGGCGCGGCGTGGTGGCGCGCCTGCGCCAGGAGCGCAGCGGCTCCTGGGCCAAGGTGCTGCTGCTGGCAGTCACCGGCGCCGGATTCTGGACCGCCGTCTTCGGGATCGCGTACCGGGTGCTGCGCTACATCCGGGACGTGCCCGACCTCGGGAGCCTGCTCGCGGGCAAGGTGCTGAGCGTAGTCCTGCTCGCCTTCCTGTCCATCCTGCTGCTCTCCAACATCATCACGGCGCTCTCCACCTTCTTCCTCGCCAAGGATCTCGACCTCCTCGTCGGGGCGCCGATCGGGTGGCCGCGACTTTACCTCGCCAAGCTGAGCGAGACGATCGTCCACTCGTCGTGGATGGTAGGGCTGCTGGCGCTTCCGATCCTCACCGCCTATGGCACGGTGTTCTCGGGTGGTCCGCTCTTCCCGTTCGTGGCGCTCGCGGCCATCGTGCCCTACCTCGTCATCCCGGCCGTCGCGGGGACCATCTTCACGGTCCTCCTGGTCAACGTCTTTCCCGCCCGGCGGACGCGCGAGCTACTGGGACTGGTCGGCCTTGGCGCCGTCGCCGTGCTGGTGCTCATGTTCCGCTTCATCCGGCCCGAGCAGCTGGCGCGCCCCGAGGGATTCCGGAACTTCCTGGACTACCTCAAGGTCCTGAAGGCGCCCACCAGCCCGTGGTTGCCGAGCGAGTGGTCCGCCGAGATGCTGATGAACTGGCTGACGCGGGTGGCGGACCCGTGGCCGATCGCCAAGCTGTGGGCGGCGGCCGCCGTGGCGCTGGCGATCGGCGCGGCGGTGCATCGGGCGCTGTTCGTGCCCGGCTACTCGAAGGCGCAGGAAGGCGCCGAGCGGAAGGTGCGTCGCCCGCTCCGGGGTCCCGCAGCGACGTTCCTCGCCGGCCTGCCGCCGCAGAAGCGCGAGTTCCTGTTCAAGGACATGCGCCTGTTCTTCCGCGACAATACCCAGTGGAGCCAGCTCATCCTCCTCGTGGTGCTGGTCGCGATCTACATCTTCAACATCAAGTCGTTGCCGATACACTCGGGCGAGCGGATCCCCTTCGCTCTGGTCACGATCATCTCCTTCCTCAACCTGGGCCTCGCGGGCTTCGTGCTCTCGGCCGTGGCAGCGCGGTTCATCTTCCCGGCCATCTCGCTCGAGGGGCGGCAGATGTGGCTGCTGCGCTCGAGCCCACTCGATCCGCGAAGCATGCTGTGGAGCAAGTACTGGATGGGCACCGTGCCCCTGCTGGTCCTCGCCGTGGCGATCACGACGCTGACCAACGGGCTGCTCGAGGTGACGCCGTTCATGATGATGACGAGCCTGCTCACGATCGTGTTCTACACCATGGCCGTGAGCGCGCTCGCTCTCACGTTCGGGGTGTTCTATCCGCAGTTCGCGACCGAGAACGCGGCGCAGATCCCGACCAGTTTCGGGGGGGTCGTCTACATGATGGCCAGCCTGTGCCTCCTGGCGGTGGTGATCATGATCGAGGCGTACCCGGTGACCGCGCAGCTCCGCGCGTGGCAGCGGGGCCAGCAGCTCGAGGCCACGCCGGAGCTCCTGGGCGCGGGCGCGCTGGTGATCGTCGTCTGCGTCGCGGCAACCATCATCCCGTTGCGGCTGGGCGCGCGACGACTCGAGCTGATGGAGTGGTAGCATGGGCGCCATAGCGGTCGACCTGTACAGCGACACCCTCACGCGGCCCACCGCCGCGATGCGCCGGGCCATGGCGGAGGCCGAGGTCGGCGACGAGCAGAACCGCGAGGATCCGACGGTCAACCGCCTCCAGCAGATGGTCGCCGAGCTCCTGGGCCACGAGGCGGCGCTCTACATGCCATCTGGCACGATGTGCAACCAGGTCGCCTTCGCGGTGCACTGCCGGGCCGGTGACGAGATCCTGCTGCACGAGACGGCGCACCCGCTGCTCTACGAGGCCGGCGGGCCGGCGGCTCTCGTCGGCGCGGTCATGCGTCCGCTCCCGGGCGCGCGCGGGATGTACTCGGCCGACCAGGTTCGCCAAGCCGTGCGGCCTCCGGTGCACTACATGCCCCGCACGCGGGTGATTTCGATCGAACAGACGGCGAACATCGTCGGTGGCGTGTGCTGGCCCCTGGCACAGATCGAGGAGGTCTGCGCGGCAGGGCATGCCGCCGGACTGGCGTGTCACATGGACGGCGCCCGTCTCATGAACGCCGTGGTTGCGACCGGAACGTCGGCCAGCGCGTTCGCGCGGTCGTTCGACAGCGTGTGGATCGATCTGACGAAGGGGCTGGGCGCTCCCGTCGGCGCGGTCCTCGCCGGCTCGAAGGCGTTCATCGAGGAGGGCTGGGTGTTCAAGCAGCGCTTCGGCGGCGCCATGCGGCAGGCGGGCATCATCGCCGCCGCGGGCATCTACGCGCTGGAGCATCATGTGGACCGCCTGGCCGAGGACCACGAGCGTGCCCGTCAACTGGCGACCGGGCTGGCCGAGCTGCCGGGGCTCGCGGTCGATGCGGCCCGGGTCGACACGAACATCGTGATCTTCGATGTCCGCGGGGCAGGCATCACCGCCGAGGAATTCGGCCGGCGGACGGAGCGGTCGGGGGTCCGGTTCAACGCGCTGGGCCCCACGCTCGTCCGAGCCGTGATGCATCTCGACGTGCCGGCCGACGGCGTCGAACGGGCCCTGAGCGCCGCACGCGCGGCGTTGCGAGGGTAAGCCTCCGGCGAACTCCGGGTCCCGCCCCCGCCAGTGGTGGGGTACTCGAGTACTGATCGGCCAAGACTTGCTGAGGGCCGCCGTCTGACGACGGCGGCTCGTTTTTTCGATGGGCGGCCCTTGGCCGCCCTTTTTCGTTCCCTCCGGCACCGGGGCGATCCGAAGGCCCCACTTGGCTCCTCCTACGTTGCGCTCGCCGTCGGACCCGGCGCGGCCGTCAGCGCGAGTGACTCACTCAAGGAGGAGACATGTCCCGTCCATCCAGACTCGCCCTTCTCGCGCTGCTCGCTGGAGCCGGAGGCTGCAGCGACCGCGCGGACCCCGGCCCCACGTCACCGTCCGAGGAACAGGCGATCGCCATTGCCCCGAGTCCCGACGCCAAGGGCACTGGGGCGCAACGTGCAGCGGAGGAACGGCTCGCCCGCCGGGTCGCACTCGCCCTGGCCGATCCGGACTTCCGATCCTACGTAAAGGGCCGTCTCGATGGCTCGACGGTGCTGGAGCACAAGCTCCACTTCCAGCGCTGGCTCCGCTCGTCGGACCATCGGCTCCTCAAGGCACTGGCCAAGGCCTCGGAGGAGTCCGAGGCCTTCGTCAACGCGGATGCCGATGTGGCCGCCGCGCTCGAGTTCTACGTGCCGGTGCCCGCGCACCGGGCAGCCTGGCAGGGCGGCGAGGATGTGCTCGTGGCCACCGCCCGGGAAGATCACGAGCGGCCGATCGCGTTCGACACCAGGGGCAAGCGTCAGGTGTTGAGCGCCGACGCACCACCGATCACGCCGGTGCTGGCCATCGTGCCGGTGGAGACCGACTTCGACGGGCCGCGCCAGGGAAACCTGCTGCCCGAGGATGGCGGCGGTGGTGGCGGCGGAGGCGGTGGCGGGGGCACACCGGCGCCCAGCCCGACCCCGGGGCTGTACCTGACCTCGTCGCACTTCGTCCAGGATTTTGAGGGTTGGTTGAAGGGCAGCCCCGAATATGAGATTCACATCATGGGTCAGTCGGGCGCCTCGGACTCGCTGACCAGCTACCAGTGCGCTGGGGAACACGCCGGCGGCGCCTACGCCTTCGACCAGAACACCCTCGACTGGACCGGCAACGTCCTGCTGTTCTCGCAGGCGCAGCTCAACAGCTACAAGACCGCGCACCCCGGACAGAGCGAGCGGATCCTGGTAATCGAAGACGATGATGGGGCGTGCCAGATCCGACTGGACGGAGACCGGTTCAAGGCCTTCCAGAACGCGCTACAGAACGCCTACCCCAATCTCACCGGCGGGAAGGACAGCACCAGCGGCGTTTCGCGGGTGTTCCGAAAGGCGAACGCTCTGCAGCGAATTCTCCGCGCCGCGTACTCGTGGCTCACCTCCCAGGACGACCTGATCGGAAACGCGATCGAGGACACGGTCGTCGGCGAATTCCACGCCGGTGCCAACTGGATCATTCGCGGTGACGGCAACGTCACCAACGGCTGGCTCAAACTCCAAATGCGGTGACCCATGAACACCTCTCATGCTCGCGTGGCGCTGATCGCGTGCCTCTGTGTGCTGGGCTCCGGCCGAGTGGACGCCCAATGGGCCATTTCCGCGGGGATGCGGGCGGCCCGTTTCACGGGTGGCGCGGAGGAGCCGGCCACCGGCCGTACCCTCAGTCCGTACCGGCCGACGCTCGTCGAGGTGGGACTCGATCACGCGTGGCGCCACGTGGGCGTCGGAGTGCGCTTCGGATATGCCTCGAGCAGCCTGGCGCTGGAGGGAGATGAAGCCCTGGCAGCGGTGAAGGATGCGCTCAGCGTGTACAGCGCGGAGCCGGAGCTCACCGTTCGGCTCACCCATCTGGGCGCCGACGGCGTGCTTCGCGCCTACACGGGTGCCTTGATCGAGAACTGGAAACTGCCGGACGCCGGCTCACGGACGCGGGTCGGCGTCGCGGCGGGCCTGGGCCTGGAGATGTCGTTCGGTGGACGCTGGACGGGAGTCCTTCGCGCGGGCGGCGCGGTCACACCGTCGCCGTTCACGCAGGAGGATCTCGATGCGGCGCTCGAGCCTCGCACCCTGTGGAGGCGCGAGCTCGGTGGCTCGCTGCGATATCGCCTCTGAGGCTGGAGCTGGCGTTGCGCGCCGACCGGACGTGAACGGATCGCGCACGACGTGATCGGCGGGCGGTGGTGTCGCGGTCGCAGCGGAGCGGAGGGCTCGGACCCTGAGAGCGATCATGGCCTCGACATCACCCACCCCGACGTCGCCCGGTCAGGCCGCCACGCCCGCCCCGCACTGCGCGCAGAAGCGGGAGCCCTCGCCGAGCATGGCGCCACACCCCGCGCATGCTCCGCCCTCCGCAATCCGGCGCCCGCACGTGGAGCAGAATGCCGCGTCCGGCTCGGGACGCGGGCCGCAGGAGGCGCATGCAGGTGCCTCTGGTGACGCCGAGGTGGCAACGGAGCGGAGGGCGCGAACCCTCGCAGCGATCATGGCCTCGGCATCACCTGTCCCGGCGGCGTCCGCCGATTCGGCGCGCAACGCCTCGAGGGCGGCGCCCGTGTATTTCCGCTTGAGGAACTCGTAGTCCTCGTCGGAGAGCTTGCCGGTCTCCCGGTCGAACTCGATCTCCTTGAGCGCCGAGAGCGCCACGCCCCTGGGCGTCTCCTCGGGATCAGGCGGCTCGTAGATCGGGGGTTTCGGCGAACTGGGGAGGAGCAACGGCTGAAGTATCACCCACACCACCGCGAGCCCTACCAGGGCCGCAGCCACCACCTCGAGCGCCATCAATCCTCCACGTCGGCCAGGGCCCGACGCAGTCGCTCCATTTCCTCCGGGCTCGCCTCGAGCGGCTGGGCCGGCTCCGCCGGTGCCACGGCCGCCACCGCCTGCCGCCGCCGAATCAGGAATATCAGCGCAACGCCGGCGGCCGTGATGGCCGCGCCAGGAACCAGGTAGCCGGCCAGATTGAAGCCTCGCGGCTTCGGAGCCATGAGCGCTTTCTCGCCGTACTTGGCCACGAACGCATCGAGCACCTGCTGGGCCGTCATGCCCTCGCTGCGAAGCGCGAGCACCTCGCGATGGAGTCGCGGAGAGTAGGTACAGGAGAAGTCGGTGGTTCGGCAGGTGAAGACGTCGAGGGTGCAACCGCAGTTGCAGGCCAGCCGAAGCTCGATCGCCTGGATCTCCGCGGCATCCTCCGCGGCGTCCGTGGGCGCCTGGGAGCGCCCCACCGCGGAGGGGTCTCGCAGCGTCCCGATCGCGCCGCGGCCGGCCAGCGAGTCCTGGAGCGCGGCCGCCGCCCCGGCTGATATCGCGGATGCGGGCGCGGTCATCGGCTGCAGGAGCGGAACCGCAGCAAGCGCCAATCCTCGGCGAAGGAAATCGCGTCGGGCGCCGGACGTGTCGCTCACTCCTTCCCCGCCCCCACGAGCGAGACCCCATAGCCGCCCTGCGCCGGGCGCGACGGCGCCACGGCGGGCCCGCCACCCGGCCACATGGTGACGATACCGCCGAATGCGAGCACAAAGCCCCCGAACCACACCCACCACACGAGCGGGTTGATGTTGAACCGGTACACCGCTTCCTCGGTCCCGTTTACCGCCCCCGCGAACACCATGTAGAGGTCTTCCCGCAGGCCGCTCCGGATCCCGACCTCCGTGGACGGCTCGAAGGTCGGCCGCTTGAAGCTGTCCACGTGCTGGCGCTTCTCGCTGGTGAGCAGGCCCGCGGGGCGCCCGTCGATTGCGACCTGGACCGTCGCCGCGCTGACCACCCGGTTCAGCGCCTCGTACTGCGAGATCCCCACGTGCGTGAACCGGTAGGTGTGCCCGAACGGGCTCCGGAGCTCGACCGACTCACCCGGCTTGAGCGTGGCCTCGCGCTCGACCCGAAACGCCATGCCGGCGAAGGCCACGAAGTAGATGAGCACGCCCACGTGCACGAGGTACCCGCCATACCGGCGGCGGTTCCGCTCGATCAGTCGGAACAGCGCGACCGGTACCGACTCCTGATGCATCCGCCGGCGCGCGCGCACACCGCGATAGAACTCCTGAGTCACCGTGCCGGCCACGAAGGCGGCGAGCGCGAAGGCGATCACCGCGTACGAGTCCCGGACCCCGGCGGCGAGGAGCGCGACCAGCGCGACGGACCCCGTCGCCACCGGCACCACGAACTGTCGCCGCAGGTTTGCCGTCGATGCCTTGCGCCAGGCGATGAGCGGACCGATGCCCGTGAGGCCCAGCAGCAGCAGCCCCAGTGGCACGTTCACCCGATTGAAGAACGGCGGCCCCACCGTAATCTTGGTGCCCCGCACCGCCTCGGACAGGATCGGGAACAGCGTTCCCCACAACACCGAGAACGCGATACCCACCAACAGGAGATTGTTGAACAGGAACGCGGCCTCACGGCTCAGCATCGACTCCAGCTGAACTTCGGCCTCGAGCGCGGGCCACCGGGAATACAACAGCGTGAACGACAGCACGGCGGCCACGGTCAGGAACGCCAGGAAGAAGTACCCGACGTTCGACTGCGTGAAGCTGTGCACGCTCGCGATGACCCCGGACCGGGTGATGAACGTCCCGAAGATGCTCAGGAGGAACGTTCCGATGATCAATCCCAGGTTCCAGCGCTTGAGCATGCCGCGCTTCTCCTGGATCATGACCGAGTGCAGGAACGCCGTCATGGTGAGCCAAGGGAGGAAGCTCGCGTTCTCCACGGGATCCCAGGCCCAGTACCCGCCCCACCCCAGCTCGACGTAGGCCCACCACATGCCGAGCGTGATGCCGATCGAAAGGAAGAGCCAGCTCACCAGCGTCCACTTGCGGATGGCGTGGATCCATCCCGTGTCGAGCCGCCGCGAGAGCAGCGCCGCCACGGCAAAGGCGAATGGAATCGTGATGCTGATGTAGCCGAGGTAGAGCATCGGCGGGTGAATCACCATGCCGACGTTCTGAAGCTGCGGATTGAGCCCGCGGCCGTCGGCGGGCGTGAAGGACAGCCGCTCGAAGGGGCTCGACCCGAACAGCATCACGCTGACGAAGAACACGACGACGCTGGACGTGACGCCCGCGACGTAGGGCAGCAAGTCGGCGTAGCGCCGCGAGGTCAGGAGCTGGGCCAGGCTGGCGAACAGGGACAACACGACCGCCCAGAAGAGCAGCGACCCCTTCTGCCCCGCCCAGAACGCCGACACGATGAAGTAGGGCGGCAGGTTCCGGCTGGTGTACGCGGCGACGTACTCGATGTTGAAATCGTGGGTGATGAGCCCCTTCCACAGCGCGATCGACGCGACCACGAGGCATCCGAAGACCGCGTAGACCGAGCGCGTCACGGTCGCGGCCAGATCGGGCCGGTCCTGCCACCGCCCCGAAAAGGCGATCGCCGCGCCCCAGAGGCCGACCAGGAGCGCGGCCCACAGCGCGAACTGTCCCAGCAAGGTCATATCGCGGAGATCTCAGGCTTTGGGGACGGCCTCGTAGCGGGAGCCGCATTTGGCGAGCACATCGGTGGCGCGGATGACGCCGTCCCTGCCGAGCCGACCCTCGACGACGACTTCGATGTCGTTCGCATCCGTGAAGGTATCGGGCACCAGGCCGTGGTAGGTGACCGGATAGGTCTTCACGCCGTCCGAGACCTTGAAGTCGATCGTGCGCGCGGCGGCGTCGCGGTGGACGGAGCCCGGCACCACCTTCGCGCCCACCTTGAAGCCCACGTTGTCCACGAATGTCGGATCGGCGGCGGTCTTGGCAGCCAGCTCGGCGGGGGTGAGAAAATACACCCCGGTTTCCTTCACGCCTTCGCCGATCAGGAACCCCACGCTGCCCACGATCAGGGCTGCCCCGAGCAAGAACTTATGGCCTGCCTTCATGTCCGGCTCCCCGTCGTAGGTCGCGCCACCCGGCGAAAGCTTCCCCGTCCCGCGCCCGGATTCAAGTGCCCGGCGCTGCCGATTTGGATTTGAGCGCCTGCTGATGGAACTCATCCAGCGACTTCTTGTGGTCGGCGTATTCCGGGCGCGCCGCCTTCATCTCGGCGTCGTAGTGCTCCAGGAACCCCGCGTACGCCTTGGCCAGCGCCTTGTCGTCCTTCTGCCACCGGGCCACGGTCCCCCGGATGATGTACCCGAAAAGATGCCCTGGCTGGCGGGTCAAAATGGTGTCGGCGATGGCGGTGGGCCCGGCGGCGTCGCCGCTGTGCACTTCCAGCAGGGCAGCGTGGTAGCGGGCGTCGGCATCCACGGAATCCAGCTGGTTGTACGCCATGAGTGCCATCGGCATGAAGCGGTTCACCGTGGCTTCGTCGCCCGCCTGCGCGGCGCTCATCACACGGTTGTACAGCCGGTCGAAGCGCTCGCGGGGTGACATGTTGCTGATGTCCGGCGGCGTGCCTCCGTCGCCATCCGTCAGTCCAGGCGCGGGCCCCGTGTCCGCCGCGGCGGCCACCGGAGTCGACGGTGTTCGCGAGACCATGAACAGCAGACCGACCAGCAGCGCGACCAGGGCCGCCCCGGCGATGATCCAGGGTGTGCGGTCCGCGCGGCCGCTCGTGGCGGCGGAGCCGGCGGCCAGGCCGTGCCCGCACGCCGGGCAGAACTTCGCCCCGGCGGTGACGGCCCCACCGCAGTGGCGGCAGGCAGAGGCGCCCTTGGGCGCGCCGCAATTCGAGCAGAAGCGGCCCGCCCCCGAGGCTCCGCAGGCGGCACAGGTGGCGGACGAAGGATCGCTCATGGGCGCCGATCGGGCTGGTCGCAGTGGGAACGAGGAACTGAAGGCAAATCTAGCGCAATTGCGCCGGGGCGGGCTCGTTCGGAGGTCCGGTGAACCAGGTGGTGCCCCCAGGCGGCGAGCTGGGTGGCGGCCGCGCGAACCGCGTCGTCAAGTGCGCGCGCGACCTCATGACTCAGCCCGCCCGGCCGGACGCATGCTGGCTGGAGGCCGATCGCGGCGAGCCGGGGGGGCAGCGTACCCCGCAGCTGGCCCAGGGCCAGCACCTCGGGCAAGCCGGACTGATGGCAGGAGATCCGGTGACCCAGCATTCGTGGAAGCTGGTCGTCGTTCAGCCGCACGAGCGATCCGGGCGACTGGCCGGCGTCGATCGCGTCGAGCACCAGGACCGCCTCAGCCCCCTCGATCAGCGGCAGGAGCGAGAGCCCGAGGGTGCCCCCGTCCACCGGCCGGACCAGCGGCGGCAGCCGCCACCGGCTGGTCAGCCGTTCCAGGGCGACGAGGCCGAGGCCGTCGTCTCCCATCAGCGGATTGCCTAGCCCGATGACGAGGGTTTCCGCGGCAACTTCATTCATCCACAAACCGGCGTCCCGAGGGTACGAACCGCCCCCCGGTAACGATGGAGGAGATGGAGCCGCCTCGCTCCAGCACATCGGCTCGCATGGCGAGGTAGACGTGGATGGGCACGAAAATGCAGAAGATCCACGTGGAGACGTGGTGAATCAGGCGGACGACCTGCATGCCGCCCAGGAGGGGACCCAGCCAGCCGAATGCGCGGAAGAAGAAGCCGCCGGGATCGAATTGCCCGTACATAGCGAATCCGGTCACCACTTGGATGAAGGCCACCGCATAGATCCCAGTGTAGCTCAGCTGCTGGAGCGGGTTGTGGCCCAGGTAGTGGGGCGCCTCCTCGGGCCGGATCATGAGGTAGAACTTGACCTGGCGGACCATGTTGACCAGGTCGCGGGGACGCACCGGGAACAGCGCCGACAAGCGCTCGAACTTGTTGCCGGCCCAGAGCCAGTAGACCCGGACGATCGCGGTAGCCACGAGCACGCCAGCGGCTCCGAAGTGCACGGCCCGCATCCAGCCCATGAGGAAATGCGAGCTGGTATCACCCGAGACCATGAAATAGGGCTTCCCGATGTACAGGCCGGTGACCACCAGCATGACGATCGAGAGAGCGGCGAGCCAGTGCATGGCGCGCACCGGCCACCCCCACAGGTAGACCCAGTGGTAGTCGCCGGTCGGGGGCGGGACCTGGCGGGACCGCGAGATCCCGGGCCCGCGCCGCGCCGCGGACGGCGGGCTCGAGGCCGAACCGCTCACTGAACCACCACCCGGACGATCTCCCCGCCCGAGGCATCGAGCACGTGCACTCCGCAGGCCATGCACGGGTCGAAGGAGTGAATGGTGCGCAGAATCTCGAGCGGCTGCTCGGGGTTGACCAGCGGGTGGTTGTCCATCAGCGCGGCCTCGTACGGACCCGACTGGCCCTGCGCGTCGCGCGGCGAGCAGTTCCAGGTGCTGGGCACCACGCATTGGTAGCGCGAGATCGCGCCGTTCTCGATTTGCACCCAATGGCCCAGCGCGCCCCGCGGCGCGTCGAGGAACCCGTACCCCTGCGCCTTCGCCGGCCACGAGGACGGCTCCCATTTCTCGCCGGCGAAGGTCTTGGTGTCGCCGCTCTTGATCCGGTCGACCAGCCGGTCGTACCAGGTGCTCATGCGGCGCGCGAGCAACACGGTCTCCATGCCCCTGGCGGCCGTGCGGCCGAGCGTGGAGAACAGCGCGGCGGGTCCCACCTGCAGCCGGTCCAGCACCTCCTTCACCATCGCGCGAATGTCCTCGTGTCCGCCGGCGAAACCCACCAGCATGCGGGCGAGCGGGCCGACTTCCATCGCCTTGCCGTCATACCGGGGCGCCTTCATCCAGGTGTACTTCTTGGAATCCTGGAGGTAGGTCCACGGTGTGGGCGGGCCGGCATATTTCGCCTTCGTCTCTCCCTCCCACGGATGCAGCCCCGCCGAATCGCCCTTGGAGTACTCGTACCACGAGCTGGTGATGAACTCCTTGATCTGCATCTGATCATAGGGCCAGACCTTGGTCAGGTCGCGATCGAGCACGATGCCACGCGGGAAGTAGAGCTTCTCGGTGTCTCGAATATCGCCGTCGGGAAACTCGCCTACCGTCATGTAGTTCCGGACCCCGCCGCCGATGGACGCCCACTCCTTGTAGAAGCCGGCGATGGCGAGGATATCCGGCCAATACACCTGCTCGACGAACAACTGGGCCCGCGTGATCATGCCGTGGATCTGGCTCAGCCGCACCGCGTTGATGGTCGCGGTGTCGTCGAGGTTGATGGCCGAGGCCATCCCGCCCACCAGGAAGTTGGGATGCGGGTTCTTGCCGCCGAAAATGGTGTGCAGCCGGATCACGTCGCGCTGCCAGTCGAGCGCCTCGAGGTAGTGCGCCACCGCGAGCAGGTTGACCTCGGCAGGCAGCTTGTATCCCGGGTGTCCCCAATATCCGTTCGTGAAGATCCCGAGCTGCCCGCTGCCGACAAACTTCTTGATCCGCTCCTGCACCTGCCGGAAATAGGCCTCGGAGTTGTTGGGCCACGGTGAGATCTTCCGCGCCAGCGCCGAGGTGCCCGCCGGATCTGCCTTGGTCGCGCTCACCACGTCCACCCAGTCGAGCGCATGGAGGTGGTAGAAGTGGATCACGTGGTCCTGAACGAACTGCATGCCGTGGACCAGGTTGCGGATCAGATTGGCGTTGGGCGGGATGGTGATGTCGAGGGCGTCCTCCACCGCGCGGCACGAGGCTACGGCATGGACCACCGTGCACACCCCGCAGATGCGCTGCGTGAACGCCCAGGCGTCGCGCGGGTCCCGGCCGTGCATGACGACCTCGATGCCGCGAAACTGAGTGGACGTCGCCCACGCCTTGCTGATCCGGCCGCCTTCGGCCTGAGCCTCGATGCGGAGGTGACCCTCGATGCGTGTAATTGGGTCGACGACGACCTTGGTTACGCTCATGAGCCGCTCCCTGGGGCACCGCCCGAGGGCGGCGGCTCCACCACCGGCAGCGCGCGCCGCGCCCGGACCTGGTGGACGCCGGTGGCGATCGCGTGCGCCGCGACGCCGGCCGCAGCCCCGGCGGCCAGCGCAGCACCGAACAGATCGAGGTTGCGCTCAACGCCGAACCCGCTGACCCCGGGGAGCCGCTCGTAGAACGGCGTCATGGTGTCCCAGAAGTTCGGCTCAGTACAGCCGATGCAGGGATGTCCGGCGCCGATGGGCCAGCTGGTGCCTGAGTTCCACTGGAAGATCGGACAGGGAGAGAAGGTCGCCGGTCCTTTGCACCCGACATGATAGAGGCACCAGCCTTTTCGTGCCGCCTCGTCGTCGAACTCCTCCACGTACTGGCCGGCATCGTAGTTGGCCCGCCGCGGGCACTGGTCATGAATGCGTGCGCCGTAGGCGAACAGCGGCCGGCCCTCGCCGTCCAGCGCGGGGAGGCGGCCGAACGTCAGGTAGTGGACGATGGTGGCGGTGACCACGTCGCCGATCGGCGGACACCCCGCGATGTTCACCACCGGCTTGTCCTTGACGATGGTCGATACGCCCACCGCCCCCGTCGGGTTGGGCCGCGCCGCCTGGACGCTACCCCAGTGCGCGCAGGCGCCGATGGCGATGACCGCCGCGGCGCCGGCCGCTGCCTCCTCGAGGATGACCTTCGCCGTGCGGCCCGCGATCGTGGTGTAGATACCGTCGTCCGCCAAAGGCACGGATCCGGTCACCACCAGCAGGTACTTCCCGGCGTTTCCCTTCATCGCATCGTGCAGCGCCCGCTCGGCGGCCCCACCGGCCGCGGCCATCAGGGTGTGCGAGTAGTCGAGCGAGACGAGATCCAGGATCAGGTTGCCGATGGTGGGATCCGCCGTGCGCAGCACGCTCTCGACGCACCCGGTGCATTCCTGGAGCTGGATCCAGACGACCGAGGGCCGCGTCATCGTTTCCAGGGCGCGGGCGATTCGTGGGATGGCCAGACGATCGAGGCCGAATACTGCGGCTAGGCCTCCGCAGAACTCGAGGAACTCGCGACGGGAGACGCCTCGTGACCGGAGATGATCACCGAGGGAGTCACCATCACTCCACGGAATGGGATGGGGAACCAGCATCGTGGCTCCTTCGGCTGAGGGCCGAGCGCGAAGCGACGCGCCGAGTGCGGTCGGGCGGGATACGCGAACAAAATCAAGGATTTGAAGGCGGATCCCCATAGTCAAGCTAGACCATGGTCTCGGCCAGTGTTCGTGAAGGTTTTCTTAGGGAAGGGAGGGTCTACGAACGTATAGTATTGCGCAAATCGCAGGGATGGATAAAAGTAGTAGCGGTTCTGGCCCGTCCCGTGTCCCACCGCGTCGCTCGAAAACAGCAGGCCAAGGCGGACCTATGCCGACTGCTAGGGTTCTCCACCGACCCCTTCTTCCGCTGGTCGCGACCGTGGCAGCGTTGCTGCTGGCCTGTAGCGACACCCAGGAAGTCCCGCGAGAGCCGTTCAATCCACCTCCCGATCAGACCAACAAGTTCCTGGGCTACTTCACTGCCAGCGACAAGCTGACCGCCTGCGGCAACTGCCACGCCGAAAAGCAGGCGGACTGGGCCAACACCAAGCACGCCCAGGCCTGGGCAGACCTCGTGGCCTCCGGTCATCAGAACTCGGACTGCAACAGTTGCCACAGCGTGAGCGAGCGGGGGAACGCCGCCGCAGCGCCGGCGGGGTACACCGCGGTCGCCGACACCGCGTACCAGGACGTCCAGTGCGAGAGTTGTCATGGATCGGGCTTCGAGCATGCGTCGAGCCCGACGATCGAGAACCGGCCACTCGCGACCATAGCCATCCCGGCCGATCCGGCGCAGTGGGTCGAGTCCTCCACATGCGGCTCCTGCCATCAGGGCAGCTTCTCGCCGTTCGTCGAGCAGTGGAGCCAGTCGGCGCACGCCAGGACGGTGACGGACGTGATCCAGGATATCGTCGACGATCCTGGCACCAGCTGCTCCGCGTGTCACGAGGGACGGCATGTCCTCGAGGCGTGGGGAGTCAACACGAATTACGTCGAGAAGGACGAGACGGTCACCCTCGAGAACGCGATGCCGACCACCTGCGCGATCTGCCACGATCCGCATGCAAAGGATCACGAGGGACAACTTCGCTGGGCGATCGACGATCCCAATCCCGATAACAACTTGTGCATGAAGTGCCACAACCGGCGCACCGAGCCACAGGCGACGAGCTCGCGAGGTCCGCATGCGCCGCAGGGTGGCGTGCTCCTGGGCACCGCGGGGTACTGGCCGGCCGGCTTCGATACCACGGCTGTCACCGCCACGCACGGGAACGTCGCCGTCAACACCCGGCTCTGCGCGGGCTGCCACGTCGCGCCGTTCGAGGTCACCGACGCGAGCGGGAACGTGACCTTCCAGTCGACCGGGCACAGCTTCAGCCCCGACCCGTGCATCGACGCCAGCGGGAAGCCCACGGGCGACACCACCTGCGCGCGGCCCGGTGATCCCACCTTCGTGAGCGGTGTGCGCAAGTTCAACGGCTGCACAGCCTCCGGCTGTCACTCGACCGAGGAAGCCGCGGAGAACGCCTTCGAGGCGAACCGCAATATCGTCCGGCTGCTGGCCGACCAGCTCTGGGTCGACGTCAACGGCAACCAGGTGTTGTACACGACCGATCCGGTCACGGGCCAGGCCACTGGCTTCGATCCCGGTGACACGGGGCTGCTGACGCAGGTGCCGGTGACCGAGTTCAATGCCACGGACAACAAGATTACCGACGCGGAGGGCGTGCTCTTCAACGTGCGGCTCATCGGAGAGAACCGTTATGCCAACGGCGATCGCTCGTTCGGGGCCCACAATCCGTTCCTGTCGCAGTCGCTGTTGACGGCGAGCATCGACGCGCTGAAGGCCACGTACGGGCTCGCCGTGACGCCGCAGGTGCAGAGGCTCATGGACCAGGTCAAGGCGCGGAACCCCCGGGCGCGCGCCCAGTTCACGATCAGTCGGAGGTGAGCAAGCCCAGGAAGGGATCGACTCCGGCCACGTTCACCGGTTAGCATTTTTCGGCATGATCGGGCTCCTCGCCACGATCGCTTCGGCCACGGCTCCTCTCCCGGGACGGGAAGGGGCCGTGGTCGCTGTGTTGCAGGCCCAGGACACGCTGACCCAGCACTTCGTCGATTCTATCGTCGTACGCTCGCCGCTGCCCGACCCGCTCGTTCCAATCGTTCAATGGATCTTCCAGAAGCCCGGCTGGGTCATGGCCGGCGGGATCGTGATCGGCGCGCTGGTGGCGACCGCCGCGATCGTCCTGCTGTGGCGCCACCGCCGGGCCATCGGCACGTGGCTGGTCACGCGGGATCGGGGCGCGAAGCTCGCCATGCTCGGCGCCGCGGCGCGGTCCTGCTGCTCATGGTCGGGACGGGCGTGAAGGCGTACGACTACATGATGCACGACAACGACTTCTGCCGTGGCTGCCACATCTTCGTCCCCAGCGGGCAGATCTTCGTCCGCCCCGACACCGGCACCTATCTCCTGGTCAACAAGCTGGAGGGGAAGCACGACACGCTCAGTTGCCACAGCTGTCACCCGTTCGAGCTGAAGGCACAGACTAAGGAGCTGTTCTACTGGATCATCGACCGCCCGGATCAGGTTCCGCCTCACGCCAAGGTACCGCGTCACGTCTGCGAGGGCTGCCACGTCCAGGGCGAGGCCAAGAAGACCTGGGCTCGCATCGCGTCGACGGCCGGCCACCGGACGCACCTGGAATCCGACTCCTCGGCGCTCAAGGACGTCGCTTGCCTGACCTGCCACGCGCGCAGCGCGCATCGGTTCCAGCCCGCGGACACGACCTGCGCGCAGAAGGGCTGCCATCTGACGGACGACGTCAAGATCAAGCTCGGACGGATGGCAGCCCGTTTCGCGCCCGCGAATCTTCGCCCGCTGCCCAACGAGGAGAAGCTCTATTGCAACTCCTGTCACCAGTTCACCGCCGAGGCGCAGTTCGTGAGCCGGGACTCGGCGACGGGTATCCTCACCCCCGGCTCTCGCCAGTGTTTCGGCTGCCATGAGATGCGGCAGCTCCTGGCGGGCTTCGACCCGGCCAGAGAGCCGCACCGGGGCAGCTGCGGGACGTGTCACAACCCTCACAGCGATGTGAAGCCCGCGGACGCGCTCAAGTCCTGCGCCGATGCCAACTGTCACGCCGACTGGCGAGGTGTCGCGTTCCATGTCGGCGCGGCGCACAAGAAGGTCGCGGAGCGCTGCCAGACCTGCCACGTCCCCCACGCCGCGCGGGTGGACGCGAGCGACTGCGTCGGATGTCACGAATCGGTGCGTAAGAACGGAGGCAAGTTCCGGCCTCCGATGCCGTTCGATACGACCAAGGCGCTGCAGCAGAGCATGCGGCTCATCGAGCCGGGGCGCGCCCGCGGGCGTGGCGGTGACCCGCCGTCAGACGACCCTCCCGGGGGGGAGCGGACCGCGCGACCCGTCGCCCCCGCTGACACGTTTTCCCACGCGCGCCACCGCCGACTCGCCTGCATCACCTGCCACACGACCTCATCCCCGACGCGCACGCTCACCTTCGAGCAGCCGCAGGGGATGCCAGATCTGCCACCACCAGCGGCCGGCCTCGAGCAAGTGCACGACCTGCCACCAGTCGTCCGAGCTCTCCGAGCCGCAGCCGGTCTCCGTCGAGGTGTCCGTGCGCGGACACGCCTGCTCGGTCACGGGAAGTCTCCTTCGACCACGCAAAGCACCCCGACCTTTCCTGTATCGAGTGCCACACCGGCGCCGTGACCCTCGAGCCCGAACCTCCAGTGGCGACGTGCACGGCATGCCACGACGACCACCATGCCGCCGGCCGGGACTGCGCCACCTGTCATCGAAGCACGGACATCATCAACGCGCATGCGCCCCCGATCGACGCCCACCAGGCCTGCGACCAGTGCCACGCGGAGCGCACGGTCGGAAGGCTGGCGCCGACGCGCTCGTTCTGCCTGGCCTGCCACGGCAGCGAGACCGATCATCACGCCGAGAAGGAGTGCACGGTCTGCCACCTTCAAGCCACTCCGGACGCAGTACCGCGTCAAGCTGACCGGCACGGGTAAGGGACCGTGAGATTCGCGTCACGGTGCGCCGTCGCGCTCGGCGTGGGGTGTCTCTGCCTGGCCGGGTCTGGGGCGCAGGCCCAGGGCTACCGCCTGCGCCTGGACTCGCGGGTGCAACGGGCCAGCTATCGTGGCGTCATGGCGGATAGCATCCTCGGAACCCAGGCCGTGACCGGCCCGACCGGTGGCTTCGAGACCCCGGACGGGTTCGCGGTCCGCTGCTCGACGTCCAGCGCCTACTGCTTCTACTTCCGCCCGGGGCCGGAATTGGACGGGGCGCCCCTGGTCTCCTCCGCCGATCTGACCCTCTGGGGGTTTGGCGTTCGCGGGTTGAGCCTCCGTCTAAACGGGCGGGTCGGCGTCGACCTGGGAGCAAGCGACGTCTGGCCGGGCGTCGAGCCGGCAGTGCAGCTCATCGAGGCTTACGCCGAGTATGCGCAGCCGGTGTTCACGGTTCGCGCCGGCCGGCAGCTGCTGGCGAATCGCCTGGGGACGCTGGGATTCGACGGGGGGAAGGTGACGATCCGGCCGGGCCGCCTGGGACTCGAGGCCGTGGTCTATGCCGGTCTCGGGCTCGCCCGCGCGACTGCCATTCCCGTGACGAGCCCGGTCCTCAATCCACTCGACGACTTCCAACCCAGCAGTCGCCAGATCCTGGCCGGCGCCGCGGTGGGATACAGCCGGGCCGAGATCGATGTCCGAGCGGACTACCAGCGCGAGCTCGACGGGGACACGCGGAATTTCGTGTCCGAGCGCGCCGCGCTCTCGCTCGACCTGCGCCCGCTGCCGCACTGGAGCCTCGAGTCCGGCGTGGACTACGACCTGGCGAACACCTGGTTCGGGAGTGCCGACGCGGTGGTCCGGTATACCTCATCCCGGATCACCGTGGCGGGCGGCGTCAGGCAATACCGGCCGCATTTCGACCTGTGGACCATCTGGGGGGCGTTTACGCCGGTGCCGTACCACGCGGGGAACATCGCGGTCTGGATCCGCCCGATTCGTGGGCTCGAGCTGCGAGGGCAGTGGGAGAGCTACGCGTACTCCGAGACGGCGACCGAGACTCCGTTGGTCCAGGTCGACGACGACGGCTGGCGTCTGGGCACGGGCGTGACCTACAGCCCGTCGGCCGCCTGGAGACTGGATGCCGGCTATCGGGAGGAGAACGGACCCGGCGCGTCGTCCCATGGATTCGATGGCACCGTCACCTTCGTTCCGTTTCCCGCACTCTCGCTCACCGCCTACGGAACGACGCTCGACCGCCCGCTCGAGTTCCGCTTCGAGGAGGCGTCGGTCGATGCGCTGGGCCTCGACGCCGAGTGGAGCCCGACGAACCGGCTTCGATTCGCGGTCGGCATCGCGCGTTACATGGAGGACCGCAAGCGTCCGGACGCGGCGGCGTTCGACTGGGACCAGACTCGCCTTCATGCCAGCCTGACGCTGCTTCTCCAAAGCAACGCCGATGTCGCGCCGCTGCCGCGCGCGCTGCGGACGTACCCCCCGGCGGGCTCGCCGTGATGCTCCGGGGACTGAGACTCCTCGTCCTCGTCGCGCTCTCGGTCGCCGCTGGCGGCTGGGCCGTGCAGCACGCGTTGCAGGAACGGTTTGATCACTGGCAACACCGCGCGCTCTTTCCAACGTGCATCGGCTGCCACGCCGGCGCGGCGGATTCCAGCCGATCGCTCTGGCCCCAGCCGTCCGATTGCAAAACCTGTCACGACGGTGCGGTCGAAAAGGCGGTGGAGTGGGCGCCGCCGGGCGCGCCTCGCGCGAGCAACCTCCGATTCACCCATCAGGACCACGCTCGCGCACTCGCGCACTCCCGCGGCGCCGATTCCACGCTTCGGTGCAGCGCCTGCCATACCTCGCAGGGAGCTGATCGCATGCGGGTCAGCTCAGCGGTCGTGGAGAATTGCCTCGAATGTCATGGCATCAGGACCGCGCATCTGAGCGCACCGGACACGGCGTGCGTCACGTGCCACGTACCGCTGGTACAGGCGGTGCGGCTCACCGAGGAACGGGTGAAGGGCTTTCCGGTCCCCGACTCTCATCGCGAGCCGGGCTTCGCGTCGACCGGCCACGGGAAGCTCGCACGGGCCGGCGGCGCTCCCGTTGCAGCCTCCTGCGCCACGTGCCACGCCCGGGACTACTGCACCCAATGCCACGTGAACGCCCCCGAGGTGCAGGCCATCCAGGCGCTGGGTCCAGACCCGCGATCGCTCGCGATCGAGGCAAAGCTCGAGGCCCCGGAAGACCATGCTGACCCGAACTTCCTCCGACGGCATGGAGGCCAGGTCCGGAAGGAGTCAGGCCGGTGTGCGGTCTGCCACACGCAGCAGAGTTGCGTCGCGTGCCATGTCGGCTCGCCCGCGAGCGTGCAGGCGATCCCGATCGCCGGTCCCGGCCGGGGCCCAGGTGCCACGATCCACCGGGAGCGACCGATCTCTCACGGTCAGAATTTCTCCAAGACGCATGCCGAGCCGGCTTCGGCGCGGCCTCAGACCTGCAGCGGTTGCCACGCCCGCGCGGAATGTCTCTCCTGCCACCGGCCGGACGCGGCCGAGGCGTCGCCGGGCTTCCATCCCGCGGGCTTTCTCACGACCCACCCTTCGGCGGCCTACTCCCGTGAGAGTTCGTGCAGTGAATGCCATAACCAGGGGCAGTTCTGCACCAATTGCCACGTGAATGCCGGGCTGGTATCGCCCGGTCGCCTCCGAGGTACCGGCTATCACGACGCCAAGCAGTCTTTCCTGCTCAACCACGGTCAAGCGGCGCGCCAGAGCCTGGAGACCTGTGTCTCCTGCCACTCCGAGCGTGACTGCCTGACCTGCCACTCCGCGGTGGGCGGCCGCCGCTTCGACCCCCACGGCCCAGGCTTCGATGCGGCGACGCTCAAGCGGAAAAATCCATCCATGTGCACCGCCTGCCACGGCCTCAACACTCCAGAGTGAACAGGTCTTTCGCCCTGGGGCGCTGCGTTCGCGCGATCAATGCCGCCCGGTCCGGTGACCTGAGCTAGGCATTCCGGGCGTCGGCCCGCGGAGCGCGCGCCCACGCGAGGGCCGCCCCGACGGCTCGCTCCCACGCCTCCCGCAGCGCCCGCCGCTCGGGGCCGCCGAGCGTAGGAACGAACCGGTCGAACCGCCGTCCGGCCAGAAACTCGTCGCTCCCCTTCCACACCCCGAGCGCGATGCCCGCGAGCCCCGCCGCGCCCAGCGCGGTGGTCTCCACCATGTCGGGCCGCTCGACCGGCACGCCCAGCACGTCCGCCTGGAACTGCATCATCCAGTCGTTCGCCGAGGCGCCGCCGTCCACCCGGAGGGCGGGCACCTCGAAGCCTCCGGTCCGCGTCATGGCCTCGAGCAGGTCGGCGCTGCTGAACGCCATCGCCTCGAGCGCGGCCCGCACCAGGTGCGCGCGCGTCGTCCCGCCGGTGATGCCGGTGATCGTTCCCCGCGCCTCCGATTCCCAGTGCGGCGTGCCGAGCCCGGCGAAGGCCGGCACGAAGTGCACGCCGCCCGTGTCCGGGACGCTCCGCGCCAGCCCTTCCGAATCACCCGCCACCTGCAGCAGCCGCAGGCCGTCGCGCAGCCACTGGATCGCCGCGCCGGCGATGAACACGCTGCCCTCGAGCGCGTAGGCCGGCTCGCCCCGCGGACCGCAGGCGGCCGTGGCGAGAACCCCGTTGGCCGGGAGGGGCCGGCAATCGCCGGTGTACACCAGCAGGAAGGCGCCCGTCCCGTAGGTGTTCTTCGCCATGCCGTCCACGCAGCAGCCCTGGCCGAACAGCGCGGCCTGCTGGTCGCCCGCGAGCCCGGCGATCGGGAGGCTGACGCCCAAGTGGGCCCGGTCGGTTTCCGCCACCACGCCCGCGCTCGGCACGATGTCCGGAAGCAGGTCCGGCGGCACGCCGAACAGGTCGAGCAGCTCCTCATGCCACGTCCGCTTGGCCAGATCGTACAGCAGCGTTCGGGACGCATTGGTGTGATCGGTGACGTGAGCCCGCCCGCCGGCCAGCTTCGCCACCAGCCAGCTTTCGATGGTGCCGGCGGCCAGCTCGCCTCGCGTGGCGCGCCGGCGGAGATCGGCATCCCGGAGCAGCCACTCGAGCTTCGTGGCGGAGAAGTAGGGATCGGCCACCAGGCCGGTGCGCTCGCGCAGCATGGCTTCGGCACCGCTCGCGCGGAGCTCGCGGCAGCGCTCGCTCGTGCGCCGGTCCTGCCAGACGATCGCGCGCGAGACGGGCTGGAGGGTCCGCCGATCCCAGAGCACCACGGTCTCGCGCTGATTTGTGATGCCGATGCCCGACGGCGGCGTGCCGGCCTTGGCGATCGCCTCGCGCATCGCCTCGAGGGAGACGCGGACGATCTCCTCGGCGTCGTGCTCGACCCAGCCAGGTTGCGGATAGTGCTGGGTGAATTCGCGATAGCCTCGACCCAGAACGGTGCCGTCCTGGTCTACCAGCAGCGCGGTGCTGCCGGTGGTGCCTTGGTCGAGAGCGAGGATCGCGGGCATTACGATGGGCACCGTCGAGACGGCTGCACCTCGAAACACGACCTGTGTCGAGCCAGGCTCACATCCCCCTCGCCACGTCCCTGGGCGCGAACACACCGCGATCGGTGATGATCGCCGTCACCAGCTCCGCGGGCGTCACGTCGAACGCCGGGTTCCACACGGCCGCCTCGGCCGGCGCCGCGGTGTGCCCCCGCCACCCCGCCACCTCCGACGCCGCGCGCTCCTCGATCGGAATACTGCTGCCGTCCGGCGTCGCCGGATCGATCGTCGACGTGGGCGCCGCCACGTAGAACGGCACGCCGTGCGCCCGGGCGGCCAACGCCACCCCGTAGGTCCCGATCTTGTTGGCCACGTCACCATTGGCCGCGATCCTGTCCGCCCCCACGATCACGCAGGTCACGTCGCCCCGGCGGAGCCGGCTCGCGGCCATGCCGTCCGCGATCACGGTCACCGGCACTCCCGCGCGGCTCAGCTCCCAGGCGGTGAGGCGGCTGCCCTGCAGCAGCGGCCGGGTCTCGTCCGCCACGACTGCGACCCGGCGACCCGCCGAGTGGAGCGTGTACACCGGTGCCAGCGCGGTCCCGATCCCGCCGGTCGCGAGCGCGCCGGCGTTGCAGTGCGTGAGGACCAGCGCATCGCCGCCGATCAGCGCGGCGCCGGCCTCGCCGATCCTGGCGCACATCGCGCGATCTTCGTCCCAGATGGCGCTGGCCTCGTCGCGGAGGTCGGCCGCGAGGCGCTCGGGCGTCGAAGCGGCCGCGCGGCGCTCCATCCGCTTCAGTGCCCAGTGCAGGTTGACCGCGGTAGGCCGCGTGGCGCCCAGCACCTTCGACGCGGCGCGCACCGCGTCGAGTGATGGCGGCCCCTGCCGCAGGCTCAGCGTCACCCCCATCGCCGCCGCGATGCCGATCAGGGGCGCACCCCGCACGCGGAGTGTGCGGATGGCCTCGGCCACGGCGTCCACGGTGTCGAGGTCGAGGTACCGTTCGGTGTCCGGCAGGAGGGTCTGGTCGAGGATGCGAACGCCCCCGTCGGGCGTCCACGCGATGGGCTGCGGAATGGTCATGCGGCAAAGATACCGCGGAAGCGGGTCGTCCGTACTCGGGTATATTTTTGAGCCCGCGTCGGCAACGCGGCCCTCCGTTCGACCCCTGTCACCTTCACCGGTCCTCGCCATGGCCTACACGACCCTGCTCTTCGACCTCGACGGCGGCATCGCCACCGTGACGGTGAACCGCCCCGACAAGCTCAACGCGCTCAACGGGCAGGTCATCGCGGAGCTCGACGACGTCGCGGCCCGCGTCGAGCGCGAGCCGGAGATCCGCGCGGTGCTCCTCACGGGCGCGGGGACCAAGGCCTTTGTCGCGGGCGCCGACATCGGCGAGATCGGCGAGCAGGGCGCGACGGCGGGAACCGCGCGCGCCCTTGCGGGCCAGCGGATGATGCGGCGCCTCGAAACGTGCGGGAAGCCGGTCGTGGCGGCTGTCAACGGATTCGCGCTCGGCGGGGGGTGCGAGCTTGCCATGGCCTGCCATCTCCGCATCGCCAGCGACAACGCGCGCTTCGGACAACCAGAGGTGAAGCTCGGCCTCGGACCCGGATACGGCGGGACGGTGCGGCTGCCCAGGCTGGTGGGCCGGGGGCGCGCGCTGGAGCTACTGCTCACCGGCGCCATGATCGACGCCCACGAGGCCTGGCGCATCGGACTGGTCAACCGCGTGGTGCCGGCGGACCGGCTGATCGCGGACTCCACTGCCCTGCTCCGGACGATTCTGGAGAACGGTCCGCTGGCCGTTCGGGCCTGTTTGGAGCTGGTGGATGCGGGCCTGGACATGGGCCTCGACCGGGCGCTCGGTCTCGAGGCGAGCTGGTTCGGGCTCCTCAGCGCAACCGCCGATATGCGCGAAGGCACCCGGGCCTTTCTCGAGAAGCGAAAGCCTGTCTTCACCGGGGCTTGAGCCTGCAATTTCACCCTGCAACCGGCTATTTTTCCATGATTCCAGGACGGGCGTTTCGGGGGATGTCGGGGTGGGCCGCGGTTGCGGCGGTGATCGGCTGCGGCACCCGGGACCGGCTGATTTTCCCGAGTGAGAACCCGGGAGATGGAGAGGGCCCGACCACCGAGGTCCTCCAGCCCGCCAGCCCCGATACGGTCGTGGTCGAAGGCGATCTCCTGATCGTGCAGGGGCGCAGCTTCGACCCCGACGGCGTGGACACGGTCTACATCGCGGTCGGCGGCATAGGTCAGGGCTTCGCGCCGATCCCGGGCCAGGGGAAGGACACCGTGGAGTTCGCCGTGCAGCTCTCGACCATCAACCACAGCGGCGCGACGGTGCTCGTGCAGGTCTTTGGCGTCGACGTGTTCGGCGACCAG
The DNA here is from genome assembly GCA_963828735.1 of uncultured Gemmatimonadales bacterium. Taxonomy (GTDB): domain Bacteria; phylum Gemmatimonadota; class Gemmatimonadetes; order Gemmatimonadales; family GWC2-71-9; genus CAVVWJ01. The sequence goes on from CAWHFW010000002.1 coordinate 671,332, forward strand.
GGCGGCATCGTCAGCCGGCAGATCCACATCGAGTAGTGCGGCTCCGCCATTTCGTGGCTCGGGGGTTCCGCAATCTGGCGGACCTCGAGTGTGAGCCCCCCGCGTCCGGCCTGGTGCTCCTCGGCGCGAACGCCCAGGGCAAGACCAACCTGCTCGAGGCCATCTATTACCCGGTGCTCTACCGCTCCTTCCGGGGCGCGCCGGACCAGGAAGTGGCCCGCTTCGACGGGCCGGGATTTCAGCTGGAAGCGGGACTCGAGGGCGCTCCCGCGACGTCGGTCGGCGCCAGCTATGCCGCAGCCAGCCGGCGCAAGCGGATCCTGGTGGACGACCAGGAGGCCGAGCGGGTGGCCGACGCGGTCGGTGGCTGGCTCGCGGTGTCCTTCCTTCCCGATGACGTGAGCCTTGCTGCCGGAACGGCCGCCGACCGTCGCGGCTATCTCGACCGGCTGCTGTCGCTGGCCGACCGCCACTACCTGCGAAGCCTCTCCCGCTACCGCGCGGCGCTGGCGCAGCGGAACAGCGCGCTTCGGCAGACCCGGTGGGAGCTCGCCCGTGCGTTCGATGCGCCGCTGGCCGCGTCGGGCGCCGAGATCGTGGCCCGGCGCCAACGCTGGGCTGCGGGCGCGGCCGAGCAGTTCGCGGCGGAGTTCGAGTGCCTGGGCGAAGGTGCGGGAACCCGGCTCGCCTATCGCGCCGGCGAGGGTCTCGCCGAGCCGGGCGCGTGGGATGAAGCCCTCACCGCGGCGTGGCCCCGCGATCAGGCCCGCGCGATGACCACCGTCGGGCCGCACCGCGACGACCTGATCCTCGAGGTCGGAGGCAGGCCGCTGCGCGACTTCGGGTCCAACGGACAGCAGCGGGCGGCGGCGGTGGCGCTCAAGCTCATCGAGCTGGCGGCGCTCCGGGACGCGCGAGGCACCGAGCCGGCATTGTTGCTGGATGACGTGTTCGCCGCGTTCGACCGCGAGCGGCAGCGGCGGCTGGCGCGCCGGCTGCTCGAGGTGCCCGGGCGGCAGGTGTTCCTGACCGCGCCGCGGACCGACGAGCTGCCGCCCGATCTCACGCTGCCCGTGTGGCGCATGGATGCCGGAAAGGTGACCTGGTGACCAAGCGGCGCCCGCCCGCCACGCTGGCGGAAGCCCTGGCGAGCTACCTCAAGCAGTCGGGGTTCTCGAAGCGGCTGCAGCAGGCCGGCATCATCGAGCAGTGGGCGGAGCTGGTCGGACCGCAGATCGCCGCGGTCACCGCCCCCGAGTCGGTCACCCCGGACGGGGTGCTCCGAGTCCGCGTCGCCACCGCGGCGTGGGCCAGCGAACTGAGTTTGATGACGCCCCGGATCATCGGCCGGCTCAATGCGGGCCGGACGGGACGGGTGAAGGAAATCCGCTGGGTGCCCCTGGGCCCCGGCACCAAATGACGGAGCCTATGGCCAAGAGAGAGTCCGCCGTCGCCGACGGCACGCCGCAGTACAAGGCCGATTCGATCCAGGTGCTCAAGGGACTGGAGGCCGTGCGCAAGCGGCCCGGGATGTACATCGGATCGACCAGCGAGACCGGCCTTCACCACCTGGTCTACGAGGTGGTGGACAACTCGATCGACGAGGCGCTGGCTGGCCATTGCGATGTGATCACCGTCTCCATCCACGCCGACAACTCGATCACGGTGCAGGACAACGGGCGCGGCATCCCGGTGGACATGCACCCGACGGAGAAGCTGCCGGCGCTCGAGGTGGCGCTCACGGTCCTGCACGCGGGCGGGAAGTTCGACAAGAACACCTACAAGGTGTCCGGCGGCCTGCACGGGGTCGGCGTCTCGGTGGTCAATGCGCTCTCGGAGCGGCTCGAGGCGGTAGTGGACCGGGACGGTAGCCGCTATCGGATGGCGTTCGTCCGCGGGAAGACGGTGAAGAAGCTCGAGACGATCGGCAAGGCACGCGGCACCGGCACCACGATCCGCTTCAAGCCCGACCCCGAGATCTTCACGGTGCTCGAGTTCCACTACACGACGCTGGCCGATCGCCTGCGGCAGCTCGCGTTCCTGAACAAGGGCATCACGATCACGATCAAGGACGAGAGGCTGGACCAGAAGAAGGAAGAGACCTTCTTCGCCAAGGGCGGCCTCACTGAGTTCGTGCAGTGGCTCAACCGCAACAAGAAGCCGCTGCACCCCAAGCCGATCGCGTTCAGCGCCACCAAGGACGACGTGGAGGTGGACCTGGCCCTGCAGTTCGAGGACGGGTACAACGAGAACACGTTCACCTTCGTGAACAACATCAACACCCACGAGGGCGGGACCCATCTCACCGGCTTCAAGTCGGCGCTCACCCGGACCATCAACGACGTGGCCAAGCGGCGCGACTTCCTCAAGAAGGAAGACTTCACCCTCTCGGGCGAGGACATCCGCGAAGGCCTCACCTGCGTGCTGCACGTGAAGGTGCTCGAGCCGCAGTTCGAGGGGCAGACCAAGACCAAGCTCGGCAACTCCGAGGTCGAGGGCATCGTCAAAGCCGTCGTCAACGAGCAGCTCGGCTCCTGGCTCGAGGAGCACCCGCCCGTCGCGCGGAACATCATCGAGAAGGCCGTGAGCGCGGCGCGGGCGCGCGAGGCGGCGCGCAAGGCGCGCGACCTGGTGCGCAAGAAGTCCGGCCTCGAGAACGCCGTGCTCCCCGGCAAGCTGGCGGACTGCTCCTATGACGATCCCGCCCTGTGCGAGATCTACCTGGTCGAGGGCGATTCGGCCGGCGGCAGTGCCAAGCAGGCGCGGAAGCGCGAGTTCCAGGCGATCCTCCCGCTCCGCGGGAAGATCCTCAACGTCGAGAAGGCGCGGATCGACAAGATTCTGAGCAATGAAGAGATCCGGGCCATGATCACGGCCATCGGCACCGGTGTGCGGGAGGACTTCAAGCTCGACGACGCCCGCTACCACAAGATCATCCTGATGACCGACGCCGACGTGGACGGCGCCCACATCCGGACCCTGCTGCTGACCTTCTTTTTCCGCCAGATGCAGGAGCTGATCGATGCCGGCTACGTCTACATCGCGCAGCCGCCGCTCTACCGCGTGGCCAAGGGCAAGGAAGTGTTCTACGCCTACAGCGAGCCGGAGCGCGACGACTACACCAAGCGCCTCACCAACGGCGAGGGCAGGGGCTCCGTCAACATCCAGCGCTACAAGGGTCTCGGCGAGATGAATCCGGACCAGCTGTGGGACACCACGATGGATCCCGAGAAGCGCACGATCCTCCGGGTCACCATGGAGGACGCGGTCGAGGCCTCGAAGCTGTTCGACGAGCTCATGGGCGACGAGGTCGAGCCGCGGCGGCAGTTCATCGAGCGGAACGCGAAATACGTGAGCAATCTGGACGTGTGAGGTGTTGTCAGGCGAGGAAGGCGCCCTGGGACGCCCCAGCGCGTCGTCCCCCAACGCTGGAGGCAGTCATGCATCGCATCGGAATCTGTTGTTGTGCGCTCTTCGTCCTCGCCTGCGGCAAGGCCAAGGAAGAGCCCGCCATGGATCAGGGCGCCGCGGCTCCCGCGGCCGATAGTGCGGCCATGGCGCCGGCCGCGCCGGCTCCGATCTCGCTGGCGGATGTCGCTGGAAAGTGGAAGATGCGCACCACGAACGAGGCCGGCGACAGCACGCTCGTCGAGTACTCGCTCGACGCCACCGCTGATTCGACCTGGGTGCTCCACTTCCCCAAGCGGCCGCCGGTCAAGGCCCACGTCTCCGCGAGCGGCGACAGCATCATCACGGAGGCTGGACCGTACGAGAGCGTGCTGCGGAAGGGCGTCCAGGTGAAGACCACCACTGTATTCCGGCTGCAGGACGGCAAGCTGGTCGGCACCATGGTCGCGCACTACACGACCAAGGGCGCTGACTCCGTACGGAACCTGCGAGCTGAGGGAACCCGCGCGCAGTAAGCGCCGCGAAGGCCTCGGAACGCCGGCATCCGGAACAGGAATAGAACGAACGAGGGGCGGCCACTCATTGGAGAAGGCCGCCCCCTACCTTTTGGGCAACCTTCACTGCACGGGTGGCCCGCTCCGGTACTCGTCGTCGCTCACCTGCTCCATCCAGTCGACGGCTTTGCCTTCGAGCGCTTCCTGAATGGCGATGTGGGTCATCGCCGTGGTAGCCGTCGCGCCATGCCAATGCTTCTCGCTCGGCTCGAACAAGACCACGTCCCCGGGTCGGATGACCGCGACCGGCCCGCCGTCGCGCTGCACCCAGCCGCAGCCGAAGGTGACGATCAGCGTCTGCCCCAGCGGGTGCGTGTGCCACGCAGTGCGTGCGCCCGGCTCGAACGTGACTGCGTTGCCGGCCGCCCGCGTCGGGGCGGTCGCACCGAACAGAGGATCGATCCGGACCGTGCCGGTGAACCACTCGGCCGGCCCCTTGGTCGAGGGCTGTGATCCGCTGCGCCTGATCTCCATCGTTCATCTCCTCAATGATCGACCCGTTGCTGCGCGCACCCCTGTCGCCTGTTGCGCTGCCCGGTCAACCGTGCCTCAGCCGACCATCACGCCCGCCACTCCGATCCGCTCCACCGTATCGGATGCACCGCGTCATGGAGCGCCCGGCCGCTGAGCCACGGCCGCAATGGCCTCGATGGAAAACAACAGGCCTCGCGGCAGCTGGACCACTGGCGTCGATCGTGCCGGTGGGGCCACCGGAAAGTACTCCGCGTACAGCGCATTGAGTTGATCGAAGCCTTCCGGGACGGCCAGAAAGCAGGTTGTCTTCACCACCCGATCCAGGCTGCTGCCGGCGTCCTCCAGGAGCGCCCGGAGATTTTCGAAGGCCTGGCGCGCCTGAAGCTCGAACGTGGCTCCAGCGAGCGCTCCGCTACCGGGGTCCAGCCCGGCCTGGCCTGCGATGAAGAGCAGATCCCCCAGCCGAACCGCTTGGGAGTAGGGACCGCGCCGCGGCACCCTGGAGCTCTCCACGACCTCATGCAAAGCCGTCACTGTGCCTCCGAGGTTTGGTGGTATCCGCCGCTCATACGATGCGCCAGGGCGGACAGCGACGGTTCCGGCCCGCCCAATACAGGCACAGAGAGTTGCCTCCAGGATCCCGGAGCCGGGCCTCGCGCCAGAGCCATGGCTGATCGGCGGGCACACTGTCGAACTGGATTCCAGCCGAGCTGAGGCGCCGCACGATCTCGTCGAGGTCCTCGCACTCGAAGTAGACCACCGGGCTCGGCCCTGACCCGCGCTCGGAAACCTGTTCGAGCGACAGGGTGCTTTCCCCATCGGGGCATTCGAAGCGCGCATAGCGCGGGAGGTCCTCGACGATGAGGCGAAGTCCGAGGCGCTGATAGAATGCCACGGCGGGAGCCAGGTCTAGCACCGGGAGCGTCACTTGGTTGAGGTTCATGGCAGCTATTTCGGGTGACTCCTCCGAAGGCGTGAGCGACTCGCCGCCGAGCATCCTCAGGCTAGGCAGCGCTTGCCAGAGAGGGTCTCGCTCGCACGGGAACCCCCGCCCGCACGGAGTGCGGACCAACCGCCCCATCCGCTTCCGGTTGTCAGCTGCACGTGCCGGTTTGATGACGCGACCGGCTAGTCGCGCTCCGGGGCGAGCTGACGCGCTCGTCCAACCTCCTGGGGCGCCGGCTGGTAGGGGATACGAAGCAAATGCACCCGCATGGCGACATTGATCGCGAGTGAGAGCCATGGTGCCACCAGTGCTATCAACGTCGCGGCGACATAGGCCACGAAGATGATCCGGTAGCCCCGGCGGATTTTGCTGACTTCGACCCCTGGGCGAAAGAGCCGGCCGCGCGTGAGCGTTTCGAGCAGCAGGTTGAATGCGACACTGCCGAAAACAAACGTTCCGCTATAGAAGGCGACTGCGGCGCTCATCTGCGGCCCTCCGAGGTTCTCCGCAAGTACCGCGGTCGGGAACGGGAGGAACGTCACATAGAGGAGGGTGCAGCCGTTCGCGAGCCGGGCCGGGCGATCCGTCGCGCGGACCAGCCGCATGAGGTCGTGATGGGTGGTCCACGTGACCAGGATGACGAAGAAGCTGAAGGCAAACGCGAGGTAGGAAGGCCAGAGTGCCGCGAGGGCACTCCACAGATTGCCCTCGACCCCCGGCGGAAGGCGAACGTCGAGGATCAGCAGGGTACACGCGATGGCGAAGACGCCATCGCTGAACGCGCAGATACGGTCGGTGCCTTCCGTCAACGCGACCTCCGGCGTGCCCTCTAGCTCTGGGCTCGCTCCCCTGCGGCTCACCGAGCGCGCGGCTTGAGCCTGGAAAGCCTACCTCCAACCTGGGCAACGATCTTGTGGAGTTCGCTGGTGAACATAGCTCCAACGGCGCTGGCGGCAAACGTCAGGGGCGGGCCCTCCTGGTGACTCTCATGGCCGTGGCCTGCACGGCTGGTGGGGAACAGCGTTTCTTCAGGAATCCAAGTCGCTCGACTGCGGAAACAGGACGGGCCGATGTGGCGAGGGCCGTTCGGGCGCCCCGAGGCCCCCAGCGAAAGGTGACGGTCGCGTACCGTCCAACGACATCCTCCTGAAACTCGTTTCACCGCGCGACGTACAGGACTCCGCGAGCCGGAGAAGCACATCCAGGCTTACGCCCGCGGAGGCCAATAGGATCGACGAACTTCTTCGCTTCCTGGCGCCGCTGACACCCGCGGTACTTCCCGTGGTCGTGTTCATCTGGTACCGCACGCGACGAGAGCTCCGAGAGATCCGACAGGAGCTCGCAGCCCTGCGTCAGGCGGAGTCGCCGCCGGACCCTCGTTTCGACGAGCTGCTTGAGGCGGTCGAAGCGATGGGCGGCGATCTGGGACGCCTGGCAGAGGCTCAGCGTGTGACGATGCGCCTGGTGTCTGAACGCGACCCGGTACGGTCGCGACTCGAGCCGGGGCCTACGACGGAACCGGGTTGAGAGTCGGCCGCGAAAAGCGCAGCGAAGGGACCAGCGCCAGCGCCGGCCGTCTCAAGTCATTCCGACTCACCCGGCAGTCGGGATCACACCCCACGACCGAGTCGCTGTTGAGGCATGCGTGGGTTAGACCGCGCGCTCTAGCGCTCCGACGTCTCCCGCACAGATGATTCTGACGTTCCGGGTGACCTTCTCCACATCCCACTCCCACCACGCGATCGCGCGCAAGCGTTCGACGGTCGTCGGGTCGAACCGCGAGCGGATGACAGCGGCAGGATTGCCGCCGACAATCGTGTAGGCGGGCACGTCCCGCGTCACGACCGCGGCACTCGCCACAATGGCACCATCCCCGATGGTCACTCCAGGCATGACCGTCGCGCGATAGCCGAGCCAGACGTCGTTCCCGACGTTGGTATCACCCCGCATCGGCCACTGCGGCCGCTCCGCCAACTCCCAGCCGTGACCGAAAACGGGGAACGGGTAGCTGGTCAGCCATGACGTCATGTGGTTGCCGCCGTTCATGATGAACGTCGTCTCGGCCGCAATCGAGCAATACTTCCCGATGATCAGGCGGTCACCGATAAAGTCGAAATGATACAGTACCTGCTCCTCGAAGTGCGCTGGCCCGCGAGGGTCGTCGTAGTAGGTATAGTCCCCCACGATGATGGTAGGTCGTGTAATGAAGTTCTTCAGGAACCCGAGACGCTCGACGCCCGGAATGGGGAATGGCCGATCGGGCGAGGGGCCGTGGTCTGTCATTCGACGCTCCCAGCGGGGCCTGTCGGGGACGGTGGCGGCCTTCCCTGCGAATGCACATCGCCGTGCCTCGCTTGGCCGTCTGACACGAACCTGCGTTCCGTTACGCTCCAGACTCAGAGCACCCACATCAATCGGATGCGTCCCACGAACCGGCCAGGTGCCTTGATGGAGGGCCCTCCCTGCCGAGCACGCCGCCCAGGATGGCGTTCAGCCCGTGGCCGGACGCCCGCCGAAGCTGACGACGTAGCCATCGGGGTCCTCGACGTAGAAGTCCATGGTACCCCACGCGGTCGCGGTCAATGGTCTGAGGATCTGTGCGCCGTTCGCCGTACAGCGCGCATAGAACGCCTCGATGCCGTCGACGCCGGCCGCGGCGTCGAGATGCTCGTGCTCACGCCGGTGCCGGCGCTCAGCAGCATTCTTGGGCGCTTCCTTCAGGTGGAGCTCCAGCCCATCGAGTTGGCCGATCGCATAGAACCCGTCCCACGGCTCACCGAAGGTGAAGCCGAGCTTCTCATAGTAAGCGATCGACCGCGCGAGATCGTCGACCAGGAACTGGGGAGCAAAGGATGTCACCCGGGGTTTCGTTTCGAGAGTCGTCATTTGGATCTGTGTATTCATAGATGCGGTGCCCCTCACGAGATGTGTATCAGCTTGATGTGCGGGTTAGGCCGCATCCGGCACGTGCTCAGACCCAGCGCCGCACTCGCGATCTGTAGGCCCGATACGCCTCCCCGAACTTCGCCTCCAAATACCTTTCCTCTCGAGCAATCACGCCCCATCGAAGCACCGCCAGCACCGGCGCGAGCAGGAGCAGAGGCCAGAGCGCATTCACGAGCAGTGCAATGCCCGCGTAGAGCCCGCTCAGAGCGAGGTAGAGCGGATTCCGCGTGAACCTGAAGGGCCCATCGGAGACAATGGCTAACGTCGGCTGATCTGGACGGATGTTCGTGCCGGCTCGTTTCATCGCCGCCTCTGCCGAGCGAGCCAGCAAGCCGCTCGCCATAACCAGCACGACCCCCATCATACGAGCAGGCAGCGACGGTAGCGGCTGAGCCGGACGTATCCAGTGGAGGACCAACCCGAGGGCGAGCGCGCCCGCAAAGAGAAGCGGCGGGAATATCACCACGCCCGGCGAATCTGGATTTCGCTGGATACGTCCTCCGGACGTGATGCCGCTTCACGACACGGCGCATCGCATGCAGTCCCTCGAGTCCGTGCCCACATCAATCTACGCTCTACGGCGCACTCATCGAGAGCTTTGTCCGAACGGAGGCCGGCGCCATTCCAGCCTGTCGCGGCGAGCGCGGGTTGGGCGCGCCGGACCTAGAAGGTGTCCGCCTGTGGATCCCAGAACGGATCCTGCAGCCCGAGCCCCGCAAAGATCCTGCGCATCTCGTCGGGACCGGGACGCCGCGCGTCGGGCGAGAGCCGGGTGGCGTACCACGTGACTGCCAGCTGCCACAGTTGCTCCATGGTCACGAGCGGCCGCCGCGTAATACCCCGCGCGCGGCACCACGCATTCACCAGTTCTTCCGACCGGAAGAAGAGCATGGTGCTTCAGGTGAAGACCAGGTCCACCCACCAGCGCACCGCCGGGACTTGGCAGTGGAAGAGCCATGGGCTGGGCTCAGGCCCGCCCGGACCGACCTGGAGGCGGAGGGGCGTGCCCGACTGCCCGCAGCTCGAGTTGACCACTCCCTCCCGATGCAAGGCGGCGGGGATACCGAGCGCGTCCCAGGCGCAGTTGGCGAAGTAGGTTTGCCGCCCCACCTCCACGGTATGCGGCGTCGGCACCCCGGAAAAGGGTGGGGCCATGCGAATGGTCTCGCCATCCGGTTCCAAGAGGAGGACGCGATTCGCGCGCAAACGGCTATAGGCTGCACGAACGTCCTCGTCGGAGCACCGAAACTCGGCAGCGACGTGGGCAAGCACGGGTGCGTGACCTGTGCTCGCGAAGTGCTGGTAGACAGCCAGCCGGACGTTGGTATCGAACTCCATCTGGGTCTAGGCGCTCCGCGGTGGCGGCCTGCGGTATGCGTAGGTTGGACGGCCTCTTCTACAATACCCTCAGCGGAGTACGTCGTCCCGGGGTCCGGGTTTGCGGGCGTACCCGATGTAGCTCACCGAGGTGTCGGGGCTCTCGCCCAGCTCCATCTCCCGGAAGGCCGCGGCATAGCTCAGGAGTCCCCGCTTGCGTCGGCGCAGGGCCCGGATGAGACGCAGCGGGCTCGCACGGGGCTTGAGCCCAGTTAGCCCGACCGGCACGAGCCCATGGAGCTCCAATTCCCGCCGGAGCTCGGCGGGACGAATGAACATGTTCCAGTCATGCAACCGTGACGGCATCAAGGCGGTCCAGCGCCAATCCTGGAGCAGTTTGATCACGATCAGTCGGCTCCGGAGGGTCCGATTGATGGTCTCATAGAAATAGGTTCCCCCCGGCCTGAGCATGCGCGCTGTTTCTGCGATGACCTGGGGTAAGTCGGTCACGTGTTCCAACACATCGCAGCAATACACGATGTCGAAGCTTGCGTCGGCAAAGGGGAGTGCCTCCCCCAGCGCGCGCTGATACCCAATGGTAAGTCCTTGAGTGGCTGCATGTGCTCGCGCCGCTACCAGTGACTCCTCCGATGGGTCCACCCCGATCACCGCGCATCCCAAGCGGGCGAACTCCTCGGCCAACAATCCCCCACCGCAGCCGATATCCAAGACGTGGAGGCCGCCAGGGGCCACATGCAGCTCCTCAACGAGCACCCGCCGCATGTAGCCGAACCGCGCGGGATTGAGAGCGGCAAGCACATGCAGGCAGCCGCCCTCGTTCCACCAACTGTCGGCCATCCGACCGTAAACGGCATTGTCGACAGGCACCGAGGGTTACCTCGCGCGCACGCCGCCACCAACGGCGTCCCGTACGCCTGCTCTTGGTGTTGCGTCAGCCGCAGGCCAGCAGGCCGCTTCGCGGCACGTCACGGCTCACCGTCCGACTCCCTGCACCACAATGGGCGCCGTCCACCGGAACGTTCCCCACGCCATGGCGAGCGTACCGTGCCTGGTGTCGCTCGCCTCGATCGAGATAGTGAACTTCTCCACCGGAGTGCCCACACTATCTGATTTCATCGGCGCCGTGCCCACATCCTGGGCCCGGCTGTATTCCGTTCCCCACTGCCCCGTCTGCCTATTCACGATGAGATCGACGCCCCTGACGTGTGGGGCGGTCCACAGGGTGTACGTCCCCGCCGGCAGTGGCAATCCCGCGAGCGTAATCGACGATGAGCTCGTGAACTGGGTCGCGGCATTTGCTCCCGTGCGCCAGACGCGGTCATAGCTGATCACGTTGCCCAGCAGCGTCCGCCCCCGCGCAAGCGGACGCCCGTAGTCCACTGCAAAGGTGGCGGCGCCGATGGTGGCCCGTGCGGTATCCCGCACGCTGAGCTGCGACGGGCCGGTGCGTCGCTCGGCGGCAGCGAAACGCTCCCCGATGGCCTCGACGTCGGGAAGTGTCGCCGTCCGCGCGACGGCGACCTTGTAGGTGCTTCGCATCCCCGAGTAGGTCAGCATGCGCCCGCCGCTGTCGACCGTCGCATCGCCGGTCCCCGACAACCAGTCGTGCCGGAGCTCTACCTTGCCCCCGGCAAGTGGGTGCACGTAGCCCCGGTGCAGCGTGAAGCTCGGTCCGACGTCCCGATCGGGATAGAACTGCCGGAACGGCACGCTGTCGCCCGGCGCGAGTCCGGTCGCCGCGGCGCGGCGGAGCGCCGCCGCGATCTCCAGTTCAATGACGCTGTACATCATCGACACGTGCGGCACCGTGATCGCTCCCTTCGTCGCGAACGAAGTGTCCCGCACGCCGCCGCTGTCGCGGACCGAGATGGTCACCGCCTCGTTGGAGAAGTCCGCCGTGATCCGGCGTCCACGCTCCCTCGGCGACGGGCCGTTTGGCGTTCGAACGTCCATCACCATGTGCCGGATCCTGCCGTCCTCGGTCAGATCGAATTCGGTGTGACGCTGTCGGACGAAGGGCCATCGATCCACGCCGTCGGCGACCAGCTGGGTGGGAGAACGGGCGATCCGCTCGAGGGAGACGGTGTCGTTTCCAAGCAACGCGACAAAACCGTAGCGCTCGGGTGGCGTGGCGTTGCTGCAGGCGAGGACGAGGAGGGCGAGGAGTAGCGACCGCTTCATCTGATGCCCTTTATGAAGGTGAGCCCGAGCGGTTCTCCGAGGAAGGGGCGGCGCCGCCCCCGCAGCCGGGACCACGGAAGGGACGACCGAAGGAGGGAATCCTGACACAGGCCGTGCGCGGCGGGGACCATCGTCGGCACGAAGAAAAACAGGCCCTCAGACCCGTCGCCCGCGCCAGCTTGCCTTCCGCAGCGTCCCAACGGGACCGCGTCTTGACAAGACATGATCATGCTCCCATTTAGGTACCCGGCCGTACCACTTTTCCTCTCGGAGGGACCCATGTACATCATGGTCCAGCACACGATCTCCGAGCCAGCCGTCTTCTGGAAGGCGGCTGACCCGAGCACCTTTCCCGCAGGACTCAAGCTCCACCACACCTTCCCGACACCTGACGGCACCCGGGCCGTTTGCATCTGGGAAGCCGCGTCGATAGACATGCTGCGCGACTTTCTGGAGCCCGCCGTGGGGCGGGTCAGCCGCAACGAGTACTTCCCCGTTGAGAACCGGGAGGGCCTCGGCCGTCCTTCGCGCGTGCCACAGACCGCCGCCGCTGGCTCTTAGGCGCGACAGGCAGGAGCGCCTCCGGCTCCAGGGCCTCGGGACTGCACCCGAGGCCCTCCACTTTGGCAACGCACCATGAGTGGCCTGGTGGTCATTCGGGCACCGTCTACCGGGACACCGATGGCCGACTCGACGACTTGACAATCCATAAGTATTAGCTTATATGTTCTCCATGCAGACCGCGGCCGAGAACAAGATCTTCCAGGCGCTGGCGGACCCCAGCCGCCGGGCGATCTTCGAGTCGCTCACGCGCGGCGAAGCGGCGGTGAAGGACCTCACGGCGCGCTTCGACATCTCGCAGCCGGCGGTCTCGCAGCATCTCGCCACCTTGAAAGACGCCGGCCTGGTGAACGGCCGGCGCGAGGGGCGCTGCGTCTACTACCGGGTGGAGCCGCGCGGGATGAAGCCGCTCATCGACTGGATCGCGCACTACCGCGCCTTCTGGACGGAGCACGTCGATCGCCTCGAACAACTGCTGGAGAAGATGGACGAATGACCGCCATCGACACGACCGCACCATCGCAAACCGAATCCATTTCGTTCGAGTTCGATTTGCATCATGCGCCGGAGAAGGTGTGGCGCGCGCTCACCGACCCCGCGCTGCTCGCCGAGTGGCTCCTGCCCGTCGTCGAGCTCAAGCTCGAGCCGGGGGCGGCGTTCACGTTCAAGACGCAGCCGCACCCCGGGTGGGACGGCACCGTGAACTGCCGGATCCTCGAGATCGAAGCGCAGAGGAAGCTCAGCTACACGTGGGTCGTCGGCGTCCTGGACACCGTCGTGACCTTCACGCTCACGCCCACGGCGTCGGGCACGCGCCTGTCCCTCGTGCAGTCGGGCTTCAAGCCGGACCAGAAGCAGAACTTCGGCGGCGCGCGCTACGGCTGGAAGATGATGGGCGGGAAGCTCGTCGACCTGCTCGCGAGGATCCCATGAACTGGAACAACTGGATTCGGCAGACCCACCGCTGGCTGTCCATCGCCTTCACGGTGACCGTCATCGCCAACTTCGTCGCCATGACGCAGAGGGCAGCCTCCCGCCTGGGTGACCTACTCGCCGCTGCTCCCGCTCGCCTTGCTCCTGTTCACCGGTCTGTACCTGTTCGTGCTGCCGTATGCCACCAAGTGGCGCAGCGGGCGACGCGCCGACCGAACGGCGGTCATCGCAACGAATGAAGAGACGAGTCACCCAAAGGCAGCAGGCAAGGCGGCCTCCACGACTCATCAGCGACGAGGATCGCCGAGCTGGGTGACTGGAGGGGCGAGACGCTCGCGAGGATGCGCACCCTCATCAGAGAGGCCGACCCCGATGTCGTGGAAGAAGTGGAAGTGGATGGGGACCCCGGTCTGGTCCCACGACGGGGGCATCTGCACGGGCGAGTCGTACAAGTCGATCGTGAAGCTGACCTTCTTCAAGGGCGCGTCCTTGAAGGATCCCGCCAAGCTCTTCAACTCGAGCCTCGACGGCAACGTCAGGCGCGCCATCGACATTCACGAGGGCGAGAAGATTGACGCGAAGGCGTTCAAGGCGCTCGTCCGCGCGGCCGTCGCTCTCAATACTTCCGGCGGAAAGAAGTCCACGAAGCGCAAAGTGAGCGCCGAACGCTCATGATTGTCGGTCGCACCGTGTCGTTCGGTGCTCCACGTTGGACAGGTCCGCATTGGCCGGCAGTCCCCTGCCAGGATGGCTACCAGAAAGCGTCGTCTTCACGGTCGCGCACCTCCCGGAGACGGTACTCGGCGATCTTGCGAATCAGACCCTCAGGCAGAGGTTTGTTGTAGGGAATCTGAAGGTAGTTCTTCGTAGTCTTGTACTTCTCCAGTTCCTTGCGACATCGCTCCAGCGCCGACGCCCCTGGCGCGAGGTTGCAGTGTGCCTTGTGGGCGGAGAAAGCGAACAGGAATCGGGGCTCCACGAAGAAGGGAGTTCCCCACTTCAATGCCTCTTCTGCCTCCGGTGCGACCTTCTTGAGAATCGCATACAGCCGGCGTAGATGCGGCCGGCCCTCGCGGGGGGCAGTCCGGATATACTCGGCGATCGTCGTCGGACGCTTGCTTGCCATCTTTCTTGCCACGTTTCGCGAGCGGGACCTCAGGTGTGGATCTCTCGCTGAGCCTCCCGCATGTACAGAAATAGCGGCAGCCCGCAAGAGACCCCGACGGTCAGGAGGGCAGCCAGCGGCGCCCAGCCACGAGCCATACCGGACCGGCGACCCTCAATCCGCACGAAAGCCCACAGCACGACCGAGGACACCAGGACATCGAGGCCGAAGAAGCTGCTGATCCGATTGACAAACAGCTGCTCCACCATCAGTCGGAGATCGAAGCCGTGGTTTCTGAGAAACGGAAGAAACTGGGAGTACGGCAGTGCGACGCCCAGTACGCAGAGCCCCAGGTACAGATGCTTCGGCTTCATGACGCCCTCCGGTGGGTGCCCCCGAACGAGACGACGAGATCGCGGCCAGCCACGCGGGTTGCGACGGACTGATCCGCGGCATCCATGCCTTCAGGCGCGACTCGATCAAAAGCGTTGGAGGTCCGCACCGATGGCTACCGCCCCCGAGAAAGAGTGCCGGATATCGGCGAGAATCCGCTCCGCGGTTGCCCGCCGCCCGTTGTGATACACGATGAGGAGCTTCGGCCGTGCTCGAGCTGCCAACACCCCCAGTTGCGACGCGGTCGTATGATACGCACGGACATAGTTTGCCCATTCCGTGGCGGACCGATTCCCCGGATGCTGCGTGGAATCCGATGGCTGCACCTCGTGGATGAGGACATCCACTCCCGTCGCCATCCGCACGAGCTCCTCGCTCGGCCGCGTGTCACCTGACAGCACAATGCTTCGGCCCGGCGTGTCGATCCGATAGCCGTACGCTTCCCGCCATTCGCCATGAGGGACCAGGAACGCAGTGACACGCACGCCGCCACTGTCGTAGACGACACTCGGTCCGACCTCTCGCACCTCTACTCGGTAGCCTTCTCGGGATTCATGCTCGAGTCCTTCCGTGCGAATCCGGATGTCTTCGCTGAACGCCGCGTAAAGGTGCTCGGTCATTTGGGCGAGACCGTGCGGCCCATAGACCGGGAACGGCCGTGTGCGCCCCATCACCCACGAAGTGAAGATGAGGTCTGGCAGGCCGAGCACGTGATCGCTATGGAGGTGCGTGATGAAGGCTGCCGTGACGCCGTCGATCGGCAGGCCGGCCGCGGCGAGTCGCCGCTCGACACCGACGCCGGCATCGATCAGGAACACCCGACTTCCCACCACCACGGCGGTCGCCGGTCCCCACGCATCCGGCGATGGCCTGGGGGTCCCGGTACCGAGCATCACGACTACGGTACTCTCCCTCGCGGCGGCCGAGGCGACTTGCGCGGACCCCACGGCGGCATTCTGACACAGCAGCGAGGCCAGGAGGACCACCGCGGCGCCCAAAGGGTTTACCATGGTTCGTCTTTCGTACGCCCGGCGGGGGCGGTTGGTCTCGTGTTGGGCGGCGAGCATACCACACGCCCAATGCTCCCTCAATGCACGCTCAGCACCCGCACCATACCCAAGGCTGCATGTTGGGGCGCTTTGGTGGAGTCCCGGAGCGTGCACAGTATCGCGTATCGCTGCCCTTTCTGGAGATCGACCGTCATTCGGCCCGCTGAAGTCGCGCCAGGCCACGCGAATACTACGCCGTATGGCGGTCCGTCCAGATACCGGTCCGAGAGCACGCGCACTCGGACGTCCTCACGGGCCGCCGCTACCATCTCTCGGATTCCCATGCCCTGTCGCAGCAACCCGATGACCATTTCGTGGGGGACTTGGCCTCGATTCTCCACCACGAATTGAGTTGCGCCGGCACGAACGGAATCGGGAGCTTGAAGCGCATAGTCGGTCGTCACGACTCGCACGACGCGGGGACTCCCGGTGCACCCGTAGAGGGCGAGGACCGCAACTACCCATCGTATCGAGCCAAGCCACATCTGCCTCTCCTGCAGCGGAACGGAAGGCCTGACAGGTCGCCCTAACGACTGGCGTATCAGCTGGAGGCGATCATCCTCATGCACGGTTTGGCCGTGCGCACGAGGAGCGCCACCGAGCGCCCGCTGGACGCGAGGCGCTGGAGGGCCGCGAAGCCCCTTCCCCACCCCCGCTCGCCCTAAACGAGCGGGCTGGTGCCGGTGAAGTGCACGAAGGTGGCCTCTGGAGTCCGGCTGTCAAACCGCGTCTCGCTGACGCGCGCCGTCCCCTTCTGCCCCGTATCAAAGGTGAGTGCGAGTCGCTCATTCGGGAGAATGCCGTCCGCACTCCGCGACATGAACTCTCCGCTCCAGGACTGACGGCCCGGGCTCAGGTCCGTGATGGTGACCTGCACCTCCACGTTGTTGAGGTCCTTCCGATTCGAGCGCTCAATGTGGGCCATGTACGCTGCCATACCGCAACCTGCCTTCTGGCTGACGAGGGGAGCTGCTCCGGGAATGTAGGGTGGAGGAACCCCGGTACTGGAATGGTACTCCAACAGCCGGCGCGGCGCTCTGAGCCAAGCCACCCAGGCCCGCGGCCGCCGTTCGCACCGGCCGCCTCGGCCTCGCGCGGCGGCGCGGGTCAGGCCGCGTGCGTCGGAGCCGCCAGGGGGAGGGTCAGGAGCTCGCGGTCGGTGCTGTCGAAGCCAACCGCACGATAGACTGCCTGTGCTGGCCCGTTGGTTCGCGCTACCTCGAGGTGCATGGCACGGACCCCGAGGCCCTCACAGACAGCCCTTGCGTGTCCGACCAGCACCCGTCCTACGCCGCGATTCCGCAAGAGGGGCCGAACGAACAGGTCGACGACGAATGCACTGCGCCCTCCGTACTCCATGCTGTAGCAAAAGGTAAGCACCAGGTGACCCGCCACCTGACCTTCGAAGTCGGCCAACCAGACCTGCCCGAGGTCGCCCGGGGTGAGAAGTGGGAGAAAGGCCGAACGAGCGCGATCGGGGTTGAGCGCGTACCCGGCTTCGGCGTAGAAATCGTGCATCAGCTCGAGGAGATCGCCGAGATCTTCCGCGCCGGCTCGTCGCAGGATCACGGGCATTGACTCTACCTGTCGTATGGGGTGGGACGTCGGCCCCTTCACCGGTCTCCATTGGGTGGGTCGTGGCTAGCGAGGCGGAAGGCCTGGGGAGCTTCGCGACCAGTCTGGCCCGACACGGCGCGGGTAGAGCAATTCACTTCTGCAAACGCAGGTTGGATAGTTCTGCGCGGTGCCTGGCGCGAATGCTTCAGGCGGGACCAGGTCCCTGACTGGCGCCGGGGCCTAGGGCCGAACGATCCTGCGCCTGGGTCAACAGTCGCTCGGCGAAGTCGACTCGATCCTGGAGCTGGCGGAATTGAGCGTCCTGGCCTGCAGAGTGCGACTGGACCTCCGCCAACGCTGAAGCCTGATCGTCGCACTGTTGCTGGAGTTGATCGAGATGGGCCTGGAGCCGCGTCGCGCCTCCGGCCCTGGCCTTTGCGACCCGTATCACCGTCTCGCCAGCGACGGTGGCCACGCCTATGATCATTAGGACGGTCAAGACATCCATAAAGCGCGGTCCAGTCGCGAACGATGGGGAGTCAATGAACTACCTACCTCGCTCACAGTGCGGCGGCCACGTCGCTAGCGGTGAAACAAAGACGCGAGCCTCAGGACGTGGCACGGACCGTAATCAGCTATAAGATATAGTCGCAGAGGGCAAGTGCTTCAGGACGTCGGGGCTCACACCCCGCCCGTCGAGGCGTCACTGTCGGGAGGAATGGATGGACAAGCCCCGCATCTTCCTTGGGTCGTCGGGAAAGCAGGCGAAGCTGCTGCAGGCATTGACGCGCGGTCTCGAGGAGGTCGCGCACGTGGACCCCTGGACGACGTCCTTCAATCCCGGGACCACCACGCTGGACCGTCTCGTCGAGCTCGCGCATCAAGTCGACTTCGCCGCGTTCGTATTCGCCAGGGACGACTGGACGACCACCGGCCCCGCCCCCTCCCCTTCCGCGGACAACGGTCAGGATTCTCCGCGTGACAACGTCGTCTTCGAAGCAGGCCTGTTCGGCGGCGTCCTCGGCATGCGCCGGACCTTCATCCTCCATGCGCACGGCTCGAAGCTTCCGAGCGATCTCCTCGGCCTTACATGTGTTCGATACGGCGATGCGACGGCCGCTTCCGAGATAAAAGTCGTCAACCAGAAGCTTCGGGCCGCGATCGAGAACGAGGGGCGTCTCGCGCGCATCGAGGGCCTGTGGTGGCAGTTCTCGCTGACGGAGCGTGGCCCGCGCGAGCCGTCCGCCGTGAGCCTGCTGCGGATCTCGCGAGACCGCGACGGCGCTCTGGAGGTAAACGGCCGTTCATGGCAGGAGGATGGCAGCCTGTCCGCGAGGTACTGGAGCGAGGCGGCGAGAGAGAGGAAGGAGCCGTCGGGCGTCTTCTACTTTTGGAAGGGAGAGCGGCCCCGGGATCCGAACGCGCCGCAGCTCAGTGGGACCGGAGAGATCCGGTTGGAGTCCGCTGATCGCGCCGCCGGGTACTTCACCACTCGAGCGGACGCGGACCCGACGCTGAACATGCGGACCGCCGGTGTCTACTGGCGCGCCGAGCCCGACGATATGGACACCCTGGACGGAGGGGACGATCGGAAACGCGCCGAGTTGATCTCGGAGCGGCTGACGCGCTGGAAGTCGATCTGCTAGGGCCAGCATGCTGAGCCACGCGACAGCAGTATGTCGCGGGCGGCCTGAAGCGGCCAGCGGCCGGCGCTGCCAGCGAGCCTTCCTCAGGTCTCCGTCGCGAAGGCCGGGGGCGTAGCACTCGGGGCCGACGGCGACACATCCACGCTCACGACGCCGGGCTGGCCGTCCCGAAGCAGTCGAGTCCGCACCTCTTCCGCGGGGTGCCGCTTGCGGAGGCGGGCCTCATACTCGAGCAGGACAGCGGGGTTGCCCTCGCCACTGACCCGCGCCCGATGCCAGGTCTTGGTGAGCGCCTCGAGGAGCGGCTCGACAGCCTGTCGTCCACGCTCGACATCGGTCACCTGGATGCGGAGCAGGACGTCCCGCGAATCGGCGTCGGCCCCCTCGGGGTCGGCGTGCCGCGGCTTGGTTTTTCCTTTGCCTTTTTTCTTGCCCTTTGCCATGTCCTCCGTCTGGTCGCCTGCCGGCGCCTGATCGGCGCCCAGATCGGTCCGCCAGGTCAACACCTCGAGCAGCACGAACACCACCGACGCCATCAGCCCGATGTCGAGGGCGTAGATCCCGGCCGCGAATCCGATCGCGACCGCCGCAAAGATGTACAGGGCGTCGCGTGACTCCTTCAGGCTGATGCGGAACCGGACGGCCGCGACGATGCCGGCGAGGCTGAAGGCCATCGCGAGGCTGTTCTGCACCACGATCAGGATCGCCGTGACGATCGACGGGAGGACCAGCACGGTGTTGGCCAGGGACTCGTCGAAGACCGCGTGGGTCCGGGTCCGCACGTAGACGATCACGATCGGGACGGTCAGGAGGAAAGCGCCCGCCATGGCCAGCAGCGCGTCGACCCATCCCGGGACGCCGAGCACCCCGGTCGTCGTGCCGAACGCGAGGCCTTCCACCGACCGGGCCCAGACCCGACGGGCACCCGCGTCGGTCAGCGGCGCGACCCGGTCGATGCCGACGACGAACGCGGTGGCCGCGGCATAGCAGCCGGTCAGGCGCCAGGCCGTGGGGGCGCCAAGCGTTCGTGCCTCACACAACGCTGGGCCGTGACGCAGCAGCCTGTGAAACATGTTCTTCATGGATATCCCGGCGCTCGAGGGCAACCTACGCATTTGCGGCCGCGCTCCAGGACGGCGCCCGGCTGGGTGCGCAGGGTCAGGCGGCTCCCGGCGCGTCGCTACGGATCTGCGACTGGGCCAGTATTCTCTCGATCCGACGATCAGGAATCAGCCACATGAGAGCGACCAGCAAGTACAGGGCATAGGCTACGCCGGTGCCTACATACGCAATCCCGATCGCCAGGGCACACAGCAAGGGCGAGAGCTTCCCTTTGAGGTCGCGCCCCACTGCCGCGGCCAGGATGGACCCCGGCCCCTCCGAGCGCACAATCTGCCTCTGCAACGTCAAGTATGCGATGCCAGCCATCAGCAGCACCAGACCGTAGAAGGCCGCGGGGGTCGGGGTGAAGGGATGCTCGCCCATCCACCCTGTCACGAACGGCACGAGCGACAGCCAGAACAACAGGTGCAGGTTCGCCCAGAGAATCGCCCCGGTCGTTCGATGGGTGCAGCTCAGCATGTGGTGATGGTTGGTCCAGTAGATGCCGATGAATACGAAACTGAGTACGTAGCTGAGCAGGACCGGAAGCAACGGGCGCAGAGCGGCGAGCTCAGGGTCATGGGGCGTTTGCAGCTTGAGCACCATGATGGTGATGATGATCGCCAACACGCCATCGCTGAAGGCTTCCAGCCGACCTTTGCCCATCGGTGCCCTCCCGCATTCGGAGCCGGCGCACACGACCCTACCTTCCGCCGGGACCCGGGTCGCGCATTGGCAATCGCCTTTCAACGGGCGCTCGCCCGTCTGAATACCGCAGCACCAGCCGGGCATTCTGGAGGACGGGGACCGTGTGCCACATCGCATTGACCACCTGTTCCAAAGCATCGGCCTTCGGGGCGGCGAGGTGAACAGCGGTTTCAGTGGGTCCCGTCCATACTGATCTGGCGTGGCCATCAGCCTCCCGGCCGACTGCCTGGTCGAGCTCACTGTAGAATCCACCGAAGTCCAGGCTCTCGTACACGTCGGGCGGCAACCCCGTGCCGTCCAGGTAGATCGTCAGCTGTTCATACTTGCCGAACGGTATGGCTTCGCGTCCGGATGCTGCGGCAAACTGGATCGAAGAGCCGAACGGCGCGCCCATCGCTTCCAGCTGCTGAACCAGCTTGGTGACGGCGGCGTCGAGGTTCACCAGCTCGAGCTCGACGTCGGCGAACTCTATTTCCCCGTTTGCGTTCAACTGACTGCCGCCTCCCGTGACTTCCCCGAGTCCATGTTCAGTGAGGAAGGCAGCCAATGGATCCTCGTACCGCTCTCCTCGCTCGATGGGCTCGACATGCTCGGTGATTCTAGCAATGACGAGTTGACGACTGTTCATCCGGGCAGTCCTGGGATAGGGGTTGGTGCCGCCAGACGACTTGTGACAACCTGTGGCCTTGTCGCTGCAAGGAGCGACTCAGGTCTGGGGAGACACGGGGTCTCACGAACGTGCGCATCACCCCCGCCACAGAGCTAGTGGCTGGACGCAAGGGCCGCCTGCGTTCAGGTGCCGGAACCGAGTGCGGCGGCCGCCCCGGCGACGAGTGCCATGCCCGTGCTGGCGGGGCACCGTCGGAGCGGACGGCCGTCACGATACTTCTGCTTCCCGATCACCGGCTCCCGTAGTCCGTAAAGACGTAGTCTCTCGTCTTCACAACCGTGTGGCACGCGAATCCACACTTGGCGTCGTTCCCCTGCGGCGGCTTGTCGGTCGAATTCGCGGGCCTGAACTTCCCGGACGCGGTCTCATACTCGAACGCGGCCCATCCCCACCCGCCGCTGTCCGCAAACCTCTTGCTGTCCTTTACCATGAAGTCCACGTCATGCAGCGTGCCCGGCACCGTCGCTGCGGGAAACGTCTCCAGCTTCTTCGGGTTCCAGTGGATCTTCGCCATCCTGGACCCGTCGGGAAACGGCTTGCCGTTGCCAGGAATGCCGGCCCGATAGGCCTCGATCATCGCGGGATTGGCGAGGATCGCCGCAAACAGACCTCCGTCCTGACTCACCGAGACAAGGTGCCACCCTTCGTATCCCTTGAACTCGGAGAACGCGAGTCCACCCGGCACCTTCACGGTGTACTTGTCCTGGGCGGACATGGCACTGGCGCCCAAAGCACTGACGAGTACCGTCACGGCGGCAATCGTCCCGATGCCTTTGTTCTTCATGACGCGTTCCTCCTTTGTGAAAGCCTGGCGGCCCTGGCTTCTGCTGCTTAGCGTCGGAGGGCCGCGAGTTGACCCGCGATGTACCCGCCCACGGGCAGGTCAAACCCGACACAAAACAATGCGTACCACGACGGCGCGAACGCAGGGCCACCGGTATAGTGAAAGAAGAGGTCCCAGGCGACGTGGGCGGTCCAGCCGAGCGCCAGGAGAGCGGGCCAGCGCCGGGTGCCGAGCACAGCAGCAGCGCCATACAGGATGGCGCCGACCAGCTCGAGCTCGAGGTGGTCTCGTGGCGCTCCCAGTTGCAGGCCGAACACCAGATAGGCGACCGCCGTAATGCCGAGTCCGATGCCGTACACCAGCATGTCCCGGCGCGGCGCGAACCGCCGGGCGAGAAGCACTAGTGCCGCCGCACCGAAGACACCGACCCCGACGGCAACTGTGGGTTGGGAAATGGCTGCGAACATGGCGAATCACTGCCTAGTGAGCGTTGACCCCGTGGGGCCGATTGATGCTGTGTCGATCGGCGTGCTTCTTCCGCTGTTGAGGGCATGAGACGGCATTTCCTTCCGGCCCTCAACCCTGCGTGGCGGTGACCATGTTCGCGTCCCGAAAGATGACCCAGCGGCCGTCCGCCTGCCGTCGCAGCACCGACAATACGGGACCGCTCATCAGCGTCGGGGGGCCGCCGCCGACCGGTTGGGCCTCCAGCTTCAAGTGATTCCAGCAGTAGGCCCAGTCGCCGAACACCTGAATCTCTTGGATGTCGGCCGTCCCGGTGATCACCCGCTGACCTTCCATGGCCCGTGACGCCGCGGCAAACCCCTCCCTGCCCCGCATGGGAGCGCGCCCCGGGCCAAGGAACACGACGTCGTCCGCCATCAGCTCCAACACGCGCGACAGCTCACCCTTGCCTGAGGCCTCGAGCCATGTCGCAACCAGTGTTCGAATCGCTTGCTCGTCCGCATTCATGAGTTCATCTCACAGGCGATCATGGTCACGCCCGCACGAACCAACGTTTCCACCGTTTTGGCCGCCGGGAAGGATGCGACCGGACGGCGTACTCGCCGAGTCTGTAGGCCGCATTCTAGGCTACCTGCTGCCGGAGTTCCAACCACACCCACACGGCGCCGATCGCTAGGCAGCCTGTCGCCACCACCCCCGCCAAGAAGAAGAGCATCCCGGGACCGACGGGGTTGGGATCCGGGTCGGGCCAGAGTCCGACCTTCGCCGCAACGATAATGGCCACCAACGGGGCCGAGCCCACCAGCAGGACAGTCAACCCAGTGCGTACCCACCGCGAACGCAGATAGGCACCTCGCTGCGATGGATTGCCGAGCACCCAGGCCAGCAGTCCCAGAGGTGGGGCCAGGAAGCACAGGAGAAGCACCAGGGCGTTGGGCCACGCGGGGCTGGAACGAGACTCCGGCATACGCCGTTTCCTCCACGGGGGTCGGGGTGACGTCCAGCCGGGCTGGTGTCTTGCGCATCAGCTGCAAGACCTCAGGCCCGCGCCCACACAAACCTACGTTCCACTGCACTCAACCGGCCCGTTCAACGAGCGGCAGCAGCCGGGAGTCCTCCAAGGCGGCCAGCCGGTGCCCGAGGCCCTCGAGATAGCCTGCATTCGTCTCGAACGAACGGAGGCTCGCTGCGCTTTGATGTCGAACCAGCAATACCAGGTCCCACCGTTCCGCCGGCGGACCAATGAGATACTCGGCTCCCTGCCCAAGGAACAGGACCTCACTCCCGGCCGCTGCGCATGGGCGACGTACCGCTCGTAGGCTTCAGCCCCGGTGATGGCTTGCGGTGGAACCAGCGCGGGGCTCGCGAAATAGTCGGCCACCGCACGAAAGCGAAGCAGATTGAGCAGGACCACGGGGCCAGGCTGCGCTTGCGAGAAGTAGCGCCGACCTGCCTCCTGCGTGACCTCGAGAAAAGGATATAGTGGAGCATTGCTCGTCACGAAGGTTCCGATCTGAAGGTGTGGTGAGTGCCCGCGGCCATCGACACGCGGATGAGCCGCAGAAGACCGGCTCTCGACTCGCCCGGCTAGGCGCGCGCGCCAAACTCACAGGCGTGGTCGAAGTTGCAGGACCATGCGTCGTTCCCTCCCTCGGCGCATCACAACCAGCTGCACGGTTGCGCCAGGTTGGGAGAATCGCTCCCGAACGCCACTCAAGCCCAATCGCGCCGGTGATTCCCCGTCGATCGCCAGGAGCGAATCACCCGCCTGAATGCCTGCGACATCACCAGCGGAGCCGGGGGTGACGCTCAGCACGATAACGTCTTGAAAGGTTGCGCCGCTGGTGGCCAGCAGAAGGCCGCTCGCATCATACTCGAACGGGCCATGGGTTCGCGCGGTTGGCTCCAAGATCGCACGCCGCCTGCCATAATCGAACACGAGGTTGAAGCGACTCAGCAAGCCCATCCCTACCGTGCCGGCATCGCCGCGACGCTCGGTCTCTGCCGAATAGGCCGCAATCGGCCGTGTCACCGTGCTGCCTCCGATTGTCACGCTGTCGAGCCGGATCAGGTACGCCGCCACTTTGCCGCCAAGCGCCGCGCCCAGCGCGGGGGCCCGGGAGCTACCTCGGGCTAACTCGGTCTGCCGGACGAATGAGCCATTCAGGCCGAGGATATCGAGGCTTCCCGTGTCCAGCTTGAGCTTGGCTGGGATCGCTCGCCCGTTCACATAGAGAAGCCCGAGGGCAAACGGCTCATTCGCCTCGATCCACAGGGGCAGTATGTGGCCCGAGCCCGAGTACTCGAAGGTAGTGGGCGCGAACAGCTCCACGACACGTCGATCGTAGTCGATTCGCGTCACGTACTGCATCAGGAAATCGTGGCCGAGGATCCCCGCGTAGGGCAGGCCAAGCAGCGGCTCGACGTTGCGGAGGTCGATGACCGCCAGGCTCTCGGGTCGGAATATCAGCCGACCAATGTGGAGCCGGATCCCGGGAACGACGCCGACCTCCGCGTGCCCGCCAGGGACCACCAGCTCTCGGTGGGCGTAGCCCGGCAGGCGCAGGGAGTCCGCATAGCGACGGTTCACGACACTTGTCTCGAACCCAGAATCGAGCAGCCAGAGGCGAGCGGGGGCGCTGTCGCTTCCCACCGCCACGAAGACCATTCCACCCGCGCTGATCAGCGGCAGGGTGGCGAGCGGGCCCACGGAAGCCGTTGGCGGCGCATGAACGGCGGGGCTTGGTCGGCACGCGCAGATCAAAGTGAGTGTCGCGACCAACACCTGATCGCCACAGCGGCTAGCAGCACCTGATGGCATCGAGCACCTGTTCGGTACAATTGCTGATGGGGTTGGTCGCCCGACGGAATGCACGTCAGCTGAAACGACCCGAGAAACCCTGGGCCCTTCATCGGCCTCTGGGCGACTGAAGCTCACTGGCGCGTGGTCCAACCGGAGGCGCCGTCGACGTGCTTCCGGCAGCGCAGGCCAGGGCGACGCTGACCAGTGGGGAGAGCCGACCGAAGCCTCCGACCGTTCGACGCGTATTCGTCAGAACACCGTTCTCCTTGACTTGTGCGTTGGCGCCTGGGGATGGCAATCAACTGCAGGCGTTCAGCCTGCCGCCCGCACGATGTCAACGCCTTTGCTTGTTGGCGGCGAGGAGCGTCGCGGCCTCAGGGAATCCCGGCCCGTCTCGGCCTGTCAGCTGCATTGCGGGTTAGGCTGCTGGCCCGCGCGATCTCGTCAGCGTCAACCTGTACCGAGCTCTGGGTCAACAGCGTGTGCGTCTTGGCCGTAGCTAGCGTGATCTGCGCGGTCCCTGCCCCGATCGCCGTGACGCGGCCTGTGAGCGCATCGATGGTCGCCACCCCGGGGTGATCACTCGTCCATCGGAAATTGGCAGGCTGGGCGTCAGTCGGTAGACAGGCAGGGGCCGGCGTCAACTGCGGTTCAAGGGTGACGGCCTGACCGACCGCGAGCCTGGCAGAATCCGGGCTGATGGCGGCGAGTCGGATGTTGCACCGATCCACGCTGAGCGGCTCCGCGCTGCACGCACCCGCAAGCAACGCGGCGGCGTTCACGACGAGGCGAACATTCCGAGACATCGGGTCAACTCCTGGCATCCTGCAACTTGGAGAGGCCCCTCCCGGCCAACTTCCGTCACTCCCGCCTCGGGAGTTGCCTAACGACTTCGCATCAGCTGCAAGCGATCATGCTCACGCCCGCCCTTAACCTGTTGGCTGGCGCTCCGCACTGACTCCTCTAGCGTTGCTTCGGAGGCAGGGAGCTAGCGTACTTCGCGGCACGATCTACCCACTTCTCGAGCTGCGCACCGGTGGCGACCCCGCTCGGTTCTACCAGCACCCAGGCCTTCATCGGACGCCCGGTCAGATCGAATACTCGCGTGTGCGGCTCCGTCAGGGCTTGGCCGGCCGCCTCAGGACCGAGGCGAGCAATCAGAGCATCGCGATGCACGCCGCAGCACATGTTGCCTTGCAGCATGAAGGTGATCCCGCCAAACATCTTCCGTTCGGCTACCCCTCTATGCCTGCTCAGGTGTGCTCGAATGCGTGCCGCCAAGCTCTCATCGAATGCCATCGGGCCTTTCGCTTGGTGGAAGAGGATGTCGGTGCATCCGACTGCAGGCTATCACGGTCGCGCCCGCACAAACCTTCGTTCCATACCGCGCCCGAGGTGCCGCCCGTCCGCGCGCCGCGCCTCCCGGTCTATCGGCCGCATGCGCCGGGTTAGACGGCGCGTCGGAGCGCCAGGCCGCGAATATCGGCCGCAAGTTCCGGGAACTGGGCCTGATTGAACTCGTGGCCCCGACCATCCAGAACGCGCACCGTGGCGTGCGGGAGGAGACGCCGATAGCGCTGCAGATGCTTGATCGGAACGTCGGCGTCGTCCAGGCTGTGGTATAGAAAGATCGGGGATAAGTCACGGAGGCGCACCCCAAAGTCGGGCGGTAGCGCAAACTCCGGAAAGTCCGGCCCCCAAAAAGGCATCGCGACAAGAAACAGGCCCGCCGGAGTCGGGCGCCGCACGGTCTCCGCGAGATACTTCAGAAGCACCGAAGCTCCGAAGGAATGACCCACAAGAACAGGCCGGCGAGTCCTCCTGATCAGTTCATCGATACGGCGACCCAGGTCCAATACTGTGGGTGCTCGGGCCGGGGCATGCGCGGCGCCAGGACACGATACCCCCGCCCCAGCGTATCGCCGAGTAGCGGCTCCCAATACACTCTGCCTTGCCGCCGCCGAGGCTTTCCAGCACCATGAATCACGAGGATTCTCCGCGCCATGAGTGCAAGGTCGCTCCGTCAGCACGGGCGAGCAAGAAGTGTGTCGGCTGCATGCGCGGGGTAGCCGGCGCTCGCTCGACAGCGTGCGCGCGACCGTGGCGAGACCCATCTACCGGCGCCTCAAGGTGACACGGGCGAACGGCCGCCGGACGCCCGCACTGTCATTATCCATATGCCACTGCCAGGAATCGGATGGCCGATGGTAGACGAACGTGGTGTGGAAACTGGCCGTCGCGGTGTACCGGAAGAGAAACGGGATCGAATCGCCCGCCACGGTCCCGCGGCCAATGCCGGCCGGATCGAAGGCCGTGGCGCCCGTATTATCCATCCAGAGGCAAGCGTACTCACCGGACCGTGGATCGCGGCCAAACAGGACGACGGCCTCATAGGCCGGCGTGCCATTGGAGGCTCGCTCGCGGGACACCTCGTGCATCTGAACGTATTCGCGCCCGAGCACCCACTCGAACGTTACGTCATGCGTCGTTTCCCGGCGGGCGATGGTGCCTGCAAGGACCCATCGGCCGATAAGACGGTCGAACAGGGAGTCTGGCGGCAGCGCCTGAGCCTGCAGCGGAGCGGCGGCGAGTACGACGATCATGAGAACGCGAGAGCAGACCTTCATAGCCTTCCTTGGCCCCTGCCATGTAGGTCATGCACGTTTGCCACCTAACGAACGGCGGATCAACTGCAGGCGCTCAGGCCCGCGCGCGCAAACCTGCGTTCCACAGCGCTCACACCGGCGCGGGTCGGGCCGCGTCCTGCCGTTCGTGGAGAAGCATCCAGGACGTGCCGAACTTGTCCCGGAGCATGGCAAAGCGAGACGCGAAAAAGGTCTCCTCCATTTTCATGAAGATCTGACCGCCGTCGGACAGCAGAGCATAGAGGCGCTCCGCTTCCTCGGTACTGTCGACAGTGAGGGTCAGATAAGCGCTCCGCATCGGCTCGGACCCCGGAATGTCGGCTCCCATGAGCACGGTCCTGCCAATCTCGATCCGGGCGTGCAGGATGGCCTTCTTCCAATTGGCCGGCACGTTGGCCTGATTCGGCTGTTGATCGTGCGTCATCATCATCGTGATCTTGCCGCCGAGGTGCTGCTCGTAGAAGCGGAACGCCTGCTCGCAGTCACCCGCGTAGTTGAGATAGACGTCGAGTTTCATCGGATCCTTCCTCATGAGACCGTTTGTCCCCAATCAGCCTAAGGAAGCTGCAGCAAGGCGACGGGTTCGGCCCGGCGAATGGCGCCTCAACGGCAGGCCCTCCGGCGTGTACCGCAGACCTACGTTCCGCTACCCGGGACGTCTTCCCAGCGTCTCGAGATAGAACGCCTCGACCCGACGCGCGTGTCCCCGGATGTCGAATGTCTCGCGCGCCCGCTGGATGCCCGCAGCCCGCAGGGCCGCGAGCCGGTCGGGCGACGCGGCCATGAGCTCCGACACCGCCCGGGCGATCGCCTCGGGAGTGCGCTCGGGGACGAGGAAGCCGGTCTCCGGTGAGAGCGCCTCCCGATTGCCGCGGATGTCTGTTGCGACCGGCACCACCCCGCAGGCCATCGCCTCGAACAACACCCGCGACAGCCCTTCGGTATCCTGGTGCGAGCCGCTCAACAGCACGTCGGCGGCCTGCAGCCACCGCTCGATATCGGATTGCTGGGGCAGCACGCGCACGTCCTTCGTGATGTCCAGTGCCCGACTGCGGCGCGCGATGTCCACAATGATCGTCGGCGGGTCAGGTGTGCCGATGACGAGCAGAAGCGGACGGGCAGGCGGAGCGTGTGCAGCGGCGAGCGCGCCCATCGCGTCCACGATGTCGAGCACGCCTTTGGCTGCCTTGACTTGCCCGACAAACAGCAGGACGAAACCGTCTACGGGGAGGTCGAGCGCGCGGCGCAGCGCTGCGCGGTCGTCGGGCGGGCGGAAGCGCGTCATGTCCGCCCCATCCCTGATCGTCCGGTAGCGCGCCGTGACCCGCGGCGAAGCGGAGAATCGTTGCCGGGTGGCCTCGGACACGCCGATCATCCCATCGGCCAGGCGCTCCAGGATCGGGTCGAGGTGGTGTCGGGTGGTGAGGCGGACGAACCAGACCATCCTGGCCGGTGTGCCGAGCTTGGCCAGCCCACAAGTGAGGGCGTCGCGAGCTGCGTCGGGTGCGATGATGTCGATGGCACGTTCGCGCAGCAGGGCCCGGATGCGGCGGCTCGACCGCCAGACGGCGCGCAATGTGCGCGGCTTGATGTGGTGCAGCGGGATGTGCACGACAGGGCAGCCGAGGGCGGTGAGATGATCGCTCAGCTCCCCCGGGCCGGGACAGATCGCCAGGGGCTCGACCACGGCACGGTCGAGGTGCTCGATCAGCAGCGCCATGCTGCGCTGCCCGCCCATGCGCAGGTGCCGATGATGGCTCACGAAGGCTACGCGAATCGGGCGAGGCGGGCTCATCTGGGACGCCCGATCCTGGGACGTGGCCATCAAGCAGGGTTCACAGACGCCCCGCCGCGGCCTTCAACAAGGCAATCCTTTGGGGAAAGGAGGTGCGAGTACTGATCATGAACGCTCCTCCATGGAGCCGTCGCCTGGTCAGGGATTCTCGCTTTGACCGAAGCATCGTGCCGGTCCCAGGCGCCCCCACGTATGCGATGGCGCTCAGTCCCGGCCCTTCTTGTCCGGAACCTCGCTGCTGTCCGCGATGAGGTACGGGTCGCGCCCGGTCCGGGCGGCGGACAGAAGGATCCAGCCGATCCCAAGGTTGCCCAACCCTAGCCAGAGGCCGGAGTGAACGCGTCGCGACCAGGTGGGCCAGCTCGCGGCACCGACGCCGTGGAAGTCCAAGATGATCATGAGAACGCCGGCGCCCAGGAGTAGCGGGCCAAATATCCAAGCGAGCGCACGAAAGACGGGGTGCACTGGGCCGGGACGCAGGAATCGCAGCACTCGCCCTCCGATCCTATTCTGAACTCGCCGCGCTAGCCACCTATGCGCCGGTCTTCCCGTGCCTGGCTAAGTAGACGCTCTGCAAAATCGAGCCGTTCTTGTGTTTCCGCCAACTCCTGTTGGACGTCCTGGAGACTACGTTCAACCGCCTCGAGCCGCGCAGTGACCTCGGGCGATGCCGATCCTGGGAGAGTGGCACGCAAGCGAGCTATCTTGACCGCCGCGAAAGCAATAATCGCCGCGATCGGTACGAGTGGGCCAAGAAAAGCAGGGTCCATGTGGCCTTCCTCCTGAGACTCGTTTCCCCTGCCGAACGACTTGCGTATCAGCCGCGCGCCTCGGGCTGGCGCTCGCACCACCCTACGTTGCGCTGACCTCCATCGGAGGTCAGCGCCCGGGCGGAGCCCGGCCTCCCGTTCGGTCCGTCGGCCGCATGCGCGGGTTAGGCCGCACGCCGGCTCGATCGCCACGCCCTAGGGTGCTCGATCTGGCGCGGCCAGGACTTCGTAGTGATGGACCGTGCTGTCGAACCGCACCAGGGCCGCTCGGGCCTCGGGTTCCACGACCGCGAGCTCGGGCTGATCGCCGGCGAAAGCGCGGATTGCGTCCATCGACTCCCAGAGGGTAAGCACAAGGAACTCGATTTCCTCGAGCCCCTGACGGCGTAACAGGTACAAGCCTTTGAAACCGGGCAGCTGCTCGAGCTTCGGCCGGACCGTTTGAAGCAAATGCTTGGGGTATGTTTCTCCCGCTGTAACCGCCCCATACCCACGCCACGCTCGCACGACCATACGGCTCCCAGAAGATCAATCAGGCGACTCTCGCTGCGAGCAAGGGTGACCGGGTGACGTCGGACTTCACCGACTAGCAAGACCCGCCGGAGGGATCAGCAGCTCGAACATCCGCGCCACATCGTCCGCCGAGAGGGACTTCGGGTGCAAGGCCATCTCCTGTATCACTCCTCGGCCCACGATATTGAGCAACCGGAGAAAGCGCTCCTCGGACATCGGCAATCGTTCACCGTTCGCTTGGTTCACCTCGCGAAAGCGCGCCGCGAGGCTCGCGACCTCCTCGTCGAAGGCTTGGCGCCCGGCCTGGTCCCAGCGATCGTTCCGCGCCGCATAAATCACGTACTCCAGGTCGAGCAAGACAACCTGACGGCTCGCTCTCGTCGACGCGACCCGCTCCGCGAAGGCCTGCAGCCGCTTGGGCAGCGGGACGCCCGGCTCCAGTAACGCGTCGAAGGCGGTTTGAGGCGAGGAATTGGCCGCCGCCACCGCAGCCACCAATGCCCCCTTGCTCGGGAAGTTGGCGTACACCGCGCCCTTGGTGAGCCCGAGCTCGGCCGCCACCGCGTCGAGCGAGGTGTCCTCGATCCCGGATCGGAGAAACATCCGGGCGGCGGTCCGGAGGATCGCTTCCCGAGTCTCCGCCGCGCGCGCGGTCCGGGTTAAGCTCCGCTGTTTCGGCATCGGCCTCCGCCTCGGGTTGACATACCAACGGTATGTAATATACTTATGGTATCTATGCTGGGGCAACGGCTCCGGCACTCCTCGAGCCCGGAGCCAGCCCGTGCCTCTCGTGACCCGACTCTCGCTCGCCCTCGTTGCCGGCTCGGCAGCGATCGGTCCCATCGCGCTGGCCCAAGCCCGCCCGGCCGAGCCACGCGACTACTCCGCTCCCGCCGGCGCGCCCTATCGCGCGGAGCTCGTGGCCGTCCCGACACCGATGGGCCACACGCTCGCCGGCACGCTCACCATTCCCAAATCGGCCACCGGGACGTACCCGGTGCCGGCGGTGGTGACCATCAGCGGCACCGGTCCCCAGGATCGGGATGAGAATTTGGGGATCGGTGACTACCGACCGTTTCGCCAGTTCGCGGACTCGCTCGGCCGCCGCGGCATCGCCGTACTGCGGATGGACGACCGAGGCGTCGGAGCGTCGACGGGCACTTTCAAGGGCGCGACTCCGATCGACTTCGTGAAAGATATCCGTGCCGGCCTGGCATATCTCCGCACCCGTTCCGAGGTCGACCCGAATCGGCTAGGGCTGCTCGGCCATAGCGAAGGCGCCATCGACGCCCCGCTGGTGGCGCTCGAAGAGCCGTCACTCAAAGCGCTGGTTCTGCTCGCCGGTCAGGCTCGCCCTCTTGGCGGCGCCGCCGAGTTCCAACTCGCCAACATGATCCGCCGCGACACGACGCTGACTCCGTCCGAGCGGGAGGCCAGGCTCGCCCATGTCCCAGCCCAGCTCGATTCTCTCGCGGCGGCAGATCCGTACATGAAGTTCATGTTCCACTACGAGCCCGCCATCGACGCCCGCAAAGTGAGCAAACCTGCGATCCTCATTCTCACCGGTGAGACTGACCGTCAGGCCGATGCCACTCAGGTCGGTGAATGGGTCGCCGCCTTCGAGGCCGGTGGCAATCGAGACGTGACCGGTAGGATGCTTCCGGGGCTGAACCACCTCTTCATTCCCGACCCAGATGGCTTCCCGGGTGGCTACGCCACGCTTCCGCCACCACTCAGAGTGGACCCCTCGGTGGTGGGCATGGTCGCCGACTGGCTCGCTCAGAAACTTCGTTAGGCGCTCCGCGCCCGGGCCACGACTACGCACGCCGGCGCGCGCAGCCCCCCAACGACCCGGCAGCGTCGGCACCGGGCGCCACGCGACGACACGCAGCGACCCTCCGCCCCCCTGAGCACGCCAACGACTCGGCGAATTCGGTAGCCAACCCCTTAGACCCCCTTGACAATAAAAGTTGTCAATGATATTGTCTCCCCATGCTCGACATCCAAATCATCGATGATCCGGCGGCGGCCACGGTGGCCTTGGAGCCGATGCGAAGCCGACTCCTCTCCGAGCTGGCCGCGCCCGCCTCGGCGGCGACGTTGGCCACGCGAGTCGGCTTGGCCCGGCAGAAGGTCAACTACCACCTGCATGCGCTGGAGGCGCACGGGCTGGTGCGGCTGGCCGAGGAACGCAAGTGGGGCGGGCTGACGGAACGGCTGCTCGTTGCGACGGCCGCTTCCTACGTCGTTTCGCCGGGCGCCTTGGGCCCGGTCGCCGTCGACCCGAATCGGGAAGTCGACCGGCTGTCCGCGAGTTATCTCATCGCCCTGGGCGCTCGGGTCGTCCGCGAAGTGGGCGACCTCGTTCGTCGCGCGAAAGAGGCGGGCAAACGCCTGGCGACGCTGGCGGTGGATACCGAGGTTCGCTTCCGGTCGGCGGCGGACCGGGCGGCTTTCAGCAAGGAGCTCACCGAAGCCATCGCGACACTCGTTTCGAAATATCACGATGCATCCGCCCCCGGTGGCCGCGCGCATCGCCTGGTCGTCATTGCGCACCCCCTACCCCAGAAATCCCAGCCCAAGGAGTTGTCATGAGCGCGAAGCAAGAAGCCTCCGGACGCCGTTCCGTTCAGGTCGAATTCGAGGTCCCCGGCACGCCGGAGGAAGTCTGGCAGGCCATCGCCACCGGGCCGGGGATTTCGTCCTGGTTCGTGCCGGCTGAGGTAGCGGAGCGCGGTGGGAAGCCCGTCGCAATGAAGTTGAACTTCGGCCCGGGCATGGAAGCCCGTTCTGCCCTGACGGCCTGGGATCCGCCGCGGAGGTTCGTCGCGCAGGGCGAGGGGTGGGCTGGCTCGCCGCCCATCGCAACCGAGTGGACCGTCGAAGCGCGCGGAGGAGGCATCTGCATCGTCCGCGTTGTCCATAGCCTTTTCGCCAGCACGGACGATTGGGACAACCAGCTGGAGGGCGCCCAGTCCGGATTGTCGGGTTTCTTGAGCACCCTGCGGGTCTATCTCACGCACTTCCGCGGACAACGATCCGCGATCATGCAGATCATGGCTCCCGTCGCGGGTTCGGACGCGGAGGCCTGGGAGGCCTTAACCACGGCATTGGGGGTGAAAGGCTTGAGCGTCGGGCAGCGTTGGACGGCGCCGGCAGGTGTCCCCGCGTTCGGAGGCGTGGCGGAGCACGTCACCCAGAGTCCGTACGACGCCCTGCTGCGGCTCGACAAGCCCGGGCCGGGCATAGCCGCCCTTGGCGCGTTCACCTTCCCCGACGGCCGGACCATGGTTGCGATGAACTTCTACCTGTACGGCGATCAGGCGACCGAACGGGTTGCCCGCGAGACGCCGCTGTGGCAGGCGTGGATGCAAGAGCGCTTTCCGATGCCGACGGAGCAGAGTGGGGCAGTCACATGAGACAGCTCAGGATCATCGAACACATCTCGCTGGACGGCGTGATCCAACACTCGCACGATGACGACGCTTTCCCCTACAGCGACTGGACCGCGCCCTATCGGACCCCCGCCGGCCGAGACGCAGTGATGGCCGCGCATGGCGAGCGTTTTGATCTGCTCCTTGGCCGTCGCACCTACGATATCTGGTCGGGATTCTGGCCAAAGGCGCCGAGCACTCCGATCGGGGACAGGCTCAATGCGGCAACGAAGTTTGTCGCTACGCACCGTCCGGAAAGCCTTGCATGGGGTCCGTTCGAGGGCTTTGGACCGGACATCGTCGAGGGCGTTCGCCGCATCCAGTCGCAAGACGGCCCGAACCTCGTCATCTCGGGCAGCTCGACGCTGACATCGACAATGCTCGAGCACGGGCTCGCGGATGACGTCGTGCTGATCGTCTCTCCGGTGCTGCTGGGCACCGGGAAACGCTTCTTTGCAGAGGGAACCCCGGCACGTGCATTCGAGCTCGTCAGCACGCAAACAACGCCGACTGGCGTCATCCTCAGCACGTACAAGGTCGCCGGGCCTTTGAAGGCCGCGTAGTTCGCCGACAGCGGCCACACGGCGCGATCGATTCGCGTGTGTCCCTACATCCTGGAGTGCTGCATGCACGTTCGTTCGATCCGTCTTCAGACCTTCGCCCTGCCGTCGCTCGCTGCACTCGCGCAATCATCCCCGGTCATCGCCCTGGGCTGTGGTGTGTCGAGTGCAGCGGCACAGACGGATACGTACCCGAGGATGGCGGCGATCAGTGAATATCAGATGGAAGAAAGCGCCGAGATTCAATTGGCGCGAAGCGCCGCCCCAAACTCCATATCCGGCGACGCGACGATCCTGGTTCTGGGACGTCAGGGATACGAGACAGCCGTTGAGGGCAAGAACGGGTTTGTCTGCATCGTGGCAAGAAGTTGGATGGCCGCGTTCGACTGGCCCGAATTCTGGAACCCGCGAGTGAGAGCCGCCGACTGTATGAACCCCCAGTCCGCACGTTCGATATTACCGATCGCTTTGTTGCGCAGCAGGATGGTGATGGCCGGTCGTTCCAAGGCGGAGATCCTATCGGCGGTCAAAGCGGCGTTCGAGAACAGGCAAGTGCCGAGGTTCGAGAGTGGCGCGATGGATTACATGATGTCGAAATCGGCCTATCTGACCGACGAGGGCGACCACAACGCGCCTCATCTGATGTTCCTCACTACCGGCGTCGACGCCAAGGACTGGGGCTCTGGCGCGGCGGGCTCGCCGCTCATGTCGGCCCCCTATTGGTTCTTCTCGTCGAAGGAACCATCGCGAATGAAAGGGCTGCCACCGATTCTTGTGTTCCTAGTCGGGGTGGCGACTTGGTCCGACGGAACGCCTGTGGGCAAGGATGTGACTGATGAAGGCGCCGTGCGGTCGCCGGGCCTTTGAAGTCCGGATAGTTCGACACCTTTGAATCCCGCCATCCTGGAGTGCTGCATGTGCGGGTTAGGCAACTCGCCCTCGGGACCACCGCAGGCCTGGGACGCCTCGATCTTTTGGGGAGTTGCCTTACGGATGCCGCATCAGCTTCAAGCGATTAGGCTTAACATCCACACCATTGGACGTTCCGTACCTCATCACCGGAGTTCGGCGCCCGCCTGGCGCCTCACGCGGGACGCGCTTGTCGCCTGCATGCGGGGGTCAGGCCGCGGCCAAGCGCGATGCCCACACCAGCGGCGCCAGGAACTGCCGTCGAGCGAATGGTGTTAGAATGACATATGCCTAACATGACGAAACCCGACCCGCGCCCGCTGTTCACCCCCAGCACCGTCCCGCAACCCGGTGCGCCCGATCCCGTAGTCGCATTTATCGAAGACGCTCTGCTCGCCATCGCCAACCGCCAGGATGAAGCGGAGATCCGCGAGCTCCGCGAGGATGAGGCGGTGATCCGTGAGCTCCGCCAGGATGAGGCGGAGATCCCGGAGCCGTCGGCCTAACGGGTTGCAATAAGCTGCAGGACCTCAAGCCCGCGCCCGCACCACTGAACGATTCCACTCCCTGACTACTAGGAGATCCGAACCAGGAGGCCGTATGGCAAAGGGTCGCGACCACCTCAGCGAACCCCACTGCTTTTGAGCGCACCAGCAAGCGGCGCAAGGGGTTCTTGTCGGAGACGCGCGTGAAGCGGGGAACCCGCGTGGTGCACGGCGACAAAGAGCTCCTCGAGAAGCTCGGTCGAAACGACCTGTGCCCATGCGGCTCCCGGCGGCGGTTTCAAGCGCTGCTGCCTCGGCAGCGGTAAGTACGACGGGGTTCTTCGGGACTACTACTTTTAGGGACTGATCGACCAATGGAGAGCGGACTCAGCACACGGGTTCGCTCT
Source organism: uncultured Gemmatimonadales bacterium (assembly GCA_963828735.1). Classification (GTDB taxonomy): domain Bacteria; phylum Gemmatimonadota; class Gemmatimonadetes; order Gemmatimonadales; family GWC2-71-9; genus CAVVWJ01. The sequence continues at coordinate 708,472 of CAWHFW010000002.1, forward strand.
TTCCTTTTGAGCCGTTCGCCTAACGACTTGCGCATCAGCTGCAGGCCTTCGAGCCCGCGCCCGCCCTGCCTGGCGGCGGCATGCGCGGGTTAGGCGGCTGCCGGATCCACCCGCACTTAGTCCCAGGGGTAGAAGCAATCGTAATTGCGTATAGCCACGATCTTGCCGTTGCGAAGCTCGAAGACCTGCGCGAATCGGGTGCGCAGCTGGGTGCCCGCCCTGAACGGCCCCGCATCGCGAGCGACTCGACCGCGCCACTCGGCCTCCACCACCACCTTGCTACCACCCGCCATGAGGCCCAACAACTCGAACTCCTGCTCAGCCATCAGTGCTTGGCCTCGTTGAGCGGCCTCCTGCATGCCCCGGAGGTCGCGACGAGTGCCAGTCGGGAGGAGACGGTTGGGGAATTCCTCTTGGACGACGTCGGGCGCGAACCACTTCTCCCAGTCAACTGTGGCGGGACCGTGAGCGATGGCAGCGTAGTAGCTGCGGATCACGGCGAGATTCCCAGCTTCTTCAGAGGCAGCAGCCCTCACCGGAGTTCCTTTGGCAGACGCCTAACGGATTGCAAATCAGCTGCAGGCGACGATCTCACCGCCCGCACAAATGAACGCCTCCACTGCTCGGCCTCGAGGAGAGCCGCGCCCATTTGGAACTCCGGCCACCCCGGCCTGTCGGCTGCATTTGCGGGTTAGGCTGCAGCGGGCCGTGCGGCTCATGGGTGTGGCGCTTGGTCCGGGTGCTTCGCCCAGTAGAGTACGTCCTGATACTTGTGCTGGGCCGCGGCGAGGAAGTAGCCCAGACGGCCGAGATTGCCGCCACTCAGGGCGAGCATCGCACGCCGTACATGCTCGACATCACGCTCATGTGGCGACATGCCATACTGCGACAGCATCACGTGCGCTTGGCGCCGGTCGGCCGGGGCGAAGCGCTCGGCGAGTTCGTGTTCGAGAGCTGCTGAGAGCATGTGTGTCAAAGTACGCTTCGAGGGACGGGGCGCCCGAGCGGAGCTCGGGACCACCTCCGGCCGTCGCTGCATGCGCGGGTTAGGCCCCATTCACACCGGGAAGTCCGCTCGTTACCCGAGACGGGTGTACGTGAGCTGGAGGTCTGGCTCCCAGCGGTCACCACGATTCAACTCGCCCTGCCCCACCATGCGCTTGCCCCCATCGACAAGTCTACCGGTAAATCGTTGAGAGAAGCCAGGAGTGTCACGCCACCACTGCCACTGGTCGCTGCGCAGCGCAACGGCGTAGCGCAGCGAAACCCCCCGCTCGTCGAAATACAACATGGAACATTCCTTGGCATCGTCGTCGGTGCCGAAGATCCCGATGCCACTTGGAATGTCTGGTTCGTCGATCTCCGAGCGCATGACGAGGAAAGCCCCGCCGTCGGACCACGGGAAGCTGGTGCGACCATGAAGAGTTTTGCCCGGCAACATGGGGTGCGAGCCTTCAGTGCGCCATTCGCCGACAAGGAAGTCAAGAGGCTTCAGGGCCGGGTTTGGAATGGCAGCTTCGTAGCCGATAATAGCCATGCGACACAGTACCGAAGATGAGGGGAGTGTGGCCGGATGCGGATCCGGGGTGAATGCGGCCCAACGGATTGCAAATCAGCTGCAGGCGATCAGCCTCGCGCCCGCACCAATCAACGCTTCCACTGTTTGGCCTCGAGGAGCGCCGGCGCCCGGGCGGAGCGCGGGCCCGCTCCGGCCTGTCGGCTGCATTTGCGGGTTAGGCGGCGCAATCGCACGCGGCGAGCTCCGACGCGCGTTCAATGTGCTTTGGCATACGCCTGGGCTCCGCGCAGCAGGTGGTCAAGATCCTTCCGCGTCAGGAGGTGTCCGTTCACGACGACCGCCCGAATGCGGGAGGCGTTGTGGACGTCCGTGAGCGGATTCGCGTCGAGTAGCACGAGATCGGCGAGCTGGCCAACGGCGATGCTACCCAGCGAGTCGGTCGCCTGGAGGAACCGGGTCGGAGCCGTGGTGGCTGCGGCTACGGCGGATCGCGGTGACAGCCCCGCCTCGACGAGGGCGGAGATCTCCTCGTGTAGGCTGAACCCGGGGTAGACGTGGGGATCGAGCACGTCTGAGCCTGCCAGCAGCGGCACCCCGGCGCGCCCCATCGCCGCGACGATACGAAGGGAGCCGCCATACAGTTCCTGGAGGCTCGCGAAGTCTTCGCTCGACATGTCCTTGAGGCGGTCGTCGTTGCGGGGGTCCCATTCCCACCGGAGCTTGGTCGTGGCGTAGCGCAGATAGGGATCGCGGCTGGCGTCGTATTCCTTCACCCAAGCGATGCTGCGCAGCGTAACCAGAGTCGGCACCTGCCAGGTGTCGTTCTGCACGAGCCGCGCGAAGTACGGCTGGCAGGCTGCCTCGTCGAATGTGCTGACGCCGAGGTGGTTGATGGCGCGCGTCAGCATCGCGCGGTGCGTCGCGGAGGTGTCGCGCGCCCGCGTGGCGCGGAGCGAGAGGACAGAATCGGGCTGGCTGGTGCACTCCCGGCTGGCGCCCTGCAGGTGCTCGATGCTGCGTTGCCCCGAGTCCGAGACATCGCGCGGGCTCACACCGGCCGGCACGTGCCCCGCAACCGGCAGCCCGTTCGCGCGCGCGGCCCGGAGGAGCGCGAAGTAGGCCTCTGGCAGAATGTCGCCGATGACCTTGATGAAGTCGGCACCCTGCTCCTTGGCGTGCCGGACCGCAGCTATGGCGTCGGCGCTGTCCCGAACGGCATGGGTCCCTGGAAAGGGCGGCGGCTTGGCCCCCCTGAGAGCGTTCCCCGCCACGACGAGGCGCGGACCCAATAGCGTGCCGGCGGCAATGTCGTGCTTCCATGTCCGCACCACCGATGCGGGCGGGGCCACACCGGCCGAGTCGGTCCCGGCACAGATGCTCTCGCAATCACCCCACATGTCGCGGAGGCCAGTGACACCGTTGGCGAGGTACAGCGGGAACATCAGCGAGCGGGTCGTAGAATCGTCGGGCAGGTGCGCGTGCATGTCCCAGAGGCCGGGGAGGAGGAACTTGCCATTAGCAGCGACCACACGGCTGCCCGCTGGGACGTCGAGGGTCGCCGACGGGCCGAGGCCGACAATGCGACTGCCCCTGATGACGACACTCTGATCCACCAGCGATGGACTGTCGGACATGGTTAGGACAGTCACGTGTGTGAACACGACCGGAGGGACGGCCTGTTGAGCCAAAAGGCCGGTCGCAGGTGCAACGCTTGCAACACACAGAACAGCGTTCGCCGTAATGTTCCAGGATCGCATTCGCATCATCACTCCGGAGGGGGTCCGCCTAACGGATTGCAAATCAGCTGCAGGCGATCATCTTACCGCCCGCACAAGTCAACGCTTCCTCTGCTCGGCCACAGGTGCGCTGCGCCCGCGAGGAGCGCCGGCCCGCCCCAGCCTGTCGGCTGCATTTGCGGGTTAGGCGGCGCCGTCGATAATCTTTAGTGCTTCTCGGTTCTCGAGCCTCAGCCAATAGATCGTTTGGGTGACTGCTCCAACGATATCGTAAAACTCTGACTGAAATGGGATAGCCATGTACTCGTGTTCCATCCAGCGCGAGTACTCTTCAGTCTTGTCGCGATGCGTATGAGCCAAGCCGCCATAGAGAAAGACGTCAAGAATTCGGCGGCGACTCACCGGTTGCTTCTGCCAGACAATCGGGCTTTCCCGGTCCAGGTAGGTGTTCATCTTGTTTCGAATCCCCGAGACGCGGTCGGTTAACGAGGCTAGTTCGGGCGCATCGGCGTAGAGCGCCGCGAGGCGGCGAATCGAAATTGGCTCGTTGTCTTGGATGAAGAGTCGAAACGTCAGAACAAAGGCATCCACCTCATCCACGGTAGCAAGATCGCCAGTAACCTGCATGGGTTTGCCGACGCGGCCCTCGAACTTGTACGAACCCTTGCCGGCTCTCAGGGCAGCTAGGAACTGCAGCCCATTAAGTTTTTCGGCCTTCTCGTTGAAGAGCCGGAGGGTCCGGCGGACATCGCTTAGGTCGCTATCAGACATGGTCGTGCGTCCGCCTAACGGATTGCAAATCAACTGCAGGCGATCACCTTCACGCCCACACTAATCAACGCTTCCACTGCTGGGCCTACCGGAGGGCCGCGCCCGCACAGAGCTCCGGCCCGCCCCGGCCTGTCGGCTGCATGCGCGGGTTAGGCAGCAGCCCGGGCGAGTCCACCCATCGCCTCACCAAAGGCCCGGCACGAGCCGGGAGCGAACGCGCCCCGCATACTCCGTATACGCCGGCAGCGCTTGGACCAGTACCCGCTCCTCCAACACGAGGCGCAGGGCGAGCAAGCCGATCGGAATGAGCGCTACCCCGAGACCGATCGGCGAGCGGAGCCAGATGGGAACCCCCAGCAGCGCCGCCACTAGGCCGGCATACATCGGGTGGCGCACCACACCGTAGACGCCCGCGTCCACCACGGTGTGTCTGCGCTCCGGTTGATGACGCACGACGGTCGTGGCATAGGCGTTCGTTTCGAGCGCGCGCATGACGAGCATCCATCCCACAGCGAAGAAGGCGAGCCCGAACCAGGCGAGCATCGGTGATAGGGCCGTCGCCCAGCGCCAGCGTTGCCGGTCCAGTCCCGTCAGCACCAATTCACCTGCGTAGGAAGCCATGAAGGCCAGGAGGAGGATCTTGTCCGACAGCGGCTGGCCGGGCTGCCACGGTCCCTTGGCCCGCTCGGGCAGCAGGCCTGGGTTGGCTCGAACAATCCGGACGGTGCCAATCATGTGGATCACGAGGTAAAGGCCAACGAGTACCCAGGCGCGCCCCCAACTCCAGGCGCCCGTAGGGCCGAGGAGGGCGGCACCGAAGAGAAGCGTGGCGAACAAGGTGTTCAAGAGCGCTCGGAACATGGTGTTCAGCGGCTTTCCGTGTGCAAGTCGGGGTGCTGGTTGCTGCTGCCTAACGACATGCTAATCAGCTGCAAACGACCTTAGATAACCTACGGTCCGTTGTTGTCGCTGGGAGGGGCGGATGCGGGCGGAGTGCGGCTCCGCCCGCGTTTGTCGGCTGCATTAGCGGGTTAGGCCGCGCGGCGCTCCCAGGCACGCACGCGACCGCGCACCATGCGGAATAGTGGGTGAGCGGCCGGATGGCGAGTCGTCACCAGCTGTTGGTAACGCTCCGGGGCCCGTTGCCGGAGTTTACTCAACAAGTGCACCCATTCGGCGGCCAATTGTCCTGTAGTTTCCGTAATCCGCAGGCCCGAGCGGGCACGCCCGAGCTTTTTCGGGTCGAAAGCGTACCCGCGACGGCAAGCCTCCACGTACACGGCCGCCAGGTACTGGTTCAGAGACTCCACCGGACGGGCCTGCTCCCGGAATCGCGTCAGTTGGGGGTGGTGCCGGTAACCCCGGGTGCCGCCGCGGAGCACGGCCCGGGCGAGCAGCGCCTCGCGCCAGAGAGCCACCAACCCGCGGGCGTCCAGGTATTTTGGGTGCACGGTCCAGAGCCGCATTCCTAGATCTCCGGCGTCGGCCTAACAGATTGCAAATCAGCTGCAGGCGAGCATCTTCACGCCCGCACTATTCGACGCTTCCACTGTTTGGCTACGAGGAGCGTCGGGCCCGCACGGAACGCCGGCCCACCCCGGCCTGTCGGCTGCATTTGCGGGTTAGGCCGCTTCCCCGCGCGGATGGCGGCTTGCGTCGGCAGTCGATCATACGAGCTGTCCTATCCGACTGCCTGGTCGCGGGTGACCCCAGCACCCGATGCGTACCGGAAGCCCGCCGCGTCACGTCGCCTCGGACACCTCCCCGATCTACAGCCGCACCGGCGGCCGCGGCCTGGCCACGCCTGGTCCCCAATCGTCGCCCTCGAATCCGTCCTCCGGCGCCCGTCCGCTCTCGAGCTCCCGCACCTCCTCCTCCGCCGCCTCGAGCTCCTCCCGGTCGATACCGTCGTCGCCGACGAGCCGTGGACCCGGGTGGCGCGGACGCCGCACCAGCCACACCGCCAGCGACGTGATCGCCGCGGCCGCCACCAGCAACGTTCCCACCGGCCCGGTCACGAACGGCACGTCAGTCCACCGCCGCCAGGACCTCGACGCCGCGCGCCGTGATCCGGTGCGAGATCAGCGGCGTGAGGCGGCCGGCGTCGCCGATGGACACGGCCTCGCCCAGCGCGGTAGTACCCAGCGCGATCCCGGCATCGTCCCGCGCGAAGATAGAGGCGATGGGCTCCCCCGCGCGCACGGGATCCCCCGGCTTCACCGTGATGACGAAGCCCACCGTCGGGTCCACCGCATCCTCGACCGCCATGCGCCCGCCACCCAGCTCGACGATGGCGCGGCCGATCCGTCGCGGCTCCACCGCGACAACCACTCCGGTCCGCGCCGCGCGATAGACCTCCACCGCCTGCGCCTGGGGCAGCACGCCCGGGTCCTCGATCACGCCCGGGTTGCCGCCCTGGGCCTCGACCACCCGCGCGAAGGTCTCGAGCGCACGGCCCGACGTGACCGCCTTCTCGAGCCGGGTCCGCGCCTCCTCCAGGCTCGCCGCCGCGCCCACCAGCACCAGCATCTCGGCGCCGAGGGCGTAGGTGACCTCCAGCAGGTCGGCCGGCCCGCTGCCGCGGAGCCCTTCGATCGCCTCTTCCATCTCGAGGGCGTTGCCGCAGGCGCGCCCCAGCGGACGATCCATCGCCGTGAGCAGCGCGACCGTGGGACAGCCGCGCGCCTCACCCAGCCCGATCATTGTACGGGCCAGCTCGATGGACTTGGAGAGGTCGGTCAGGAACGCGCCGCTCCCCGTCTTCACGTCGAGCACCAGCCCGTTGAGCCCTTCGGCCAGCTTCTTCGACATGATGCTCGCGGAGATGAGCGGGATGGATTCCACGGTCGCGGTCACGTCGCGCAAGGCGTAGAGCCGCTTGTCGGCCGGCGCGATCTCCGGCGTCTGGCCCAGCATGGCGCAACCCAGCCGGTCGATCTGGGCGCGCGCCTCCCGCAGGGAGAGGTTGGTGCGGAACCCGGGAATGGACTCGAGCTTGTCGAGCGTGCCGCCGGTGTGGCCCAGGCCGCGCCCCGACATCATCGGGACCGCCACGCCGCAACTCGCGACCATCGGGGCGAGCAGGAGGGAGACCTTGTCACCCACGCCGCCGGTGGAATGCTTGTCGACCACCGGACGCGCATAGCCGTCGAACCGCAGCCGGTCGCCCGAGTCGATCATCGCGTCGGTGAGCGCCGCCAGTTCCGCCGGCTCGAGGCCGCGGAAATAGATGGCCATGAGCAGCGCGGACAACTGGTAGTCCGGTACCTGCCCCGCGACATAGGCGCGGATCAGCTCGGACCATTGAGCGGGTGTGAGCGCGCCGCCGTCCCGCTTGTGCTCGATGAGCGCCGGAATCACCATTCGGAATCATCCTCGACCAGGACCCATTGCCTCGTCACGCGTCGATCCGACTCGCCGCCCTGCTCTCGATCGCTGCCGCGGCCGCCGCCGCGCCGGTTTCTGCGCAGGGCGTGCGCGACCACGTCTCCCTGGGCACCTCGGCCCTGCAGGTGCACGACCTGCCCACCGCCCTCGCGCACTACGAGGCGGCGCTCGCGCTCGACTCCACCGACTACGAGGCGAACTGGCGCGCCTCGATCGTCCTGCTCGACCAGGGCGAGCAGATCCCCGACAGCATCCGGAGCCCCGAGCGCGACTCGCTCTACGCCCGCGCTGAGCGCCTCGCCCGGCGGGCCGTGGCCGCCGACTCGCTCGGCGCCGACGGGCATTTCGCGCTCGCGGCGTCCGTGGGGCGCGCGTCGCTCAGCATGGGGAAGAAGGAGCGGATCCGCCGGGCCAAGGTCATCCGCGAGGAGGCCCTCCGCACCATCGCCCTCGACCCGCGCCACGACGGGGCCTACCACATCCTCGGACGGTGGAACGCGGAGATCATGCGGCTCTCGGGGCTCAGCCGCTTCTTCGCGAAGTCGCTCCTCGGCGCCGGGATCTTCGGCGAGGCGTCCTGGGACGGCGCCGTCTCGAACATGGAAAAGGCGGTCGCGCTGGACCCGGGGCGCCTCTACCACCGGCTCGAGCTGGCCGAGATCTACGTGGACCGGAAGCGCTACGACGACGCGCGGGCGCAGCTGAAGGAGCTCGAGGCCCTGCCGGATCGGGAGATCATGGACAGCGTGTACCGTCGCGAAGCGGAGGCGCTGGGCCGCCAGATCGCCGACAAGAAGTGATGCTCGACGCGCCCCGGCGCGCGGGCTCCCTGCAACCTACCCCCGTCCGGTGAAGCGTCAACCATCATGACACCATAGACTTTTGACAGATAGGCTGCACATTCCTTCATGAGTTTTCGGGTAGGGGCCGCCGTCGTATACTGGTGCAGGCGGCGCCCCTCCGGGGGCCCGTGTCGGCCCCTTAAATCCAGGACGCCCAATGTCATCGACGGCCATGGCCATTGACGAAGTCGAGCGACTCCAATCCAGGCTGACCGCGCTCGAGCAGGAGCGGAAGCACTTGCTGGCGGTCATCGAGATCCTTCAGGACGTCGGCGGCTCGCTCCATTTCGCCGAGGTCGTGCAGTCCGTGACCCTGCGCCTGGGCGAGACCTTCGGGCTGGACCGCTGCTCGATTTTCCTCGCCGAGCGCGGGGGCAACAGCGTGCGGCTGGTGGCGAGCTACGAGGATCCGGGCATCCGGAACTACGTGGTGGACCTGGACCGCTACCCCGAGCTTCGGCGCGCGCTCCAAACCGGTGAGACGGTCTTCATCGCCGACGCCGCCACCGATCCGTCCCTCGGCTCGGCGCGATGGGCGCTCGCGGCGCGCAAGGTCAAGACCATCACGGTCATTCCCATATCGTGGCGGGGCAGCGCCATCGGCGCGATCTTCCTGCGCACCTTCCGCGACGGCCCCAGCTTCTCCGCCGCCGACCTGCAGTTCTGCCAGGTCGTGGCCAACCTGACCGCCAAGGCGCTCCGCAACGCGCACCGCTTCGAGCGCCTGCGCAAGCGGAAGGGCGAGGACGAGGACGCCCGCCGGCGGGAGCAGGAGCAGGCCGCGCTCATCGGGTTCATGCGCCGGCTGCTGGCGACCTATCCGACCGCGCCCGCCGACGAGCCCGGGCTCGGCGACGGCGTGTCGCCCGAGATCGAGCGGCTGGTGGGTGTCGCGCAGGCCGTCCTGAGCCAGGAGTCCACCGCGCGGTGACCGCGGGCGCAGCCGAGCGGGCCGTCTGGCTGCGCGAGCAGATCGATCGGGCCAACCACGCCTACTACGTGCTCGACGCGCCGGAGATCTCCGACGCCGAGTACGACCGCTTCTTCCGCGAGCTCCAGGAGCTCGAAGCCAGCCATCCCGACCTGCGTTCCCCCGACAGCCCCACGCAGCGCGTGGGGGCGCCGGTCGCGAGCGCGCTCACCAAGGTCACCCACCTCCGCCCGATGATCTCGCTGGGCAACGCCTTCACGCCCGAGGAGCTGGCTGCCTGGGAGGAGCGGAACGCCCGCATCGTGCCCGAGGTCCGCACCGCCGGGTACACCGCGGAGATCAAGATCGATGGCGCCGCCGTGAGCCTCACCTACGAGGACGGCCGCCTGGCCATCGGTGCGACCCGCGGCAACGGCATCATCGGCGAGGACATTACCGCCAACATCCGCACGATCTCCGACGTGCCGCTCGCGCTCAAGGGCAAGGGCTGGCCCCGGCGCATGGAAGTCCGGGGCGAGGTCTACATGCCCTACGAGAGCTTCAAGCGCGTGAACCAGGAGCGTGAGCGGGACGGCGAGCCGCTGTTCGCCAATCCCCGGAACGCCGCCGCGGGCGGGCTTCGGCAGCTCGACCCGACGATCACCAAGCGGCGCCGGCTGCGCATGTTCGCCTTCGCCGTTGAGTCGGTCGAGGGCCGGCTGAGCGCCCGCACCCACGCCGAGCTGCTCGCCCTGCTCCGGGGGTGGGGCTTCCCGGTCGAGGAGCACGGCGAACGCTTCGAGTCGCTCGCCGAGGTGCAGAAGGCCATCGATCGCTACGAGGCGCTGCTCTCCCAGCTCAGCTTCCAGGCCGACGGCGTCGTCATCAAGGTGGATCGGCTGGACCTTCACACCGAGCTCGGCACCGTCGGTGGGCGGGAGCCGCGCTGGGCCATCGCCCGGAAGTTCGCACCCGAGGTGGCCGTGACGCGGCTCGAGGACATCCGCATCAACGTGGGACGCACCGGCGCGCTCAATCCCTGGGCGGTGCTGGAGCCGGTGGTCATCAAGGGCGTCACCGTGACCGCGGCGACGCTGCACAACGAGGACCTGATCGCACAGAAGGACATCCGGGTCGGCGACCGCGTCGAGCTGATCCGCGCCGGCGAAGTGATTCCCCAGGTGCTGCGGCCCGTGCTGGAGGGCGTGGACCCGGCAACGCGCGGCAAGCCGTTCCGCATGCCGGACCGCTGCCCCGCCTGCGGCACCGCGGCCGAGCGGCCCGCCGGCGAGGTGATGCGGTACTGCCCGAACGTGTCGTGCCCCGGTCGCGTGCTCGAGGGCATCGTCCATTTCGCCTCGCGCGACGCGATGGACGTCCGCGGCCTCGGCTACGAGCGCGTCCGCCAGCTGCTCGACACCCACCTGATCGCGAACGTGGCCGACCTGTACGACCTCACCGCCGACCAGCTGGTCGAGCTGGATCGCTTCGCCGAGCAGTCCGCCGGCCAGCTCGTCGCCGCGATCGCGACCTCCCGGGAACGGCCGCTCTCGACCCTGGTCTTCGGCCTCGGCATCCGTCACGTGGGGAAGACCGTGGCCCAGCTCCTGGCGCGGCGGTTCGGGACGATGGAGGCGCTCATGAAGGCCGACGAGGCCGCCATCAACGACGTGCCCGGGGTCGGAAGCGCCATCGCCGAGGCGGTGGTCGCGTTCTTTGCCGAAAAGCGCAACCAGGACCTGATCGCCCGGCTCCGGAAGGCCGGGCTCACCTTCACCGAGCCGCGCGCCACCTCCGCCGACGGGGCGCTGGTCGGCAAGACCTACGTGCTCACGGGGACCCTGCCGACGCTGTCGCGCGGACAGGCAACGGAGCTGATCGAGACGGCCGGCGGGCGGGTCGCTGGGAGCGTGAGCAAGAAGACGGACGCGGTCGTCGCGGGCGAGGAGGCGGGAGGCAAGCTCGAGAAGGCGCGGGCCCTCGGCGTCGAAGTCATCGACGAGGCCGAACTCTTGCGTCGCGTCGGCAGCACGGCCTAACTTCGAGCGCCTCCACTCACCCCGACACCGGTATCGCGATGACCGCACAGCCGTCTCACCCGCACCGTCCCGGGGTTCGCCTGGGCCGCAAGGTCCTCCATCAGCTTCGCGCCGCGCTCGAGCGCGACACGGGGCTCCAGGCCGCCAGCTACCTGCAGGAGGCGGGCTTCGCCGGCGGGGAGGAGCTGTACGGGGAGTTCGCGGAGTGGCTGCTGGCGACGCGCGGTGTGGAGCGGCCGACGGACCTCGACGCCCAGTATCTGAACGAGATCCTGTCGCAGTTCTTCACCGAGCTGGGCTGGGGCTCCCTCTCGGCGACGGCGCTCGGCTCGGCCGTGCTGGCGCTGGATTCCACTGAGTGGGCGGAGGCGTCGGACGAGGCCCGCGGCGAGTTCCCGTCGTGCCATCTGACCTGCGGCTTGCTGGCGGACTTCTTCGGGCGCCTCTCCGACGGGCTCGTCGCCGTGATGGAGGTGGAGTGCCGGTCCCGGGGCGACGCCCGCTGCCGATTCCTCGCAGGCGCCCCCGAGACCCTCAGCTCGCTGTACGAGCGCATGGCGCAGGGCACCAGCTACGCCGACGCCCTGGGGGTCAATTCGCCTTCAGCAGCTTGATGCCGCCGGACCCGGTCTCGATCGCGATCGATCCCTCCCCGTCCCCGATCGTCCCCACCATGTGATCCCGGCTCTGCCGGGTGACCTGCAGCGGAAAATCGGTCTCGATGTCGCCGCTGGAGGTCTCGATCTCCACCGCCGCGCCGAGCGTGGCCGGGGCGCGGATCGCGATGTCGCCCGAACCGGTCTCCACCGCGAGCGAGGACACGTCCCGGCGGAGGTCCGCCGTGATGTGGCCGCTCCCCGTCTCGAGCGAGAGGCGCGGCGATGTCACGTTCGTGAGCTTGACCTCGCCGGACCCGGTGTCCACCGACAGCTCGTCGCTCACGAGATCGCTGCCGGTCACCTCGCCGGAGCCCGTGTCGATCGAGAGCACCGTACCCTGGAAGCCGGTCACCTCCACGGCGCCCGAACCGGTATCCACGTCCACGTCGCCCCGCGCCTGCGTGATTCGCACGTCGCCCGCGCCCACGTCTACACTGAGCGTGCCCCGGGTCCCGGAGGCGGTGACCGGCGCGCTGTGCGTGTCGAGCGTGAGCTCGCCGTCCACGTTCGTGACGGTGACCGAGCCGATCGCGAGGTACACGGCCAGCTGGGCGCCCTTGGGCATCCGGACGAGCAGGTCGGCGCGGGCGTCGAGGCCCTCCGTGCCGTCGGAGATGGTCACCCGGCGCCCTTCCTCCCAGCGATGGTGGTCCGTGTGGCCATGCTGGTACTGGTCGTGGTCGCCGAAGGTCCCGTCGTCGCGCACGCGAAGCTGGGTGGACCCGTTGCTCCGGATGCTGCCCGATCGGACCCGGTCGCTCGGATAGACGACGCGCAGCGTCGAGCGGCCGTCGATGTCTCCCTGACCAATCTTGAGCTGGGCGGCATCGGCGCCGGCGCGGGTCACCTGCACGACGACCGCGCCTTCGCCGGGCTCGATGCGGAGCGCTCCGACCAGGTTGTACACGGCGGCGGGACCCTCGTCGAGGGTATAGCGCTCGGATTGCTGCGCGCACAGCGCGGCCGGCAGGCCGAGCACCAGGCAGGATACTATCGGAAACCGCATCATCAGGGGCGCTCCAAAGGAGGGGACCCCGCTTGGATGGGCCGGACGCCTGCAGGGTTGCAGGGTGCCTGGGCGCGCCGGTGGAGCGGCCGGTTCAGGAGAGGCGGGCGGCGTAGTCCGGGCGGACGACCAGCTCGCCGCCCTGGATGATTTCGCGGTCCCAGGGGAGGATGATGAAGCTTTCGGTCTCGAAGGCGTGATAGTCGGGCGCGTACTCGCCCGTCTTGAACGACACCGCGGAGCGGACCTCGGCGGGCTTGAGGGCCCGCACTTCGCTGAGGGCGAGCCGCATCGTGCTGCCCGATTCGCAGGTCTCGTCCACCACGAGGATGCGGCGGCCGCGGATGCTGGCCGGCGGACCGGACACCAGCACCGGGGCGGCGTCCTCCTCCCGGCGCGTCAGCGTCATCGAGGTGAACTCGCATTGCAGGATGGAGGCGACCACGACGCCGGGAATGACCCCGGCGCGGGCCACGCCGAGCACGATCTCGGGCTGGTAGTCGCGGGCGACGCGCAGGGCCAGCGCGCGGCAGATCTCGCCGAAGAACGGCCAGTCCACCTCGAGCACTCCCCGCGGCCCGCTGGGTACGGAACGGCGCACGTCGTCATCCTCCCGTCGAGTTGTCCCCAACCTACGCCCGTCGGGCCGGGTCAGCAACCGCGTACCGTCGCGTTGCGGCACCTCCTCACGCGGGATATCTTTGCCGAAGGCCAACACATTGTGCCCGTTCGACTTTGCTCGGAGAATCGCCCTCGCCCATGAGCTTCTGGAACCGCCTGTTCGGCAAGGAGAGTCGGGAGGCGCTGCAGCCGCAGCGCCTCGACTATCTCAACGAGGGATTGGCGCTGGAGCGCCAGGGGGACTTCGAGGCCGCGCTCACGTCCTACCGGCTCGCCTTCCGGGACAATCCCACGGATTCGCGCATCCTGCTCAACATGGCCATCGCGTTCACTAAGACCGGCCAGCCGGAAGAGGCCATCCGCCACTACAAGCGCGCGCTCGAGCTGGACGACAGCCTCGTCGGCGCGCACTACGGCGTCGCGTTTCTGCTCCTCAAGCGCGGCGACTCGCAGCAAGCGGCCGAGCACCTGCGGGCCTTCCTGGCGCGGCCGCCGCGAGGGCCCGATGCCGAGCGATGGGTTCGCCACGCGGAGACCGCGCTGCGCGAGATCGCGGGCAGCCCGGCCCCGGAGACGCTGTGAGGCGTGCGCTCGGGTACTTGCTCGCGGCCATGACGGCAGGATGCAGCGGATTGACGGAAGACGAAGGCGGGGTCGTGGGAATCGAGGTGCAGGTGCCGGGCCCCGACAGCCTCGAGGTGGGGGAATCGATCCAGCTCGCCGCCCGGCCGCTCGACAAGAATGGCGACAGCGTCGCCGCCACGGTCGTCTGGGTTTCCGTTGACCCTACTGCCGTGATCGATGCCTCGACGGGCGTGCTCACCGGCGTGAGCGTGGGCTCCGCGCGCGTGCAGGCGACCGTCGGGAGCCTCGGCTCGAATCTCATCACGTTCAGCGTCGTCCCTCCGGCCGACACGCTGACCATCTCGGGTGACTCGGTCTTCGTTTCCCCCGTCGATGCCGCGACCCTGCCGGACTTCGTCACCCTGGTCAGCAGCTTCAACCCGCCCGGGCCGGTGCCCAATCTGGGCGTGATCTACGCCATCACCGATCCCGACCCGCTCACCACGACACCGGCGGTGGTGCTCAACACCAACGGACAGTCCACCGACACCGTTCCGACCGGATCGGACGGCACGGCGCGCTCCGCGCTCCGCCTCCTCCCGGGCGTGACACCTCCCGAGAGCGTCATCGTCGCCGTTGGAGCCACGCGCATCCACGGCGTACACGTCCCCGGCTCTGGCGCGCGGTTCATCCTCCGGTTCCAGCAGTAGGAGGCGTCACGCCCAGCACGCTGACCGAGCTCTATTTCGGGGCCGTCGAGCGGTTCGCGGCCCGACCCGTCGCCATGCGGATCCGGCGCCAGGGCCGCTGGACCGACCTCTCTTATCACGCGCTCGCCGAGCAGGTGCAGGCGGCCAGCGTGGGGCTGTGCGAGCTCGGCCTCCGCGACGGCGACCGGGTGGCGATCCTGTCCGAGAATCGGCCGGAGTGGGCCATCGCGGACTACGCCTGCCTTGCCGCGCGATGCACCGACGTGCCGATCTATCCCACGCTTCCCGCCCGTCAGGCCGAGTACATCCTGCGCGACTCCGGCGCCACGGTGCTCCTGGTCTCCTCCGCCGCCCAGCTCGAGAAAGCGCTCGCGATCCGCGACGGGCTGCCGGCGCTCCGTCACATCGTGGCGTTCGACGAGGGCGTGCGCGGGCCGGACGTGCTCAGCTTCGGAGAGTTGCTGGCCTGCGGGCGCGCGGCGCTCGCACGCCACCCGGACTGGCGCGCCCGCGCGCTCGGCGCCGGCCCGGATGATCTCGCCACGCTGATCTACACCTCCGGGACCACCGGCGACCCCAAGGGCGTCATGCTGACGCACGGGAACATCGCGTCCAACGTCACCAGCTGCGTCGGGCTGTTCGATTTCCGCGAGAGCGACGAGTGCCTCTCCTTCCTGCCGCTGTCCCACATCTTCGAGCGGATGTTCGGACATTATTCGATGTTCCACGCCGGCGTGCTGATCAACTATGCCGGCGGCATCGATACCGTGGCCGCCGACATGCAGGAGCTCCGGCCCACGATGATGGCCTCGGTGCCGCGGCTCTACGAGAAGATCTTCGCGCGCGTGCTCGACAGCGTGCGCGCGAGCTCGCCACCTCGGCGCCACATCTTCAGCTGGGCCCGCAAGGTCGGGGAGACGTGGGTGGAGCGGCGCCTCTCGGGCGGCCCGGTTCCGGCGGGGCTCGCCCTCCAGCGTCGCGCGGCGGATCGGCTCGTGTTCTCCAAGCTTCGCGCGCGCACCGGCGGGCGCATCCGGTTCTTCATCTCGGGCGGCGCGCCGCTCGCGCCCGAGATCGCCAGGTTCTTCTTCGCCGCCGGCATGCCGATCCTCGAGGGCTACGGCCTGACCGAGACGTCGCCCGTCATGGCGGTGAACGTGTTCGGCCAGACCAAGCTGGGGACCGTGGGCCGGCCGATTCCCGGCGTGGAGGTGCGCATCGCGCCCGACGGCGAGATCGTCACCCGGGGACCCAACGTGATGCACGGGTACTACGGGAAGCCGCAGGCGACGGCCGAGGCCGTCGATCCAGACGGGTGGTTTCACACGGGCGACATCGGACTGCTCGACGCGGAGGGCTACCTCCGGATCACCGATCGGAAGAAGGACCTGATCGTGACGGCGGGCGGCAAGAACATCGCGCCGCAGCCGATCGAGAACCTGGCCAAGACCAGCAAGTACGTCTCCAACGCGGTGATGATTGGCGACCGCCGGCCCTTCCCCGTCATGCTCGTCGTGCCCAACGCCGAGCCGCTCAAGGCGTGGGCCGCGCGCGCGGGGCTTCCCACCGACGATCTCGAGCGGCTGGTCAGCGACGGCCAGGTGCAGGCCAAGCTCGAGCGCGAGGTGCAGCGCACGCTCCGTGACCTCGCGCAGTTCGAGATGCCGAAGAGGTTTTTGATCCTGTCGCGGGATTTCAGCGTGGAAGGCGGGGAGCTGACGCCGACCCTCAAGGTCAAGCGGCGGATCGTCGAAGAGCGCCATCGGGCGGCGATCGACGCCCTGTACACGGAGCGAGCCGCGGAATCGTCCTGAGAGCACTGCCTGACCGCACCGCGCCCGCTAACCGCTGGCCCTGCCGTCTACCGTCGTAGGGTCCCCACCCAAACCCCATCCGCGCTGGCCATGAGGTCGATGGTCTCGGCCGAGGGGTCGGGTCCCTCCCCCACGACGCGCAGGCCCGGCAACAGAACACGCGCCGCCTCCTCGACCCACCCGGCATCCCCACCATACGGCGCGCCGAGCACAACCCCTCGCATCGAGTGCGCCTTGAGCGGCAGGCGGCCGCTCCGAATCACGCTGATGCCCGGCTCATCCGCGACGCTGCCGGGCGGGTTGACCGCCACCAGGCCCACGCCCGGAATCAGCGTCGCAATGTCGCGCCACTGTTCCGCCGGGCCGCCGACCAGGACCAGGTAGCCGCCCGGGCCGCCCAGGCCCACGAGCGGCGCGACCGCCGCCGGCGACAGCCGCGTCGCTGGCGGCGGTCCGGACCCGTCGCCCGTGTCGAAGACGCCATCGAGCACGGCAAAACGCCGGTCGCAGACCGGACAGCCGAGGGTCCCGGACCGCACCGACCGTCCGTCGAGCTGATCGGGGAGTAACACCAGGAACGCCTCGTCGTGCTCGACCGGACAGCGGAGGTGGTCCGTGAGCTCGATGAACATCAGGGCTTGAACACCACCCAGGTGAGCTTGCCGGCCTCCACGGTCACGTGGCGGTACACCTTCTTCCCGCCGATCTCCGTTCCGATCACGTACTCGCCCATCGGCACGTCGCTCACGGCGAAGTGCTCGTCGTAGAGCGGGTGGCCGTGCGCCTTGTCGCCGTAGGTCTCCGCGTACGAGAAAGGAGTCTCGACGGGGTCCCGCTTCACCAGGCCGTAAATGCGCGCCTGTGGGACCGGCGCCCCGCTGGCGTCGAACACCTGGCCCGCCACGATGCCCGTATTCGGCAGCGGCTCGAGCCAGAGCTCCGGGTTGACGGTGTACGGCGGGAACCGCTGCAGGGAGTCCACGATCGCCCCGATCGAGTCGGTCGGCGAAGCGGCGAGCTCGAAGTGCAGGTGATCGTTCGTGGCCCGGCCGGTGTTGCCGACTCGGGCGATCACCTGCCCCGTCTTGACGGTCTGCCCCACCTTCACGGCGAGCGACGTGTTGTGGTAGTAGATGGAGTAGAGCCGGAACGTCTTGCCGTGGGCCTTCACCGTCGTGTCGTGCCGGATCGCGACCGTGTTGGCCCCCTCCTCCGCCCGACCGGCGTACACGACCCGGCCCCGCAGCGCCGCCATCACCGGCGTCCCATCGGGGTTGTTGAATTCGACGCCCTGGTGCTGCTGGAAGAACCCGCCCATGGTGGAGCCGTACCGGTACGTCTGGTCGATGTAGGCGTTGTCGGTCCGCGCGATCGGCCGCTTGAGCCAGACGGTGAGCGGGTCCTTAGGTGCACCCGCGTCCGGCGCGGTCCGCTGGAAGCACGGCAGCGTATCGGTGGCCGGTCGCAGTCCGCATTGCGTGCCGCGGTACTGCACCCGTCCGATCAGCACGGCGTTCGCCGGGGGAAACGCCGCCGCGGCGAGCGGCTGCGCCTTCCAGCCGGCCTCGGTGTGCACCAGCCGCTGGTTCCCGCGGAGGGTGGTCACGTTCCAGCCACGGCGGTCGGGCGCCAACCGTCGCACGTACTCGTTGGTGAGCAGCGGCAGGGCCGTGTCCGCCGGACCGCGCGCGGGCGGACCGACCGCGTCGCCGATCGCCGTCCAGTGCGCGCCATCGTCCGTGGTGATCTGGAGGCCATCCGCCGTCGCCACCACGGTCGTGTCCCCGCGGATGGCGATCCCCGCCGGGATCACGTACTGCCATTCCGGCCCGAGCTGGTCGTAGGTCCAGTTCCGCCAGGTCCGGCCACCGTCGAGCGACAGCCCCCACCCGTTGCCCACGGTCCCGTACCACGCCTCCCCCTTCGGGCCGAACGCGATGGCCTGCACGAAGTCCATCGAGATCGAGGTCGCCGTCGTGTCGTGGCGAATGGACTCCCAGGCGGTGGCGCCGGGAGGGAGACGGTAGATGCCCTCGCCGTAGGTTCCGACCCAGAGCGTGCCGCCGGGATCACGCACGACGGTGAGGACGTGAACGCCCCAGCCGGCGCTGTCGGGCAAGGCCGGGAGTGCGCCCTGCGCCCCGAGCGTGGGCGCGGCGAGGATGAGGGCAGCGATGACGGCGAGGACGAGCCGGCGCAGGCGCATGGTCGGTCGAGTCGGGTGGCGGGGTCAGATCGGGCCGAGCCGCAGCCAGTCGATCAGCACGTGCGGCGGGCGGGTGGCAACGAACAGCACGGCATCGGCGACATCGCCGGGCCGAAGCATCCTGGCCCGGCTCGGAAACCCCTCGCGGTGGTCGGGGTCGAATGGCTCCCAGGCGTCGGTGTCGGTCGGCCCGGGAGAGACGAGCGTCAACCGCACGCCGCTGCCGCGATACTCGGCGGCGAGCGTCTCGTGCAGTCCGCGGAGCCCGTACTTGCTCGCCGCGTAGGCGGCATTCTCCGGAAACCCCACGTGGTCCGCCACGCTGCCGACGCTGATGAAGGACCCGCGTCCGGCGTCGCGCTGCAGCGGCAGGATCGCCCGCGCGAGCGTGAAGGCCGCGCGCAGGTTGATGGCGAGGAGCGCGTCGAACTCCTCGACCGTCGTCGCCTCGAGCGGCCGGAGCAGGAACCCGCCGGCATTGCTGACCACCACGTCGGGAACCCCGGCCGCGCGCTGCAGCCGCCCGGCGAGCTCGCCAACCTGTCCCGCGTCAGCCAGATCGGCCGGCAGATCGATGTACCCCTCTGCCGGCGCCAGCGACCGCGCCACGCGCACCACCCGCGCGCCGGCGTCCCTGAGGACCTCGGCGGTGGCCGCGCCGATGCCGCGGGACGCCCCGGTCACCAGCGCGACGCGGCCGTCGAGCGGCCTCACTCGGCCAGCTTGCCCCCGTGCGCCAGCCGGAGGAACTCGACGCGCGTCTTCGAGTCGTCGCGGAAGATGCCGCGGAGGGCGCTCGTCACCGTGCGCGAGTTCTGCTTCTCGACCCCCCGCATCATCATGCAGAAGTGGGCCGCCTCGATCACGACGCCTACCCCGGTCGGCCGAAGCACGTCCATGATCGCGTCCGCGATCTGGTCCGTGAGCCGCTCCTGGACCTGGAGGCGCCGCGCGAAGACGTCCACGATGCGCGCGACCTTCGAGAGACCGAGGATCTTGCCGTTGGGGATGTAGGCCACGTGCGCACGGCCGAAGAACGGCAGCAGGTGGTGCTCGCACAGCGAGTAGAGCTCGATGTCGCGCACCATGATCATGCTCTGGTGCCGCTCTTCGAACACCGCGTCCCCGATCACATCGGCGACCGACTGGCGGTAGCCCTGGGTGAGGAACCGGAGAGATGACTCGACGCGCTCCGGCGTCTTGACCAGCCCTTCCCGCCCCGGATCCTCGCCGATCGCGCCCAGGATCTCGCGGACCTTGTCGGCGAACGGCTCGAGGTGGGCGTCCCTCCGCTCCACATGGGCCACTCCCTCGCGCGCGGGCCGCATGGGGGCGGGGGCCCCATCGTCAGTCGCCTTCGTAGTCGACATAGTTCCTCGGTGTTTCCCACAGGCGCAGGTGCAGGGACAGGTTGGCCGGAAGCGCCGCACGGAGCTCCCGCCAACAGACCACGGCGATGTTCTCGGACGTGGGGACGAGATCCCGGAACCACGGCACGTCCAGGTTCAGGTTCTTGTGGTCCAGGTGCCGCAGCAGGCGCTCCTGGGCGAGGTCTTTGAGGTGGTTCAGGTCCATCACGTAGCCGGTCTGTGGATTGATCTCCCCTGCTACCGACAGATCCAGCTCGTAGTTGTGCCCGTGGTAGTTGGGGTGATTGCACACCCCATAGGTCGCCTGGTTCCATGCCTCGGTGGCGTCCGGATTGTGGAGGCGGTGTGCGGCGTTGAAGTGTACCCGCCGCGTCACTCGGCATCGGGGCATGGCCGGTCCCAGGACAAGGGTTGTTGAGGAAGTAGGCGGGAGCCTGAAGGAAGGTCAAGCCGGGTAAAGACACGTGCGCCGACCGGAGATCCGATCGGCGCACGGCGGTACGGCAACGAGGAGGATTATTGAAGCCCAATGAGAACTTGCGGCGCCCTCACCTTGGCTCCTGCCTTCCCCCGGGGGGCATGACATCGGCCACGGCATTCGGGCCCATCACTGGACCTGTTGGCTCAATAATGTGGCTCCCCGCTACCGCGTGCACTAAGATAGGAGTGCCCGTCAGTGGAATCAACCGACGAGAAAACGGACTCTCGATATGGCATCGACGTTGCTGACATCCACGCTCGTCGTGGCGATTACGGCCCTGGTCGCGTGGGCGTTTCTCATTTTTGGCCGGTTGACGACCTCGGGTGTGACACATCTGTTGCTTGCCGTAGGTAGCGTACTCCTCGTCCGGTGGTGGGCTCTGCGCGCCTGACCCTGTAGCGGTCTGCGAGTGCCATGTGGGTGGCCTACCACACGAACCCGCAGAGCTCCTGGAAAACGACAGTTGAACTTCATAGTTAATCCGTTGCTACGCAACGGTTTACATAGGTGCAAGCTCGTGCTCTCCAGCCTACCCCTCCCGGGCATAGATCGTGCTAAAACGGGCGCGTGGCCGACGTGCGCCGCCGAGCCTCCCCGCAAGGTCGCTCGTCACGAGTGGAATCGGTGGCCCCTTTCTCACGAACTCGAGAGACACGGACGATTCACGCGATGCGTTCGAACGAAGCGCTGACCGCGCGCGCCGAAAGCTCTGCGATTCGCCCCGGCCAGGATGACCCCTGGTCCGGCGCGGGAGCGCGCTCGCCCGACGTCGCCTCATCGGACGCCGCGAGCGAACGTCGTCAGCTCGCCACGCGCGCGCTGAACGTCGTGCTCGCCGTGCTGGCGCTGCTGGCCCTGCTGCCGGTGTTCCTCATGCTGGCCGTGATCATCAAGCTCACCTCCCGCGGCCCCGTGTTCTACCTCCAGGAGCGCGTCGGGCTCGATCGCCGCACCCCTGGCCCGGACGACCACAATCACCGCCGCTCCCAGGACCTCGGGGGCCGGCCGTTCACGATCTACAAGTTCCGCACGATGCACGTCGACGCCGAGCGCCACAGCGGCGCCGTCTGGGCCGCCGAGGCCGATCCCCGGGTCACCCTGGCGGGCCGGGTGCTGCGCCAGTACCGGCTCGACGAGCTGCCCCAGCTGCTCAACGTGCTCCGGGGCGAGATGAACATCGTGGGCCCCCGCCCCGAGCGGCCCACCATCTTCGCCGAGCTGCGCAGCCACATCGCCGAGTACCCGCTGCGCCAGCGGGCCAAGCCGGGCATCACGGGGCTGGCCCAGATCAACCACCACTACGACCGCTCGCTGGACGACGTGCGGACCAAGGTGACCTACGACCTGGAGTACATCCGCCGCCAGAGCCTGCGCGAAGACCTGCGCATCATGCTCAAGACCATCCCCGTCATCCTCCTCCGCCGCGGCGGCTGGTAGGACCCATCCGGCCACACATCCACCGGCCTACAGGGTCGGTCCCATCCGCCCGCAGGCGCCGCCATCGCATGTCTGCTAGACTTGTCACGTCGGCGACGGGCCGCCGGGCGCCCGCGCGCCCGACCCTGGACCTCGAGCGACCTCGCCATCACGCGATCAGAGGGCGTCATGCACGTTGAGCAGCCTCGGCCGGTAGTCGAACCTTCCTCGAGCCCCGAGCCCGTCGCATCTCCGCCGGCTCAGGAAGGCCGGCCAGGGTGGCGGCCCGCCATCATCGTCGCGGGGCTTACGCTGCTGGCCGCGATCCTCCGTTTCTACCGGCTCGGCGCGTGGGGCATGGACAGCGACGAGGTGTTCATGCAGCGGGATTCCATCGACCTGCGGTTCACCAATCCGCGTCCGCTGATGTACGCCCTCAATCACTACCTCATCCAACCCCTGCATCCCCTGAACGAGCTGGGGGTCAGGATCCTGCCGGCGATCGCCGGCGTCCTCGCCGTGCCGGCGTTCTTTCTGGTTGCTCGACGGCTGGTTGGCGCGCGCGCCGCGCTGTTCGGCGCGTTTCTGGTCGCCACCAGCGCGCTCCTGGTGTACTACTCGCAGTTTGGCCGCTACTGGACCCTCGTCTTCCTGTTCTCGTCCATCTACCCGTACGCCCTGTATCTGGCCCTCCGCGACGGCGATCGCCGCATGCTGGCGTGGGGAATCATCGCCGGACTGCTGGCCGTCGTTGCGCACCCCGTGTCCGTCATCCTGCTCGGCGGATTCGGCCTGTGGCTGGTCTTGGCCTATCTGAGCCGGGATCAGATGGCACGCCTCTGGAGAGACCCGGCCGCCCGCTGGGGACTCTTGATCTGCGGGATCGTGGCCGCCTTGATCGCGCTGCGGTTCGTTCCCGTCCTCCAGCACTGGATCGCGGTGCACGACAAGGTGCCGCTCAGCGAAAGAGGCGGCGAGTTTCTCCTGCACCGGCCCGGCGGACGGGCCGCAAAGCAGGCCGCGCTCCTCCTGGCTTACGTGGTCAACCTCACGCCGGCATTGGTGCTGGCCGGGATCCTGGGCGTGTGCATCCTGTGGCAGAGCCGGGACCGAACCCTGGCGAAGCTCCTCGTCTACCTCATCTGCTTCCATATCGGGTTCATCGCGCTCGTCTCGATCCGGACCGCGGTGTCGACGTTCTATCTCGTGCCTGCCATCCCCGTGCTGTTCATCGGCGCCGGAGTCTTTCTGGATCGCCTGATCGGGACCGGGTCGGGGATTCGGCCCCCGTGGCTCCTGTCGGCGGTCGTGACCACCATGATCCTGGCCGCCGGCCTGCCCACGCTTATTTCCCAGTATCGGGACGGGCAACGATGGGACTTTCGCGGCGCCTCGGAATGGCTTCACAGCCGCCTCGCGGCCGGCGACGTCATCTATTCAGACCAGCCCCAGGTCGTCGCGCACTACCTGCCCGACCAGCAGGTCTACCGGCTCGTGGCGGACTCAGTCCGGCTCGCTCGCGCGGCACAGATCGTACAGGAACGTGGCGGGAAGGCGCTGTGGATCGTCTCGCCGGCCCCCTCGCATGCGTTCAGGACCAATCCCAGGCTCAACAGCCTGACTACCTGGATCTACGACAACTGCCAGCTCCGCAGCACCATCGGGGTCGGGCGGGTGGACTTTCGCCAGAACTTCCTGCAGGTCTACCGGTGCCCCCCGGTCGTTGGCTCCCCTCGCTGACTTGGACCGGCCGGATGGCATCGCATCGGGACCCTTCCGCCTCTTGCCCGTGGCGGTGAAGCGCGCCGCGCGCCTTGCGGCCGCACCCCGCGGCGGCGCCTGACCACGCCGGCACTCATGGCCGCGAGCGGAGCCATCGCCTTCTTTCTGCCCTCGCTTGTCGGAGGGGGCGCGGAACGTGTGACCGTCAACCTGGCGGAAGCGATCACCCAGCGCGGCCTCCCGGTCGATCTCGTCCTCGTGGCGGCTGAGGGTGTGTTTCTGGACCAGTTGTCCCCGAGTGTTCGGGTCGTGGATCTGCATGCCCGCCGCACATTGCGCAGCATCGGACCCCTGGCCAGTTATCTCCGGCGTGAGCGACCCCGGGTATTGGTGTCATCCATGGGGCATGCGAACCTGGTCGCGCTCTGGGCAGGCAGGCTGGCACGTCAGGTGGCGCCCATCGTCGTCGTGGAGCACAACACGCTCTCCCAGGAGGCGGGACAGGAGCGTCGGCTTGCCGGCCGCATCTGGCCTCAGCTCCTGCGCACGTTCTATCCGTGGGCCGATCGGATTGTCGCCGTTTCCCGGGATGCTGCCGACGACCTGGCCCGCACCTCGGGGCTGGCTCGGGACAGCATAGAGGTGGTGTACAACCCGGTGATCACGCCGAGCCTGCTGGGCTCCGCCCGAGAAGTTCCCGACCACGCCTGGTTCGGCCCGGGCGAGCCGCCCGTCGTGCTCGGCGTCGGCCGCTTGACCCGGCAAAAGGACTTCGGTACGCTGCTGCGCGCGTTCGCCCAGGTTCGACGCCAACGACCCGCCCGCCTGCTCATCCTGGGCGATGGCGAGGAGCGAGCCGCCCTGCAGGCGCTCGCCGGCCAGCTTGGTGTAGTCGAGGACGTATCCCTGCCAGGCTTCCACCAGAACGCGCTGGCGTACATGGCCGGTGCGGCCGTGTTCGCGCTCTCGTCGGCGTGGGAGGGACTTCCGACCGTGCTGATCGAGGCGCTGGCGATGGGTGCACGCGTGGTGTCTACGGACTGCCCGAGCGGGCCCAGGGAGATCCTTCAGGACGGCAGACTCGGGACGCTGGTGCCGGTCGGCGACCCCGTGGCACTGGCGACGGCGATTCTCCAGGCCCTGGACCGGCCGGCGAGCGGTGCTCCGATGGATGCGCTTGCCCCGTTCACTCGCGACGCCTCGGTTGACCACTACCTGCGGGTGATCGAGAGCGTCTCCCCCTCCAACGCTCCTGCGGGAATGCCCCTTCGATGACGCCTAAAGTGAGTGTGGTCACGACCGTCTACAACGGGGAGCCCTACGTCGACCGCGCCATCCCCGGCATCCTCGGGCAGACGTTCAAGGACTTCGAATGGGTCCTCGTGAATGACGGCTCGCAGGATCGCACAGGAGAGATTCTGGACGAGCTGGCGCGCCGTGACCCGCGGGTGCGGGTCTTCTCGCCCGGTCGCCTCGGCATCTCGGCGGCAGCCAACTACGGCGTCGGCCAGGCGAGGGGGAATACATCGCCCGCCAGGACTTCGACGACCGCAGCTATCCGGACCGGCTGCGGCTGCAGGTGGAGGCCCTGGACGCGGATCCGAAGCTGGGGGTGGTGGGCGGGCAGTACGTGCTGGTGGACGAGAATCGGAATGAACGGTATGTGAGGATCCCGCCTGCCGAGCACTCCGCGATCGTGGCATCGATGGCGAAAGGCATTCCCTTCGCGAATACGCTCGTCGCCTTCCGCCGGCAGGCCTGGACCGAGGTCGGCGGGTACCCCGACGTGGCCGATCTCGAAGACTTGCTGCTCTGGATCAAGATCGCGAACCGGGGATGGCGGTTTGGCTCCATCTCAGAGCCGCTGGGCGAGCACTTCGTCCACCCCGCCAGCTTCTTTCACCGTTCCTTCAAATATGCGCAACGGCAGCGGGGGCTCGCGAAGGTGCAGGCACAGGCCGTTCGCGAGCTCGGACTTCCGAGTTGGATGCACGTGTTCGCGCTCGGACGATACGCCTATGCATACTGTCCAACGATCCTGAAGCGCGCGATGCGCCGCGTGCTCGCCGGCTCACAGGAGCGGGACTTCTGATCGTTCAGGGTCGAACCCGCAGACTCTGACTTGGGTCAGGCCCCGAGCGTGCCGGCCCTCTGAGGCGGGTGGTCAGGCGTGGCAGTCCGTCAGAGAGATGTGCGGCCCGCGACTTGGGCAAACGGCCTCGGGGACGGCAATGTGATCCCCTTGCGGGCCGAGGCCTCTCGATAGACCTCCTCCCATTGCTCGACCACCCGGGCCAGCCCGTACCGCGCTCCAACATGATCCCTTCCGCGGGCGCCCAGCCTCTCCCGCTCGCCGGCCGGTAGCTCCATCACACGCGTCATGGCCGACGCGAGCTTCTGGTGGTCCCGCGGGGCGACCAGAAAGCCCGTCTCGCCGTCCAGCACGGCCTCGGCGTTGCCGCCTACGTTCGTCGTGACGACAGGGAGGCCGCTCGCCGAAGCCTCGAGCAGCACCATGGGGAGCCCTTCCCACGCCGACGACATCACATAGCCATCCGCCGCGTTGAGCAGCGCGGGGACGTCGTCGCGAACGCCGAGAAAGCGAACCGCGGAGTCGAGATGGAGCTCGCGCGCCAGCGCCTCGGTCTCGTCCTGCAAGGCGCCCCGTCCCGCCAGCAGCAGCACGGTCTCCGGATGCCGCTGCCGCACGAGGGCGAAAGCGCGCAGCATGTTGGGGTAGTCCTTCGCGATCTCGAACCGTCCCACCGCGAGCCACGCAAACGCCTGGCCGACGCCCAAGTCCTGCCGCACCCGGTCCCGGAACCCGGCGGGCTGCCGGTAGAGCGCGGAGTCCACGCCGTTCGCAACGACCCGAAGAAGGTGTGGAGGAACGATTCCCTCGCGAACGAAGCGCTCGGCGGCGGCCTCGCTGATGATGGTCATGTGATCGACCAGACCATTCGTCAGCCGGTACGCGCCCATCAGCAGCCAGCCGCCCTCGTAGATGTTGTGAATGGTGGAGACGAGGACCGGTACCGGCGCGACGAGCCGGACCGCACGCGCCATGAGGTTGGCGTGAACCATGTGGCTGTGCAGCACGTCCGGACGCCAGGCGCGGATCAGCCGGGCGAGCTGCAGCAGGCCTCGAGGGTCCGGAATGCCCCGCGGCATCTCGAGGGACGTCGTCGGGATCCCGAGGTCCCGCGCCCGCAGGCCCATTGGGCCGAGGGTCGTCAGCGAGACAATCTGCACCTCGTGACCGCGTGCCAGAAACTCCTGAGCCGCGGCGAGCAGCTGGCTGTCCGCGCCGCCCATTCCCATGCTCGAGGACAGAAACACGATCTTCATCGCCGGCCGTCCCGGTGCGTCATCTCCTCGGGCCCATCCCGAGGCGTCCCCCGACGGGTCTCGGCGGGTGGGACCCGGCGACCACCGGCGGTTCCCACATGGCGGGATCCGGGCTCCCGCGCTCGAGGGACAGCTTCTGGCGCACGAGCATGGGCGTGGAGAACCCGACCAGCCATGCGGTCACGAACCAGACCTGCTTCTGATCCTCCCACGAGAGCGGGAGCATGGCCATGGTCAGAGTCGCCATGAGAATGAGCGCGAATCGTCGCTCGGGATTTGGCAGTCGCAGAATGGAGAAAAAGACCGACGCGATCATCGTGGTGTACAGCACAAGTCCCACGATCCCCTCTTCGACGAGCACGGACAGGTACGAGTTGTGGGCCACATTGGCGTCGGGTCCGACTTCGGGTGTGATCGCTGCCCTAAACGACCCGACGCCGTAGCCCATCATCGGTCTTCGCGCGAACGCGTGAACACCCGCCCTCCAGAGCCTGAATCGTCCCCCGAAATCGACATTCTCCACCGACGATCCGGTCGTGCCGAGTCGCTGTGCGACCTTGTCGGGCAGGTACACCACCACGAGGGTGGCGGACACGGCCAGCAGTCCGATCGCGGCAGCGAGCCTGCCAGGCGACAGCACCATCGTGAGGGGGATGATCGAGAGCGCAACGATCCACGCCAACATACCTCCGCGGGAGCCCGTGAGCGCCGAAGCCAGCAGGCCGATCGGCAGATAGGCACGCAACAGGGTCCGAACCAGGGGTCGCTGCGTGGTCATGGCGAGGTACCACGCCATCGGCATTGCGAGCGCCAGGGTCATCGCGAGGCTGTTGGCGTCCGCACCCCCCGCGGAGAACCGCCGCAGCGAACCGCCCACCTTCGCGTACAGCATGATCGTGGCGATGGCGGGGACCGTGGCGCCCATCACGTACGCCATCAGGAGCCCGCGCAGCCGTTGCGGCGTCGGCGCGAGCTCCCAGATCATCCAGACCACCGCGAAGAGCTGGATGAACGTGAAGTACTTCAGCGGGATCGTCGTGCCGCCCTGGACGAACCACACCTCGAAACCGGCCCACAGCATGAACAGCAGCCCCGCGATCTGGAAGAGACGCCACCGCCGGACCCGTCCCGAGACGACAATGGCGAAGATCGCGAGCCCGAGGGCCAGCCCACCGGTCAACTTGGTGACGATGTTGACGCCCGGCAGAGCGATGAGCCTGTCCCATGGCACCGCGAAAACGAAAATCCACAGCGCGCGATAGGCGATGGTTGTCATACACGCGCTCCCGGCCGTGGGCGAACCGAGCGACGTCGGGCGTTCGTCACTTCGAGCTCCCTCCGCCGACGCCGGCCATTTCCCCCTCCTCGACAGACGCGGCGCGAGCGCCTCGACGAGCGCCACGCGACACCAGTTCCTTGGCCTGACGCTGCGCCCATATGCCATGCGGCCCCAGGAACACCGCGGGGTACAGCCAAGCCGCCGCTGCGGTGGCGGCCAACGCTGCCAGCGCCGCGACGAGGAGGACCGGGATGTGGCCCAGATGGGCCCAGCGGCCGGCTTCCGCGCCCACCTCCGCGGCGACCCCGATGAGCACGGCCAGGAGCATGCCGGGCGTGTGCGCCACGAGGAAGCGCACCCACGTGAGGCCCGTCACCGAGCGGCCCAAGTAGGCGGTATTGAGCCAGTCGCACGCCATCGCGAAGGACACGCAGATGGCGACGCCGCCGACGCCCCAGCGCTGTCCGATGATCGCTCCGCCGACCACCAGGCCCGCGTAGACGAACTGGAAAAGGGCCAGGGCGTAGACCTGGCCGGTCGCCTTGATGCAGGCCTGGCTGATCTTGCTGCCCATCCGGAAGAGCAGGCTGATCGTGAACAGGCGGAAGGGCAGCACGACCTCTCCCCAGGCGGGCCCGAGCACGATCGGGATGAACTCCGGCGCGACCACCCAGAGGAACGCGCTGGTCGGAAGCGACACCAGGGCGACGACCGCGACGGCGCGCTCGTAGGCGTTGACGAGGCGGTGACGCTCGTTCTGCACCTGGGCCATTACCGGGAACAGCACCCGGTTCACGATTCGGCCGAACACGGTGGCGGGCATCACCATCAGGTTGTAGGCGCGTCCGTAGATCCCGAGGGGCGCCGGGCCCAGCCAACGGCCGACGACCATGTTGTCGCCCTGCTGGGAGAGCAGTGTGCCGATCTGGGCCATCGAATGCCCGGCGCCGAAGCTCAGCAGTCCCTTTCCCGCCCGGAGATCGAGACTGGGCCGGAGGGTGTGCCGGACGGCGAGATACATGGCGAGCGTCCGGAGGGACAGCTGCGCGAGGTTCGCGATCACCAGCGCCCAGACCCCGAATCCGAGCCATGCCAGCACCACGGCCACGCAGGCGTACCCGACGATGAAGCTGCCGACGTCCAGGGCGATGAACAGCCGGAAACGCAGCTGTCGGGTGAGGAGGGACTTCGCGACCGTGTTGAGCCCGTCGAGCGGGAAGAGGAAGGCGACGGCGCGAAGAATCGGCTCGAGCTCGGGGATGTGATACGCCTTCGCGATCGCCGGCGCACCGAAGAACACCGCCGCCCCCAGGAGGCCGCCAAGGACCATCGACAGCGTCACCGCCACGCGGATGTGAACGGTCTCCAGCTTCTTCCGCTGAATGATCGCGGGTCCGACGCCGATCTGGGACACGATCTGCGAGAAGGCGACGACCACGCTCGCGGCCGACATCAAGCCGAACTCGGTGGGCGTGAGCAGGCGTCCCAGCGCCATGATGGCGACGAGCTGCACGGCCGCCTGGACCCCGGTACCCGAGAACGTCCAGAACATCCCGCCGAGGGCGCGGCCGGTGAGCCCGGGGCGGGCGCCGGCAGTCGGCCGATTCGGCCGTGGAGGCGGCTCGCCCGGCCCCTTCGTGTCGAGGTCGTCCATGCCGCTGTCCGAAGTCATCGACCATTCCTCGTCTGAACCGGCGTCATGGCTGGAATCATGAAGGTGGCGTGGAGGTGGGTGTCGGGTGCGGCGCTCAGCGCGTCACGGACCTGGGGACGTCCTCGCCCAGGCGAGACACCTCGTAGCCGTAGCGCACCAGGTCCTCGTGCAGGAGCCCGTCGAGGATTCGCTGTTGGGCGACGGTGAGACCGTCCCGCCACCGCTCGTTCGTATTCCTGATCGGGGCGGCGGCGATTTCCCGCTCGAATGCCGGCGGGCTCGGCAGCTCCGAGAATTCGAGGACCTGGCGAACGGTCTCCAGCGGGCGCTCGCAGAAGGCCTCGTACTTGATCTCGAGAAACTGCGACGGATCCAGCGCTCGCCGCGCGGCCTCCATTGCCCGCATCTGAATGCGCCACTCGATGGCCGCCAGCGCCACGAACGAACGGTCGTAACTCTCCCAGGCCGCGAGATCCTCCGCCGACAACTGCCCGGCCCTCCAGCCCTGCGGCCCCCGCCATCCGCGCCAAAAATCGACGTGCAGCAGCGAGTTGGCCACCGCGCGGCCGTCGCGGACCAGATGAATGAACTTCGCGTCCTCGAAGATCTCGTTGAGATAGCCCAGGCGTGGCCAGCCCGTGATCTTGATCAAGAGACGATGGCGGGAGGCCGTCAGCATCGACTCCATCACGCCCCGGACCTGCTTCTTCACCCGGGTGGTGACGTCGGCGCGAACCAGATCGCGGCAAGGCTCGGAAAAGCCGAACGCATGCCGATCCCAGAAGTCGTAGCACTCCCCCGGCTGGATCTTCCAGCCGAGGAAGCGGCGCAGCAGCGGGTTGCCCATCGCCTCGACCGCACGCCGGTTCCATTCGGGCCGCGTGGGGTAGTGATCGCAGAATCCCGAGAGCCACATCACACCGGGATGCTTGGCCAAGAGCCGGTGAAACACGGTCGAGCCGCACCGCCCGGTCCCCACGATGATGATGGGCTTGGTGAGCTTCGTCGTCGTCACGCCGGCACCCGGGGGGCGTGGGGGGATTTGGCGCGGTCTTCGACCGCGCCGTCCGGCCAACGGAACCCCAGCGTCCGGCTGACGGGTCCCGTGATCCGGGTGATGACCTCCAGCTCGCCCGGGCTGAGACGCGTTTGCCACGAGAGGTCTTCACGAATCTCGTTCAGGGCCTTCAACCGCATCGGATTCCCGATGACGTGCCGATTGCCGTCACGAGGGTTCAGGTTCAGCGTGGCCGGTCCGACGCCCAGGAACGCGGAGATGCGGTCGAGCGTGGCGCCGGGGTCGGCACACAGCTCCTCGTAGTGCAGCATCATCCAGGACTCTGGCGGAAGGTATCGCCGAACCCGTGCCGCCTCCCTGTTGTAGTGCGTCCACTGGCGGGCCGCCGTCGCTGCATCCAGGCCCGCGTGCTTCATGATGCTCGCCGAATTCCCGCGCGCATCCCGGACGAGATGGATGACCTTGACGTCGAGGCGCGGATGCCGCACCAGATACTTGGGGCGCTGGTGATCCCGCGCCGTGTCCACGAAGACGCGCTTCCCGGTCCGCTCGAGTACGGCCGTGGCCAGGCTCCAGGTATTCCAGCCGGCCTGCTCGATGGCGCGACGGACGGGCCCTACCTTGTCCACCAGGGCATCCCGAACGGCGTTCACGCGATCGGAACCGAGCGAACGAACGAGCAGCGCGTTGATCGCGCGGTTGTGGGACAGCCGGAGCTGCGTGTTCCAGAAGTTGGTCCGAAAGACGCTCACCGGGTGGCCGAGCGCCGCCGTCCTGGCCTCGATCTGCCTCCAGAACTCACACTCCCGGAACAGGGCTCCGCACGAGCACGCGTAGGTCACCAGGTCGGTCTTCTTGATCAGACCGGTCGCCGCGCCGATCGACGCACATTCCGGGTGCCGGTCGAGCAGCAAGCCCAACAGGGTCGATCCCGTGAACGGACTACCGGGCATGCAGACGTAGGAAATACGCCGCGCGTCAGGCCCTGCTGCGTCGGTCACAAAAGCCAAGTGCGGGGATCCTTCCCAAAGTTGAGTGCACCGCCGAAATCGCCTGGGAGGAGCCCCCCACCTCTCGGCCCGGCGGGGGCCCATCCACGGCGGCGCAAGCACGATCTATGCCCCGGGGGCGTATCAAGATAACCCTCCCCCCACCCCAGCCCGGAGCGCGATGCCGGAGACACCGTGTTGGCCTGATGTTGCGCGCCTGCAACAGGGTGCGACCTCAGGCCGGGACTTGCCGACCGGTGAGCCGTCGAAGCCGGTGGCTTGTCAGGCTATAGCCAATCGTCGAGACTCCGGCCGATGAGGTCGGAGGTTCGCAGGATGTCGTCCCGAAACTGGGCCGTCAGCTCGGCCCTGAGATCCTTGGGGAGACTGGGGAGGGGACGCATGGTCCGCGTGCGAAGTCGTCGAACCCAGTTGATCACCCGCTTCGGCATCCACGGCTCCAGGGCGGAGCGCACCGCGGAGCTCGTGAACACCTTCTCGAGCACGGGGCTCGCCGGGTCGCCGCCCACGTTGTGCGGGGTATCGAAGTCGGGCGAGAACGAAGGATCCACTCCGATGAACCGATACAACTCCTGGACGGCCCCTACGGCATTTCGCTTGAGATCGCCCGTGAGCATGACATGGAGCTGCGGCCGCGGAAAACGCTCGTAGTACCGCAGGAGCTGGGGGTGGTATCGACCCAGCTGCATCCAGCGGGAGTCCGGCCGGGCCCAGTCCGCCGTGCGGCTCAGGTCGCGCGCCGGATCGAAGGGGCGGTTGCGTCGCCTGATGTACATCAGGTAGTCCGAGAACGCCCGGTCGACCGGGTGCCGAAGGGTGCAGACGAGCCTCACGTCGGGAATCAGGCTTCGGATCCGGTCGGCGGACTGCGGACATTCGAGGTAGATGGGCGATGCTTCGCCGATCGCGACCGCCCCCGACGCGTCCGAGAACAGCGCCTCGTATTCGGGCAGGGTCGTGATCGGGAACCGGTGGACATCCGGATCACCGTACAGGAGGTTCCCCAACGCGTCGCGTCCGTACGCGAAATAAAAGGTCTCCTTCACCGGGCTCATGAACACGGAAGGGTGCTCGGCGCAATACCAGTACAGGGCCGTGGTGCCGGCCTTC
The DNA here is from genome assembly GCA_963828735.1 of uncultured Gemmatimonadales bacterium. Lineage (GTDB taxonomy): Bacteria > Gemmatimonadota > Gemmatimonadetes > Gemmatimonadales > GWC2-71-9 > CAVVWJ01. The sequence goes on from CAWHFW010000002.1 coordinate 741,664, forward strand.
GCCGCCCCGATGATGATGAACGTCGGCAGCATCAAGACTCCTCCAACGCTAGAAACACGCGCGTGGCCGCGGGCGAATGGCGCACCGCTCACCGCTCGCCCTCTTGCTGCCCCGCCAACCCGGCTCGTTTATATTCATTCCCGTCCTCGTCGCTCTTACCCCTCGCTCCAGCTCGTTTCGAGCTCGCGGCAGCCATTGCCAGTCCGGTGGTGGCCAGGTATCCGCGGCGACCCGGCGGCAGGCAGGGGCTCCGAGTGCGACAGGGTATCCGCCCGTCTCCCGACGGAACTCGTGCATGGCGGCGAGAGAGTGAGGCACCATAGTGCGCAACAAGACGGCGATCTCCCTCTTCATCCTGCTCGTCCTCGCCCTGCATGCCGTCCCGGTGCTGTCCTACCAGGGCGTCCGGCAGACCCGCTGGCCGTTCTTGGCCTGGGCGATGTACGCAAAGTCCTATCCGCCGGGCCCGATCGTCGCCGCGATCCGCAAGGTCTTCGCGACCTCGGCGCTCGGCAAACACCAGGAAGTGACCCCACGGGTCGTGGGACTGAGCGGACCCGCCTTTCGGAACACGTACATGGTGCCGCTGGAGCGTGACGATACGATGGCGGCCAGGAAACTCATGGGCCGGCTCAATCGCGAACGGCGGGACTCCGTCGTGCAGCTCCGGCTGGAGCTGACGCAATATAGACTCGTCGATAGCGGAGTCGCCGTGGACTCGGCGTCCGCCAAGGTCTTTCCACCCTCCTCCGACCGTTGAGCACACCCCTACCATCGATGCAGCGGCTCATCACCTGGTGGAATGCGTATTGGTTTCCACCCTCCTCGACTCTGAACCTGGCCGGCGCCCGAATCGTCGCCCTGGCTGTTGCGATGGTCGTCTCGTTCCCTTCCCTCGGGTACAACATCGGTTTGGCCGTCAAGAACTCGGATTTCGTCGATCCGCAGCCGTTGATCCGCGCGATCGCTGCCTTCGTTCCGCGGCACGTACTGTTCACGGCCGACGGTCTGACCGCGGTGTACCGGGTCAGCATGATCGCTGGCGCGATGGCGCTCGTCGGCCTGTTCACGCGGACCGCGCTCTTCGTGTTCGCGCTCGGGTTCACCTTCTTCGTGAGTCACGTCTATTCCTACGCGGACGTGCACCACCGGGAGGCACTGCTCGTCTTTTTCCTGTTTTCCCTCGCGCTCGCGCCAGCAGGAGACAGCCTGTCGGTGGACGCCCTCCTCCGGCGTCGGCGGGCCCGACAACAGGGCCAGACGGTCGACGGCGTACACGTACTGGACACCGCCATGTGGCCGCTCAAGTTCATCCATGTGCTCCTGTCGATCACCTACTTCTCGACCGGCATCACCAAGGTGATCGCGGGCGGCCTGCGCTGGATGAACGGCTACACGCTCCAGAACTACATCTTCATCACCGGCATCAATCGCGAGATCCCCCTGGGCGTGTGGATGGCTGAGCACCACACCCTGTGCATCCTGCTCAGCGTGGGCACGTTGGTGTTCGAGCTGTTCTATTTCGTCTCACTGTTCCTGCCCCGAATCGCCCCCCTGTTCTTCATCGGCGGCATCCTGTTCCACGTTTCGCTCTATCTGACGGCGGGACACCCGTTCTTCGAGCACATCCTTCTGAACGCCATTCTCCTCCTGTTTCTCGATCGGGAATGGTTCCCCGCGCAAGTGCGCCGGGTGTCCCCGCGCGTTCTCCGGCTCTTCGGGCAGGAGCCGGCTCGTCACCCGGCCTGACGCCTGACGGCCAACCGAACCTTTCTTCTTCGAGCTCCCATGGTAGCTGCACGGCCTAATTTCTTCATCGTTGGCGCGCCGAAGTGCGGGACGACGGCACTCTACGAGTACCTGCGCCCGCACCCGCAAATCTTCCTGCCGAGGCTCAAGGAGCCGCACTTCTTCGCCAAGGACCTAGGCACGTACCCCGCCGTCAAGACGCCGGAGGCCTATGCGGCGCTCTTCGCCGACGCCACCGCCCGCCATCTCAGGGTGGGCGAGGCGTCGGTCTACTACCTGCGCTCGTCGACGGCGATTCCCAACATCCGCGAGTACAATCCCGACGCCAAGCTCATCGCCATGTTCCGGAACCCGGTCGACATGGTCTACTCGTTCCACTCGCAATTGCTTTACGTGTCACAGGAGAACGTCCGCGACTTCGAGACCGCCTGGCGCTTGCAAGGCCGGCGCAGCCAGGGATTGGACCTGCCGCGCCGCTCCCGTGGGGGCTTCCTGCTGCAATACGAGGACATGGGACGATTCGGCACTCAGGCTCGGCGGTTGCTGGCCACCTTCCCGGCAGCGCAGGTGAAGATCATCCTGTTCGATGACTTTTCCGCCACCCCGCAGCTGGTCTACGACGAGATCATCGACTTCTTGGAGCTTCCCCACGACGGCCGCGCCCAGTTTCCCCGCATCAACGAGAACAAGCGGGCCCGAATGGCGTGGCTCAGGAAGCTCATGGTGAACCCGCCGTACAAGGCGCGTAGCGCGTACCGAAGCTTCAAGCAGGCGGTGGGCGGAAAGCACCTCGACGCGACGAAACAGTGGCTCATCGACCGCATCACCGTGCGCGAGCGCCGCCCGCCGCTCTCGCCCGAGTTCCGCGCCGAGCTCGTCGAGACCTTCCGGGAGGAGGTCGCCCTGCTGTCGCAGCTTCTGAATCGAGACCTGAGCCACTGGTCCTAGCGCACTCGCTGCAGCCCGAACACCCTCCCAACGCGCGTCGCGCTTCACCCCCAGCTCCCCCCAAGGGAGCCCTGCTCAGGCCCCGAGCTCGGAGCCGCCCGCGAAGACCCTCGCGTTAGTCGGCGCGACGTACACGCGCTGGCCCTTGGTGACGGACAGCGGATCGAACTGGCTCCGCGGGAGGTGCGCCTCGATCGTCCGCCCGTCCGCGACGAGATCCAGCTCGACCCGGATCACCGGTCCGAACGTGCGCACGTGGCGGACGACCGCCTCCAGCGATCCCTCCACCAGCGGAGCCGGGTGGAGCTGGAGGTCGTGCGTGCGGACGTAGGCTACGGCGGCCTGATCGCGCGCCCCGACCCACTCCGGCGCCTCGAGCTCACCGGCGCCGATGCTCACCCGGCCGTGGTTGATGCGACCGTGGAACAGGTTGACATCGCCGAGGAACCCGTAGACGAACGGCGTCGCGGGTCGATCGTACACCTCCTCCGGCGTGCCGCTCTGCTCCACGCGGCCCTCGTTCATGATCACCACCCGGTCGGAGACCTCCAGCGCCTCCTCCTGGTCGTGCGTCACGAACACGCTGGTGACGTGCACCTCCTCGTGCAGCCGGCGCAGCCAGCGGCGCAGCTCCTTTCGAACCTTCGCGTCGAGCGCGCCGAAGGGCTCGTCGAGCAGCAGCACCTTGGGCTTGACCGCCAGCGCGCGCGCCAGCGCGACCCGCTGCCGCTGGCCGCCCGACAGCTCCGACGGCCGCCGCTTGGCGAGCACGTCGAGCTGCACCAGCTTGAGCAGGCCCATGACGGTGTCCCGGATCTCCGCCTCGGAGGGGCGGACGGGCTTCGGGCGGACCCGGAGCCCGAACGCGATGTTCTCGAACACGCTCATGTGCCGGAACAGGGCATAGTGCTGAAACACGAACCCGACCTGGCGCTCGCGCACGGGCTGCGTGGTCGCGTCCTCGCCGTGGAAGTGGATCGTTCCCTGATCGGCGGGCTCCAGGCCCGCGATGATGCGGAGCAGCGTGGTCTTGCCCGAGCCCGAGGGGCCGAGCAGCGCGACCAGCTCGCCCCCGGGCACGTCCAGGCTCACGTCGTCGAGGGCCACGAAGCTGCCGAACGCCTTGCGCAGATGGCGGACCTGGATGCTCATGCGGCGATCCTTTCCGTTGAGGTGATCTCGTCGGCGCGGTCCTCGACGGCCCGCCGCTGTTGCCACTCGACCAGGGTCTTGAGGGCGAGGGTCACGAACGCGAGCAGGGTGAGCACCGAGGCCACGGCGAAGCTCGCCGCGAAGGCGTACTCGTTGTAGAGGATCTCGACGTGCAGGGGCAATGTGTTGGTCTCGCCCCGGATGTGGCCGGACACGACCGATACGGCGCCGAATTCGCCCATTGCGCGGGCGTTGCAGAGGATGAGGCCGTAGAGCAGCCCCCACTTGATGTTGGGCAGCGTGACCCGCCAGAACATCTGCCACCCGCCCGCCCCAAGCACGATCGCGGCTTCCTCTTCTTCCGTCCCCTGCTCCTGCATGAGCGGGATGAGCTCTCGCGCGATGAAGGGCGCGGTCACGAACGTCGTGGCGAGCACCATGCCCGGCACCGCGAAGATGATCTTGACGTCGTGGTCGAACAACCACGTCCCGAACCAGCCGTGCAGGCCGAACAGCAGCACGAAGATCATGCCGGAGATGACCGGCGAAACGGCGAACGGCAGGTCGATCAGCGTGATCAGCAGATTCCTGCCGCGAAAGTCGAACTTGGAGATGCACCACGCCGCGGCGACGCCGAAGACCAGGTTGAGGGGCACGGCGATGCCGGCGATGAGGAGCGTCAGCTTCGCGGCACTCAGCGCATCGGGCTCGCGGATGGCGGCCAGATAGGCCGCCAGGCCCTTGGTCAGCGCCTCGTGGAAGACCAGGATCAGGGGCAGCACCAGCGTCAGGGCGAGAAAGGCCAGGGCGATGGCGGTGAGCGTCCAGCGCACCGCCCGCGTTTCGCCCGTCGCGCGGGTGATCTTTCGCGGCGCGGCAGTGGCCGGGCGGGCAGCGGCGATTGTCGCCATGATCAGACCCCCACACGACGACGCGCCGCCCACTGCATCAGGTTGATGGCGAGCAGCAGAGCGAACGAGACCAGCAGCATGACCAACGCCACGGCCGTGGCGCCGGCGTAGTCGTACTGCTCGAGCTTCGTGATGATGAGAAGGGGCACGATCTCGGTCTTCATCGGCATGTTGCCCGAGATGAAGACCACGGAGCCGTATTCGCCGATCGCCCGCGCAAAGGCGAGGGCGAACCCGGTGAGGAGCGCCGGGGCCACCGTCGGCAGCACGACCCGGGTGAAGGTCTGCCAGCGCTGCGCGCCGAGGCTGGCGGCGGCCTCCTCGACGTCGACCTCGAGGTCGTCGAGCACCGGCTGCACCGTCCGCACCACGAAGGGCAGGCCGATGAAGATCAGCGCCACGGTGATGCCGAGCCAGGTATAGGACACCTTGATCCCGAAGGGCTCGAGGTAGCGACCGACCCACCCGTTCGTGGCGTAGAGAGTGGTGAGCGAGATGCCCGCCACCGCGGTGGGGAGCGCGAATGGCAGGTCAACCATCGCGTCGACGATCCGGCGCCCCGGAAACCGGTAGCGCACCAGCACCCACGCCACCAGGAGACCGAACACCGTGTTGATCAGCGCCGCGACGAACGAGGCGCCGAAGGTGACCCGGTAGGATGCCAGGACCCGAGGGTTCGTCACGGTGCCCCAGAACTCGGCCCAGGAAAGATCGGCCGTGCGCGTGAACACCGTGGCGAGCGGGAGCAGCACCATGAGACTGAGATAGGTGCAGGTGATCCCCAGGCTGAGACCGAATCCGGGGAGCACGCGTCGCGAGGACTGCCGCATCGTCATCCCTTCGTAGGGGTAGACATGTGCCGGGGCTAGTGCCCCGGCTGGTAGATCTGATCGAACAGGGCCCCATCGGCGAAGTGGGTGGCATGCGCCTTCTTCCACCCGCCGAACACCGCGTCCACCGTGACCAGGTCGATCTTGGGGAACTGCGCGGCGTACTTGGCCGCTACCGTCGCGTTGCGCGGACGATAGAAGTGCTTTACGACGATCTCCTGACCAACGTCCGTGTAGAGGTACTCGAGGTACGCCTGGGCCACGGCCTTGGTCCCGTGCTTGCCCGCTACCTTGTCCACCACCGCGACCGGCGGCTCGGCGAGGATGCTGAGCGAGGGCGCCACGACCTCGAACTTGCCCGGGCCCAGCTCCTTGATGGCGAGCAGGGCCTCGTTCTCCCAGGCGATCAGGACGTCGCCGATGCCACGCTCGACGAAGGTCGTCGTGGATCCGCGCGCGCCCGCGTCGAGCACCGGCACGTTTTTGTACAGCCGGGCCACGAAGTCCTTGGCCGTGGCCTCGGTCCCGCCTGGCTGCCGCATCGCCCAGGCCCAGGCGGCCAGGTAGTTCCAGCGCGCGCCACCCGACGTCTTCGGATTGGGCGTGATGACGGAAACGCCGGGCTTGGCGAGATCGCCCCAATCCTTGATGTGCTTCGGGTTGCCCTTCCGGACGAGCAGCACGATGGTCGAGGTGTAGGGCGCGCTGTTGTTGGGCAGGCGGGACTGCCAGCTCGCCGGCAATAAGCCGGCTTTGGCCGCGATCTCGTCGATGTCGTAGGCCAGCGCGAGGGTCACGACGTCGGCGCCGAGTCCGTCGATGACCGAGCGCGCCTGCTTGCCCGAGCCCCCGTGCGATTGGCGGATCGTCACCTCCTGGCCGGTCTTGCCTTTCCAAAAGGTCGCAAACTGCTGATTGAAGTCCTCGTAGAGCTCACGCGTCGGATCGTACGAGACGTTGAGCAGCGTCACGGGCTTGGCGCTCTGGGCGCCGGCCTGGCCGGCGCCACCCATCAGGGCGAGGAGGAGCGCGGAGCCGGCGGCAAGTCGAGCGAGCATGATCTTCACTGGGCCTCTCCTGGAGGTCATCAGAAGGAGTACTGGATACGGGTGACGACGAAGTTCTCCGGCTCGCGATCTTCCGTGCCGGCGCCCCCGGTGAACGTCGTGCGCTCGTAGTCGAGAACGGTCTTGATGCTCTTGGCGAGATACCAGTTGAGGCCCACCGCCCACGCCCTGGCCTTGCTCGGCGTGGTCGCGGAGGTGGCGTAGGCCGGGAACGTCGCGTCGTCGATGCTGAGCTCGCTGTACCGCGCGGCCAGCTCGAGCGCCCCGAACGTGCCGGCCTTGGGATCGAACGGCTTCTTCGGGGCGGCGCTGCGCCAGGAGTTCTTCTCGCCCGTCAGGAAGTAGGACCCCGTGGCCTGCCACGCGGTGTGCTTGAGCTTGACCGTGGCGAAGGTGTTCCGGTTCACTTCCTGCCACGACGTGATGTATTCGCCATGGATCCCGAGCGCCCCGGTGTAGAAGTAAGCCTGCGGCGCGAGACGCTGGCGGACCCCGTCGGCGAACGCATTGCTCGCCGGCGCGGTAGTGCTCGAGGCGTAGCGGAACCAGGTCTGTTGCCCGCCGGTGCGGTAGGCAGCGAGCTGCGGCGCGGCCGTCGTGCCTCGCTCGAGACCCGTGCTGCCGGCGATGCCGACACCCAGGCCCCGGAGCGAGCCGCTCTTGAACGGCTGGAGGAAAACGCGGCCGACGAAGTCCTTGGCGTCGCTCACGTCGCCGTCGCCGTTGCCGAGATCGGGCACGCCGTTGAAGATCCCGGCCTGCCATGCGAGGAGACCGCTCGAGATGTCGCCGGAGATCTGAAGGCCGACGTCGCGGTTGGGCGCCAGATTCGTAGCCAATGAGCGCTCGGCGAACACGATGTCGCTCGCGGACTGCAGGCGCTCGAGATCCACCGGCGGCTTGAACTTGCCGACCCGGACGGCAAAGGCCGGCGATACCTTCACATCGGTGTAGGCGTCGAACAGAACCGTGGTCCCCTGGCCGAAGTCCGGTTGGAGCCGCATCTCGAGGTATTTGCCGACGGTGGCCTCGAGGATGGGTCTGGCTCGGCGAAGGAAGAACGTGTTGGTAACGGGCACCGCGTTGTCGTCCAGGAAGAATCGTCCGTCGGTCTGCACCAGGCCCTTGAGCCGTACCGCGAACTTCCCGTCCGCCGATTTGATGCTGAAGCCGTCCTTCGTGCTCGCCGTCGCGGAGACCTTGTCCTTGGCCGCCGCGGCGGCGCTGTCGGCCGCCAGCTCCCGCAGTCGCTGAAGGATCCGGACCTGTTGGTCCAACTCATCCACCCGGCGCTCGAGCGACGCGCTATCCGGGGTAGCCCCCTCCTGTTGCGCCATGGCCTGTGGCGCCACCGCCACGGTTCCCGATGCCAAGATGATTCCGCCGACCCAGTTCCGGACCGCACGCATTCGACTGCCTCCTTGAGCAACGATGTGGCGGACTTCCGGCGATCCGGTCAGTCCTAGGGCGCGGCACCCGGGATGGGTGATCCGCGCGGACGTCCTGCTACCGTCGGTGTTCTGTAAGCTCATGATCGAAGCGCACTTTCTCCCTGCGCTCGAGCTGGACAACCCTGCCGTCGTGGATCACGAGCTCGACTGTCCCGTAGCGGATCGCACGAAGCGCCTCCCGAAGGGCTCGCAGGAGCGCCGGCGAGAGGGGTAACTGCTCCTGGGTTCCGGCTTCCTGGCCCGCCGGGAGGGCTGAGTTCATGGCCATGATCCTATTTACCCTATCTGTTTGATCGAGTAAATAGGCAATAGACATGCCACGAAGAGCAACGAGGAGTGCAAAATCCGTCAGTGGGTGGCGGTTAGCTCCGAGGCCCTCTCCACCTGCCGGCGCAGGGAGGCAAGGCTGGTTCCGTCCAGGACCTTCGCGGTAGCGTCGCGGACGGCCTTCATGGCGAGGTGGACGCCGCACACCGCCTCGTTGGGGCAGTCGGCGCACGGGACGTAGGCGGTCTGGCTGGCGCACGGCACGGGGGCGAGGGGCCCGTCGAACATTCGGACGATCTGGCCCAGGTACACGTCCTTGGGATCCCGGGCCAGCAGGTAGCCCCCGCCCTTCCCTTTCCGGCTCTGGAGGACCCCGTGATGCTTGAGCACCAGCAGGATGAGCTCGAGGAACTTGGGCGGGATTTGTTCTTCTCGCGCCAAGTCGGCGATCCGCATCGGCTCCTCACCCTGGCGCTCGGCGAGGGCGAGGAGGGCCTTGATGGCGTATTTGGCCCGCTTGGTCAGCATGCGGTTACATGTATCCGTCGCGTCGGAGGACTTCCAGCCCACCGCCGCCGGCCTTGTCCTGCGCCCGCCCCGACCGCTCGGCGATGTTCGCGAACTTCCCCGACTGGAGCTCGAGGATGATGTCGTCCACGTTGCGCGCCTCCGATTCGACGGCCTGGGTGCACGGCCAGCACCCCAGCGAGCGATACCGCTTGCCGTCGCCCTTGTTGTAGTAGAGCGAGACCGTGGGAATGTTCTCCCGCTTGATGTACTCCCAGATGTTGAGCTCGGTCCAGTCCAGCAGCGGGTGGATGCGCAAGTGGGTCCCCGGCGCGAATTCGGTCTTGAACTGATTCCAGAACTCCGGCGGCTGGTCGCCGACATCCCAGTGCGACTGGGCGTTGCGCGGCGAGAAGTAGCGCTCCTTGGACCGGCTCCCCTCCTCGTCCGCGCGCGCGCCGACGATCACGCCCGTGAACGCCTCGGTGTTCCGGTCGATCTCGTACACCCGCTTCGTGTGATTCAGGCGGTAGCGCGGCCACTCGCCGCTCAGCGTGTACTTGAGCGCGTCGGTCTTGAGCGCCTTGCAGCAGGCGATGCGGTCCACCGCCCCGTCCGGGTACGTCTGCTTCTCATCGAGCGCCTCGCGGTTCTGGCCGTAGATCATCGTCAGGTGCCACTCGAGGGCCAGGCGGTCCCGGTACTCGATCATCTCCGGGATCTTGTAGGCGGTGTCGATGTGGATGAGCGGCATCGGGACGTGGCCGAAGAACGCCTTTCGGGCCAGCCAGAGGAGGACCGTGCTGTCCTTCCCGATGGACCAGAGCATTCCCAGGTTCTTGAAGTTGGCGTACGCCTCCCGAAGGATGTGCACGCTGCGGTTCTCGAGTTGGTCGAGATGATCCATCGTTCCTGCGGTCACGATTGGCCTCCCACGCGCTCCAGCACCGCCGCCACGCACTGGTCGACGGAGAGGGCGCGGGTGTCGAGTGTCAGCTCGGGGCGCTCAGGCGCCTCGTACGGGTCGTCGATCCCCGTGAAGTTGCGAATTTCCCCGCGGCGCGCGCGGGCATACAGACCTTTCACGTCGCGACGCTCGCATTCCTCCAGCGGCGTGGCCACGTAGATCTCCACGAACGCAGGGCACAGCCGGCGGACGAAGTCCCGCGACTCGCGATACGGCGACACGAACGACGCGACCACCGTGACGCCGTGCGCGGCCAGGCGGCTCGCCATGTACCCCGTGCGCCGCAGGTGCTCTTCCCGGTCGGCCCGGGTGAAGCCGGTATTGGGAAACACCTCGCGCAACGCATCGCCGTCGACGTACTCGATCTCCACCCCGCGCCGGGCCAGGGCCTCGTGAACCCGGACCGCGATGGTGCTCTTGCCGGACCCCGACAGCCCGGTGAACCACAACACGGGCGCCGGCGACTTCGTTCCCCTCACAGCCCGATGACGAAGCTGGAGTTCCGAAGGTCGGGCTTGTTGTAGGTCAGTGGCGACGGTCGCTCGCCGTCGCGCCCGGACTGGCGGTACACGCAGTCGCCGGCCGCCACGTCCCATTCCATCGTGGGCCCGAGCCGTGGGTAGATGTCGGCACGGCCCTCGGCCACCCAGCAGAACTTGAGCGAGCTCCCGGCCTTCACCCGGCGCGCCACCGGAATCGTCTTGAGGTACTCCTCGAGCTCGGGCGACGGGTGGGAGAGACTCTCGACCACCGTGAGCGGCGTTCCGGGCGCGGCCTCGGTCGAGTAAATGCGCTCCGGAGCGCCTCCCTTCTCCTCGCGCCACGCGCCGCCGCCCTTGACCGCCCAGTAGAGCAGGTCCAGCGCTGGCGCGAGCACCACCCCGAATACGGGCTCGCCGTCCTCGATGAGGCCGAGGTTGACCGTGAACTCCGCCCGGCGCTTGATGAACTCCTTCGTGCCGTCCAGCGGATCGACCAGCCAGAATCGGCGCCAGCCGCGGCGGGCCTCGAAGTCGGCGGCCGCGGCCTCCTCGCTCACCACAGGAGTGGCGGGGTCGAGCCGGTGCAGGCCCTCGACCAGGATCCGGTGCGCGACCTCGTCGGCCAACGTCACCGGGCTGCGGTCGTCCTTTTCGCGAACCGCCGCGTCGACCGTGCCGTCGTAATACGTCATGGTCGCGCGGCCGGCCGCGCGCGCGAGGTCGATCACCGCGGACCGGAGCTGGGGACTTACCATGGGCGGAAGATGATCCCCTTGTCCTGCAGGTGCGCCTTGAGCTGGTCCACCGCTTCGGGTACCGCGCCGCCGGGCAGCTGCAGATCGACCGCCAGGTCGGTCGTGATCGTGTCACCCGCCCAGATAGTCTCGATCCAGTCCGGCTGCACGGCGGTCTTGATCACCTCGAGATCGTCCTGCGTGAGCTCGGCTGCCGCGACGACGAGGATCATGCCGGCGTCGAGCATCAGGTTGGCCACCTCGGCGAGGCGCCGCATGTGCTCCAGGCGGTTCTCCGGCTTCCGCGCGATGTCGGCATCGACGCCGTAGAGCACGCTGCCAATGCCGACGAAGTAGACCACCTTCCCGTCCTCGAAGAGCTTGCTCTCGATGGCCTTGGCCACGCCCTTCCGGTCGGCTTCGTCCTCGCCGGTGACCAGAATGAGCGCGGCCTTCTGGTTGTACTTCTCCGCCCGCCGCTCGGGCTGAATGACGCTCGGCTCCCACTTATAGTTGCGCAGCAGGACCTGGTCGCGGACCGATGCCTGGCGATCCGGCAACGCCTCGCGGACGATGCCGCCGCCCCGGATCTCGAAGTCGTCGACGATCACGAACCGGCTGGTGGACGGAACATCCTCCGCCAGGTCACAGGCGATCGCCCGGTCGAGCTTGAGGACGCACTCCGCCACGTCGTGCCGTTGAATCACGGCGTGCTGGTCGGTGTTGCCGAGCGTGGACGCGTCCATCACGCGGGTGATCTCCTCGAGGCGGGCCGTTACCCGGGCCGTACCCAGCTTGAGGAGATACTCCTTCCGCTTCACCATGGGGTCCTTGCCGAGCCAGAAGAGGCTCACCCGAAGGCGCGTGGTGACCTGCGGACGGGGCTCGGTCTCGAGGGTCGCCACCTCACCCCGAGTGATGTAGATCTGCTCGTTCATCGTGAAGCCGACCGCGTAACCCGCTTCCGCCCGGGTCTCGATCGGCCGGTTGAAGGCTTCGATGCTCTTCACCCGACTCTTCTTGCCCGAGGGATAGAAGATCACGGGGTCACCCACCTTCACGGAGCCGGAGTCGATGGTGCCCGCGACGATCCGCCGGTCATCACCCTGCTTGGTAAACTTGTAGACGTCCTGGACCGGCATCCGGAACGGACGATCGATCGGCATCGGCTCGCTGCGGAACGCGTCGAGCGCATCGAGCACGGTCGGCCCCTGGTACCAGCCAAGGTGCGAAGAGCGGTCCGCGATGTTGTCGCCGCCGCGACCGGAAACGGGAATGAACGCCGACGGCCGGATTCCGACCTGGTCGAGAAATGTGCCGTACTCGCGCCGGATGCGGTCGAATACCTCCTGGTCCCAGTTCACCAGGTCCATCTTGTTCACCACGACCGCGAGCTGCCGAATGCCCAGCAGCGAGACCATGTACCCATGGCGCCGCGAGTTTTCCTGCACGCCCTCGGCGGCGTCGATCACGAGCAGCGCGGCCTCGGCGCGCGCGGCGCCCGTGATCATGTTCTTCAGGAACTCGATGTGGCCCGGAGCGTCGAGGATCAGGTACGGTCGCCGGCTGCTCTTGAAGAACACCCGGGCAGCGTCGATGGTGATGCCCTGTGCCTGCTCGTCCTTGAGGGCGTCGAGCAGGAAGGCGTACTCGAACGGTTTCGAATTCAGCTCGCACTGGGCCCGGATCTGCTCGAGTTTCCCTTCCGGCAACGAGTGGGTGTCGGCGAGGAGTCGGCCGATGACCGTGCTCTTCCCATGGTCGACGTGGCCGACGATCACGATGTTCATGCGCTGGGTCGCCGCTGGGGCGGCCACGCGCGGTTCGGGCCGTGCGATGGAAGACGACATGGGCCTGAAACGTTCCTCCGTGAGTCGAAGTCGCCAAACGCGCGCGACCTGTTCGAGCAGGCCGGCCCGGATTTCGAGCCGGCCTGCGTCAACGAGTGGCTACTGCCGTGCTGTCAACGTCGATTGTCCGTCACGCGATCAGGACGACTGAAGACGGCCCTGGGGCGCCCCGGAGGGACGGGTCACTGCTCCTCCGCGGCGTAGTCGTACGGATAGTAGTAGTCGCCTTCCTTCGCGACCTGGCCGCCCGGATCGTTCAGCACCGTGCCGATGACCCGGGCGCCCACGTTGGCGAGCTGCTGACACGCGCGCTGCGCCGCGTTCTTGTCGGTGGCGCCGGCCCGCACGACGAGCAGCACGCCGTCGGTGAGCGACGCCACGATGCCGGCGTCAGCGGTGGCGAGCACGGGGGGTGTATCGAGCACGATGATGTCGTACTGCTCCCGGAGCTCCTGGAGCAGCACTTTCATCCGGGTCCCGCTCAGCAGGTTCGCGGCGTTGGACGGCAGCGCCCCACACGGCAGCACCGAGAGTCCGACGACGGACGTATCACGAATGGCCGGCAGGCGGGGGGCGCCCGGCGCCGAGGATGCCGTCAGCAGTTCCATGAGACCGGGCGCGCGCGGCAAGTGGAACAGGCCATGGACCCGGGGCCGCCGGATATCGCAGTCCACCAGCAACACGCGAAGCCCGTCGTACGCCAGCGTGACCGCGAGGTTGGCCGCGGTCAACGTCTTGCCTTCACCCGGCGCGGCGCTCGTCACGACCAGACTCTTGAGGGCCTCGCCGCCGTCGGACCAGATGAGGCTGGTGCGGAGATTCCGGAACGCCTCGATACCGATCGAGAACGTCTGGCCGCCGGACATGGGCGAGCCGGCACTCGGCCGTGAGCCCTTGCCGGCGCCCAGCAGCCCGCGCAGGCGGCCGCGGCCGTTGCCGGAGCCACCGCTGATCCGCGGAATCACCGCCAGGCCGGGCACGTGCAGCACCGCCTCGAGATCCTCGGGGCGCCGCACGGAGGTGTTGAGCGCCTCGAGGAGATAGGCTAGCAGCAGTCCAAGCATGAGTCCGAGCACGAGCCCCAGCGCGAGCTTCACGGCCGAGGCTGTGAGGACCGGGGCGTATGGCACGTCGGCCATGTCCACCACGTCCACGTCGCCGGCCTCGACAGTCTCCGCCATCCGGGCCCGGTTATAGTCCTTGCGCAGGTCGTCGCCCAGGCCGGCCAGGGCATCCACGCGCCGGTTGAGCCGCATCTCCTCTTCCGCCATGGCGGGCAGGACTTCGATGGACGCGCCGCTCTTTCGACGCAGCGCCGCAAGGGCGTCCATGCGCGCATTCAGCGTCTTCAGCTGGCTGCTGACGGCGTCCTCGAGCTTCGCCTGGGTGGAGGCGGTCAGTCCCTTCAACTGCACGACGTCCGGATTGTTGGGGGACGCCCTCCAGGGACCGGTCATCATCGAATCCAGCCGATCCTGATAAATCAGCAGCTGATGGTAGATGGTCCCGATCGCGGCGTTGTCGGCCATGCCTGGGGCCGTGCCGAGGGCGCGAACCGCCTGCGCGCGGGTCTCCTCGTCGCTCGACTTGAGCTGCTGTTGCAGCGCCGCGAAGGTCCCCCGGTCCGCGTCGAGCTCAGCCATGCGGGTCTCGATCTGGAGCGCGGTCTCCTGCTCCGCCTTCAGCTTGTCGCTACTGCTCGCCAGCTGCTGGCGACTGCGGAAATTCGCGAGCTCCGACTGCGCCCGCGCCAGCATGCTGTCGGTCTGGGACAACTGCTCACCCAAGAATTCCCGCCGGCGCCGCGACCGCTCGCGCGCCCACTGGACGTTGAGCGCCTGAAACGCCTGCACCGTCGAGTTCACGACGCGCTGCGCCGAGATGGGATCGTACGCGGTGTAGCCGACGTCGATCACGTCCGTTTCGGCCCGGGGGGCGACGAGCAGGCCGCCGAGCAGCGCGTCGATCGCCGGCTCATGGCCGCCGATGCCGAGCGTGGCGGTCTCGATGGTCGGCCGTGAGCGCACGCTGAGCTGGACCACGCCGAGATTGATGATCTGGCCGTAGGGCGCCGTAACCACCCGATCGGCGCGCCGGGCCACGACGTCATTCGGCCGAAACGTGAGCACGACGGAGTCACCCGCCGCGCGCGGGTCGACGTGCACGTTCTCGAGCGATCCCGTCGTGAACTCCTCGGTCATGCTCTGCAGCTGGAGGCCCAGCGTATCCACGACGAGCCCCGCCACGGTCCGGCTCCGGATGAGCTGAACGATGGACATCAGCGGGTCCGTGGTCTTGGGCAGTCCGTTGGGCTCTTCGTCGTCACCGGTGATCGCTTGCCGCTCACCCGCGAATCGGAGCATGGCGTTGGCGTGATACGTCGCCGGCTCCCTCGACGCGAGGAACAGCCCAATGGAGGCACCGACGAGCGTCATCGCCAGGATGAGCTGGTACCGCCGGCGCAGCACCGTGAGGACTTGCCGGAACGTCACCGAGTCGCCGCCTTCGGCCGCGGTCTCGACCGGTCGGTACGGCCCTCCCGGCGGCCCGGGCAGCATGCGATTGGACGGGGTCATGGGCGACATAGGCTACCTAATTGGTGCGATTGATGCGGTCGACGAGCAGGCCCAGCGACGCGATGGATCCGACGATGCCGAGGGCGGGTATGAGAAAGTCCTTGAAGAACGACCGCTTGCGATCGACGATGATCTGGTCGCCTGAGCGGAGCGCCAAGGTGGCCTGCGAGCTCTTGACGTCCGAGAGGTTCAGGAGGAAGGTTTCCTGCTGCCCGGTCGAAGAGAGACGCAGGAGGCGAATCCGGTTGTTGGCGCCGTCCTTGGTGAGGCCACCCGCGCGGGCGAGCGCCTCGCCCACATTCGTCTCCGGACGGGTCGCGAACACACTTGGCCGCTCGACCTCTCCCGAGACCGCGAGGCGGATCAGCGGCTCCATCACGAACTGCGGGTTGTCCTCGAACTGCGAGAGGAACGTACGCAGGTTGCTCTCCGCCTTGGCAAACGGCAAACCGGCGATCTTCACCGACCGGAATAGGGGATGGGTGATGGTCCCGTCGGGGGCGATCACGAAATCCCCACTGAATTCCGGCTTTCGCCATACCACGATGCGAACCGAATCCCCAGGGGTCAGCACGGTCTGCGCTGCTCCGGACGGCTGCTGAGCCGCAGCCGGGAGGGCAAAGGCAAACAAGCCGAACGTGAGACTGAGGATCAGTGTACGCATAGTGGTCATGCGGTCCCCGAGTAAGGTTGGCGGTATCCATCCGGAGGGTCCCCATGTGACCTCCCGGGCCTGTGAAGCCCGTCGGCAAGGCAGGTTCCGTGCCCGTAAGCCCAACGTTGGCAATCTATCACGGCCCACACGCCGGTGCACCTCGGACCGGTCACTGGAACGCTACAAACACCCGCTCTTGTGCTGCCTGGCCCTACCCCCCGCACCAGTTGTTGTTGCGCGGACTCAACACCTCCAGCGACGGGGAAGGTCCGGGCCCCAAAATGCCGGACCGGCCGGAGGGAGTTCCTCCGGCCGGCCGGCGCGCCACGACTACTCCATCGGCTGCCACCAAGCTGTCGGTCATTTAAAGAACAAGCCCAGAGGCAGTTTCAATGCTCAGGCGCGCGCGCAGCTCCTGCGCTGGAGCTTCGCCGCCGAATCCGCAACCGTGCGGAACGCCGCCTGGTTGTCGGTCCGGCTGAAGAACGTGTCGTCGTACTTCCACAGCGTGAGGAAGCAGCCGCTTCCCACCAAGGCCTGACCCCATGCCTTCACCTGGTCGGCGGTCATTCCGCAGGTCGTGCTGCGCGTGCCGATGCCACCTTGGCCGGCGCCAGCGCAGTCGTAGGTTCCATCGTTGTCGGGCACACCACCGGACAGGATGTTCATACTGAAGGCCGGGGTCCAACCCTCCGCGGCCGCCCGGGCCAGCACGTTGCGCTTGTAGGCCGCCACGTCGCCCTTCGTGGCGTTGTAGTTGTACTGGCTGATGACGTAGTCGACGACCTTGTACGACTCGCTCGTCCGCCAGGTGTACGAGCCTGCACCGCCGTGGTTCACACCCACCGGGACCGTGGGGAAGCGGGCTTTGACGTACGCAGCCATCTCATCGAGCATGGGCTTGGTAATGTTCCCGCCCCAGTCCTTGTTCTCCGGCTCGTCAATAAGCGAGCTGCCGATCACGGTGCCATCCGCGACGCCTTGCGCCACCGCGTTCTTGATGGTGGTGGTGGCGAACGCATCGACGCCCGACTTCCACTTGCCCATGTCGAACTGGCCGTTCGTCTTCCACGCGTCGTGGCCGCCCTGCGGGATGAACAGGATGAGCCGCTGGCCGCGGGTACGGGCCGACGAGATCATCGAGGCCATGGTGGACGGCGGGGTGGATTGGATGCTCACGGTGAAGGGGGCCGGACCCCACTGCGGGGTCGTGCCGTTCCAGAGGGCGAACGGGCCGAACGGAACGCCGAGGCCGGTCGACGCAGCGGGCGCGGGCGCCGGGGCGGGCGAGGTCACGGTGACCGCCGACGTGTCGGCCTGACCACTGGAGGGCTCCTTCGCCACCACTCGGAACGATCCGCCCGTCGCGCCGGCGGTGTAGAGGCCCGATGAGGTGACGGTACCACCGGTCGCCACGAAGGTGACGGCCACGGCGATGCTGTCACCGTTGGAATTCTTTCCATAGGCCTTGAACTGCCGGCTCGCGCCGGCGTCGAGCGTGGCGGACGCCGGGGTGACGTACACCGCAGTCAGGGTCGGAGCTGGAGGAGGTGGCGGCGGGTCGGATGGCGCCGCGTCGCTGATCGTGACCGTCGAGGTATCGGCGGCCGTGCCGGCGGTGTTGGCCGCGATCACGCGATACGTCCCGGGAGAGCTTCCCGCTTTGAACGCCCCAGCCGCGTCGATGTCCCCGCCGGTCGCAGTCCAGGTCACCCCCACGGTCGCCGTCTTCCCGTCCGGGAGATAGGCGGTCGCGGAAAAGGTGGTCGTGTCGGCTGCACTCAGAGCGATACTGCTGGGAGAGACCGCGATGCGTGCAACACTGTCCGTGGATGGAACCACCACGACGATGGCCGTGTCCGCGTGCTTCCAGCCACGGCCGCGTCCAATCACCTTGAAGGTCCCGATACTCGCGGACATGAAAGTCCCGTCCGCGGTCACCTTGCCACCGGTCGAACGCCAGGTGGTGGGAATGAACCGCGCGTGGCCGTCAAAGTCTCGCGGCCTGAGGTGGAACTGAATCGGCTGATTGACTTCTGCGGTAACGCTGCGGGGCGACACAATCATCGCAGCGGGTAGAGATGTGATCTGGTCGCCACCTTCGGGTGCAGTCGCGCTATCGCCCGAGCATGCGGCGAGGACGGCGATCATCGCAAGCATGGCACATTCTCGCGAAGCAGCCAACCTTCGCGCAAGCTTGAAGGTGTACGTCATCTGTCTTTCTGCCTTTCTCGACTCTCCTTCCGATGGCACCCAACCGTTCCCCGGAGTTCCACCACCACCCTTGGGCTGGTACCTAATTAGGATCAGGCCGGGGGAAACTCAATGCCTAATAACGATACGATATGTTAATGCTCCGATAAAACGCGGCGAGGCAATTGACGGTTTATCATGGACTTACCGCAGACAACGAAGATGCATTGTAACAAAATATCGACGTATTATTTGACGGTTGTCGAAGAGAGTGTGCAGGGATAGCCCCGGAAGAAGGCTGCTCGCAGGGCTTGGCGCTTCACACGACGTCGAAGTCCAGGAACTCGAACCGACGGGCCGCGAGATACCCGCGCAGCTGGGGGGTCAGGGAGGCGTCGCCGAAGACGCGGAACACATACTCGAGTGGGCTCGGCCGGAAGCGATCCGGGACCGGCAGCCCCCCACCCACCCTGGCTCCAAATGAGGCATAGAGACGCGGAATCCAGGAGGCCGGATGAGGGAGTGACAATGCTTGCACTATCCCGACCGGAAGGCCGGTGGAAAGGATCCCATCCAGGGGCAATCCGAGATGGTGCAGGCGGACCGTGAGGGCGCCACGCGCTCCACCCCCGAACGCGGTGACGCCCGGGCGCGCGGTCCGCCAGGCCAGGTAGGGGGGGTCGTCGGCTAACGCCCTCGGGGCCGCCACGACAGGCCACGTCCCGGGCGCATACGCCGTGAGCGACAGGCGACCCAATGCCTGGAAACCCAGGACGCGCACGAAGCCCTGGAACGAGTTCTCGTTGGTAATTCCCACCACGAGTACGGGGCCATCCGCCTGCAGTTGGCGGTACAGTGCCCTCGTCGTGGCGATCATCAAACCCGGCACCGTCGCAGTGGGATCGGCGACCACATTGAGCGACAGGTACGTGCCCGCGAGAGGCACTACCGGCTCCGCCAGCGCTGGCGTAGGCAAGACCGCATAGTGCGCGATCAGCTTGCCCTGCGCGTCGTAGGCGTTGACGTAGCGCGCCAGGCCGGAAGGATTCCGGAGGTATTGCCACTCGAGATCGGGTTTCCAGGGCCGATCCCGTGGAGACACCCGCTCCAGAAGCCCGGCGATCTCCGACAGCGCGTCGGCCGAAGCCAAAGCGGGAGGGGCGATTCGAAGCGTCATGGGTTGGAGCGCGCGCTCACGATCCTCGCACGCGCACGCGGCGGAGCATGTCGTCGACCAGATGGAAGCCGTCCCACACGACATCGAACGCTAGCGCCTCGCCGATGGGCACCAGTCGGTCGAGTCCACGGGCTCCAGCCTCCGTCGCGACCTCGCGGAGCGTGTCGCCGTCGATTCCCCAGTGCGTAAGAGTCTGGTCGCCCTCTTCGATGAACGGGAGCACGTCGCCCGCCCGTGCCACCGGCACATGACGAATCAAGCCTCCACCGCACATGTCCTTGTCGAGCGCGGCGGCGTCGTGGATGTGAACCCCGACGAATCCGGGATGCCCGAGCACGACGCGGGCATCCGTCGACGCGGCCAGCCCGAACGCGTAGGCGCGGCGGTGCACCGCGCTCGACACCGGCGGCACGAAGTCCCGCCGTTCGACCTCCGTCTGCAGCGCTCGCTCGAACTCGGCGGCGGCTTGGTCCGCGATCGCCGGCGGCCCAACCCAGAACACCACCTGCGGTGACGAACAGGCCATCTGGTCGAACCAGAACACGTCGTTGAAGAAACCAGACGCAACGCGGGCCCGAGTCTCCGATGGGGCGGCTTGGTATGCCGCGGCATCGATCACGGCGAACGAGTATTTGCTCCCGAACACCCGTTCGCTTGCATGCGACGGAAGCGGCAATGGCCGGATGGCAGCGACGGTCTCGTCGCCGCCCCAGATCACTCGATGGCTGCACCATGCGGAGAGTGCCGTCGTAATGGCTTCATCGTGCCCGTAGGTCAGGAACCGGTTCGAATCCCGCAGCTCCGAGTCCTCCGAGGCCACCGAGCCGATCACCCGGAGAAGGGCCTGGACGACGATACCGGACTCCTGAGAAAGCCGGACCACGCTCGCGTTGCCGCAGAGGTACGCCAGTGCCCAGGAGTAGATGAAGAGGGTGTCCACGTTCGAGGGTGCAAGGTGCAGCACGCGACCCACCGGCACGCGCACGACGTCGGGCTCGGCCGCGGCCCGACGCGCCTGTTCATCGGCGAGTCGGGCGAGCTGACCGCGGCGCAGCCAGTACGCAACCGCCACGCTGGCGGGATCTTGCCGAAGCACTCGATCGGCGAGCAGTGCCGCGGAGAGACGTGCCAGCGTGTCCATCCGGGCCGCGCTGAACGGCGACGCGCCGGCGCGGCCCGTGCGGTCCAGGAAGGTGCCGAGGTCGACCGCGTCATCGGCGGGCGCCAACACCCGGATCCGGTCAGCGACCGCATGCCACGGCTCTGCGCGAGTGGGCACTGGGGCGTCGCTCATGCCCTGGCCGCGAACGTGTCGCTGCAGCCCCGCAGCTCGGTCTTGGGCACGCGGCCCAGGATCTCGAAATACCGGCCGCCCATGCCGGTGTCGTCCGGGTCCGCTCCGCGGATGACACCGAGATCTTCCGTAAGCAAGGAATGACCCGGATAGCTGGTGGGCAGGCAGCTCAGCACCTGCACCAGGCCGGGCTGCCCGTCCGGCAAGGGCTCGAGCGTCACCGGGTCGCGCACGATCACCTCGGAGTAGATCGGCGCGTGAAGGTAATGCAGCGGGTTCTCGAAGTAGACGCCACCGACCTGCTCGACCATGCCGTAGAAGTTGATGACCCGGTCGACGCCGGTGGCCGCTCGCACGCGCTCGCGGAACTCGCGCGCGTCGACCGCCGCTTCCTGCAGCTTCTTCCAGCCGCCCGAATGGATGAGGATGCTTCCCGGCAGGTCGAAACGCAGCTGCTCACGCTCGAGAGCCTGGACGAAGTGCTGCCACACCATGAACGTGAAGCCGAACAAGAGCACACGCCGACCCGCGACCCCGTTCAGATACGCTCGAAGGCCCTCCACGTCGAGACTCATGTCCTCACGCAGCGCGTAGAATGGACGATGGCCAAACTGCGCCATGCCCAGAATCCCCGCGCCCCGCGCCGAGTAGCTCCGGCGATCGCGAACGACGCCGGCGTGGTCGAGAATCACCATCGGCAGTCGTTCCTTGCCGAGGAAGTGCTGGGCGACCTTCACGAGCACGGCCGATTGGACGGTTGCCGTCTCCGCATCGAGAAAGATGCGACTCGGTTGCTGGCCGGTAGTGCCGCTCGAGGTGAGCACCTTCACCACTTCGGCCTCGGGCACGCTCGACAGGGTGTGGGTCTTGAAGAGCGTCACGGGGAGAAACGGGACGTCCTCCAGGCGATCCACGCGTCGGGCACCGTTCCCGAACACGCGGTGCAGCACGTTCCGGTAGGGCTCACAGCGCTCCGCGTGATGGCGTGTGAGGGTCTGCAGCATCGGCAGCAGGCGCTCCCGCTTTTCGGCCTGGCGAAGGCCATACGGCGGCAGCTCCAGCAGCGCCCGGGCCGGACTCGTCACCGGGCGCCCTCCAACGCCTTGTAATCCTTCTTGCCGGCCGAAGTGAGCGGCATCTCGGCAATTCGCCGGAGCACGATCGCCGAGGGGGGCACCGCGAGGAACCGCGCAAGATGGGCGACAGCGGCCTGATCCTGGAGAGCACCGTCGACGACGACGGAGACCAGGAGACCGTCGCTGCGCTCTGTGGCGATCGCCCGCAACGGGAACGCGGTTTCCAGCTCCCGCTCGACATCCTCGAGATTGACGCGGCGCCCGAAGAGCTTGGCGAACCGCTTGAGTCGCCCGACGAGGGTAAAGAAACCCTCGTCGTCGACCGTGCCCAGATCGCCCGTGCGGAGCACCCCCTGCTGCACGTCGCCGAGCCCCAGGTCGGCCAAGGATTCGGCATACCCGAGCATGACGTTCTCACCCTCGTACACCAGCTCGCTGGCACCGGTCTCCAGGCCTTCCACCCGTTCGAGGCGCAGGGTACCCCCGGGAATCGGGATGCCGATGCTGCCGATCTTCTCGCCCAGGCGCTCCGGCGGCACGTAGCTGATCCGGGCGGTGGCCTCGGTCTGCCCGTACATGACCACCAGTCTGGCGCCGGCCTCAGTCACGCGGGCGTGAAAGTGGGCGATCAGGTCGCGCCGCAGGGCGCCGCCCGCTTGGGTGAAGGTCCGAAGCGTCGGATGGCGCGCCGGATCGAATCGCAGCCGGTGAAGAGTCTCGTACATGTAGGGCACACCGGCAAACGAGGTCGCCCGTTCCTGGTCGGCATCGCGCCAGAACTCGGGGCGCATGAACGAGTGCGGAGTCAGGACGACGGTCCCACCCGCGACCAGATGAGAGTTGAGCACGGACAGCCCGTAGCTGTAGTGCATGGGCAGGCTCTGGGCGGCGCGCTCGCCTGTATTCAGGCCGAGATACTCGGCGATTCGCGAGGCGTTGGACAACAGATTGCGGGTCGTGAGCCGCACCAGCTTGGGACTGCCGGTGGAACCGGAGGTAGTGAGTAGCAGCGCCAGGTCCGGGTGGAGGGCCGGTTCGAGCAATTCGACGGCCAGGGCGGCTCTATAGCCCTGCTGCGACAGAGCACAGGAGCGCCATCCGTCGGGCATCGTGAGAGCGTCGGGGGCGAGCACCAACGCCGGGCGGTAGATGTGCGCAAGGCGTGCGAGCGGGTCGGGCTGCAGCTCGACAAGACAGATCGGCAGGCCCGCATGCAGGCACCCAAGGTACAGAACGACGGCTTCCACGTCGGGACCCGGCGCCAGGAAGACCAGGCGGCGCCCTCCGGTGATCCGGCGCAACTCCTCCGCCGCCTGGTTCACCCGCTCGGTGAGCTCGCCGTACGTCACCCGAGCGCCCTGGGCGGGAGCAACCAGCGCCACACGCTCATCCCGGCGCCGCAGCACCGCATCGATCACGGCGTCATGCCTCCGTCGACCCCGATCACCTGCCCGGTGACGTATCGCGCCAGATTCGAGGCCAGGAATACGGCGACCCCCGCCACGTCGTCAGGCGTGCCGACACGGCCCATGCGAATCTGCGGGACTCGACGCTCCGGCCACGCCGCCGCCACGTCATGCATCATTTCGGTGTCGATGAGACCGGGTGCGATGGCGTTCACGCGGATGCCCTTGGGGGCGAGCTCCTTGGCGCTCGACAGCGTATACCCCACGACGGCCGCCTTGGACGCGGCATACGCGGCCAGCCCTTCCGCCCCCTGAATCCCGGCGATGGAGGTGAGATTCACGATGCTCGGCAATTCGCTCCGCTCCATCGCACGCGTGGCGTACTGCGTGAGCACCATGAGGGCGAGCACATTCACGTTCAGCATCTCCCGCATGTGCTCCACGGAGGTCATGCCGATGAGTCCCTGCCGCAGAACGCCCGCGTTGTTCACGAGAACGTCCAGTCGCCCGTGCTCCCGGCGGATCGACGCGACCACGTCGCGGGAGAACGCATGGTCGTTGATATCACCGCGCAGGACGCGCGCCGGGCGCTCGGGCGTGCTCAGCTCGGCGGCCACGGTCTCGACGCTTTCGCTGCGGGCACAGAGGACGAGGGTCGCGCCCTCACTGGCGAACGCGCGCGCCACCGCGGCACCGATGCCTCGGCTGGCGCCCGTCACCAAGCTGACGCGCCCTTCAAGCAGCATCGAAGCTCACTCCAAGGCCGGTCAGGATCTCGCGAGCCCTGGCGACGGTGCTCATGCCCAGGATGTCGTCCGTGTCGAACATGACGTCGAATTCGGTCTCGAGCTCCACGACCAGGGCCATGTGAGCGACCGAGTCCCACTCCTTGAGGCTGTTGTAGGCGAGATCGTCGGTGACCCGCTCATGAGGAATCCCGAGCGACCGACTGAAGCAGTCCCGGAGCTTTTCTGCGTTCATGCTGGTCTCCATACCTGCGAGGCTCGTGCGAACAGGAGCGTTCGCCGTGCAGCAGCGGTGATGGGCAACTGGCCGGCTCAGGCACACACACGTGCCCCGCCCCCGCTTGCCCGGCGAGCCCATCGCCGATGGGCGAAGTCATGTGGCCGACAATTGACCGTCCGCGAGCAGCCGCCGCGCCGACGTGAACGAGAACTCGCTCATCAGGCGGCGCAGCCGCTCTTCCGTTTTCTCCAGGTTGTTGTATTGCCGAAACCGGCTCGCCCAACTCATCCCGGGAACCCGGGGCTGCTCCGGATCCAGCTCCCACGGATGCAGATAGAACATAACGGGCCGCCCCTGCTCGTTACACTTTCGCATGAGCCAGCGGGTGACCCGATAGGGGTACAGCCGGAAATATCCGCCGCCGCTGCAGGGAATCTTCCGTCCGAGGAGCTCGGTGACCCCCATGGGCAGCTCGACCAGGCCTTCCGCGAGCTGATGCGGTCGCAGGTCCGCGTCGGGCATGCCGTAATCGGGGTGGTATTCCATCGGGAAGATGGACGAGTCGTACTGAATGCCAGTCTCGCGCAGGATGTCGACGGCCCACAACGTCTCGGGCGTCAGCGAGAAGGACGGCGCCCGGAATCCGCGGACGTCCTGCCGAGCCGTCTTCGCCAGGACCTCGAGCGACCGGTTGAGATCGGCCCGGAACTCCTCGGGCCTCATGAAGGTCAACAGCCGGTGGGAGTACCCATGCGACGCGATCTCGTGCCCGTCGCGCTCGATTTCCCTCACGAGGTCGGGAAATCGGTCCGCCACCCAGCCCAGGACAAAGAACGTCGCCTCGACCTGATGCTGCCGAAAAAGCTCCAGGAGTCGCAACGTGCTGCGCTCGACTCGGGACTCGCACGCGTCCCAGTCTTCGTAGCGGATTAGCCGGCTCAGGTTGTAGACACAAAACCAGTCCTCAACGTCAATAGACATGACGTTGTTCATCGTCCAGCCTCCGGTTCCCACCCACGGTGGGCCTGACTCCGTTTCATCGCCATGGTTTCCCGCCGAGCCCCGGCAGTAGCGAACTCGCGCGCCGAGCCCGGGGCTGGAGTGGGGCTCACCGCGACTTCAAAGGCTCTGGCGTTGGCAGCCGCTCTGTCAGCCGCGCTCGTGACGCGGGCGAGCATGACATTTGCAGCTTCAACCCCGTGCCGGAGCTCATGTTCGGAGACTTGGAAGCGAGCACTCGGACCGCGCCCGACCGTACGTCCGGCAGGGCGAATGAGGGCGGCCAGCATCCCCAAAGGTTCGCAGGACCCACAGTCTCCGCGCAACCCTGGAGAGACCATTCGCAAAGATCTTTCGGGGCCCACGGCCGGATGGCCGCGTGAGCGCCCCCGCAGCTCGCCCGATATATTTCCGCCCCCCGCTATCATCGCTGGGGCCGAGCCCCCACCTGGACTCTTCCCGAACGCGTAGGTCGGGCACCAGCGAAGCAACCGGAGGTGCGTGGAGTGAAGATCACTTACGTCGTGACCCGTGCGGATCCTATCGGCGGGGTTCAGATCCACGTCAAGGACCTGGCGTTCGCGGCGCAGGCGCAAGGGCACAAGGTCACGGTTCTGACCGGTGGCCGCGGGCCTTTCGTCGACGCGCTTCGGGCACAGGGCACGCCGACCGTGACCCTCCGGAACCTGATCGTTCCGATCAGTCCGGTGCGCGATCCCCTGGCATTGAGGGAGATCTACGGTCTCGTGAAGGGATTGCGTCCGGATCTACTCGCTCTCCATTCCGCCAAGGCTGGAGTGATCGGTCGAGTGGTCGGGAAGTGGCTCGGTATTCCCGCCGTGCTCACGGCACACGGCTGGACCTTCACCCCCGGATTTCCCGAGGCGCAGGCCGCGGTGTATCGCAGGGTCGAGCGTCTGGCGGGTCCGTTGACCAGCAAGATCATTGCCGTATCCGAGTTCGATCGCCGGCTGGCGCTCGAGGCCGAGATCGTCCCAGCGGACCGCATCGTCACGGTGCACAACGGCATACCCGATGTGCCGCTGACCCTGCGAGCGGACCCGGGTCGGGTACCACCTCGGCTGGTCATGGTGGCCCGCCTAGGCGCGCAGAAGGACCACCCCACCCTGCTCCGGGCGCTTGCGAGCCTCGGCGATCGGCCATGGGGACTCGATCTGATCGGGGAGGGTCCCCTGCTGGGGGAGATGCAGGCGCTCGCGGCGACCCTCGGCATCGCAGACCGCGTGCGTTTCCTGGGTCAGCGTCTGGACGTCGATCGACTCCTGGCTGAGGCGCAAGTCGGCCTCCTGGTCACCAACTGGGAAGGGTTCCCACTGAGCAATCTCGAGATCATGCGGGCGGGCTTGCCGCTGGTCGCGACATCCGTCGGTGGCACCGAGGAAGCGGTCGAGGACGGGGCCACCGGCTATCTGGTTCGTCGGGGCGATGCTGACATGCTCCGGGACCGGATCGCTCGCCTGCTGACGGACCCGGCGTTGCGGACTCGGATGGGCGCGGCCGGACGGGCGAGGTTCGAGCAGCACTTCACCCTGGACCGCATGGTCGCCAAGACGCTCTCGGTCTACGGAGATGTCGTCGCGAGGTTCTCGAGTCCCGCGCCTGCCCGATCCACCTCGCTCCACCCGGCCACCACCGACGACACCGGGGCGACCTGATCGAGGCGCGGGTTCGGCGGACGAAGCGAAAGGGGCCTCGGTCGATCCTGCACCGAGGCCCCTCTGCTACCCTCCTACTGACGGACCCCCGGCTACTGGGATTACTTGCACGGGCGGCGCGACTTCGAGGCCAGCGTCGAGGCCACGTCCCTCATGGCCTGCTGGTTGTCGGACCGCGAGAACCACTTGCTGTCGAAGCGCCACATCACCAGCTGGCACGCCGAGGGTCCGAGGGTCCGGCCATAGTCCCGCAGCTGATCGGCCGTCATCCGGCAGTTCGGCTTCCGAGTTCCCACGCCGGCCTGTCCAGCGCCCGAGCAGGTCCAGCTGCCATCGGTGTCCTGCCTGCCACCGTTCAGGACGTTGAGGCTGAAGCTGGTGGCCGTTCCATCGCGCTGACCCCGCGCAAGGGCCTTGTCGCGGAAGGAGCTGACGCTGCCCAGCCGGGTGGAGTACTGATAGTTGACGTAGTCGAGCTTGTAATAGCGGGTCGACGACTGCCAGTCGAGGCCGCCGCCACCGTGGCTTACGCCCATCGGGAGCGTCGGGAACAGCGACTTGCCGTAGGCCGCCGCGTTGTCGATCACCGCCTTGGTCATCGTGCCCCAGCTCGCGCTCCGCTCGGGCTCATCAAACATCGAGTTCCCGATCACCGTCCCATCGGAGACGCCGGCTGCGATGGCGTTGCGAATGGTGGAGGTGTTGAACTGGTTCATCCTGGACTTCCACTTATTCAGATCGAACTTGCCGCCCGACTTGAACTCGCTCGGGTCGGCGCAGGTCATCTGGAGCAGCAGACTCTGACCCTGTGAACGCGCGGCGGAGATGAGGCGGACGATGTAGCTCGGAGCGACACAATTCTGGGCGTTGGTCAGCGGCTTCGGGCCCCACAACGTGTTTCCGCTCGACGACCACAGCCCGAAGGCGCCGAAGGGAACGCCGTTGGTGCTGGCGAGCGCGGTTTCGATCGACTCGACCGGTGCGGCCGCGTCGGTGGCGGCGACCGGCGCCGGCACATCGGTGGGCTCGCTGTTGGCGAGTGGATCGGTGTTGTCACAGGCGCTGGCGGCGGCGACAGCGGCAAGGACGCCCAACGCGGAGAATCGAAGCCTGGTCAGACGGCGGACATGAGCGAGCGCGTGAATCATGTGGAGTATCCCTTGTCCAAGATTCCGTGGCCGTAGCGCGGCAGGCGAGGGGCCGGAGCGCGGCACGGCCGCACGACGGCTCTTCGTCAGAGGGGGGTCCTGACGCGCAGGGGGTAGGGCATCGCCGCTTACGCGGTCGAACCCGCTAGCCCCTCAGGAGGTTGTAAGTGAGTGGTTCGCTGGGACGAACTAGAGTGCTTCCCCAGAGCGAGGGAATGGCCGCCGGGATGAGCGCCATCTCGTGTTCTGTGATGCCTCGCGCGGGACGAAATTCGTGAGGCCGGTCACAAATGTCAAGGGGCTATGCAAAATTTGACACCGTGTAGGGGTTCCAGCCGGCGGCCATAATGGCCTCGTAGCCAGACCATCGACGGGGCGCCAACCGCCTGATGGACCGTATGTTGCAGGGCAAACCGGTGTAGCTTTTGGGGCGCTGGCGGCATCCTCGGCCAATAGCGTTGACGCGGAGAGCGAGTAATAATCAGATTGACAGCGGGGAGGCCGGACATCGACGGAACGCGTCCACTTGGACCTCCGTGAAACAGCCCGGCTATGCGCGGCAAGTTTCACTATTCTCAAGCTCAGACGTCACTATTCCGGAAGTCCAGCCGACTGAATCGGGCCAGCCACGGATTCGACAAATGACTGTTCGCAGGATCACGGTTGGGATGTTGGTCACGGGCGCCGCAGCCTTCCTGCTGACGTGTTCGGAGGCAACCGGCCCTGAGCCGGCGGCGCTCCTGATGGTTTCCGGTGACAATCAGAGTGGCGTCGTCAATCAGTCCTTGCCGGACTCGCTCGTCGCCCGGGTGAATGGGACGGACGGTCAACCGCTCAAAGGCGTGAAAGTGAGCTGGGCCGTGCTGGGTGATGGCACGGTCAGTTCAAGCGTGATGGAGACCGGCACCGACGGTCAGGTCGCCGTCGTGCGCGTTCTGGGCTCCAGTGCCGGTACCCAGATCACGACGGCGACCGTCGAGGGCCTCCCCGCGGTCGAGTTCACCGCCATCGCCGAAGCCGGAACCAGCCCGCAGCTGATCGTGGCGACCCAGCCCTCAGCGACGGCCGCGAGCGGTGTGGCACTCGCCCAGCAACCGATCATTCGGGTGGACGACGGAAGTGGCGAAGCCCTGGGCGGCGGCATTCCCGTCACGGCCTCTGTGGGTGCGGGCGCGACGCTGGCGGGCACTGTAACGATCCAGAGCGACGCGTATGGTGAAGTTCACTTCACCGACCTGGCCCTGACAGGACCCGACGGCACCTACACGTTGACCTTCTCGGCGCCGAACGTGGTCAGCGTTCAGTCGACCGCGATCGCGCTCAGTGCGGGCGCCAGCCAGCCTGGGCAGCTCGTGCTCGTCACGCAGCCGTCGAGCGCCGCCGTGGGAGGCATCGCGCTTTCGCAGCAGCCCGTGGTGGCTGCCAAGGACGGAGCCGGTCAGGCGCTCGGGGCCGGCATACCCGTGACCGCAGCCGTTTCGGGCGGCGCCGCGCTCTCGGGAACGGCCACCGTCTCGACCGACGCGACCGGCAAGGCGCATTTTACCGATCTCGCGCTGAGCGGTTCGGGCGGCACCTACACGCTCACCTTCTCCGCGACCGACCTGACGCCGGTCCAGTCGAACCCCATCACCCTGGCCACGACCGGCTCGGACATCGGCAGCTGGACCGCGCCGTTCCCGTGGCCGATCGTCGCGATCCACATGATGCTGACGCCGGATGGGCGAGTCCTCTCGATGGGGCGCAGCGGAGCGCCGCAGGTGTGGGATCCCGCGACCGGCAACTTCGAGTCCGTGCCCGCGCCGGCGAACCTGTTTTGCGCGGGGCACGCCCTGCTCCCCGACGGCCGCGTATTCGTCGCGGGCGGTCACATCAAGGACGGTTTCGGACTCCCGAACATCACGCTCTTCTCAAGCGAAAACGACACGTGGACCTCGGGCGCTCCAATGGCCAGGGGCCGCTGGTATCCGACGACCACCGTCATGGGGAACGGGGACGTCGTGATTACATCGGGCACGGACCAGGACAGCGCGGTGGTCACCATACCCGAGGTGTGGAGCAACGGCTCGCTCCGACAGCTGACCAGTGCCGTGCACGCCTTCCCCTGGTATCCGCGCGCGTGGGCCGCGCCAAACGGCCTCATGTACATCGCCGGGCCGGGCCAGAATACGTTTTGGCTCTCCACCGCGGGCAACGGCAAGCTGACTCCGGGCCCGAGCCGCCTCTTCGGCGGACGGAACTACGGGTCGGCCGTGATGTACGACGACGGAAGGATCATCTACGCCGGCGGTGCCAATACGACGAACACCGCGGAGGTGATCAATCTCAACGACGCCTCGCCGAGCTGGCAGTGGACGAGCTCGATGCACTTCGCCCGGCGACACCACAACCTGACGGCCCTGCCGACCGGCGAGGTTCTGGCCACCGGCGGGGTGGCAGGCACCACCTTCGATGACATCAGCACGGGCGTCCACGCCGCCGAGGTGTGGAACCCGGAGTCCGGTGAGTGGACCGTACTGGCCAGCAACTCGGTCACGCGCGGCTACCACGGCACGTCGCTCCTGCTGCCGGATGGCAGGGTGCTCAACGCGGGCAGCGGCCAAGGCGCCGGGGCTCCGGACGAGTTCAACGCGGAGCTGTTCTCGCCGCCGTATCTCTCCCGAGGACCGCGGCCGACAATCACCAGCGCGCCCACCGAGGTCAACTATGGCGGGCAGTTCCGTGTGGAAACCCCGGACGCCGCGACGATCACCCACGTGAGCTTCATCCGATTGGGTGCCGTCACTCATGCGTTCGACGAAAACCAGCGGTTCCAGCGCCTCACGTTCACCGCAGACGCGACGGGACTCACCATCACCGCGCCGACCTCGAGCAACCGAGCGCCCCCAGGCCATTACATGGTGTTCATCCTGACCGGCAACGACGTGCCGTCGGTGGCGAAGATCGTTCGGATCTTCTAGCCGACCCGAGGCCTCATGGCCACCACCCGGAGGGGAGTCTCCTCTCCGGGTGTTCGTTCGTCCGGCACGGGCACGCCGTACGCCGGAGCTACTCCGGATTGGGGGCGCGGAGAGCCTGTGTCCACCCTTGCCTGGTCACCTGGGCATCTCCACATTGCGGGGGCGTCCAGCCCTGATCCCCAACGCCACCGCCCGCTCGTGGATAACGTGAAATCAATGCACATTCTTGGTCTTTCCGCCTTCTATCACGACAGTGCCGCCTGCCTCCTCAAGGATGGCGAGATCGTCGCGGCGGCGCAGGAAGAGCGGTTCACCCGGAAGAAGGGCGACGCCGCGTTCCCACGACTGGCCGTGGACTACTGCCTCCAGGCCGGCGGGATCTCGGTGAAGGACCTCGCGCTCGTGGGCTTCTACGACAAGCCGCTGCTCAAGTTCGAGCGGATCCTCGAGACCTACCTCGGCACAGCCCCCCGCGGATTCCGGTCCTTCCTGATGGCCGGCCCGCTCTGGATCAAGGAAAAGCTCTTCACGGACCGCCAGCTGCGGGACGAGTTGGGATTCGACGGCGAGATCCTGTACAGCGAGCACCACGAGTCGCACGCGGCGAGCGCATTCTTTCCGTCGCCGTTCGCGGAGGCCGCGTTCCTGACGATGGACGGCGTGGGCGAATGGGCCACCGCATCGTTTGGTGTCGGGCGAGGCAACGACCTGGAGATCCTCAGGGAGATTCACTGGCCGGACTCCCTCGGGCTGCTCTACTCGGCCTTTACCTACTACACCGGCTTCAAGGTCAACTCGGGCGAGTACAAGGTGATGGGGCTCGCACCGTACGGCGAACCCAAATACGTGGACCTGATCTACCGCGAGCTGATCGACCTCAAGGAGGACGGGTCCTTCACGCTCAATCAGCGGTATTTCAACTACCTGACCGGACTGACGATGACGAACAGCGCGTTCGACCGGCTGTTCGGCGGCCCGCCCCGTGAGCCGGAAACGAAGCTGACGCAGCGCGAGATGGACCTCGCCCGCTCGGTCCAGGTGGTCTGCGAGGAGATCATGCTCCGCATGGCCCGCACGGTGCACCGCGAGACCGGAATGGATCGGCTGTGCCTCGCGGGCGGTGTGGCCCTCAACTGCGTGGGCAACGGTCGGCTCCTCCGGGAAGGGCCCTTCAAGGAGCTCTGGATCCAGCCAGCCGCCGGCGATGCCGGCGGAGCCCTCGGCGTGGCGCAGCTCGCCTGGCACCGGCATCAGAAGCAGCCTCGCCAGGTGACGGGCGGAAGGGACAGCATGAAGGGCGCCTACCTGGGACCGGCCTACAGCGACGCGGAAATCGTCACCTTTCTCGAGGCCACGAAGGCGAAGTACCGGCGCCTGG
Source organism: uncultured Gemmatimonadales bacterium (assembly GCA_963828735.1). Taxonomy (GTDB): domain Bacteria; phylum Gemmatimonadota; class Gemmatimonadetes; order Gemmatimonadales; family GWC2-71-9; genus CAVVWJ01. The sequence continues at coordinate 774,083 of CAWHFW010000002.1, forward strand.
AGCGGGCGGAGCTTCTCCAAACGGTCGCGCGCGACCTCGCCGAGGGGAAGGTGGTCGGGTGGTTCAACGGGCGCATGGAGTTCGGACCCCGCGCACTCGGGGCGCGAAGCATTCTCGGCGACCCACGCAGTCCACAGATGCAGGCCGCCATGAATATCAAGATCAAGTTTCGCGAGGGCTTCCGCCCGTTCGCGCCCAGTGTGCTCCGTGAGCGGGTGAGCGACTATTTCGAGCTCGACGTCGATTCGCCCTACATGCTCCTGGTGGCCCCGGTCAAGCAGTCGCGGCAGATCCCGATGGACTCGGCCGCCGAGCGGCTCTGGGGCATCGACAAGCTGAATGTCCCGCGCTCCGACATCCCGGCCGTCACCCATATCGACTATTCCGCGCGGATTCAGACCGTGAGCGCCGACACCAACCCGGACTATCACGATCTCATTCGCGAGTTCGAGTGCCTCACGGGTTGTGCCGTCCTCGTCAATACGTCCTTCAACGTCCGCGGCGAGCCGATCGTCTGCTCCCCGGCGGACGCGTACCGCTGCTTCATGCGAACTCACCTCGACCGATTGGTTCTCGGATCGTTCCTTCTCGACAAGGAGGGGCAGCCCGAGTGGAAGGAGAGCGGGAATTGGAAAGCCGAATTCCAACTCGACTGACGTCCGCGGAAGGCCGGAAATTCGGGCTCCTGGTCGGCGGAGCGTTCGTCCTTCTGGCCTTGCTTCTCTGGCGGCGCACTCACGTGACGGCGGCCTGGGTCGCCGCAGGGCTGGGCGTGAGCCTGCTGGTCACCGGGCTCCTGGTGCCGACGCGGCTCGGCCCCGTCTACCGTGCCTGGATGGGACTCGCGACCGTGATCTCGAAGGTCACGACGCCAGTGTTCATGGGGGTAATGTTCTACCTGGTGCTCACGCCGGCCGGCTTCATCGCCCGCCTGGTCGGCCACCGGCCTATGTCGCGGGTTGCTGACGGGAATACGTACTGGCAGAGCCGCCCCGTCGGCGAGCGGCAGGGCAACATGGACCATCAATTCTGATCTGAGGCGCCGAGTCTATGAGTCGCGGCATCGCGCAAGAGCTGTGGAGTTTCATGCGGGTGCGGAAGAAATGGTGGCTCATCCCCATCATCCTCATCCTCCTGCTCGTGGGGGCGCTTCTCGTGTTTGCCCAGGGGTCGGTCCTGGCGCCATTCATCTACACGATCTTCTGAGCTCCGGTCCGCCGAAGCCGACGCGCGGCGGCGGACCCTCCGCCCGACCCATCAGGGACGGGAGCGCGCGGTCGTGGTGGACTCGGCTGGAAACACTCGAGCGAGCCACGCGGCGATCAGCGTTCCGGCCACTCGATTCCCCTCCTCGTTCCAGTGACCGATGCCGATGCTGTCGCCTTCGGCGTGAAAGTAGACGTGGCGGCGCTCCGCCTCCTCGGCCATTGTCGGCGCCAGGTTGAGCACCGGGATGCCCTCCCGCTTCCCGAAATCGGCGAGACGTCGTTCCGGATAGTAGAGGTCCGGCACTCCGAGCTGATGGAGGTACTTCTCCTTCTCCTCGGACACCGGGGAGACCTGGATCGCCCGGGTCAGCGTCACAATGGCGAAGGGCTTGTCCTTCCTGCGGCACTCGTCGCGCATCAGCTCCAGAACGCCCTCGGTGATGCGCCACGCCTCCTGCCACTCCGGCGTGGTCGGGGGCAGCTGGACCTTGTTGGATAGCCCCACTTCATCACCAGGCACCGTACTGATTCGCTGCTGCTTGCGATCGCGTTTGCGACCCTGGTGTCGCACACGGTTGAGCAGCTGGACCAGCCGCGACTCCTGGACCACGCCCAGGAGCCTGCGCGTCCATACGGCTCGACTCTGGTATGATCCCGATTGCAGAAACGTCGTGTCGAGGGCGAGCGCCCCGTCCCGGAAGACGTAGTACGGCCGGTAGGCTCCCGGATCCAGCGGACGATAGTTGTCCGTCACATCATTGCCGACGGTGAACCCCAACACGACCAGATCCGGCGAGTACTTCCAGACCTGCTGCTTGAGCGTGAGCAGCTCCTGTGTAGTGCCATAGCCTCCGACGCCGAAGTTCACGACCTCGACCGGCGTGCCGCGCAGGGTGGACAGCTCCCGTCCGAGAACCTCCCCGACGGTCTTCTCGAAGGGAACCTGGAACGCTTCGATGAAGGAATCGCCAAGCAACGCTATCCGGAGGGTTCCCGGGGGATGGGCCAGGGGCACTTCCGGCCCCCTGAGGCCGTCGCTGTTGATCTCGATCCAGCTCCGACCATGATACTTGGCCGCGCTCTTCGCGCCCGGGATGTGCGCGAGCCCTCGCGCGGGATCGGTCCACACGTACACGGGAAAACCAACCCCGAGAAAGCGTAACAGCCCCTCGCAGATCAGCAGGCCGATCACGACGGCGACGCCAACGACGGCGATATTTCCCGCCACCCGCGAAAGCGTCCCCCTCTGGCCGGGACCCATGTCCTTGCGATCTTCGGTCACCTCACCCCCTCGACCCTCGACACTTTGTGAACGCCAGGGCTACTGCGGTCGATCAGATCTCCCAGTTCGACAGCACGATCCCATGCTGCTGCGGCGGCGGAAACCCGCGGAGGATCATCCGCAGGTCGGTCCAGTGCACCCGGTAGCCGGCCGCGATGAGACGCAGGTAGGCGTCGGCGTACTCGGTTTGACAGCGGATCGCCAGTCGGCCGACGCGCTCCGCCGCGGCCGTCCCATGCAGCGCCTCGAGGAGGCGCTCGAACGCGGACAGCGAGGCCGCCGCGAGCTTGAGCACCCGGACCTCGTCCTTGGCCCTCCCGGCTGCCAGCGGAGTCGAATGCCACAGCGCGAATGCGACGAGCTCACCCGCTTCGCGCACCAGCGTGGTATCGCCGATGCCCAGGTCCCGCGTGAGCGCGATCTCGCGGGTGAAGTCCACGCCCGGCGCGAGCGCATCCGTCAGGCTGCGACACTCCTCGATCCGTCGCGCGAGCTGGCCACCGGACACCGAGAGCAGCTCGGGCGGAGCGCCCGCCCGCCGCGGCACATCGTGCACCAGGGTCACGGTCAGCGGCCCGGGCACGAGGCCGATCCGGCTGTAGAAGCCGATGTTCTCGACGGTGCGGGGCATCGTCTCGAGGCCGATGGTCGTCGCACCCTGCCCTTTCAGCCAGTCGATGCCCAGCCGCACCATCGTGGAACCCAGGCCCTCGCTCTGGCGGTCGGGCCGCACGGCGAGCGGTCCCATCCAGCCCTCGAGGCCGGACTGGTGCACCATGTTGAAGGCCACCACCTGTCCGTCCGCGTCCCGCCAGATCATGGCGCCGTCGCCAGCGTCCTCGAGCGCGTAACGCCAGACGAGGGTGTTGAGGTGGGGGACGCGCACGCCGACGAGGCCGTCGCGGCTGTAGCGGTCGGTGAACGCGTCGGCGAACACGCGGTTGAGCGACTCGATGTCGCGCAGCGTGGGCCGATCGGGCCCGCGCAGGCTGCGATCAGGCCGCCACATCGTGCCCCCCGACCGGCTCGTCGCGGACCGTGGCCGCGCCTCGCGCCACGTCGAACCCGACGCGGATGACGCGATCGAAGCCTTCGCGCACCGAGTCGATGTGGGTGATGAGGATGACCTGCGGGAACCGGTCGGCCAGACTCCGCAGGAGGTCCACCACGGCGGCCCGCCGATCTTCATCGAGTGACCCGAAGATCTCGTCGAGGATCAGGAGCGAGAGCGGCTGACCCGCGCGCTCGGCGATCATCTGGCTGATCGCGAGGCGCAGCGCGAGGTTCGCCACGTCCTCCTCGCCGCCCGAGATGACCGCCTTGGGATCGCCGTCGTCGAGGAGGGTGGCGCCGTAGTCTTCGTCGAGCTCGAGGTCGGTATAGCGCCCGTTGGTGAGATCCCGGAGGAAGCCGGAGGCGAGCTCGCTCAGATCGGGCCGCAGCGTGGCGTTGAGCTCGGTCCGAAGCTCGGAGAGCGCACGATCGAGCTCCTGATGCAAGGCGAGCTCGGCGCCCGTGGCCTGCGCCTCCCGCTCGCGCTCGGCCCGCTCGGCACGGCGGCGCACGGCGGCCTCGATGGCTTCCGCCGCGGCAGCGGACTCGCCCCGCGCGCGCACGAGCGCCAGCTCCGCCTCCCGGCCTCCCTGCTCCGCGGCCGACTCGGCTTCGCGGGCCTCCCGAAAGACCTGCTCGGTGTAGCCCAGCTCGTCGAGGCGCGCACGCAGGTCGGCGGCGGCCGCCGCCGCGGCGGCGCGCTCGGTCGTGACCGTCTCGAGCTCGGCCACGGCGGCATGCCGGCGATCGGCGAGCACGCGGAGGCCCTCGGCCTGCGGTACCAATGGCTCGAGCTCCCGGATCCGACCGAGCAACGCCTCGTGACGAGCCTGGTCGTAGGACCCCGCCACACGTCCCAGCGACTGCTCCAGCTCGGTGACGCGAAGCACCAGCCGCTCCCGCTCGTCCCGCAGCGTCGCCCCGTCCTGGGCGAGCGCGTCGAGGCGCCCGACCTCGCCGGTCACCTGGGACAGCTCGCGCTCGAGCACGATGCGTTGACGGTCCACCTCGTCCAATTCGCGGGGCTCGATCTGGAGCTGCTCGATGCGCTGCTTGTAGAAGTTGCCGTTGGCGATCACGTCCTCCATCTGCCGGTCGAGCAGACCAAGAACCTTGTCGTACTCCGCGCCAAGCGGCCGGGCGCACGTGGGGCAATCGCCTTCCGGGCCCGCCTTGACGATACGCTGGCGCTGGTCCTTCAGCTCCTGGTACTGATCCAACAGGCCCTGACGCTTGGTCCGCGCGTCCTGCGCGTCCCGCACCCAGGCCGTCCGCATGTTCTCGCCTTCCACCACCACGCCGGTGAGCGCCGCACGTACGTCGCTCACGCGCGCTCGCACGGCATCGAGGTCCTCGCGGCCGGGCAGCCGCCCTAGACGCTCTTCGACCGAGGTGAAGTGGCGTCGCACGTCCTCGAGCTGGGCGAGCAGGCCCTTCCGCGCCGCATATGCCTCGGCGTCGCGCTCGAGTCCGGCCACTTCCTGCCTGAGCGACGCCAGGGGTGCGAGGCGCTGGATGACGTCCTGGAGCTGTTGAGCGGCGGTACCGGCCTCGGCGACCTCCCGGCCAAGCCGCTCGGCCCGCTCGGCCCCGGTCTCCGCACGGTGGGCCGCGACCCGCAGCTCCGCCTCGAGCTTGAGCGCGGCCTCGCGCTGCCGCTGCAGGCGCTCCCAGCGCGGGCGCACCTCGGCCACGACCGCGTCGGCGGCGGCCGCCCGTTCGCATGCGGCTTGTTCGGCCGCTTGCGCGGTCGCCGCGCGCTCTCGGGCGCGCGCCTCCGCTGCCTCGATCTCGGCGAGATCACCCAGGGCCGCCCGAAGCGCGTCGTAGCGCGCGCGAAGCGCGGAGCGCCGCTCCTTGAGGCGGTCCTGGGCCGCCCGGATCCGCTCGTAGCCCAGGACGCGCGACAGGAACTGCGCGCGCTCGGGCGCGGACATCGCCGCCATGACGGCGAGCTCTTTCTGCCCCGTAAAGTAGGTGTTGAAGAATTCTTCCCGCGTCATGGCCAGCAGGCGCGTCACCCGCTCGGTCACGGCCCCGATCGAGTTCGCGATCGGCGCCGGATCACCATCCTGGTACAGCTCGGCGCCGTTCAGGGTGCGGAGGATACGGTACTGATGCGCGCCGAGACTGAATTCCATCTCGACCTCCACGCGCGACCGGGGCGGCGCGCCGCGCCGGCGAATGGTCTCGCGGCTGCCGCGCGCCGCGGGCATGCCGTACATCGCCCACGCGATGGCCTCGAGAATGGTCGTCTTGCCGGCGCCGTTCGGGCCGACGATGCCCGTGAGGCCCGCGCCGAGCACCAGCTCGGTATGCTCGTGCTGCCGAAAATTGGCGAGCCGCAGCCGGTGGATCTGCATCAGCCGGCCAGCTCGCGCTCGATGCCGTCCATGAGGCTGTCGCCGAGCCGCACGAACGCCTCGCGATCGAGCTCCGCGGGCAGCGGACGTCGTTCGAGGTACGAGTGTACCAGCTCCGGCAGCGTCTGCCGGCGACCGGGGGCGCCGGTGCCGACGACCCGGTGGATCTCGGGTCGTCGAAGGTCCAGATGAAAATGCAGCGCGGTCGCCTTGAGGGCCCGGATGGCCGCATGGTCGAGCTCCCGCGCCACGTGCCGCGGAATATTCTGGACGCGGAGGCGCACCACCTTGTCGGAGATGCCGCCGCGGACGGCAGCCACCCGTTCGGCGATGAGCGCGTTGACGGCCGCGGCCTGGATTCCGTCGGCTTCGATGGGCTCGAGGTCGAGGATCTCGCGAGCCAGTGGCACCGGGCGCCGCTGCGCGGTTCCCCGGTCGACGTCCACCAGCAGCCAGCCTTTGCCTCGAGAGCCGTGGTTCGACTCGTCCACCAGCTCGCCCCAGAGGTTGGGACTCACGTACTCGAGCGAGCCCGCGTACCAGACGCGCGGCGCCACCTGGTGCTGTACGTGGTAGTGCCCGAGGGCGACGTAGCTCCACTCGTCCGGCGCCAGCTCCTGGAGGCCGAGGATTGCCCCGCCGTATTCGGCGGCGCTCCGGTCGAATGGGAAAACGCCTTCGATCTCCCCGTGCAGCACCAGCACCCGCCGACGCTCGTCCCCCTCCGGCCGGAGCGACGGCCGGGTGCCGCCCATCAGCGCCTGATGGGGCACGGCGAGGACGCTGAGGTCCAGCGCGGGGTACACGAACCGGCGTGCCTCGTCGCTCGCGACGTCGACGCCGAGCTCCTCGAAGAGCCGGAGGATCGATCCGGTCTCGGTCGAACGGGGGGTGTCGTGATTTCCGGCGATCAGCACCACCGGCGCCTCGGGCAGCGCCTCGCGCAGCCGCTGAAACTGTCGGAACGCGAAGACGATCGCCCCGTTGGTCGGGCGGACCGAGTGGAACAGGTCGCCGGCCACGACGACGGCGTCGGGGCGCGCCTCGATGACGCCGTCGATCGCCGCGCGGAACGCACGGGCGATGTCGGCCTCGCGCTGATTGATGCCGGAGGGGGTCAGACGATGGTACTGCCGGATGCCGAGATGCGGATCGGCGATGTGGGCCAGTTTCACTCTCGAAATGTCTCGCCGCCGGCCGATTAAGCAAGACCCGCGGTGGTGTCAAACGGGCGACCCGGCAACGAGTTAGAGCCCTCGCTGGCGGGGTCCGCCCCGCCGGTCACTTCGAGTCCGACAACACCTGCGACACCTTGCGCCGCAACAGCCGGGTCCGGCTGGTGATCCATCCGGCCTCGCGGCCCGCGGGCACGGATCCTCGAGCTCAGAACCCGTAGTCGTCCTCGCCACGGCGCACCGCCGGAACGGCGCGGCGAGCCGAAACGACCTCACCGTTCACGCGGCGGCCAAGGCAGGCCGAGAAGAACGCGAGCGCGTCGTCGGGGCGCTCGCGCCGGGTGGCGCCGAGGGCGCGCCGCACGTCCTCCTCGCGCCGGCCGTCGACCAGCGCACGCACGGCATCCGAGGTGACCCGGCGATCCAGCCGACGAAGCTGCCGGGCCACCGCATCGGCGAAGGCCAGCTCGGGCGTGGGAGGGAACCGCTCGATACCCTCGCGACTTCCCAGCACCGCGGGCCGCGGGAACCTGACGAAGATCGGCTGGGTGAAGTGCGGATGGCGGACCATGAGCTCGCCCTTGGGCAGCGTGGCGAGCTTGATCTTCGTGGCCGGCGACAGCGTGGCGTAGGCGGGCGTGGAGAGCTCGTCCATGTCCATGCGACCGAAGACGCCCGTCCCCGCGTTCCCCACAACCCGCCGCTGCACCTGCGAGCGAAACTGCTGCGCCGAGAACAGGACCAGCCCGAGGTAGCGACCGCGCTCGGAGAGATCGAGCAGCATCTTGCGGACGTACGTATCGGGCCCCTCGGCCGGCGCGTACTTGTTGAGCTCGTCCACGAACACGACCACGTGATCCACACCAAGGTCGCGGCGCTCGAGATGCTCGCGGAGCTTGGAGACCACGCGGGCGAAGACGAGATCCTGCGCCAGGGGGTCGAGTCCGGCCACGTCCACAACGTGTACGCTCCGGTCGGCGAACTGACCCCAGGGGAGATCGTGAGCCGCGCCGTCGTCGGTCACCAGGCCCTTGGACCGGGTCGAGATGTTGCTCAGCCGGTTTCGTATCTTGCGGATGGTCGCGAGGTGGTGGGTCTTCCACACTTCCCCGCCCTTCCCCAACGCCTCCATGAAATCGAAAATGGCCCGGAAGAACTCCTCGAGATCGGCGAAGCTCTGCACCTGGAACGGCCGACCGCGCAACATGTCGTCCTGATACTCGCGACCCACTACGCGATCGGCCAGGAAATCGATGAAGGCGTCCGCCTTCGCGTCCACATCGTCACGGTTGAGCACAACCTCGGCGTAGTCGAGCACCTCACGAAGTCCCCACACGAGCGGATGCGTGTTGGCCGCCAGAGCTTCGTTCGTGCGCAGCGTGTTGAGGTTCACTCCGTCGGCCTTGAACGGCGCATAGTAGTGCACGTCCGCGAACGGTTCCGGACGCAGTCCGAGCCGGGCGTACTGGCGGCAGTCCTCGGCGGTGAGCGTCGCCGCCTGGTCGAGGAAGCAGAGGTCGGGGCCCTTCACGTTGAAGCAGAGGGCGGCCACCGAGCCCTTGTGCCTCGGAAAGGTCTGGAAGATGCTCCCGAGCATGAACTCGACCGCGCTGGTCTTGGTGGCGAGGCCCGAGACGCCCGTGATGTTGAGATGCGCTGCCTCGGGCCCGAGCAGGAAGTCGCAGTCCAGGTACACCGGCGACTCGAGACCGCCCGCGGCGTAGAGGCCGACCGGGATTCCCGTCGGCCGCTCGCCCACCGTGTAGGAATCCATGCGGAGCGCGAGCACCACATCCTCGTCGCTCGCGAGCCAGACGGGGCCGAGCGGCACCGGCTGAAGCGGCTCCTCCGGCATCTGGCGGAGCACCGCCGCGGTGAATAACCGGATCTCGGCGCGCTCGCTGGGCTCCAGACCCACCGCCGCCGGATCGCCGTCGGCGCCGATGACCGCGTGCATCGGCGTCACGAGGTCCGAATAAGCAAACCCGTCGGTCACCACCCCGAAGACGACGCGCCCGGCATCCTCGACGCGAACGATCGCGCCGATGCCGATGGGCGTCTCACGCGCGGTCCAGAAGTGGAACTGGTGCGGCGTGGAGGGCTTGAGCTCGGTGGCGACGACTCGGCCGAGCGGCGATTGGCCTGGGGTCATGCCGCAATGTGGCGAGCCGGAGGGCAAATCAGTAGGGGCCTCGGGGACGCCCGGAGACTAGGCCAAGCTCCGGTAGCCGGCCCGGAGATAGCTCTCGACGGAGTGGATCCCGTACAGCAGGCGATCCCAGCGGTGATCCGGGGTGCTGAGGGGCGCCCGCTCAGCGAGGATGCGACGCGAGAGCGCATCGGCCGTGTCCGGGGTCCCGTTCGTCGGAGCGACCTGGATCCGCACCAATCCGTGAAAGACATCCTTCCCTTCCCACGGCCACAGCCGCAACGCCCACTCGTGCACGGGCGTGAGGCTGCGCGTCATGGGCCCATAGATCGAGGTCCGATGGGCCAGCGGAACGCGGAGGAACCGCTCGAGGTCGGCACCATCGAAGGGCAGCGTCGCATGGCTCTTGGAGACGGCCAGCATGCGCGCATCGGCCGCCCAGACCGGGCTCTCGGTGAGCGTCCCGTCCACGATCAGCCAGGCGTCGGAGCGGGCACGATAGGTCTCCGCCAGCGCGCGCTCCAGCGCGCCGCGCGCCCGATCGAGGGCACGGGCGGCATTGGCGAGGTCGCGGACCGGGTGCGCCGGCTCATCGGTAGGAAGCGCGACCGTATCCAGGTCGGGTGGCAGCTCTCCCGCGGCTCCGAGCGCCTCGGGGCGCGCGATGAGCAGCAGCCGCCGCTGCTCGAGAACCGTGGCGAGCCGCCGGTCCTGCCGCTCCCGGACGGCCGCCGCCACCTCACCCACGACCAGGGGGGCCGACCCCGCGTAGGCGAGCAGGACCGAGCGCTGGACGCCATCGAGAAAGGCGAGCGAGCCCGGCCAGGCCTCCGCGGTGCCCACGGCGTGCCAGGCCAGCGTTTCGTCCTCGAGCAGCCGCGCGGGCCGGATACAGGCCTCTTCGGTACGACCACCGCTCGACTCGGGAACCACGGACGCGGGCGTGAGACCCCTCACGGCGAGGACACGGCGGAGATGGGCTAAATTGACTAATGACCCCGGCATGGAGACAATTGTAGCAGGGCCGACCCGGAGGCAGCAGTGAACGTCCGATCCTTCGACCGTACCATGCCCATCACGGCGCGACACCTTTCCGCCCTGCTTGGCAGCTTCGAAGAGCTTCGTAGCCAACGGCGCGTCCTCATCTCGAACCTTCGCGCCCTGATGGACGAAACGCTCTCCCAGAGCGAGCAGTTGCGGGACGCGTGGTATCCAAAGCCAACGCCACCCTCGTCCGCGTCACTCGCCGGTCGGCTCCGCAGCGACCACGGCCTGACCCCACGCGAGGTGCAGGTGGCCTTGCTCCTCGCCGAGGGCCTGTCGAACAGCGCCCTCGCGAGGCGACTGGAGATCAGCCCCCACACCGCCCGCCACCATACGCAGCGTGTGCTCGGCAAACTGGCGGTCCATTCCCGAGCCGAGGCCGGCGCGAAACTCCGGCGTTGAGTCACCCGTGGGCGCAATTGCCCATGCAACGTCGCTCGTTCGCCTTCGCGGTCAGTCCCCTAGAAAGCCAGCAGAAAGCGACCTCTAGTACCCATTTCTCAGCGGCCAGGCACTGGTCGCCCAGCCGGGGGCCCACGGTTGCCGGTTGACCTGGGCATACGGGAACTCCGCGCGCTCGCAGGATGCATTTCACCGTGCGACTTGACATAGCCTACAGGCCCACATGAGGCTCGCATGCCCATGCGGTTGTGGGCATTGAACTTGCATAGCATTCCGCCACCGCCGAGTCGCACCCCCGACGTCTCGGGTTTCCCGTCAACACCCGGACCATGCAGCCGCCGCGTCCCTGCCTCGCCGTTCGATCCCTGGAATTCGTCCGCCCGTACGCCCGGCCGCTCGTCGTCGTGCTGGCGCTCGCACTGATCCTCGCCGCGCTGAGCGCGGTGGACCCCCTCATCATGAAGTACCTCATCGACCTGCTGAGCCAACCGAACGGGGCCCACGCGTTCGCCGTTGCCATGGTCCTCCTGATCGTCCTCGAGCTGGTCCGCGCAGCGATCCAGTGGTGGCTCGGCGTGGTGAGCTGGGACGTGCGGCTCGGTGTCGAGTACACGGTGCGCGAGCGGGTGGTCAGCAAGCTGAACAGCCTGCCACTGGCCTATCACCAGCGGGAGGCCGTGGGTGGCACGATCAACCGCATGAACCAGGGCATCAACGGGTATGTCGCGGCGTTCAGCGATCTCGCGTTCAATCTGTTGCCTACCACCCTGTACCTGGTGCTCTCGATCCTGGCGATGTACCGATTGGACTGGCGTCTCGCGACCGCGGTCATCGCGTTCACGCCGCTCCCCGCCCTCATCGGCGCCCGGGCCGCCCCCGAGCAGATCCAGCGCGAGCGTCGACTCGTCGAGCGGTGGAGCTCCATCTACGGCCGGTTCAACGAGGTCCTGGCCGGGATGATGACGGTGAAGGTCTTCGACATGGAGGAGGCGGAGAAGGAGCGCTTCCTCGACGGCGTCCGGGAGGGAAACGAGGTGGTTCGGCGCGGCGTCCGGACGGACACGCGAAATGGAGCGATCCGCGGCCTCGGGGCCACGGCGGCTCGGCTCGCGGCGCTCGCGCTTGGCGGGTATTTCGTGTTTCAGGGTCAGATCGGGCTCGGCACCCTGGTCGCTTTCCTCGGCTACATCGGCGGGCTGTTCGGGCCGGTCCAGGGCGTCACCAACACCTACCAGACCTTCCGCCGCGCGACGGTATCGCTCGAAAGCATCTACGGCATTCTCGACGTCGAGGACTCGGTCGGCGACCAGCCGAATGCCAGGCAGGTCCCCCCGCTCCGAGGCGAGGTGCAGTTCCGGCAGGTCGGCTTCGCGTATCAGGCGGGCTCGCCCGTGCTCCGAGGGATAGATCTCGAGGTGCGCCCGGGCGAAACGGTGGCGCTCGTCGGGCCGAGCGGGAGCGGCAAGACGACGCTCGTCACCCTCCTGCAGCGGCTCCATCCGGTCTCGAGCGGCAGCATCCTGATCGACGGCATCGATGTCCGCGCCATGACCCAGCGCTCGCTGCGGAACCAGATCGGCGTGGTGTTTCAGGACCCGCACCTGTTCAACGACACGGTGCGCGCCAACATCGCGTACGGGCGCCCGAACGCGACGGCGCACCAGATCGAAGCGGCCGCGCGGGCCGCGCAGGCCCACGACTTCATCATGGCGCTGCCGGACGGGTACGACACGATCGTGCGCGAGCGCGGCAGCCGGCTTTCGGGCGGCCAGCGCCAGCGGATCGCGATCGCCCGCGCACTGCTCAAGGACCCACCCATCTTGATTCTCGACGAGGCCACGGCGGCGCTCGATGCCGAGTCGGAGTACCTGATTCAGCTCGCCCTCAGGCGGCTGCTCCACGGGCGCACCGCACTGGTGATCGCCCACCGGCTGTCGACGGTTCGGGAGGCGGATCGGATCGTGGTGGTTGATGGCGGGGTCATTACGGAGACGGGGACGCACGAGGAGCTGTGTGCGCGGGCGGGCTACTATGCCTCGGTAGTGCAGCGGCAGCGGCTCGGGTTCCTGGCGGAGCCGGAGGCCGGGAAGGCGGCGTAACCGGACTGACCAAGCGAAGGTGCCGTCGTCCCGAGGGCCGGCCCAATCCTCCCTACATCTCCTCCTCGAACGCCGTGAAGGGCGGGACGTTGGCCAGCCAGAACCCGGCCAGTCCGCCCTGCTGATCCACCTCGACGTAGAAGTTGTCGGCCACCCTCACGACCTCGACTGCCCGCCGGGGGCCGATCCGCAGATGGAACAGACTCTCGGCGCCGTTGGTCTCGACCGACAGCGTGGTATCCACCTCCATCGAGGCCACGCCGGGACGGGACGGCCGCGACGGCAGCACCACGCGGCCGTCGGTGAGCCGTACGGGGATCTGCAGGCTCGAGCTGGTGGTGACCTCAGGCCACACCACCACGTCCAATCCGCAGATCACGCCGTTGTTCACGTCCAGCACCGCGACCGAGCCCTCGGCGTCGGTCAGCTCCACGGTGCCCGTCAGGCCACCGCTCTTTCGGTTGCCCTTGAAGGCACCCGACAGGATGTCGGTCTCCGGATCCCATCGCCATGCGATCGACGGCAGGCCTCCCGTCAGCGGCTCGACTCGCGCCTCGACGTTCACCGTGGCGACCTCAGGCCGCACGCGCGGACGCGAGCCGATGGATCAGTCCGAAGATCTTGTCCAAGGCCCTCTCCAGTTCGGCGTCCGAGACGGCGTAGCTCAAGCGCACCCAGCGATCGTCGGCGAACGCCCCGCCCGGCACCAGGGCGACGCCCTCCTGCTTCATGAGCTGCTCGCAGAAGGCGCTGCCGGTCAGCGGCTCCTTCTCGCGGATGCCGTCCACCCGGAAGAAGAAATAGAAGGCGCCGTGGGGCTCCACGAACTCGATCCCGGGAGCCTCGCGGCGAAACCGCTCCACCAGCATGTCCCGCCTTTGGCGGAAGGCGGCCACCATCCTGGTGACCTCCGCGTCCACCTTGTCGTCGGAGAAGGCGGTCGCGGCAGCCCACATCGCGGGCTGGTTGGCGCCCGTGGTCGTGTGAGACTGGAGTGCAGCCATCGCCTTGGTGAGGTGGGGCGGCGCGAGCGCCGCGCCGATCCGCCACCCCGTCATCGCGTACGCCTTGCTCGCGCCGTAGATGATCACCGTGCGCTCGAGCAGGTCGTCCGGCAGGTCCAGCAGCGAGGGCGCCGGACCGGGCCCGTAATTGATGCGCCGATAGATCTCGTCCGAAATGATCCAGACGTCATTCGCCTTGGCCCACTCGGCGATCGACCGGAGCTCGGCGAGGGTGTACACGGCCCCCGTCGGGTTGCACGGCGAGCAGAGGATGAGGCCGCGGGTCAGCTTGTTGCTGGCCCGGTCCAGATCCCGGGCGCTTACCTTGAGACCCCACTCGAGGTCTCCCGGCACCAGCACCGGCTCGGCCCGCGAGAGATGCACGATCTGCGGATAGGAGACCCAGGCCGGCGCGGGAATCAGCACGCGATCCTTCGGCCCGAACAACGTGAAGCACGCGTTGAAGATCGACTGCTTCGATCCCGAGCTGACGGTGATCTGGTCGGGGTCGACCGGCCGCCCACCCGACATCCGGCTCATGTTCTGCGCGATCGCCTTCCGCAGCTCCGGAATGCCGACATTGGGAGGATAGCGCGTCAGGCCCTTCTGGATGGCCTGAATGCCCGCCTGCGCGCCCGCCGCCGGCGTATCGAAGTCGGGCTCGCCGACGCCGAGATCGAGGACGTCCTCGCCTGCCGCCTTGCGCCGCTTCGCCTCGTTGCTGATGGCGACGGTTTCCGAGGCCTTGAGGTGCTGGACGTTCAGCGAAAGCGGGTCGGGCATGCACGAAATCCGGAGATGAGAGAGTCGATGGAAGGTCGGGGGAAAGGTCAGGCCCCGGAAGGGCGATGTCAACCGGGCGCCGGGCCCGGACGATGACCGCGGCGCGGAGGCGCAACGTCGCCTTGCGAATCCGAGTCGGCATTGCCGGTGATGCTGCGCGCTCTTAGCTTGGCGGGGCCGTATCCACCCATCCCGCCGAGGCACGTGTGACCGCTCTGGAGGACCTGCACCTCACCCCGCCGATCGCCGACGCCCTCGCCCGCCTCGGCTGGAGCGTGGACGACGCGCGGCTGCGCGAGGCGGCCCCGACGGCGGCCCGCGGTCACAATCTCGTCCTCGTCGTCCCTCCGTCGCCGGCGGCGGCAGCGCCGGCCCTGGCGGGCATGCTCACCCGGCTCGGAGAGGGCCACGGCGGCCTGGTGCTGGCGCCGGCCAGCCAGCTGGACGAATGGGGCCGTGTCGCTCGCCAGGTCGCGGGCGCGTCCGCGCTGCGGATCCACGTTGCCCGCGGCACGTCACGCGCCACACGACGCCTGCGGGACGATGCCGTCGACCTGCTGATCGCGACACCCGAGACCGCTCTCGCGCTCCAGCGGCGCGCCGCGCTGCACGCGGACGCGCTCGCCGCCGTGCTCCTGGCCTGGCCGGAAGCGTGGGAGGACGAAGAGGCGGTGGGTCCGCTGATGCAGGACATGAAGGAGGTGCAGCGGATCGTCGTCACGTCCGCGCCCGAGCGAGCGACAGCCCTGGTGGAGCGCTATGCCCGCCGCGCCCTGACCCTGGGCGCCGACGCGCTGCACGCCGAGCCAGTCGGTCCCGTACGAACCGTTACGGTCCCATGGAGTCGCCGCATCGCCGCCCTCGCCGATCTGGTCGAGCTGCTGGATCCGACGTCGCTCGTGATCTGGACCGCGGACCGCGGCCTCCACGACGCGATCACCGCCGTCGTCGGCCTGGACGAACGCGACGCGAGCGTGGTGACCGGCGACGCGCCGGCGGCAGGCACCATCATCGCCTTCGATCTGCCCGACGCGCCGAGGCTCGCGCAGCTCGTGGGCGCGGGCGAGCTCGTGCTTCTGGTGCCGCCCGGTGCCGAGGGATACCTCGAGCGGCTCGCCACACCGCGTCGCCCGCTTCGCCTGCCGGGCGCGCTCGAGGCCGCCACGACCGCGGCCGCGGCGCGCCGGGCGGCCATCGTCCGGGCCATCGAGACGGGCACACCCGACCGCGCGCTCCTGACCCTGGCGCCGCTCTTCGAGCGGCACGACCCCGCCGCGGTGGCGGCGGCGCTGTACGAGCTCTGGACGAGCGCAGCCGGGGCGGCGGGGCCGGCAGCGTTACCGGACATCCCGGCCACGGCCCGGATCTACGTCGGTGTGGGGAAGAAGGACGGAGCGACGGTCAACGATCTCGTCGCCGTGCTGACCAAGGATATCCGCGTGGAGCGCGGGAAGATCGGACGGGTCGAGCTGCGCGACGCGTTCTCGCTGGTCGAGCTCCCGGCCCAGGACGCCGAGCGGGTCGCGACTGCGCTCAACGGGACGACGATCCGGCGGCGGCGGGTGACGGCGCGGGTGGACCGCGGCGGGTCATCGCGCGGGCCCACGCCGCGCCCTGGAGCGCCGCGCCGCGGGGGCCGACCGCCGGAGAAGCGCTAGCGCTTCCGGTTGACCAGCTCCTTCAGAACCCGACCGGCGCGAAACGCCGGCACCATCGACGCCTTGATCGTGATGCTCTTGCCGGTGCGCGGATTGCGCCCCTCGCGCGCCGCCCGCTTGCGGAGCTCGAAGTTCCCGAAGCCGCTGATCGCCACCTTCCCGCCGCGCTTGAGCTCGGCCGCGATCACTCCGTCCGCCGCGAAGAAGAGCTCGGTGATTTCGGCCGCCCGCGTGCGCGTCACGTCGAGCCGCTTGGCCACGACGCCGATCAACTCCTGCTTGTTCACGGGCTCTCCTTGAGGGCGGGCGACGAATATCGCCGCGCGTGCGAACGCGCCGCAAGACCGCTGGCGCCGCGGCGGCGGCCCTCTAGATTGCGTCCTCGCCCCGACGAATGGAGATCCTGGATGTACTACGGCTCGCACCCCGGCTGGATCGAGGTGATCAGCGGCGTCATGTTCGCCGGCAAGAGCGAGGAGTTGATCCGGCGGGTCCGGCGGGGGATCATTGCGCGCCGGCGGGTGCAGGTCTTCAAATCCCATCTCGACGCCCGTTACACGGGCCTCTACTCGGTCTCCAGCCACGACGGCACCGAGCTGGACGCGTCGCCGGTCGACTCGGCCGCCGAGATCTTCCGCCTGGTACGGCCCGAGTCGCAGCTCGTCGCCATCGACGAGGCCCAGTTTCTGGATCCGGACATCGTCATCGTCGCCACGACGCTCGCGAGCCGCGGCGTGCGCGTGATCCTGGCCGGCACGGACACCGATTTCCGCGGCGAGCCGTTCGGCTCGATGGGCGAGCTCATGGCCATCGCGGAAGTCGTCGACAAGCTGCAGGCCATCTGCGTCGTCTGTGGCGATCCGGCCTGCCGGAATCAGCGCCTCCTCAACGGGAAACCGGCGCGCTACGACTCTCCGACCATCATGGTGGGCGGCCGCGAGAGCTACGAGGCGCGCTGCCGACACTGCCACCAGGTACCTCGGCGGGACGAGGACCAGACGGCGCTCCTCTAGCCTGCCGACGATGCTCAACGTCGCGCTCACGGGCAACATCGCCGCCGGGAAATCCACGGTGGCCGAGCTGTTTGAGCGCTGGGGGGCGACGCTCATCGACGCCGACCGCCTGGTCCGCGAGGCGCAGGCCCCGGGCACCGCGGTGCTGCGCGCGATCGCCGACCGCTTCGGGCCGGGCGTGCTCGACCGCTCGGGCGCGCTCGACCGACCGGTCCTCCGCCGGCTGGTCATGGCCGATCCGGCCGCCCTCGCCGACCTCAACCGGATCGTGCACCCGGACGTGCTTCGGCGCCGGGCGGCGCTCGAAGCGGAAGCCCGCGCGCGGGGCGACCGGGTCGTGGTGAGCGACATCCCGCTGCTGTTCGAGGCGGGGGACCCCGCCGCGTTCGACGCCGTCGTGCTGGTGGACGCTCCCGTCGAGGTTCGGCGGGCGCGGCTCCTGACCGAGCGCGGCCTCGCCGCCGAGGACGCCGATCGCATGCTCGCGGCGCAGGCCCCGAGCGTCCCCAAGCGCGCGCGGAGCACCCACGTGATCGACAACGACGGCGACCGCACGGCGCTCGAGGCGCGAGCACGCGAGGTGTGGATGCAGCTCGTCGCGCTCGCGTCGCGCGGCGACGCTTGACCTCGCTTCCTCGCCCGCCTATCCTCCCACGCGCGTCCTCGAGCACACGAGTCTTCCGTGTCGAACGTCCCTGACGACCTGCAGTACACCGCCGAGCACGAGTACGTCGCCCGTACGAGCGATCCCGCGGTCGTGCGCGTGGGCATCACCGACTACGCGCAGGGCGAGCTCGGCGACGTCGTGTTCGTCAACCTGCCGAAGCCCGGCCAGCAGCTGGGCGCCCACGAGTCGTTCGGGACGATCGAGGCCGTGAAGGCGGTCTCCGAGCTGTACAGCCCGGTGCCCGGCGAGGTCGTGGAGGTGAACGGCACCCTCGACGGCGACCCGGCGGTGGTCAACCGCGATCCCTACGGCGATGGCTGGATGGTGGCCCTGCGGGTCACGGATGCGAGCTCGCTGGCGGGACTGCTCTCGCCCTCCGCGTACCGGGCGCACATCGGAGAGTGATCGCCGTGAGCAGGAACAACCCCTGTGACAGCCGAAGTCTGAACGATGCCCCGAGCGCGTGGTCTCGGGGCTTTTTTGTGTCCCGCCCGACCGCCGTGCCGTCCACGTTTACCCGCTGGAGCGCGATGCACCGATGACGACGACCCTGCCCCCTTCCCTCGCGGCCCCGGAAATTGACGTCCTTCACCCCGGCCACTTCGCCTACCGCCACATCGGCCCTCGGCGGGAGGATCTGGCGGAGATGCTCCAGACCGTCGGGTACCGCTCGCTGGACGAGTTCATTGACGCGGTGGTCCCCGCGGAGATCCGGCTGCGCCGGCCGCTTGCTCTGCCCCCCGGTCGCAGCGAGCGGGAGGTCCTCCAGGCGCTCCGGGGCCTGGCCGGCATGAACCATGTGTTTCGCTCCTACATCGGCCTCGGCTACGCCGGCACGTTCACGCCGCAGGTGGTCCAGCGCAACGTGCTGGAGAACCCGGGCTGGTACACCGCCTACACGCCCTACCAGGCGGAGATCTCCCAGGGCCGGCTCGAGGCCCTGCTCAACTTCCAGACCATGGTGTCGGATCTCACGGGCCTCGAGATCGCGAACGCGTCCCTGCTCGACGAAGCGACCGCGGCGGCGGAGGCGATGCACCTGACGCACGCGGTGTCCGGCAAGAAGGAGCCGCCGGTCTACCTGGTGGACGAGTACTGCCACCCGCAAACCATCGCCGTCGTGCGGACGCGCGCGGAGGCGCGAGGGGTGAGCGTGGAGGTCGGGGAGCCGGAGACGTTCACCTTCGGTCCGGGCGTGATCGGGGCCCTGGTCCAGTACCCGGCGACCGACGGTGCGGTCCGGAATTTCCGCAGCCTGTGCGAGCGCGCGCACGCCGCGGGCGCGCTGGTGACGGCGGCCACCGACCTGCTGAGCCTGACGATGCTGCTGCCGCCCGGCGAATGGGGCGCGGACATCGCCGTGGGCAACAGCCAGCGCTTCGGCGTGCCGATGGGCTACGGCGGGCCGCACGCCGCGTTCTTCGCGACGCGGGACGCGTACAAGCGATTCATGCCCGGCCGGATCATCGGCGTGTCGCGCGATCGCGACGGCCGGCCGGCCCTCCGCATGGCGCTGCAGACGCGCGAGCAGCACATCCGGCGCGACAAGGCGACCAGCAACGTCTGCACCGCGCAGGTCCTGCTGGCCGTCATGGCCAGCATGTACGCCGTCTATCACGGGCCGGGCGGCCTCCGCCGGATCGCCGAACGGGTGCACTCGCGCACCGTCATCCTGGCCAATGCGCTGCGCCGCCTGCGCTACCGGGTGGTGCACGACTCATTCTTCGACACGCTCTGCGTCGAGGTCCCCGAGTGGGCGCTGCCGCGCCTCCTCGACGCCGCGCGCACGCGCATGATCAACCTTCGGCCGCTGCCGCCGACCCGGCTCTGCATCGCCCTCGACGAGACCGTGACCCTGGGCGACCTGGCCGACCTGATCGCGGTGTTCTGCCTCAACGAGGCCCTGCCGTTCATGCTGGAGGACATCGGCCAGCAGGCCGACCGCGCGATCCCGGCGGCCCTCGAACGGACGTCGGCCTATCTGTCGCACCCGGTCTTTCATCTGCATCACTCCGAGACCGAGATGCTTCGCTACATCAAGCGGCTCGAGGCCCGCGACCTGTCGCTCACGAGCGCCATGATTCCACTCGGCTCGTGCACGATGAAGCTCAACGCGACGACCGAGATGATGCCGGTGAGCTGGCGCGAGTTCAATCGCCTGCACCCGTTCGCGCCGCGCGACCAGGCCGCCGGATACGAGCTGATGTTCCGGCAGCTCGAGTACCAGCTCGCCGAGATCACGGGATTCGCGGCCGTCTCGCTCCAGCCCAACGCGGGCTCGCAGGGCGAATATGCCGGCCTGCTCGTGATCCGGGCTTACCACCGCTCCCGGGGGGATACCCACCGAACCACGTGCCTGATCCCGATGTCGGCCCACGGCACCAACCCGGCGAGCGCGGTGATGGCAGGGATGGAGGTCGTCCCCGTGAAGAGCGACGCGCACGGCAACGTGGACGTCGACGACCTTCGGGCCAAGGCGGAAAAGCACCACGATACGCTCGCTGCGCTCATGGTGACCTACCCGTCCACCCACGGCGTGTTCGAGGGATCGATCCGCGAGATCTGCCGGGTCGTGCACGAGCACGGCGGCCAGGTGTACATGGACGGCGCGAACATGAACGCGCAGGTGGGCCTCTGCCGCCCGGGCGATATCGGCGCGGATGTCTGCCACCTGAACCTGCACAAGACCTTCTGCATCCCGCACGGCGGGGGCGGGCCCGGGATGGGACCGATCGGCGTGGTGAAGCACCTCGCGCCCTTCCTGCCCGGGCACCCCATCGTGGACCTCGACCATGCCCAGGCCTGCGGCACGGTGAGCGCCGCCCCCTGGGGAAGCGCCGCCATCCTGCCCATCTCGTGGGCCTACATCGCGCTTATGGGCTACGACGGGCTCACCGAGGCGACCAAGATCGCGATCCTCAATGCCAATTACGTCGCACGGCGCCTCGAGCCGCACTATCCGGTGCTGTACTCCGGACCGAATGGGCTCGTGGCGCACGAGTGCATCATCGACACGCGGCCGTACAAAGCGACCGCGGGCATCGAGGTCGAGGACATTGCCAAGCGAATCATCGACTACGGATTCCATCCGCCGACGGTCTCGTTTCCCGTGCCCGGCACGCTGATGATCGAGCCGACCGAGAGCGAGTCGAAGGAGGAGCTCGACCGCTTCTGCGACGCGCTGATCGCCATTCGAGAGGAGATTCGGGAGATCGAGGACGGCCGCGCCGACCGGGAGCAGAACCTGTTGACCAACGCGCCACACACGCTCGAGCAGGTCATCGCCGACGGCTGGGCCCGGCCGTATCCGCGGGAGCGGGCGGCATATCCCTCGCGTGCGGTGCGCGAGCACAAGGTGTGGCCCACGGTGGGGCGCGTCGATAGCGCGTACGGGGACCGGAACCTCGTGTGCGTCTGCCCGCCGGTGGAGGCATATGGGTGAGGCCGGCGCCCACCACTGCAGGACTGCTCCAGCCCTATCTGGTCTGGTCCGACCCCGTGCCCCGGCCCGGGTGGCTGAACATGGCCATCGACTCGACCCTGCTCGAGCGGGCCGAGGCGGGGGAGCGGTGGCTCCGGCTCTACGCGTGGGAGCCGACGCTCTCGTTCGGACGCCACGAGCCGGCCGCTCGTCGGTACGATGCCGGGTGCATCGAGACGATGGGACTCGCCGTCGTCCGGCGACCGACCGGAGGACGTGCGGTGTGGCACGCCGGCGAGCTCACCTATGCCGTGGCCGCGCCCGCCGAGGAGCTCGGCTCGCTCCGTGACGCCTACATCGCGATCCATCTCGTCCTGCGGGACGCCATTCGACGGCTCGGCGCCCGGGCGGAGCTCGCGCCGCTCGGCCGCGCGCGGGGCGTGGATGCCGGCGCCTGTTTCGCGAGTCCAGCCGGCGGCGAGGTGATGGTGATGGGCCGGAAGGCCGTCGGAAGCGCGCAGCTGCGGCGCGGCGCGGCGCTGCTCCAGCACGGCAGCATCCTGCTGGAAGACGACCAGGCCATCGTCGGGCAGGTGACGCGAGGCGAGGCGCCGGCCGACCTGTCGCTCCCGCTCCGCCGCGCGCTGGGCCGCATCGTTCCCTGGGCCGAGGCCGCGAGCGCAGTGACCGCCGCGGCCGCGGACGCCTGGGGTGCGGGATCGCGGCCAGGCCGCGACGAGGAAGCCGCGGTCCTCGCGCGCGCCACAGATTCGAGCGAGCGCTTCCGCGCTCCTGCCTGGACCTGGTCAGGCGCCCCCGGCGGCTGACGCCGCCGGCCCACCCTGCTACATTTTCGGCATCCCCTCCGCATCGCTCACATCGGAGCTGCCGTGACGTGCTGGACGCTCAGAGCCTGGCTCGGCGCTGGCCTCGCCGCGACCGTGTCGGTCGTCAACCCGCCGCGCGTGTACGCGCAGGCGTCGACCGCCCCGACCAGCGTCGTGATCGTGACCGGTGGTGAGGCATCGGTCCCGGTACCGACCCTCATGGAGGGGCCGCAGGCCTCCGTCGCCAACAGCGACATCGCCGACCAGCTCTTTCTGCATCTCGCCGAGCTGGGCCCGACCCTGATCACCTCGGGCGACCGCGCCTTCGAGCCTCGCCTGGCCCGGAGCTGGACCCGGCGCGACTCGGTGACGCTGGCCTTCGATCTCGATCCGCGCGCCACCTGGCAGGACGGCGTCCCCGTCACCGCGAACGACGTCGTTTTCACGTTCGACCGCGCGCGCGACCCCGCCGTGGCGCCGAGGCTCTCGCAGCTGCTGCGGAACATCGTCTCGGTCGCCGCCGAAGGCGAGCGCCGCGTCGTGTTCCGCTACTCGCGGCCGTACGGGGAGCAGCTCTACGACGCCGTGTTTCACGTGGCGCCGATTCCCGCCCACCTGCTCGCGAAGATCCCGCCGGATTCGCTCGCGCGCTCGCCGTTCGTCCAGGCCCCGGTCGGCAGCGGCCCGTATCGGTGGGTTCGGCGCGTTCCGGGCGAATTCATCGAGCTCGCCGCGAACGAGCGGTTCTTCCTGGGCGCGCCGGCCATCCAGCGCGTCATCTACCGGCTAGCGACCGATGCCGACGCTCGACTCAATCTCGTCCTCAGCGGCGAGGCGGACGTGATGGACAACATTCCGCCGCCGCGGACGAACGTGGACCGCGTCACGGCGAGGCCGAACCTGCGCGTGGTCACCTTCCCTTCACCAGTCCTCGGCTTCCTGCTCTTCAACCAGCGGGACCCGCACGACCGCGATCGGCCACACCCCATCCTGAGCGATCTCGACGTTCGGCGGGCGATCGGCCTCGCACTCGACCGGCGGGCGATGGTGCGGGCCACGTTCGGCAGCGCGGCGGAGGTACCGTTCGGCCCGGCCTCTTCGCTCCTCTGGATCCGTCACGGGGCCCCCTCACCCGCCGCGGCCAATGTCGGCGAGGCGCGCCGGCTGCTCGCCGCGCGTGGCTGGTCGGATCACGACGGCGACGGCACCGTCGATCGCGCCGGCAGGCCCCTGGCCCTCACCCTCATTCTTCCGACCACCAGCGCGATCCGGCAGCAGATCGCCCTGCAGGTGCAGGAGCAGCTCCGACAGGTCGGCATCCGGATCGACCTCGAGCGCATGGACTACCCGCTCTGGAACGAGCGCCGCACCGCGGGGCGCTTCGACGTGGACTTCGCGGCGACGAGCCAGGATCCGTCGCCGACGGGCCTGTCACAGGGCTGGTCGTGCAGCGGCGGCACGAACGTGGGCCGCTACTGCGATCCCGCGGTGGACTCGCTGATGGACGCCGCCGCCCGCACCATGGACGGCGCGGCCAAGCCGTGGCAGGCGGTGCTGCGCCGCATCGAGGCGGACGCGCCGGCCGTGTTCATGTACTCCCTCACCTATCTCGCGGCTGTGGACCGCCGGTTCGGCAACGTCCGGATCCGTCCCGAGTCGCTCTGGCTCGGCCTGCGGGAGTGGACGGTGACCGGCACTCCAACCGGCCGGCCCGCGGGCTACTGAGTGCGCCGCTGGCTGGTGCGCCGAACGCTGCAGGCGGCGCTCACGCTGGCGCTCGCCCTCGTGCTCCTCTTCCTGCTGGTCCACGTCCTTCCCGGCGATCCGCTCGCGCGCGAGGGCGATCGGGCGCTGACCCCGCAACAGATCGAAGCGCTTCGCGCACGGTATGGACTCGACCGCCCGCTCGCCGGGCAGCTCCTCACCTTCCTCGCCGGTCTGGGCCGCGGGGACCTCGGCACCTCGATCGAGTACGGTCGCCCGGTGACGGGTCTGCTGCTCGAGCGCCTGCCGGCGACCTTGCTGCTGGGCGGGACGGTCCTGCTGCTCAACTTTACGGTCGGACTCTGGCTCGGGGTGCGGCAGGCAGTGCGTAAGGACAGCCGCGAGGATCGCTGGCTCACCACGGTCTCCCTGGCGGGCTACGCCACGCCCTCCTTCTGGCTCGGACTCGTGCTGGCGGGATTCGTGGGGGTACGCTGGCGGTTACTTCCCCCGGCCGGGATGCGGGATCCGCTGGGCGCCGGGGGGCTGCTCGCAACCTCGGTCGACGTCCTCCGGCACCTCATCCTGCCGGCGCTCACGCTCTCGATCGTGAGCATCGCCGGGACGATGCGGTTCCAGCGGAGTGCCATGCTCGAGGCCCTTCGGCTTCCTTATATAATGACGGCTCGGGCCAAGGGCGTGGGGGAGCGTGAGGTCGTGTGGCGGCATGCCTGGCGAAACGCGCTGTTCCCGGTGTTGACCCTGTTCGGCCTCTGGCTCCCCATCGTAGTCAGTGGCTCGGTGTTCGTCGAAGCGGTGTTCGCGTGGCCTGGATTGGGGTCCCTCGCGGCCAGCGCTGTCGGAAACCGGGACTATCCCCTGCTGATGGGCTCAGCGGTGCTGGTGGCGACGATCGTGGTGCTGGGCAGCCTGCTCAGCGACCTCGCCTACGCCGTGCTCGACCCGCGGGTCCGGGTCTCGTGAGCACCGCCGCCGAGGCGTTGGACGCGGTCTGGCGGATGCCGCGCGGACGGGCCGGCCTCGTCTTCCTGGCGTTTCTCGTGATGCTCGCCGCATTCGGTCCCCTGCTCCTCCCCGATCCCGCCCGGCAGTTCGATCTCGAGCGACTCGCCAGCAACCCGCCCACGAGCGAGCATCCGTTCGGCACGGACCAGTTGAGCCGCGACGTCCTCTCGCGTGTCGTGAATGGGGCGCGCATCTCGCTCGCGGTCGCGGCGCTGGCCGTCGGCCTGTCGATCAGCCTCGGCGCCGGGATCGGGCTCGTCGCCGGCTACTGGGGCGGGGTCGCGGACGCGGTGCTCATGCGACTCGTCGACGGCGCCCTGGCCGTGCCTCGGCTGTTCCTCCTGCTGCTCGTGCTGTCGGTGCCCGAGCGGGTCCCGCTCGCCGCCCTGATCCTGCTGATCGGCACCACCGGCTGGTTCGCGACCAGTCGGATCGTGCGCGCCGAGGTGCTTCGCCTCAAGGAGGAGACGTTCGTGCGCGCCGCCGAGGCGCTCGGCGCGTCGCGGCGGAGGGTTATCTTCCGGCACCTGCTCGTGAACGCGGCCGGTCCGCTGCTGGTCACCGCCACCCTCGGCGTGGGTGACGTGATCCTGCTCGAGGCCGGCCTCTCGTTCCTCGGGCTCGGCGTGCAGCCGCCGACGCCCTCCGTGGGGCGGCATGATCCTGGACTCGCGCGCCGTGCTCGAGTCCGCACCGTGGGTCGGTATCTTCCCGGGGATCGCCATCACCGTGACCGTTCTCGCGACCAATCTGGTCGGCGACGCCCTGCGCGACGCCTTCGATCCCCGAGGCGCATGACCCGAGTCCTCGACGTCCGCGATCTGCGCGTCTCCTTCCCCGCTCCCGGCGGCCGCTGGTTCCATCCCGTGGACGGCGTGAGCTTCACGCTCGATCGCGGTGAGACTCTGGCGCTGGTCGGCGAATCCGGGAGCGGCAAGAGCCTCACCAGCCTGGCGTTGCTCAAGTTGATTCCGCCGCCCGGCCGGGTGGATCCGTCGAGCAGCATCCGCCTCGGCGAGGCCGACGTGCTCGCGCTCCAGGGCGAGGCGCTCCGGCAGATCCGCGGCAAACGGATCGGAATGATCTTTCAGGACCCCATGACCAGCCTGAATCCGGTCTTCACCGTCGGCGACCAGATCGCCGAAGGCGTGCGCGCACACCTCCCGGTGACCAGGGCCGAGGCGCGGGAGCGCGCGCTGGCGCTGCTGCAGGAGGTCGGCATTCCGGACCCGGCGGGCCGGCTCGATGCGTATCCGCATCAGCTCAGCGGGGGGATGCGGCAGCGGGTGATGATCGCGATCGCGCTGTCCGCCGAGCCCGAGATCCTGGTCGCGGACGAGCCCACGACGGCGCTGGACGTGACCGTGCAGGCGCAGATCCTCGAGGTCCTCGATCGGCTCCGACGCGCCAGGGGCATGGCCGTGCTGTTGATCACGCACGATCTCGGCATCGTCGCGGGCCGCGCGGATCGGGTGGCGGTGATGTACGCCGGACAGATCGTCGAGGAGGCCACCACCGCGGAGCTGTTCGCGCGCCCGTCGCACCCGTACACGAAGGGCCTGTTCGCCTCGGTGCCCAGGATCACCGGCCCGGTGCAGCGGCTCACGCCGATCGGCGGGACGGTGCCGCCACCGACCGCGTGGCCGTCTGGCTGCCGGTTCCGGCCGCGCTGCCCGCAGGCGTTCGAGAAGAGCGAGCTACCGCCCGAGATGCTCCCGGTCGGCCCGGGACACCGGATGCGCTGCTGGCTGGCGGAGGGGAGTGAATGACGGCGCTCCTCGAGGTGCAGGATCTCGTCAAGCACTACACGAGCGGCGGCCTCTTCGGACGCGCCGCCGCGCCCGTGCGGGCGGTGGAGGGCGTCTCGTTCCACGTGGAGCGCGGCGAGACGCTCGCGCTCGTAGGCGAGAGCGGGTGCGGCAAGTCGTCGGTGGGGCGCACCATCTTGCGCCTCCAGGAACCGACCAGCGGCCAGGCGACGTTCGAGGGCACGAATGTGTTCACGCTGGACCGTGCCTCGTTGCGGCGGCTTCGCCGCCGGATGCAGATCATCTTCCAGGATCCGTACAGCAGCCTCAACCCCCGCATGACCGTTGGGGCCGCTGTGGCGGAGGGCATCGAGATCCATGGGCTGGCGCGCGGCGCCGACGTCGGTCGTCGCGTTGCCGCCCTGCTCGAGGAGGTCGGACTCGATCCCGGATACGCGAGGCGTTATCCCCATGAGTTCAGCGGTGGCCAACGCCAGCGCATCGGGATCGCGCGGGCGCTCGCCGTCGAACCGAGCTTCATCGTCTGCGACGAACCCGTCTCCGCGCTCGACGTCTCCGTCCAGGCGCAGGTGCTCAACCTGCTGGCCGACCTGCAGCGCGAGCGCGGGTTGTCCTACCTCTTCATCGCGCACGACCTCGCCGTCGTGCGGCAGATCGCCCAGCGGGTCGAGGTGATGTATCTGGGCCGCATCGTGGAGTCGGGGCCGACGGAGGCGCTTCTCTCGTCGCCCCGGCATCCGTACACGGTTGCCCTGCTCTCGGCGGTCCCCGAGCCCGACCCGACGCGGCGCCGGTCGCGCATCGTGCTGGGCGGCGACCTGCCGAGTCCGTCGAACCCTCCCCCCGGCTGTCCCTTCCACACCCGCTGCTTCCACCCGGCACGCAATGAGCGCTGCCGTACCGAGCTGCCCGTCCTCCGGCCCGTCGGAGCCACGATGGCTGCCTGCCACTATGCCGAAACCACCCCCATAGCCGCACCGGCGGCCGCAGCGGGGTGAGCCCTCTCCCTTCCTCGCAACGGCTCGCATCGATGCGGTGAGTGTCGTCACGGCCCCACCAGCCGTACCGCCGCAGTATGTCCTCGAAGGATCGACCCTGACTACGAGGACACTATGGCTGACGACAAGGACCTGGCAACCGAGGGCATGAAGGACCGGCTGAAGGGCGCGGCCAAGCAAGCCGAGGGCCGCGTGCGCGGCACGGTCGGAGGGGCCACCGGGGACACCAGCGAGCAATTGAAGGGCAAGGCGCAGGAGATCAAGGGAAAGGTCCAGCAGGAAATCGGCAAGGCAAAGCAGCGCGCCGATCCGGAGCCTGGCGTAGACGACGAGTGACGCGTCGCCGGCGCGACCTCGCACCTGTCGTGTGGTACCAGTCGAGGCTCGCACAGCTGCACACTGATCCATGGGAGGTCGTCGGCCGAGTGGCCGGCGGCCTCTCGACGTTTCCGTCGGTCGATCTCGACAGGGCGCCGCTCCGAACGGCGATGCCGCACGCTGGGAGGGACGCGGGATCGCACCGAGGGGAATACTGAAAGAAGGTGATCCGCCGGCGCTTGCCTAGCGGCCGCCGTGGCGCTACAACTGACGGAGCGACATTGACGGAGGCGGACCGGTGGACAGCGAACATTGGCAACCTTGGGCCTGGATTGCGATCGCGCTTTTCGGCGGCGTCGGGGCGGCGCTGCTGGTGCACGCGCTGCTCTACCATCTGTTCGACCGGATCGCCAAGAAAAGCCTGACCGAGGTGGACGACGTGCTCGTCCGTCACACGTACTCGCCCACGCGCCTCCTCCTACCGATGCTCGCCTGCGTCGCCGTCTTCGACAGCTTCCTGAGCGTCTCCGTCTGGATCGTCCTCCTGCGCCGGGCGGCGGTCGTTGGCGTCATTTACTCTGCGGCTTGGCTCGTGGTCGGCTTGATCGGCGCGTTCGCGACGGTCATCGAGGACCGCTACCAACTCGGCGCTTCCGACAACCTGCAGGCGCGGCGGATCCGTACCCAGGTCGAGCTGCTGCAGCGCGTGGCCGTCGGCATCGTGGTGGTCATCGCGCTGGCTGCGGCCCTCATGAGCCTTCCCAGTGTCCGCCAGGTGGGATACAGCCTGTTCGCGTCCGCGGGGGTCGCCGGCCTGGCGCTTGGCATGGCGGCCCGGCCGACTCTCGGAAACATGATCGCCGGCGTCCAGATCGCCCTCTCACAGCCCATCCGGCTTGACGACATGGTGGCCGTCGACAACGAATTCGGGCGGGTCGAGGAAATCAACGCAACCTACGTCGTGCTCAAGCTGGGGGACGAGCGGCGGATGGTGGTCCCACTCACCCGGTTCATCGAGCAGCCGTTCATCAACTGGACCCGGACCGGCACCTCGACCCTTGGCTCGGTGCTGGTCTATGTCGACTACGACACCGACGTCGAATTGGTGCGCGCTGAGCTGAGCCGGATCGTCGAGGGCACTGAGCTCTGGGACCGACGCGTCGCGATCGTTCAGGTCACCGATGCCAGCGAGCGCGCGATGCAGCTCCGCGCCCAGGTGAGCTCCGCGAACCCAGGCGAGGCATTCGACCTACGCTGCCTCGTACGGGAGCAGCTCATTGCGTTTCTGCAGCGCCAGCCAAGTGGACTCCCGCGCGTCCGCGTGGCAATTCAGCCCGAGGTTCTGCCGACGGCCAGTGACGGAGTGTCCGTCGGCGGTTGAAAATCCTGCCAGCCTAGCCCTCGCTGGCCACGCCGTGGTCGCGGCATAGATGCCACGCGCGAGCACCTGGGCTTGGCTCGAGACGCCAGTTCGGCACGGTGGTGATCCGATCCGGCGTGCTACGGCCGCCCCGTCGGCGCGAACTCCTCCATCGGCACCCAGGCTCCCGGCGTCCTCGTCCAGAACCCGGTGGCGTAGACGTAGACCTCACCGGACGGTCCGATGTAGAGCCCTGCCCCAGCGGCGAGATTGCAGTAGGTACACCGCAACAATCGCTCTCCCGTCTTTCGGACGAGGATGCGCTGGCGGTCATCGATCTCGAGGCGGTACCAGTGTACATGGTCGTGGCCCCGTGAGGGCGGTGGGACGGCCGTGTTATGAGTGCCCACCATGTAGAGGGCGCCGTCGCACTGGGTGAGAACCGCAAGGTTCTGGAAGCCACCGACACCCTGCCCCACGCGAATGCCAAGGCGGTGGAACGCCAGCCCCGGCGACTCCAGAGAGCCGCTGTCGGAGACGAAGAACTCGAGGATCTTCGAGCTGTGTACCCCGAGGATCATGAGGTAGCGACCGTCGGCAAGGCGGCCGAGTCCAACGGCGCTGGCCTGGATCGAGGTGGAGGGCGCCGGCACGTCACCGTGATCGAACGCGCCGAGGCGGCGCGGCCGCTTTGGGGTGCTGACGTCGTAGAAGGCGACCTGGGAATGGCCCTCCCCGTCCATCGGCACGGCGAGGACGGTCCCGACCAGCGACAGTCCGCCCGCGTGCGTGTACCCGGAATCGAAGGGAATCCGCGCCACGACCCGATCCGCTTCCGGCGGCGCGCCGTTGCCTCCCCCTTCGGCCGGCACCCAGCTGGTGCCGAGCACACCGCCTCCCGGCGGCCGCGATCCAAATGACGCGATGAGGACCGCGGTCTGACTGCCGCTCCGGGAGATGAAGAAGTAGGTCGTGTCCCCCGTGCTGAGCCGCTGGATCCCCTGCCAGTGGCGCCGGTATCCGCCGACCCCTTCGGCGCCGGCGAGATGAAACCCGAGCGCCGTCCCCTGCTGTGGCAGGTGCGCGAGCGCGACCGGCACGTCAGGAATACAACGTTCCCCGGCCGTGTCCCTCCAAGCCAGCGTCGCGTCGCCGCGCATCACGATCGCGGGCGCACCTGGGGAAACGTGGTAGGTGGCAGCGCAACCCGGCAGCGCGGTCCAGAGGAACGCGACGCACCAGTGCCACCCATGCATCACCCGCCAGTTACGACCCACGAATCCATCCTGGAAGCGGAGCCCGGTGCCGATCGGGAAGAATCGTGCGCTCGCTGTGGACCGCGCCGCACGGGCGACGTCCCCGACGATCGCCCGAAGCTATCCGAACCGAGCGCGCCCGAACGATCACAATGACCGGATCGGCCGGTGGCCCGGCCTCTCGCATACATCGTCCTCGCCATCGAGGCTCCCCGCGGCAATGAGCAGATACGCGAGCTCGATCGGAACGTCAGGGGCGGCCTCCCTCGAATCAAGGGTGCGGCACCAGGCTCGGACCTAGACCTTGGGTCACGTTCAGGGGACGGTCGCTCGCGAGATTAGCCGGCTCTACCGAGCGGGGGCCGAATGCGCGAGGTCCCCTTGGGTGTTCCGGACGGAACGAGGGACGAGGTCGAGAGGAAGGCAGAGACTATGACGCACGACGATGGGTCGGATCGGTGGGCCGCGGGGTCCTACGAGCTGGTGGGGGTGGGCGGCTCCCTGCTTCCGGCCAGAGCGGCCGTTGTACATCGCCAGACCCGGCGGGTGGACCCATGCAGAATGCTCTCGGGCAACCTGCGGCTCAGTCCCGACAAGACGTACGTCGTGGAGTTGACCTCCGAGCACGATGGGGCGCCTGACATCACGTTCACCCAGGTGATGTCCGACTGCGGAACCTGGCGGTACGTGGCGTCCGGTCTCGATCGGACCAGCGGCTCGATTCTCATGACGGCCGTCAACGGCGAACAGACCGCGGCAGCGTTGACCGGCGTCTCACTGGTCCACTACGCACCCGTTTCCATGCGCGCCGTGCAGTGGACCGTCTTCAACTGGGTGTACCTGAGGCAGGACCTGGCCTGATCCGCGGGGTGAGCGACCCGCGCTTTGAACCATTGAGAGGCCCCGATCCTCCCGGAGACCTCCCGCGCGCCTCGTGAACGCCCCCTTCACTTCCCTCCGTTTCTTTCCTTACTTCAATCCGCACTTCAATCCGCTCCAACCCCCGTTCACGAGCGCCCCATGCCCGTCGTCCAAGCGTTCACCCAAGTGGACGCGTTCACCGACCGACCCTTCGCCGGCAACCCGGCGGCGGTCTGCGTACTGCCCACGGCCCGTGACGCGACGTGGATGCAGCTGGTGGCGCGCGAGATGAATCTGGCCGCGACGGCCTTTCTCGTTCGCCGAGACGTCGAGTTCGATCTCCGATGGTTTACGCCGACGGCCGAGGTGGATCTGTGCGGTCACGCGACGCTGGCGAGCGCGCACGTGTTCTGGGAGGACGGGCATCTTCCCCCCGACGCCACCGTGCGTTTCCACACGCACAGCGGGCTCCTGACCGCTGAGCGACGGGAGGGACTCATCTGGCTCGACTTTCCCGCCACGCCTCCGGCCGCGGTGGCCGCGCCGGACGCGCTTCGCGACGCACTCGGCATTCCCCTCGGCTTCGTCGGCCGCACGCGCTTCGATTACCTGGTGGAGGTGGACGGGGAGGCCGCCGTGCGCGACCTGGTGCCGGACCTCTCGCGGCTGGCGAGGCTTCCGGTGCGGGGCGTGATCGTCACGGCCCGCTCCTCGACGGCCGACCACGATTTCGTGAGCCGGTTCTTCGCTCCCGCCGTCGGCATCCCGGAGGACCCCGCCACCGGCTCGGCGCATTGCGCGCTGGCACCCTACTGGGCCGCAAAGCTGGGCCGGTCCGAGCTCCGCGGCTATCAGGCGTCCGCGCGCAGCGGACGGATCCGCGTCCGGCACGCGGGCGACCGGGTCCTGCTCGGCGGACAGGCGGTGACCGTCATGAGGGGGGAGCTGATGGCATGAACCCGATCGAGGCCTTCGAGACGCTGGACCTCAGGGTGGGACGCGTGCTGCGGGCGGAGCCAAACGAGCGCGCGCGAAAGCCGTCCTACAAGCTCTGGATCGATTTCGGTCCGCTGGGAGAGAAGACCTCGAGCGCGCAGCTCCGAGCGATCTATGCCGCCGAGGAGCTCGTCGGACGCCTGGTGATCGGTGCCGTGAACCTGGGCACACGGAACATCGCCGGATTCACCTCGGAGGTGCTCGTGCTGGGCCTGCCCGACGAAGGCGGGAACGTCGTCCTGCTGGCGGTCGAGCGTGAGGTGCCGCTCGGCGGGCAAGTTTATTAGTGCGGGGAGACCGTCAGGGCTGCTCGTCCGGGACCGGCCGCACCACCAGACCGGTGACGGCGCCATCCCGATCGAGACTCCACTCGATGAGCATGGGCCGGAGCGACATCTTGAAGGACGCCGTGCGCTGGTAGACGCTGAAGGGCGTTACCCCGTTCACCCGCTCGTCGAGCGCGCGCTTCTCCGGTCCGAGCCGTGAGACCGCACGGCCCGCGAACGAGGCGAGATCACCCACGCTGCCGAACGTCTGCTGCATCTCCGGCGAGAACCGGTCCCACAACTTCTGGTACTGGCTGCCGTAGAGCCAGCTGGTGTACAATCGTCCCTGCTCCAGCAGGGTGGGGGGCTGCTTGTCACCCCGCGGGGCGCAGGCCGAGAGGGCCGCGATACCGACGAGTCCCCATACACGCGCACGCATCACTCACTCTCCACGGTCCACTGGACCAGATCCCCTGACCACAGGAGCCGCCATGCGGGTGTACATCTCCGTCGACATGGAAGGTGTGGCCGGCGTCGTTCACGAGGACCAGACCGACCCGATCGATCCCCGCCATGCGGGAGAGTATAACAGATTTCGCCGCCTCATGACGGCCGAAGCCAATGCGGCCATCGAGGGCGCGCTCGCCGCCGGGGCCGAGCGCGTGCTGGTGAACGACAGCCACTGGCTCATGCGGAACCTGCTCGCCGAGGAGCTGCACCCGGCGGCCGAGCTTCTGAGCGGCGGGCCCAAGGCGCAGTCGATGGTGGAAGGTGTCGAGCTCGGCTTCGACGCGGCTCTGTTCGTGGGATACCACGCCATGGGCGGCACCGGCCACGCGATCATCGATCACACCTACACGAGCCTGGTGCACGAAGCCAGGCTGAACGGGCGCGCCGTGGGCGAGCTCGCCATCAACGCCGCTCTGGCGGGCACCTACGATGTGCCGGTCGCGCTCGTGAGTGGTGACCAGGCGCTTGCGGCCGAGGCGCGCGAGCTGCTCGGTCCCTCCGTCGAGACCGTGGTGGTGAAGCATGCGGTCGGTCGCTTCGCCGCCCGCAGCGTCGCGCCTGCCGAGGCCTGCCGCCGCATTCGCGAAGGAGCGAGCACGGCTCTGCGCCGCTCGCATGCGCCGTTCCGGCTGGCGGCGCCCATCCGCCTCGAGGTGGACTTCGCCGAGACCCAAATGGCCGACATGGCGGAGTTGGCCCCGGGGTCGGTTCGCGTCGGCCGGGCGTACGGTGACGTTCACGCACGATGACTACCGTGAGGTCTTTCGCGCCTGGAGGGCACTGTACAACCTGGCCGGCGTGAAGTAAGGCGGTTCCCGCCCTTCACCGGCCTGACCCCGCTGCTGGAACCAATCCCGCTCCCACGGCATTAGAGCCCGCGTCACCGGGCACCCATTCTCCACGCCGAGGAGCGACACCCATGAGACTTTCTCCCTCCATTCTCACCGCCGCGGCGCTCCTGGCCCTGGGCGGTCGAGCCCATGCGCAGACTACCGAGACGAAATCGACGCTCACGCTCGAGGGCGCGAAGAGCATCGCGGCCGCCGCATCTGCCGAAGCGAAGAAAGGCAACGAAGGCGCCTCTATCGCCATCGTCGATGACGGCGGCAACCTGATGTACCTCGAGCGGTTGCAGCCCACCTTTCCGATGGGCGCCACGATCTCCACCGAAAAAGCTCGCACGGCCGCTCTGTTCCAGAAGCCGACCAAGATCCTCGAGGACGCCATCGTCGGCGGCCGGACGCCGTTGCTGAACGTCTGGTCCGCGCCGCTCAACGGCGGCGAGCCGATCGTCGTGAACGGACAGGTCGTCGGCGCCATCGGGGTGAGCGGAGCCTCGAGCGCCGCGCGTGATGCCGTCATCGCCCTGGCCGGCGCAGCCGCGCTCGGTGGCAAGACCAGCGCGTCCAGGTGAGGAGCCCTCCGATGCGATACCGGAACTGGCTTGCCGCCGCCCTGGCGACCCTGCCCGTCGTGGCTGGCGCGCAAACGACCGCCCAGGTGAGCGACGCGGCCGTGACCTATCTCCCCGCCGACCAGGTGAAGACCGCGTTCGCGAAGGGCGTGCCGATGGTCGAGGTGGGCGACTACAAGATCCACGCGAGCCGGCGCGAAGCCCCCGGCATGGCGGAGATCCACACTCGCGATACCGATATCGCGTACATCATCCAGGGGTCGGCGACGCTCGTCACCGGCGGCACCGCCGTCGGCGTCAAGGCGATCGGCCCGGAGGAGCTGCGTGGCACCGCCATCGAGGGCGGATCGACGCGCCAGCTCGAGGTAGGCGACGTCGTCGTCATCCCGAACGGTACCCCGCACTGGTTCAAGAGCGTGCGTGGGCCCTTGCTGTACTACGTCGTGAAGGTGCGCCAGGCCGCCCGCGAGACGGCAACGGGGGCCATGTGAGCCGCCGTGCGCTCGCGCCGCTCGCGGCCGGCATCATTGCGGCCACGCTGCCGCCCATCGCCGCCGGGCCGGTCCTGGCACAGGCCACGGTCGATCTTCCGGTCGTCCTTCCCTCGGCGGTCATCGACCTGCGGACAACGGACGGGGCGGCGCTGGCGGGGGCGCGGTGGCGCTACAGCGACGCGAAGGTCGTGGAGGTGGATCACCGCGGCGCCGGGGCGGATCTCCGTGCGTCCGGCCCGCCGAACCGCACCAATGACATCACCCCGCACGCCGGCCCGGCGGATTTCGACGATTCCGGCTGGGAGGTCATCCCGCCCGAGGGCCTCGAGGCGCGCCGCGGGCACGGTCGCCTCGCGTTCAACTGGTACCGAACCAAGGTGACGTTGCCCGCGAAGGTGGCCGGCTTCGACGTCGCCGGCGCCACGGTGCTCTTCGAGCTGGTCGTGGACGACTACGCGGAGGTCTGGGTTGACGGGCAGCTCCCGCTCGTGCTCGGCCAGACCGGCGGCCAGCTCGTGAAGGGCTTCAACGCGCCGAACCGCGTCGTCCTCACGCGCGACGCGCGGCCCGGGCAGACGATCCAGCTCGCCGTGTTCGGGATCAACGGCCCCGTGTCCAATCCCCCAGCCAACTTCATCTGGATCCGCTCGGCGACGCTCGACTTCTACAGCAGGGGTGCAGTCGGCCCCGCGCAGCCCACGACTGGGAAGGTCGTGCGGCTCGATCCCCGCGTCGACGGGATCGTGCCCAGGGGTGCGAAGATCGAGAAGGTCGCCGGAGGGTTCCAGTTCATCGAAGGCCCGGTGTGGCACCCGGACGGCTACCTGCTCTTCAGCGATCCCAACGCGAACACGATCTACCGCTGGACGCCCGATGGCGCGGTCTCGGTCTACCGCTCCAAGAGCGGCTACACCGGCCCCGACATCGGCCAGTACCACCAGCCCGGCTCCAACGGCCTCACGCTCGACCCGGACGGGCTCCTCACGATCGACGAGCACGGCAACCGCCGCGTGACACGGCTCGAGCGAACCGGCAAGATCACGGTCCTCGCCGACCGCTACGACGGCAAGCGGCTCAACAGCCCGAACGACCTCGTGTATCGCTCCGATGGGACGCTCTATTTCACCGATCCGCCGTTCGGCCTCCCCAAGGCGTTCGACGACCCGCGGAAGGAGCTCCCGTTCAGCGGCGTGTACATGGTGCGAGACGGGCAGGTGAGGCTTCTCACGAAGGAGCTGCGTGGGCCCAATGGCATCGCTCTGTCGCCGGACGAGCGCTACCTGTACGTGGACAACTGGGACCTGGAGCACAAGGTGCTCATGCGCTACGACGTCGCCGGCGACGGGAGCATCTCGAACGGGCGGGTGTTCCACGATTTCACGGGGCTCGCGGAGCCCGTCGCGCTCGACGGCATCAAGGTGGACCAGCGCGGCAACGTCTACATCTCGGCGCCGGGCGGGATCTGGATCCTCTCGCCGGAGGGCGAGGCCCTCGGTCGGCTCGAGCCTCCCGAGCACGACGCGAACTTCGCCTGGGGTGATGCGGACGGACGAGCGTTATACCTGACGGCGAGCACGGGACTCTATCGCATCCGGTTGAGTGTGCCGGGCGTGAGACCGGGCATGGCGCAGCAGTCAGCGGCAAGGTAAGGCGGGCGGACGTTCAAGCAGTCAGGCCGGTAAGGTGCGCACCGACGGAACGTCGTTTTGTTCGGAGCGAGGGGTCTTTCCGCCAGCTCGAATCTGGTGGACAGGATCCCTCGCTTTACCCGAGGTCACACCGCGCTCACCCTCGCCCGACGTGCTCCATCTTCCGCTCCGCCTCGAGGCTCGCCTTGTCCCTGCCGACCGTCACCACCGCCAGCACCTGCTTCCCACGGAGATACCTGAGCGTACAGTCCTTGGCCGACACGTCCCCGTCGACGTCGATTCGATCCCACCGCTCGGCGTGCCCACTGTAATTGATGGCCACCGAGTAATGCTGGCTCCAGAAGAACGGAACCGCGTCAAAATGATCGGCCGGTCCGAGGATGCTTCGGGCGGCGGCCTGACCCTGGCGCTGCGCCAGCACCCAGTGCTCCACCCGAATCCGTCCGCCGGTGTGCGGATCCGGCCACCGGGCGATGTCGCCCGCGGCGTAGATGCCCGGTGCGCTGGTCTCCAGCCGTTCGTCCACGAGCACGCCGCGGTCGAGCGCCAGACCCGCCTCGTCCGCCAGCCCGACGTTGGGCCGCACTCCGATACCCGCCACCAGGAGGTCGGCGGGGAGGGACTGGCCATCATCCAGGACCACCAGGCCATCCGCGATCCTGACCGCCCTGCGACCGAGGTGGAAGACCACACCCTGCTCCTCGTGGATCTGCCGGATCATGTCGCCGAGCGCCGGGCCGAGCACCCGTTCCAGCGGCCGCGCGTCCGGGGCGACGACCCGGACATCCATCTTTCGCGCCCGGAGCGAGGCCGCCACCTCGAGACCGATGAAGCTCGCGCCGAGCACGACCGCGCGGCCGCCTTCGCGCGCGGCACCGACGATCCGGCGGCTGTCGGCCAGCGAGCGGAGATAGTGCACCCGAGGCGTGCCGGCCTCGAGGTCGGGCTCGAGATGCACGGGACTGGCCCCGGTGGCGAGCAGCAGCGCGCCGTAGCTAAGGTCGGTTCCATCGTCGAGGCGCACGCGACGGCCGCGCGGGTCGAGGGAGGCGACGCGGGGTCCGCGCCGCAGCTGGATCCCCCGCTGCTGGTAGAAGTCGGGTGGATGCAGTGGGATCCATTCTTCGGGCGCGTTCCCCGCCAGGTAGTCCTTGGACAGGTTGGGCCGATCGTAGGGCGCGTCCCCATCCGGATCGACGATCGTCACGGGCCCCTCGTACCCCTCGCGTCGAAGGGTTTCCGCGGCGCACTCACCGGCAGCCCCACCGCCGACGATGACGACCGACTCGGGAGCCTTGGCGCGCCGGCTCGGCCGCGGCGGCGGCTGGCGCTTGGCGCCGACCCTGACCATTCCGTCGCTGACGGCGACGTCCCAGCACGACAGATCGTTGAGCGCGGGCGGTCGGAGCGGTTGGCCCGTGCGCAAGCTGAAACAGCCGTGGTGCCAGGGACACCGGACGGTGTCGCCCACCATCAATCCCTCCGCCAACGGCCCGCCGTAGTGACTGCAGGTGGCTCCGATCGCGAACCACTCGTCGCCCCGGTGGGCCAGCAGCACGGCTTCCTCTCCCACACGCCCCGCGATCATTCCACCGTCCGCCACGTCCGTCGTCGGAATGCCGGCCTGCAGGTCCGGGCCTTCCGGTGCTTCCTGTCCCGATGCCATTCCGTTGCCCTCCGCTTTCGGTCCGTCGTAGGTACCCCACGGTGGGGCGCCCTGGAACCTTTTCAGACCGGCCGGCATTCCATTCCCCGGGTGCGAGCGTCCGGCTTACTTTTTCGAGGTGCCGTGGCAACATCATTTCCCGCAGCCGCCCGGTGGGCGGCGGTTTCCCTCGTGGACGTAGAGGTCGCCATCCAGACAGACCGGCGGGAGGCTCCACTGGCCGGGGAGCCCACGCTCATCCGGCTCCTTCGCCGGCCCGGGTGGACACCTGCGCAGGAGCCGGGTGGGACATTCGAGAAACTGCCCCGTCTGGACGATACACCGGACCTGTACCTTCGCGCCCGCTCCGGAAATCTCCGGCATGTCGCTCCGGACGACGAACCGGACGACGGCATCGTACCGGCGAACAAGGAGGCGGCGACATGAACCGGCGTCTGGACCGTACGACGTGCGAGGAGACCTTCCGTCGCCTCGATGATTACCTCGACCGACAGTTGAGCGCGGAGGACACGCGTCTCATCGAGGAGCACCTCCAGCACTGTGCGGCGTGCAGCCAGGAGTTCGTGTTCGAGGCCGGGGTGATCCGGGGGGTGCGACACAAGCTCAGCAGGCTGGACGCCCCGCCCACCCTGCTCGACCGGATCTCCAAGGAGATCGCGCGCGCGGCTCGGGAGGAGGATACGCCCAAGGAATCCCCCTGAGCCGAGCGCAAGTCTCGGCGGGGGCGGTCAGCGACCCAGCAGGTCGTGGAGCCCGCGCATCACGATGTAGACCAGCGGCGCGGCCAGCAGCACGCGCGGCATCAGCGCCCGAGCGCGCAGACCGTGAACCAATCGAGCGTGTGTGGCGGCGGTGAGCGTGGTGCCGACCGCGAGGGCCACGTTGGCGGCCGTCGCGGCGCTCACCCGTGACGCGAGCAGCTGACCCACGAGGAGGCCGGAGAGACTGCCCACGAAGACGGCGGCCAGGAAGCCGCCGAGCTCGCTCGCGAGAGGATGTCGCGGCGGGGTCATCGATCTTCTCGCCGTGGCCTCACCGGGAGCGTCGAGGTCGACGCCGCCCCGCCACGAAATTCGAAGTGCGCGTCCACCAGCATCCTCCCGGCGGGCCGGAGATCGTCACCGCGAAGGAGTCGCCCGGCGAGCACGCGGTCGGCCGTGATGGCGGCAGACTCCCACTCTCCGGCGACGAGCCCCGGATAGAGGTGTCGATGCTCGGGTCGAAGGCGGGCTTCCCGACGATCGGCCGCCCGCCCCTGAAGAGGCAGGGCGGCCGCCATCCGCCCCACGCTGGTCGTCACGGCCGGCACGACGGTCAGTCCCCCGCCACTTCGCAGTAGACTTTGATGGCTCCCTTGGCGGAGGTGAGCGTATGGAGCAGGAGCTGCCAGTTCTCCAGGCCGCGCACCGGATGCGTCAGCAGGCGACGGAGCCACCCCGGATATTCGGCCTCGGCCTGCGCGAGGTCCTTGACGCCGGTCTCGAAATACTCGCGATTCGCATTGACCGTGCCGACCATCACCTTGTTGCCCAGCACGAACTCCAGATTGATCCGATCGGCGGGGACCCGGATGCAGTTGTCGCCGCCGGTGACGCTGGACAGCACGAGGACGCCGTTCTTGGCCAGGACCCGCATGCTCGCGAACACGACCACGGACGACCCGGTGGCCTCGAAGATGATGTCGAACGGCCCGTACCGGACCCCACCCTCCATGATCGTCCTCGCCTCCGTCGACTCGTAACGCGCGCCGATCGCCTCGACCAGATCCGAGTTGAGGTAGGGCCGGGCGGTCCGCCCGAACACGGTCACCTCGAGGCCACGGAGCCGGAGCGCCAGCGCCGCCAGCAGCCCGATGGTCCCGGCCCCCATCACCGCGGCCTTGCGCGGATGCCAGACCCGGAGCCGGCGCTGGACCTCGTACGCCTGGGCGATCCCCTTCTCCACGACCGTGGTCGGCTCGAGCAGCACGCCGACCTCCTTCAGACCCTTGGGGACCTTGACGATGTACTCGGGATCGTCGACGTAGTACTCGGTGAGGTACCCGTGGCGCAGGTTGATCCCGCGCTCGTAGTACACGTCATCGGTTGTCATGTCGTAGGTGCCGATCGTATCGTAGATGCTCGACCCCGGCCGACGCACCGTGGCCACCACGTAGTCGCCCGGGGCGAGTTCCGTGACGTTCGGACCCACGGCTTCTACCCGGCCGAAGCTCTCGTGTCCCGTCACGAGAAAGTCGTAGCCCGGAGGCGCCGCGCCGTACTCCGCCGCGTTGATTTCCTTGTCCGTACCGTCGACTCCGACCTTCAGCACCTTCACGAGCACGCCGCGCCCGTTCGGCACCTCGTCCAGGGATGGCCTGGCCAGCTGCGCCAGGTGCATCGAGTTCGGTGTGCCGGGAAAGACGGCGATCGCCTTCATCATCGTCGCGTCCGCCTTCGTTGCGGCCGCCGGCGCGCGGACCGGGGTCGTGAGGGCGGCGCCGCCTCGGTCACTGCTGGGCATGAGCGACTCCTTCGTGCTCGACGAGTTGGACGGCGTGGCCGTCGGGATCGCGGACCAGGAGCCCGCGCGAGAATCCAAGGGTGGTATCCGGCAGCGCGATCGCCGACGACGAGAGCAGGCGAAAGCTGCCGCGGCGCACCGCCGCCGCCGCCGCGTCCGCGTCGGGCACCAGCACGGTGGTCTGCCAGTGCACTAGGTCGTTGGGCCGCTCGTCGGCCGGGTAGGGCCGGCCGTCGCGCGGGGCGTCGTACTCGAGGAACTCGATGCCGGGGCCCGAGGGCGCCCGGAGGCTGGTAATGTGGAGGCGAGCTCCTTTCACGTTGTTCAAGTGCTCCTGCTCGGTGCCCGCATTCATGCTCTCACCCGCGACGCGGAAGCCGAGCACGTCGCGATAGAACGCCAGGCTCGCCCGGGTATCGGCGACGACGATCGCGGTGTGATCGATACCGAGGAACAGGCGATTCGTCGCGGCGTGCCACTTGGGGTCGCCCTTGTCCGGCGGGAACTGGAGGGCCTCGAGCGGATGGCCGTCCGGGTCGCGAAAGTAGAACGCCCGGATGCCGGCGGCGTTCGGAATGGTCTCGGGCAGCCGCTGCGGACCGGTCGACGCGTAGCGCACCTTGTACCGGCGGAGACGCGCATAGGCGCTGTCCATGTCGCGGACGATGATGGCCACGTGCTGGAACCACCGGTCGTTGCTCCGACTGTCGAGCGGTGCCGGCCGGCCAGACGAGGCGATGTACTGCGTGAGCTGCAGGGACTCGTCACCGAGGGCGAGCCGGACGACGCGGAGGCGCACGCCGAAGACGCCGG
This sequence comes from uncultured Gemmatimonadales bacterium, assembly GCA_963828735.1. Classification (GTDB taxonomy): domain Bacteria; phylum Gemmatimonadota; class Gemmatimonadetes; order Gemmatimonadales; family GWC2-71-9; genus CAVVWJ01. The sequence goes on from CAWHFW010000002.1 coordinate 815,833, forward strand.
TCAGCTCCTCGTACGGAGCGCCGGCGACCTCGTCGTCGCTCACCTTGGTGAAGTCGAGGACCCGGGTGTAGAACGCGACCGAGCTGTCCATGTCCGACACCGTCAGTCCGATCATGGCGACGGCCTGCGCGCGGCCGGCCGGGTCGCCCGACGGCCCCGACGCATTGCGCGCCGTGACGCCGTGGCCGGCCCACGGTTGAGGCGACTGGGCCGGCAACCTGGAGGCCATGAGGGCCAGGACGATCGTCCACAGGATCGTTGCGAAGCCCAGCGCCGACGAATGCGTCCGGGCCCGGCCCGGCTCCGCGGAGCGGCCGCCGTAGGGCAGACTCGCGACAAATGCGTTCATGCCATTGCTCCCGCAGTCTCCCCTGCAACGATCCTCTCCCGCCTGCTCGCGCCCAGCCGCTCGAGGATCCGATCCCCCACGCGGAGCGCATTCGCCATGATCGTGAGCGCCGGGTTCACCGCGCCGCTCGAGGGGAAGAAGCTTCCGTCGACTACGTACAGGTTGTCCACCTCGTGCGCCCGGCAGTTCACGTCGAGCGCGGACGTCTCGAGATCGCGACCGAACCGGATGGTGCCATTCTGGTGCGCGACCCCGGCGAGAGGGATCCTCTGCCCGACGAAAAGGTTGCGTGCGAACAGTCCCTGGTGGCAGGCGTCCCCGTGAATGTCGCACCGCGTCTGCTGTTGCATCAGCCGCTCCAGCTTCTTGATGAGGCGCGCGTGGCCTTCCCCGTTATTGGGCGTGTAGGCGAGCACGATGCGGCCGTCACGATCGAGGGTTACGCGGTTGTTCGGATCGGGCAGGTCCTCGGACGTCAGCCAGAAATCGAGCGAGTGCTTGCCCATGAGGTCCAGGGTCCACCCGGGAGCGATGGCGGGCGCGCCGGCCGAGAGGGTCACCCCGTCGAGCTTGCCAACGAAGGAGATGTGACCCATCGGGAACGGCCACTCCGGCGCACCAAAGTAGAAGTCGTTGAGGGCGAGCGTCTTCTGGAAAATCGTCGGGTTGGCACAGCGGGAGAGCGCCATGAGCACCGAGTTCAGGTGCCCCATGTAGTGCCGGCCGACCACGTCCGACCCGTTCGCGAGCCCGCGCGGGTGCCGGTCGCTCGCCGAGCGGAGCAGCAGCGCCGCCGAATTGATGGCGCCGGCGGAGACCACCACGATGTCGGCGGAATACTCCTCCCGGCGGCCGTCGCGCTCCACCACGACGCGCGTCACCTCGCGACCGGAGGCACTGGTCTCGAGCCGCGAGACGTACGCCCGGGGGAGCAGGGTGACGTTGGGATGGCGGTCGAGCGTGGGATCTACGCACACCACCTGCGCGTCGGACTTGGCCTTGACCAGACAGGGATGGCCGTCGCACGTCGCACAGCGGATGCACGCGCTCCGGCCGCGATCGGCCTCGTTGAGCATGATGCCGAGTGGCACGTGGAAGGGCTTGCAGCCAAGCCGGGCAAAATCCTCGCTGAGCTGCCGGATCCGTGGCTCATGACTCACCGGGGGATGCAGGTACGGGGCACTCGTCGGCGGCTCGGTCGGGTCGACGCCCCGCTCGCCGTGCACCTGGTAGAGATGCTCAGCCTCGGTGTAGTAGGGCTCGAGCTCCTCATAGGTGATCGGCCACGCGGGCGATACACCACCATGATGCCGCAGCTCGCCGAAGTCTTCGCGCCGGAGCCGGAACAACGCCGCGCCGTAGAACTTCGTGTTGCCACCCACCCAGTAGTTCGTGTGCGGGTGAAGATCCTGCCCCGCTCTGTCCCGCCAGTGCTCCGCCGTCTGGTAGCGACCTTCGACGTTGACCGCTCGGGTGCTCCAGTTCTCGGGCTCGCGGGGCACGTAGTCGCCACGCTCGAGAAGGAGGATGCGCTTGCCGGAAGGCGCCAGACGGTGGAAGAGCGTGCCGCCGCCCGCGCCGGAGCCGATGATGATGACGTCGTAATGGATTGGCATGGCGTGCTGCCTTCGCTGGAAGATGACTGCCACCGCCATCCTGAGCCCGAAGCGAGCGATCGGGAACGGCCGGGACGATCCTTCGCTTCGCTCGGGATTGGCCCCGCGCTCAGCGCGAGGTCACTTGCTGCTCATCGCGTCCGTCGCCGGGGTGATCGTCATGCGGAGGACGCCGGCGATCGACGGATACGTGAATCCGTCACGCACGTGGGCCACCGCCTGATGCTCGGCGACACCCGCGTCCGGCGTCTTCTGCCGCGGCCCCTGGTTCGGACCGAGGCCGGGCTCCTCGTTCACCTCGGTGCCGGCATCCCACAGGCTGAGCTGGGCCGTCATGTCGCCGCGCACGGGCTTGCCCGCGGCATCGAACAAGGCGACCGGCCGATCGTTCGAGTAGAACAGGTCGTTGGACTGGCCGAACATCCACGCCACCGAGAGCGACTGGCCCGGGGTGGCCTCGATCTCGAACGAGTAGCCGTTGCCCGGGGCGATCGGCCCGGCGTGAGTGGCACCGACCGACACCGCGGCGACCCCCAGGGTGACGATGCCGCCAGTGCCCGCGAGCGATTTGGCGAGGGGCTCGGGGTTGCCGGTCTCCGCGAGCGTCTCGAGGCCTTGGCCGGCATCGGGCTTCCCGCCGGTGAAGATCGGATTGACGCCCCCCGCGTGCACCGCCCAGAAGACCGGAGCCGATACGAACGGCGCCGTCTTCCCGTTCGAGAGCTTCAACGCTTCGCCCTTCGAGATGTTCTCCACCGTGATCGTGAATCGGGTGCCGGTTTGCGCCTCGGCGGCTTGGCCCAGGGCCAGCATGGCCGCCGACAGCGTCAGTGCGCGAGCGAACGACATGGAGGTCTCCTGGTCAGGACGCCGGGGAAAGCGGCGCCGTGGCGAAGTTCACGTTGAAGCGGTAGCACCAGATCGTGACCGCCCGATACTTGGTCAGGTCCAGGTCCGCCGGGATGTCGTAGTTCTGGTCGCCCTGGTTGCCCTTGAGCTTGCCCAGCTCGACGAACCCGGAGCGGGTGACGGATGCGTTGTCGCTCGCGTCGGCCGCCGCGACGAGATAGACCCGGACGTCGGGACCGTTCGATGTCGTGAAGTCCGTGAACCGGAGCACGCGGTGGCCGTTCCCCAGGTCGTGGACGGTGGCGGTGCCCCTGGTTTCATGCGCGACCGAGTGGAACTGGCCGGAGAGGAGCGAGGCCGGCACGGCCGGCGCGCCCATGGTCATCCCTTCCGAGACGTCCGCGCCGCTCGTCGTGAGAGTCTCATTCACCCTCTTGTTCACGAACAGGAGCTCCGGGCGGAACAGGTACCACCCGATCCCCCCGAGTACGACTACGGCGGCGATCCAGATGCGGCGTTTCATCCTTCCTTCTCCTTCGGCTGACGGTGGCGAGCCTTCACGAGCTTGGCGATCGATGGCGGCTATAATGCCGCAGGCCCGCCGAAGGTTCCCCGCGTCGCGCGGTACTCGCAGTGGATGCAGCGCCGGGCGTTCTGATGGTGGAGCTTCGCGCAGAACAGTCGCCCGTTGCGCCGCAGGTGGAGCTCGGCCGCGCCCAGCATGCCCAGCAGCGGCGCGGCGAAGTAGATCCAGAGCGCGGTCCACTCCCCCGCCCACAGCGCCGAGCCGACCGTACGCGCCGGGTTCATGCTCATGCCGCTGAGCGGTGCCTCGACCGTGATGAACGCCGCCACGAGCACGCCCGCGCAGGCACCGGTCAGCCATCCATGACGCGGGTCGCTCGAGACGATCAGCACGACGGTCATGAGGAGAAACGAGATCGCGACCTCCGCCGCGAATGCCGCACCCACCCCCAGCGGCCCGGGAACCGTCACGGCGTACCGCACCGACTCGTCGGCCACCAGCGGGCCCGCCATCAGCGTGGCGCCCAGCACACCGAGCGCCGACCCGACGAACTGCGCGGCGATGTACGCGCCCGCATCCCATCCGCCGATCCGGCCGAGCCGGAGGAACGCCAGGGTGACCGCGGGGTTGTAGTGCGCCCCGGATTGCTTGCCCCAGCCGGAGTAGTTGAGCGCCACCGCCGTTCCACCCATGGCGATTCCCATGAGCAGTCGGCGTGTGAAGGGACTCGGCACCATGGCCGGGAGCGGACTCGCGGGATGAAACAGGAATACCGTGAAGAGGCACGCCGACAGCATGAACGTGCCCAGCAGCGCGGCCTCGATGGCGTACTCGGGCCAGTGCCGCGCCATCGCGCTCGAGGCGAGTGTGGTGGCGGCGGTGGCCGGGCGCGCACTCACGAGTGCACCAGCTCAAGCTCCGCGTGGGCGCCGGCCAGGACCTGCTGGTCGAGGCGGAGGAGCTCGCCCACGGACCACGCCTGGAACGGGCAGCCGCGCGGCGTGTGCGGCGGCTCGGCATCGGCGATCTCCGACACGTGCCCGATGCCCGCGCGCGAGAGATGCAGCTGCAGCGGCGTCAGGAAGCGGGACCGCGCCTCGGCGACCGAGTCGGCCGTGGCGCCCCGGACCCGCACCCAGGCCTCGACGAACGGTCCAAGCAGCCAGGGCCAGACTGTGCCCTGATGATAGGCGCTGTCGCGCGAGCGAACGTCGCCCTCGTACCGGGGCCGATAGTCGTCCGCGTCCGCGGCGAGCGTTCGGAGACCGAGCGGGGTCCACAGCCGCCGCTCGACGGCATCCACGATCCGGCGGGCACGATCGCCCGTGACGAGCGGGAACGGCAAGCCGCCGACAGCCAGGATCTGATTGGGCCGCATGGCCGCCTCCAGCGCTCCTGCCACGTGACCCGCGTCCACCACGTCGTAGAGGCAGCCCTCGGCCTCGTTCCAGAACCGGTCCGCAAAGGCGGCCAGGCCGCGCCTGCGAAGCGAGGCGTAGGCGCCGGTGAACGCCTCCGCGATCGTGAGCGCGTTGAGCCAGAGGGCCTGGATCTCGACCGGCTTCCCGATCCGGGGCGTCACCACCCAATCGCCCACCTTCGCGTCCATCCAGGTGAGTTGAACGCCGGGCTCACCCGAGGCCAGCAAGCCGTCCTCCATCGCCCGAATGCCGTACCGCGTGCCCCGGACATGCCCGTCGACAATGGCCCGCACCGCCTCGCCGAGGCGGGCGCGGTCTGCGGCGGCGGGCTTCCGGCCCTCGGCCTCGACGGCGCGCAGGTAGTCGTGCACCGCGACGACGTACCAGAGCGAGGCATCCACCGTGTTGTACTCTGGCCCGTCGCCCTGATCCACGAATCGGTTGGGCAGCATCCCTTCGGAGACGAGCCCGGCCCACTCGAGCAGGATGGACCGCGCGTCGCTCAGGCGCCCCGTCGCCAGACATAACCCGCGGAGCGAGATGAGCGTGTCGCGCCCCCAGTCGGTGAACCATGGATATCCTGCGACGATGGTCTTTCCCTGGCCTCGCCGGACCAGGTACGCGTCAGCCGCCCGATGCAGCGGCGTCGGGAATCGCGACCGGCGATTCCGCTCGGCGCGACGGAGGCGCGCGTACGCGGAGGCCGCCTCGGAGCCGGAAGGCACCGTGCCCGCGACGGAGAGCAGGAGGACCGCGTCGCCGTCCGCCAGATCCCAATGCAGCATTCCCGGCGCCGCCAGGTCCTCCACGAAATCGAGACCCCGCGCACGCTCCTCGTCATACTGAAAGCCGCGATACCACTGGGGATCGGGCGCGTAGCTCCCGTTGGTGAGCGCCTCGACCGCCGGCACTCCCTGGTAGGGAGTCCAGGTCACCCGGCCGTGCCCGATGTCCGCGGCGAACCGGAAGGCGGGATTCTCGTGGTGCAGCGCGTGGGAATCGCGGCCGGAAAGGAACAGGCGCACGGCGAGAGGCACTGGGCCGCGCCGAGCGCTCGCCCGCCATCGCAGCGCCACGAGCGGTTGCCCCGACGGCACGAACAGCTCGTGCTCGATCCGCGTCCCGTCGGCGAGTCGCCAGGTCCACGTGGGCCACGGCTCCGCACCGAACGATTCGAGCGCGGCGCCCTCCGCCGGCGCGACGAGGCCCGGCGCGTATCGCTGCCGGCTCAGGTACTCGGGCGCGGCGGCGTGCCCCTCGGCCGTCGCGTGGGCCACCCAGGCGTCGAAGCCGTTCACCAGCACCATCCGCCCGGTCGGCGGCGTGGTGGCCACCTGGAGGAGCGCGTGATAGCGCCGGGTGCGGAGCCCGCTCGTCGTTCCGGTCGCGAAGCCGCCCAGACCGTCGGCCTCCAGCCACTCGGTGGCCTCGTCCAGAGGATAGGGTTCCCTCATCGCGCGCTCCCCGTCAGCCGCCGGCTCTCCGTCGGCGCGACCGCGGACCCACCCGCGGCACGGCGGCGCGCGGTACCCTCGATGCAGCGGAGCACGAGCGACGTCCAGCCGGTCTGATGGCTCGCTCCGACGCCCCGGCCGGTATCGCCGTGGAAATATTCGTGGAACAGGATCAGGTCCTTCCAATGCGGATCCGTCGCATAGCGCTCCTCGTCGCCATGACACGGCCGATGCCCGGAGCGGTCGGCCAGGAACGTGTTCGCCAGCCGCTGCTCCAGCTCGTGGGCCACCTCCTGCAGATTCATCAACCGTCCCGAGCCGACCGGGCACTCGATGGTGAGCCCTTCACCGTAGAAGTGGTGGTAGCGCTCCAGCGCCTCGAGCAGGAGATAGTTGATCGGAAACCAGATCGGGCCTCGCCAGTTCGAGTTTCCGCCGAACAAGCCCGTGTTGCCCTCCGCGGGGACATAGTCCACGCGGTGCACCATGCCCTGGACCTCGATCTCGTACGGCCGGTCGCGGTGTACCCTGGACACCGAGCGAATGCCGTGCGGTGACAGGAACTCGCTTTCGTCCAGGACATAGCGGAGCACTCGCTGCAGCCGCTCGCGAGTCGGGATGGCGAGCAGGCGCTTGAGGAGGTGGCCCTCGCCCATCCGAGGCTCCATGCACGCGATGCGGGCCGCCAGATCCGACCGGTTGGTGAGAAACCATGTCACGCGCTTCCGAAAGCCCTCGAGCCGCTCGAACTTCGCCTCATCGAGCACCTCCACGGCAATGAGCGGAATGATGCCCACGAGCGACCGGACCTTGAGCGCGCGGTGCTCGCCATCCACATGCAGCTGGTCGTAGTAGAACCCGTCGTCGTCGCTCCAGAGGCCGGAGCCGCCCAGGCTGTTGATCGCATCCGCGATGGCGACAAAATGCTCGAAGAATTTCGACGCCACATCCTCGTACGCCGGATCCTCGCTGGCCAGCTCGAGCGCCATCGACAGCATCGTGTTGCAGTAGAACGCCATCCAGGCCGTGCCGTCGGCTTGCTCCAGATGCCCGCCCGTGGGAAGCGGTCGCGACCGGTCGAACACACCGATGTTGTCCAGGCCGAGGAACCCGCCGGCGAACAGGTTCCGTCCCTCGGGATCCTTCCGGTTCACCCACCAGGTGAAGTTGAGCAACAGCTTCTGGAACACGCGCTCGAGGAACAGCCGGTCACGCTGACCCTTGGGGCCCGTCATCTTGTAGACCCGCCAGCAGGCCCACGCGTGGACCGGCGGGTTCACGTCGTCGAAGGCGAATTCGTAGGCCGGGATCTGCCCGTTCGGGTGCATGTACCACTCGCGGAGCAGCAGCACGAGCTGCTCCTTGGCGAAGTGGGGGTCCACCTTGGCGAACGGAATCATGTGGAACGCCAGGTCCCAGGCGGCGAACCACGGATACTCCCACTTGTCGGGCATCGAGATGACGTCGCGGTTGTAGACATGCGGCCACTCGGTGTTGCGACCTGCCAACCGACTCGACGGCGGCGGCGGCTGCGCCGGGTCGCCCTCGAGCCAATCGCGCTGCACGTAGTGGTAGAACTGCTTGCTCCACAGCAGCCCGGCATACCCCTGACGGAGCACGCGCCGCTCGTCTTCGGTGGCGGCCGAGGGAACGCGCTCCGCGTAGAACTCGTCGGCCTCGGAGATCCGGTCCGCGAACACGCTGTCGAACGCGGGGCCAAATGCCGATCCGGCGGAATGCCGCGCCGCGCGGAGCCGGAGGCGAACCATGCGTTCACCACCCGCCGGCACGACCAGTCGATAGCGGAAGGCGGCCTTGGTTCCCTCCTCGGCGGGATTGATCGCCGCCGACTCACCGTTCACGATCGCGCGGTGGAAGGCGTCCTTCACGTATGGCTGCGGGTTCGGCGCGCCGAACAGTCGGGAGGCGTTGGTCTCGTTTTCGGTGAAGAGCAGCGCCGGGAGGCCATCGGAAGCCGTGTCCGCCTCGAGCACGTAGCGGCCGAGGCCGGCGTGCTCCGCCGCGATGGCTGCCCCGCCTCCGGCCAAGCGCCGGAGCGTTGGTTTCGGCCAGTAGCCTTCGCCCGAGCGGCCCCAACTCCAGGTGTTCCGAAACCACACGGTCGGGAGCACGTCCAGGGTCGCAGGCTCCGGACCGCGATTGGCCACGGTGATGCGGATGAGAATGTCCTCCTCATCGGCCTTGGCGTACTCGGCGATGACATCGAAATACCGGCCATCATCGAAGACTCCGGTGTCGAGCAGCTCGTATTCGGGCTCGGTCTTGCTCCGCTCGCGGTTGACGCGGACCAGCGGCTCGTAGGGGTACTCGGCCTGGGGGTACTTGTAGAGGCCTTTCAGGTAGGAGTGCGTCGGCGTAGAGTCGAGATAGTAGTAGAGCTCCTTCACGTCCTCGCCGTGGTTCCCCTCCGGCCCGGTGAGGCCGAAGAGCCGCTCCTTCAGGATGGGGTCGCGCCCGTTCCACAGCGCGAGCGCGAAGCAGAGACGACATTGCCGGTCGGTGATGCCGAGCAGACCGTCTTCGCCCCAGCGATAGGTTCGGCTCCGCGATTGCTCGTGCGAGAAATAGTCCCAGACGCTGCCGTCGCCCGAGTAGTCCTCTCGCACCGTCCCCCACTGCCGCTCGGCGAGGTATGGCCCCCAGCGCTTCCAGTTTCCCTCACGGCGCGCGTCCGATGCCAGGCGTCCCGCTTCGGCTCCCATCATCGACCTCCGTCCTAGTACATGGTCTCGATCATGAGACGGGTGTGGATGGCCCCGCGCAGCGCTGCCGGCAATGCGATGCGGCGCAGTCGGGCGCGGATGCCCTCGATCACCCTCCGCTCGAACCGGACCGCCGAGGCGCAGGCGCGGCAACCAGCCAGGTGCCGCTCGACCCGCCGAAGATCCTCGCCCCTGAGCGCTCGATCCACATAGTCGTCGAGCCGACGTACAACGTTCTCGCAGTCGTTGCGGTCCATCGAGTCGGGTGCTGCAGTCATGCACGTGCCTTTCGCGGACTGGAACGGGCCGATGCCGCTGGAACCCCGACACGGCCGAAACGCCGGCAAACCGGGATTGGTTCCACGCCGGAAGTGGGGTCCCGGGGGGTCTGGACCGGGGGGCCCCGGGCGGTATACTAGGCTGTCCCTCAAGCGGTCCTGCCGCGAGCTCCTGCAGGGCCCGGTTCCACGCCCAGACGTCGGTCTCGATCCCAACCCGGATATGCCCGGGCGGTACTGCCTCTCCTGTTCGTCCGAAGGCCACCAGCTGCCTGGTCCTGGAGATTGCCCATGATCGAGATCCGCGCGAAGGACTCCGACGCCGTTCTCCTGCGCTTGCCCGCCGACACGCTTGCGGGTGCGACCCTCGCGGGCCTCGCGTTGCCTGGAGCGGACCTGGCGGGCGCCGACTTGCGCGGGAGCGACTTTCGAGGCGCGGACCTCTGCAAGGCGCGGCTCGTCGGGGCGGACCTTCGCGGGGCGCACCTTGACGGGGCAGACCTCACCTCGGCCGACCTCACGGATGCCGACCTGACCGGCGCTCACCTGAGCGACGTCACGTTCCTCGCAGCCACGTTCCTGCGTTCGCGGCTGGCGCGAGCCGACGCGCTGCGCGCGACGTTCGAGTTCGCCACGCTGCGTGACGCGGCGTGCGGCAGCGCCTCCTTCGTGCGGGCCGATTTCAGCCATTCCATCGTCGTGGGCTGCGATTTCTCCGGCGCCGACCTCTCGGCCGCCACCCTCAGTCACTCCACCTGGCGCCAGTGCAACCTCGCCTATGCCACGCTCGCGATGGCCGTGCTGGACGGGACCTGTCTTGCCGAGACCGACTTGAGCCATGCCGAGCTCTCGCGCGCCTTCCTGGCAGGCCCCACGCTGGCCGGCGCCGATTTCACCGGGGCCACTCTCGGCCGGACCGTGCTCGCGGCGTGCGCCGACCTCTCGCGTGCCCGCGGCCTCGAGGCGGTCGTGCACCACGGGCATTCGTGTGTGGATCTGGCGACACTTCGGGCGGGCTTGGACACGCTGCCTGAAAGCTTCCTGCAGGGTGCGGGGGTGGAGCGCGACGAGCTGGAGGCACTGAGGAGCGCCATGGCTCCGTCGCACTAGCGGCCGGTCGTTTTCAATCTAGCAGCGACTCGACGTCTTGAAGCGGGCTCGCCCTCGCGACCGGACGTGGGAGCAGTGTCAGGTCGTTCGGGGCGCGCCGGACTTCCGCGGATCGCCCGAACGAAAAAGGGGGCAAGCTCCCGAGGAGCATGCCCCCTGCACACCGAGCCACCCCCGCGTCAGGTTCGACCGGAAGCGTCGCAGCCGATCGCCCCGCGTGGGGCTCGCGCGAGCGCGATGGTCCAGCGATTGGCGTTCTCGAACACATGACGCCAGCGCTCATCGAGCCTCGCCGCCGCGGTACACGCGTCCGCGCTCGCCAGCTTCGGCAGCCCCCGATGGAGCGCAGGCAGCGCGTCAGCGCTCAGCTCTTCCGCGTAGCTGACGTCGAACGGGCGGCCTCGCGCGGCGCGGTCCAGGTTCACGCTCGCGATGACACCGTCCGGATTGGCCAGATTGAGCCCCGCCAACACCAGCCAGCCCGCCAGCAGAGCGCCCGTGCCGAAACGCTCGCGCCGCCCCCGGAGCACGGTCGCTCCGAACCAGCCGAAGACGAGCACCAGCCACCCCATGAAGGCCGTGGTGTAGAACCGGAGCTCGGTGAGACCGAACTCGATCGTGTACAGCCGCATGCGGTAGAGCGCGGAGGCGAGCATCACGTCGAGGAGGACCAGCATCAGCAGGGCGAGGCGACGGAAGGCGCGTGCCCGGCCGGGATCGCGCTGGTCGAGTGACCAGTCCGCCAGGAGGAGCAGCGGCAGCGAGAGTGCCGCCACCGTCACCAGCTCGAAGAACCCGCGCCGGGCGTACTCGGCGTAGCTCAGGCCCGTGACCTCGCGCACCAGCTCGGCGCCCCCGAACAGATAACGGAATTGGACCGCCACGAACGCGAGGAAGAGCAGGTCCACCGCCGCCAGGACCACTCCGACCTGCGCCAGCCCGAGCGTGCCGCGCCGCGCCGCGACATCGACGGCAGCGTCCGGACGGCACAGGGCGCGCAGAATGCCGGCAGCGAGCCAGGCCCACAGGAAGATGACGCCGGTGTGCGACGCGAGCGCTCCCACATCGAAATTGAACGAGCGCACCACCAACCGATCGAACACCGGATCGGCCTGCATGAGCAGGCTTCCGAACACCGCGGCGACCGGTACCGCGGCCGCGAGGCCGACGGCCGCGCCACCCGCCTGCCGCATCCGGCCCCCGACCGGCAGCGTTCGCCAGTCCACCTCGCTGAACGCGACGATCGGCGCGCCGCTCGCGGCGCCGCCGAGCAGCTCGCTCGCGCCGCGCGCGTAGTCGCCCAGGCCCGCCCGCCTGCGACCCACCGCGCGAAGTCTCGGAGACGCGAGCGCCCCGACCGTCGCCACGCCGGCCAGATTAACGGCGAAGAGCGCCGGAGAGTCCCGCCATATAAGGGCGATGCCGAGCAGCGCGAGCGGTAAGCCGAGCGGCGTGAGAGATCCGGGTAATCGGACGGCGCCACTGTGCGCCATCGCCAACAGGATGAGAACGAGGGCTCCGAGGCCCAGTGCGGCGTCGAGCCGGCCCGGGACCGTTCGCGCGAGGACATCGGCGACCACTCCGAACGCCAGCGCTCCCGCGAGGACTGCGATTCCCTGCCGGGTCCGGTCCGTCATGGGTCAGCCGGCCGCCGCGTCGGGCAGGCCACCGAAGCGGCGATCGCGCGCGCTGAAGTCGCGTACCGCTTGGGCTAACGCCTCGGGTCCGAACTCGGGCCACATGAGCGGCGTGAAGTGCAGCTCGGCGTAGGCCGCCTCCCACAGGAGGAAATCGCTGAGCCGGCGCTCGCCGCCGGTACGTATGAGCAGGTCCACCTCTGGCGCGGGCACCCCATGGTCCACGATCGCGAGGAGGCGGCCGAACGATTCGCGCGACGGCACGGTCTCCGGCCGCAGGCACTGGGCCGCGCGGAGGATTGCGTCCCGCGAGGAATAGTCGAGGGCGATACGGAGGTGCAGTCGGGTTCCCCCGGCGGTCGCGCGCTGCGCCTCCTCGACGGCCTGACGGAGCGCGGGGCTGAGCCGGTCCCGCCGTCCGATCACCTCGAGCCGAACGCCGTTGGCGACGCAGCGCGGTGTCTCCATCCGCAGGTACTCACGGAAGAGACGCATCAGCCAACCGACCTCCGCCTGCGGCCGGCGCCAGTTGTCAGCGGAGAAGGCGTACAGCGTGAGGACGCCGATGCCCGCGTCGGGCGCGGCCTCGACGATGCGCCGCACCATCGCGGCTCCCGCCCGGTGCCCCGCCGACCGCGACCGGCCTTGTCGCGTGGCCCACCGGCCGTTGCCGTCCATGATGATGCCGACGTGAATCGCCGTGCTTTGCTGCATAAAGTCGCTCCGCAAAAAAAAAGAGGGGTCTAGTGCTCGCGCGTGGCCCGAATCAGCGCTTCCATGTGCTCCAGGTAGCGCTCGAGCGCGCGGCGGCCCGCGGGGCTCAGCCGGAACTCGGTGCGGGGAACCCGGCCCTCGAACGTCTTGGTGCACACGACGTACCCGGCCTCCTCCAGCTTCCGGGCGTGCACGCTGAGATTGCCATCGGTCGTGTCGAGCAGGCGCTTGAGCTCGTTGAAGCTCAAAGCCTCGTTGACCGCGAGGGCGCTTACGATCGCGAGGCGCATCCGCTCGTGGATGAGTCGGTCGAGCTCGAGTGGGTCGGGCGCGGCGCCGCCGCGCTCGCCGCGGAGCGGCGCTGCCGGCGGCGAGGCGCCATGCGCGGGACGCCCTTTGGGCGCCAGGTTGGAGTCAGCCACCATACCTCCGTGCGATGATCAAGCCGAACACGATGTGGAGCGCGCCGAACCCGGCGGCCATGAACGCATTGCCCCAGATTGGCGGACCGAACAGGGCGGCGGCGCCGAGCGCCATGAAACAGAGACCCATGAGCGGGACGACCCGCACCGAAAAGGCGCCACCAGTCACGACGCCCGTACCGTACAGCAGGAGCCACGTCCCGGGTAATGCCGACCAGAGCCCTGCGCGCACCAGCACACCGGTGAGCAGCGCTCCTACCAGCAGCGGCGGCACGTAGCTCAGCACGAACCGCCGCCCGGAATAGGAGAAGACCGTGGTACCTGCCCGCCGCGCCTTCGCCGCCATCGTCCACCCGCCAAGGGTGAACGCCAGGACCGAGGTCGCGAGCCAGGTCACGAGCCACTCGGTGGGTGTGAGCCTGGTCTCGGCCACTGCCGCGGCGCCGAGCGCCAGCACTCCCATCCCAACCCCGCCCCACCCAGGGACGGCAGTGAAGGCGGTGGCCCGCTCCATCGTCTGCCGAATGAAGCTGAGGTTGTCCATGGCCCGGGCGTGGAGGGCCGGGTCTTCGGTGGGGCGGGTGGGCACGCGTTGGGGAGAGGCCATGGCCTTCACAGTAGGGGCGCGAGTCGCTTGCATCAAGTACTTTACAGTATAAAGTACGCTCTGGAATCCGTCAACCTGCCGGCTCCCCTACCCTCTTCAACTTCCCTCGACCACCACCGCGGTGCCGTAACAGAGTACCTCGGTCACTCCCTGCATCAGCTCGGTCGCGTCGTACCGGATGCCGATGATCGCGTTTGCCCCCGCGGCCTCGGCGTGCTCCACCATCATCTCGAACGCTTCCAACCGGGTCTTCTCGCAGAGCTCGGTGAACAGGGTGATGTTCCCGCCGAACAGCGTCTGCAGCGAGCCGCCGATCGTGCCGAAGATGTTGCGCGAGCGGACCGTGATGCCGCGGACGACGCCGAGCGTCTGGACGATGTGATAGCCGTCCAGTGTGAAGGCGGTCGTGGTGAGTCCGTGATCCACTCAGGCGCTCCGGAGGTCGGATGTGCAGTGCGGGCAGCGGCTCGCGGCGACCGGAACCGCCATCCGGCAGAAAGGACAGTCCTTCGTGTTCGGTGCCGCGGCCTCTTGCGGCTGCATCCGGTTGGCTGCCCGGACGACGAGGAAGATGGCGAAGGCGGTGATCAGGAAGATCAGCACCGCGTTGAGGAAGAGACCGATGTTGATCGTGACGGCGCCGGCGGCTTTGGCGTCGGCCAGGGTGGCGTACGGTCCCGCGCCCTTGGCCCCCTCCTTCAGAACCAGGAACAGGTTGGAGAAATCGACGTTGCCCAGGACCAGGCCGATCGGGGGCATGATGATGTCGTTGACCATCGAGTTGACGATCGTGCCGAACGCCGCACCGATGATGACGCCGACCGCGAGGTCGAGCACGTTGCCGCGCATTGCGAACGCTTTGAACTCTTTCAGCATGCATCACCTTGCGTTGAGGAAGGGCTTGGCTCCAGGGGCATGCCACTGATATAAGGTCGGCGCGGTCCGCCGGGAAGTGCGGCGCGTGTGCCGACGCACGGGAAGCTGGCCTCCTCACGCGAGCGGGGGACACGACGTTGGTCGTGCCCCCCGCGCACACCCAGGATGGCCGCCTGTTCGCCGTGGCGCCCTACCCTGCGACCGCCATCTCGCCGTCGACCACCCACGGCCCATGGCCTCGTGCCTCGATGCAGCGGCGCTCGAGGTCGGTGAGGACGTTCATGAACGCCACGAACGCATCGTAGGGCGACTGGTGCGGGTTGAAGTACTTGTGCACGTCGCCGTCCGCGAACCACTTGGTGCACATGTAGTAGCAGTGATCGCTGGTGGTGAGGCGGCGCCATGCCTCGAGGCGCGACGGATCGCCGAGTGCGCGGATGTCCGGGCCGAGCCGATAGAGGCGCTCGAACGCTGCCCGCTGCATCCGATTGCCGAGCCAGGCGCTGGTATCGCGATCGAGATCGGCCCATGATGTGGTCGTAGGAAACGACAGGGTCCCCACCGGCGGACGGGCGGCGAGGGTGGATGGATGGACGCAGGCGGTGTTCCGTCGCGCGAGCGCGTCGGGGAGCGCCTGGAGGAAGTCGAAGATGCCCGTCTCCGCCCACTGGTGCTCCCCAAACGTCTCGTAGTCCATGAAGACGTGCACGCTCGACTCGGCCATGCGGGCGATCCAGTCGCACCACTTGTCCGCGGTGAGCGGCCACCCGTCCCAGTCCCGATTCGAAAACCGAAAGCCAAGGTCGTCGGTGATGCGGTAGTTGCGCGGGAGCAGTCTGAGGGTCGGCGCGGAGGCGGCCGCATACACGTAGTTGGGCGATCGCCAGCCAAGGGCCCGCTCGGCGCCTTCGACCAGCATCGCCGCGTAGCCGAGTCGCGCCACCATCGGCGCCAGATCGTCGTCGTAGAGCAGCTCCGTATTCCGGAACACGGTCGGCCGCTGGCCAAAGTGACGGCCGATGGCCGCGCGGTGCTGCTCCACCTGGATCAGGAACTCTGCCGGATCCCGAAGGCCGCTCAGGCTGTGATGGAAGGTCTCGCCGAGCAGCTCGACGCCCCCGGTCGATACCAGGTCCTGAAAGCTCGCGAGCGCATCAGGGGCGTCGGACTCGAGCTGGTCCAGCAGGACGCCGCTCAGGCTCATCGCGACCCGAAATCGGCCGTCCGACCGGCGGATGGCCTCGGCCAGCAGCCGGTTGCTGGGCAGGTAGCACTTGTCCGCGACCCGACGGAGGATGGCGCGGTTGGCATCGTCGTCGAAGTACCCGGCGGCGGTGCCGATGTCGAATACCTTGAATGGGCGCAGCCGGTACGGCTGGTGAACCTGGAAATAGAAGCAGATGTCAGGCATCGGAGCTCCGTAGCTGTCCAGCGGGTCGAGTGACCGTCGTTCGCACGGGCTGATCGGCGCTGGCGATGCGGACGTCGGGTGGGCCGCCTTGGTCGGGTCGCGGTGCGGCTGAGGCTATTGGGGCGGAGGCCGGCCGACGGCTCCGCACTGCCCGCCGGGCCGTCACGCTCGGGGAACCCTGGGAGGAGGCCTTCAACGTCGCGCTGTAGGTCCGGCCTGTATTACGAGCGGCCTGGTCCAAGCTCAGCCGATCGCTCCGCACCTCCGCGAGCCCCCCTTCGCTGAGCTCCTTCCACAAGACGGGGTGACCGAGCAGGGCGATCACCTTGTCCGCCATGTCATTCACGTCCCAGAAGTCGACCCGCATGGCATGCCGAAGCACCTCTGAGACGCCCGCCGTCTTCGGGATGATGCAGGGAGTGCCGTTCCGCAAGCTCTCGAGCGCGACGAGGCCGAGCGGCTCACTGACCGATGGCATGACGCACACGTCCGCGGCGCGGTAGAGGCGGTCCACGTCGGCACCCTGCACCCCGCCGGTGAAGTGCATACGGTCCGCCAGGCCGAGGTCGACGGCGCGCTCGATGACGCGCGGAAGCAGGTCTCCCGTCCCGGCGAGGATGAATTCCGCCTCCGCCACATGGTCCGCGACGCGGCGCGCGACTTCGACGAAGTACTCCGGGCCCTTCTGCCGGGTGACCCGACCTAGGAAGAGTACCGTCGGGCGCCCACGCGCCACCGGGAGGTCCTCGAGGTCCGCGGCCTCATTGGCCACGTCGACCCCGAAGTGCACCACGTCGACCTTTTCGGCGGGGATGTCGTATCGCTCCACGACCTGGCGCTTGAGCGTCGCGCTGTTGCTGATCACCCGATCCGCCAGCATCAGACCGGCCGCTTCCCGCCGGTGGATCTCCGGATTGCCCGGGCCGCCACAGCGGTCGTACTCGGTGGCATGGATGTGCGCCACGAGAGGCTTGCCGGACACGGCGCGCGCGCGGCGCCCCGCTTCGAACGTGATCCAGTCATGGGTGTCGATGAGGTCGTGCGGCTCGTCGCGAGCGATCACCTCCGCGATCGCGGCGTAGCGCTCGACCTCCTCGAACAGGTCGGCGCCGTACACCGCCCCGTTGCCCGTTCCCCTGCGCGCCTGCTCGGCAAGGACCTCGTACGCCTCCGCGCCGGCGTATGGGGCAAGCGGGCTGTCGACTCGGATCGGGCGAAGGCCAGGCCGCGCATCCGCCGCGCTCACGAGATGAAGGTTGGGTACGTCGGGTGTCGCGGAGAGCGCGAACGGCACTACCAGCGTGATCTCGATGCCCTGGTTGAGAAGCCCCTTCACCAGGCCGAGAGTCGCGGTGGCAAGGCCGCCGGCCTGAAACGGAGGGAATTCCCAACCGAACATCAATACGCGCATGGGAGTCCTGATCTTCGCTGGCGAAGCGACTCGGCTGTCATGGACGGAACGTCGTGAGCTGCGTTGGGGAGGGTAACGCTACCTCGGCAGGTTCGGTTCCACGCGGCAGGAGGAAGCGGAGGGTCCCACGGATCTTCTGCGGAGCCGATCAGCGGGCGCCTCGATCACGGAGAGGCATCACGCATCGACCGGGAGGTGGCATGGCGGGCCCTTGTGCCGGCGGTAGTCTGCTACCCCGGTCGCTCGACGCTCTTGCCCGCCGCGCTCCACTCGGCGAACCCGCCACCGTACAGGCGCACGCCGGTGACGCCGCGAGCACGAAGCAGCGAGGCGGCGATCCCCGCGCGCGAGCCGGTCTGGCATTGCACCACGAGCGGACGCTGACGCGGAAGCTCGCCGATCCGATCCTCGAGCTCGCCGAGCGGAATGTTGGCGGCCCCCGGCAGATGACCCGCGGCCCATTCGGACCTCGAGCGGACGTCCAGGATGCCGACGTCCCCGGTGGCCAGGGCGCTCGCGACCTCATCCATGGCGATAGTAGAGATCGTCTCGATCGACCGGCCCGCCGCTTGCCATGCGTCGAGCGCGTTCGACCCGGCGGTCCCGGCGACGCGGTCGAGCCCGATGCCGGCCAGCGCGCGCAGGAGGTCGCCGGCACCATTCGCGCCGTGGTCCTCCGCGATGAGATAGAAGTCGCGGTCGTACGGGAGGAGCGACCCGCTCCACGTGACGAACGACCGGTTCGCCGGAATGTTGATCGTCCCTGGGATCGCTCGCCGGACGTACTCGCGCACCGGGCGCGTGTCGACGACCGGCGTGCCCGCGGCAAGCCCCGCGGCGAGCTCGGCCACGCCGACGCGCGGTGGGCGCTCGGCATGATCCCGCAGCCGTGGCCCGTCCCGATTGATGCGCTTCATCTCCGCGAAGTAGCGAGGCGGCTCCGGCTGGCCCGCGAGCACCGCACGCATGAACTCGTCCTCGCTCGTGAGGCCGAACGCCCAGTTGAAGCGCCGCTCGTAGCCCAGCGTGGTCTGCGGCACCGCACCGAGCGACTTGCCGCACGCGGACCCAGCGCCGTGACCGGGCCAGATCTGCAGGTAGTCCGGAAGGCCACCGAGACGTTGGAGGGACTGGAAGAGCTGCCGCGCCCCGGTCTCCATCGTGCCGGCGATGTGCGCCGCGCGCTCGAGGAGGTCGGGACGTCCCACGTCGCCGACGAAGACGAAGTCGCCGGTGAGAGCGCCCATGGGCGCGGTCGCCGCGGCGCCATCGGTCACCAGGAAGATGACGTGCTCCGGTGTATGGCCCGGGGTGTGAACGACGCGCACGGCGAGGTGACCGACGCAGAACGTGTCTTCGTCGTGGAGCAGTTGCGCCCCCGCTTCGGCGGCGTAGCGGTAGCGCCAGTCTTCGCCGCCTTCGTCGGACAGAAGCAGCCGCGCGCCGGTCCGGTGCGCCAGCTCGCGGGCGCCCGAAACGAAGTCCGCGTGGATGTGGGTCTCGGTCACGTGCGTGATCCGGAACCCCTCCGCCTCCGCGCCGCGCAGGTACGGCTCGAGGTGACGGTTGGGGTCGACCACGAGCGATTCACCGGTGGCCTGGCAACCGATGAGATAGCTGGCCTGCGCGAGCTGGTCGTCGTAGAAGCGTCGGAAGAACATGTCGGCTCAGGATGTCGACGTCAGTGGTCCCAGGGGAAGCCGGAGGCAGGCGCGGGCGCCGCGTGCTTTGTCGGGCCGAGGCTCGAGCACGACGCTGCCGCCGTGCGCCTCTGCGATCTGGCGGCTCAGCACAAGGCCGATGCCGGTACCGTTCGCCTTGGTGGTGAAGAACGGGACGAACAGGTTGCCCGGATCCGGCAGCCCCGGTCCGTCGTCGTCCACGGTCACCTCGGCGACGCCGCTCAGCACGCGCCAGCCGACGCACACGCCGCCAGCCGTCTCGAGCGCCGCATCGGCCGCGTTCCGTACCAGGTTGATCAACAACTGGTCGAGCTGATCCCCGTCCGCGGTCAGCACGGCGGCGGGCCCCTCTTGCACCCGCACGTCGAGCCGCGTCTCGA
This sequence comes from uncultured Gemmatimonadales bacterium, assembly GCA_963828735.1. Classification (GTDB taxonomy): domain Bacteria; phylum Gemmatimonadota; class Gemmatimonadetes; order Gemmatimonadales; family GWC2-71-9; genus CAVVWJ01. Next base: position 835,299 of record CAWHFW010000002.1, read on the forward strand.
GCGCTGCCACCCGACGTACCCACTCGTCGATCCGGACCGCCCCGACCTTCGGGTGCGGCAACCGCGCGAGCTGCGCGTAGGCGCCCATGAATCGCGCGAGGGATTCGGACCGCCCCTCGATCACCTGCAGCCCCGACCGGAGGTCCTGCTCCCAATCGACCGGGCGCGCCGACCGCTCGGCGAGGCTTCGGAGGCTGCCGGCGATCGACTTGATCGGGGCGAGCGAGTTGTTGATCTCGTGACCGAGCACCCGCACGATCCGCTGCCACGCCGACCGCTCCTCCGCCCGAAGGACGCGGCTCAAGTCGGATAGCACGAGCAGGCGATGGGGGAGCCCGTCCTGGCGAAAAGTAGTGCCGCGCACCTCCCAGCGCCCGGCGCCGCCCGGAAACGCCGCCTCCAGGGTCCGCGGCGTATCGCCCTCGAGGCACGCCGCCAGGCCCAGGGCTGTCGCCTCCATGCCCATGAGGCGCTCGACGGGCAGGCCGAGGAGGCGCTCGCCGCCGCGATTCACCAGTCGGAGCCGCTGCGACTGATCGAACGCGAACACCGCGACATCGATCTCCTCGATGACGCGCCGGAGCAGCGCCGTGGCCTCCAGCGCGTGGAGGCGCTGCGAGCGCAGTGTTTCGCTGAGGATGTTCACTTCCAGGAGCGCGAGGCCGAGCCCGTCGTCCGGACTGGCGCCGCGCGCGCGGATCGAGTAGTCCCCTTCGCGCAGCGCGGCGAGCAGGTTGGCGATGGTCTGGAGCGGCCGGAGCACGCGCTCCCGCACGAGGGCGGCCCCGATGAGCCACGCGCCCACGATGAGCAGCGTGAGCGTCACCTGCACGCGGAGCGCGTGCTCTCCCGACCAGAGCAGCCATTCCGCGACCACGACGGCCGGCAGCCCCGTCAGCAGCGCGGCGGCGAAGACCCGCGACTCGTGACCGGCGGGCCGACGCCGCCGGTCAGAGCCCATGATGCTGGAGACGGCGGTAGAGCGCGCTTCGGCTGAGCCCCAGCGCCTTTGCCGCGTGGCTCACGTTGCCTCCATGACGCTCGAGCGCCTTGCGGATCAGCAGGCGCTCCACCTCCTCGAGCGGCAGGTCCTCGAGTCGCGCGGCGGGCCCGGCCCCGCGAAGGCCCAGATCGGCTGCGCGGACGAGCGGCCCGTGCGCCATGAGTACCGCACGCTCGAGCGTGTGGTCCAGCTCGCGCACATTGCCGGGCCAGGGGTGGCTCTCGAGGGCCGCGAGGGCCTCCGGCTCGAGCCCACCGAGGGCCTTCCGATACCGGGTCGCGTACCTGTGGAGGAAGTGCTGGGCCAAGGCGCGGATGTCGTCGCGGCGCTCGCGAAGCGGCGGCAACCGGATCTCGATGGTATTGAGGCGGAAAAGCAGGTCCTCGCGGAAGCGCCCCCCGGCGACCTCCGCCGGCAGATCGGCGTTCGTGGCCGACACGATACGCACGTCGATCTTCCGTGCGCGGGACGCGCCGACGCGCTCGACTTCACCGTTCTCGAGCACCCGGAGCAGCTTGGCCTGCTGCCGGGGCTCCAGGGTCCCGATCTCGTCGAGGAGAAGCGTGCCCCCCTCGGCCAGCTCGAACCGACCGATGCGGTCGGCGCGCGCGTCGGTGAAGGCGCCCTTCACGTGCCCGAACATCTCGCTCTCGAAGAGCCCTTCGGAGAGCCCGCCGAGGTTCACGGCGACGAGCGGCCGCGCGGCGCGCGGCGAGGCGGCGTGGATCCACTGGGCCACGACCTCCTTGCCGCTGCCGTGCTCGCCGGTGATGAGTACGTTGGCGTCGGAGGGAGCCACTCGCTCGATGAGCTGGAGCACCGGGCGCATCACGGCGGATTCCGCGATGAGCTCCGGCCGGCCGTCACGCCTGAGCAGCCGGTTCTCGCTCTCGAGGCGGCTGGTGCGGCGGAGCGCCCGGCCCAGCTCGACCTGCGTGCGCAGGGTGGCGAGGAGGCGAGCGTTGTCCCACGGCTTCTCGATGAAATCGCGCGCGCCCCGGCGCATCGCCTCGACCGCCTTGTCCACGCTGCCCCAGGCGGTCATCACGACCGCGGGCAGGGTCGCATCCAACGCCTGGAGCTCGGAGACGAGCTCGAGGCCCTCGCGCCCGGTGGTGGTGTCGCGCGCGTAGTTGAGGTCGAGCAGCACGGCGTCGAAGTCCGCGTGCTGGACGGCCGAGAGAACGGCGGCCGGGGAAGCGGCCGTCTCGATGGCGTACCCTTCGCCCTTGAGCAGCAGGCGAAGCGCCTCGCGGACATCGGGCTGATCGTCCGCGACGAGGATGTGCGGGGCGGGCGGGGAGTTCGGCAAGAGACCTGGGCGGTGGGTTCGGGCTGAATCTAATGCGAGGCCGGCGTTCCGGTGCGACGCGCCCGGCTCGGTCGGAGGCGGGGTCTGCGCACCACGGAGGTACGGAGGGCCACAGGAAGGAACATCATGCTCCGTGCCTCCGTGATGCGCAGGCCGTCGGGTTACCCGGCGTTCCCCGACACGCCGACCCGCTCGGGCTCCACGATCCAGCCGTCACGCAGCTGAATCGTGCGGTTGCCGTACGACGCGTTCTTCTCGGAGTGCGTCACCTGGACGATCGTCGTCCCCTGCCGGTTGAGCCGGGTGAACAGCTCCATGATCTCCTCGCCCTGCGCGCTGTGCAGGTTCCCCGTCGGCTCGTCGGCCAGGAGCAGCTTCGGGCTCGCGATGACCGCGCGGGCGACGCCCACGAGCTGCTGCTGGCCGCCCGAGAGCTGACCCGGGTACAGATCCTTCTTGCCCACCATCTGGAAGCGGTCCAGCGTCTCGGCCACGATCGCCGCGCGCTCCTTGGGCTTCACGTCCCGGTACGACAGCGGCATCTCGAGGTTTTCGTAGACGGTGAGATCGTCGAGCAAATGGTACTTCTGGAACACGAAGCCGATGTAGCGCTTGTTGAGCTCGACCCGCTTCTTGAGCGGCAGCTCGTGGACCGCCTCGCCGAAGAACCAGTATTCGCCGGTCCAGGCGTTGTCGAGCAACCCGAGAATGCTGAGCAGGGTGGACTTCCCCGCCCCGGACGGCCCCATGATGGTGAGGAACTCCCCCTCGCGGATCTCCAGCTCGATGCGCCGGAGCACGTAGGTGCGAGTGGGACCGGCCTGGTAGTAGCGGTCGAGGTTCGCGAGTCGGATCACGGGCGCTCCGTTGAGGTAAGAAGATTCATCACTCGCTCCTGAGCGCGATGGCCGGATCGACGGCCGTCGCCCGACGGGCCGGCAGGTAGCAGGCCGCGAGCGCCACCGCGGTGAGGAGCACCGCGATACCCCCGAGGGTCAGCGGGTCGTGTGGGCTGGTCTGGTAGAGCAGCCCACCGAGGAACCGCGTCAGCACGAGCGACCCCACGATGCCGACCAGGATGCTCGGCAGCACCAGCCGCATCCCGCGGGCGATCACGTCGCGGCGGGTGTGGCGCGGGTCCTCGCCCAGCGCGAGCCGGATGCCGAACTCCCGGGTACGCTGCGTGACGGTGTAGGCGATCACGCCGAAGATGCCCACCGCCGCGAGCAGGAGGGCGATGCCCCCGAGCGCGGCCATGAGCAGCAGGTTGAACCGCGCCTGCGCCATGCCCTCGGACAGATAGAGCTCCATCGGCGCCAGGCGGGTGACCGCGAGATCCTTGTCCATCTCGTGGACGAGCCCCGTCGCCGCGCCGCCGAGGCTCTGCGGGGCGACGCTGGTCTCGAGGGCCACGTCCACGACGGTCGGGAGTTGCTGCCCCATCGGGTAGAAGATGAGCGGCCGCACGGCGCGAGCGAGATCGTGGCTGCGCTCGTGCTCCACGACGCCGACGACCTCGGCCATGTTGTTCGCCTCGCCGGTGGGCCCGAGCTGGAGCTGCTTGCCAACTGCGCTCTGCCCCGGCCACGCCTGACGCGCGAGGGTCTCGTCGATGATGATCACCGGCGGCTTCCCGACCGCATCGTCCCACGTGAACGCGCGTCCCGCCAGGAGCCGGGTGTTCATGGCGGTGAAGTACGCGGGTGAGATCTGTCGGCCGTCGGCCGTGACCGACTCCCAGTTCCGCGCGGTGGCCTCGTCGTAGGCATATGGAGAGAGGGGGCCGCTGCCGGTGAGCGGGAGCTTGGAGATGAGGCCGACCCGCTTCACGCCGGGAAGCTCGCCCAGCCGCCGCTCGACCTCGCGCACGAAGGTCCGGCGCGCGTTGCCGTTGGGGTACCGGCCCGCCGGCATCGCAAACTGGAAGGTGAGGACGTCCGACGCGTCGAACCCGGGCCGCACCTCCTGCAGCGCGAGGAAGCTCCGCACCAGGAGGCCTGCTCCCACGAGGAGGACGACGGAAAGCGCCACTTCGCCCAGGACGAGCAGCCCGCGGATGCGCTGCCGCGTGCGTCCGGTGCCGGCGCGGCTGCTGCCCTGCAGGGATCGCTGCGGGTCCTTCCCCGCCGCCTGCAGCGCCGGCGCCAGCCCGAAGACGAGCGTGGTCGCGAGGCACGTGAGCGCGGTGAAGGCCAGGACCCGGCCATCCATGTCGATCTCACCGAGACGCGGGAGGTTCGAGGGATGGAGGGCCCGGAGCAGCCCGAGCGCAAGCGTGGTGACGATGAGACCCAGCGCCCCGCCAGCGACCGCGAGGACGGCGCTCTCGGTGAGCAGCTGGCGCACGACCGCTCCGCGGCTCGCGCCGAGCGCCGTCCGGAGCGCGAACTCGCCCTCGCGCACCGTCGCCCGCACCAGGAGCAGGTGGGCCACGTTGGCGCACGCGATGAGGAGCACCAGCCCCACGGCGCCGAGCAGCACGAGCAGCGCGGGACGGGCGTGTTTCACGACGTCCTGCTGCAGCGGCACGGCGCGGATCCGGACCTGGGTACCCGCGTGCTCGGGGAATTCCTTCCGGAACTGCATCGCGATGCCGTCCATCTCCGCCTGCGCCTGCGCAAACGTCACGTCGGGCCGGAGCCGCCCGAACACCGTGAAGAAGGTGTAGTTCCGGGGCGGGGCGTGACCGTAGTCGAACTGGAGCGGCGTCCACAGCTCCGCGTCGGTCACCAGAAACGCCTCGGCGGGCAGCGCGAGCCGGAACGCGGTCGGGAGGACGCCCACGACCTGGTAGCCGACCCCATCCACCTGGATCGTGCGCCCGACCACGCCGGGATCGGCGCCGTAGCGCCGGCGCCAGAGCCGGTCGCTCAGCATGACGACGTGTGGTCCGCCGGACGCCTCTTCCGCCTCAAGGAAATTCCGGCCGTAGGCGGGCGTGACGCCGAACAGCGGGAAGAAGTTGGCGGTGACGGTCGCGAATGTCACCCGCTCGGGCTCGCCCTCACCGGTGAGATTGCCGTGGAGACCGACAACGCCTGCATCCGATGCGGCCGCAAAGGTCTCAAACGTGCGGCTCCGTCGCTGGTAATCGCGAAAGTCGAGCGGTGACACCGCCGGCAGGGACTGCGCGCCGACGCCAAAATCATTCCAGATGTTCGCGATCCGGTCCGCTGCGGGATACGCCAGCGGCCTGAGCAGCACGCCGTTCACCACCGTGAAGATGGTCGTCGTCGCGCCGATGCCGAGCGCGAGCGTGAGCACCGCGGCGAACGTGAAGCCCGGCGTCCGCCGGAGGGCACGGACCGCGTAGCGCAGGTCCTGGAGGAGACGGTGCATCATTCGCTCCGAAGCGCGATGACGGGATCGACCCGCGTGGCGCGCAGGGCGGGGATCAGGCAGGCCACCGCGGACACGGCGGCCAGTGTGGCCACGGCGGCGGCGAGCACGGCGGGATCGGTGGGGCTCACCCCGAAGAGCTGGCTCACCAGGAGTCTGGTGAGCGCCAGCGCCCCCGCGAGGCCGAGCCCGATCCCCAGCGCGGCCATGCCGAGGCCGCGGCCCAGCACCAGGTAGCGCACGCTGGTGGTACTGGCCCCGAGTGCGAGCCGGATCCCGAGCTCCCGGGTGCGCTGGCTGACGCTGTAGGCCATGACGCCGTAAACGCCCACCGCCGCGATGCTCAGCGCGAGCGCGCCGAAGACCGTGAGCAGGAGCATGCTGAACCGGTAGCGGGCCACCGCATCGCTCACCAGCTCGCTCGCCGGACGCAGCCGGCTCACCGCCTGCTCGGCATCGACGTCGTGCACCGCGGCCTTGATCGCCGGGAAGAGGGTCGTCGACGGCAGCGCCCCCCGGACCACGAACGAGATCGGCAGCGGGACGAAGATGGTCCAGAACTCCGGCGTGAGCTGCGACGCCGGCACGTAGAGCTCCGGCTGTGCCGGCGAAGACAGGCCGTCGTGATGCACGTCGCCCACGACGCCGACGATCTCCCGCCACTCGGGCTCGTCGGTCGGGCTGCCGAAGGTCACGCGTTTGCCGATCGGGTCCTGTCCGCCGAAGAACGAGCGGACGAACGCCTCGTTGACCACGGCGACGCGGCGCTCGCCTCCGCTGTCGGTCGCGCGGAGGGTCCGGCCTCGTCGGACCGCGATCTCCATGCTCTCGAGATATTCGCCCATCACGATACGATAGCCAGCGTAGCGCTCGTGGCCCGGCGCCGCGGCCGGCTCTCCCTCGACGGAAACGTCCCCGTTGGTGTTCCCGTCGCCGAGCGGGAGGAAGTACACGGCGCCAGCGTGCGTGACGCCCGGGATCGCGCGAAGGCCGTCGAGCACCCGGCCCACGAACTGGCGCTGCGCATCCGCGCTCGGGTACTTGGCGCTCGACAGGTTGAACTGGAAGGCGGTGGCGTGCTCCGGCTGGAACCCCGGGTCCACGCCCGCGAGCCGCCTGACGCTGACGATGAGGAGCGCGGCGCCGGCGAGCAGCACCAGCGCGAGGGCCACCTGCGCGACGACGAGCCCCGAGCGAAACCGGGTGCCCTGCCGCCCGCCAGTGCCGCGGCCCTCGCCGCGGAACGACTCCGCGGGGTCATGGCGCGAGGCGGCGAAGGCCGGCGCGAGCCCGAACAGCAGACCGACGCCTACCGATACGAGAAGGGTGAAGGCCAGCACCCTGGCGTCGACCGAGACCCCGCTCAGGCGCGGGATGCCGCGCGGATGCAGCGCGAGCAGAGCGTCGACCGACCAGGTCGCGACCAGCATGCCGAGCGCGCCGCCCAGCAGCGAGAGAACCACCGCCTCGGCCATTGCCTGCTGCATGAGACGGCGGCGCCCGGCGCCGAGGGCGGCCCGGACGGCCAGCTCACGGGTGCGCGTCGACGCGCGCGCGAGGAGCAGGTTGGCGACGTTGGCGCAGGCGATGAGCAGGACGAATCCCACGGCGCCGAGGAGGAGGAGCAGCGCGGGCCGGATGCTGCCGATGGCATCCTCGGTGAACGAGGTGACCTTCGCCCCCCGCCCCGTGTTGGTGGCGGGATACTCGGTCGCGAGTGCACGCGCCACCGCGCTCATGTCCTGCTGCGCGGCGGCCAGGGTCGAGCCCGGCTTGAGCCGCGCGATCACCTCATACGAGTGCGAGTCCCGATCGTTTGCGCGCCCGGTGCCGAAGCCGAGCGGCAGCCAGAGCTGGGTCCGCCCCGGATAGTCGAGCGAGGCCGGCGCCACGCCGACCACCGTGTAAGGTGTGCCGCCGAGGTCGATCGTGCGCCCGAGGATGCCTGGATCGGCGCCGAATCGCGTGCGCCAGAGCGACTCGCCGATGACGGCGACCGTGGCCTGGCCGTGGTCCTCGCCCGGCAGCAGCCCGCGCCCCAGCATCGGTTCCACGCCGAGCGTACGGAAGAAATCCGAGGAGATCAGCGCCGCCGACATCTCCTCCGGCTCGCCGGCGCCGAGCATGGTGACGGCGACGCCGCGCCACGCGGCGAGCGAGCTGAAGTAATGTGCCCGCGCCTGCCAGTCGAGCGCGTTGGCCCCGCTCACGGACCCGGCGACGTCGGCGGCGTATGTCTCCTGCACCACCACCAGCCGGTCCGGCTGCGGATACGGAAACGGTCGCAGCAGCACGCCGTTCACCACACTGAAGATCGCGCTGTTCGCCCCGATGCCGAGCGCGAGCGTGAACAGCGTGACCGCCGTGAAGCCGGGAGCCTTGGCCAGCGAGCGGAGTGCGTAGCGCAGGTCCTGCCAGAGTCCGGTCATCAGTCGCTCCTGAGCGCGTGAGCGGGGTCGGTGCGCACTGCGCGCATCGCCGGCACCAGGGTCGCGCCGGCCGCGACGGCTGCCAGCACGAGCGCCGTCCCCCCGAACGTCAGCGGATCGGTCGGGCGGACCTCGAACAGGAGGCCCGAGAGCACGCGGCTGGCGGCCAGCGCGCCGATCGTCCCCGCCGCGATGCCGCCGCCCACGACCCACGCCGATTGCGAGACGACGAGCCGGAGGATCTGCTCGGGCACCGCGCCCAGCGCCATCCGGATTCCGATCTCGCGCTTCCGTTCGGACACGAGGTGGGCCATGACGCCATAGATCCCCACAGCACCCAGCACCAGGGCGACGAGGGCGAACCCGCTCACCAGCAGCATGATGAGGCGCCGCTCCGCGGCCCAGGCGCCCAGCGCCGCCTCCATCGTCTGCGACTCGGCCACGGGGGTGTCGGGGTCGAGAGCGGTGACCGTCGAGCGCAGGGCTGCGGTCAGCGCCTCGGGATTGCCCGCGGAGCGGAGAGCGACGTACATCGCGGCCTGGGGCATGCCCGTTCCGGCCGGGAACTGCTCGTACGGCAGGTACATCTCCGGCCGCGCGGGCGCGGTGAGGCCTCGATGGTGGACATCGCCTACCACGCCCACCACCGTGCGCCAGATCGAATCGGCGTCACCCCCGCCGAGCAGCACCCGCCGGCCGACCGGATCCTGGCCGGGCCAGACCTGCGCGGCCAGCGTCCGGTTCACGATCATCGCCCCCGGACCGCCGGCCCGGTCGGCGTCGGTGAAGTCGCGGCCCTGCAGCAATGGAATGCCCATGGTGCCGAAGTACCCGGTGCTCACCACCTGCCAATCGGCCGGATGCCAATCGGTCGGAAGCGGCGGCGAGGCGGCCTGACCCTCGAGCACGAACGACCAGTCACCGATCTCGAGCCTGCCGGTCATGGGGAGCGCGCGCGCCATGGCGACCGACTGCACGCCAGGCACGTGCGCCAGGCGGTCGAGCAGCTCGCGATAGAAGTCCCGTCGGGCCGTACTGGTATGGAACCGCACGGTGGAGAGCTCGATCCGCGCGGTGAGCAGCCCTTCCGGGCGGAAGCCGGGATCCACCTGCCGCAGGTGGAGGAAGCTCTGGACCAGAAGACCCGCTCCCGTCACCAGCACCAGCGCGAGGGCCACCTGTCCCGCCACCAGCAGGCGCCGGACCCGGTGACGCTGGCCGCCGGCCGTGCCCGCGCGTCCCCCATCGGTGAGGGCGTTGGACAGGTCGTGACGCACGGCATGGAGCGCCGGGGCCATCCCGAACAGGATGCCAGTGAACAGCGTGAGGCAGAGGGTGAACAGCAGTACGCGTCCGTCCATGCCGACGGCCGAGAGACGCGGGATGGACGCGGGCGCCGCGAGCACCAGACCGCTCACTCCCCAGGAGGCCAGCATCACGCCGATTGCCCCGCCGGCCACCGCGAGCAGCACGCTCTCGGTGAGGAGCTGGCGGATCAGCCGCGTGCGTCCCGCGCCCAGCGCCGTGCGCAGCGCGATCTCGCGCTGGCGGGATTCGGCGCGCGCGAGCAGCAGCGCGGCCACGTTCGCGCACGCGATGAGCAGGAGCAGCGCGACCGCGCCCAGCAGGACAAGGATCGCGGGCCGCACGTCACCCACGACCTCCTGCTCGACCGCCGTCGCCGAGCCGTCGAATTCCGGCGTGTAGTCCATCGGGTACGCGGCCAGCATACCGCGCATGAGGGTCGACATTTCGGCCGAGGCCGCCGCGAGCGTCACCCCGTCGCGCAGGCGGCCGACCGCCTCCAGGAAGTGCCAGCCGCGTACGCTGCGGTTGGTGGCGGGATCGAGCTGGAGCGGCGCCCAGAGCTCCATGCCGGGGCCCGCGTGGTGCGCGGGGAGCTGAAAGCCGGCGGGCATCACGCCGACCACCGTCGTCGGCGCATCGTCGATCATGAGCACGCGGCCGACGATCGTCGGATCGGCGCCGAAGCGCCGGCGCCAGAGTCCGTCGCTGAGAAGCGCGACCGCGGGCCGGCCCGGCAGATCCTCTTCCGCGGTGAATGCGCGTCCGATCGACGGGGTGACACCGAGCACGCCCGGAATGCTGGCGGTGATGTAGCCGGTGCGCAGCCGCTCCGGGGCGCCGCCTCCCGTGAGGGTCGCGGTCCCGCCGGCGTAGGCGCCGATCCGGACGAAGGAATGCGCGCGCTCTCCGAGGTCCCAGTACTCCGGCACGCTCAGCTCCGCGTGCGGCGTCTGCGTGCGGTGCCCCCAGATCATCGCGAGGCGATCGGGCCGCTCGTAGGGTAGCGGCCGCAACAGCACCCCGTTGGCCACGCTGAAGATCGCCGTGTTGGCCCCGATACCGAGCGCGAGCGTCAGCACCGCGACCGCGGTGAACCCGGGCCGCTGCCGCAGCCCGCGCAACGCGTACCGGAGATCCTGGACGAAGCCGTTCATTCGGACCTCAGGGACGTCATCGGGTCCACCCGCAGGGCGCGGCGGGCCGGAAGGTAGCTCGCCGTGAGCGCCACGGCGCCGAGCAGGAGGGCCACGCTCACGTAGGTGAAGGGATCGCGCGCGCTCACGCCGTAGAGCTGGCTCGTCAGCACGCGGCTCAGGATCCAGGCGCCGGTGAGACCGATGAGCAGTCCCAGGCCGACCAGTCGCATCCCCTGCCCCACCACCAGCTCGAGCACGTCACGCGAGCCGGCGCCGAGCGCCATGCGGATGCCGATCTCGTGGCGCCGCTGGGTGGTGCTGTAGGCCATCACGCCGTAGATGCCGATGGCCGACAGCAGGAGCGCCAGCCCGGCGAACAGGGTGAGCAGGAGAAGCGAGAACCGACGCTCGGCGCTGGCATCGGACACCACCTTTTCCATCGGCGTGATGCCGAACACCGGCTGGTCGGGATCGACCGCGCGGATCGCTCGGGTCACGGCGGGGCCGAGGCGGGCGGGATCGTCCTCGGTGCGGACGATGAAGGCCATCTCCTGGTTGGGAAAGCGCTGGCTCGAGAGATACAGCTCCTCGCGCGGGGGCTGGTCCGGCGCCACCTGTCGCACGTCGCCGACCACTCCCACGATCGTCACCATCGGGCCCTGGGGACCGAAGACCTGCACGCGCCGACCGATCGGGGTCTCGTTCGGCCAGTACCTGTTCGCGAGGGTCTGGTTGACCACGGCTTCGACGGGGCCGCTCGAGTCCACCACTGCCGACGATGGTACGGCCGCGCAAGATGGGGATCTGCATCGCCTGGAAGAACTCGGGGGTCACCACCCGCATATCCGCCACCGGTGACGGCTGGTCCGGTGGGGTGGGCCGGCCCTCGATCTCGAAGCGACTGTCCCCCCGACCGCGATAGGGTAACCGGCTCACCAGCGCCACCTGCCGGACTCCCGGCACGCTGGCGACGGCCGCTTGTGCCCGATCGTAGAACGCACGCCGCTGGGCATTGGTGTAGTACCGGCCCTTCTCAGGCTGGTTCTGCACCGGCAGCCACACCTGTAGCGCCAGGAGATGGTCGGGATTGAACCCTGGCTCCACTTCGATCAGCCGTTGGAAGCTCCGCAGCAGGAGTCCGGCGCCCGCGAGCAGCACGAGGGCGACCGCGACCTCCAGGACGACCAGCGCGCCGCGCACGCGGTTGCGGGGAGCGCCGGCCGTCGCGCCCCGGCCGGCATCCTTGAGCACGCTCTGGAGATCCGGGCGTGACGCCTGGAACGCCGGGATGATGCCGAACCCGAGCCCGGTCACGAGCGTCAGCAGCGCGGTGAATCCCAGCACGGACTTGTCGATGCCGATGTCCCGCGCGCGCGGCAGGTACAGCCGGGCGAGCTCGCCCAGCGCGCTGGTGCCCCAGGCCGCGATCAGCAACCCGAACAGCCCGCCAAGCGTCGCGAGCAGCACGCTCTCCGTCAGCAACTGTCGCATGAGGCGCAGGCGGCTGCCCCCCATCGCGGTGCGGATGGCGATCTCCCGGTCGCGCGTCGTGGCCCGGGCGAGCAGCAGGTTGGCGACGTTCGCGCAGCCGATCAGCAGCACGAACCCCACGGCGCCGAGCAGCACCAGCAGCGCGGGCCGCACGTTTCCGACCACGCGCTCCGCCAGCGGGATGCCTTCCGCCTGCCAGCCGAGCGCCGGCGGATACGCGTCGGGATACCGCGACGCGAGCCGCCCGGTCAGCGCGAGGAGCTGCGCCTGGAACTGATCCACCGTCGCTCCCGGCTTGATGCGGCCGATGAGATCGAACACCCGGGCGCCGCGATTGTTCATGAACGTGGTGTCCGGGTTGTCCATCGCGATCGGCGCCCACAGCTCCATCGGCGAGGCACCGCTCTCCACCGGGTGCCGGAATCCGCGCGGCATTACGCCGATGATGGTGATCGGGTCGTCGTCGAGGCGGACGGTCCGACCGATCACCGCCCGGTCACCGCCGAAGCGCCGCTGCCACAGGTCGTAGGAAATGAGCGCGACGTAGCCGATGCGGCCCTGGTCGTCGGCCTTGGTGAAATCGCGACCCAACGCCGGCGCGACCCCGAGCAGCGAGAAGTAGTTGAAGCTCACGACCGCGGCCTGGATCCGCTCCGGCTCGTCGGAGCCGGTCAGGTTGATGTTGATCGGCCACACGGCGGCGAGATCGCGCAGGGCGGGCACTTCTCGCACCAGATCGTGGTACTCCGGCTCCGACATCGGCACGTCGCGCCGATTGCGGCCCACCAGCCGCGCGCGGACGCTGACGAGCTGCTCGGGCTGCGTGTAGGCCAGCGGGCGCAGGAGCACGGTGTTGACCACGCTGAAGATCGCGGTGTTGGCGCCGATGCCCAGGGCGAGGGTGAGCACCGCCACCGCCGTGAACGCCGGACTCCGGGTGAGGCCACGGAGCGCGAACCGGAGATCCCGCCAGAAGGCGTCCATCAGGCCACCTCTCGATCGCCTGGCACGCCCGGCACGAGGCGTCCATCGTACAGGTAGACCGTCCGCCGTGCCTCGCGGAGGTAGCGCGGATCGTGGGTGACGACGACCAGCGTCGCACCCTCCTCGTTCAGCTCGCGCAGCAGCGCGGTGACTTCGGCGCCGTTGGTGGAATCGAGGTTGCCGGTCGGCTCATCGGCCAGGAGCACCAGCGGGTGCCCCGCGACCGCGCGCGCCACCGCGACGCGCTGCTGCTGGCCGCCCGACAGCTGCGCGGGGTAATGCTTGAGGCGATGCAGCAGGCCGACCCGGTCGAGGGCTGCGAGCGCCGCCGTCCGCCGTTCCTCCGCGGGCATGCCGCGGTAGCGGAGCGGCAGCTCCACGTTGTCGTAGACGGTGAGGTCGCCGATCAGATTGAAGGCCTGGAAGATGAAGCCGATGGCGCGAGCCCGGACGCGAGCCCGCTGCGCGACCGACAACGTGGAGACGGGCTCGCCCGCCAACACGTAGCTGCCCTCGCTCGGCGTGTCGAGCAGGCCGAGCAGGGAGAGCAGCGTCGTCTTCCCGCAGCCCGAGGGGCCGCACACGGCCAGGTATTCGCCGGCGCGGATCTCGAGGTCCACGCGCGAGAGGGCGTGGGTCTCCACCTCGTCGGCGTGAAAGATCCGGGACACGCCCTGCAGCCGGATCAGCGGATCGATGGCGAGCGACATGGTCACTCCGCCCGGAGCGCGACGGCCGGATCCAGCCGGGCCGCGCGAAGTGCCGGCAGCAGGGCCGCGACGAGCGCGACCACCGAGAGCACCAGAATGCCCGCGCCCAGCGTCGGCGGATCGGTCGGGCTCACGCGGAACAGCAGTCCGCCCATGAGCCGCGCGAGCGTCACGGCGCCCACCAGGCCCAGCGCGAGCCCCACGCCGGTCAGGGCGGCGGCGTGACCCACCACCAGCCGGAGGACCCGTCCGCGGCCGGCGCCGAGCGCGACGCGGATGCCGATCTCCTGCGCGCGCTGGGTCACTCCATAGGAGATGACGCCGTACACGCCGATGGCCGCGAGCAGGAGCGCGATGCCGCCGAACACGCCGAGCAGCGTGGTGCTGAAGCGGGACGCGGCGAGCGAGGCGGTACGCCGGTCGTCCATGGTCGAGATGTCGTAGACCGGGAGCGAGCGGTCGACGCTCCAGACGGCGTCACGCATCGCGGGCGCCAGCGCGATCGGCTCGCCCGACGTCCGGGCGGCGAGCGTCATGGTGCGGTCGATCCAGCGCCAGGCCGCCTTCGGCGCCTGCGCCAGCGGGAGGTAGAACTCCGCCGGCGCGTCGCGACCGAGGCCGCGGGCGTGGATGTCGGCTACGACGCCCACGATCGTCTTCCAGTTCGGCCCGCCGTCCGGGCCGGGCTCACAGCAGGCCACCCGCTTGCCGAGCGGGTCCTCGCCGGGCCACGCGCGCTTCGCCATCGTCTCGTTGATGATCATGACGAGCGGCGCGCCCGCGCGGTCCTCCGCGGCGAAGGTGCGGCCAGTCCGGAGCCGCACTCCCATGGCCCGGAAATATCCGGCGGTGACGAGTCGCATGTCGGCCTGGATCGCCGAGCTCATCTCGAGCGGGCGTCCCTCGGGGATGAGGCCGTTGTCCCCGCCGCCCTCGAACGGCGCCGTCGAGGAAAGCCCCGCCGCGGTCGCGCCCGGGGCGTGCTCGAGCGCCTCCGCGATCCGCTCGAACGCCTGGCCCGCCGCGTCGGGCGTGCCGTAGCCGCTTTCTGGTAGCGAGATGCGACCCACCAACACACCCCGCGGATCGAAGCCCGGATCCACACCGTTGAGCGCGATGGCACTGCGGATGAGCAAGCCGGCGCCGGTCAGCAGTACCAGCGCGAGCGCGATCTCGCCGACGACGAGCGCGCCCCGGAGTCGGTCGCGCCGTCCGCCCGACACGGCCCGGCCGCCTTCCTTGAGTGCGTCCTGCGGCAGCTGGGCCGCCATCCGGCCGGCGGGCGCGAGGCCGAAGATCAGGCCCGCCGCCACCGTGAGCAGCAGCACGAAGAGCAGCACCGGGGCGTCCACGCGTGCGAGCCCCAGGCGAGGAATGTCGGACGGCCCGATGGCGACCAGCCCCGCTACGCCCCAGTAGGCGGCGAGGATCCCCAGCGCCCCGCCGCCCGCGGCGAGCACCAGGCTCTCGGCCAGCGCGTGCCGGAGGATGTGGCGCCGCCCCGCGCCGATTGCCGCCCGGATCGCGGTCTCGCGCGCTCGCGCGGCCGCGCGAGCCAACAGCAGGTTCGCGATGTTGGCGCACGCGATGAGCAGCACGAACCCGACCGCGCCGAGGAGAACGAAGAGTCTGGTGCGGTAGTCACCGACCAGCTCCTCGTGCAACCCGGCCACCCCGAAGCCGCGGTCGTCGTTGGTCATCGGGAACCGCTCCCGCAAGCCCTTGGCGATCTGGTCGAGCTCGGGCTGCACCTGCGTCACCGGCACGCCGGGCTTGAGCCGCGCGAGCACCGTGAGGAAATGCTCGTCGTGCTCCACGAGCTGCGCCGGCGGGAAGGCGGCCGGCACCCACAGCTGCTCGTCGTACAGCGCGTAGTCGAGGGACCGCGGCATGACGCCGATCACCTGGCGCGGCGAGCCGTCGAGGCGAACCTCGCGCCCGACGATCCCCGGATCGGCCCCGAATCGCCGCCGCCAGAGACCATCGCTCAGCACCACGACCGCGTCGTTGCCCGGCCGATCCTCCCCGGCGACGAATCCGCGACCGAGTGCCGGCTGCACCCCCAGGAGCTGGAAGAACTCCGTTCCCACCCGTGCCCCGGTCACGTTCTCGGGGACGTCCGCGCCGGCCAGGTTCATGCTGGCGCCCGTCATCGGCACGAGATACTGGAACAGCCTGTCCTCGCGCTTTACGTCGGCCCAGTTGCCGACCGACACCGATCCGGGGTGGCCCTTCCAGATCTCCCGGAACAGCAGGATCCCCTGCGGGTCGGCGAACGGCAGCGGACGGAAGAGGACGGCATACACCACGCTGAACACCGCGGTGGTGGCGCCGATGCAGACGGCCAGCGTCAGGATCACCGCGAGGGCGAGGGTCGGGGTCTTGCGCAGCGAGCGGATAGCGAAACGGACGTCGTTCATGGCGTCACTCGGCGCGAAGCGCCGTCATGGGGTTGGCATGGGTCGGTCGGCATCGTCATTCCTCGCGGAGGGCGTCGACGGGGTCGGCGAGCGACGCCTTGCGGGCCGGCAGGTAGCTGGCCACCAGCGCTACGGCGGAGAGGAAGACGGCGACCGCCAGGTACGTCGCCGGGTCGGTGCTCGCGACTCCGTAGAGCAGCCCGCGAAGCACTCGGCTCGCGACGGCCGCGCCGCCCAATCCCAGGGCCAGCCCCGCGAGCACGGGAGCCATGCCCTGCCGCAGCACCAGCCGGAGCACGTCCTCTGCCCGGGCCCCCAGCGCCATGCGGATCCCGAGCTCGCGGGTGCGCTGAATCATGCTGTAGGCAATGACGCCGTAGATTCCGAGGGCGGCCAGCATCAGCGCACTGGCGGCGAAGCCGGCCAGCAGCAGCGCGTTCACGCGAGGACGCGCGAGTGTGTCGGCCACCCGGTCGTCCATTGTCGCGACCCGGCCGAGGGCGAGGCTCGGATCCACCGCGGCCAGGGCCTGCTTGACGGCGGGGGCGAGGGCGAGCGGATCGCCCGCCGTGCGAAGCACGACGAGCATCGATCGGCTCGAGAGCTGCGCGAAGGGAACGTAGATCTGCGGATAGGCGGGGCTCATCGCGCCGTCCTGCCGAACGTCGCCGACGACGCCGACGATGGTCATCCACACCGAGGTCGAGTCCGCGGGGTCGCCGAAAGTGATGCGGGCGCCGACGGGATCGCCGCTGGGCCAATAGCGCCGGGCCAACGCCTCGCTGACGAGCGCGACTGGCGCCGCGTCGCCCCGATCCGCCGCCTCGAACCAGCGGCCGCGAACCAGCGGCAGCTTGAACGCCCGGAAGTAGTCGGGCGTGGCCCGGTAGATGACCGCGTCCTGAACCACCTCGGGCGGCGGCTGGTCGACGCCGGCCACCGAGAACGACCAGTAGGGCGGACCGTCGCCGATCGGGGCGTCGGATCCGACCGCCGCCACCGCCACTCCCGGCAGTGGTCGGACACGATCGAGCAGCGCGTCGGCGAACGCGACCTGCCGCTCGGGATCGTCGTAGCGTGAGCGGGGCAAGGTCACCCGCGCGGTGAGCACGCCGTGCGAGGTGAATCCTGGATCGGTGCGCTGCAGGCGCACGAAGCTGGTGAGCAGCAGCGCCGCGCCCACCAGCAGCACCGACGCCAGGGCCACTTCCGCGAGCACCAGCGCCGAGCGAGTGCGCCCGGCCGATCGGGGCCCCGCGAGTGTCCGGCCGCCTTCCGTCAGGCCGGCCCGAAGGTCGTATCGAAGGATCCGCATCGCGGGCACCACACCGAACAGGAGCCCGGTCGCGAGCGACAAGGCCAGCGCGAAGGCCAGCGCCCCGCCGTTCACCTCGATCTCGTCCAGGCGCGGCAGGGCTCCCGGGGCGAGCGCCCGGAACCCGCTGACGCCCCACACTGCCACGGCGAGCCCCAGGGCGCCGCCGGCGAGCGCCAACAGCACGCTCTCGGTCAGCAGCTGGCGGACCAGCCGCCGCCGCGAGGCGCCCAGCGCAGCCCGAATGGTCACCTCGCGCTCCCGCGATGCGACCCGAGCGAGCATGAGGTTGGCGACATTGGCGCAGGCAATGAGAAGCACGAGCCCCACCGCGCCCATGAACACGAGGAGCGAAGGGCGGACCTCGCCCACGATGCGCTCCTGCAGGCCGACGAGGTTGATGCCCCAGCCGGCGTTCGAGTTCGGATACTCGCGCTCCAGCCGGCGGGCGATCGTGGTCATCTCGTCCTCGGCGTGCCGGAGATCCACCCCCGGCGCGAGCCGTCCGATGACCTGGAGAAAATCGTTCCGGCGCCCCTGGACGGTATCGGTCGTGAGCGGCGCCCACACGTCCACCGGATCGGGCAGTGCCGGCCCGACTGCACCCACCCCGACGATCGTGTAGGGCTGCCCGCCCAGGATGATGCGGCGTCCGATGGCGTCCGCTCGCCCGCCGAACTCCCGCTGCCAGTACCCGTCGCTCAGGACCGCCACGCGCCCCGCGCCCGACCGCTCCTCCTCCTGGCGGAAGTCCCGTCCGACCGGGACCCGCGCGCCGAGGACGCGAAAGTAGTTCACCGTCACGAGCGCGCCGTTGACCACCTCGGGCTCGCCCGTTCCGGTGACCGTGAACTGGGTGTTGGCCCACGCCATCATCCCGCTGAACGACCGCGCGTCCCGTCGCCAGTCGAGAAAGTCCGGCAGCGAGGCGGATTCGCGTCCGATTGAAGGGTGAAAGCCCCAGATCGTGACCAGGCGGTCGGGCTCGGGGTACGGCAGCGGCCGGAGCAGCACGCTGTTCACCGCGCTGAAGATGGCCGTGTTGGCACCGATCCCCAGGGCAAGCGTGAGGACCGCCGTGAGCGTGAAGACCGGGTGATGGCGGAGCGAGCGCAGCGCGTAGCGAATGTCCTGGAGCACGTCGCCTCCCTATTCGGACCGGAGAGCAACCGCCGGGTCGACGCGGGTCGCACGCCGGGCGGGTATGTAGCTGGCGACGACGCCGACCCCGACCAGCAGGGCCACGATTCCGGCGAAGACCGCGGGATCCGTGGCGCTCACCTCGTACAACAGCGCCCTCAGGACCCGGCTGAGCGCTGCCGCGCCGATCACGCCGACCACCACCCCGGCGCCCACCAGCACCAGGCCGCGCCGCAGCACCCCCCGAAGCACGCGCGTCCGACTCGCGCCGAGCGCGAGCTGGATACCGAACTCGCGGGTCCGCTGCAGCACGGTGTAGGCGATGACGCCATACAGGCCGACGGCGGTGAGCACCAGCGCGACTACGGCGAAACCAGCCAGGAGCGTCGTGCTGAAGCGCCGCCGCGCCAGCGCGTCCCCGAGATAGCTCTCGAGCGGCCGCACGTCTGCCACAGCCAGGTCCGGGTCGAGCGCCTGCACCTCGCGCGGAAGTGCTGCCGCGAGCGGGCGAAGATCGCCCTGGGCCCGCACCACCAGGTGCATGCCGCTCCAGGGGAACTGGGCCAGCGACCAGTAGATGGTGGGATTCGCGGCTGAGTCCACGCCGGCATGCTTCACGTCGCCCACCACCCCGACGATCGTGCCGACCAGTGTGTCGTTCCAGGGCATGAAGATCCGCTGGCCGATAGCGGACTGGCCGGGGAAGTAGTCGCGCACGAAGCGCTCGTTCACGACGACTGCCTTGGGGTGGCGGGCGTCGTCGGCCGCGGCGATGCCACGCCCGGCTCGGAGGGCAATGCCCATGGCCCGGAAGTAGTTGGGATCCACCACGCTGATGTCCGCCGTCGGCTGTTCGGCATCGGTCGGGATGGGCCGCCCGCCGAACCAGAAGTCGGTCGCGGACCGGAGCCCGGACAGCGGCAGCCAATTGATGGCGCCCGCGGCGCGCACGCCGGGGAGCGCGTCGAGGCGCGTGAGCAGCGCCTCGAAGAAGGCGGCCTGGCGCGCGGGCTCCGGATAGCGGGCCTCCGGGAGCGTCACGCGCCCGGTCAGCACCTGCTCGGGTTCGAATCCCAGGTCCACCCGCTGCAGCCGAGCGAAGCTCTTGAGCAGCAGGCCGGCACCCACGAGGAGCACGAGGGCGAGCGCGACCTGGCCCGTCACCAAGGCGGCGCGCGTGCGCCTCCCGCCTCCCGACACTCCGCGGCCCCCCTGTTTGAGCGCCTCATGCAGCTCGGGGCGCGCGGCCTGAAGGGCCGGGGCCGTTCCGAACAGCAGGCCCGCGACAACCGAGAGCAGCAGTGTGAAGCCGAGTGCGGGAAGGTCGACCGCGACTTCGCCCAGGCGCGGAACGGCCGTGGTCGCGCTCGCGACCAGCGCGTCGGTGAGCCACAGGGCGAGGAGCGCGCCGGCCAGGCCACCGGAGAGCGAGAGCAGCAGACTCTCGATGAGAAACTGCCGCATCATCCGTCCGCGTCCCGCGCCCAGTGCGGCGCGCACGGCGATCTCGCGGCGCCTGACCGTGGCCTGGGCCAGCTGCAGGTTGGCGACATTGGCGCAGGCAATGAGCAGCACCAGCCCGACGACGCCTGCCAACACCAGGAGCGGCCGCCGGAGGGAGCCCGTCACCTCATCGGTGAGCAGCGCGACGTTGGCGGACCACCCGCCGTTGAAGCCGGGATGCGCCGCTTCGAGGCGCCCCGCGATGGTGCGGAGGTCCGCTTGCGCCGCGGCAAGCGTCACGTGGGGCTTGAGGCGGGCCACGGTGGTGAGGTATCGGCCGGCCGTGGTGCGGTAGTCCTGCGCAGGATCGAGGGCGAGCGGAATCCACAGGTCAGGCAAGCGGGGTTGACCGGCGAGCCCCGCGCCCTCCGGCAGGACGCCCACGATGGTGTAGGGATGGTCATTCACCCGCACCACCTGTCCGACCGCGTCCCGGGCGCCGCCGAATCGGCGCTGCCACAGGCCGTAGCTGATCACGGCCACGTTGGCGCCCGGTGCGTCCTCTTCGGCTGTATAGGTCCGGCCCAGAAGAGGCGTGAGACCGAGCACCCTGAACAGATCGGCGCTGGCGAGCTCAGCCGGCACTTCCGCCGGCTCGCCGTGCCCGGTGAGGTTGACGCCCTGATCGTAGATGGCCGCCGCCCCATCGAGGACACGACTTTGCGCGCGCCAGTCCAGGAAGTTCGCGGGTGAGACGGTGTTTCGGTCGGCGGCGTCGCCCTTGGCCGCCTCGAAGAGCATGACCAGCCGCTCGGGGGCCGGATACGGAAGCGGCCGCACCAGCACCGCATTGATCACCGTGAAGATGGCGGTGTTCGCACCGATGCCGAGCGCCAGGCAGGCGATCGCGGCGAGCGTGAAGGTGGGGCTCCGTCGCAGTTGCCGGAGCGCGTACCGCAGATCCCAGAACAGTGCGTCCATCGCCGAATCTCAGCTCACGGCGGTGAGCTGCCGCTCCTCAACGACCTTGCCGTCGAACAGGTGGACCGAGCGCTCCGCGTGCCGGGCGTAACGAGCGTCGTGGGTCACCATGCAGATGGTCGCGCCGCCCTGATGCAGCTCGCGGAGCAGTTCCATCACGGCCTCGCCGTTCGTGGAGTCCAGGTTGCCGGTCGGCTCGTCGGCGAGCAGAATGGCGGGGTCGCCCGCCACGGCGCGGGCAACGGCGACGCGTTGCTGCTGACCGCCCGAAAGCTGCGCGGGGAAATGCTTCATGCGGTGGGACATCCCGACGCGCTCGAGCGCCGCCTGGACGCGCTTCCGGCGCTCGTCGGCCGGCATGCCGCGGTAGGTGAGCGGGAGCTCGACGTTCTCGTAGACCGTGAGGTCGCCGATCAGGTTGAACGCCTGGAAGATGAATCCGATCTGCCGGTTGCGGACGCGGGCCCGATCCGATGCGGAGAGCCGCGAGACCGGCTGCCCATCGAGCGTGTAGTTCCCTTCCGTGGGCGAATCGAGCAGCCCGAGGATCGAGAGCAGCGTCGTCTTCCCGCACCCAGACGGGCCGGCGATCGCGACGTATTCGCCCTTGCGGATCTCGAGGTGGATGTCCGACAAGGCGTGCGTCTCCACCTCGTCGGTGTAGAACACCTTCTTGATCCCTTCCAGCGCAATCAGCGACTCGCTCATGGGTCGTCCTCTACAAATCGTGGACCTGCGTGGGACTGCCGTGTTGTCCTCTCGGGCGCAGCGAGGGATCCGACCCGAGAACAGCGCGCGCGAAACTCACCATCCCTCGCTCCGCACAAACGTCTTCATTCCACCCGCACCCGGTCCACGCCATCCCAGCGGGACATGTCGGAGATGATGACCTTCTCGCCCTGCTGCAGACCGCCGAGCACCTCGACCGTGTTGACCGAGGTCCGGCCCAGCCGCACCGTGGTGCGCAGGGCTTCCTTGCCATCCGGAGTCAGCTTGAAGAGGCCCACGGTGCTGCCGGCCTGGCCGAAAGCCGGCCGTCCGACGTGCAGCACGTTGTCCAGCCGCTCGATCTGAATGGTGCCGTCCACGGAGAGATCCGGCCGGGCGCCTCTCGGCAGCTCGCCTTCCAGCGATACGTCCACGGTCACGGTGCCATTCTGCACGGCGGGGTCGATACGGACGACTTTGCCTCGCGCGATGCCGTTCCGCGTGTCGATGGCAGCAGGCTGGCCGATGGTGACGTCCTTCGCCTGCGTCTCGGGAATGCGCAACACCGCCTTGAGCCGCCCGGGCTCCACGATCCGCGCGAGCGTGGCGCCGCTCTGGGCCCACTGCCCCACTTCGAGCGGCAGCTCCTGGAGAATGCCGTTGGCCCCCGCCATCACGACCATCGAGTGGACGCGCCCGCGCTGGAACTGGTTCACGTCGCGGAGCCGGTCGACCTGCGCCTGCTGCAGGCTGAGCTGCGAGTCGGCCGCCTGCCGCATGACGTCGAGGCGCTCCTGCTCGACCTTGTACCGCGTGCCGAGCTCCTCCACCTGATCGCGGGTGCGGCTGGCTTCGTTCGCGGCGATGAGCTGCTTGGCGGCGAGCGATTCGGCCGCTTCGGCGTTGCGCTTGGCATCGAGGTAGGCGGCGCGCGCCCCGGCGACCTGGGCTTCCTGGGTGAGGCGCTGCGACGCCAGATCGGCGTGGAGATTCACCTGTTCCGCGCGCGACACCGTGAGCTGACGCTCCGACTCCAGCGCCTCGAGCTGGACGTCAGGGTTGCTCAGCTCGAGCAGCACGGTCTCCGGCTTTACTTCCTCACCGGCCTCTGCCAGGCGCCGCTCCACCCGCCCTGCCGTCACCGCGGAGATGTACCGGATGCGCTCGGGAACGAGCGTGCCCGGACCCCGCACCTCGATCACCAGCGGGCCGCGCTGGACGGAGTCGATCCAGACCGCGGCCCGGTCCACGCGCGGCGCCGCCGGCTTGAGGCCGTGCAGGCCGAGGGTGGCCAGCACGACCGCGAGGATGCCCAGTCCACCGTAGAGAATCTGTTTCCGGCCTCGTTTGGCCGGTGCCCGCGGTATGTCCACGCCTATTCCTTATTAAGAGCCGAGTCAGCAGGCCGCACGGCACGACCCGATGCCGCCACAAGGAAAGGAGCGTGCCACCCGGTGCCCTTCCCCATGCTTCAATGCGAGAACGACTTGCGCGGGGGCTCATCGCGAGGCACACTCCCTCGGTGTGCGGATGCGGAACCCGCGAATCCCAATTTCGAACACCTCGTGTGTTCATGGGTGCAGGTCGCGACGTCTCCAACCCAACTCCGCCTCCCTCCATTCCAACGAGATGCCGATGGTGATCCCCTCACCGAAGGACCTCCGTTGCCTGGCCCTGGCTGGCGGCGCACTCGTCGCCCTCGCGTGCGGCCACACCGACCCATTCAGCGTTCCTCCTTACGGTACCAACCAGCCCTTCGACCCTACGCCACCGGTTCGGCTCACCCTGAACGTGGGAGCCGACCGTTCGCCGTCCTGGCTGCCGGATGGCTCGGGCATCGTCTACTCCACCCAGCAGCTCGGCCGGCCCGACGCGGACGTGTGCCTCGCCCAGCTGCCGGCGGGAGGTGGGACGCAGGTGCGCTTGGTCTGCGACCTGAGCCGGCTGGGCGCCGACACGAATAACGCCATCCAGACACCCGCGCCCTCGGCCGACGGCCGGCTGGCGTTCCTCAAGGCGAGCAGCTCGATCGGCGGCACCAATCCAAGCGCCGAGGCCCTGTCGGTCGCTCCGACGTTGGATGCGGCGAACGCCGCAGAGGTTCAACGGGTCCCTTTCTTCGTTCCGGGCGAGGCCCAGCAACACACCGGCGTCCAGGCGCTTCGCTGGCTGACACCGGATAGGCTGGTCTTCGTGGGCGGGCTCGCGATCGTGCGGCAGCTGTGCAAACAGTGCACGGTCGATACGGTCGTCACCGGCCTCAAGGTGGACCTGCTCGACCTGGCGCATCCCGGCAGCGCGCCGGTCGCGCTCCCGGGTACCGACTTCGCCTCGGGTGTCTCCAGCGGCGGCTCGAGCGACGAGGTCTACTTCACGTTGTCGGGAGACACGCGCGTCTATCGGCGAGTGATCTCCACCGGCGAAACTCATCTGGCGCACGACTTCGGCGCCGCCGGCGTCGCGCGCGATGTCCACGTCGCCGGCGGACGCCTCACCGCGATCGTCGGCGGCCGCGTGATTTTCTCGGTAGACCCGAGCCTCGGCCCGGTGCAGTGGGACACGGGCGGCGTGATCCACGTGGTCAGCCTCAGCTCCGACGAGGACGTGGTCCTGGATCCCGGGGCACGCCTCTTCCGGCGTCCGGCGCTCTCGCCCGACGGGAGTCACATCGTCGCGGAGGGTTACGACCTCATCATCACCAACCCGGCGCATCCCGATACGGCCGTGTCGCCCAAGAGCGACCTCTTCCTCTTCACCACACCATGACCATGCCCAGGCGTGCGGGTTTCCTGGCCCTCGCGGGCTTCGTCGGGATGGCGATCGCGAGCAGGTTGGCCGCTCAGACCGAGGGCGCCATCGGCGGCCGCGTCCGGGAGTCCGGCACCGATCGCTCGCTCGGGGGCGCGCAGGTGCTCGTCGACAGCGTGGTCGGGGCGGTGACGGATACCGGGGGCTCCTACCGCGTCCGGGCCGTGCGCACCGGCTGGCATCGGGTGGCCGCGAGGCTCATCGGGTATCGCGGCATCGTGCTCGACAGCGTGTTCGTGCGCGCGGGTGCCACCGTCACGGCCGACTTCGCCCTCGAAGCCAGCGCCGTCGAGCTGGAGCCGCTCGTCGTGACGGTTCCCGTGGACGAGCTGCTCGATCCGCTGGCCACGAGCAGCGAGCAGAAGATCACCGCGGCCGACCTGCACGACTTGCCCGTCAGCTCGCTCGACGAGGCGATCGCGCTGAGCGCGGGGAGCGTCGGACAGAGCTATCGGGGCGGACGCCTCGGCGAAGAGTCGTTCATTCTCGACGGCATGGGTGTGAAGAATCAGCTCGACGCCTCTAACGGCGGCCTCGGCCTGACCATTCCGCCCGACATGCTGGGAGAGGCGTCGCTGGTGACCAACGCCTTCTCGGCCCGGTACGGGCAGGCCCTGTCGGGGCTCGTGAACGTCGTCACGCGCGAGCCCGGCCAGTCGTGGCAAGGCCGCGCCGCCATCGAGACGGACCGTCCGTTCGGCGGCGGGCAGGACCACGGCCTCGATCGCCTGGTGCTCAGCGGCGCGGGGCCGCTGGTCGGGCGCATCGGCTTGGTGGGAGCGCTCGATATCGCCGGACGCCTGGACGACGATCCCGTGAACGCACCACCACCCACCAACCCGCTCGATCCCCGCACGGAGCAGCCCAACCTGCTGCCCCACAACAGCGGCGAGCAATGGAACGGCGCGGCGAAGCTGGTGATCCCGGTGTCGTCCGCCGCGGTCGTACGGCTCTTCGGCGCCCACTCGGAGAATCAGCGGCTCCTGTACGATCAGACCTTCAAGTACGCCCTCGACTTCGCGCCCGCGCAGCGGGTTCGCGGCGATCTGGCGAACGCGCAGGTGCAGCTCCGAACGTCCGCGACCTCGAGCTTCCCCGTGGTCGTGGACCTGCGCGCGCAGCGGTTCGTCCGCGAATTCCTCCGCGGCCAGCTCGACGGCACCGTGGATTACAAGTTCGGCGCCATCACGGGCTCGCGGTTCCACGTGGTCGGCGAGGATCAGGCGCGCGAGCTCTCGTCGAGCCCCGATCCGGTCCCCGGCCTCGCGGAGCCCAGCCTCAGCGACGCCACGCCGTGGGGCGTGCCGGCGCTCTTCCTGGCCGGGGGCTCGCGCGGTGATCTCGGATGGAACCGGTTCGGTGAGACGCGCTTCCAGATGGACGCCACCTACGGCGGAATCCGAAGTGTCGACCTCTTCGTCGGCGGACAGTACATCGCCCAGCAGGTGCGCAGCTACCAGCGCGTCTTCGGCTACCTCCCCGTGGGCGCTGGCGATACGGTGCCACCGGTGGCGGTCTCGGACTTCTCGCCTCGCAGCCTGTCGGGCTATGTCGAAGCGCAAACGCGCGTGGGGGATCTGGGCGTCACGGCCGGCCTCCGGTACGATGAGTTCGACCCGAAGACCGAGGAGGTGACGCAAGCCCGCGGCGCGCAGAGCAGCCTGAGCCCGCGCTTCGCCGTCTCGACCGTCCTGAGCGGCGCCACCTTCGTCGCGAGCTACGGCAAGTTCACCCAGCCGCCCGATTACCAATTCCTAGTGGACGCGGCCTTCGACGACACCACCCGCACGGGACGGTTTCGCCACGGGAACCCCGACCTCGGCTTCGAGAAGGCCACCCAGTACGAGTTCAGCCTGCGCGTTCGGCTGCGCGAGGCGATCTCGCTTCGGATGGGGGTCTACTACAAGCGACTGGACGGTCTGGTGGCCTCGGTGCCCCTGGGCGTCAACCCGGATTCGAGCATCTTCGGGAACGCCGACGCGGGGACGACCAAGGGCCTTGAGATCCTCGCGGAGCGGGAGCTGCGGAACGGCTTCGGATTCCGCCTGGCGTACACGTTCCAGAACGCGAAGGCCACGTCCACCGACCCCTTCCTGCTGAACCGTCTGATCGTGGTGGATCCGCAGACCGGCGACACCAGCCGGCCGGCTCGCGCCGAATTTCCCCTGGACTTCGACCAGCGACACACGCTCACCGTCATCGGACGCGGCAAGGCACCGGACCAGGCAGGCCCGCGGATCTTCGGCGTGCGGCCGATCGGGGGACTGGAGGGGGCGGTGATCGTCCGGGTGCTGTCGGGCCTGCCCTATTCACTCACCGACACGCTCAACACCGACTCGATCGTGGGCCTGCCGAATAGTCAGCGGCTGCCGTGGCAGTCGACGGTGGACCTGCTGGTGCGGCGGCCGGTGCGCCTGGGGAGAACGCTGGGCGGGATCTATCTCGACATGCGGAACCTGCTCAACCAGAGGAACGTCGTCGCGGTCCGGCGCGACACGGGCGAGCCGCAGCCCAACGACGCCGCGATCGCCCGTCTCGCCGAGGCGGGCTACGCGGCCCACCCCGAGACCATTCCGTACGAATCCTCGCGCTACCGCCGCAACGCCGACCTGAACGGCGACGGCATGATCGCCGGACGCGAGGAGCTGTTCCCAATGTACGTCTCGGCTGCGCGGGACTACTCGCAGCCGCTGTTCGCCTACGGACCGCCCAGGCTGGTGCGCCTGGGCGTCGAGCTGTTCTTCTAGTCCGGCCTCACGCGGGCGGGGGCACCTCCCCCGGCGTCACGATGAACGGAGCGATGATCGCCTCGACATCCAACTGGGCGAGCGGCTCGTCGAAGGCCTCCGTAACCGCGTCCGCGTTGCCGAACGGCGTTACGTCCACGCCGAGCTGGATGGTGTTCTCCTCGCCAGTGTAGACGGCGGCCAATGCGCCGGTGGCCGAGTCGTTGCCCGTGATCCAGCCCTTGACACCCGGCGACTGCGCGAGCCGTCGGATCGCCGCGGCGTGCCGCGCCTCGACCGAGTGGAGCCGAAGCACGGTCGTCACCACGGCGTCCTCGGCCTGTACCACGGCCGCCTGCCCCTTGTAGGCCCTCACGCCGAGATCCTCGAATGCCTGCGCCACCGAGATGAAGGTCGTGGGGTTGGTGAACACGTCGTTGAAGGTGCCCCCGGCGGTGAAGTCGAACACCGGCTTGGTGATGGCCTTGTCCGGACCGCCGAGAATGGTCTGCAGGGTGGTGACGTGCGCGAGCTCCTGGTCGCGGATCTGCTCGAGGATCGTGAGCGCGTCGCCGACGTTCGCCGTAGGCAACCCGGTCACGTAGAACTCCGACTCCAGATATTCGAGGGTGAGCGCGAAGTTGAGCGCATCGATGACTTCCTGGGGAATGTTGGCCTGCCCGAAGGCTCTCCTCGCCATCAGGCCGAAGGCCACCGGCATCGACGCCATTGCGACGATGCCCGCCCTCCTTCCGGTCTCGCGCAGCGCCTCGCGCCGGGAGACCACGCGGGTCACGAGCTCGGGATCGAGCCCGCCGAAAATCGTCTCGTCCGTCATGGTCACGGTCTCCTAGGTCGGAAGCTGCGAGGCGTCAATGGCCGTCACGATGAACGTATCGGCTTGCCCAAGCACCTGCGACGGGATGGCGTACTGGTCCAGGCCCGTATCCGGGTCGACCGTGAAGTCATTCGCGAACGCGTCGCTGTTCGGATTCTGCAGCAGTGCGAGTACCGCGGCATGCCGCGCCTCCACCGAGACGATCTTGCCGGCGGTCGTGAGGAAGTCGGGGTTTTCCAGCAGGAACCCCGCGCCGTTGTAGGCGCTCACGCCGAGGTTCTCGAACTGGATGGCCGCGTCGAGCACATGACTCCGGTCCGTGAAATCCACGCTGGTAAAGTCGAACTCGAGATCCGGAATCGCGTCCGCGCCGAGCGCGGTCTTGAGGAAATCCCGGTGGATCACTTCGTGGTCCCGGATCTCGGTCAGCACCTGCTGCTCGTCCGCGGTGGCGCCCGCGTAGAACGCACCCACGACCGTCGTGTAGAACGCCGCCTCGAGTTGCTCCAGCGCGTAGGCGTAATTGAGCACGCCGACGTCGCCTGTCCCGAAATTCACCGGGCCGGCGACGACCGTGATCGTAAACGGGCTCCCGGAGATCGGGGCGCCGTTGATGGTGATGTCGAGGGTGTCGGTACCCTCCGTCGCGGGCGTGAAGTCGAACACGTACTTGCCGTTCGCGCGGTCCGCCACGCGGAGCGCGCCGAGGTTGTCCGCACCCGTCAACGTGGCCGTGACTGTATCGCCGCCGGTGAGCAGATCGACGCCGTTGGCATCCTTGGCCTGGACCGTGACTTCCACCGGTACGCCGGTCCCGGTGCTGGCGGGGACGTTCGCCGTGCTGTTGCCGGGGCTCACGGGCGCCCCGGTCGGGGTCGTGACGTCACTCCCGTTGTCACTGCATCCCGCAGTGACGACGGCGACCGTGACGCCGGACCACTTGAGGAAGGTCCGCCGGCTGGACGCACGGGCAACCCGTGCCAGGAAGTCCAGCTCCCGCAGACCTGCATCGAGCCTGTCGAGCATGTTGTCTACCTCCTGCCTGGCAAAGAGTCCGAGGCGAGCTCCTCTTCGAGCAACGCCTTGTTGATAGCCATTCCAGCCTCAGCGCCTTCCGCCGCGGCGACCACCACGAACTGCGCCTCCTTCGACGCGTCACCGCAGACGTACAACCCCGGCACGTTGGTGGCCTCACACTTGCCGGTTGCGACAGCTCCCTCCTTCGTGAAGCGGCAGCCCAGGCGAGCCGGAAGCTCAGAGGCCTGCCGCTGGCCGGTGGTGAAGAAGAGGGCGCGCCGAGGTTCCACGGCGCCTCCCTCGAACACGATGCGCTCGAGACGCCCGTCCCGGCCTTCCAGCCGGAGCACCCGCTCTTCGCGCACCCGAATTCCCAAAGCGTCCAGCCGGTACCGCATGCCGGCTTCCATGGTCGCCGGGCCATCCGTGCACAGCAGCACGTCGCGGCTCCAGACCGTGAGGCTCACGGCGAGGCCAGCACCAGCATCGCCCCGTCCGTAGCTCGCGATGGGCTGGTCCCGCCACTCCCATCCGTCGCAGTAGGGACAGTGATGCACACTCCGCCCGTACAGCGACTCGATCCCCTCGATCGCCGGGAGCTCGTCCACGATACCCGTCGCCAGCAGCAGCTTGCGCGACCGAACGATCGAGCCGTCTTCGCAGCACACCTGGAACCCCTCGTCGTCCCGTGCGGCGTCCACCACTCGGATGGTCCGTATGGCGACGGTGCTGTAAGGCCGCAGTTGCTCGCGCGCAAGCGCAAGCACCGTGGCCGGCGGTGTGCCGTCCCGCGTGAGGAAGCCGTGGACGGCGTCGGACCATCGATTGCGCGCCTCGCCGGTATCGCAGACAAGCACCCGGCGTCGGCATCGCCCCAGCATCAGTGCTGCGCTCAGTCCTGCCGGCCCCGCCCCCACCACGAGGCAGTCGTACGTCAGGTCCGGCGACGCGGGACGACGCAGCGCAGACAGGCCGGTGTCGCGCGTTAGAGCGGCGAAGGCAGCTCGCCAGCTTCCATGACCTGCTTGAAGCGGCGCAGGTCATCCGCGATCTGCCGGCCCGGATCGTCACCCAGGGCATGCACGACCGCGTCCCCTGCCTTTCCCGCAGGGACGGCATATCGCATGACGATGCGCACTTCAGTCCCGCCGCCGTGGGCGGGAGTGAACTGGACCGACCCAGCCTGGTCCACGTCGGACCCCGGCAGGGATCGCCAGGCGATGAGCTCGTCCGGGATTTCGTTGTGGATCTCCGCGTCCCATTCCACCCGGGCGCCGAGCGGGCCCTTTGCCACCCAGTGCGAGCGGCGGCTGTCGAGAATGGTGACCGATTCGAGGTTGTCCATGAAACGCGGCAGGTTGTCGAAGCGCCGCCAGAACTGGAACAACTCATCGCGCGGGCGCGCGATCACCACCGCCTGCTCCGTCTTGGTCCCTTCTCCCCGCTCGAGCCTGGCAATCCCGCCGGCCGCTACACCGCGCGCGCTGTTCCGTCCCAGGGCCCGGTTGACCTCGCAGCGGCCGGTGATCGCCCGGCGGAGCAAGCCGAGGCCCAAGGGTACGGCCAAGGTCCTCAGGCGCTTCCGACGGATCCCGTACCCGACCAGCGCCGCGCCGGCTATGCCGGAAATCCACCGTTCGGTGCGTCCGACATTGATATCGGTCTCACCCCAGGGCGTCGCACCTGCGTCGCCGGAGGTCGTTGTGCTCCAGACATTTGCCACGAGAAAACATCCTTTCGCTCACTCAATGGTGGGCCGCCGTGGGAACTCCGGCCGTGACGCGGCTCACTCCGCACCCTCATCCTCGACCAAAGTCCATGGTGCGCCGCATCGTTCAGCGGCGCTGCCCAGGTCGAGATTCTCCAGCCGGCTGCTCCTTAGGGTGAGCTCGTGACCCCCGATTCCAGAAGGGCCTTCAGGCGTCCGAGGTTCTCGTTCACTTGGGCGCGCGGGTCGCCGCCGAAAAACTCCGCGAGCGCCCGGCTCGCGAGTCCACGGGGAGGACTGTAGCAGAATCGAAAATCGATCCGCGTCCCCGACCCTTCGGGGGTGAAGCGGACCACGCCCGCGTTCTCCAGAATGGCTCCCGGCTCGCTGCGCCAGGAGAGAAGCCGCGGCGCGTCTCGCGCGGTGAGGACGGCGTCCCACGAGACCGCGCGGTCGCCCGGGCCCGTCACTACCCACCGCGATCGGCCGGCGCCCAGGTCCCGCACCTCGCGAATGTTGGACAGGATCAGCGGCAGATTGGCATAGTCCGACCAGAAGGCATACACGCGCTCGAGTGGGGCACTCACGTAAAGCGTTTTCTGGATGTCGATCGTGTGCCGACGGTCGCGGGAGGCCGCTGAGGTGAACCCGCCCCGGATGCCGCGCGCCAAGAGGCCGAGGCCGGCCGAGCGCAGCACTCGGCCGATGCGGCCTCGACGAAGGATGCCGTATGCGAGGAGCAGGCCTCCGGCGACCCGGGCCCTCCGCCGAGCCTCGCTCCGAGGTTCCGTGAGATTGGCGGCCTCGAGGCCTCCGATGTCGCCGAGCCGCATCCCGTAGCGGCCGTGCGTCTGGAGCAGCCCGAGCTGTCCCCGCAATCGCGCCCGCCGCTCCGGCCCGCGCTCGCGGTCGAGGAAATAGACCAACCCTGCACCGACGACTGCCCCTCCCACGAACCGTCTCGCTGCCATGGCGCCCTCCGAAATGAGCCTTCAGACCCTGCAATCGACACCCGCCGCGAAACGGCGGCTGTGACCGATCTCACACTTCGGCGATGGATGGATGGCCATCCGCGCCGCGCTTACTTTTCACTCGGCCATCCCGGTCCGTCCTCACAAGGAGCCTGCCCCCCATGATGTTGCCCTTCCTGTGTATCGGTCTCGCCGCCGGTGTGTTCTCCGGGCTCTTCGGAATCGGAGGCGGGCTCTTCATCGTGCCTGCGCTGGTGTTCTTCTCCGGCTTTCCAACGCGGGTCGCGCTGGGCACGTCGCTCGGCGCGCTGCTCCTGCCGGTGGGGCTGCTCGGGGCGTACACCTACTGGGAAAGCGGGAACGTGAACGTACGGGCGTCGCTCCTGATCGCGGCCGGCCTCACGGCCGGCGCCTTTGTGGGAGCGCGACTCGCGCAGGTAATCCCGACGGCGATGCTTCAGCGGATGTTCGCGGTCTTCATGGTGATCATGGCCGCCCAGCTCTGGCTCAGCGCGCGCGCCTCATGATCGTGACGACCGCTACGTTCGCCCCCGGCGGCCCCATTCCGCGTGCCTGCACGTGCGATGGGGACGACCGCTCTCCGGGCCTCGCCTGGAACGAGGTTCCGATCGAGACCCGGAGCTTGGCCGTCGTCTGCGACGATCCTGACGCGCCCCACGGCACCTGGGTGCACTGGGTGCTCTTCAACCTCCCTGCGGACGCCGTCGAGCTGACGCCGGGCGTGCCGCGGCTGCCCGAGCTTCCCTCGGGTGCGCGCCAGGGGGTGAACGACGGCGGCGCCATCGGCTACAGCGGGCCCTGTCCCCCCCGCGGTGGCCCGCACCGATACTTCTTCCGAGTGTATGCGTTGGACATTTCGCTGAACCTTGCGCCCGGAGCGAGCCGGGCGCATTTGGATCGGGAGATGACCGGTCATGTCCTGGCGGAGGCCGCCGTGATGGGGACCTACAGCCGATGAGATGGCTGCCGGCTCTCGCCCTTCTCGCCGCCTGCTCGCACGGCGGCGCGGGGCGGCCGGGGCCGGCGGCGGTCGCCTCCGGCACCCTGCGGGATTCGGCGGGCCAGCGAGTCGGCGTCGCCGCGGTGCTGGACACCTCGGGCGCGCTCCAGCTCGCCGTGAGCGTCGGCGGTCTCACGCCGGGCCCTCACGGACTGCACATCCACGAGCATGGCGAATGCACGCCGCCGGACTTCTCGTCGGCCGGAGCGCACTTCAACCCCGAGCACCGGCAGCACGGGCACCTCAACCCGGAAGGGCCGCACCTCGGAGACCTGTCCAACATCGTCGCCGACAGTGAGGGATCCGCCGACACGAGCTTCGCCCTCGAGCCCGGCATGGTCGGGGCGGGGCCGCGTTCGCTCACCCGTCCCGGCGGCACAGCGGTCGTGATCCATGCCGAGGCCGACGACGAGCGGACCGACCCGAGCGGAAATGCGGGCGCCCGCGTAGCCTGCGCCGTACTCGAGCCGGGCTGAATGGCCACCCCCGTGGTCCCGGGCTCCGAGGAGGTTCGCGCGCTCGGGCAGGGCGAGTGACGCTCCTCCGCCGGACCGACCGCGGTCTCTACTGCGAGGCCGGGAACTTCTACGTCGACCCGTGGGCCGCCGTGGAACGCGCAGTGGTGACGCACGCGCACGGGGATCACGTCGCGTGGGGCTGTGGCGCCTATCTCACCTCGGCCGACGGGGCGCCAGTCCTGCGGCAGCGCCTCGACCTCTCCGCGCCGATCCGGGGGCTGGCATACGGCCACGCGCTCGACGTGGACGGCGTTCGGCTCTCGCTCCACCCCGCGGGACATATTCTCGGCTCGTCGCAGGTGCGCGTAGAGCACAAGGGAGAGATCTGGGTCGTTTCCGGCGACTACAAGACGGAGCCGGATCCCACCTGCGCCCCGTGGGAAGCGGTGCGGTGTCACACCTTCGTGAGCGAATGCACCTTCGGGCTGCCGGTGTACCGGTGGCAGGACACGGCCGCCGTGTTCGGCGACATTCATGCCTGGTGGCGCGCCAACCAGGAGGCGGAGAAGACGACGCTGCTTTTCGCCTACGCCCTGGGCAAGGCTCAGCGACTCCTCGCCGGGCTCGATCCCGCGGTTGGGCCGATCCTCACCCACGGCGCCGTCGAGCGGCTCAATGCCGTGTACCGTGCCGCGGGCGTGGCCTTGCCGCCCACGACCCATGTGGCCGCGTCGGATCGCGCGGACTGGAGACGCGCCATCGTGATCGCGCCGCCGTCGACGGACGGCTCGACCTGGGCTCGGCGATTCGGCCCGCAGTCCACGGCCTTCGCGTCCGGATGGATGGCCATTCGCGGGACCCGCCGGCGGCGCGCGGTCGACCGCGGCTTCGCCATTTCGGACCACGTGGACTGGCCCGGTCTGCTCGCCGCGATCGACGCGACGGGCGCCGAGCGGGTGTGGGCCACCCACGGCTACACTGGTGTGCTCGTCCGCTGGCTTCGCGAGCACGGCGTGGAAGCGGACGCGATCGAGACCCGGTACGAGGGCGAGCGCGACGACGCCGATGAAGCCGCCGCCGATCCCACCGACGAGACTCTCCCCGCGCGATGAAAGCGTTCGCCCGCCTCTACGCCGAGCTCGACGAGACGACGGCCACCAACGAAAAGATCGCCGCGCTGGTCCGCTACTTCGGCCAGGCACCGCCGGCCGACGCGGCCTGGGCCGTGCACTTCCTGATCGGTCGCCGGCCCAAGCGACTCGTTCGAGCGTCCAACCTTCGCGCGTGGGCGGCCCGAGAAGCCGGCGTGGCGGACTGGCTGTTCGAAGAGAGCTACCAGGCCGTCGGTGATCTGGCGGAGACCATGACCCTGCTGCTCCCCGATTCCGCCGCCTCGACCGATCTCTCCTTGGCGCACTGGGTCGAGACGCGTCTGCTTCCCCTCCGCGATCAGGACGACGCGGCTCAGGCTCGCGAGCTTGCGGCGCGCATGGCGCGAGCTCGGGCGCGGGGAGCGCTACGTCTGGAACAAGCTGATCACCGGGAGCTTCCGCGTGGGCGCATCGGCG
Source organism: uncultured Gemmatimonadales bacterium (assembly GCA_963828735.1). Taxonomy (GTDB): domain Bacteria; phylum Gemmatimonadota; class Gemmatimonadetes; order Gemmatimonadales; family GWC2-71-9; genus CAVVWJ01. Next base: position 870,133 of record CAWHFW010000002.1, read on the forward strand.
AGGCTCGTCGTCCGGGCGCTGGCCGGGGTGAGCGGGGTTGACGAGGGCACTATCGCGCATCGGCTCATGGGTGCGTGGGAGCCCTCGGCCAGCTTCTTCGAGCGACTGATCGCGGGGGATACCCGCGACGCCGACGTGAGCCGGCCGTACCCGTTCTACCTCGCCTACCCGCTCGAGGTGGATCCCGCCTCCCTCGGCGATCCGGACGACTGGCTCGCCGAATGGAAATGGGATGGGATCCGCGCGCAGCTCCTCCGCCGGGCAGGGCGCACGTTCCTGTGGTCCCGGGGGGAGGAACTCCTGAGCGGCCGGTTTCCCGAGGTGGAAGAAGCGGGGTCGCTCCTGCCCGAAGGCACCGTCATCGATGGCGAGCTTGTCCCGTGGTCAGGCACGGCGCCGCTGCCGTTCGCGCAGCTGCAGCGGCGCATCGGTCGAAAGACCCTGGGGCGGAAGATCCTCGGCGAGGTTCCCGTCGTTCTGGTTGCGTATGATCTCCTCGAGGAGCGGGGTGAAGACCTGCGCGACCGAGGCCTCGGCGAGCGCCGCGACCGCTTGGCGCGGCTGCTCGGCGCCACGCCATCGGCGGGCCGCCTCATCCTGTCACCGGCCGTGGAGGCCTCCGGGTGGCCCGAGATCGAGGCGGCGCGGCGACGCGCGCGCGAGACCGGCGCCGAAGGCGTCATGCTCAAGCGTCGGGCGAGCGCCTATGGCGTCGGGCGGCGACGAGGCGATTGGTGGAAGTGGAAGGTGGACCCGCATTCGGTAGACGCGGTGCTGATGTACGCCCAACCGGGGAGCGGGCGACGCGCGGGCCTCTACACCGACTACACGTTCGGCATCTGGGATGGCGACACGCTCGTTCCGTTCGCGAAGGCATACACCGGCCTCACAGACGAGGAGATTCGCCAGGTGGACGCCTACGTTCGCCGGAACACCCTCGAGAAGTTCGGCCCGGTGCGCACTGTCCGACCCGAGCTCGTGTTCGAGGTCGCCTTCGAAGGCATTCAGCGGTCCACCCGGCACAAGTCCGGACTCGCCGTGCGCTTTCCGCGAATGGCCCGGTGGCGGACGGACAAGCGTCCCCAGGATGCCGACACGCTCGAGACGGTTCGGGCCCTTATCGACGACCGCCTCCCGGCCGAAAGCGGAGGAGAGGGCCAAGGAACGTAAGGGCCCTCCGCCGACCGCATCCTGATTCGCACCTGGTTACATTCGCAGGGTCCAGCCCTTCGAAAGCGTCGATGCCCGCCTTCATCTGCATCACCTGTGGCACCCAATACCCGGACAGCGCCGTCCCGCCGGAACAGTGCGTCATCTGCAGCGAAGAACGGCAGTACATCGGCTGGCAGGGCCAGCAGTGGACCACGGTGGACGAGCTCCGCCTTGGCCACCGGAACCGGGTGGCACCGGAGGGCCCGGGCCTGCTAGGCATCGGAACCGAGCCGAAGTTTGCCATCGGTCAGCGTGCTCTTCACCTGGCGCATGCCGGCGGCGGCTTCCTGTGGGATTGCATCAGCCTGGTGGATGACGCGACGGTGGCCAGCCTCCGGGAGCGCGGCGGCGTCACCGGCATCGCGATCTCCCACCCGCACTTCTACTCCGGGATGGTGGAGTGGAGCCGCGCGCTCGGGGACGTGCCGATCTATCTCCATGCAGCGGATGCCGATTGGGTCGTGCGCCACGACCGGGCGATACGCTTCTGGGACGGCGACACGCGCGAGGTTGCGCCCGGCCTTACGCTCATCCGGTGCGGCGGCCACTTCGCCGGGAGCACCGTGCTGCACTGGGCCGATGGAGCCGACGGCAGCGGAGCACTCCTCACGGGCGACACGATGATGGTGGGCGAAGACCGCAGAACCGTCGGGTTCATGTACAGCTTCCCCAACTACATCCCCGTCAACGCACGTGCGGTGCAGCACATCGGCGCGATGGTCGAGCCGTTCGAGTTCGACCACGTGTACGGAGCCTGGTTCGGCCGGAACATCCTCTCCGCGGGAAAGGGTGCGGTACGCTACTCCGTCCGCCGCTATCTGCACGCCCTCTCGGATCGTGGACAACCCTAGCGAGGACGGCCGTTACCGGCGTGGCGGCGGTGCGCTGGCGGTGGACCTGCGGCGAGCCCGCGCGGCCCAGCGCCGGATCGAGCGCGCCGAGGCCCGTGCGGCAGGGGTCGCGGTGCCGCGGCCCTCGCGGTCGCGCGGCTTCCGCGTCGCCTGCGGCGATCGCGAGCCGCTCGCCTGCGTGCAGGAATGGTTCACGCTGCATGGCTGGAGCCCGTTCGCGTTTCAGGAGGAGGTCTGGCGCGCCTACCTCGCTCGCGAGAGCGCCCTGGTGCACGCGGCGACGGGCACGGGCAAGACCTACGCGGCCTGGCTGGGTCCGGTGCTGGAATGGCTGCGCGACTACCCGGCAGGCGGCCGACGCAAGGCGGCTGCGCCTCCGCTTCGCGTCCTGTGGATCACCCCGCTGCGGGCGCTCGCGGGTGACACGGAATCGGCTCTTCGCGCGCCCATCGAGGACCTGAGTCTCCCCTGGACGGTCGAGACCCGCACCGGCGACACCCCGGCGCGGATCCGGGCCCGCCAGAGAGATCGACTTCCGACCGCGCTGGTCACCACACCGGAGAGCCTGACGCTGCTCCTCACTCGCGAGGACGCGCACGACCTCTTCGACCACCTGGAGCTCGTCGTCGTGGACGAGTGGCACGAGCTCCTCGCCTCCAAGCGGGGCGTCCAGACGGAGCTGGCCCTCGCGCGGCTCCGACGTCTCAAGCCGTCGGTTCGCACCCTCGGCCTTTCGGCGACCCTGGGGAATCTCGATGTCGCCCGTGACGCGTTGCTCGGCCTCGAGGCGGACGGCACACCGCGGCCCGGGCGTCTCGTGCGGGGCCTCCTCCCGAAGGCGCTCGAGGTCGACGCCCTCATTCCGTCCACGATGGAGCGTTTTCCCTGGTCGGGGCAGATGGGCCTGCGCATGCTGCCCGAGGTCGTCCGGGCCATCGAGGAGGGAGAGAGCGCGCTGGTGTTCACCAACACCCGCGCGACCGCCGAGATCTGGTATCAGGCCCTGCTGGCCGCGCGCCCCGACTGGGCGGGGATCATGGCGCTCCACCACGGCTCGATGGATCGCGCCACCCGCGAATGGGTGGAAGACGGCCTCCGCGACGGGAAGCTGCGATGCGTGGTGTGCACCTCCACGCTGGACCTGGGTGTGGACTTCACGCCCGTGGACCGGGTACTCCAGATCGGAAGCCCCAAGGCCGTCGGCCGCCTGATCCAACGCGCGGGGCGAAGCGGTCACCAGCCCGGCGCGGTGAGCCGGCTGACCTGCGTCCCCACCAACGCGCTGGAGCTCGTGGACGTCGCTGCCGCACGGGCGGCGCTGCACGCGGGGCGCATCGAGGCACGCCGCCCGGTCGAGCGCCCGCTCGACCTGCTCGCGCAGCACGCCGTCACCGTCGCCCTGGGCGGCGGCTTCATCCCGGACGAGCTCTTCGACGAGGTGCGCACGACCAACGCCTTTCGAGACCTGACCCGCCGCGAATGGGCCTGGGTGCTCGACTTCATCACCCACGGGGGTGACGCGCTCAGGGCCTACCCCGAATACCGCAAGGTGGTGATCCAGGATGGTCGCTACGTCGTGACGAGCCGGATGGTGGCCATGCGCCATCGGCTCTCGATCGGGACGATCGTCAGCGAGAGCGCCATGAAGGTGCAGTTCGTCCGCGGTCGTACGCTCGGCTCCGTGGAAGAGAACTTCATCGCGCGGCTTCGGCCGGGAGATCATTTCACGTTCGCGGGGCGAACGCTCGAGTTCGTCCGGGTGCGCGGCATGGTGGCGTATGTCCGGAAATCCGCCCGGGCCACGTCGAACGTTCCGCACTGGTCGGGCGCGCGGATGCCGATCTCGCCCGAGCTCGCGCAGAGTGTCCGTGAACGGCTCGACGAGGCGCGACGCGGCATCTACGAGGGGCCGGAGATGGAGGCCGTGCGGCCGATCCTGGAGATCCAGGCGGCCTGGTCGCGCCTGCCCGCCCCGGACGAGCTGCTGGTGGAGCGCGCGACCACGCGCGAGGGTCATCACCTCTTCTTCTACCCGATCGAGGGACGGCTCGTCCACGAGGGTCTCGCGGCGCTGTTCGCCTATCGGATCGCCCAACTGGGCCCGATCTCCTTCACGCTCGCGGCGAACGATTACGGGCTGGAGCTCCTCTCGGCCGATCCCGCGCCGATCGAGGAAGCCATCGAGGCCGGACTGTTCTCTCCCGCGAACCTGCTGCACGACATCCCGGCCAGCCTCAACGCGGCCGAGCTCGCGCGCCGCCAGTTCCGCGAGATCGCGCGCGTGGCGGGACTCATCTTCCAGGGGTACCCTGGGGTGAACAAGTCGGTGAAACAGGTGCAGGCCTCGAGCGAGCTGCTGTACGACGTCTTCGCCCGGTATGACCCGCAGAACCTGCTGCTCTTCCAGGCCCACCGGGAGGTGCTGGAGCGGCAGCTCGAGCAAAGCCGCCTCGCGCATGCGCTCGCGCGCGTCACGGCCGGACGGATCACGGTGGTCGACGTTGAGCGGCCGACGCCGCTCGCGTTCCCGCTGCTGGTGGACCGGGCGCGCGAGCAGGTGAGCTCGGAGAAGCTCGCCGACCGCATTCGCCGCATGGCCGCCCCACTGGAGCGCGCCGCCGATGCCGCCCGCTTCGGCCGCGGCCGCAGCCGAGGATTCCGGAGCGGCGGATGACCGACGTGGAGATCCCTTTCGCGGGGGAGCGCCTCGTGCTCCTCCCCGAGAGAGCGCTGTTCTGGCCCCGCACCGCGACGCTGGTGGCGGCGGATTTCCACTGGGGCAAAGGGGCCACGTTTCGCGCCGCGGGTATTCCGATCCCCGTCGGCGCGACGAGCGATGATCTCTCCCGCCTCGACGAGGCCCTCCATCGAACGGCCGCCGACCGCCTGATCGTCCTGGGCGACATGTTCCATGCCCGCGCCGGACGAATCGCCTCCCAGACCCTGGCCGAGCTCCGGCGCTGGCGTACCCTGCATGCCGACCTCGAGATCATGCTGGTGCGTGGAAACCACGATCGGCATGCCGGCGATCCGCCCGACGATCTCCGCGTGAACGGGGTGAATGCGCCGGCCTACGTGCCCCCGTTCGTTCTTCGCCATGAGCCGGCCGCGTCCGCCGACGGCTACGCCATCGCTGGGCACGTCCACCCCGGCCTGGTCCTCTGCGGACCGGCGCTCCGTCACGAGCGCCTGCCCTGCTTCCTGGTTGGACCGCGTGAAATGCTGCTGCCCGCGTTCGGCAGCTTCACCGGCATGGGGATGGTGGACCCGGGCCCCGCGGATCGGGCGTTCGTGGTCGCCGATGGGGAGGTGATCGAGGTGACGCCGCTCGAGCGCTGAGCCCCCGTGGATCGTGGCTGCCGCACCGCGCGGACACTGGCGATCGCCCGGGCGAGACGCTACCATCTGCCTCATACCGCGCCGAACTGCTTGCACCTTGAGGAGACCGGTCATGATGGATCAGCGGGTCCGCACGGAACGCCTCGATCTCGCGCCACTCACCCTCGACGAGGTAGAGGCCCTCCTCGCTGGGGACGGCACTCGGCTGCGAGAGCTGACGGGGGTGATCTTCCCTCGCCCGGTCGCCCCTCCTCCCTACATGACGGATCCCTTGCCGGCCGTGCGCGAGCGCCTCCGCGGCCAACCGGAGGAAGCACCGTGGTGGAACTGGCTCATGTTCGAGCGGGAGACGAAGCGGGCGGTCGGCTCGGTGGCGTTCGGCGGTCCGCCCGACGAGGCCGGCGGCGTCCTCATCGGCTACGCGATGTACGCGCAGTTCGAGGGGCATGGCTATGCGACCGAGGCCGTCCGGGCTATGGTCGAGTGGGCCTTCAGGCAACCGGGCGTGCGGCAGGTGCGCACGCTGGCGCCGGTGTGGAATACGCCGGCGCTGCGCGTGGCGGAGAACGTCGGGATGCGTCCTGTGGCCGCCGACGAGGACGACGACGTGGGCGAGGTGCTGGTCTACGCCGTCAGCGCTCCAGCATCCGTCGGATCGGCCTGATCAGCAGCACGAGCACCACGCCGGACCCGATCGCCGTTGCCGTGACGAGGGTGAACAACGTCGGCAGCGGCACCGTCTCGTAGACGCTTGCGGCCATGCCGGCCATGTAGTTCCCGACCGAAGTCGCCAGGAACCAGACACCCATCACCAGGCCCGCGACGCGCGCGGGCGCCAACTTGCTCATGGCGCTCAGTCCCACCGGACTGAGGCAGAGCTCGCCGAGCGTCTGGAACAGGTACGAGAGGAAGAGCCACATCGGGCTCACCCGGGCGCCGTTGGCGGCCATGGTGGCCGCGCCGATCATGAGCGCGAAGCCGATGGCCAGCAGGAAGAGCGCGATCGAGAATTTGGCGGGGCTCGACGGATTGCGCTGTCCGAGCCGCAGCCAGATCGCGGCGAAGAGGGGGGCGAAGATGATGATGAAGAGCGGGGGGAGTGACTGATACCAGCTGGCCGGGTAATTCAGGCCCAGGACGGAGTTGTGCGTGCTGCGCTCGGCGAACAGGTTCAGCGTCGACCCGGCCTGCTCGTAGGCCATCCAGAACACGCACGCGGCAACGAACAGCACGGTGATCACGATCAGGCGCTTCCGCTCCTCGCTGGTCCACTCCCCGGCCAGGAAGAGCCAGGCGAAGAACGCCACTGTGATGCCGAGCAGCACCCACTTGAAGTTCCGGGAGATGGCCTCCGGATCGAGCGCCACGACCCCGCTCAGGACCAGCGCCGCGCCGAGCGCCAACAATCCGACCGTGATGACGCCGACCAGTCGCACCTGGCGGTCCACCTTGGCCGCGGCGACCGGGTCGCTCGGCCGCACGGGACGGAGGCCGTCGGCCGACAGATGCTTCCCGCCCATGGTGTACTGGATGAGCCCGAGGAACATGCCGACCGCCGCGGCGCCGAAACCAAAGTGCCACGAGCTCTCCGGCGACAGGCCAAACGACGCGAGCACGTGCTTGAATCCGTCGCCCTGCGCCAGCCACCCCGTGATGAGCGGAGCCACGAACGCCCCGGTGTTGATGCCCATGTAGTAGATGGAGTAGCCCGCATCCCGGCGTACGTCGTCCGGCGCGTACAGCTTCCCCACCAGCGCGCTGACGTTGGGCTTGAGAAGTCCGGTGCCGATCGCGATGAGCACCAGGCCGAGGTAGAACGTGGTGATCGAGGGAATCGCGAGGCAGATATGCCCCGCCATGATCACGACACCGCCCACGAACACCGCCGGTCGCAGGCCGAGCACGCGGTCGGCCACCCATCCCCCGGGCAGGGAGAGCAGGTAGACCGAGCTCACGTACAACGCGTAGATGGGCCCGGCCTTCGAGGTATCGAATCCCAGCCCGCCGGCCGCGATGGGCGCCGTCATGAACAGGATGAGCAGCGCGCGCATGCCGTAGTAGCTGAAGCGCTCCCACATCTCGGTGAAGAACAGGGTCGAGAGGCCCCGCGGGTGCCCGAAGAAGCGGGTATCGGCGGGACCGGTCTCGATGACGGGCCTGGCGGGAGCGGCAGTGGCCACAGGGTGATCCTTTGTTGGTCGACGATCGTACGAGCTGTTACGACTTCGCGCGCGCGGCTCGCTTGTGGAGAATGTCCTCAAGCACCACCCGGTCGATCTTCCCGTCCATCCGCACGCGCACGTCGTAGTTCTCCCAGTACATGAAGTTCTTGAGCGCCTCGAGGAAGGTCGGCGTCGCCGAGCCCTGGGGCTTGGCCAGCCACTTCTGTGGTTGATTGGCCGGCTCGCTCAGCAGGATCGGCTCCAGCTGCGCGACGACCGCCGGCGTGATCGGGACCAGATCGCGGGTCTCGCTCGGGAAGAAATGCAGCTTGTGCAAGGCGAGCAGCCGCTCCAGCTCGGCGATCGGGTCCTTGGCGTCGTAGACCCGTATGTCGATGAACCGGTCGTTGGCGCCCAGGTAGCCGCCGTGCTTGCGGACCACGAGGAGGGCGGCACTCTGCATGCCGCGCTTGTCGCCCCCGCCGGCCTGGCCGGCCTTCAGCGCGGCCATCAGGCGATCCGCCAGGCTCCCAGTGCTGCGCTCGAAGGTCTCGGCCAGATTCTTCACCGTCTGGTCCGACACCATGATGTTGGCCTGCGCGGAGAAGCCGTGGCCGACGATCACCTCGCCCTTTCCGCCGGGAACGTTCCCGCGGCCGGAGGGTGCACCGACCCGTCCACCGGCCCAGTCGAAGGTGGTCTTCCCCGTGAAGCTCGCGGCGTCGCCCCGGGCGTCCACCATGCCGACCTGCCGGTCCTGCAGCATCGTATCGGTCCGCATGACGATGCGCAGCGCCTCTTCCGCCGTCGCGCCTTCGGCGATGAGGTCGAGGCCGCGCTCGCCGTAGGCGGTGTTGCCGAGGCTCTGCGTCGCCACGGCCCCGACGCCCGCCCGCGCCCACGGCACGATGCCCCCGACGTTCGGGAACTTGGACTGGACCGCCACGCCAAGATCACCCGTGGCGGAATCCCAGGCCACGATGCTGTAGGTGTGCGCCAGCTTGGCGAAGAGCGCGGGGGCGGTGACGGGCTGCTGCTGGGCAAGGACGGGAACGGCGGGTATGGCCAGCCACAGCGTGACGGCCACGGAGCATCGATTCACTGTTTGCCCAGCTTCCGCTTGAGGAAGGCGAGCTGCGCCTCGATCGCGCTCTCTCGACGGTGACGTTCGGCCTCCGCCTCCATCCGCGCCGCGTCGTCGGGGCGCGCGGCGCCGGCGGACTCGAGGTCCCGCCACGCCGCGGCAATCGTCTCCGAGGGATGCCCGGCCGTCGCGCGCCTCGCCTCGCTGGTCATCTCGGCGAGCTCGCGCTCCGCCAGGGCCAGCTCCTCACGTTGGACCACCAGCTTGCGCTCGAGCACGCCGACCCGTTCGCGGTGGCGCGTGGCGTACCGATCGGCCACCTGCACGGTTTCCGCGTCGGGCACCATCGCGGCCAGCTTGCCCCGGCGCTCCGCATCCTCGAGCTGCTGGCGCTCCGCGACGAGCTCCCGCTCGGTCGCGGCCAAGGCGTCGCGCATCGTGGTCACGCCGAGGCGCGCCTCGAGGACCGCCTCCTTGAGGCCGGCCGCATAGGCTCGCACGTCGCTCCGCGAGCCGTCGCGCAGCAGTTGGTCCAGTCGCGCCTTCAGACCTTCGAGCACGGCCGCGGAAACCTCGTCTCGCTGGGCGGTGGTGGCCCGTTCGCCGGAGGCGCGGGCCGGCCGCTGGAGGGCGGCCAAGCAGTTGGGAGATCGAATGGTAGGAGCCTCGGCGAGGGCCGTCAAGCGAGCGGGGCTTTCCGCCCGCCACGGGCGGCGGTAGCGTATCCTAAGACGACCGAAACCGCACGCCGAGGAGCGCGATGTCCACCGAATACTGCAGTGTCTGCGAGGAGCTGGCCGGCCACATCCAGGCCCCGGGTGGCGTGGTCTACCGCGATGCCTGGTGGGAAGTCGCCCACCACACCGGAGCGTGGACCGATCCGGGCGAGCTGATCGTGAAGGCCCGCCGGCACGTCGCGTCCATGTCCGCGCTCACGTCGGCGGAGGCGGCCAGCCTTGGCCCAGTTCTTTCGGCGGCCGTCGGCGCGATCGAGCGCGTGGTGCGGCCCGAGCGCGTCTATGTCGCGTCCTACAACGAGCGCGTGCGGCACGTGCACTTTTTCCTCCTCCCTCGCACCGCGAGCCTCCCTGCCGGCCACGTCCTGTCCGATGTCTACCGTCGCGCCCGAAGTCAGCTCCGAAAATGGCGGATCGTGTCCAACCCCACGACGGCGGCCCGGGCGGAGGCGGCGGCGCGAATCCGGAGCGACGACGCGTGGAAGCCGTTGAGCACCTGATCGTCGGTGCCGGTCCGGCCGGACTTCGTGCCGCCCAGGTCCTCGCGGACGCGGGCCGCGAGGTGCTGGTGCTGGAAAAGCATCCGGAGATCGGACCGAAGACGTGCGCGGGCGGCCTCACCGCCAAGGCCATGCGCGAGCTCGAGCAGCTCGGCCTGTCGCGGGACCTGACGCTCCGCCGCGTGGGGCACATCGGCTTCGCGGGTCGACCGCCCGTGGCGCTCGAGGTGGACGCGGCCGTGGTGCACACGATCGGCCGGACGGAGCTCGGACGCCTCCAGCTCGGGTGGGCGCGCGCAGCAGGCGCGGAGGTCCGACCCGGCGCGCCCGCCACTGCCCTCGATCTCAAGGGCCGCACGGTCGCTGCCGGCGGCCGAGCCATTCGGTGGCGCCATCTGATCGGCGCCGACGGGGCGGACTCCTCCGTCCGCCGGGCGCTCGGCCTGTCCGCCCCGCGCGAGTACTTCGCGGCCGAGTACAACGTCCCCGGGCTCCACCTCGAGCCGCTGCGGATCGAGTGCGATCCGGGCCCACTGGCGAACGGCTACTTCTGGGTCTTCCCGCACAAGACCTATGTCTCCCTCGGCGCCGTGGCCCCCAAACATCTGGTCGCCCCGGCCGTGCTGCGCCGATACCTCGACGCGCGACTGGACCGGTTGGGTGTACCTCGGGCGGAAGCTCCATTCGAGGGCGCGACGATCGAGGTGGAGTACCGCGGCAGCCATTTTCCCGGTGACGTGCATCTGGTGGGCGACGCGGCCGGCGTCGCCTCGTCATTGACCGCGGAAGGCATCTATGCGGCGATCGTCACCGGCGAGGAGGTCGCCCGACGCGTGCTCGATCCCGGCGCACCATCGCCCAAGACCGAGCGATGGCTGCGGACCAAGCGGCGTCATGACCGATTGGCCCGCTGGCTCGCCCGGCCGGGACCGCGCACCTGGACGTTCGGCGCCCTCGCGCGGCTCGCCGCCAGCCCGGCCACCCGCGGACCGCTCACCCGGTGGTGCCTGAACCCATGATCGACTTGCGAGCCCGATTCATCTCTCTGCTCGACCGGATGGGGGCGTCCCATGATTCTGGTCCCCTGGCCGACGCGCTGCTCTCCGCCTGGGCGGAACCGTCCCGCGCCTACCACGGTCGCCGACATCTCGAGGATTGCCTGGACCTGCTCGACGGCACCGCGGTGGACGCGCGCACGCGCGACCTGGTCGAGCTCGCCCTCTGGTTTCATGACGCCGTCTACGACTCGCGGGCGACGGACAACGAGGCGCGCAGCGCGCGCTGGGCGGTGGACGCGCTTCCATCCCTCGGCCTCGATGCGGCGACCGTCGACCGGATCGAGCGCCTCGTGCTCCTCACCCGCGACCATGCGGCCACGGATGACGAGACCGGCCGGCTCGTGTGCGACATCGACCTCGCCGTTCTGGGCCGACCGCCCGATCAGTTCGACTCGTATCAGCACGGCATCCGCGCGGAGTACGCATGGGTGCCGGACGAAGCCTACCGTGAGGGGCGCGCACGGCTCCTGGCCGAGCTGCTGCGTCGTGAATCGCTGTTTCAGACCGACAGTTTCAGGGACCGTTTCGGCTCGACCGCCCGTGCCAACCTTCGGCGCGCCCTGGACGGGCTGGCCGCGAAAGGGTGATGTGGCTCACCTTTTCCCCCGGGTGAGCGACGTAGGTTCGCGGGTCGGTGCGGCGACCGGGGGAGCAAACAATCATCGGTGGTGCCGACGCGGTACCACCCAAGCGAGGAATTATGAGATACTCATCCACTTTTCTGCTGGCGAGCCTCACGGCTCTGGCGCTCGCGGCCTGCGGCCCGAAGCGCAGCGACACGACCACCGGGGGTGCGGAAACCGGCGCGACCGGTGCCGCGACCGATACCACGTCTCACACGGGGACGATGAGCGACACCACTCACGCGCCGACCGATTCGACCGCGAAATAGTCGCGCTCCGAGTCGGAAACCGTGAGCGGGGCGTGACTTTCGTGTCACGCCCCGTTTCGCGCGTCTCCGCTGTCGAATTCTTGGATTATCTTGAAGGCGATGCGAATCCGGCACGTCCTCCCGATGCTCGTGGCGCTCACCGGCTGCAGCCAACCGGCTGATCGTGGTCGAGCTACCTGCGGGCTCGCGGCCCTGGCAGGCCCCACCGCTCTGCTCACCCAGTTCAGTGTTCCGCGCCAGACGCTGGGCGCGCCGCCTCGACACCTTCCGGAACGGTTGGTGACTCGGGTGGTCGCTGGCCCCGCGCTGCCCTCGATCGTCGGGCGCACCGACTCGTTGCTGGTGATCGGCGTCGAGGGCGTGGTGCCGCCGGCGGTCAAGCCCGGCTATGGCGTGCTCGTGCTCGACACTACCGCCCGGGCCCGTGGCGTCATGCTCTATGAGGGGACGTCGGTCGAAGGCGCGCCGCAGATCGGGACCGTGACCGTTGGCGCGGCCACCATCCCGCTCATCGGCATTGAGCTCGACCCCGCCCGCATCGAGGATCCTCACTGTCCGTTCTTCCCCGATTCGGTGCTGCCGTGAGCGCGCCGCGCATCGGCGTGAGCGGGGTCGTGCGGAACTGGGATGGCGCCGAGCGCACAGGCGTCAACGCGGCCTACGTGCGTTCGGTACTCGCCGCGGGCGGCGTACCGGTGATCCTCTCGCCCCTGCTCGGCCCCTCGTTCGCCGCGCGCGCGCTCGACGGCCTGGACGGTCTGCTGCTCTCCGGCGGCGAGGACATCCATCCGGCGTGGTATGGAGCGGCGGCGTCGCCCCACCTCTCTCCGCCGAGCCGCGAGCGCGACCTCTTCGAGCTCGCCGTCTTCGCCACCGCGCGCCAGCGCGAGCTCCCCATCCTGGGCATCTGCCGCGGCATTCAGCTCGTCAACGTGGCGCTCGGCGGCACGCTCTTCCAGGACCTGCCGTCGGAGCGGCCCGCATCGCTCGCACACGATCCGGGCACGGTCCGCGACGCGCGCACGCATGCAGTGCGACTCGAGGAAGGCAGCCGGGCGGCCCTCGCCCTCGGCGCCGCGACGCTCACCGTCAACTCCTTCCATCATCAGGCAGTCGACCGCCTGGCAGGCGGCTTGGTGGCCACGGGATGGAGCGAGGATGGGCTGATCGAGGCGGCCGAGTCGCCGGCGGAGGCGCCCTGGCTGCTCGCGGTGCAGTGGCACCCGGAGGAAATGCATGGAGATGTGAAGGCGCCCGAGCGGGGCCTGTTTCGCGCCCTGGTGGAAGCCGCCGAAGACCCGGCCGCCGTCACGAGCCGCCGCCTGTGACCGGGCTGCTCGCGGCCGGCCCGCGACTAGTGCGCGCCGAGCTCGCGCAGGACGCGATCCGGCGTCTGCAGATTGGGGAACAGCAGCCGGTCGCTCACGCCGTTGAGCGCCCCGCGAAGCGAGGGAAACCGCTCGGCGGCCGTGCGGAGCACTGCCACCAGCCCGTACTCGCTGGCCAGCGCATGATCCGACGCCATGCCGAAGCCGCGTCGGCCGAGCGTGTCGTAGTACGTCATGTCGGGCCCCGCTTTGCGGAGGTGTCGGGCCGCGATATAATCGGGAAAGAGTCCGGCGAGCCAGAGCGCGTAATTGCCGAGATGCACCATGACGCGGAAGCGCCGCTCGCCGCCACTCGCCTCCAGGTCCGCCACGATGTCCACCAGGTAGCGATGCTGGTGGTCGTCATGCCAGTCGATGCGCCACGCGCGATCGCGCTGACCGAAATCGAGGAGCAGCGCCGTGAGGTAGTCGGCCAGCTCGCGATCATCCACGCCGGCCTTCCGGAGGGCATGGCGCACCACGACATAGAAGAACAAGGCCTCCGAAGGGACGAGCATCGTCCGGACCGTGAGGAGCCTCTCCAGCAGATCGGGCGCATCCAACAACGGATCTGGCCCTTCCGTCGTGAGGCGCCGCTCGAGATAGGCGCGCCGGTGCGCAGAGCCGCGGCTCAGTAGCAGGATCACCAGCTGCAGGTCCGCCGCGGTCAGACGGCCCCGCGTATTCGCCCGGATCATGACTCCTCCTTCCAGCAATCTCGCCGCCGGCGCCACGACCGACGATCTGGCGCTACTCCGCCGGGTCACCGCCTTCGGTCAGGAGCTGGCCGGCACGCTCAGGCGCGCGTCGGTCATCGACCTGCTGTTGCGCCACATCAGGGAGAGCCTCTCGCCCACCGAGATCTCCCTCACCCTGTTTCACCGGGACGCCGACGCGCAGGACTTCGTGCACGCCTGGCCGACGGGCCGACCCGACCGCCGACCCCTGCTCCAGCTCGTCGAGCGCCTCGGGCCGTTGGTGGTGCCCGATGGGCTCGAGACGCTCGCGGCCCAGGGCGACCTCGCAGCCCAGCCCGACAGCGGCGGTTCCTGGCTTCTGGCGCCGTTCGTCGCCCGGGGCAGGGTGACGGGCGCCCTGGCCATTCGAGGCGAGGCCGGCCGCTTCGGCTCGTCTTCCCTGCGGCTGCTCGAAGGGCTGGTGGCCCAGGCGAGCATCGCGTTGGAGAGCGCCCGGCTCGTGGACCTTCACGACGACGGGCGTCGGTCCTGGCAGGAGGTGGTCGATGCGATCTCTCCTGCCCTGTGCATCGTGGATCGGGGCGGCCGGATTCGCCGTGCCAACCGCGCGTTTGCCGATCTGGTCAATGCCCCGCCGGCGAGTCTGATCGGCCGCCCCTGGCAGGCGTTCGCTCCACCTGAGTGGGTCACCGATCTGCAGCGGGCCCTGGATCAGCAAGGAGCGGGCCGCGAGGTGGACCTCCGGACCGGCGAGCAGACCTATGCGGTTACCGCGGTGCCGATTAGCAGCACCGACCGATCCACTCTCGTGCTGCTCTTCGATGATCAGACGGAACGGCGGCGTTTGCAAGACCAGCTCATCCAGTCGGAAAAGATGTCCGCCATCGGGCAGCTCATCGCCGGCATCGCTCATGACCTCAACAATCCCCTCGCCTCGGTCGTCGGCTTCGCGGATTTCCTAGGTGAAGTGCCCAACGTGCCCCCCACCCTCCGCGAGCCGCTCACCGTCATCCGGGAGGAAGCCGAGCGCGCATCAAACATCGTCAAGAACCTGTTGAGCTTCGCCCGAAAGCAGGAGCATCAGCGTCGTGCCACGGCTCTCAGCCCGCTCCTCGACGCGACGTTCGTCCTCCTCCGCAACCAGCTCATGGCCCACCGGGTCGAGGCAGCGGTCGAGATCGAGCCCGATCTGCCGATGCCGGACATCGATCCGAATCAGATTCAGCAGGTCTTCGTGAATCTCATCAACAATGCCGCGCAGGCCATCGCGAGCACGGGCCGTCCCGGCCGCGTCTTGGTCCGCGCCCGCCGCTGGCTCGACGGGGTAGCCGTCGATGTGATCGACGACGGCCCCGGCATGTCGGAGTCGCTCGCGGCGCAGGTCTTCGAGCCATTCTTCACCACCAAGCCGGAAGGCGAAGGCACCGGCCTCGGGCTCTCGATCAGCCAGGGTATCGTGCGCGAACACGGGGGCCGCATCATGCTCTCGAGCGAGGAGGGACGCGGATCGACCTTCAGCGTGCAGCTGCCGCTCGCGACCAGGCCACCTGCCCCGACCCCCACCGAGGGGAGCGGCCCTCCAACGAAACGCCTCCGCGTGCTCGTTGTCGACGACGAGCCTCACATTCTCCACTACATGCACGCCACACTCGAGGCGTGGGGGCACGTCCCGGTGGTCGCCAGGAACGGCCGCGAGGCCCTCGAGCTGGCTGACCGCGAGCCGTTCGACCTGGTGATCTCCGACCTGCGCATGCCCGAGCTGAGCGGCCGCGAATTCTACGAGGCGCTCGCGCAGCGACGTCCGGCCCTCGCCGCGCGAGTCGTCTTCAGCACCGGAGACACGGTGCGCGGTGACACGCTCGCCTTTCTCGAGAGCCTCGACCGTCCCTATCTCCACAAGCCGTTCAGTCTCGCCGAGCTGCGCACGCTCCTCGCCGCGATCGTTCGGGACGCGTGAGCCTGCGCGTCGTCCACGTCGCGTCGGGACGCGAGTGGCGTGGCGGGCAGCGACAGGTGTGGCTGCTCGCGCGAGAGCTCGAGCGGTTGGGCGTTTCTCAGGTGGTGGTCACCGGGTCGGGCGGGGCGCTGGCGTCGCGGCTTCGCGGCGACGGCGTGCCAGTGCGCGGGGTCCCGTGGACGATGGGCCTGGACCCACGAGTGCTGCCGGCGGTCGTTGCCGAGCTGCGGAGGGGTCGGTCCCTGGTGCACGCGCACGACGCGCACGCCGTCACGCTCGGCGGCGTCGGTGCCACCCTCGCGCGCCGGCCGCTCGTCGCCACGCGCCGGGTCGATTTCCATCTCCGGCGGCGCGGCTGCTGGGGTCGCGCGGCCAAGATCATCGCGATCTCCCATGCCGTTGGCGACGTGCTCGTGGCCGACGGCATCGCACCGGATCGCGTCGAGATCGTCCATTCAGGCATCGCCCTCGATGAAGTGCGCCGTACGGCCCGATTGGGCATCCGGGCGCGACTCGACCTTCCCCCCGATGCCCTGATCGCGGCCAACGTGGCGGCGCTGGTGCCGCACAAGGACCAGGCCACGCTCGTGCGCGCCGCCGGGCGCCTCGCCGAACCGCTTCCGTCGCTCCACTGGGTCATCGCCGGTGAGGGTCCCGAGCGCGCCGAGCTCGAGCGGCTCCGAGCGTCCCTGGGACTCGAACACTGCGTCCACCTCCTGGGCCACCTGGAGGAACCGGCCCGGCTCGTGGCGGATGCCGACTGCTTCGTGATGAGCTCGCGCGAAGAGGGGCTGGGCACATCCGTGCTCGAGGCCATGGCTCTTGGCATCCCGGTTGCGTCCACCACGGCGGGCGGTCTCCCCGAAATGCTTCGCGACGGTGCGGGCCTGTTGGTTCCCCCCGCCGATCCCGCCGCGCTGGCGGACGGCGTCGCGAAGCTCCTCGGCGAGCCCGCGCTCGCGCGCGACGTCGCGGCGCGGGCAGCCGTGATGGTAGAAGGTTTCAGCGCCGCGCGCATGGCAGAGGCAGTCCGATCGGTGTATCGTTCTCTGGCCCCATTTCCTTGACGGATCATGATTTACGTTTGCATACCGAGCCATGATGAAGCCCCGACGGTGGGGCTCCTGCTGTGGAAGATTCGACAGGTCTTCGCGGCGTTCCCGCGCGAGTACCAGTTGCTGGTTCTGGACGATGGTTCGTCGGACACGACGGCCGAAGTCCTGGAGCCGTACGCCCGTGTCCTGCCCCTCACCGTCATTCGGCGGGAGGGTCGCCAGGGGTACGCGGCCTCGGTCGAGCAGCTGCTCCGGAAAGCGGTTGATCTCACCGACCGTCCCAAGCGTGATGCCGCCATCCTCATGCACGCGGACTTTGCTCACAACCCACAAACGCTTCCCGATCTCGTCCGACGGATCGAGAGCGGCGCCGACCTCGTGATCGCCGAGGGGCGGCTCGAGGGCGAGCCGTCGCGCGGTTACCGCCTGCTTCGGCGGCACGCGCCGTCGCTTCTACGCGGCGTGGTGTCCGTGCCGGGCGTGAGAGACGTCGTCTCCGGCTTTGCCGCCTTCCGGCTCGTGGCCCTTCGAAACGCGATCCGGAGTCAGGCGGACCGCCTGTTGCAGACCGATGGGTGGGCCGCGAACGCCGAGCTGTATTGGCGGGCCGGCCGCTATTCCCGGCGCGTCGAGACAGTGGCCTCGGTGGAGCGGCACGACCTTCGGGCCCGTCCGTCCAGGCTCCGGCCGCTCGAGGCCGCGACCGCCCTCTGGGCGGCGCGACGCGTGCTGCGAGCGTTCCCCGTGCCGCCGGCCCCGCCGGAGACGTCGCCTCGCCGCGAGGCGGAGCCGCAGGCGGTATCCTCGTGATGGCCACGCTCCTGGCGCTTACCCTGCTCCAGGCGCCGCCGACCGATCCGCCGGCATCCGCCTATCCGTGGGCCGTGGGAGAGACGCTCACGTATACCGCCAAGCTCGGGATCCTGTCGCTGGGTTCGGGGACCCTTCAGGTTGCGGGCATCGACACCGTGCGGGGGATGGAGTCGTTCAGGCTTCGGTTCCGGCTGCAGGGAAGGACGATCGTCTATTCGCTCGACGACGTGCTCGAGTCGTTCGTGGGGACAAAGGACCTGATCTCGCGCCGGTTCGTGCAGGATTTCGTGGAGAATGGTAAGCCCACGAAGCGCCATTACGAGATCTTCCCCGACTCGGGGTACTACCGCGAAGAGGGAAAGCCCGGCACCCAGCCAGCGCCACCCGACCCGCTCGACGACGCGGCGTTCTTCTACTTCGTGCGCGTGACCGAGCTCCAGGTGGGCAAGAAATACACGTTCAACCGATACTTCCGGAAAGAAAAGAATCCGGTGACGATCGAGGTCAGGAAGCGCGAGAAGATGGAGCTGCCCGATGGCCGCGAGGTCGAGTGCCTGGTGCTGCATCCGGTCATCGACACCAAAGGCATGTTCTCCAAGCGCTCGGAAACCCAGATCTGGCTCACCGATGATGCACGCCGTCTGCCGGTCCAGATCCGCACCAAGTTCCCCTTTGGCACCATCACGCTCCGGATGAGGGAGATGGTGCTTCCGCCCACGACGGCCGCCTCGGACCGCTAGGCGTGACCTACCGCGAGGCCGACCTCCGCCGGCTCACCACGGTCCCCGTGGCTGGGCGCCGGAACAAGGTTGATCCCTCGCTCCTCGCCACGCCGCCAGGCGCGGACCGAACCTTCGACGCGTTCCTCGACAGCCTGCCCGACGTGCTCGCCGCGCGGGACCTCCGCGCGGTCATTGCCGGCGTGGCGGGTGCCGCCCGGGGCGGCCGCGGGGTCGTGCTGCTCATCGGCGGGCACGTCATCAAGGTCGGTCTCGGACCCCTGATCCGGACCCTACTCTCGAAGGGCGTGGTCACGCACCTCGCCCTGAATGGCGCGGCCGCAATCCATGACTTCGAGCTCGCGGCGTTCGGCGGGACGAGCGAGGACGTCGAGACCGGACTCGCCGATGGCAGTTTCGGGATGGCCGAGGAAACGGGCGCGGAAATGAATGCGGCCATCGGTGCAGCGGCCGCCGCCGGACAAGGCATGGGCGAAGGCCTGGCGCGCGCACTCGCCGAGCGCCCGGCTCTTCCAGGACGCGAGGCCTCGGTCCTCCTGGCCGCCCACGAACGCGACGTGCCGGTCACGGTGCATGCGGCGATCGGCGCCGAGATCATCCACCAGCATCCAGCTGCTGATGGTGCCGCGATCGGCGCCACCAGTCATCGCGACTTCCGGCGGCTGGCCGGCTCGCTGCCCGCCCTGGATCAGGGAGGCGCGGTCCTGAACCTGGGGAGTGCGGTCGTGCTGCCCGAGGTCTTCCTCAAGGCGCTCACGATCGCGCGGAACCTGGAAGCGGGAAGGCCCACTCACTTCCTCGCCGCCGACTTCGATATGCAGCGCCATTACCGGCCGCGCCTTAACGTCGTCCAGCGACCGACCCGGGCCGGCGGCGCGGGGTACCTTTTGACGGGACATCACGAACTGCTGCTTCCGACGCTGGTGTGGGGCATCCTCGGCGCCCTGGGGAAGGGTGAACCCGGATCATGAGGCCGAGCGTCGGCTAGGCAAACGAGGACCCTGCCCGAGGAATGAGCCAACCATTCCCCGGGCAGGGTCCCTCGCTGCGTCCGACTCAGCGCCGCGCGGCCGAAGGGCTATATCGCCGGCCGGCCGGCGATCATCTCCCGCACCCGCGCGGCCGTATCGGGTGCGATCACCTTGAGCACCAGATAGATCAGGAAGCCGATGAACGCGAACCACGCGATCGTCACCAGCAAGCCGACCAGCAACCCGAACAGGCCCAGGAAGACCTTGATCAGGAAGATCGCGATGACGGCGAAGATCGCGAAGCCAAGCAGCTTACGGAACATGGTAGTTTCCCTCGGGAGTCAGGTCAGCGCGTCCTACGCCAGGACGTTTCAAAAAGTTTCATAGGAAATATAAGTGGCTGCGAGCTACGATGTTATCGTCGTGGGCGCTGGGCCGGTAGGGGCCGCCTCCGCCAGGGAGATGGCGCTGGCCGGCCGCCGCGTTCTCCTGCTCGATCCCGGCGGCGAGATGGGCCAGGCCTGGCGCGCCGCAGGGGGGATGCTCGCGCCGCAGATCGAGACCGAGCCCGAGGACCCTTTGCTCGAACTCGGCCTCGCGGGGCGCGAACTGTACTCGCCGTTGACGACGGCCCTGCGCGACTCGACGGGGATCGATATCGGGCTCTGGCGCGAGGGCATCGCCCACGTCGCGGCCAGCGAGGCCGAAGCCACCGACCTGCGAGCGCGGTGCGCGTGGCAGCGGCAACACGGCTTTCTCAGCGACTGGCTCGATGCCGGCGAAGTGAAGGCGCGATGGCCCTGGCTCGGGCCGACCGCCGGTGCCCTCTGGGCCCCGCGGGAGGGCGCCCTCGATCCGGAGAAGCTCGTCGCGGCCCTGCTGGCCGATGCGGAACGGCTGGGCGCAGTGCTCCTCCGCGACACCGTGGTCGGCATCGATCAGCGCGGCGACCGCGTCGCCGGCGTGATCGGCCGGGACGCCCGGTACTCGGCCGCGGACGTGCTGATCGCGGCCGGCGCCTGGTCGGGAGCCATCGAAGGCGTGCCGCGGCCGATCGCGGTGGCACCTGTACGCGGTCAGATGGCCGCGCTGCCGTGGCCGCCTGGCGCGCCGCGCGGCATCGTGTACGGCCACGGCTGTTACCTGTTGGCCCGCGGCGACGAAGCCATTCTCGGTTCGACGATGGAGTACGTCGGGTTTCGCTCGGAGACCACGTCGGCGGGACTGGCGCGCATCTTCGCGGGGGCGACGGCGCTCTGCCCGACCCTGAGCACGGCCGCCGTGAAGCGCACGTGGGCCGGCCTCCGGCCGGTGACGCCCGACGGGCGCCCGATCATCGGCGCGGAGCCCCGGCTTCCCGGCCTGTGGTACGCCACGGGCCACGGGCGAAACGGCATCCTGCTGGCCGCGATCACGGGCGTGATCGTGCGCCAGCTGCTCGACAACGAGCCGACGGTCGAGGACATAGACGCGTACGCGCCGACGCGTTTCTGGTCGTGGTGAACGGCACGAGTCGCCGACTACCGGACGGCAGAGGTCAGTAGAGCAGTAGAACGAACCTGCGCCCTCTGCAGCCCGATAGCCGGCGACCCTGGGCCCGCCCTCGCATCGATTGGCCTCACGCCCGCGTACTCCGGGCCGCTCGTCGTGTTCGCCGAAGGTCCCCGACCCATCCCCGACGCAGCAACTACGCCAGTCCGGTTCGCGCCGGATTCATGCCTCGTTCTTCCTCGTACCCCTTCTCCGCCTCCTGACCAATCCGATCCCGGGCGACCGCCGTACCTGGGCTGCACACGAGGTCCGTCCCTCAACCCAGGAGAAGGAACGCCATGATCACCAGACCGGTCCACCGCCGGCAGTGGCTGGCCGCTGGCGCCACGCTCGCGCTCTGCGGCACGATCGCCGTCGCCGTCGCGCGGGCCTCCGATCACCAGGACACGCCCTTTGTCGAGCTGAATCCGAAGACCGACCTGACCGACGTCTACGCGTTTCCAGGCGGCTCGGGCCGCATCGTCCTCGCCATGGATACCCGCGCCTTTCTCACGCCGGCGGGGGCGACCGATCCCGAGCAGGCGTCGTTCGACCCCAACCTCCTCTACCAGTTCAAGATCGACACCGATGGCGATGCCCTCGAGGACAAGGTCCTCCAGATCACGTTCAGCGGCGAAGGGGCGAGCCAGCAGGTCTTCGTGCGCGGTCCCCTCACCCCGCCCGTCAAGGGCGCGATGGGCAACGAGGTGGCGGACGCCAGCCCGGCGCTGAGCGGCGCCATCGGCACCGTGCTCGGCTCGGGCAGCGGCATGCAGGTCTTCACGGGTCCTCGCGACGATCCGTTCTTCATCGACCTCGAGGCCGCGTTCTGCATTCTGCCGGATCGCCGGCCCGTCGGGGGCCAGCTCTCGGGCTCCTGCGCGCTCACGCCGAGCCAGCCCGGGACCCCGTTCTACTTCCGGAGCCCCGGCGTCAACTACGTGAGTGGCTTCAACGTCAATTCGATCGTGATCGAGCTGCCGACGTCGATGATCGAGGGCAGCGCCCCCGGCCGGCTCGGCATCTGGGGCACCATCAGCCAGTGATCCTCCCGCGACCCGAACTCCACAGGAGTCTACGATGCAGCTTCGCATTTTCACCGGCATCACGCGTCGGCTAGCGGTGGCCACGGCCATGGCGGCGGTGAGCGTGACGGCCCTCGCCTGCAACGACGACAACGGCGACAACGGCGGGACCGGTCCCGGCACGACGCGGATGTACAACCAGGGACAGCGGCTCGGCAACCCGCTCGTGAGCGAGGTGCTGCTCTCGAAGCGCGATCACGCGGTGCACGGCTCGATCGGTCCGGACCAGGACGCGACGCTGGTCGCGCCCCTGGTGGTGGATTTCATGACCAACGTGGCGGGGCGGGACCCGGCCTACATCCAGGCCATCGCGCCGGCGCTCATTCCCGACGTCCTCGTGGTCGACACGAGCAAGGATCCGTCGACGGCCGGCTGGCTTTCGACCACGCTCGCGGGCGGTTACGGCGGTCGCAGGCTGCAGGATGACGTGGTGGACCTGGCGCTCACCGCGGTCTTCGGCAGCGCGCTGGGGGATGCGGCGCATGCCACGCCGGAGCTCACGACCGACAACGTCGCGTTCGATTCGCCGAACGTCACCGGCACCTTCCCGTATCTCGCGCCACCCAACTAGGGCCGAGACGTTCTCCGGTCGCCGCATGGCGGCCGGAGAACGCGCGCATTCGAAAGGACGCACCCCATGCATCGGAGCGTATGGCACTCGATCGCCGCCGCCGTTGCCC
Source organism: uncultured Gemmatimonadales bacterium (assembly GCA_963828735.1). Lineage (GTDB taxonomy): Bacteria > Gemmatimonadota > Gemmatimonadetes > Gemmatimonadales > GWC2-71-9 > CAVVWJ01. The sequence continues at coordinate 892,864 of CAWHFW010000002.1, forward strand.
TCGTGGGCGTGGCGGGGATCGTGACCGCCTCGGGCGGCGGACGGGCACCCGACGTCGCCACACCATCGCCGGCGCGGATCCGGGATCTCGACATCGCGTTCTATCAGGCGCGGACGATCCGCGATCCGCGGAGCGCCCGTGACTTCACCCAGCTCGCCGCCCTCTATCTCCAGCGGGCCCGCGAGACCGCCGACAACGGCGACCTGGTTCGGGCGGAAGAGACCGCGCGTCACTCGCTCGCACTCCGGCGGGGTCGGAACGACGAGGCCGTGGGCGTGCTGGCCTCGAGCCTCATGGGACAGCATCGGTTCGGCGAGGCTCACGACGCCTCGCTCGAGCTGCTTCGGAGCGACTCGACGTCCATCGCGGCGCGCGGGATGGTGGCCGAGGCCGCGATGGAGCTCGGCAGGTACGACGAGGCCGGCCGGCTGTTCGGCATGCTCGCGACCTATCAGGCGGACCTGGGCACGGCGCCCAGGCTCGCGCGCTGGGCCGAGCTCCGGGGCCATCCGGACGAGGGACGCCGGTTGCTCCGCCAGGCGCTCGCGGACGCGACGCGCCGCCATGGGATGCCGCGTGAGCAGGTCGCCTGGTTTCACCTGCGCCTGGGCGACCTCGCCCTTCGAAGCGGTCACCTCGGCGAAGCCCGGCACGAGCTCGCCTCCGGGCTCGCAATCCTCCCGGTCGACTACCGGCTGCTGGGCACGCTCGCGCGGCTCCACGCCGTGCGGCACGAGTGGCGGGACGCCACCGAGACCGGTGAGCTGGCCGTCTCTCGCGCCCTCGACCCCGCGACCCTCGGCCTGCTGAGCGATGCGTGGGCGGCGCAGGGAGACTCGGCCAAGGCGGCGGAATACGATCGCGCCATGGCGCTCAGCGTCCTGCGCCAGCCCGGAGCCTATCACCGGGCATGGAGCCTGTACCTGCTCGACCACGGTCGCGAGGTCCCGACGGTGCTGGCGAACGTGCGGCACGAGCTGGAGACGCGCCACGACATCTACGGCTACGATCTGCTCGCCTGGGCCCTGCACCGCTCCGGACGCGACGCCGAGGCGCGCGGGCCGATGTCGCGCGCCCTCGCGCTCGGCACGCGGGACGCCATGCTGTACTTCCACGCGGGAATGATCGATCGCGCAACGGGCGACACCGCCTCCGCCCGCATCCGGCTCCAGCGTGCCCTCGCGATCAATCCCTGGTGGCATCCGACGCAGCCCGACGAGGCCCGCGCCGTTCTGGACTCTCTCTCCCGATAGGCCCGATCATGTCCGAGCTGCTCGCCTTCGTGACGCTGGGCTTCCACCATATCACGGATCTGGAAGCGCTGGACCACATCCTGTTCCTGCTCGCGCTCGCGGCGATCTATCGTGGCCGCGATTGGCGGGATTCGCTGTGGGTGATCACCGCCTTCACGGTCGGCCACTCGGTCACGCTGGCACTCGCGGTCACCGGCGCCCTCCGCCTGCCGACCGCGTTGATCGAGTTCCTCATCCCAGTGACGATCGTCGTGACCGGGCTCGAGAACATTCTGGTCCGGCGGCGCGAGCGTGCGCCACTTCGCGGCCGATATCGCCCCATCTTCGCGGGCGTGTTCGGATTGGTGCACGGCGCGGGCTTCGCGAACTATCTCTCGAGCCTCTTCACCGGCTCGATCGCGCTGCCGCTGTTCGGGTTCAACGTGGGGATCGAGCTGGGACAGCTCGTGGTGCTCGGACTGGCCGGGCTCGGACTGGCCGCGCTGGACCGCGCCCTGGCCCTCCTGCGCTCGTCCGTGGCGATCCCCCCGGTCTTCCGCCTGCGGGTGGTCGCGGTGAGCGCTGTCGTCGTCCTGGTGGCGGCCCGCATGGCGGCCAGCCGGCTCCCCTGGTAGCATGGCCACCCGATTCGCCGTGCTCGTCCTGGCCCTCGCCGGCCTCCGCGGGCACCCGATGCACTCCGCCGTGGCCGAGATCGAGCAACAGGATGCGGGCGGCACGATCGAGGTAAGGGTCAAGGTCTTTGCCGATGACTTGGAAGCGGCGGTCCCGCTCTCCCCCGATCCCGTGGCGGCGGATTCGGCGAGAGCGCGCTACCTGCGTGGCACGTTCGCGCTGGTGGACCGCACCGGACGCCCGGTCCGCCTGGCGTGGGTGGGCAGTGAACCGTCGGGCGACGTGGTGATGCTTCGACTCCGCGGCGAGGTGAGAGGCGGCCTGGCGGGCGCACGCGTGACGAGCCTCGTGCTGTGCGAGCGCTTCGAGGACGAGGTCAATGTGGTTCGCGCCGCCTACGGAGGGCGCACCGAGACCCTGCTCTTCACCCGGGGAGAGTCGTCCAAGGCGCTGCCGTGAGCCGGCCTGCTTGTGGAGCTTCCACGCTGGCGTGTAGACTCACTGACGTTCCGACCGTCGCTCACGCCATCGGGAGCCTCCCCGAGCCATGGTCCATGCCTGACGCTGCCCCGCACTCGCCGTCCACGGCCGACGGCGAGCTCGTCGCGCGCGCCGCGCAAGGAGAGGAACGCGCGATCGGGCAGCTGTACGATCGGTACGGCACGGTGCTCTACGCGACCGCGTACCGGATCGTCGGACAGCGCGCGGACGCGGAAGAGGTCGTGCTCGAGGCCTTCGCGCAGGCCTGGCGGGACGCTCCGCGCTTCGAGGCCGGCCGCGGCTCGGTGGCCGGCTGGCTCACGATGATCGCCCGGAGCCGGGCCCTCGATCTGGTACGGGCCCGGAGTCGTCGCGACCGGATCACGGCCACGGCCGCCGCGGATCGGCCGGACGCGTCGCCCGCGATGGGCGAGTTCCGGCCGGATCCCGGCGGCGCGCTCGATCACGACGAGCGCCGGCGACAGGTGCAACAGGCACTGGAAACCTTGAGCCCGCCCCAGCGTCAGGCCATCGAGCTGGCCTATTTCGAGGGGTTGTCGCAGTCGGAGATCGCCGAGCGACTGCACGAGCCGCTGGGCACGGTGAAGACGCGCGTGCGGCTGGGCATGCAGAAGCTCCGGGAATGCCTGCGTCCCTTCTACTTCGAGCGTGGCACATGACGGGCCCGGCTCAGGAATCGCCGCAGGATCTCGCCGCCGCCTACGCGCTCGGCGCGTTGTCGAGCGACGAGGCCCGCCGCTTCGAGGCGTTTCTCGCCACCTCGCCGGAGACGCGGCGCGAGGTGGAGGAGTATCGCGAGGTGGCGGCGCTGCTCGCGTTCGGGGGTCCGGGCCCCGCGGGCGCGACCGCACCGACGACCGGTCTGCGCGACCGCGTGCTCGCTCGCGTCGCAGAGCAGAAGAGCCGGCCCATCGGCGGCGCCTCGCGGGCACCGGCCGCACGTCCGTCCTCCGCGGTCTGGGTGGCGCTCGCGGCGAGCCTGCTCCTGGCCGCCGGCCTCGGCGCCGGGCTGCTGTCGGCGCGTGGCCGGCTCGCGGCCGTCGGAGCGGAGCTGGCGGCGCGCGACACGATGCTCGCCAGCACCGAGCAACGGCTCACCGAGCGCGAGGCCACGCTGAACGCGATCCTCGAGCCCGGCGTCCAGATGTTCCAGCTCACCTCCAGCGGCGATCCCGAGCCGGGGATCCAGCTGTTCTGGAACCGCCAGCGGAACCTCGCCATCGTCCACGGCTTCCGGCTCAAGCCGGTGCCCACCGGAAAGGCCTACCAGCTCTGGTTCATCAAGGACGGCGCGCCGGTGCCGTCGGTCACGTTCAAGCCCGAGCCCGACGGCCACGCCAAGGTCGAGCAGATCCCGGTACCGCAAGGCGGCTCCCTGAGCGCCGCCGCGGTGACCGTGGAGCCCGAGGGTGGCTCGTTGCAGCCGACCTCGCCGATCGTGATGGTGGGGGCGCTCAAGAAGTCTTGATCCAGGCCGCCCCGATGTCGCCCGGCGGTTTCCACAGGTGGACGGCCCGGCGCGCCCCCCGGGTCGGGGTGGCGTGCCTCCTCCTTCTCGTGGCGGCTCCGGGCTGGGCGCAAACCGCCGTCGAGCGTGAGCGCGCCGACTACGTCCGGTGGCTGACCTCCGCTCCGACCTCGCCGTTTGCTACCGTCGCGCAACAGCCGATCGGGCGCGAGCTGCGGCTCGGACCCGCCAACGCCGACATACCGCTCGATGGCATCGGGGAGCACCGCGTCGTGGCGGGTGCCGGCGGCGTACGCCTCGAGAGCGCGGCCGGCGGCCGGCCAATGCCACGTGGAGCCCCGGTGCGGGTCGGGAGCTACACCCTCGTCGCCGATGGACCGGCCGGCCGGGAAGTGCTGACCGTGTTCGCTTCGCGGCACTCCGCGAAATCGCCTGTCTACTACGACCTGTCGGCCGAGCTCAGGTTCTCGGGACCGCTGCTGCCACCGGAGCAACGCGGGACGGTCCGCGTCCTCGGTGTGGACGGCATCGAGGTCGAGGCGGCGGAGGCGGGCAGCGTCCAGGTGCCGTTCGGAGGAACAGTTGTCCGCCTGCGCGTCCTGAGGATCCCCTCGCCTGGCGGCGAGGAGTCGGAGCTCGAGATCTACTTCCGCGACGCCACCAACGGCCACTCCACCTATCCGGCGGGCCGGTTCGTGTCCCTCTCGCCCGCAGCCGGTGGCCGATACCGCCTGGACTTCAATCGCGCGCGCAATCCGTTCTGTGCCTACAGCTCAGCGTACCCCTGCCCCGCGCCGTGGCGCGGCAACACCATTCCGATCGCGATCGACGCCGGCGAGCGCTACCAGGGCGGCGGCCTCTCCTCCCCGGCCGGGGCCCGATGATGCGTCTCGCGGCGGCGGCCGCGCTGACCATGTGGGCGCTCCTCCCGTCGCCCGCGGGACCCTGGCGCGCCGTACTGGACCTCGAAGGCGCGGTGCTTCCGTTCGCGCTGGAGATCACCGGGAGCGGTACCGCCCTCGATGGACGTCTGTGCAACGGACGCCGCTGTCAGCCGCTCTCCCGGGTCACCGTCCGGGGAGACTCTGTCGAGCTGGAGATCGCCGACTACGCCGCCACCCTCAGCGGCCGGCTGCACGGAGATTCGCTCACCGGCTCGTACCGGAACGTGGGAAACCGCGGACCGAGGACCATTCCGTTCCGTGCGGCCCGCGGGCGATGGCCGGCCACGCCGGGCAGCCAGGCGCTGGTCGGGCGGTGGGATGCGACCTTCTTCTCGGATTTCGGTTCCAGCCCCCGCGTATTCGAGCTCAGGAACGACACCCAGGGACTCGAGGGAACGATGATCTCGAACACGGGCGACTACGGTCACTTCTCCGGCCGGGTCGCGGGCGACAGCTTCGCGCTCGCCCACTTCGACGGGTCGTTCGTGTACCTCCTCACCGGCATGCTCCACGGCGACACGCTCCGTGGCGTGTTCCACGCCGGCCTCCGCACGCAGACGCCGTGGATCGCCGTGCGAAGCACCGGGACCCCGCACCTCAAGACGCCGACCGAGATCACCTCGGCCGACACCACGACGCCATTCCGATTCGCCTTTCCGGACCTGCAGGGTCGGATAGTCACCGAGCGCGACCCGCGATTCCGCGGGAAGGTGGTGCTGGTCGACATCTTCGGCAGCTGGTGCCCCACGTGCCACGACGCGGCCCCTGGGCTCGTGCGCTTGTACCGGAAGTATCACACGCGCGGCCTCGAGATCGTTGGGCTGGCCTATGAGGTGACGGGCGATTCGGCGGTGGATGGTCGGCAGGTGCGGCGGTACCGAGACAAGTTCGGCATTCCCTTCCCGATCCTGCTGGCGGGGATCAACGACACCGACGCCGCGGCGGCGAGTCTCCCGCAGCTGCATGGGTTCACGTCGTTCCCGACCACGGTCTTTCTCGGGCGGGACGGCCGCGTGAAGCTGGTCCATGCCGGATTCTACGGGCCGGCCACCGGCACCCAACACGAGCGTTTGACGAGGGGTTTCGAGGAGGAGATCGAACGGTTGCTGCGGGCGCCGGGATGATGCCGGGCCGGCGATGGAAAGAGACCAGACGGGTGGCCGCCCGGCTCCGACCCGGGACTATTTCGATCGCACCCGCGCCGTCTCGGCCTCGGGGTCCACACGAAGTCCGAGGTACTCGCCGGCGATCGCATGACCGGGCACCCCGCAGAGCAGCCAGTACCAACCGCCCTCTTCCGCGGTGAAGGTGGTCCGGTCACCCACGCCAGCCGGCAGCCCGGCGGTCACCATGCGCGTCATCGCGTTGGTGAATACCGCCCGTCCGCCCTCGGTGGGAAGCTTCTCCCGCTCGGCCATGACCACCAGGCTGTGCGCCGCGGTCGAGTCGGCGTTGCGCCAGTCCCACTGCACGGTCCAGTTCACCGGCACGACGATCTGGAGCTCGCCATTGCGACGCCCGTTGATCAACGCGGAACCGTCGGTCGCGTGGGTCACTTGAAGGGCGACGGTCGCGGTCTTCGAGGCATCATCGCTCACCAGCCACGCGGGCGACGTATCGGCGGCGGTGGGCGCGGGTGCCGTGGAGGCGGCGGGCTGGGGGGTCGCCTCGGGGTGCTGGGCCGCGGCGCAGTCGGCTGCCAGCGCGATCGCCGCGAGCGGTCCGGCGATGACCCAACCAAGAAGCTGCCATGGACGCGCCATCAGTCGGTCTGGCCCCCTGTTCCGCTCGTCGGTAGCTTGAGTGGCTCTCCTGCCGCAACTTAATCGAGGAGAATCGTGATGGCGGGACTACTCTCGAGGTCGCGCATCGTCGCCGGACCGGGGTTCAACCGCTGGCTCGTCCCCCCCGCCGCGCTCGCCATCCATCTCAGCATCGGGCAGGCTTACGCCTTCAGCGTCTTCAAGCTGCCGCTCACCAAGGTCATCGGCATCACGGATTCGGCGCCCGCCGACTGGAAACAGAGCGAACTGGCCTGGATCTTCACCATTGCCATCGTCTTCCTGGGACTTTCGGCCGCCGTGTTCGGGCGGTGGCTGGAGCACGCCGGTCCCCGGAAGAGCGGTGTCGTGGCGGCCGTCTGCTGGGGCCTGGGCTTCTTCATCTCCGCCGTGGGCGTCAAGCTGCACAACATCTGGCTGCTGTATCTGGGGTACGGGGTGCTGGGCGGGTGTGGGCTCGGACTGGGCTACATCACGCCGGTCTCGACCTTGATCAAGTGGTTTCCGGATCGCCGGGGGATGGCCACAGGCATGGCGATCATGGGGTTCGGCGGCGGGGCCATGATCGCCAGCCCGCTGTCGCAGCTGCTTCTCGACCATTACAAGTCGGCGACGTCGGTGGGCGTCGCCGAGACCTTCATGACGCTGGGCCTGATCTACCTGGCGGCCATGTTGTCAGGCGCCTTCCTCTTCCGGGTGCCGGCGCAGGGTTGGAAGCCGGCCGGCTGGGAGCCGCCGTCAGGGACCGGACAGACGCTGGTCACGCGCCGCCACGTGCACGTGGACACGGCGATCAAGACCGTCCCCTTTTACTTCCTGTGGGCCGTGCTGTTTCTCAACGTCACGGCCGGCATCGGGATCCTGGAGCAGGCGTCACCGATGATCCAGGAGATGTTCAAAGGCGTCGTGAAGGCCAGTGCCGCGGCGGGGTTCGTGGGGGTGCTCAGCCTGTTCAACATGGCCGGCCGGTTCGGCTGGAGCTCCCTCTCGGACCGGATCGGACGCAAGGCAACCTACGGCATCTTCTTCACGCTCGGCCCGATTCTGTATCTCTGCCTGCCCTACGCCGGACGGATCGGCAGCGTGGAGCTGTTCGTGGCCTGCGCGGCGCTGATCCTGACGATGTACGGGGGTGGGTTCGCCACGATTCCCGCTTACCTGTCGGACATCTTCGGCACGCAGTACGTGGGCGCGATCCACGGGCGGCTGCTCACCGCCTGGTCCGCGGCGGGCGTCGCCGGGCCGGTGCTGGTCAACTACATCCGCGAATACCAGATCGAGCGCGGCGTCCCGGCCGCCCAGGCCTACAACGTCACGATGTATCTTATGGCCGGACTGCTGGTCCTGGGGTTCCTGGCCAACCTCGCCGTCCGCCCGGTGGCCGACCAATACTACATGTCGGAGGAGCAGTTGGCGCAGGAACGGGGGCTGGTTGGCGCCAAGTAAGGCCGATTTGCCGATTGCATAAACACCCTCATGTCCGAATATTAATCCGGCCACGCCGGGTGTCCGGGGGGTCCATTCTAGGGAGGCCGGAGGCGCCGTTGAACCGGAATGAGCCAGGAGGGGTGGGGGGGACCGGCCAGTGGGGCCTGGTGGCCCTTGCGTGGGTTCTGGTTGGAGTTCCGTTGCTTTGGGGGTGTGGAACACCCTGCTCAAGGCGGCGGCACTGTTCCAGTAGCCACACCGACGCAAAACGTTACACCATACCTCGAGCGCAAGCCTTTGCACTGAATAGGCTTGCAGGCGCGGAGTGCGTGGGAAACCGCGTAGTGTCGGGAATCTGGGGTCTTGACGGCCGAACCATGCATCGCAGATTGTAACCGGCTCAACACTTACCGCCCCCATTCGACGACGCCCGCTAGGGCGACTGCCCCACGGCACGGATGCCACTCCGCAACGTTGTCTTTTCCCAGGTCGCGGCGGATCGAGCGCCCGGTGGGGACGACAATCCAGTGCCGCGCTCGAATCGTCGAGGGGTGCGTCCGCGGCGGATGGTCCGCCGGACACGAGGAAAATCGGATCGAAGGGGCTCTCTCTTCGATCCTTCACGGACCGGCTGTGGTCCGTCTCCGCACCGAAGGTTCAGCTCAAAGGGAGAGTGTCCATGCGCATGAGCACGCGTTGGCTTGTGGTCCCGGTGCTCCTCGCTGCTGCCGGTCCGATAGCGGCTCAAAGCGGCGATTGGACAACGTACGGCGGCAACGACTGGAACCAGCGCTACTCCCCGCTCAAATCGATCACCACCTCGAACGTCGGCCAGATGGTGCCCCGGATGATGTTCCAGACGGGCATCTCGAAGCTCGGCTCGTTCGAGAATACGCCGATCGTGACGAACGGGATGATGTACGTGACAACGCCCTATAACACCGCGATCGCGTACGACCTCAGGACCAAGAAGGAAGTCTGGCGGTACGAGCACAAGCTGGGCACCACGATCTTCTGCTGCGGTCCGAACAATCGTGGCTTCGCCATTCACGGCGGCGCGCACCTCTACATGGGCACCCTGGACGCCCACCTGATCGCGTTCGACGCCAAGGACGGGAAGGTCCTGTGGGACAAGCAGGTCGCCGATCCCGCGTTCGGGTACAGCATCACTCACGCCCCGCTCATCATCGGTGACAACGTGATCGTCGGCGTGTCCGGCGGCGAGTACGGCATCCGCGGGTTCGTGCAGGCCTTCAACGCCATGACGGGCGCCCCGGTTTGGAAGTGGTACTCGATTCCCGCGCCCAAGGGCGATTCGACGTTCGACGACAAGGCGCCCAACGGCTGGTGGGGCAGCTGGCCGAAAAGCACTCTCGACGGCGCCGACCTCCATCGCGACGTCGCGAAGGAGAAGGCGGACAGCGCGAAGAACGCCGACGCGTGGACCCGCGGCGGCGGCGGCGTGTGGATGACCCCGGCGTACGATCAGGAGAGCAACACGATCTTCCTCGCCGTCGGCAACCCCTCGCCGGACCTCGACGGCAGCCTTCGGCCGGGCGACAACCTGTACACCGACTGCGTCGTGGCCATCGATGCCACCTCGGGCAAGACGAAGTGGTATTACCAGACCGTGCCCCACGACGTGTGGGACCTCGACGCGGTGTCGCCGCCGGTGGTGGCCACTGTGGATGGGCAGAAGGTCGTGGTCCATGCGGGCAAGACGGGCTGGGTGTACATCCTCGACGCCGCGAGCGGCAAGCTGGTCCGCAAGAGCGACAACTTCGTTCCGCAGGAGAACATGTTCGCGCTGCCGACCCCGGAAGGCACCCGGATGCTTCCCGGCGCCAACGGCGGCGCGGAGTGGTCTCCGATCGCAGTCGATCCGACGCTCAACTATGCCTTCGTGGCGGCGCTGCATCAGCCGATGAACTACAAAGTGCACAGCGCCCCCTACGAGAAGGGCCGTCTCTGGCTCGGCTCCGCCTTCGTGGCGATTCCGGGCGAGGAGCAGTACGGCCTCTTCTCGGCGGTCGATCTCAAGACCGGCAGGGTCGCGTGGCAGAACAAGGTGCCGCAGCCGATGATGGGCGGCTCACTCTCCACAGCCGGCGGGCTCACGTTCACCGGCGAAGGCAACGGCAACTTCAACGCCTACAATTCGAAGACCGGCAAGCTGCTGTGGCAGTTCAATGCCGGCGCCGGCTGCAATTCCGCCCCGATGTCGTTCACGCTGGATAGTGAGCAGTTCATCGCGGTGGCATGCGGCGGCAACTTCCAGCTCAGCTTCCCGCTCGGGAACTCGATCATGGTCTTCGGCCTTCCGGCCAAGGCCAAGAAGTAGCAGCCAGTGACGGCCGGCAGGGGCCCTGCTTCAGGGCCCCTCTGCCGGCCGATTCCTTTGGGGCGGATCGTGGCGAGTCGGTGGTGGTGGGCGGCTTTCGTGGCCGGAGGGTTTCTCGCGGGCCGCGCGAGCGCCGGAGGTCCGGACCGCCACTGGAGCGTGCAGGACGGCGAGGACTGGCGAGCCTTGGGCCCCGAGGCTCGGATGGCGTACGCGGACGGGTTCCTCGCCGGCGCGGGCCTGGGTCAGGCCGGCTCCACTGCGGCGGATTCCGCGAGCCTGCGGGACGCGATGACGGCGCTCTACCGGAACGGACGGTTCCGGTTTCCTTACGGAGCGAACGTGTACGTCGCGCGCGTCAACGACTACTACTGGTGGGAGAATCACCGTCCGCTCCCCATCTGGTACGGCTTCTGGGAGGTGAACGCATCGCTCACTGGTCCGACGACTGATTCCGCGCGCTAGCCGCGGTCCCGATTTGCTGGTGCAGGCACGTCCCGAAGGTTGGCTGTCGTTGGCGGTCAATTCTTACACTGAGGGAGAAGCACCTATGAAGAAAGTCGCTCTGTTGTGCTTGGGTCTGGCGCTCGGCGCGGCCAATGCCGCGGAAGCCCAGCTCACGATGCAGATGAGCAACGGCTGGAGCTTCACGTTTGCCGGTAACGTGAATGCGTTCTACATCTACCAGCAAGGCAAGTCGTGCGTGGGGGGAACCTGCGCGACGACTTCCAAGGACCTGAGCGTGGGCACCGGCCTGCTCCCGGCCTTCGCGGTGTTCGATGCGAAGGGCAAGGAGGAGAACGTAGATCTCGGCGTGCACTTCGGCTTCGCGCCGCAGGTCGAGACGGGTGGGCACAACGCCAGCTACTTCGGCACTGACGCGGCCGGCGCCCAGATCGACATGCGCCAGGTCTACCTGACCGCGGGCGGCACCTGGGGCCAACTCTTGATGGGTAAGGAGCTCGGCCTGTACCAGCGTGGCAACATCCTCAACGACATGACGCTGCTCGGTGTCGGCGTGGGTGGTGGCGGCCGCGGCACGGCGCTCGGGCGTATCGGCTACGGCTACCTGTACACCGACTTCCGTCCGCAGCTGACGTACTCGACGCCCGCCGGCCGGCCGCTGTCCATCGCCATCGGTCTCTTCGAGGGACTGCGTGACGGGCCGTACACCACGATCGAGCTGCCGCGCCTTGAGGGCGAATTGAGCTACAACGGGAAGCTGGGCGAGAGAAACACCCTCAAGCTCTTCCTCAGCGGCGCCGCGCAGACGGCCAAGACCGGCGCCACCGGCACCACCGAAAGCCTCAGCTCCACCGGCGTCGCCGGTGGTGCGTCGATCGACATCGCGGGGTTCGTGGTCCACGGCTCGGGCTTCTGGGCCAAGGGCATGGGCTCACTGCTCCAGGGCGACGGCGTCGTGGGTGGCGCCAACTTCGACAACGGCGGCGTTGACGTCGCCGGCGACGGCCGGGAGTCGTTCGGCTACATCGCGCAGGCGGTGTTCAGCCCGAAGGAAGGCAAGTTCTCGATCGGCGCCAGCTATGGTGAGAACCTCCTGAAGCGTACCGACGCCGACAAGGCCGCCGACGGCACCACCGAGGATATCCTCAAGCGGCGGGCGGCGGTTGGCCAGCTCACCTGGAAGTGGACCAAGTCGCTCCGTTGGGTGGCCGAGTATGCACACATCGAAGGCATTGCCGACGGTGTGAAGGCCTCCTCGGGCGACCAGGGCTCCCTGGGCATGATGCTGTTCTTCTAAGCCTCGAGTAAGCTCCAGCGTCACGCAGGACAGGCGGCCGTTCCGAAAGGGGCGGCCGCTCTTTCTTTCCCCGCCCAATTACATTCCGGTGAACCTCCAACGGAGTCCCTCACGATGCATTCGTACCCGATCCTCGGCGCCCTCGTCCTGCTCGGCGCCTGCGGCCCCGGCTCGCTCCCCATCGCGCTCACGGCCTCGCCGTCGGCCAGCCCGCCGGACGCGATGGCGTGTGCGCGGGCGAAGCTGGATACGCTCGGGTATACCCCGACGTCGTTCAATAAAGACGATCTACTGCTGAACGCCCGCAGGATCGACAACGATGTCCATCGTGCAAACCCCAGATACCGCCACAATATCGACCGCGTCGAGGTGCAGGCGACACCCGGCGCTGACGGAAAGACGAGCCTCGCCGTCACCGGGCGCACGTACGCTGAATTCTCGACGGAGCGCGGCCCGACCGAGGAGGAGGAGTCGGCGTCGAAGGCCGTTCGGGAGACCGCCCAAGCCCTGGTCGACGCCTGCGGGCGTTGACCCCGAACTTCACCCCTCCGGTTCAAGCACCTCCGATACGCCACCGGTCGCGCGGCCGGCTGGTGGCCTCTCCTTCCGGAGCCGACTAGCTTTCCAGCGGCCTCCACTCGAATCATCCGTCGCAGGAGCGTGGTAGTGCCGGTTTCGCTCATACAACTGACGCGCTCGTCGGACGCGGCCGGCGCGGCGGCGCCTCGCAAGCCGGGCTGGCTCAAGGTGAAGGCGCCCGGCGGTCCCAACTACGTGCACCTGAAGGGCCTGATGCGCGAGCTCGGGCTCCATACCGTGTGCGAAGAGGCCCGTTGTCCCAACATCGGCGAATGCTGGGAGCACAAGGCCGCCACGTTCATGATCCTGGGCGACGTCTGCACCCGGAACTGCACCTACTGCGCCGTAGCGCACGGAACCCCGACAGCGTTCGATCCGCTCGAGCCGGTACGACTCGCGGAGGCGGTCGAGCGGATGGGGCTGGCCCACGTGGTGATCACTTCGGTCGACCGTGACGACCTGCCGAATGGCGGCGCTGAAGCGTTCGCCAGCTGCATCACGGAGATCAAGCGCCGCCTGCCCGACACCTCGGTCGAAGTCCTGATCCCCGACTTCAAGGGCTCCGAGCGGGCGCTTCGGATCGTGATGGACGCCCGGCCCGACATTCTCAATCACAACCTGGAAACGGCGGAACGCCTGTACCGGCTGGCCCGGCCGGGCGGGCGCTACGACCGCGCCCTGGCCTTGCTGGCCAACGCGCGCCGCATGGACGCCACCGGCCTGACCAAGAGCGGCATCATCCTCGGCATGGGTGAGGAGTGGGACGAGGTGCTGGTCTGCATGCGCGACCTGCGCCGCAGCGACGTAAACATCCTCACGCTGGGTCAGTACCTTCGCCCCTCCGGAAGCCATCTGCCCGTCGCGCGATACTACACCCCCGAAGAATTCGCGGAGCTGCGGGAGCTCGGATTCGCCATGGGATTCGCGCACGTCCAGGCGAGCCCGCTGACCCGCTCGTCGTACCACGCGTGGGAGCAGGTCGCGGCCGCGACGGGCGGCGAGGCTGTCGCCCTCGCCGCCTCGGCGGGGGAATCGGCCACCGGATCGTTCGTGGAGGCGCGCTGATGGCGGGCACGGCGACACCCCGGACCACCTCCCGGCGGCGCGGTCTCGATCCCGCCCGGGTGGACGAGTACCGCAGCTGGCTCCGGCAGATGGTGCTCATCCGCCGTTTCGAGGAAAAGGCCGGCGAGGCCTACAGCCTCGGGAAGATCGGCGGCTTCTGCCATCTGTACATCGGGCAGGAGGCTGTCGCCGTCGGCAGTCTCGCCGCGCTGCGGACGGACGACTACATCACCTGCTCGTATCGCGAGCACGGACACGCTCTGGCGCGGGGCATCAGCTCACGCGCCGTGATGGCCGAGCTGTTCGGCAAGGCCGCGGGGTGCAGCGGAGGGAAGGGCGGCTCGATGCACCTGTTCGACGCCTCACTCGGCTTCCTCGGCGGTCACGGCATCGTGGGCGGCCACATTCCGCTCACGACCGGGATGGCCTTCGCCGCGAAGTACCGCAACACCGATCAGGTCGCTGTCTGCTACTTCGGCGAAGCAGCCGTCAACAACGGCGCCTTCCACGAAGCGCTCAACATGGCGGCGCTCTGGAAGCTGCCCGCGATCTACATCTGCGAAAACAACCGCTACGGCATGGGCACCGCCCTCGAGCGCGCCAGCGCCATCTACGACATCTCCGAGCGCGCCTGCTCGTACGACATGGCGAACGAAGTCGTGGATGGCCAGGACGTGCTGGTGATGTACGCCGCGATGGAGCGCGCGGTGGAGCGGGCCCGCAAGGACAAGCACCCGACGCTGCTCGAGGTCCGCACCTACCGGTTCATGGGCCACTCGATGTCCGATCCGATCCACGGACACTACCGGACCCGGGAAGAGGTCGAAGATCAGCGGAAGCGCGATCCGATCGCGGTCTGGTCGCAGCGGCTCGTCGAGGACGGCCTGATGGACCAGGCGGCGGTGAAGGCGGTTGACGCGTCCGTCATGGAAGAGGTGGACGACGCCTACAAGTTCGCCGAGGAGGCGCCGGATCCGGACGAAGGCGAGCTGTACAGGGACGTGTATGCGGGATCGTGAGGCTCGGGTGACGAGCCGTCGCCAGGGAGCGCCATGCCAACACTGACGTACCGGGACGCCCTCAACCAGGCGCTTCGCGAGGAGATGCAGCGCGATGGGGACGTGTTCCTCATGGGCGAGGAAGTCGGGGTCTATCAGGGCGCCTACAAGGTGAGCCGGGGCTTGCTCGACGAATTCGGACCGATGCGCGTCGTGGACACGCCCATCACGGAGCTCGGCTTCGCGGGCGTGGGCGTCGGGGCGGCGATGGTCGGCCTCCGCCCCGTCATCGAATTCATGACCTGGAACTTCGCTCTCCTCGCCATCGACCAACTGGTGAACTCGGCCGCCAAGATGCGCTACATGTCGGCTGGTCAGGTGGGCGTCCCGGCCGTTTTCCGCGGACCCGGCGGCGCCGCTCTGCAGCTCGGCGCGCAACATTCCCAGGCGTTCGAGAGCTTTTACGCCCACATCCCCGGGCTCAAGGTCGTCACGCCGGCCACGCCTGCCGACGCCAAGGGCCTGCTCAAGAGCGCGATCCGCGATGACAACCCCGTCGTTTTCATCGAGGGCGAGATGCTCTACAACGTGAAAGGCGACGTACCGGACGGCGAGCACATCGTGCCGCTCGGCCAGGCGGAAGTGAAGCGCGCCGGCGGGGACGTCACCATCATCTGCCACTCGAAGACGGTGTCGGTCGCCCTCAAGGCGGCCGAGCAGCTCGCCGGGGAAGAGGTCGAGGCCGAGGTGCTCGACCTGCGCACGATCCGCCCGCTGGACACGGAGGCGGTGCTCAATTCCGTGGCGAAGACCCATCGCTGCGTCGTCGCCGAGGAAGGGTGGCCCTTCGCGGGGGTGGGCGCGCAGGTGGTGGACACGATCCAGCGGGAGGCGTTCGACGAGCTCGACGCCCCGGTGCTACGGGTGACCGGCGCCGATGTCCCGATGCCATACAACAAGCACCTCGAGAAGGCCGCGAAGGTCGATCCCGCCAAGGTGATCGCCGCGGTGCACTCGGTGCTGTACCGCGACTGAGCAATGGCTACCAAGGTCGTCATGGAGGCGCTCTCCCCGACGATGGAAGAGGGGCGCCTCGTCGAGTGGAAGAAGGGTGAGGGCGAGCCCGTCGCCGTCGGCGACGTGCTGGCCGAGGTGGAGACCGACAAGGCGGTCATGGAGCTCGTGGCCCGCGCGGGCGGCACACTGCTCAAGCAGGTCGTGCCCGCCGGGACCACGGTGCCGGTCTCCCAGCTGGTGGCCCTGATCGGCGAGCCCGGCGAATCGGTGGAGAATGGCAAGCCGGCGGTACCGGAACAGCCCGCCTCGCCGGCGCCCGAGCGAGCCCGGGCAGCCGGTCGCTCTGCCTCGGAGGCTCCGGCGGCCGCCCGCCCAGTCCAGGCGACGCCCGCGGTCCCGGCCGCCGTCATGGCACCCACGGGGCACCGGGTCAAGGCGTCCCCCCTCGCGCGCCGAATGGCGGCCGAACGAGGAATCGACCTCGGCGCCGTCGCGGGGTCCGGACCAGAGGGCCGCATCGTCCTGCGCGACCTGGAGGGAGGCGCGGCACCCGCCCGCGCACCCGCGGGCGCCCCGACGGCGCCGGCGCCCGCCCCGCGCCCCACCCTCCGTTCCTCGGATGGCGCCGCATACACCGACGTTCCGCTCACGCAGCTTCGCAAGACGATCGCCAAGCGGCTCGTCCAGTCGATCGGGCCCATTCCGACCTTCTACCTCACGACCGAGGTGGACATGGAGCGGGCCTGGGAGGCACGTGAGGCGCTCAAGGGGATGGGCGACGGGCCCAAGGTCTCCTTCAACGACATCATCATCAAGGCCGTGGCCACCGCGCTCCGCCAGCACCCGGCCTGCAACGCCTGGTGGCAGGACGATCGGATCCGGTACTGGCACGAGGTTCACGTCAGCATGGCGGTTGCGATCGAGGACGGGCTTATCACGCCCGTCATTCGCAACACCGACCTCAAGTCGCTCCGCGAGATCTCGGCGGAGGCGCACGATCTGGCCGGCCGGGCCCGCGAGCGGCGGCTGGCGCCCGACGAGTATACCGGCGGCACGTTCTCGGTCTCGAACCTCGGCATGCTGGACATCGACGAGTTCACGGCCGTCATCAATCCCCCCGAAGCCGGGATCCTTGCCGTCGGACGGATTGTTCAGAAGCCGGTGGCGCACGACGGGCAGCTCGCGTTGCGCCGGCGGCTCCGGCTCACGATGTCGTGCGATCACCGCGTGATCGACGGCGCGACCGGGGCGCAGTTTCTGAAGACGCTGAAGGCGATGCTGGAAAACCCGCTGGCGCTGGTGTGGTAGTCCCCATGACCGCGAGCGAGCGGCGCCGGCTCGGCACAACTTCCTAACGAGGGCATCTGTGGCGACCCAGTTCGACGTCATCATCATCGGCGGAGGACCCGCCGGCTACGTCTGCGCGATTCGCGCGGCCCAGCTCGGCCTGGCCACCGCGGTCGTCGAGCGAGACAAGCTCGGCGGCGTGTGCGTCAACATCGGGTGCATCCCGACGAAGGCGCTGCTGCACAGCGCCTACGTGGCGAACCTGGTGGCGCACGGCGCCAAGGAGCTCGGTGTCGAGGTGAGCGGCGCCAAGACCGACTACGGGGTCGCCATGCGCCGGTCCCGCAAGGTGAGCGAGCAGAACTCGAAGGGCGTCGAGTTCCTGATGAAGAAGCACAAGGTGACGGTCATCAGGGGGTCGGGTGTCCTCGGGAAAAACCGCACCGTCAAGGTCGGCGCCGACGAGTACCAGGCGCGCAAGGCCGTCGTGATCGCGACCGGCTCGCGGGTCAAGGGCATTCCGCAGATCGGCCTGGAGATCAACAAGACGACCGTGATCAGCTCCGACGAGGCGCTGTTCCTGGAGCAGGTCCCGACGTCGCTCGCGGTGATCGGCGCCGGCGCCGTCGGGTGCGAGTTCGCCGACATCTTCAACGCCTTCGGCTCCAAAGTCACGCTCTTCGAAGCGCTGCCGCGCATTCTACCGCTGGAAGACGCCGAGGCCTCGGACGCGCTGGCCAAGAGCTACAAGAAGCGAGGCCTCACGACCGTGGCAGGCGCCAAGGTCACGAAGGCCACCGTCGCCGCCGACAAGGTGACCCTCGAGTACGAGGCCGGGGGCAAGAAGGAGACGCTCGAGGTCGAGAAGGTGCTGATGGCGGCCGGCCGCGCGGTGAACACGGAATCCATGGGGTTGCAGGAAGCCGGGGTCCAGCTCGACCAGCGCGGGTTCGTGAAGGTCAACCTCGAGACCCTCGAGACGACGGCCCCCGGCATCTACTGCATCGGCGACGTCGCGGGTCCGCCCATGCTCGCGCACAAGGGCAGCCGGGAGGGCGTCGTCGTCGCCGAGCGGATCGCGGGGCAGCATCCGCACGCCATCCGCTACGACAACGTCCCCAGCGTCACGTACTGCCATCCCGAGGTGGCGAGCATCGGCCTGACGGAAGATCAGGCCAAGGAACGGAAGCTGGACTACCAGGTCGGACGCTTCCCCTTCAGCGCCAACGGACGCGCACGGAGCACCAACGAGACCGAAGGGTTCGTGAAGATCATCCGCGACAAGAAGTACGGCGAGATCCTGGGGGCGCACATCGTGGGCAGCCACGCGTCGGAGTTGATCCACGAGCTGGCCGTCGCCCGCGAGAACGAGTACACCGTCGAGGAAGTGGATCTCGCCATCCACGCGCACCCGACCCTCTCGGAGGCGATCGCCGAGGCGGCGCTCGACTCGATGGGCCGGGTCATTCACATCTGACCGTGGACCCCATCCGCCTCGCCTTGCTGGCGATGGGGTCCGGCATGGGTTTCGGTCTCACCGTCGTGAGCCTCACGGTCCTGGGCGTGGACCTGCTCCGGCCGGCCACGCCGGGACCCGCGGTCGCCGCCGGGCCAGTCTTCTACCTGCTCGTCTACGGCACGCTCGCCGGCCTCGTGCTGGCGGGCCTCGTCGCGTGGCGCCTCCTCGCGCCCGTCCCCTCCACCTACCGGCGGGGCGGCCTCAGCGTGGTCACCGCGTTCGCCACCGTGCTCCCGATGCTGCTCTGCATGGTCGCGAACCAGGTCGCCGGTCGCGCCGGGCTCGTGACGCTGGCCGCGGCGGCGCTCATGCTCGCCCTCCTGCTGGCCGCCCTCGCGCGCCGGGCGGGAGCGAGCGCGTGAGCCGCCGCCTCCTCATCGCCGAGCTCGGACGGCGTCCGTACGCCGACGTGCTCGACCTGCAGCGGGCCCTCTGTCGCGAGCGCATGGCGGGTGAGCGCCAGGACGACGTGCTGCTGCTCGTCGAGCACGAGCCGGTGGTCACGCTGGGTCGCGGCACGCGGCCGAGCAGCCTGCCGATCCCGGCGCCGATGCTCGCCGAACGTGGCGTGCCGGTGGTGGAAGTCGAGCGCGGCGGGGACGTGACCTACCATGGCCCGGGGCAGCTCGTCGGCTACCCGGTGCTGCAGCTCAGGGAGCATCGCGAGGACCTGCATTGGTAT
This sequence comes from uncultured Gemmatimonadales bacterium, assembly GCA_963828735.1. Lineage (GTDB taxonomy): Bacteria > Gemmatimonadota > Gemmatimonadetes > Gemmatimonadales > GWC2-71-9 > CAVVWJ01. The sequence continues at coordinate 912,104 of CAWHFW010000002.1, forward strand.
CTCCGGCAGCTCGAGGCGGTGGCCATCGAGGCGCTCGCGGCACTGGGCGTTTCCGCGGAGCGCAATCCCGGCCTTACCGGCGTGTGGACCCGTGGTCGCAAGATCGCGAGCATCGGCATTCACGTGAAGCAATGGGTGACGTTTCACGGCTTCGCCCTCAACGTGAGCACGGACCTCAGCGGCTTCGACCTCATCGTGCCCTGCGGGATCGCTGGCGTGGTGATGACGAGCGTGGCGGCGGAGCTGGGTCGCGCCGATCCGCCGGCGCTCTGGACGGCGGCCAGCCATGCCGTCGTCAAGTCGTTTACCCGCGCGTTCGGCTACGAGGCAACCGAGCCCGTGACGGTCGGCGAGCTCGAGGCGAAGCCCGCATGAGCCCAGGTCCGCCCATCGCACCGAGCCGGGAGTACGCGGCCGATGACTGATCGCGTCGATCTCCGCGACACCGGCAGCCCGCGTCTACCGCCCGGCCAGATCATCACCCGGAAATGGCCGGTGCTGCACTACGGCACCGTGCCCTCGGTCGACCTCAGCGCCTGGCGATTCGAGGTGAGCGGCGCGGTGGAGCGCCCACTCTCCCTCACGTGGGACGAGCTCATGGCGATTCCCCGGCGCGAGACCGTCTGCGACATCCACTGCGTCACGCGCTGGAGCCGGTACGACAACACGTTCGAGGGCGTGCCGGTGCAGGCGGTCCTCGAGCGCGCTGGCGTCAGGCCGGAGGCCGCGTTCGTCCTCGTCCACGCGGCGCAGGAGTTCACGACGAACCTGCCGCTGGCCGACCTGGATCGACCGGCCAACCTGCTCGCCCTCGCACACAACGGGGAGCCGCTGGCGCCGGAGCATGGCGGTCCAGTGCGGCTCCTGGTGCCGCATCTCTACTTCTGGAAGAGCGCGAAGTGGGTGACGGGACTACAGCTTCTGGAGGAGGACTACCCGGGCTTCTGGGAGCAGAACGGATACCACATGCGAGGCGATCCGTGGCGCGAGGAACGGTACGGGCGGCCGGACCCGGTGCGCATGCGGCGGGGGCCACGGTGACGTCGTTCGGCAAGCCTTGCCTTTGACGCTCAACCCGGTTTCTCTGCCTAACATGTCAGAATCGCCCCGACGTCCGTCGCCCGAGGCGCAGGCGGAACAGCGTATCAAGGACATTCTCCGCGCGGCGGATAGCTGGTCGAAGGAGGCCCCAGGGACCCTCACGCCTGCCATCCGAGCCGTGTGCATCCGCCTGGCGGAGATGGTGGCCGACCAGCGCCACTACCTGGCGCCCCTGCCCGAGCCGCAGGAGACCGAGCGGCGCACCGTCCTCACCATCGTGGCCGATCGCCTGCGCTCGACCCCCGTCACCGAGGGGCTCACCGACCATCTGAAGGCCCTCGAGGAAATGGAGCTCCGCTCGACCGGCTCGTGGTCCATGGTCGCGTCCGCGCAGACCGAATGGATCACGACGGCGATACGCTATCTCGAGAGCTGCGCCACGAGGCTGCCGGCGGGGGAGCGGCCCGATCCGTACTGGGCCGATGACGTGGTGGCGGGCATCATCGCCTCGGCGCGCGCGCTCATCGGCGTGGACGAGCTGCATGCGCGCACCGAGGCGCGCTATTCGGGGCCTATCAAGCGGGTGACACCGGAGGAGGAGGCGTAGCGGCCACCCCGGCCTCGGCAAATCGTTCGAAGAAGCGTCCGAAGATCTCGATCCCGCTCCAGAGCTGAGCGAGATCGAGTTTTTCATTGGGGGAGTGGAGCCCGTCGTCCGGCAGGCCGATCCCCGTCAGCAGCACCGGCGCGCCGGTGAGGCCCAGCTCGGGGACGATCGGAATCGAGCCGCCGGCGCGCACCCGCACAGCGGGGCGGCCGGTGACGGACGCGAAGGCGGCGTCGAGCACCTGGAACGCCGGGTGGCTCACGTCCACCTGCACGGGATCCCCGCCGTGGAGCAGGTTCACGTGCACGTCGGCCCAACGCGGCGCGAGCGACGCCACGGCGCGCTCCAGCTGTTTGCCGACCTTGACGTGGGACTGGCCTGGCACCAGCCGCAGGCTGACCTTCGCGGTGGCCTGCGCGGGGATCACCGTCTTGGCCCCTTCCCCGATGAAGCCGCCCTTGATCCCGTGGATCTCGAACGTCGGCAAAGCCCAGACGCGCTCGAATACCGAGTATTCCTTGAGTCCCGTGAGCACCTGAGCGGTGACTTCGTCCCGCGCGAAGGCGGCCTTGTCGAACGGGAGATGCTTCCAGCTCTTGAGCTCGGCCTTGGACGGCGGCTCGACGGCCTTGTAGAGTTTCGGAATCTGGATGTCGCCATCGGCGTCCTTGAGCTTGGCGAGTAGGCGGACCAGGGTCTCGAGCGCGTTTGGCGCGACGCCGCCGTACGTCCCGGAATGCAGGTCTCGCTGGAGCGTGCGCACCGAGATCTCGGCGTAGCACAGGCCCCGCAACGCCGTGTAGACGGCCGGCCATCCTGGTGCGTAGTAGGACATGTCGCAGACCAGGGCCGCATCCGCGCGGGTGCGCTCCGGCTCGGCGTGCAACAGGTCCGCGATGACGTGCCCGCCGCACTCCTCCTCGCCCTCGAAGATGAACCGCACGTTGAGCGGCGGACGACGCTCGCCGTCAAGCGTGGCTTCGTAGGCCTTGAGCAGGCAGAACACCTGGCCCTTGTCGTCTGCCGCGCCGCGGGCATACAGGCGGCCGTCGCGCACGGTCGGCTCGAAGGGCGGACTGGTCCACTCCTCGAGCGGATCGGGCGGCTGCACGTCGTAGTGGCCGTAGATCAGGAGCGTCGGCCGATCGGGCACGTGCGGGCTCTCCGCCCACACGACCGGATGGCCGTTTCCTTCGACGAGCTGGACGGTGGGGCACCCCAGGCTGCCGAGCTCGTCGCGCAGCCACTCCGCCGCGCGCCGGCAATCGGCGGCGTGGCTCGGGAGGGCGCTCACACTAGGAATCGACAGGAAGCTGGAGAGCTCGCCCAGCAGGCGGCTCTGCTCGCGGGCTACGAAGCTGGTATCCATGGCCGAGAAAACTACACCGGATAAAAGACCGCGCGAGGGCCGGTGACCTGTCTCACCGACCTCCACCTGCCCGCGCGCCTACCCTCCCGGGACCACGATTTCGGAATGCGGGTCGGCACGCGAGGGCGGTCGTTGCCGCGCTCCAGCACAAGGGTTGGAGGAAGGATGTCGAGAGGTCAACTCATGGCAGCTATCGCGGCGCTGGCGGTCTGCGCCACGGCGCCGCGCCTGGCCGCGCAAGATACATCCTCAACCAGGCGGGCTCGGCCCGACACAGCGGGGTACGGCAGGGGCGCCGGGGTGGATACCAGCGCGCGCCCAGGACGCGTCGGCGCCATCGATACCACGATGGCCCCCATGGACAGCCTTCGCACGGGCCGGGATTCGCTGGGCGCCGGCGGCGGCGCAGGTGACACAAGCGGCGTGGGAGGCCGGCAACCGGACTCGGCCAGGCCAGGCGACCGCGCGAGCCCGCGCGCCGGAACGGGCGCGATGGATTCGGCCAGCGTCGCCAAGCCCACCAAGCAGGCCGAGCAGAGCACCTCCCGAACTGGCGACTCCGCGGGCACCGGCTCGCCATAATCGGCCGGCCGGTTCCCAGACGTAGCGAAGGGGGCATGCGATGCGGCATGCCCCCTTCGTCGTCTGCGCTCCGTGCGAGTGCGAGCGGACCTACGGCGTGCTGTCGCGAGCGGCGTGCAGCGTGTCCACGGTCGACAGCGTGTCGCCGAGGGCGCCGGCCAGACGCACGTAGGCGCTGTCCCCGGTGACACCCTTCATAAGCGTATCGAGCGTCGCGACGCTGACCCGAATGTCCTGGTTGTGTTGGTCGAACCAGCGGTCGAACAGGTCGAGCCTGGTGCGGTAGAGCCGCGCACCGACGAGGCGGGCGTTGTTGACCGGACGCTCCGGCACCCGGCCGATCGTGATCGTGCGAAGCCGCGCCGCCACCGGGCCCTGCAGCTCCTCGCGTGCCCAGGCGCCCGCATCCGCGCGACCCTGTTCCAGAGCAGCCGAATCGGGGCGCGAGCCGTAGAGCGTCTGGAGCCGGCCGACGAGCGCCGAGTAGAACTCGCCGAGCACGATCTCGTCGTGCCAGCGGTCGGCGGCGCGCCGCGCGAGCACTGTGTCGCCCTGGTCACGAAAGAATGCCTGCGCGGAGTGGTAGCCGACGAACTGGGCGTAGCTCTCGTTGAACGGCGTCGCGCTCTTCACGTAGAGCGTGTTGTGCGCGATCTCGTGAAACACGGTCGCGGCGAGCTCGACGGAGTCGCCTGTGAGCGCGGTCGAGAGCAGCGGGTCGTTGAACCATCCCAGCGTCGAGAACGCCGAGGACGGTCGCAGGTAGATGTCGTAGCCGGCGCCGGCCAGGCGATCGGCCTCGCGCCGGGCGGCGTCGAGGTCGAAGAAGCCCTTGTAGGGGATCCGGCCGACGATCGGGTACTTCCAGGTGTGCGGACAGATGCAGTTGCGCGGCGAGGCCTGCAGCACGAGGAGCAGCGTGTCGCGGCCCACGTCCGCGTAGGTCGTGTACGTCTCCTTGGCCTCGAGCCCGAGCCGTGCGGCGTAATCGCGACTCGCCACCACGAGGCCCAGCGCGCTTCGAAGGGATGGATCGGTCCCGGGGTCGGCGGCGAGGTCGGCGATCGGCTGCCGCGACTGCAGGATGCTGGTTTCCTCGAGGCCCGCGCGCGTCAGGTAACGCACGTCGTCGCTCGCGAGATAGGCGGTCCCATACCCCGCGAAGATCGCGGCGACCACCACGAGGAAGAACATGCGCTTCACCGAATCCGGACGAGGCCGACGAACGGCGCGGACGACCCCGGAATGGCCGTGGTACCGTCCGAGCCCGTCAAGGTCAGGGTCACCGGGGGCGCACTCGCATCCTGGTCCACGAGGAGGTGACGCCCGGAGCCCGCGAGCAGCGTGCCGGTCTCGCTGTAGGCGCCGTTCGTGGCGACAGGCGGCTCGAGCGGCGCGGCACGAGGAAACAGGCCGGGCGCCTGGGCGTGGAGCGACGCGTAGGTGGCGCGGAAATTCCACGAGGTGTATTGCAGGAGCGGATCGGCCGGCGTGAAGCCGGGCAGATCATCGAGGTAGTTGGCGAGCTGCCAGTTCATCACGAGCGAGCCGAATTGGGCGCTCGTGGCGTTGGCCACGTTGCTCGCGCCGGTGTGGTCGCTGCCGTCGAGCTTCCGGGTCAGGTCGGTGCCGATGACGGGCGTCGTCGCGTAGTGGTCCATGAGCCAACGCACGAACAGCCACCCCGAGCCGTACTCCTCGAGCGGCAGGGGCACCCGGTCCGGCCCGATGAGATAGTTGGAGATCGGATCGCTCAGGTAGCGCGACGCGTTGTCCAGGTTGATCAGGCTGAATTGGGTCAGGCAGTCGGTGTTGGTGCACAGCGCGTCGGGCACGAGTCGCCCGCCCAGTTCCTCCGCGAAGGAGGACAGGCCTTCGTTGAGCCAGGTCTGCTCGGGGTTCCCGCCGTGGACCAGCACGTGCTGGTTGTAGCTGATCATGTGCTGAAACTCGTGGATCATCACCGGTGGGAGCGAGGAGCGAGCGTCCTGCACGTCAATGTTGCAGCTCGCGTCCGGCACGAGGCCGTAGAAGATCTCGCCGGCGTTCGAGCCGACATGCGCCGGCGACAGGTCGAACGGCAGGAAGAAGCCGACGACGACCGAGCCACCGCTGCACGAAATGAGCTTCGTCACCCGATCGGTGAGTAGGATCAGCACGAGGCCGTTCTGGTCGATGTCGGACTCGCGACCGAACGCCGTGGTATCGATCGGATAGAGATGGGCATCGAACATCGAGCCGATCGCCTGGAGATCGGCATCCGAGTATGTCGGGGCGGGCGCCGCATCATCCAGGTACACCGCGCTGGTCGTGCTGACGTACCGCACCGTGGCGGTGACCTGCACGTAATCCGAAGGCTTGGTGCCGGTGGCCGTACCGCTCTCCAGGACGTTGAAGGTCCGCTTCTCCCCGATCGTCGGCGGCGCAGCCATCACACTGGCCTGCGCGGGCGGCGTGATCCGGGCCGCGGCGGCCTCCCGCGCGGCGGACCGCTCCATGTCGCGAAGTCTCGCGTGGAACGCGCGGGCCGGGGCCGCCTGCCGGAACGACGCGAGTGGTCGAGCGGGCGTGCTCCGCGCCGCGGTGAGCCCGCCGCCGGCGCCCGTCAGATGGAACGGCGCCGACGTGCCTTGCTCGCTGAAGGTAGCCTCGGTAATTCCGGCAAAGTACAGGTACTCCGCGCCGGCCGATCCCGCCGCCGGAAGCTCGACGCACCCCTGGGTCGCCGCATCGATGATCGTGCCCTGCCCGGGCGACAGGGTGGTCGGCCCGGCCGCGGCGCAATCCACGGGGGTCGGCTGTTCGGGATCGCTCCCGCAGGCCACCAGGAGGGTGATACCGAGGAGAAGCGCCCTACGAGAGTCGAACGGGATCACGGACGGGAGCTCCGGACGGGCACGTGGAAGGGGGATGGATCGGAGCAAGATAAGGAGCCACAAAGGCTTTTGACAATCATTTGTGGTCCCGGTACCTTCTGGCGGTGTCCGACGACAGCTGGCTGGCCGGGGTCCGATTCGGAACGGACGGACTGGTGCCGGTGGTGGCCCAGGAGAGCCGTTCCGGCGACGTCCTGATGGTCGCCTATGCCAACCGTGAGGCGCTGGAGCGCACGGCGGCGACGGGGCGGGCGCATTACTTCAGCCGATCACGCAAGACCCTTTGGCGCAAGGGTGAGACGTCCGGCCACGAGCAGGTGATCCGGGAGATCCGGATCGATTGCGACGGAGACGCGATCCTGTATCGCGTGGAGCAGGTCGGTCCCGCGTGCCACACCGGCAGCCGCACCTGCTTCTCGACCGCGGTGGGTTCGGACGGCCGCTCCTCCGCCGGTGAGGATCCCGGCGCCCATCTGTTGGGCCGGCTCGCGGCGACCATCGCCTCCCGAGCAGGGCAACGTCCCGCCGGCTCGTACACCGTTGAGTTGCTTGACCGCGGGGTGTCCCGGATCTCGCAGAAGGTGGGCGAGGAAGCGGTCGAAGTCGTCGTGGCGGCGACTGCGGAGGAGCCCGAGCGTCTCGCGTCCGAGGCGGCCGATCTCCTCTATCATCTTCTGGTGCTGCTGCAGGCTCGCGGTGTCCCGCTGGACGCCGTCTGGGGCGAGCTGGCGCGCAGGGAGTCACACGGCGGCAAAGGCGAATCGTAGGAGGTAGCCCACGACCTACGAGCGCCGACGTCCGACCGCACCTATGTCCTTCGTTCATCTCCACACTCACAGCGAATACTCGTTGCTCGACGGGGCCAGCCAGATCCCTGATCTCGTCGCGCACGTCAAGAAGCTCGGCATGGACAGCCTGGCCGTCACCGACCACGGCAACATGCACGCGGCCTGGTCCTTCTACGAGGAGGCCAAGGCCCAGAAGCTCCGGCCCATCCTCGGCTTCGAGGCCTACCTCGCGTTCGGGCCGCGCCAGGCGCGCGAGAAGCCCGCCAACGCCCCCGCGGCCTATAGCCACCTCGTCCTGCTCGCGAAGAATCGGGCGGGATACAAGAATCTCGTGCGCCTGACGTCGATCGGGTTCACCGAGGGGTTCTACCGGCGGCCGCGGATCGACAGGGAGTCCCTGGAGCGGTACAGCGAGGGGGTGGTCTGCCTGGCCGCGTGCCTCTCGGGCGAGGTGTCGTTGCACCTGCGGCAGGGCAGATACGAGGAGGCGAAACGCACCGCCGAGTGGTTCTCGCGGGTCTTCGGCCCCGACGGCTTCTGGCTCGAGGTTCAGCACCACGGGATCGCGGAGGAGCGGCTGGTTACCGAAGGCATGCTGCGGCTCGGGCAGGAGCTGGGCGTGGGCGTGGTGGCGACCAACGACGCCCACTACCTGCGCCGCGAGGATGCCGAGTCGCACGACGTGCTCCTCGCGATCGGCACGGGGAGCGATCTCGACGACCCGAAGCGGTTCCGCTTCACCGGTGAGGAATCGTACGTCAAGTCCGAAAAGGAGATGAAGGCCCTTTTTCCGGACCATCCCGAAGTGCTGGCCAACACGCAGATCGTCGCGAATCTCTGCGAGTTCGACTTCGAGAAGCGCTACTTCCTGCCCGGGTTCCCCCGCCCCGCTGGGTACTCGACCGACGAAGCGCTGTTGGGCGACCTCGCCCGCCGGGGGGCGGAGCACCGCTACGGGACGCCGCTGCCCCCCGCGGTGGAAGAACGGCTGGCGTACGAGCTCGGCGTGATCACCACCGCCGGCTACGCGGGTTACTTCCTCATCGTGCAGGACTTCATCGCGGCCGCCCGCGAGCGCGGGATCCCCGTGGGCCCGGGCCGCGGATCGGCGGCGGGCTCGATCGTAGCCTACGCGCTCGGCATCACCAACGTCTGCCCGCTCAGGTTCGACCTCCTGTTCGAGCGCTTCCTGAACCCCGAGCGCGTGTCGATGCCCGACATCGACGTGGACTTCTGCTTCGAGCGGCGGGGCGAGGTCATCGAATACGTGCGGCAGCGCTACGGCCGGAGCAGCGTGGGCCAGATCGTCACGTTCGGCACCATGAAGGCGCGCGCCGCCGTGAAGGACGTGGCGCGCGTGCTTCGGATTCCGCCGGGAGAAGCCGATCGACTCACGAAGCTGATCCCCTCGGGCCCGGCGTACAGCCTGACGATCCCCGAGGCCGAGAAGAAGGTCGACGAGCTCCGCGACCTGGTGAAGGGCAATCCGGGATACCGACGGCTTCTGGACCTGAGCTCGAGGATCGAGGGCATCTCGCGCCACATGTCGGTGCACGCGGCGGGCGTCGTCATCGCGCCGGGGCCGCTGGCGGAGTACGTGCCGGTGTGCACCGCCCCCACGCGGGGCGCCGGCGCCGCCGCGGACGGCGAAGAGTCCATCATCACGCAGTACGAGATGGGCGCGCTCGAGAAGGTCGGCATGCTCAAGATGGACATGCTCGGCCTCAAGACGCTCACGGTCATCCACGACGCCGGCCTGATGATCGCCGCGCGGACGGGCGTGGACGTGGACATGGACACGCTGCCGTTCGACGATCCCAAGGTCTACGAGCTGCTCCGGCACGGTCGCACCGCCGGCGTGTTCCAGTTCGAGTCCCCGCTCGCGACCGACACGCTCCGCGCGATGAAGTGCGACCGGTTCGACGACCTCGTCGCCTCGAACGCCCTCCTCCGGCCCGGCCCGCTCGACGCCGGCATGCATACCGTGTTCATCCGCCGGAAGCTCGGCCTGGAGAAGGTCACCTACCCGCATCCGTCGCTGCAGGAGGTGCTCGAGCCCACCTACGGCGTCATCACCTATCAGGAACAGGTGATGCGAATCGCCAACGTCCTCGCCGGCTTCACGCTGGCCGAAGCCGACGTGCTCCGGAAGGCGGTGGGCAAGAAGGATGCGGACCTCATCAAGAAGGAGCTGGGCAAGTTCTGCGAGCGGGCGATGGCGCTGGGCCATCCCAAACGGCTCGTGGACGACCTGGCCGCGCAGATCGAGACGTTCGGCCGGTACGGCTTCAACAAATCGCACTCGGTCGCCTACTCCGTCCTCTCGTACCAGACGGCGTGGCTCAAGGCCCACTACCCCGCCGAGTTCATGGCGGCGCTGCTGTCGTCGGAAATCGGCAATACCGACAAGGTGGTGCAGTACATCAACGAGGCGCGCGAGCTCGATCTCGAGGTGTTGCCCCCGGACGTGAACGAGTCGGGGTTCAAGTTCACGGTGGTCGGCGACCACCGCATTCGCTTCGGCCTGGGCGCCATCCGGAACGTCGGCTGGGGAGCCATCGAGAGCATCATCGCGGCCCGCCAGGACGCGGCGTTCACCACGCTGGCCGACTTCGTCGAGCGCATCGACCTGCGGCTCTGCAACAAGCGGGTGCTCGAGTCGCTCATCGTGGCCGGCGCCTGCGATGGACTGGGCGGGCACCGGAAGCAGCTGTGCGAGGCGCTCGACGCCGTGCTCGGCGAGGCCCAGCTGCTCCAGGCGGAGCAGGAGGCCGGCCAGGCCTCGCTGTTCGGCGAGAGCACGACGCCGCGGCCGCGGCGCATCGACCTGCCCGACGTGCCGCCCTGGACCGAGGCCGAGCGGCTGGTGAAGGAAAAGGAGGTGCTCGGCTTCTTCATCTCGGGCCATCCCCTGGAACGCTTCCGTTCGGAAGTCGAGCTGTTCGGCACGCGGACGACGGCCACGCTCGGCGAGTGGAGCGAGCATCAGGTGACCGTCGCGGCGGTCGTCACCGGCGTGAAGCGCCAGATCTCGAAGAAGACGGGCAAGGAATACGCGCGGCTCGTCGTGGAGGATTTCCACGGAACCGCCGAGGCCATCGTCTTCCCGGACGCCTGGGCCAAGCTCAACGGCACGATCGTGCCCGACGCCGCGTTGCTGCTCACCGGCGGCTACAGCGATCGGGATCGCGGCGAGGACCACGCGCCCTTCATCGTGGAGGCCGCGCGCGCGCTCGACGAGCTCAAGACGTCGGGCGCGGTGGCGCTGAGCCTGCGCTGGCGTTCGCCGTCGGCCCCCGAGCCGGAGGCGCTGCGGGCCGCGGCGGCGCTCTGCTCCGCCCATCCCGGTCCCACGCCCCTGTATATTGAGTGGAGCGACGGGAACGGGGAGTCGGTCCGGCTCCGGTCCCGTCGCGTCCGCGTCGCGGCGGAGGAGGATCTCGTACGGGCCCTGCGCGATCTCCTCGGCGCCGATTCCGTCCACTACATCAAGGCGGGTTGATCCCGATGCCCTCAGCGTATTCGCTGGACTTCGAGAAGCCGCTGCAGGAGCTGGAGCGGCAGATCGAAGATCTGAAGCGGATCGGCACCGAACGGCAGATCGATATCGACGGCGAGCTCGAGGGCCTCCAGGGCAAGCTCGAGTCGCTCCGGGCGGACATCTATCGAAATCTCACGCCCATCCAGCGGGTCATGGTCGCCCGCCACCCCCGCCGCCCCTACACCCTCGATTACCTCAGCACGATCTTCACCGACTTCATCGAACTGCACGGCGACCGCCTGTACCTGGACGACCTCGCGATCGTCGGCGGATGGGCGCGCCTCGCCGGCATCTCGGTGATGGTCATCGGGCATCAGAAGGGCCGGGACACGAAGGAGAACCTGAAGCGCAACTTCGGCATGCCACATCCCGAGGGCTACCGCAAGGCGCTTCGACTCATGAAGCTCGGCGCGAAGTTCAACGCGCCCGTCATCACGCTCATCGATACGCCGGGCGCCTACCCCGGCCTGGGAGCCGAGGAGCGCGGCCAGTCGGAGGCACTGGCGCGCAACATCCTCGAGATGTCGGCCCTGCCCACACCCGCCGTCGCCGTGGTCATCGGCGAGGGCGGCTCGGGCGGCGCGCTCGCGCTCGGCGTCGCCGACCGGATCCTCATGCTGGAGAACTCGGTGTATTCGGTGATTTCGCCCGAGGGCTGCGCCGCCATCCTGTGGAAGGACGCGAGCCAGCGCGAGCGCGCCGCCGAAGCGCTCAAGCTCACGGCCGAGGATCTCCTGCGGCTCAAGGTCATCGACGAGATCGTCAAGGAGCCCGTCGGGGGCGCCCACATCGACCCCGATGCCACCGGCGAGGCGCTCCGCGAAGCCCTGATCCGGCACGTCACCGAGCTCCGGAAGCTGCGACCGGAGAAGTTGGTCCGCCGCCGCGCCGAGAAGTACGCGGCCATGGGCGCCTACACCGAGGCCGGATGAGCCAAACGGTCGAGGTCCGCTTCAAGGGCACGCGGAAGGCGTATTTCGTCTGGTCGGACCCCGAGACGCCGCTGCGCGTCGGCGAGGCGGTCCTGGTCGAGGCCGAGCGCGGCCGCGACCTCGGCCGGATCACCGCGGTGGGTGACGTCGCCGCGAAGAAGTGCGGTGGTGGCTGCACGGGGTGCGCGGTCGGCGGCGAAGCCACCAGCGCGGAGCCTGCGCCGCCCAAGCCGGTCGTCCGGCGCGCCACACGCGACGACGTGCGCGTGTACGACGAGAATCGTCGCTCCGAGGACGACGCCCGCCGGAAGGTGATCGAGCGCGTGCGCACGCACGACCTGGTGATGAAGGTGAGCGACACCGAATGGCAGTGGGATCGGAACAAGCTCACCATCTACTTCACCGCGGAGAAGCGCGTCGACTTCCGCGCCCTCGTCCGGGACCTCGCCTCGCTGTTCCGCACCCGCATCGAGCTCCGGCAGATCGGCGTCCGCGACGAGGCCGCGCGGCTGTCTGGTGTCGGACGCTGCGGCCGCGAGTACTGCTGCTCGTCGTGGCTCAAGGAGCTTTCGCCGGTCAACCTGGGGCTCGCCAAGGACCAGCATCTCTCCCTCAACCCCAGCCAGATCTCGGGGGGATGCGGTCGCCTGCTCTGCTGCCTCAAGTACGAGCACGAGTTCTACGTCACCGCCCGCCGGCGCTTCCCCAAGGAGGGAAAGACCCTCTCGACCGCGCGGGGCCCCGAGCGCGTCGTCGCGGTGGACATCTTCCGCGAGCGGGTGTTCCTCCGGAGCGAGGAGCATGGACCACGTATCATCCCCCTCGTGCAGCTGCGCGAAGAGGTCGAGGCCCTGGGTGAAGTGCTGATGACCGCCGAGACCCGGGGTCGCATGGCGGCGGCCGAGGCGCCGCGGGCGAAAGCGTCGCCGTCCGAACCGGACGCGGTCGTCGGCGGGTTGCCCGACGAAGGACCGGACATCGGCGGGAGCGGCGTCAATGCCGACACGGTCGCGCCGGACGTCCCGGCAGGACCGGTGGCTGGCCGGCCGCATCGCCGGCGCCGCCGGCGACACCGTGGCGGGGGAGCCGGCGGAAGCGGAGGCCCGGACCCCGGCGGCCCTAGCGGCGGCGGCCCTGACGGCGGCGGCCCGGCGGGGGGCGGACCGGGAGGCGGCCCTTCCAACGGCGCGCCTGGCGGCGGCGGACCGGGTTAGATTCCGGACGCCGGGACCGAGGGTGCGCTTGGGCGACCGAGCCATCCGGAAATGACAAACGAGGGATCTTCTCTGCCGGGATCGCGTCCGGGCGAGTGGATCCCTCGCTTCGCTCGGGTAACCGTGTGCCGGCCAGCCGGCTCAGGCGAGCGACTACAAGGAGTCGTCCGTGCCCAAGTTCTACATCACGACCGCCATCGATTACTCGAACGGTGACCCCCACCTCGGGCATGCGCTCGAGAAGGTCGGCGCCGACTGCATCGCGCGCTACCGTCGCCTGCGCGGGAACGACGTCCACTTCCTGATGGGCATGGACGAGCACTCGCAGGCGGTGCTGCAGGCGGCCGAGCAGAACCGGCTCGAGCCGAAGGCCTGGGTTGACCGGATGGCCGCCACGTTCGAGGGGTATTGGCGACGCCTGGAGTGCAGCAACGACGACTGGATCCGCACGACCGAGCCACGGCATCACCGAGGCACGACCGCTCTGCTCGAGCAGATCGCGCGCGTGAGCCCGGACGACCTGTTTGTGGGCGAATACGAGGGGCTCTACTGCTTCGGCTGCGAGGAGTTCAAGCAGCCGACGCAGATCGTCGACGGGCACTGCATCGAGCACCCCACGCTCGAGCTCGTGCCCACCAGGGAGCGCAACCACTTCTTCCGCCTGAGCCGATACCGTGATCGCCTCCTCACCCTGATCCGCTCGGGCGAGTTCCGGGTCGAGCCGGCGATCCGGCGGAACGAAATCGTCCGATTGCTGGAGGATGGCCTCCAGGACATCTCGGTGAGCCGGAACCGGCAGGCGTGGGGCATCCCGTTTCCCGGCGACCCCGAGCAGACCGTGTACGTCTGGTTCGACGCGCTCATCAACTACCTCTCGGCCACGGGATATCCCGAGCCGGGATACGAGCGTCTGTGGCCCGCCGACCTCCACGTCGTGGGCAAGGGCATCACGCGCTTCCATTGCGTCATCTGGCCCGCGATGCTGCTCAGCGCCGGCGTGGCCTTGCCCCGCGAGGTCTGGGCGCACGGATACGTTCAGTGGGAGGGCACGAAGATGTCGAAGTCGGCCGGGACGGCCGTGAGCCTGGGCGAGGCGATCGAGCGCCACGGCCCCGACGCGCTTCGCTACTTCCTGCTCCGCGAGGTTGGCTTCGAGGCCGACGGCAACTTCACGTGGGACCGGTTCGACGAGCGGTACACCGCGGACCTGGCGGACGGCCTGGGGAACCTGGCGTCGCGGTCTCTGGCGATGGTGGCCAAGTACCGGACCGGCGTGGTGCCCTCCTCGACGAGCGACACCTCGCTCGACGACGCGGGGCGCAGTGCGATCGCCGCGTACGCGCGGGCCATGGATGCGCTGGACCTCCGTGGTGGCGCGGAGGCGGCCTGGGATCTGGTCGCGAAGGCAAACCTGTATATCCAGCAGGTCGCGCCCTGGGCGCTCGCCAAGGCGGGCCTGGAGGCGGAGCTCGAGGCCGCCCTGGCCGCGCTGGCCCGTGCGCTCTACCGGCTGGCCGTATTGGCCACGCCGTTCATCCCCGGCAAAGCCCAACTCCTCTGGCAATCGCTCGGGCGCGCACCAGAGGAGCTGAGGGACAGTTGGTTGCACCTCCAGGCGCCGCCGGTCGCGGGGGCAGCTACCAACAAACCCGAGGTGTTGTTCCCCAAGCCCCAGAGTGTCTAGAACTTAGGCTGTCAATAAGCAAAACTATTTGACAGTAAAGCACTTAGTATAGGGTCTAAAAGCTTGACTATGCCGGAGCCGTGGGCCAGGTTTTGCGTGGCCGTTGTGTGTCGGGTCACCTCCCGCGGCACACGGTCAGCTCAGATTGTTTTTGCGGCGCGGCCGAAGATTCGAGATTCGGCAGCCAGCTTCAGGGAGCGCGCATGGCCAAACGCCGTCGCTGGACGGTGGTATTCGTACCTCACGGGTCGGAGCCTTCGAGGATCGTCGAAGTTTCCTACGGCGTGATCAAGATGGCAGTCGGCGGTGTGGCGCTCGGTGTGGCCGCGGCGTTGCTCGTCGGCTATGCCACGGTGGCCCGCACGGTGGACCTCTCGCAATCCAGCCGGCTCCAGGAAGAAAATTCGCGGCTCTCCCGGGAGATCGGCGAGATGCACGGCCGACTTTCCAACCTGTCGGACACCCTGACGAAGATCAGCGAGCAGGACGCCAAGATCCGCGTGCTCGCCAACCTCGACCCGATCGACCCGTCGGTCCAGGAGGCCGGTATCGGCGGCCCGACGCTCGCCCCGCGGCCGGTGCTACCCAACGCCGGGCCGGCGGTGCGCAAGTCGCAGGAAATCCGCGTCGACCTCAACGCCCTGATCCGCCGGGCCAACCTGCTGGCCTCCTCCTTCGAGGAAGCCAAGGACAGCCTGGCCAGTCACTCCCAGCGCCTGGCCGCCACTCCGTCCATCATGCCGACGCAAGGCTGGCTCACGAGCGCCTTCTCGGCCATGCGTGAGCATCCGATCCTCCACATCGCCCGGCCCCACGAGGGGATCGACGTGACGGCGCCGATGGGGAGCCCGATCGAGGCGCCGGCCGCGGGGACCGTGACCGACGCCGGGTGGGAGACGGGGTACGGCAACACCATCACCATCGATCATGGCTACGGCGTGGTCACCAAGTTCGCGCACTGCTCCAAGCTGCTGGTCAAGACCGGCCAGCGGGTCTCGCGCGGCCAGCGCATCGCGCTGGTCGGCAGCACGGGCCTCGCCACCGGTCCGCACCTCCACTACGAGGTGCACGTGAACGGGCGCCCCGTGGATCCGCTCAGGTACGTGCTGCCCGATCATGTCGTGACGGATTAGCAGCCGACGACCAACCGTCCAAAATCGACAGCCCCCGGATCCAGTTCCGGGGGCTGTCTCTGTTCGAGGAGTCGTCGTCAGCCCAGGCAGTAGCAGACGGACCGATCCGATCGCGACGTCGAGGCCTCGCCACGCCGAATGGCCGACTGGTTTCGTGATCGAGCCATCCGATCGCCCATCCTCAGAAACTCACCTTCGGGGCCTGTGCGGCGCCCGCCTGCGCCTCGAAATACTCGCGCGGCTTGCCCAGGCCGAACACCTTCGCGGTGATGTTGTAGGGGAAGCGGCGGATGTAGGCGTTGTACTCGCCCACGGCGCCGTTGTAGTCCTGGCGCGCCACGGAGATGCGGTTCTCGGTGCCCTCGAGCTGGTCCTGCAGCTGCTTGAAGTTCTCGCTCGAGCGGAGCTGCGGGTAGTTCTCCGAGATCGCGATCAGACGGCCGAGACCCTGGGTGAGCTGGGCATCGGCAGCGGCCATCTCGGGCACGTTGCCGCTCTGGATGGCGCCGCCGAGCCGGGCTCGCGCGTTGGCGATCGAGATGAAGACCGTATCCTCCTGCTTGGTGACGCCCTTCACGGTGTTGACCAGGTTCGGAATCAGATCGGCCCGTCGCTGGAGCTGCGCCTGGATCTGGCCCTGCGCCTGGTTCACCCGCTCGTCCAACGTCTGGATCGTATTGTATCCGCACCCCGCGGTCAGCGCCGTGATCATGGCGAGCGCGAAGGCGATCCTGGCAGAGCGCTTCATCACAGGTCTCCGAGCTGAAAGTGGTCGACGTACTCCGCCGCGTGCGAGACGGCGTTCAGGTACTGCTCGAATACGTGAGGCTCGCAGCGCCATCCGCGCTCCGCTCGCCGCTCCACGGGAACCGTGAGCGCTTCGGCGGGCACGCCCAGCAGTGCGGCCGCCTCCGCCGCCAGCGCTGCGGGTGCGACAGGCACCGGTCTCCCCGCGAGCGTCAGGAGCGCACGCAGCAGCACCAGGATCGTCGCGGCGGTTCCGGCCGCGAGCTGCCCCAGAAGCTTGGTGTCTCCCGCCGCGACTGCGTAGCCCTGGCGCAGCCGGAGCAGCTTACCGCGAAGCTCGCGCTCGAGCGCCTGGCGCAGATCGCGGCGCTGCACCCGCGCGGCGCCGAGAGGGTCGGCCCCGCGAAGCACGCGGTAGCCCGCCCGCATGTCGGTGATCTCGATGGGGAAGACGTCGCTCGCGCGGTCCCACTCCGCCCGGCTGATCAGGAGCGGCGGCTCGGCCGTCGCCTTGCGCCACGTGGCGAATGCCGGAGCCAGCGCTCGCAGGCGCCCGGGCGATGGATCGTCGAGCACGAGCATCAGGTTGATGTTCGAGCGCCCGGCGATATAGTCGCCGCGCGCCGCCGAGCCGTAGAGCAGCGCGCTATACCCCGCGCCCAGGGCCGCATCCGCCGCCGCCAGGAACGGGGTAACCACGCGATCGACCGAGTCGTGCATCAGAAGCGTCCCCCCGAGCCGCCACCGCTGAACCCGCCCCCACCGCCGAAGCCACCGAACCCGCCGCCGCCCCCGCCGAACCCACCGCCGCCCCAACCCCCACCGCCCCACCCTCCCCCACCGATCCAGGGTCCGCCACCCCAATATACCCGGCGCCGGCGACCGCCCCGGTTGGCCAGGATCACAAACAGGATGAAGAGCAGGATGGGCAGGAACGACATGAACCGTGCGCCGGGCGCCGGAGCGCCCCCCACCGGCAGCGGCGCGGCTGCGAGCGTCGAATCCGTGACGCCGTACCCGCGGGCGATGATGCCCGTGAGGGCGCGGACACCGGCCGCGATCGCGGGGCCGTACTGCTCCTGGCTGAGGAGCGGCCCCATGACCTCGCGCCGGATCTGACCGCTGGCCGCGTCGGTGACGATGCCCTCCAGCCCGTTCCCCGCCTCGATCCGCACGTGGCCGGTGCCGGGCTGGTGGTTCTGCCGTGGCACCACGAGCAGCACCAGTCCCGCGTTTCGTCGCGGATCGCCGACGTCGGCGCGCCCACCGACGCCCCACCTCCGCCCGATGGTGAGCGCGACCTCCCCCTCGTCGCGGTCGTCGATCGTCGGCAGGGTGACGACCGCGACCTCGACGCCGGTGGCGCCGCGGAGGCGGGTCAACAGGTCATCGAGGGAGTCCCGCGTGGCGGGGTCGACGAGCGAGGCGAAATCGTTGACCATGCCGACCGGTTGGGCCGGGAACAGCCGCTCGACATCCGGACTCTGGGCAAGTCCCCGGGCGACCGTCGTCAGTTGTAGCACCGCCAGGAGGGCGATAGCTTTGCGACGTGTTTCCCTCACCGGCACTCCTTCGGCTGACCCGCGCGCTCATCCCGCACGCGCTGTTGCTGACCGGCCTCGCCGCCTGCGAGAAACCGCGCCCGCTTGCGGTACGCGTCTCCATCCCGGGGCCCGACTCGGTCGAAACACCCGTCACGGGCGTCGGGCTGGTGGCCCTGCCGTACGACCGGGACAGCGTGCTTCGGACGCTCGAGCAACGCGCTCGCACCCCTCGCCCGCCGATCGCGCCGCTCGAGAGCCTGTTCGCGGCGTTTCGCGGTCCCTTTACGGCCTACTCGGCGGCCACCATCCGGCTCGGCCGACTCCGTGACTCCGTCGCGGCCACGAAAGCCGACCTGGATTCCCTCCGCCGGGATGCGCCCGCCTATGCGGAGCGTTACGCGGCGTTCGGCCGCCTGAGCGACTCGCTCCGCGTGGCGCAGGACCGCGCGGATCGCACCCGTGCCGCGCTCGATCGGGCAAGACGGGACTTCGCGACGCGGGGGGACAGCTTACGGGTCGGCATGCGCCAGTGGGAAGATAGCACCTACGAGGGATACGACAGCATCGTTCAGGGACTCGCGCGGCAGGCCGGCCGTGAGCCCGTGACGGACACGACCGGGGCGGACGGGTGGGCGCGGTTGACGCTCCCGCCAGGCCGCTGGTGGATCTATGCGCGCAGCTGGGACGCGACCGACCCGAACTCCGAATGGTATTGGAACGTGCCGGCTCCGGCCGGTGACACCCTGCTCCTGTCGAGCCGGTCCGCCCGGCGGCAGGCGAGATACTAGGAGGTGGGATGCCGCGAAGTGTGATGCTGGCGCTCATGGTCCTCGGCTTCGGCGCGGGCGCTGCCAGTGGCCAGGCGACCGCCGATTCGGCCAAGAACCCGCTCGCGGGCCGGCTGCTCGGCTCGGCCGGGGCGACGGTGACGGTCTACGAGATGTCCGATTTCCAGTGCCCCTACTGCCGTGACTTCGCGACCAACACCTGGCCCGCGGTGTACTCCGCCTACGTGGCGACCGGCAAGGTGCGCTGGGCCTTCGTGAATTTTCCGATCACGACCATCCATCCCAACGCCGCGGCCGCCGCCGAAGTCGGCCTGTGCGCTGCGCAGCAGAACGCGTTCTGGAAGGTGCACGACCTGCTCTACCGCCATCAGGATGTCTGGGCGCCGCTCAAGGAGCCGGCGGCCTTCTTCGTAACGCTGGCCGATTCGGCGAAGCTGTCGAAGCCGGCGCTGCTCGCGTGTCTGCAGTCGCCAGCCACACAGGCGGCACTCGAAGCGGATGCCAAAGGCGCCGAGCGCTCGGGCGCCAACAGCACGCCGACGTTCTACATCGAGGGCGGCCTGCTGGTGGGCGCGCAGCCGTTGCCCATCTTCCGGCAGGTACTGGACTCGATTCTGAAAGTGAAGGGGCCGGAGAAGGGACCTTCGCCTGCAAAGGCACCGTCCCCGACGAAGCCGAAATAGAGTTGGCGGGACGAGGCCATGACCGCCAGGCTGTCGCGACCCGTTAGATACCCGCGACCGCCAGGAACACGTCGTACAACGCGTGGGTCCAAGCCGTGATGCCGAAGCCGCGAAGCAGATACAGCCCGCTGAACAGGACGCCGGCGATGGCCCGGAACGCGAACGACGCCAGCTCCAGGTGATCCCCGTAGGGTCCCACGTAGTGAAACGCCGAGAAGATGAGCGCCCCGACGAGCGTCGCGAACACGCCCGCCGCGCCGGCGCTCCAGCCGAACAGGCGGCCGGCGAGCCACGCGAGCGCGCCCACGATCAGCACCCGAAAGAGCAGCTCCTCGTAGATGCCGGCGCCGAGCGAGATCATGAGCTGGGTCGCGAGGCCAAGGCCGTCGGATCCGATCCGGAGGGCACGCGACGGCAAGGCGGAGGCCGCCACCGAGGGGTGGAACGGTCGGAGCAGCAGCCCCGTCAGCGTGCCCACCACCAGGCCGAAGACCAGCGCGTAGAGCACGGACTCCAGCGCCATCAGGACGAACACGCGGGCCTCGAGCGGGCCCGACCGACGCCGGTCGCGCCACGCGAGAGCCAGGCCGGTTCCGACCAGCAGCACGCCGAACGCGATCAGCCCGTTCCGTCCGCCGAGCAGGATGAAGGCGCTCTTGAGGAGGACGTCCGCCCCGTTCCGGACGCCGGTCATCGCCTCGTGCGACAGCGTGAACGCCAGCGCCTCGTACGCCACGAGAAGCGGAAAGGCGAAGGTCACGCTGTAGCGCGGGGCGCGACTCGCGTGCCAGTAGCGGCTGGACGATGAGGCGAGGGTCATGTGAGGGGGAAAGCGGAAAAGAAAAAGGGGCCGCGCTCGGCGGCCCCCCCAGGTTCCAAGTGTCGCCCGGGTCTCAGCATGCAGTGCCGTTCAGCAGCCGCAGGCGACCCTTGACTCTGTAGACAATGGATCACCTCCTCGGTAGCGGGTAGAACATATGGTGCGTGAGTGAATAGTAGGAGCCTCACCCGCGGCGCGGCAAGTCCTGGCTTCGACACGAGCACGCAACGAACCCGCATCGCGCATTGACGCCCACCGCCGCTGCCACAACATTTGCCCGGATGCCCTCCACCTCGATCAGCTATCGCGCCGTGGTCCGGGTGGGCGTCGCGCTGGCTCCCGCCATCGGCCTCGTCAATCAGAAAGTGGGCGACGGTCATCGCCGACGACGGGGTGCCGCGGATCGTCTGGCCTGGTGGGCCACATCGAGCCGAGACCGAACGCGCCCGCTCGTGTGGTTCCACGCGGCGTCCGTGGGCGAGGGTCGCCAGGCGGAGAGTGTGCTGCTCGAGCTCCAGCGGCTCCAGCCGGCCTGCCAGGTCGTCTACACCCACTTCAGCCCATCCGCCGAGCCGCTCGCGCGGCGCCTCGCCGTCGACGCCGCGGATTACCTGCCCTACGACCGCCCAGCCCAAGTCGAGCGCCTGCTCGACGCGCTGGCCCCCGACCTGCTGGTCTTCGCCAAGCTCGACCTCTGGCCCGAGCTCGCCACACGCGCGGCCGCGCGCGGCGCCGGCGTGGCCCTGGTCGCCGCGACGGTGAGCCCGGGAAGCGGTCGCTTGCGGTGGCCCGCCCGACGCCTGCTCCGCGCGGGCTACGAGGTGGTCCAGGCCGCCGGGGCGATCGCCGAGGCCGACGCGGCGCGTCTCGCGATCCTCGGCGTCGATCCTGCGCGGACCCGTGTCCTGGGCGATCCGCGCTTCGACAGCGTGGCAGCCCGCGTGGCGGCCGTGGCGTCGGACGACCCGTTGCTCCGGCTTGGCGACGGCGCGCCGACGCTGGTGGCCGGGTCGACCTGGGGGACGGATGAAGCGGTCCTCCTCGGCGCCTTCGCCGCGATACGCTCGCGGCGCGCGGACGCGCGCCTGATCGTGGTCCCGCACGAGCCGACGCCCGACCACCTGGGCGTCCTCGATCGGCGCGCCGCGGCACTCGGCCTCCCCGTGCCGGTTCGACTGAGCGCCGGCGGTGGCCCGGCACCGCTGCTCGTGGTGGATCGCGTGGGCATGCTCGCGACACTCTACGGCGCGGCAACGATGGCCTATGTCGGCGGCGGATTCGGCCGCGCGGGCCTTCACTCGGTACTGGAGCCCGCGGCGTGGGGCCTGCCTGTCGCCTTCGGGCCGCGATGGCGCGAGAGCCGCGACGCCGGACTGCTGATCGAGGGCGGGGCGGCCGCGGCACTGGATGACCGGGACGCGGCGGTCACGTCGCTCCGGCGGATCTGGGAAGGTTGGCTGACGAACGAGGAAGGGCGTCGAACGGAGGGGGCGCGCGCGCGGGACATCGTCACCGCTGGACTCGGCGCAGCCGGGCGGTCCGCCGAGATGCTGGCCGAGCTTATTTCGTCACGACCCCCTCGAAGGTGACCGTGCGGGGCACGAGGATGCCCAGCGTCAGCACGGTCAACAGCACATCGCTAAACCGGCTTCGCGTCCGGATCTTCACGTTCGTGACGGCCGTGCCACCCCCGACCTGCGACGCGAGCGCCTTCCGAAGCGACGGCTCCTTGATCGTGATCACGCCCCAGAACCCGAAGACGGCCTTGCTGGAGACCTGGAACTTGTCGCCCGCGGGCGGCTGACCGGCCGGTGCGGCGAGCGTGGCCGGGACTCCGAGCGTGGCGGCATCGAACGTCTGCGCGCACCCGGTGACGAGGCAAGCCAGCACGAGCGCGAGGACGGCGCCCAGTGATCTCACAGACCGGGGACCCGAAAGGCGTAGTGCGCACCCACGCCGAACGTGCCTGGATCGGTAGCGTCACCGACGAACACGCGATCGTAGGCCGCCTGGATGCCGAAGCCATTCAGCAGATTGAGCTCGAGTCCCCCGCTCAGCCCGAATTTCGTTTCCGTGTCCGACTCGCCGCTGGCCTTCTGGTAGGCGACATCGACGCGAGGGGCCAGCCATGGATGGATGGCCAGCGTCGGATTCGGAATGACGAGGGCGAAGCCCACGCCGATCGGGAAGTGGTACGCGGTGATTTCCTCACCGGGCAGGAATCCCTCCCCCGGCTTGGCGTAGCTCACTCCGGCCTGCAGCGTCACCGACAGGGGCACCAGGGGTCCGCCGACGACGCGATAGTTGAGGGTGCCGCCGACGGACATGTCGCTTCCCGCCGGCCCCTCGGGATCGAGCGCCGACCAGGTGGCCGTCGCGCCGAGGTCTCCGAACCCCACGCGCACCGTCGCGCCGTATGCGGTTCCATTGCCCGCGGCGTCGTTGGGAAAGCCGACGTCCCCGTAGATCCCGATGCCACGCGGCACCCCGAGATTGTAGACCGGAAGTCCCGGGTTCTGGGCCGCGAGGGGAGCTGCGCCCAGCGCCAGGACGAGAACGGCGACGGCGCGCACGGTGTGCCTCATGCTACCTCCGCGTGAGCGGAACCATCGGGTTCGGAGGGTGGTTTCGGAGCGCCGCAAGCTACTCGGGCACTTCGAAGGAAGTCAATCGCGCCGGACCGGAACGCGAACGCCCGACCGCGTGCATCGCGGCCGGGCGTCTCGTCGGGGAACGGGTGTCAGTGAATGTAGGCCACGCTGACGCCGACGCCCTCGATGTCGCCGAGACCGCCACTCGCGCGGATCGCCCACTGCTCGCTGAAGCGGATGTCCACTCCCAGACCCAGGGCGAAGTTTACATCGCTGTCCCCGCCGCCGAACGTGGGCACGATGACCGGGTGCGCGTAGGGGACGAAGGTGGTGTTCGATCCCTCGAGATCGAAGCGACGGCCCAGCGAGATGCCGACCGGGATGTAGTATGCGTCGTCGCCGTCGCCGACGTTCGCCCCGAGCCCGAGGGTGAGCGAGCCGTCCAGCGGGAAGCTCTCGCTGTAGCTCAGGACCTGCGTCCGGAAATCGCCGCCGATGAGGACCCGCGTGCCCCCGGACCCGTTCAAGTCGGCGAACCCGCCGCGGAGGCTGAAGTCATTGGCCCCACGGCCGTACCGGTAGAACCCCTCCAGGGCCAAACTCACGCCCTCGCCCGGATCGGAGATCGACGCCCCGAACTCGTGGTTGGTGAAGGCACGGTACGGGGCCTTGAAGATGGGCGTGCCGGTCTCTTGTGCCCACAAGGTTTCAGCCGCGCCGGCGAGCAACGCGAGCACCAGGATACCACCGCAGAGGCTACGACGCATGCGACTCTCCTTGTACGTGTTCGGCCACCACGCGCACCCGATTGTCAACGACCTGGAGGAAGCCACCGCGAACGACAAATCGCTTCACTGTGTCGGCCCGCCGAACCGTCAGCGTGCCCTCTCCGAGGAGCGTCATGAACGGCGCGTGATTCGGCAGGATGCCGACTTCACCGTCGAACGCAGGTGCGACGACGGCGTCCGCTTCACCGTCGAACATAGACGCCTCGGGAGAGATGACCGTGACTTGCATCACGAGCTCGCGAGTTTCTTGGCCTTCTCGACCGCCTCGTCGATCCCCCCGACCATGTAGAACGCCTGCTCGGGCAGGTGATCGAACTCACCCGAAAGCACGCGCTCGAACGACGAGATCGTCTCCTCGAGCTTGACGTACTTGCCCGGGAAGCCGGTGAACTGCTCGGCGACGAAGAAGGGCTGCGAGAGGAAGCGCTGGATCCGCCGCGCGCGCGACACGATGAGCTTGTCCTCCTCGCTCAGCTCGTCCATGCCGAGGATCGCGATGATGTCCTGGAGCGCCTTGTAGCGCTGCAGGGTCTTCTGCACGCCGATGGCGACCTGGTAGTGCCGGTCACCCACGAACTGGGGATCGAGGATGCGGCTCGAGCTGTCGAGCGGATCCACCGCGGGGTAGATGCCGAGCTCGGAGATGGCCCGCGAGAGCACGACCGTGGCGTCGAGGTGGGCGAACGCGGTGGCCGGCGCAGGGTCGGTGAGGTCGTCTGCGGGCACGTAGATGGCCTGCACCGAGGTGATCGAGCCCTTGGTGGTCGACGTGATCCGCTCCTGCAGGTCTCCCATCTCGGTCGCCAGTGTCGGCTGGTAGCCCACCGCGCTTGGCATCCGGCCGAGCAGCGCCGACACCTCGGAGCCCGCCTGGGTGAAGCGGAAGATGTTGTCGATGAACAGCAGCACGTCCTGGCCCTCGACGTCGCGGAAATACTCGGCCACCGTCAGGCCGCTCAGCCCGACGCGGAGTCGCGCGCCCGGCGGCTCGTTCATCTGGCCGTAGATCAGGGCGCAGCTCTTGATGACGCCGCTCTCCTCCATCTCGAGGTAGAGGTCGTTCCCCTCGCGGGTGCGCTCACCGACGCCGCAGAAGACCGACTTGCCGCCGTGGCCTTTGGCCACGTTGTTGATCAACTCCATGATCACGACCGTCTTGCCCACGCCGGCGCCGCCGAAGAGGCCGATCTTGCCACCCTTCACGAACGGCGCGATCAGGTCGATGACCTTGATGCCGGTCTCGAAGATTTCGGTCTTGGGCTCGAGATCGGTGAACTTGGGAGTCTCGCGGTGGATCGGCCAGCGCAGCGTGTCCGCAGGGATCGCGGCGCCGCCGTCCACCGGCTCGCCAAGCACGTTGAGGATGCGGCCCAGCGCCACGTCGCCCACCGGCACCGTGATGGCCGACCCGGTGTCCGTGACCTGCATGCCGCGGGTCACACCGTCGGTCGAGCTCATGGCCACGGCGCGCACCTGGTTCTGGCCGATGTGCTGTTGCACTTCGGCGGTGAGGCGGACGGGAACGGTGCCCGAGGCGTCCTCGAGGGTGAGCGCGTTGTAGATCTCCGGCAGGTTCTCGGGCTCGAACTCGACGTCGAGCACCGGGCCGATGACTTGGACGACCCGGCCGACGTTCTTCTGGGTCTTGGGCGCGGCGCCGGACTTCTCGGTTGCGATAGCAGTGGCCATGACTTGATCTCTCTCGTGTTCAGCGTGAACCGGTTCAGCCCTGCAGCGCCGCGGCGCCGCCGACAATTTCCGCGATCTCCTGCGTGATCTGCGCCTGCCGCTGGCGATTGTACGTCCGCTTCAACAGCTCGAGGATCTCCCCGGCGTTGTCCGTCGCGTTCTTCATGGCCGTGCGCCGCGCGCCGTGCTCGGCAGCGGCGGTCTCGACCAGGCCCCGATAGAGCGCGTTTCGCACGTACAGCGGAAGCAGCTCCTCGAGAATCGCCTCGGCGCTCGGGGCCAAGATGTAATCGCGGCCCGGCGTCCCCGAGGGGGGAGCCTCGACCGGGAGGATGCGCACGGTCGCCGGCGGGGTCTGGAGGGCGCTGATGAACTGGGCCTGGATCAGGTCCACGCTGGCGAGCTCGCCCGCGGCGTAGGCCGCGATGAGGGGCTGCACGATTTCGGCGGCGTGATCGACCGTCGGCCGGTCGCCGATGTCCTGGCGCTCGCCGGCGAGCTTGCGGCCGAGGTAGCGGAAGTACCCGATCCCCTTCTTGCCGATGCCGTGCAGCTCAACCGTGTACCCCTCGGACTCGAGCCCCTCGATGCGCCGGCGCGCCTCCTTGATCAGGTTGGCGTTGAAGCCACCGGCCAGACCGCGATTGGAGGTCAGCAGGATGACGGCCGCGCGGGTAGGACCGCCTTTGGCCGGCGGCGCGGGGCGCCGGAGGAGCGGAAAGCGCTCCGCCAGCTCGGCGGTGAAGAGGTCGGAAATGACCTCCCGGAGCGCCTGCGCGTACGGCCGGGCCGCCACCACGCGGTCCTGCGCCCGCTTGAGCTTCGACGTGGCCACCAGCTCCATCGTCTTGGTGATCTTGCGGGTGTTCTGGACGGATCGGATCCGCCCCTTGAGCTGCCGACCCTTGGCCATCAGTCGGCCACGAAGAGCGGCTTGAAGGCGGCGATCGCGGCCTTGAGCCGGTTCGTCAGGTCGTCGTCGAGCGCCTTCTTGGTGCGGAGGTCGTTCAGGATGGCCGGGTGCTGCGCCTCGAGGTAGTCGAGGAAGTCGCGCTGCCACTGCCGGATGTGCGGCACCTGCACGTCGTCGAGGTAGCCGTTGGTCACGGCGTAGATGATCGCCACCTGCTTCTCGACCGGCACCGGCTGGTACTGCGGCTGCTTGAGCACCTCGACCAGCCGCGCCCCGCGGGCCAACTGCCGCTGGGTCGCGGCGTCCAAATCGGACCCGAACTGTGCGAAGGCCTCGAGCTCCCGATATTGCGCCAGCGAGAGCCGGAGCGGACCGGCGACCTGCTTCATGGCCTTGATCTGCGCGTTGCCACCCACGCGGCTCACGCTGATGCCTGCATCCACGGCCGGCCGGACGTTCGAGTAGAACAGGTCGGTCGTGAGGAAGATCTGGCCGTCGGTGATCGAGATGACGTTGGTCGGGATGTAGGCCGACACGTCGCCCGCCTGGGTCTCGATGATCGGGAGCGCGGTGAGCGACCCGCCCGGCTTCTTGATCCGGGAATCGAATTTGATCGTTTCCGGGTTCTCGTTGATCTTCGCGGCGCGCTCGAGCAGGCGGCTGTGGAGGTAGAACACGTCGCCCGGATACGCCTCTCGCCCCGGCGGGCGGCGGAGAATCAGCGAGAGCTGTCGGTAGGCGGCGGCCTGCTTGGAGAGGTCGTCGTACACGCAGAGGGTCGCCTTCCCCTCCTCGTACATGAAGTACTCGGCGAGAGCGCAGCCGGTATACGGGGCGATGAACTGGAGCGGCGCCGGCTCCGAGGCGGAGGCCACCACGACGATCGAGTACTCCAGCGCGCCGGCATCGCGGAGCTTCTCGACCACGGTGGCCACCGTTGACCGCTTCTGGCCGATGGCGACGTACACGCAGATGACGCCGGTGCCCTTCTGGTTGATGATCGTGTCGACCGCGATGGCGGTCTTGCCGGTGCCGCGGTCGCCGATGATCAACTCGCGCTGGCCGCGGCCGATCGGGATCATGGCATCGATGGCCTTGATCCCCGTCTGGAGCGGCTCCTTCACCGGCTGGCGGACGATGATGCCTGGAGCCACCATCTCGACCTGGCGGGACGTCGTCGTCTGAATCGCCCCACGGCCGTCCACCGGCCGGCCGAGCGCGTCGACCACGCGACCGAGCATGGCGGGACCGGCGGGCACCTCGAGCAGCCGGCCGGTCCGACGGACTTCGTCGCCTTCCTTGAGCTTGAGGTAGTCGCCCAGGATGGCGGCACCCACGTTGTCCTCTTCCAGGTTGAGCACCAGGCCCGCCACCGTCTCCCCCGTCTCCGCGGCGGTGAACTCGAGCATCTCGCTCGAAACGGCCGACTTGAGGCCGTAAATGCGGGCGATGCCGTCCCGGACCTCCAGCACCGTCCCGACTTCGGAGACGTCGGCCGTGGACAGGTCGGCGGCGGCGATCTCGCGGAGGAGGATGTCCTTCAGTTCGCCGGGACGAAGAATGGAATCGGTCGCCATGTCGTGAGCAGCCTGACTAAGAAGGAATAGGGGTGCCTGAACAGCTTGTGAAAATAATCACAATGCTGGAGTGGGCAAGGGTCCCTGCCTGGTGAAGCCTTCTAAACTACATCGATGGGTCAGGGTCGGCGAAGGCAGCGCACGAGTCCTGTGGCGGAAGTGGCCGACGGTAGGAGCCGAGGGAGGGGTCGGGACGGTGGGCCCAGCAGTCGCTCGCCCTACATCCGACTCCTCGTATTTCCCCGCGCGAACGCCTGGAGCACGCCGCGGGGGCCGAGCGCGCCCAGCCCGCGGGTCGAGACATCGGCGATCCGGCGCGAGGTGTTGCTGAGGTGGCTGGACGAGGCGAAGTGGAGCACCCGAACGACGGTGGGAATCGTGACCCCAGGGTTGGCGAGCAGCTGCGCCGCACAGGCCACCCGGGTCAGGTCGATGACCCGCTTCAGATTCGGGGCACCCCCGGCGCCGAACTGTCGGGAGAGGTGCTCGCGGCTCACGTCCAGCTGCCTGGCAAGCGTGGTCGTGCGGATCGGCCGTTCGACCTCGCCCACGAGCACACCCCAGGCCGCCTGCTGGAGCGGCTCGGTGAGCCGGAGCATCCGCGGTGCATCGGCCAGGGCGCGGCGGCGCTCGGCGGTGATCGAGCTGCGCATGACGACGTCGCCGATGATCGGGTCGTCGACGCCTTCGACCGCCACCGACACCACCGCGTGGCGGCGGCAGGCCAGCAGCAGCTCGCCATCGTCGGGGCGGAACGGCGCGTAGGCCACGACCGGGATGCCCGGCCAGTCGCGCCGGATCCCTTCGAGCTCCGGCAGGAGCGCCGTGCTCGGGCACAGCACGATGGCGTCCACCAGTCGCCGCTCGAGCGCCCGACGGAGCGCGGCCGGCGAACGGCACGCCACGACGCCGGGGCCCTCCTTGGGCAGGGTGCGACGCAGCGCGAGGAGCGCGGCGCGACTCTCGAGCAGCGCGACGACGGTGGGCACGGATCAGCTCCCCGTCCGGTGCTCCGCGGTGGGGCGCGACCTGCCGGCCCCGACCGCCACCAGCGTGCGCACCATCTCGCCGGCGCGCTTGAGCACGCCGCGGGCGTTGTCGTAGCTCAGGGTCTCGAGCGCCTCGTCGAGCGAGCGCCACTGGCAGTCGGTGATGCCTTCGTCACGCTGTGGCGACGGCTCGCCGTCCGGGCTCTCGAAGAGGAAGAAGTGGCAGTACTTGTGGATGTGGCGTCCGCGGAACCGGAAGTGCCAGTCGATGACGCGGATCGGGCCCTGCAGGACGAGCCGGTCGAGCCCGGTCTCCTCCGCGGTCTCCCGCGTGGCCGCCTCCGCCGGCGACTCGCCGTCCTCGAGGTGGCCCTTCGGGAAGCCCCAGTTGTCGTAGGAGTCCTTGATCAGCAGGAACCGCGGATCCGCGTCCGGCCGGCGCCGGAACACAATGCCTCCGGCGCTCACTTCCAGCTCCGCCCGGCGCTTGCTCATCAGAACACCGAGATCTTCAGGTACTTCTTGGGGTGGGCCTGGATGTCGGTGAGCAGCTCGCGGAACTGGATGACGGTCGCCGTGGTCTCGCGATAGAGCGTCGAGTCGGTGGCGAGCATGCCCAGCGTGCCGTTGCCGTGCTGGATCCGGGTCATCAGGGAATCGGCCTGCTGGAGCACGCGCACCAGGCTCGTCTCGTTGGCCTTGGCCGCGGCCATCACCGAGCGGAGATCGGCGGCGGCCTGCCGCAGGTCCTGGCTCGACGTGCGTCCGTTGGCCAGGATGTCCTTGAGCTGATTGTCGCTCGTCGCGGTGTCCAGCCGCGCCACCGCGTTCTGGAATGTCTTGGCGACGCCGGCGAAGGCGTCCGCCGTCGTCGCGACGTTCTGGCTCACGCGGTCGATGCGGGTCGTCTGCGCGCCGGCGAACACCACCAGACGCCCCGAGATCTCCGCCAGGTCCTTCACGCTCTTCTGCAGGTTCTTGAGCGCGGTGCTGTCGAACGCCTGGCTGATCCGCTGCGTCACGACGCCGACGTCGCCGGCGATGCGGCTGGCCTGCGCGGTCAACTGCCCGATGTCGGGAAGCGTCGCCCCGGGCCACGCCTCGCCGCCGGCGCTGTCCGACTCGACCAGCGCGTCGCGCAGATTGGGATCCGTGGGGAGGGGCTGGTAGGAGATGATCGCCGCGCCCCACTCGCCGAACAGGCTGGCGGACGCGGAGATCACCGCCGGCTTGGTCGGCAGGTCCACGCCCTTGTCGATGCTGAACTCCGTCTCGACCCAGTCGTTTTCCACCAGCCGGATGGCCTCGACCCGGCCGACCTTCACGCCCCGGAGCGTGACCGGCGCGCCCACGCCGAGCCCGCCCACGGTCCGGAACCGCGCGACGGCGTTCACCCGCGTCTTGTGGACGTCGGTCTCGCTCAGCCAGAGCGCCCCGACGACGACCAGCGCGAGCGCCAGGAGCACCGCCAGCCCGACCGCGAACTCGTTCGTGCGTTTCATGGGCGTCCCTCGATGAACTGCCGGACTATCGGGTCCGTGGTGGCCTGGATCTCGGCTCTAGTCCCGACCTGCCGGATGCGACCGTCATCCAGCATGGCGATACGGTCGCCGACGCAGAACGCGCTCCGCATGTCGTGGGTGACGATGAGCCCCGTGACGCCCAGGTCGCGCGTGCGTACCATGAGCTGGTCCAGGACCGCCGAGGTGATCGGATCGAGGCCGGAGGTCGGCTCGTCGTAGAGAATGTAGCGCGGCTTGAGCGCGACGGCCCGCGCGATCCCGACCCGCTTCCGCATGCCGCCGCTCAGCTCGGCCGGGTACTTGTCCTCGGTCCCCGAGAGATCCACCACCGCGAGGCTCTCCTCGATCCGCTCGGCGATGACGGCCGGCCCGTGCCCGCGGCGGACAAGGCCGAGGGCGATGTTCTCCGCGACCGTCATGGAGTCGAACAGCGCCGCGAACTGAAAGACGTAGCCGATGTGCCCGCGGAGTTCGGTCAGCTCGTCGCGGCTCAGATCGCCCACCACCGCCCCATCGACGATCACCCGGCCCGCGTCCGGCTCCAGCAGGCCGACGACGCACTTGAGCGTGACGCTCTTCCCCGCCCCGGACGACCCGATGATGACCGTGTTCTGCCCCTGCGGCACCTCGAGCGTGACGCCGTCGAGCACGCGCCGGTCGCCGAACGACTTCGTCAGGTCCTCGAGCTGGATCATGCGGCGACCGGGGAAGCGGGCACAACCGACCGACGCAGGCCGGGTCCATCCTTCGTCTCCCCCGTCGCCGGCCGCACCCCCATCACAACAGGATCAGCGCCCAGAACGCATCCAGCACGAGGATCGCCTCGCAGCCGAGCACCACGGCGCGCGTGGTCGACTCGCCGACACCCTGCGCGCCGCTCTTCGCGTCGAGGCCGCGCAGGCAGCCCATCAGGGCCACGGCGGCGCCGAAGCTCGCGCTCTTCACCAGGCCGAACCAGATGTCCTTGAACCGATAGAACAGCTTGAGTCCCTTGAGGAACTCCGGCGTCGACAGGTCCAGCAGGTTGACCGCGGTGATCCACCCGGAGGTGACGCCCACGGCCATCGCGAAGGCGGTCACGACGGGGAACATGAGCGCGGCGGCGAGCACTCGCGGCACCACGAGGTACGAGTTCCGATCGTAGGCCAGCGTCTCGAGCGCGTCGACCTGCTCGGTGACCTTCATGGTGCCCAGCTCGGCGGCGATGCTCGCGCCGACGCGGCCCGCGAGCGCCATGCCCGTGAGGACGGGGCCGAGCTCCATCATCACCGTCTTCCCGACGAGCGCACCGACGAAGTAGAGCGGCACGGCGCCGGTGAAGATATAGGAGGAGAGCAGCGAGAGGACGATGCCGGTGAAGACCGCGATGAAGAGCGCGATGGGCACCGAATCCACGCCGAGGCGCCGCATCTGCCCGATGAGCAGAGGCGACCAGGTGCGGACATCGGCGAGGGCACGGACGGTTTCGAGGCTGCGGCGTCCGACGTGTGCGACGAAACCGTCCCGGGCTGAGACGCGAGCTGCCACGGGGGGCGACACGATGGGAAACGTACGGTGGCGGTCGGGAGGTGTAAAGAAGAGCGCGGCGGCCCTGCCCTAGGCGGCGAAGCTGGCCAGCGCGCGTCCCACGTCGCCCTCGCGCAGCCGCTTGAGCGCTCGGTCGCGCAGCTGCCGGATGCGTTCCCGGGTGACGCCGAGCATCCCGCCGATCTCTTCCAGGGTGTGCTCGCGGCCGCCATCGAGTCCGAAGTAGAGTCGCAGCACCTTCGCGTCGCGCGGAGGCAGGGTCCGGAGCGCGCTCTCGATCTCCTCGCTCAGGAACTTGTCCATCGCCTGCTGTTCCGGATCGCCGTGCTCGTCGGCGATGAAGCGCTCGATGAGCGAGCGGTCGCCGTCGGGATCAAGCGGCGCGTCGAGCCGCACTTCACTGGTGTTGAGCGCGGCCAGCGATTGCACCACGTCCACCGTCAGTCCCGTGGCGTTGGCGATCTCCTCGGGCGTCGGCTCGCGCCGGAGGTCCTGGCGGAGCGTCTCGGCCGTTCGCACGATGCGCGACAGGTCCGCCGTGCGGTTGAGCGGGACGCGCACGGTGCGCCCGTGGCGCGCGAGCGCGGCGAGGATGGCCTGTCGGATCCACCAGACGGCGTAGGAGATAAACTTCACGCCCTGGTCGGGATCGAACTTCCGGGCGGCGGTGAGCAGGCCGACGTTGCCCTCGCCGATCAGGTCGGTGAGCGCGAGGCCGCGGTTCTGATATTTCTTGGCTACCGAGATGACGAATCGCAGGTTGCGCTTGACCAGCTCCTGCATGGCCTCCTCGTCGCCGGCGCGGACCCGCTTGGCGATGGCGATCTCCTGCTGCGCCGTGAGGAGCGGCGTCTTGCTGACCTCGTAGAGGTACTGGTCGAGAATGTCCCCATCGGCATCGTACACGCCGAGGCTCTTCGCCGTCTCGCTTTTGCGCCGGCGGCGCGGCTTGGTCGGCGGCGACTGGGCGAGGATCTCGGCGATGCTGAGATCGTCGGAGTACGCCTCGGTCGAGAGGTCGGGGGGACGCTTGGAGGGTTGGGGCGCGCCGTTCCCGTCGTGGGGCTTCTTCTTCGGCATGTCGTTCAAGATAGGTAATCCGCTTGACGCTCGCTTACGCGATGGCTAGGTTTCCGTGCTGTCACGGCGTCAGGGGCGGGTAACTCCGAAGGGTGCGACAATATAGCGGGGGCGTAGCTCAGTTGGGAGAGCGCGTGAATGGCATTCACGAGGTCAGGGGTTCGATCCCCCTCGCCTCCACTCCTCGGCGCCGCACGAGCGTGGTCGGACCAGCGCGACAGCATGGCGGGCGGTGCACGACGGCGTTGCGCGGCCGCTGAGCGGACGCTAAACTCCAGGCCGCTTGCGGGAATAGCTCAGTTGGTAGAGCACAACCTTGCCAAGGTTGGGGTCGCGGGTTCGAGTCCCGTTTCCCGCTCTCTGAAAAGGCATACGTCGCGGGGTGGAGCAGTCTGGTAGCTCGCCGGGCTCATAACCCGGAGGTCGTGGGTTCAAATCCCACCCCCGCTATTGCAGGACCGAGAGGACGGAGACGCCGGAGAGGACGGAGCAGCCGATCCGCCTCGACGCCATCTCCGTCCTCTCCGTCCTCTGACGGGCGGTTAGCTCAGTTGGTTAGAGCGCCACGTTGACATCGTGGAGGTCACAAGTTCGAGTCTTGTACCGCCCATCACAGTCGCGC
The DNA here is from genome assembly GCA_963828735.1 of uncultured Gemmatimonadales bacterium. GTDB lineage: Bacteria > Gemmatimonadota > Gemmatimonadetes > Gemmatimonadales > GWC2-71-9 > CAVVWJ01. The sequence continues at coordinate 945,752 of CAWHFW010000002.1, forward strand.
CCTTAGCTCAATTGGATAGAGCATTTGACTACGGATCAAAAGGTTGGGGGTTCGAGTCCCTCAGGGCGCATCCCCACGTCATTGTCGCAACGCCCCGGCCCTGCGCCGGGGCGTCGTCGTTTCCGGACCTGGTCCACCACCTCGAGAGGCGCTTGGGAGAGCGGCGCCGACAAGCCCCGAGGGCTACCAATCGTGAGGGAGGGCATTACATTCACCGCTCTCCGGGACACGGGGCGTAGCGCAGCCCGGTTAGCGCGCCTGCTTCGGGAGCAGGAGGTCCGGGGTTCAAATCCCCGCGCCCCGATTTCGTCAAAACTAGAATCCCGTCAGCGGTTAAAGGCTGACGGGATTTTTGCGTCTTCGTAGGGCGTTCATGAGTTGTCACCAAAGGTGAGACCCTGCTTGACCCCCCGAGTCAACGCCATCGACCCTGCCCGCCTACTGGCCTACCTCGGATTGCTGCAGGAGACTCTGAATTCGATCCACCAAGGTGTCCGACGCGAATGGCTTCGGAAGATATTCCCACCGGAGCGGCGTCAGCGTGTCCGGATTCACCTGCCCGTCTCCCCGGGCCGAGACGAACAACACGGGGATGCCGGGGCGGCGTTCGTGGATCTGGAGGGCCAGCTCCGGTCCCGACGTGCCCGGCAGCCAGACATCAATCAGCAGTAGATCGGGCACCTCTTCGGAGCCAAGGAGTTCGAGGGCGTGGGCCGCGTCCTTGGTAGGTAGGCAGCGGTAGCCTTCGAACTCCAGAATCCGGCAGATGGCGCGCAGGATGCTGGTATTGTCCTCGACGACCAGAATAAGCGGCATTGGAGTCACAAGCTTGGAACCTCCGGACCCCAGAGGGAATCCCCTACCAAGGTGTAAGGTTGACAGTTGGTCACTACTCACGAGTGCTGGCGAGGTTAGCAATGCTCTCCGCGCTATCGTGAAGGCACTTGTGGGAATGCGCTACTGCATCGCCTGCCGGCAACTCAGCTCGGAGGCGTGATGACGCGGGGGCGCGGGGGGGGGCGCGGGACCGCCATGCGACGGCGAAGCTCCATCAAGGCGACCATGAGATCGCCGCTCCACGCCATCTGGTCTCTTGCGATCATGCGTTGCCGTTCGGCCATTGAACGAGATTCGGCGGCATCCGCGCGCGACTGCTGTGCCAGCCGACGCATCGCTCGCGACTTGAGGATCAGCGGCGCGACCGTTCGCGCCAATTCTTCCTGATCGAACGGCTTCTGCAGGAGGGGTACCGGAGGGAGGTCGGGTGGCAGCTGGGCCAATGCCGACATGGCCACCACCGGCAATGTAGCGCGGCACTCCAGGAGCACCGCGATCAATTCGGGGCCGGATACGACCGGCATCGCCAAGTCGGTGAGGACTGCGTCGAGCAGGTGGGCCTCGTCCCGCGCGATCACATGAAGGGCCTGCTCGCCGTCGGCGGCCTCGACCACGGCGGTTCCCTCTACCTGCAGCATCCGCCGCAGTGCTCGGCGCACGAACGGATCATCGTCCACGACGAGCAAGGTTGCTCCGTCGGGGATCTGGAAGCGCGGGGTCTGGAGATCCACTTTGCCCATGTAACTTCCCCGTACTCATAACTACTTGACAACGTTGAACACTGTGAGCGCGTTCACGTTCGAAATCGATGTCTTAAGCGGCCGAACAGGGTCGTGCATGAGAATCTCTGAGCCACGTTGCCGTTCGGGTCCGCTGTTCTCGCGAATTCACTTTATCAGGCCTCCTGGTCCCACCTCGAACGCCTGGAAAGGCCTCCAGACATGAATTGGAAGGACACTAGGCTAACCGGCCGTCCCTGGCGACGGCCCGCTGGTCGGCGGCGGACGGCAGTGTGACGACGAACGTCGCTCCACCTTCCGGATTGTTCGCCGCCGACAGGGAACCTCCATGGGTGGTAAGGATCGAGCGGCAGATGGCGAGTCCCAGCCCTAGCCCGTCGCGCTTCGTCGTTACGAACGGCTCGAAGACCCGCGCCAGCGCGTCCGGCGCGATCCCGCTACCCCGGTCGCTGACCTCGATGCGCGCCTCCCCGTGCTTCGCGGTGGCGATGACCAGCCTGCGCTCACCGGGAGGCGTATCACTCATCGCGTCGCACGCGTTCATCACCAGGTTCAGGAGCACCTGCTGCAGCTGCACGCGGTCCCCGCGGACCAGCGGCGCGGGCTCACACAAGCGGGTGGCGACGACTACGCCACGATGCCGCAGGTCGGTGCGCACCAACTCGAGCACCTCGCTGACGACCGCGTTCGTCGACAGCACCTGCGGTTTGGCCCCATCCTTCTTGACGAGGCTGCGCACGTGGTCGATCACCTCCCCGGCGCGCCGGTTGTCCGCCACAATGTCCTCGAGAATCGCGCCCAGCTCGGCCGACCCGGCACCGTTGGCTTTCAGCAGACGCTGACCGGCGGTCGCGTTCGCCAGGCTCGCGGTGAGCGGCTGCATCAGCTCATGCGCCAGCGTGGCCGACAGCTCGCCCACCAGCGCAACACGTCCCAGGTGGGCCAGCTCGCGGCGCTGCTCGTCGGCGCGCCCCTCGCTCTTCCGAAGCGCGGCCTGGGTCCGAAGCAGCCAGAGGATCAATGCCGATTGGAGCAGGAGCACGCCGAGGATCGCGAGGATGGTCGTCCGGTAGTGCTCCCAGGGCGATGGCGTGCGGAAGAGCACCTCGGTGTCCGGAGGAAGGCGGTCCTCCGACAGGCCCCAGCGCTGCAACTCCCGCCAATCCACGACCAGCGGGGTGGCGGCCACCTCCGCGGGGGGCATCGGCTCGCCCGGCGCGCGTCGAAGGACCCGCACAAGGAGGCGACCGGTGCGCATGCCGTCGTCCGCGAAATCCATCACGCCGCCGCCGACGACCCCGTTGCCGACCCAGTGGCGGACGATCCCGAACACGGGTACCGACGCCACGCGCGTAAGGCTGGCGATCAGGTCCCCGGCATTGAACTTCCCTCCGCGCCGGTCCCGCGAGAAGGACGAGAAGATCACGATCGTTCGAGGAGGGATGCGACGGAGACTGTTGATGAGCGATTCGTAGGTCCAATCCTGCAGCACCTCCAGCTCCATCCCGTTCAGGAGTGGGGTGATCTGGCGCAGCGCCACGGAAAGCAGGAGGGAGTCTAGCGGCGCGGCCCCGCTGACCACGACGACGCGCTTCGCATCCGGCTGCAGCGCCCGCGCCACCAAGTAGGTCGCGCCGAATGCCAACGGCTGCCGCCGTCCGGTCACATTCGCGGGAAGGGCGGAGAAATCAACGATCGCCTCGAAGGCGCCCCCGTACACGACCGGTACACCCGGAAAGAGGTGACTCAGCCGCTCCGTGGCGAATCGCAGCGCCGGCGTCCCTTCGGCCACGATGGCGTCGGGTCTGAACCCCGGATACTTCGCGGCGAAGTAGCGGGCGAATGCTGGCGAGCGGTCGCGGTCCGGGAAGCGGCTGGCGTCCAGGTACTCGTCGTAGATCTCGGCGCGGTGATGAAACTCCTCATCCACCACCGTCTTCAACTGCTGCGTGAACGCGATGGTCCCGGGGGCATTGGGGTCATACGCGTAGAGCATCAGGATCTTCTTCGTCTCCTGCACCGACTGCGCGTTAAGGGGGACAGTGGCCGCCCAGATCATGACGGCCACGAGGACGGTACCGCGCTCGATCAGACGCACGCACATCGTCCGAGCCGTTCGTTGACCAGGCGGGTACGCGGCCGTGCACGCCCGCTGCCACTGGTGATATGCGCTGTCTCGTCCCAGGTGAGCCAGACCACCGCGACGCCGCGCACACGCGGCTCACGCTGAAGCACGTCGCGGTCACGGAGAGCGTCCGCCAAGGCGGAGCCCGTCAGATCGGTCACGGTCGGGCCTTTGGGGAGAAGCACTTCAAATGTGTCGTAGGGGGGGCAGGACCGCCAGCATCGATGGAGCGGCGGTCCGCCCGGTCACGTCACTCCGGCGTGTCCTGCAAGTGGGCCTCGACGAACCACAGCCACTTGTCGGTGCCGCGTGAGATCTCCGTCAGGATGTCCGCGCTATCCGCATCCTCCAGCTCGTTCATCTCCTCGATGCCGATCCGCGCGGTCCTGCCAAACCCCGCCAGCGCGTCCGACAGCGCCGCCACGTGCTCGGCGCCGGTCGTGAGCGTCAGGGGATAGTCGATCAACGCCGTACGCTTCGCCACCGCCCCGACCGTTCCCTCGGCGATGCCGCCGAGTTGCACGATGCGCTCCGCGATGAGATCGATGTAGTCCTCGACCTCTTCGTTGACCTCGTCGAACAGCTTGTGCAGGGCGATGAACTGGGGACCCTTCACGTTCCAGTGGGCCTGTTTGCACTGGGTCTGCAGGTCGATGCAATCGGCCAGGCGCTGATTCAGCAGCGTGATGGCCTCGACCCGGGTCTCCTCGGGGAGGTCGTTCTTGGTCCGGTAGAGACGGGGTCGATCGGTGCCTGAGCCGTTACGGCTATGCCGGGCCTGCGCCGAGCGCCGTCCGGTCGCGATGCGTGCCATTACGGACACCTCCTATGGATGGTGATGCGGTTCGCCATCCTCTGAAGGAGGTCCTCCGAACCCGCGGGCGCAAGAGGGCGGCCGCCGGTCCGACTGGTTATTTTGTACCCATGCCAACTGCGCCATTCCGGTGTTTTCTCCTTCTCGTGGACGGGCTTCGCCCGGACGTGGCCGAGGCCTGCCTCGGGGCCGGAGATCTCCCCAACCTCGCGGCGATGCTGAACCTCGGCGGACACACGCGCGCCATCACCGTGTTCCCCTCCACCACCAGCGTCGCCTATCTGCCGTTCCTGACGGGCTGCACGCCCGGACATTGCAACGTCCCGTCGATCCGCTGGCTCGACCGCCGTCGCTATGGAGGCCGCTGGTGGCGCGAGCGGGACAGCGTCCGGAGCTACTGCGGCTACCAGGCGTCGCGTCTGGACGACGACATCTCGCCCGACGTCCGGACCATCTTCGAGCTGGTGCCCGAAAGCGTCGGGATTTTCACGCCAGTGGCGCGGGGACTCACGCCGGCGCGGGATCCCTCCCGCCGGGAGCGCCAGTTCTGGGGCGCGCTCGCCCACTACGCCCAGTGGCACCAGCCGTCGGACGACGCGGTCGCGCGCCACCTCCTGCGGGCGGCGGACGGTCCGGCGCGTTTCGTCTTCGCCCAGTTCCCCGCGGTCGACGGGTACGCGCATCAGACCCATCCCGAGGCCGCGTCGGTGCTGTCGGCGCTGCGAAAGGTGGATGGCGACGTGGGTCGGTTGCGCGAGCGGCTCCGCGCGCGCGGTGAGCTCGAGCGCTCGACTGCTGATCCTGGTGAGCGATCACGGGCCACGCGACGGTCCACACCCACCTCGACCTGCCCGAGTGGTTCCGCGCGCAGGGCGTGCCGACGCTCACGCATCCGGTGTTGTGGGAGCGCGATCCCGCGGGCGGCGGTGATGGTGGCCGGCAACGGCTCCGCGATGGTCTACGCGCGGCCGGGCGAGCCGCGGGCCGAGCGCTGGCCGATCGAGCGCCTGCGAAGCCCCGAGGCGTTCGGCGTGGCCGCCGACCTCGTGGAGCGGCTGCTCCGCGAGCCGGCGGTCGGGTTGGTGGCCGCCGAATCGGGCGATGGCGCCGTGTGGGTGAGCGACGCGGAGGGGACGGCGCTGGTCCGGCGCAGACCCGGCGGGATGGCATACGAGCCGCTCACGGGTGATCCGCTCGGGGTCGGCGGCGCACGCGCCGGCTCGATGCGCGATTGGCTGGAGGCGACCTGGGACGCCGCCTATCCCGACGCGGCCTACCATCTGTTCGACCAGTTCCGCGGCCCATCGCACGGGTGACCTCTGGTCGTCGCGCGGGAGGGCTACGACTTCCGCAAGCGGTTCGAGGTGCCCGGAGCATCGGTCGGGGCACGGGAGCCTCACGCGAGCGCACATGCAGACGCCGGTCTGGTCGAGCGAGCCGCTCGCCGCCGAGCCGATTCGGACCATGGATCTGTTTCCGGCGATGCTGGATTGGCTCGGGGAGCGGGTGCCGGCGGGACTCGACGGGGAGGCGATCTGGCTGCCCGGCGGAACGGTTGCGTAAGAGCGCGCGGATCACACGCAGTTTTCCCTCTCCCGCACAGGCCGGGACCGGGTCCGTAGCTCAGTTGGATAGAGCGCTTGCCTCCGGAGCAAGAGGTCGCGCGTTCGAGTCGCGCCGGGCCCACTCTGGAAGGTTTTCCCCCGCTTCGACTTCGGTTGAGGCGGGGTTTTCCGTTTCCACTCCCCGCCTCCTCCACGGTAGCGTTCCGGGCGACAAACCCGACGTTTCCGAGGCGATCTTTCATCGCCTCGAGGTGCCGCTCGATTCAGGCCGACCTCTCGGACTGTAAGCCGCAGCATGGGTGCGGTTAGTCCTGAATCCGCCGAAAACTCGTGTGGTGCCTGTCACGGCGTGCGCGCCGCACCGTCTGGTACCGTAAAGGTATCGGGTGTCTTCTCTTCCTCGGACGTTCCCCGTACGATGGAACCCCAGCACATATCGCTCACCCTCCACCTGACCACCGCCCCATGCGCTTGCCCAGCCGCGTCACACCGCTCCTGATGCTTGCCAGCCTGGGCTGTGGCGGCGGAGATCTCGCTCTCCCGTCCTCCGATGTCGGTCCGGAAGAGCTCGTGCTGGTGCAGGGAGATCATCAGGTGGGTGTGGCCGGCGCGCGGCTGCCTGACTCCCTCCTCGTGCGCGTCGTGGATACGCTCGGCGTCGGCGTTCCCGGCAGGCAGGTAACTTGGGTGGTCGCCATCGGGGACGGCAGTGTCGTTCCAAAGGTGGATACCAGCGACTCGGCTGGCCTCGCTTCGACCCGGTGGACCTTGGGGCCTGAGACCGGCGCCAACGCCGTCAGGGCGATGCTGCCGACCCAGGGCTTCGTGACGTTCACCGCGGTAGCCGACAGTGGCGACGGTGGAACGACAGTGCCGAGCTCGGGTCGTTCCACTGTCTCCGCCGACCCGGGCACCATCGTCATGGGGTCCGAGAGCTCGACGATTACCGTCACCGTCCGCGACGAACAGGGCAACCCCGTGGAGGGCGCGACCGTAACCCTTCAGGCGAGTGGTGCGGGCAATGGCTTGACCCAGCCGTCCGGCACGTCGAGCTCGGATGGCACGGCTCGCGGAACGCTCACCGCGACCGAACCGGGGACGGTCGCGGTGGTCGCAACGGTCAACGGGTCGGTGCAGGTGAGTCAGACCGCCGAAGTCACCGTCACCGGCGCTCCCGCCGGACACGTGGATCACTTCGTCTTCCGACTTCAGCCGCACGACGTGCACACGGGTGAGCCATTTCGAGTGGAGGCGGCCTTGGTGGACGCGGACGGCAACGTGGTGCCGCTGTCGGGAGTACTGATGTATCTCGGGCTCTTCCCGGACGGGAGTGACGTGCCCACCAACAAGCGGCTGTCAGGTGACCGCTTCAGAGCGACCGAAGACGGGGTGGCGGTGTTCGACGATCTGGCGGTCACCAAGAAAGGGCGATACCGCTTGCGCGTGCTGTCCGATCAGTTACCCGAGCTGGGGCCTCACGGGCCTGAACCATTTCTGTTCAGTCTGCCCTTCGAGGTGAACTGATGCCGGAGCCCCGCCAGCCTTGCGGGGTCGGTCCCGCTGGGTAGGTCCAAGGCGACGCGGTACTCCACGGCTTCAGTACGGTGCCGTACGTTCCCACGGCGGCCGCATATCTCCTCGAGCACGTCGCCTCGCCTATTGTATCAGCCTGCTTGGCGTCCGTCTAAATGCCGTGAGTCGTCTCACAGATAGCGGTGGTACCTGCCGCTAGTGTGCGCGTCCGCGTAGTAGCAGTCCCAGAAACAGGGAAGGAAGTCCAATGGCACGAGTTACAGCTGTATTTGACGACCGGGCAAAAGCTGAGCAAGCGGTCTATGAGCTTCGCCGCCGGGGCGTGAAGGATACCGATCTCTCATTCGTTGCTCGGACCGAAGATGACGCTGTTGCCGCAGGGGCCGGCCGAGAGGCCACACGCGAGACTGCAGGTGAACGAGCGGCCAAGGGGGCGGCCGTGGGCGCAGGTGCCGGACTGCTCTTCGGCTTGGTGGCCCTCGCAATCCCGGGGCTGGGACCTTTCATTACCGCAGGGGGTCTAGCTTCCGCTTTAGGGACCACTGGTGGCGCGTTGGCATCGGGCGCGATTGTGGGTGGCACATCCGGCGCTATCGCTGGCGCGCTTACCCGTGCAGGCTTCGACAAGGAAGAGGCTGAGTTCTACGGCCCCGCGGTCGAGCAGGGCGGAGTTCTAGTGGCCATGGATACCACTGCAGGAATTCCGGCCGCCGAGGCACGTGAGATCCTGGAGCGAGAGGGCGGGCGCACTTACGGTCGCTGAGCAGGGCGGTACGTGAAAGCGAACAACGGCGTGCGAAGAGACCAACTTCTCTCGCACGTCGCTGTTCTTGCCGCAGTGAGGGAAATTGGCCGTAACGCTCGGGAACAATTCCTCGTCAAGCGGCGGTCGGGATGGCGCGAGATTTTAGCACAGATGCCTTCGGCTGAGAGTAACCCACGCTTCCCCCTTCCAGTCCAAGTGTTCCCGGAGGCGGCCAACGTCCCTCCATCCCGCTCCGATTGAGCGACTCCCTCCAATACACCAGACCCCCAAACCTAAGTCACGGCTACGGCCCTGACTGCGTCGGCCGGCGCTTCCCAGGGTACAACTCCCGGTCGCTGCGCGGTGGCGAGGCGTTTCGCGCCTGTTTGCGACGAGTGATTGCGAGGCGCCGGTTCTGTCCGCCACCGTACCGTTGCTCCCTGATGCGCAACCTCTAGGTTCTCCTCGCGTGACTTGGCACACGGCGTTCATCGGCCAGCTGGGCGATCCTGTGGCCCGCTTTAGTGCGACACGACTCCGCGGAGGCCATGGCCGGCCGCGACAGGAGCGACACCATGACTATGCCAGATAATGCCACTGCACTCTCCACCCGGCAGTCGGCTGAAGCCGAGAATATCGAGGTACCCAGGACGTCCGGGGCGCGCGCGCAGATTCGCGAGGTGAAGGACCAGGTAGTTGGGGAAGCGAAAAACTCCTTCCGCCAGGCGCGTGACAGCGCCACCTCCAGTTTGACCCAGAGCCGCCAGAAGGCCGCCGAAAGAATCGACGGGATCGCCACCGCTATCCGAAAGACGAGCGATCATCTGCGGTCGGAAAATGAGCCTCGGGTCGCCGATTTGACCCGCTCTCTCGCCGAGCAGGCTGAGCGGCTCGCCTCCTACCTACGTGACCGCGATTTCCGAGCAGTTCAGGCCGACCTTCAGGATTTCGCCCGCCAGCGGCCCGCGATCGCCCTCGGCGCGGCATTGGCAGCCGGCATGCTCGCGGCACGCTTCTTCAAGAGCTCGCAGCGCTCCGGAGGCCAGTATGGCGGAGCCTAGAGGCAGGACCGTCGAGGGACGGACGTTGGGCGAGCTGTTCGGCGAACTGTCCGAGGACATGGGCCTGCTGGTTCGTCAGGAAGCCCAGCTCGCGAAAACCGAGATGCAACAGAAGCTGTCCAAGGTCACGTCGGATCTGGTGGCCCTCGCGACTAGCAGCGTGATCAGCCTCACCGGCGGGTTGGCATTGACCGCCGCGGTGATCCTGCTGTTGATCGATCCCGTGGGGCTCAAGCCCTGGCTCGCAGCGCTGCTGGTGGGCTTGGCGCTGGGTCTCACCGGGTGGGTCATGTTCCAGGGAGGAGTGAAGGACTTGAAGCGGACCGACCCGACGCCTCGGCGGACGGTGCATACCCTCAAGGAAGACATTCAATGGGCGAAGGAGCAGCGGCCATGACCGGAATTGAACGAGACGCATCGGAGGAGCGGTCCCCCGAGGACATGGAGCACGAGATCCAGCGCACTCGGGAGCGCATGACCACCAACATCGACGAGTTAAGCGAGCGGCTGAGTCCGGACAATCTCAAGCAACAGGCCAAGGACGCGATCGCGGACAAGGCCCAGGAGGTCGTCGCCGGCGTGGGGGATCAGGCTCGTGAGACCGGCGCCCGGATGGTTGACTTCATCACTCAGAACCCGCTGCCGGTCGCCGCCGTCGGACTCGGCGCGATCTGGCTCTTTGCGCTTGGCAAGGGAAGCCGGAGCGAGGTATCCGGAGACCGCATGGCCCGCTTCGCCTACACGGGGCCCGAGCGACGCGAGCCGAACGGGCGCGCGGTCCTGGGCCGGCGGGTCGCGGACGGCGCACAGTCGGTCCGCGAGAGCGTGAGCGAGACCGTATCCGAGGTGGGTGCGAAGGCAGGCATCATGAAGGATCGCTTGCAGGACCGGGTCGGTGACCTCGGACACGCCGCTCGCCAGGGGACCCGCGAAGCGCGCGGCGGGCTGGAGAAGGCGATGAAAGACAATCCGCTCGCCGTCGCAGCAGGGACTGTGGTGCTGGGCCTCGCTCTGGGGATGCTGATCCCGGATACCGAGCCGGAGCGTCGGGTGATGGGCGCCACCCGTGACGAGTTGGTCGATCGGGTGCAAGAGGCGGCCGCTCGAGTCAAGGGCGCCGCGGTGGAGGCGGGCCGAGAGCTGCAGCAGACGGTGCGGGAAGAGATGTCGGCTCGCGGCCCGCAAGTGAAGGAGACGCTAGCAGACGCGGCGGCGACGGTCAAGGATCAGCTCAAGGATTCCGCCGGGCGGGTGACGCAGGAGGCCAAGCGTGCCATCCCGAAAGCGTCGTCGAAGGAGGATCGCGGGCCCGTCGGGTGATGCGCCGAGTCGAATGCCGCCGGTGGTCTCTCGCCGACCGCCGGCGCTACTCGGGGTTTGGATGGTCATCGGGCCGCGCGGACGCAGCAACCGTCAGGGAACGTAGTTCACTCGCAGGGGGAGACGTCATCACACTAAGTAATGGACTCACCACTACAGCCCGTGAAGAAAACCAACACCGCTAATGCTGCGAGGTAACGCGGCACCTCATCGTCGCTGTACTTGGCTGCAATCTCGGCATGGTGAATATAGGCCCACGCGGCCTAGATTCGCCCCGGCGTATCGATGGGATGCTTGTTGTCCACCGAATCGGCGAAGGTAGCCTCGCGTACTTCTCGACCCCTTCCTGAGGATTCGCGTCGCGGCGGTGGATCCCTTTGGGCACCTGATCCTCCACAGGAGCGGCGTCGCTGCAGTGCGTTCAATCTCGGGCCAAGATCCGGTGGCCCAGTGCGGCTCTATCAGCCAGGCGGCGCTCCTCAGAGTGCGCGACAGGAAACACCCGTGCCGCTAGTTCAAGCCGTCATCAATCCAGCAATGACTTGGGCGGGGATGCCTGTTCGGTGGCTGTGCCACACGAGGAATGGATTGGGAGTCCCTCCGCGCTCATCGCGAGCACGTTCGCGAGGATGGAGCGGAGCGCTTTGAAGCTGAAGGGTTTCTCCAACAGCAGGCCCGGCAGGAGCACGTCCTGATCGTGTCCTCCGGCCGACAGGAAGATCAACGGAAGACCCGGTTGACGGCGGCGCAACTCGGCGGTCACCTCGTCTCCTAATGCGTCGGGGAAGTGCAGGTCGATCACCGCGGCGTTGAGCTGGAGCTTGAGCCGATCGAGGAGCCCGACAGCCTCCCCCTGTGTCGACACCGTGAGGACATGATACCCGGCCCGGAGGAGCGCCAGCGTGATCACGTTCCGGACGCTCTCGAGGTCGTCCACCACGAGAATCAGCGGCCGGTCTGCAAGCCAATCAGCGAGATGCATCCTTCACCCTAGGTGCGGTGGCTGGGGGGGCAACCGCTGGATTGGCAAATTTGGCTCGAAGGAGTGTCGGACGCAAACCGCGGTCGCGGTCGAGCGTCTACAGCCGCGCGGCGGGTGCTTGAAGTGGCCTGCCCCTACGCTTCACGCACTGCCTGCAAGAGGAGGCTGCGGACTTCAGCGACTAGCTCGCTGGGTCGAAAGGGTTTGCGAAGTAAACGACCGGGCACCAGCGACGGCTGGAGATCGTAGGCTGACATGAACAGGAGAATGGGAGGGTGCCGGATAAACTTAGCGACGCCCGCGAGCTTGAGGCCTCCCATGTTGGGCATGACAATGTCTGTCACCAGCAGGTCGATGCGGAGGCCACTGGCCAAGATGCTGAGTGCCAGCTCCCCATCTCCCGCTTCGACGACGCGATAGCCGTCCTCTCGGAGTGCTCGCACGAGCACTTGGCGCTCGACGTCGTTATCCTCGACGACCAGGATGGTTCTTGGCTGAGGCGGCTGGTATGGCATGGTTGCAGCCCGGAGCCGTTGGGTGGCTCTACAGTGAGGGGCGGCAAGTCAATGGCAGCTTCCCGCCACTCTACGCACGGAGCGGGTCGCAATACGTCGATTGTCGGACCTGCTCGATAGCCCACCGGCGGTGGACTACCACCTAGACTGTCGTTGGAGAAGCCCACCCCGCTAGGTCACCAATCACAAACTGCCGATGCCACACCGCTCGATCACTCTCTATGCGACCGGGTCCGGTGAAAGAGTAGTTGCCGATGGGGACCGATTCAGATAACCGAAAGCGTCCTCGTGGTCCGGCGCACGCGTGAGCTCCCGTGCTCCCTTCTCGGTGTACGCTACCGCACCAATCTTAGGGTCCGGTTGTGGCCCCTTTGCTCCGATGGTGGACAATCGGACGCCGAGATCTCCAAGGGCGTGATTAGCGTTGGGTTCCTGAGCTGTCCCCCCCCTTGTTAATGGTACCGCCCTTTGAGGTCACCGGCTGTCCCTAATCGGGGCGCGTCTGTTCGGCACCCTTGCCGAGCGTGGATTGCCCGGTGGAGTCCGTCATTTCCGACTCGGTCTGATTCGGGGCCGAATCGGATCGCACGGGTGCGGTGGAGTCCTGCGCCGCCCCGACTTCGTCGTTAGACTTGTTCCGCAGGCACGTCCCGCCCTGTCTTGCATTCCGGTGTCCCGAGTCGAGTATTTGGTGCCTGCGGCGCGCACGAGTTCCGGGCGTTCTGTCCTCCGCGACCACTCGCCCACTATCCCAATACGGCTCCCACAGTCCGCGCGTCGCTCTGGTCGCGACCTGAACAGGAGCTTTTCCATGTCACCTGCTACCAGCACACCCACCACTGTGAAGATCTCCGGTGAAGCGGAGCTGCAATACGCCAAGCGGGAGGCCGTCGATGTGCCCGGCCAGGAGGGGCACATGCTCGCCCTCGGGGAGGTGCGCGGGACCAATAAGAACACCTCGGCCACGGACTATTTTGCCAACGCCCCGGTCGTGAACGCGGAGACCGCGGACCTCACGCAGGGCACCGGGACCCATCAGGGCCACTACACGATGCGCAAGGGCGGTGACGAAGTGATCGCGGCGTGGCGCGGGAAGGTGACGACCGTGCTCGGGCCCAACAAGGAGCCGCGGACCTCGTTCAAAGGCACGTGGGAATACACCCTGGGCACAGGCGCCTATCGCGGCATCGAGGGCAGTGGGACCTACGAGGGCGAGTTCTTGGCGGAGGACCGCTACCTCGTTCGCTGGCAGGGGGAGTACCACAAGTAGGCGGCTGTTCGGGGGCGGACCCAGCTGGCTCGAGTGGCAGCCTCTCGCTATCGCGAAGGCACTCTGCCGCTGAGTACCGTCTCCTCATAAAGTTCCGCCTCGAAAGCATCCGCGCCGTAGATGGGCGGGGGGCAGGACTGCACCAGGGCGGTGGGGCGTAGACGCTCTGTTGAGCCCCACGCCCTTAGTGTAGCCGGGTCGAGCGTTCGAGTCGCACCGGGCTCATACACTTAGCAGTTTCAGTCATCGTTCCGCTCGTCACTGCGTGCACACGATCACGAGCGATCGTCGCGCGATCCACGTGCGATCCACGACGAGCCACGCCCTCTTTCCGCTAGTCCATCTTTCTCACGCCTCACCCCCGTTCGCACAGTCCCGGTTTTGCCCTGGCGGAGGATCGGGTCACTGACGTTCCGCCCGCGAGGCCCCCCTCGCCTCCGCCGGGAGATCAGAGCGCCCGGGAGCGTTTGCTCTTCCGCCAGTATCCGGGTAGCGTGCGGCGTCGCACCGATGCTGTCTCGCTCAACCGAAGGCGCTGTCCGCATGCCGAAGCCGAGCCGTCCCCTCGCGTGGCTGGTCCTGTCCGTCTGGACAGGGCTCGGCATCGGCGCCGGGCTCGCGACGGGGCGGGCCATCGGCCGCCTGACTGGGCACGGTGGCGTCTCGGTCCACGCCGAGGCCCACCGGGCGGGCGCGGTGCTCCAGAGTGCGCTGGCGCGGCCGCTGAGCGACGTCTTCGCGGTGACGCTCGAGAGCCCTGAGCCGGTGACCGCGCCGGGTCCCGCCGCGGCGCTCGACAGCTTGGCCGCGACACTCCGCCGGATGCCCGCAGCGCGCGGCATGGTGACGCCACGGGCCGGCTCGGGGCCGATTCGCGTCCCCCTGGTGAGCCGCGACGGCCGCGCAGCGGCGCTGCTGGTTGCCTTCGATCCGGCCAACACGCGGCTCGACACGCTGGTCGCCCCCATCCGGAGCGCGCTCCGGGCCACGCTGGCCCGGCTGCCCGACGGCGAGCGCTACCGGGTCCTGGTCACCGGTCGGGCCCCGCTCGATCGCGACGAGCGGCTGCTGGTCGCGAGTGACACCCGGCGCGGCGAGCTCCACGTCCTTCCGATCACCTTCCTCATCCTGGTCCTGGCCTTCGGTGCGCTCGGCGCGGCGCTGCTGCCGGTCGGCATCGGCGCGCTCGGCGTGCCGGTCGCGCTGGTCGTGTTGGGCCTGCTCGCACGGGTGACGCCCGTTTCAGTCGTCGCACTCACGATCGTGACGATGATCGGGCTCGGCGTCGGCATCGACTACTCGCTTCTGATGGTCACGCGCTTTCGAGAGGAGCTGGCGCGCTCGGGCGACGCGGGCAAGGCCACGGAGCGGATGCTGGCGACCGCGGGGCGGGCGGTGGTCACCTCGGGCGCCACCGTCGTCATCGGGTTCGCCGCCCTGCTGCTGACGCCGATGGTGGAGACCCGGAGCGTGGGCCTCGCGGGGATCGTGGTTGTGGCGGTGATGGTCCTGCTCGCCGTCACGCTGCTGCCGGCCGTGCTGATGCTTCTCGGACGGAATGTGGACTGGCCCCGCTGGCTGGCCGCCAGGCTCGCCTGGTATCGGCAGCCGACGCTGTGGACGCGGTGGGCCAGCGCCATCGCACGGCGGCCGCTCACCGCCCTGCTCGCGGGCGCACTGGTCCTCGGTGCCGCCATCGCTCCCGTGTTCCATATGCGCGTGGGCCTTCCCGCGAACGACTGGTGGCCCAGGGCGACCGAGAGCGGCCAGGCCCTCTCGGTGCTCGAGCGCATCGGGGTCCGTGGCGTCGTGCAGCCGGTCCGCATCGTGGTGCAGGTCCCGCCCGGGGACCGCGTCACCTCCACGCTCCGCCTGCGCGGCCTGAAGGCGCTCAGCGACTCGCTCCGGCACGATCCGCGGATCGGCGGCGTGACCAGCCTGGTCGACCTCCGGCCGGGCACCGGCATCCTGCAATACTCCGTGCTCTACAGCGACCTGCCGGCGGCTCGCGCCGAGCACCGCGAGTTCCTCGACGCCTATCTCAGCCCCGACGCCCGCACCACCGTGGTCGACGCCATCGTGGCCGACACCACCTCGCTCACGACCACCATGGAGCTCGTGAGGCGGATCCGCGCGCTGCGCGACCGCATCGAGGTCGCGGACGGCATCCGCGGGCTCCGCGGGGCGCGGCTGCTCGTCGGCGGGTACGCGGCCGAGAACGTGGACTTCCAGCACGACCTGCTGCGGCGATTTCCGCTGCTGATCGCTCTCGTGCTGGGCACCACGGCGCTGATGCTGGGGGTGATCTTCCGGTCGCTGCTGATTCCGCTCAAGGCCATCCTGCTCAACTCGGCCTCGGTCGCGGCCACGTTCGGGATTCTGGTGCTCGCGTTCCAGGACGGCCACGGCGCGGGGCTGCTCGGCCTCGACGGGCCGGCGGCCGCGATCTACGTGGTGGTGCCGATCAGCGTCTTCGCGTCGGTGTTCGGGCTGAGCATGGACTACGAGGTCTTCCTGCTGGCGCGGATCAAGGAGGAGTACGACAACCGGGGCGACAACACCGCGGCCACCGTCCACGGCCTCGCCGCCGTCGCCTCGACGATCACCTCGGCGGCGCTGATCATGGCCGTGGTGTTCGGCTACTGGGCCTTCGGGCGCGTGCTGCTCACGCAGTTCATCGGCCTCGGCCTGGCGGTGGCCGTGGTACTCGACGCGACCCTGGTTCGCGTCCTGCTGGTGCCGGCGATCATGGGGCTGGCCGGACGCTGGAACTGGTGGCCGGGCGGCAGGCGAGCGGATGGCGCGGCCGTCGGCTACGCGGTGTCGCCGGACAGTGGATTTTGAAGAGGTTCGGCATCGGGGCGGCACTCGCGCTGCGCGCGAGGCGATTCATTGGTGACGGGTGGGCTGCCCCTGGGAAGGAGCGCGGCCCTAGGACGGGATAACCAGGAGAGCTAGCTTGCGACATGCCGAATAATGCGAGTGATCCAAAGGCACTGACATACGGCGAGGTGCGGGCAGCTTTGAGCCGCCAAGCTGCGTTCGAGAGCCATCAGGAAGGGGTCGGGAAGTCTCCGTCTTACGTCCTCCACGTCAGGCCGCACAGTAGCCGCTATGAACCATTCACCCTGACTGGACCTGATCCCACCGAACTGCTCCGCGAGGCACTAACGCACCTGGCGCACACTCAGGCGCCGCGGTAACGCTCCGGGTAACAGACCCCACCAGCGCCAGCCAACACCATCCAGCGACCTGACTCGGTGGCGCGATGCGCTTAGGTGCGCGTAGATCCGCTTCACCATCTCGTCCGACTGATGGCCGAGCTCGCGCGGCAGAAAGACAACTCGCAAGAATGTCAGTGGCCCATTTCGGCTGACCGCCTCTTCTGCAGCGCACAATTCCGTGCCGTTGCTGGCGATCGCGCGCTCGCGAAGCCACTTTCAAGGCATTCTTCCCAAGGCCCGACGGTGACCAGCGTGACGGGCTCACCTTGGCCGCCCAGCGCGATCGCTAGAGGTTCGACTGCAAGCGTGGGCGTCGTTTGCGAGTCCCGGCTCGCAGTTTGGGAGGACTCTTCTCTTACGCTGGGTCAAATCGCCTTGGAGGCTCCGATGCCGCTCCGCACCCGTCTCGGCGCTCTCGTGCTCGCCGCCGCCTCCCTGCTCTCGCTGATGTCCTGCAGCCGCGCCGTCAGTTCGAGTACAGTCGCCACAAGCTCGGCCCCGGAGCACCTCATCACAGACACTCCGAAGAAGACCGTGGGGGGAGCCACTTTCGTCGCTCCCGCTGAGTGGATCTTTTCGGTACGCGGTCCTGCCACGATCCTCGCGGCGCCCGAGGGCGACTCGCACATCGCGCTCGTTGATGTGCGTGCCCCCAGCGCCGATTCGGCCGTGGCGCTCGCCTGGGCTTCATACAAGCCCGACCATAAGTGGCCGCTCAAGGTCGTCACACCTGCGCCCGACAAGGATGGCTGGGCCGAACGATACAGCTACACGTACCAGACCTCGCCCGACGAGAAGCGCAGCGTCGGCGCGTATCCGCAGCGTGGCCAGGACGGCTGGACGGTCGCCGTCTATGACGTGAGCGACGCGACGGGCGAAAAACGCCTCGCCGCGGTGGAGCTCATCTTCGACCGGCTCCTGCCCAAGGGCTTCGTCAGGGAGTCGTTTGCTGGAAGGAAGGCCGCAGTCCTCGACGCCGCGCGACTCGCGAAGCTCGCAAAGTTCACCGAGGACGCCATGAAGGAGCTCCGCGTCCCGGGCGTGGCCGTTGGTATCGTCCAGGACGGCAAGGTGGTCTTCGCCGACGGATTCGGTGTTCGCGAGGTCGGCAAGCCGGAGAAGCCCGACGCGAACACGGTGTTCATGGTGGCATCCAACACCAAGGCGCTCACCACGCTGATGCTTGGCAAGCTCGTTGACGCGAACAAGTTCGGGTGGGAGACGCCCGTCACCTCGCTCCTCCCCTCGTTCAAGCTTGGCGACACCACCACCACCCGGCAGGTGCTCGTGAAGCACCTCATCTGTGCCTGCACCGGACTCCCGCGGCAGGACCTCGAATGGCTGTTTGAATTCAAGGATGCCACCCCCGAATCCGCGCTCAGGACGCTCGGGACGATGCAGCCCACCAGCAAGTTCGGGGAGATGTTCCAGTACTCGAATCCGCTGGCCGCCGCGGCCGGCTACACTGGCGGCCACGTGGCCTTCCCCGACCTCGAGCTGGGCGCCGCCTATGACGAAGCCATGCGCACGCTCGTCTTTCAGCCGCTGGGCATGACCTCGACGACGTTCGACTACGCCAAGGCGCTCTCGGGCAATCACGCGTCACCGCACTCGCCCGACATCGACGGCAAGACCAATGTCGCGGCAATGGACATCAACTACTCCATCATACCCCTGCGCCCCGCCGGCGCCGCGTGGAGCAACGTGCACGACATGCTCGAGTACGTCACCATGGAGCTCGCCGAGGGCAGGCTGCCTGACGGCACGCAGTACATCCGCAGAGAGCCCCTCCTCGCGCGCCGAGCACCGCAAGTGCCCATCGGGAAGGAGGCAACGTATGGGATGGGTCTCATGGTGGACACCAAGTACGAAACACCCGTGGTGCACCACGGTGGCGACCTGGTCGGGTTCCACAGCGACATGATGTGGCTGCCGGAGCACGGCGTGGGTGCCGTGGTGCTCACGAACGGTGACCCGGGCTGGATGCTTCGCACTGTCTTCCGGCGCAAGCTCCTGGAGGTCCTTTTCGACGGTCGGGACGAGGCGGACGCCGACGTGGCGTCGCAGGCGAAGAGCTTCTACGCTCAGCTCGCCGCTGACCGGAAGCTCCTCACCGTTCCGGCCGATACTGCCGAGGCATCGAAGCTCGCCGGGCACTTCCACAACGACGCCCTGGGCGACATCGACGTGCGCCGCGATGGCGGCCGAACCGTGTTCGACTTCGGCGAGTTTCGGAGTGAGGTCGGGTCGCGGAAGAACCCGGACGGTTCGATCTCCTTCCTCACCCTCGACCCTGGTGTCCAGGGCTTTGAGTTCGTGGTGAGCGGGGGTTCTGGGCAGCGGCTAACGATTCGGGATGCGCAACACGAGTACATCTTCACCGGGTCGTGATGCGTGGAGAAAACCTCAGCGTCTTTGCATGAGGACCAACAGCGACACCGCCTCGAGCAGGGCGTCGGGACTGAATGGCTTCGGCAGGAAGGGACCCGGGTAGTCGGGGGCTGGCCCGCCCTGACCTGAGACGAGCAGGAGTGGCACTGCGGGCCACCGGTCCGCCAGGAGGGCCGCCAACTCAATGCCCGTCATCTCTGGCATGGCGATGTCGCTCACCACGAGCTGCACCGCGCCATCGAGCGCCGAGAGCAGGCTCACCGCCTCCGCCGCGCTGTGAGCCTCCAACACACGAAAACCCGCCTCCGCCAGGACACGGGCTGTGTAACGACACACCATATCCTCGTCATCCACCACCAACACAACTCGCTCGGGAAGAGAACGAGCAGCGGTGCCCATCGGCGACGCCTCGGGATTGCGGGGATGTTCCCCAATTTACCGTTCCCGCCTCGACCCGCTAGACCGCCTGAACTGCCTTTGAACTCCTCCTTCCCGCGCCTACGCCTGGGGCCCGAGGGGTCCTTTCATACTGAGCAATCCGGTCAGCTAGCCGCAGGGGGTGCGGGCCACCGTAGCTCTATCGCACCACGACCGGGAGCGGCAGCGGGTGCGGGGCCGGCCCGTTGATTGTCCGCCACATATTGAGAATGAAAAGGTAGGCGCCCAAGGCGGAGAGTACGCCGCCGGCCGCGAGGGTGGGAATCGCTCCCATGCCGAGATGCGGCCGCAGACCGAAGCCGACGACCATCGTGGCCAGCCCCAGGTTCGCGAGGGCCCAGTGCAGGGCCGGGAGCTGGCGGTAGAACAGTGGATGGCCACTGAAGCGCGGCAGCACGTGGTAGGCGACGCCATAGATCATCATGGTCACGAACCCGAGCAGATTCATGTGGACGTGTGCGGGACGGTAGACGATCCAGGCCGGCTCGGCGGCCATCGCGACGCCGAGCGTCACTCCCAAGCCCAGCCACGCCAGGCTCGCCTTGATGAACGCGCGAACGAACCACTCCACTCGGACCTCCTCAGCGGCTCGACGGCCGCGGGGCGATGACGGCCAGCACTCTCAGCTCCTCGACGGGTGCCCGCATCCCGTGGGGTTCCCGGGGTTCGTAAGCGATGACCGCGCCGGCGCTCACCTCACGCTCACCTTCGCTGCCGCTCACCACCCCGGACCCCGATAAGACGTAGAGGACGACCGTAGACGCCGAGGTGTGCGCCGGCACGGCCTGGCCCACGGCAATGCGGAAGACGACGAGCCTCGCGTCCGGCCCGTCGTGCATGAGCGCCATCGCCGGCCGGTCCGGATGCGCCGCGACCGCCGTTCCCGCGACGGCCCCAGGATCGTAGACTCTCACCCGTCGTTCGTCCCCAACACCGGCTCGAGCACGGCACGCAGCTTCTCGGGCTTCAGGCCGACGGTGTCCGCGGCCTCGCGGAGCGTCACGGTCCCACCACAACAGGTGTCGATGCCCAGGCGATTGAAGGCTTCCCC
Organism: uncultured Gemmatimonadales bacterium; assembly: GCA_963828735.1. Taxonomy (GTDB): domain Bacteria; phylum Gemmatimonadota; class Gemmatimonadetes; order Gemmatimonadales; family GWC2-71-9; genus CAVVWJ01. The sequence goes on from CAWHFW010000002.1 coordinate 966,363, forward strand.
GAGGTGCGGCGCGGCACGCAGAGCCTCATTCACCGTCCACTGTAGCACGTCCATGTATCTCCGCCGGTAAGGCTGTTCGCGGAGATTAGCGTGCGGCCATGAAGCAGCCCCAAAGGATCAATGAGGATTTCTTCACCGGTTGGCGGGAGGTGCGAGGGCTCGGAGCACCCCCACCGCCCCTTTGGTGGCGTCCGCGAAAGCGTGGCTGACGAAGGGGTAGTCGCCGGGCTCGCGCAGGCGCACCTCGAAGATGGTACCTCCACCCACTGGGACGTCCACCGTTTGGACCCCGCGGAGAGGACTGGCACGCGACCCATCCTGAAGGACGCGCTCGAAGATTCCGCCCACGACGTGAAACGACGAGATGCGGTTAGGGCCGGCGTTCACCACATAGAGGCGAACCAGCTCGCCGGGAGCGACCTCGAGCGGGTGCTCGGCGTACTGGGAAGCCCTGCCGTTGAAGACGACGTGGTCGGGGGCGAGCCCGAGCAGCTTACCCCAGTCCAGCGTATGCGCGCCGTCGGCACCGGGTTTCGGAGCGAAGTAGAACTCGCTCTGGACCAGGAAGAACTCCTTCGCCTTGGGCTCCGGCGTGGCCGGATCGACGATGAGGGCACCGTACATCCCGTTCGCGATGTGCATCGCCACCGGTGCCGTGCCGCAGTGATACAGGAAGGCGCCCGGGACGCGGGCCACGAAGCGATAGTGGAGCGAGTCGCCCGGCATCACGTTCACGTAGTACTTGCTGGGGGCGAGTTCGGCGGCGTGGAAGTCCATGCTGTGCGGAATATTCGCGTGGTTCACCACCGTGAAGTCGACCGTGTCGCCCTGTCCCACGTGAAGCGCGGGTCCCGGGACGCGGCCGCCGAACGTCCATGCAGCGTACGTCGCGCCCGGAGCGACGTTCAGGGTGACGTGTCGCATCTCGAGCCGGATACGATGGAGACGGCTGCGCTCCCGAGGCGGCAGGCGGGCCTCGATAGGCGCCGGCGTCGCGCCGGGCCCGCCGACGGGCGCCTCGCCGTGGGAGACGTTCGCCGGCGGGATGCTTTCCGGCGCTTGGGACCCGGCAGCAGCATTCCCTTGGCGAGCGGTCGGAGCTGCGGCACCGGCGCGATCGTTCGACGACGGGCGGCAGGCCAGGACGAGCAGTCCCCACCCCACCAATCGCAGGTAACGTGGCATTGGGTTCTCCGAATCGAGGCGTGGCGGCCAGAACATGGTACGGTATATGGCGCTGGATCGGATCGGGCACGCGCTTCCACGATGTCGGCCGGATCGTCGGGTCGACTAGGGGGCGCTCCGCTGTCTTGAGAGCCGGCTGAACCTCGTCGAGCAGGCCAAGCAGTGGGCTGGCTGGCAGCGGATGACGACGTGTCGATGCCTAGCCCGCGGTGGTATCGCTCGCGCCGGTGGTATCGCCTGGTGTGGTCGTATCGGGCGGCGTGGGATGGCGAAGGCATGACGTGCCGCCTCGCGCCGCGGCGGCGACGGCGATCGTGTCCAGCGCGGCGCGTATGTCGGGGCGCCGCTCGTACTCGGGATCGTGACGCCAAATGAAGAAGGCGCAGGCGTACGGCGTGTCCGCTAGAGTGACGCCGGCGTGCTGCAACTCCGCTCCGGTCATTCGCCAGTGCCCCTGTCTCGTGCCCGGGATTCCACTCGACCCATCGCCACCATTGACCACGTTCAGTCCAAAGATGAGCCCCAGCCCGAGCTCCTTGGCATACGCCACGTTTTCGTCCCGGAACTCCTCGGGGGTGCGTCCCGCGCCGCCGCCCTGCAGCGGCCCGGCCCACTGAGGCCATGCGATATCCAGATAGTGCCAGTCAAAGCCTCGTAGAAGACGAGGGCGAACGCCGCCCACTGTGGTCGGCAAGGATGGCCATATCGACTTGGAGTAGTGCGCCATCTCCTCGATCTCTTCCATCGATATCGCACGGCCTCCCCAGGTGCCAGGCGACAGTGGCTCGTCCACGAGATAATGGGCCAGCACGAGCCCTTCCGTGACGTAAGGGGCGAAATCGACATCTCGGTACTGGTCGATCTCGCGCTTCCACAGCTCGAGATTGAATGTGCCGTCCGGGTTTACATAACGCCGTTGGCCACCGGCCAGATTGAGCACGAGGCGAATCTTGGTGCTCTGCGCACTCCGAAGAAGAGCCGGAAGGCTGCTCCGCCTTGTCGCCGTGACAGCGCCCGTATACGGACGGCCGAACTCGGACTCCTGTGGATCGAACTGCCCCAGCGGGATCCCCTGCCCCACACCGGCGAAGGACGAGTCGGGACCTCCCGGACCGGCGTCCGGGAACTCATTCGATTGTCGCTGCTCGAGGATGTCACATGCGGTGACGAGCAGAGCGAACGAGATGCACGCGCATACCCAGCCACTACGGGAAGGGCAGACCCTGATCTGCTTCATGAGCGCTACGGCCTGATCGGTCTTTCCGTCCACCTTGAAGCCCCGGACTCCGGCACCTACGGTGTAGGTCGGCGACTTGATGACGATGCCCCTTCGCCGTCTCGATGGCGGCGGGCCTACCCCAGGCGGACTTGAACTCAGGTGATGAGCGGCGTGTCAGAGGGGGAGTCGCTCAACCATGCGCCGTCCGACGGAGTCGTGCCATTGAACCTTGGTCGAGGTTGGATCCGTTCAATACGACGTAGTCGGGAAATCGACATCGCCAGGTCAGTGGTCAGAACTGGAACACGATCCTGAGCTTGGGGTTGGTGTCGGGAACGTTCGCAATTGTAACGGCGTGAGCCTCGGGAGTTTCGGCTGGCCTAGTTTGGAGTGTCAGACGGCATGGTGCGCTCCTCGCCTAGGCTTGTCGGTCCCGATGTGTTGCCCTCGAATCGATGGCCTCGACGCGTCGGTGGGGTGGTCGCTCGCGTACGCTCCTTTCTTAAGGAGAGCCGTCTGGTTGCGGCTGAAACAGTTGGACCTTGGGCCACAGGAGGGCGTCTGGCCGGTTACGATGTGATCGTGCTAGGTCTCGGGGGGATGGGCAGCGCGACGCTGTTCCATCTCGCCCGCCGGGGCGTGCGGGTGCTCGGGCTCGAGCGCTTCGACCTCGTGCATGAGTACGGCTCCTCCCACGGGCTCACCCGCATCATCCGGCTCGCCTATTGGGAACATCCCACGTACGTCTCGCTCTTGCGGCGCGCGTACGAGTTGTGGCGCGAGCTCGAAGGCCTCGCGGGCGAGCGTCTCCTTCACATCACCGGCAGCGTGGATGCCGGCCCCCGGGACGGTGCGATCTTCCAGGGCGCGCTCAAATCGAGCGAATTGCACGGCCTCCCCCACGAGGTGATGGACGGTGCCGAGCTGCATCGGCGCTTTCCAGGGTACCGGCTGCCGGCGTCGATCCTGGGCCTGTACCAGCCCGAAGGCGGCTTCCTCCTGCCCGAGCGATGCGACGTCGCGCACATCGATCAGGCCTTGGCACACGGCGCCGAGGTTCATTGCCGCGAGCCGGTCCTGGATTGGGGCGCGGAGAGCGGACGCGTGTGGGTGCGCACGACCCGCGGGCGCTACGAGGCCGGCCGCCTCGTTGTGTGTGCCGGCCCCTGGGCATCGAAGCTCGTCCCCGAGCTGCGCGGCCTCGCCGTCCCGGAACGCCAGGTGCTGGCATGGCTCAACCCGGCCCGGCCCGAGTATTTCCTGCCGAGCGCGTTCCCGGTTTTCAATCTGGAAGTCGAGGAGGGCCGCTACTACGGCTTCCCGAGCTTCCTGATTCCCGGCTTCAAGTTCGGGAAATACCACCACCGGCAGGAACAGGTGGACGCCGACGAGGTGAACCGCGAGCCCGAGGCGGAGGACGAGGAGCTGCTCCGCGCCTTCGCGAGGCGCTACTTCCCCGACGGGGACGGACCCACCCTCATGCTGAAGGCGTGTCTCTTCACCAACAGCCCCGACCGGCACTTCATCCTGGACCGCCATCCGGCGCACCCGGAGGTCGCCGTCGCCGCAGGATTCTCCGGCCACGGCTACAAGTTCTGCAGCGTGATCGGCGAGGTGATGGCCGACCTGGTCCACGCGGACCGGCCTCGCCACGACATCGAATTCTTCCGACTCGACCGATTCGCCCCCACCGCCTGAGGCCGGGAGCGCGCTCCGGTCTCCGGATGCTCACCCGCCAATGGAGCCGCGAAGGCCAGCTCAGCACTCCGGCAGGTTGACCGCGATCTGGAGCGCCAGGCCACCCTCCGCCGTCTCCTTGTACTTGGCGTTCATGTCCTGGGCCGTCTGCCACATCGTCGCGATGGCGGTATCGAGCGGGATCTTGGCGTCGGCGGGGTCGCTGGCCAGCGCCAGGGTGGAGGCCGTGATCGCCTTGACCGCCCCCATCGTATTGCGCTCGATGCAGGGGATCTGAACCAGCCCGGCCACCGGATCGCAGGTGAGGCCGAGGTGGTGCTCCAGGGCAATTTCCGCGGCCATGGCCACCTGCGCGGGGGTGCCGCCCAGGCACTGGGCGAGTCCCGCCGCCGCCATCGCGCTCGACACGCCGATCTCCGCCTGACATCCGCCCATCGCCGCCGAGATCGTCGCCATCTTCTTGATGATGCTGCCCATCTCGCCGGCGGTGAGGAGGAAACGCTCGATACCTCTCGCGTCGCCCTGGCAGAAGCAGAGGTAGTACAACAGCACCGCGGGGACCACGCCGGCCGCTCCGTTGGTCGGCGCCGTCACCACCCGGCCGAAGCCCGCGTTCTCCTCGTTCACCGCCAACGCGAAGCAGCTCACCCAGGTGAGCATCTCCTGGAACGCCGGGCAACGGTTCCGGATCGCCTCGATCCAGGACTCGACGTCCGGCGAGGTCTCGGAGCCGAGCATCCCGGTGCTCAGTCCGGCGGCGCGCCGGACCACGCCGAGCCCTCCGGGGAGGAGCCCTCGCGTGTGGCATCCGCGGAAGATGCAGTCCTTCATCGCCGTCCAGATTGAATCCAGGCCCCGATGGATCTCCTCCGGCGTGCGCCAGACGAGCTCATTTCGCCAGACGATGTCCGGCACCGTCATGCCGTGAGCGGTGCAGTAATCGAGGAGGTCGTTGGCCGTATCGATCGGGAATGGGAGCGTCACCGATGGCCCGCCGTGATCGGGCTCGCCTTCCTGAACCGTGAAGCCGCCCCCGACGGAGTAGTACGTCTCCGCGCGGCTCGAACCGTCCGCGAGGATGGCGGTGAACGTCATGCCGTTGGGATGCTGGGGGAGACTGGTCAGGGAGTTGAAACGGCATTCGGCGGCGGGATCGAAGCGAACGGGGCGTTGCCCGCCGAGGGCGATGGTCCGCGATCGGCGGATCGCTTCGATCTTCGAGGGGATGGCTGCGGTATCGCAGGTCACCGGGTCTTCGTTGGCGAGTCCCATCATGACCGCCATGTCGGCCATGTGCCCTCTGCCAGTCTTGGCGAGGGAGCCGTAGAGGTCCACCTGGACCCCTACGATGGAGTCGAAGACCCCGAGCTCCCGCCACCGCCGCACGGCGCGCTGGGCCGCCCGCCACGGGCCCAGGGTATGGGAGCTCGAGGGACCCACCCCGATCTTGAAGATGTCGAAGACACTGATGGCGGCCATCAACGGGAGCGCTAGAACGACAGCTTCACGCCTTTCCCCTGCGCCTCACCTCCGCCCTCGGCCGGCTTGCCCGCGGCATCGAACTGATCGTACTTGATCTTCGAGACGAACGACTTGCCGTCGTCGGCGATGGTGATCCGCTCCACGAATACGCCCCGGCCTGCCGGGCCCCAGCCGCCACCCTTCACGATCTCGTCGAAGGCCGCCGGAGCCTTGGTCACATAGAACTCGTACTTGGCCTCGAACGCCCTGTCGCCGACCTTCCGCCAAATCCCGTAGGCTGGCGGCACGGGCGGGGACGCGTCGTAGTTCGATGACTCCGTCATCGTCCCGCCCTGGTTGAACGCGTACATGAACTCGAGGTCCTTGATCGTGGCGAAGGCGCCGCTGCTGAATTGGAGCTGGGCGCGCCACTCGCCGGCCAGGTCAAGCGCGGCCGGGTTACTCGCGGAGGGCGCCGGTCGCAGCCAGGCGGCGACGCCGACGAGGGCAAGCACTAACAGCGACAGTCGAGATATGGTGCGCATCGGATTCGTCTCCCGGTGTAACCGAATCGTGGTGTTTTCTCCATGGTCGTTAGCTAGCGACATGATACGCGCGGCCGGTGCCTACTTCAGCGTCAGGATCCACCGGACGATGGCATGGACGTCCGCGTCAGGCACCTGCGGGTTTGGAATCATCGGAACCTGGCCCCAGACCCCCGATCCGCCGTTCTTCACCTTGTCGATGAGCTTGGACTCCACATCCTTGCCCCGATACTTGGCGGCGACGTCCTTGAAGGCCGGACCGATCACCTTGTGATCGACCGCGTGGCACGCCGTGCAACCGTACTTCGCTGGCATCTGCTCGGGGGATACCGCCGCCTCGGCTTCCGGTGCCGCGGGAGCGGCCGCGGCCGGTGCGGCGGCCGCCGGCGGCGTGGGCGCCGCGTTGCCTCCGGGCAGCCACGACGTGGTCGGGACGAAGGCCGGCACCGCTTGCGCCTTGATGTAGGCCACCAGCATCCACACGCCGTCGGTGCCCACGACTCCGCCGTACGCGGGCATTCCCTTCGGCCGCCCGTAGAAGATCGACGTGAATATTTCGTCGTCCGACTCCGCCGTAGCGCCAGCGGCCGTCGACCAGGCTCGGGCCGACCCATCCGACGGCGCCGCCGCCGTGGCAGCCGTCGCAGTTCATCGAGCTGAACAGAGTAGCTCCGGCGTCCGGGTTGAGCTTGGCTGGCCGCGGAGCATTGAGGGCGTTGGCGACCGGGAACGCGCCGCCAGCCGGGATGCGGTCCTCCCTTTTGACCTCGGATCCGGTGGCCGGAGCCTTGGACTCGCCGCCCGATTTGCAAGCCGCCGCGGCAACGACCGCGAGCAGCGTGATGACGTGTCTGGTGGTTGGCATGGTGTTCTTCCTCTCCGTTAGAGCCCGAAGATCCAGACGATGCCACCCTGGCTGGTATGCCGCCCGATGTCCTTGTACGGATCGGATGGCGGGCGCACGTCCGCGGGATCATCGGAGCGGACGTCCCCCGCCAACAGGAACCAGTCGCCGCCGATGCCGGCATACACCGCCACGTACTGCTTCCCGTCGGGACCCCGGAAGCTCATCGGGTTGCCCACGACTCCAGAGCCGACCTTGAACTTGGAGAGGAGCTTGCCGGTCTTCGCGTCCACGGCCTTGAACCACCCGTCCAGCGTGCCGTAGAACGCCACGTCACCGGCGGTGACCAGGGCCCCGCTCCAGTTGGGGAAGTGCTCCTTGTCCTCCCATACCTTCTTCCCGGTGCTCGCGTCCCATGCCATGAATGCGCCGAGGTTGCCCCCGGGGCCCGCGAAGTAGGGGGTGCCCGCGCCGATGTAGGGAGTCCCGCGGAAGTGCTGAGCCGGCACGGCCGCGTAGTCCATGCACATGTTGTTCGTCGACGTGTAGAACAGTCCCGTTCGCGGCGAGTACGCCGCCGGCGACGACGGGCTCACTCCCCCTTCGAGACTGGGGCAGACGCCCTTCACGTTGCCCTTGGATGCGCCGGTCTGCTTGGTGGAATCCAGCACCGGGCGGCCGGTCTTGAGATCGATGCTCTTGGCCCAGGTCACCTGGACGTAGGAGGGTGCCGCGAGCACCTCACCGGTGGCACGGTCGAGCGTGTACTGGAAGCCGTTCTTGTTGAACGTCACCAGGGCCTTCCGCACCTTTCCGCCGATCTTGATGTCGGCCAGGATCATGGTGGAGACGGCGTCGTAGTCCCAGTTGTCGTGCGGGGTGAACTGATACGCCCAGACCAGCGAGCCGTCGGAGGGATGGCGCGCGAGGACGCTCGCGGTCCATTTGTTGTCGCCGACACGCTGCTCGGCGTTGTAGGGCGATGGATTGCCCACGCCGTAGTACACCAGGTCCAGCTCCGGATCGTAGGACATCCACCCCCACACCGGAGCGCCTCCGATCTTGTACGCGGTATCCGGCCAGGTCGTCTTCCCCAGGTCGGTGCCCTTGTCGTAGAACGGCTTGAAGCTGCCGGGCTTGATCAGCATGTCGGCATCGGGACCGATGTTGCGCCCTGTCCAGACGATCTTGCCGGTCTTGAGATCGAGCCCCTTCGTAAAGCCGTAGATGCCGAACTCGCCGCCGGAGGCGCCGACGATGACGCGATCCTTGACGACGAAGGGCGCCATCGGCGTCGTCTCGCCCTCGCCGAGATCGGCGATCTGTGTCTTCCACAGCTCCTTGCCCGACTCGGCGTCCACGGCGACCGTATGCCCGTCGAGCAGGTTGTAGATGATCTTTCCGTCGGCGTAGAATGCGCCCCGGTTGATCACGTCGCAGCAGGACTCGCCGATCGCATTGGGGCTCACGTCCGGACGGTACTTCCACTTGAGCGGATAGCCATCCTGGGTGAGGTCGAAGGCGTAGAGCACGTTCGGCCAGGGGGTGACCACGTACATGGTGTTCTTCACGACCAGCGGCTGGCCCTGGTGGCCCGCCAGGACCCCCGTGGAGAAGGTCCAGACCGGACGCAGCCGCGTCGCATTAGCCGCGGTGATCTGGGCCAGCGGGCTGTAGCGGGTCGAAGCGAGGTCCCTGGCGGGCATCGTCCACTCGCCGTCGGCCGCGCTCTGCGCCGAAGCCTGGCCGCCCAGCAGCCCTGAGAAACACCCCAGCGCGGCGAGCATGCCCGCCACCCTGAGTCCTCGAGACCGGTGGTTGTTCGTAGCGAGGATCTGCATTCGGCCTCCTTCCGGCCTGACATCCGGCGTGAGACAACGGTGATACGTGCAGCGGTTGGGTCCCGGGGCCCGGGCACGTGCGACCGCGCGCTGCCGCCAGGGCCCGAAGGCCACGCGCGCGCGCACGCGACTCCCTGGCGAATGTGTCGACGGTGACCCGGGTGGACTACTAGACCTAGTGTGGTAGGCGCCGGGAGGCGGCGGGACCGTCGAATCCCACCAGAGGCTGGACCAAGGTCCATCTTGGATCGAGTGTCGCCGCGGCGTATCTCCTCTCCCCACAGCCAGTTCACCGTCGCGTCCAGGAAGGCTCCCGAGACAGCATCATCGTTGCCTCGGGCTCAATCGCCGGGAGGTCCATACGGGCTCGCCCACGAACGACCCGGTTGATTTCTCGCTGGTGCTCGGCGGGCCCTTGTACCAGGTCCTGCGGCGGACTCATCTGGCTGGAGATGGGCTGCAGCTGCTGCGCCGCCGCATCCTCGTGCTGACGGGTTTCGCATGGGTGCCGCTGCTCGTCCTGTCGGTGGTGGAAGGTCATGCCTGGGGACCGAGCGTGGCACTCCCGTTCCTCTACGACGTCGACACCCACGTCCGCTTTCTGGTGGCGATGCCGCTGCTGATCCTGGCGGAGATGGTCGTGCACCAGCGCATACGGCCCACGGCGCTTCAATTCCTCGATCGCCACCTGATCCCCGATTCGGCGCGCGCGGCCTTCGACGAAGCCATCGCCTCGGCGATGCGATGGCGTAATTCGGTCGCGGCGGAGATCGCCCTCGTGGCGGTGGTCTACATCGTCGGTGTGGGATTCCTCTGGCGGACGCAGATTGCCCTCATCGCGACCAGCTGGCACGGCGTGCCGGTCCATGGGGCATGGCATCCGTCGATCGCCGGGTGGTGGCTCGGCCTGGTGAGCCTTCCGCTGTTCCAGTTCCTGCTGCTCCGGTGGTATTTCCGGCTGATCATCTGGACGCGGTTTCTGTGGCACGTGTCGCGCATCCAGCTGAGCCTCATGCCGACCCATCCGGACCGCTGCGGCGGCCTGGGCTTCCTCGCCTCGGTCGGCTACACCTTCGCGCCGCTGCTCGTGGCCCAAGGGGCCTTGCTGGCCGGGCTGATGGCCAACCGGATCTTCTACGCCGGCGCCAGGCTGCCCGAATTCAAGGTGGAGCTGATCGGAATCGTGGCCGTGATGGTCTTCGCCCTCCTCGGGCCGCTGCTCGTCTTCAGTCCACAGCTCGAAGCCGCCAAGCGCGTCGGCCTGCGCGAGTACGGCGTGCTGGCGCAGCGCTACGTCCGCGAGTACGACCGCAAATGGCTTCGGGGGGGTGCGCCGCCGGACGAGCCGTTCCTCGGCAGTGGCGACATCCAGTCATTGGCAGACCTGGCGAACAGCTTCGAGGTGGTGAAGGACATGCGGTGGGCGCCGTTCGGCTTGACCACCGTGCTGCAGCTGGCCGTGTTGACCTTGATGCCGGTGCTGCCTCTGACGCTGACGATGGTATCGCTGGAGGAATTGCTCGACCGCCTGCTCAAGATCGTGTTCTGACGCCCGCCCTGTCCGGCGTCGGGGTCCATCCCCCCCAAAAGAAATGGTCCAGGCCAGCGATGGTCCGACCCGGCGCCGACCCCGCGCCGGATAGTCCATGGTTGCTGCCGCTCCCATATTCTCGCCCGTTGACATGACGCTCGTGACGGCAGCACCATGAAACACTCCAGCAAGGACGGCGTATGTGCGGCATCGTAGCGATCTATCACCCCCACGGATGCGTCTCCGCCGAGGCGCTGGTCCGCGGGACCGCGCAACTCCACCATCGCGGACCCGATGGCCGGCGGCATTGGATCGCGCCGCACGGACGGGTGGGGTTGGGCCATGCCCGCCTCAGCATCATCGACCTGGTGACGGGCGATCAGCCCATCGCGAACGAGGACGGGCGGCGGCAGATCGTTGTGAACGGTGAGTTCTACGACTTCGAGCGGATTCAGCGCGAGCTGGAACGCGCGGGACACCGGCTTCGGACCCGCTCGGACAGCGAGATCGCGCTCCACCTGTACGAGGACGTCGGTCCACACTGCCTTCACCAGCTCCGCGGCGAATACGCGTTCGTCCTGTGGGATGAGGCGCAGCAGCGGATCTTCGCGGCACGCGACCGATTCGGGATCAAGCCGCTGTTCTTCGCGTGGCACGACGGCGCGCTCTACCTCGCGTCCGAGGTGAAGGCCCTGTTCGCGGCCGGCGTCCCGGCCAGATGGAATCGCGAGGGGTTATTCAATGCCACGGTCCTGGGTGGCCAGCCGACCGAGACGCTGTACGCCGGCGTATCGCAGCTGCCGCCGGGCCACTACATGCTCGCCGGCCCGAATGGCATGCAGATTCACCGCTACTGGGACTTCGACTACCCGCTGGCGGCGGGTCCGGCCGTGTCGCGCTCGGACGACGAGTGGGCCGAGGAGTTTCGAGCGGCGCTCGAGAACGCGGTCCGGCTTCGGCTGCGCGCGGACGTGCCGGTGGGGTGCTATCTGAGCGGAGGGCTCGACTCCTGCGCCGTCCTCGGCTTCGCCGCTCGCCACGCGGCCGAGCCGATTCGTGCCTTCACGCTCGCGTTCGACCAGGTTGCCTATGACGAGGAGGCGATCGCGCGGGAAATGGCCGCCAGGGCCAACGCCGAGTTCTGTCCCATTCCCATACGGCAGGCCGACCTGGCGGACGACTTCGCCGACTCCACCTGGCACGCGGAGACGTTCTGCCTCAACGCCCACGGCGTCGCGAAGTACGCGCTGAGCCGAGCCGTACGGGACGCGGGCTACAAGGTGGTGCTCACCGGCGAAGGCTCCGACGAGATTCTGGCCGGCTACCCCCATTTCCGCCTGGACATGCTGCTGTACGACAGCGAAGGCCAGGAGCCGGCGGTCACCCGCTCGCTGATGGACCAGCTGGAGCAGAGCAATACCGTGTCACGTGGGCTGCTGCTCCCCGATGGCGAGGCTGCCTCGCTCGCCGGACTCCGGCGCGTCCTGGGATTCGTGCCGACCTGGATGGAGGCGGCCGCCGGCCGCATGCTCAAGATGCAGGGCCTGTGGGCGGACGACTTCCAGGCCGAGTTCGCGGAGCACGAGCCTTACCACGTGCTCCTTGGAAGCCTCGATGTGCGCGCGCAACTGCACGGACGCGCGCCGGTGAACCAGGCGCTGTACCTGTGGGCCAAGACCGTCCTTCCGGGCTACATCCTGACCGTGCTTGGCGATCGAATGGAGATGGCCCATTCGGTGGAGGGGCGGGTGCCGTTTCTGGACCACGAGGTGGTGGAGCTCCTTCGCTCCATGCCCGTGGGCCAGAAGATCCGTGGCATGACCGAGAAGTTCGTCCTGCGAGAGGCGGCCCGCCCGGTGCTGACAGACACGGTCTATCGCCGGCAGAAGCACCCGTTCCTGAGCCCGCCGGCGACGCTCAACCCCAACGATCGTCTGCACGAGATGGTGCAGGACGCGCTCCGCGGCTCGAGCGTGCGACGGGTCCCGTTCCTCGATCAGACCAAGGTCGTCCGGATGCTCGACCGAGTCCCCGCGCTGCAGCCAGGGGAGCAGGTGGCCATCGACCAGATCCTGATGATACTGCTCAGCGCCTGCGTGCTGGGGGAGCGGTTCGCGCTGGCGGCGTGAACGCCGGTTGCTACTCCTTCGCCCCCGACACCGCGATCCGGGCCAGGCGCAGCTCTCGACGCGCGTCGCCACCCAGCGTGTATGCCACCACGGCAATGCTGTCGGACACACGGACGATCTGGGGATAACTGCCTCCCTCGCTGCCGGGGACGGCGACCGCGGATGACCGTCGCCCCCCTCGCAGCTCCCTCACGCTGATCGCCCGCCTACCATCGGCGCTCGCGTCGAAGGCCGCGAGCACGGTATCTCCGGCGAGCACCGCGACGCTCCCGTGGACGGCGGGAAGCTTCGAGCCCTCCACGAGCGCCAGCGGTGCCACGGCGCTCCGGCCCGCGCCGTCGACCACCCCGTAGTAGAGGCCGGCCGTCTTCGATGCCCCCGTATACCACACCACGTGGCGCCGGCCGTCCGCACTCACGCTCACGCTCGGGCCGTTGTGCGGGCAGCCGGCGTACACCCAGCCATCCCTGTGCACCCGCGATGGCGCGCCCGGCTCGGGCGCGACGGTCGCGGTGACCACGTCGCGCACGTTGCCGGGAAAGTGGTGCCGCCATGCCGCCACGACGCCGCCGTCGCCCGCGCGGGCCAGCGTGATACGGCAGCACGGGCACGCGCCTCCCCATGCGGCCTGATTCGGCTGCCAGGTGCGACCGAAGTCGGGCGAGCGCGCCAGGTAGACCGTCGCGTCCGCCTCGCTGGTCGAGTCCTTCGCCGTCGCGGCGCGGTCGTGGTGGTGGGCCATCGGCGTGCCGGCTCGCTCGTCGAGCCAGGCCGCGACGAGACCCGAGTCACCCGCCCACGCCGCACCCTGGAAGTTGTGGCCGACTGGCGCCGCGGTCGTGTCATCGTTGATCGTCACCGGGGCCAGCCAGGTCCGGCCGCCGTCGAGCGATCGCGCCACGCGGATGGTGCTCGCGGGCCACCGGCGACCGGCCACAGGCACGTCTCTCGGCCACACGACCGCGAGTCGCCCGCCGGGGCCGGCCACGAGCCGCGGAGAAGCCTCTCCGTGCGGCTTCACCTCCCCCGTGTCCGACGTCACGCGCACCGGGCGCGACCAGGCGTCGCCTCCATCCCGCGAACGTGAGAAGTAAAGCCGCCAACCGCTACCTTCGTCCCCAACCCAGGTGAGCAGCAGGTCGCCGCGCTCCGGATCGTTGGCGAGCGACGGGTCGGCCGAGGCCACGTGATCCCGCGCGGGCGTGCCGGGAAGCGCGTGCACGCCTGGGCGCTCACCGCCGCACCCGAGGATGAGCAGGAGCGGGACGGCGTTCAGCTTCAGCGAGCCCATTGGAACCCTACGTAGAACGAACGCGCGTCGGCCGGCTCGAACGAGCGTCCGGTCGCGTTGTCCACCTGAACCGACGCCGCATATCGCGTGTCGGTCAGGTTCTGGCCCGCGGCGAAGGCCGTGACTCCGGCTCGGGCAATCGTGTACTCGGCCCGGAGCCCGACCGTGGCCCACCCGTCGTTTCTCGCGCTGTTCTCGCTGTTGAGCGCATACGAGCTCGGCACCCACTCGAGGGACGGCGTGACCGCGAGCCCCGACCGATGCTGCAGGCGGACCTGCGCCTGGAGGTGATGCCGCGGGGCGCCCGGAATGTCGTTGCCCTCGAAGGAGGGGTCCCCCACGAATCGGTAGCGCGCGAAGGTGTACGCCAGGCGCGCGACGCCAATGGGCAGATCCACCTCTACGCCGCTCTCGATCCCGTAGTGCCGAGTGCGGGGGGCGTTCCGGTAGGTCGGCACGGTGAACGGTGCGCCCGCAAAGGGTGGGACGTTCAGGTTGAGGATCTCGTCCTCCAGCTCCACATCGTAGGCAGCAACGTCCCAGCGGACGCCCCGCGCGCCGCCGCGCACGCCGAGCTCCATCTGCCACGCACTCTGCGCGCGCAGGTCGATGAATCCCGGGACGCTCAGGCTGTTGAGCTCGAGAAGCAGAGGCGGCTCGGAGGAACGGCTCACGTTGCCGTAGACCTGCCCGCCGACCGTGGGTAGCGCATACAGCAGTCCGAGCTTCGGGAGCACGGCGTCGAAGACCCGGTGATCGGTCTGGTCGCCGTCGGCGAGATAGAAATCGTGGCTCTTCCGGATGGCGTGATCGATGCGCACGCCGAGCACGGCCGTCAGACGCGGCGTCACCGCGAGCGCGTTCTCGCCGTAGAAGGCGAGCCCGACGGCCTTGTCCTTCTGATCCTTCCGGAGCTCGCCGTGGGATCCGGCCAGGTTCTGGTACTGCCGGTTGTCCATGTCCAGCCAGGCGGGCTGGAACCCGAGCGTGAGCCGATTGGTGCGTCCGGAGAGCGCCGCCGAATTCTCGTAGCGGACCTCGGCGCCCCAGTCCCGGCTGTCCTGGCTGATCACCTGGAAGATGGGATGGTCGATCGTGCGGAACTGGGCGTACGGGCTGATCTCGAGGCGCTGGTGGTCGCCCAGCTGCGAGCGAACCTGCACGCCCAGGTGGTGCAGGTCGTAATTGCGGCCCCAGTGGTCGGCGACGTTTCCCGGGTCGGCGGCGGTGGGGTTGGTGGCGAGTCCCTCGGCCGTGAGGGCGCCGGGCAGCTGCTCGGTCACGCGGGCGAAGAAGTAGAACGCGCGCAGGTCCGTCGCGGGAGAAAGGACGTATCCGACGTGCCCGTTGAACCGCGTCCGCCCCTGCTGGGCCCAGTCGCGGTATCCGTCGAGCGTGGTGCGGGCGACGCTACCGTACCAGTCGAGCTTTCCCGTGGTGCCGCCGGAGGCGACCTGCGTCTTGAAGAATCCGAAGCTGCCGCCCTCGGTCGTCACCCCCACCGTCGGCGCGCTGTAGCCGGTGCGCGTCTCGAGGTTGATCGCGCCACCCATCGTGGAGCCGCCGTAGCGCAGGGCGTTTCCGCCCTTGTAGACCTCGATGCTCTCGGTCGTGAGCAGCTCGAGCGACTCGAAATCGGTGAACCCGTCCGCGTTGCGGTAGGGCATCCCGTTGACCAGCAGGTTGACGCCGCGCGCGTGGAAGTTGTTGCGGAGCCCGGAGCCGCGGATGGAGATCTGGCTCTCATCGGCGGCGCCGAATCGCGGCTGGAGATACACGCCTGGCACAAAGCCGAGCACGTCCTTGAGGTTCGCCTGACGGGTTTCGCGAATTTGAGCCGATTCGACGAGCGCGACGCTCCCGGGGATGCGGTCCAGCCGGCTCCGACGCTCGTCCATGTCCTCCGGGGTCCCGATGACCGTAAGCTCCGCGAGCTCAGTGGTGGTCGGCCGCAGCGGGACGTTGACGACCGTCTCCTCGCCTGCGCGGACATCCACGGTCACGCGCGCGGGTGAGTACCCGAGGAGCTTGGCCGTGAGCTGCCAGCGGCCGGGCGCCGCGGAAATGCGAAATCGGCCGTCGGCGCCGGCCTGGAGGTTGAGCGCGCTTCCGTCCAGCGACACGAGCGCGCCGGGAAGCACGGAGTCGATCAACGCGGACCGAACGACTCCGGTAATCGTTCCTGAATCCTGCGCGTACAGCGCGCCGGCCCCGAGGAGGCCGGCAGCTATCAAGAGCACGGCGCGCACGGCGCGCCGAAGCGATTCGAGCATGGGATGTCCCGTCCATGGAGGTTCACGATCCGACAGCGGCGGACAGGCGCAACCGGCGCCGGTCCCGCTGGGAGTGTCGAAACGTCAGGACTGGACGGGAGGTGCGGTGGCTGGCGGGTGGAGGTCAGGCACACGTCCGGCCGTGAAGAGCGGCGACTCGGCGGGACGCGGCGTGGTGAGGCGGTAGGACGGGATAGGAGCGGCGACGGTGGGGACGGTCGGGTGCTGGATCGCCGTGGTGACCTGGCAGGAGCCGATGCAGCGGCACTCGCCCTGGTGCCCGGGATGCGCCGGAGCGCCATGTTCCTCGTGCTGCTCCCCACCCTGCTCCGGTGCCATGGCGTGCTGGACGGCGGAGGCGCACGGGTGCAGCATCTTGATCGGCCAGCCCCCGAGACCGGGGGTGACGAGCAGGAGCAGCAGCGCCAGCAGACGGGAACGGCGGAATCGGCCCGGCATGGCCATAAAGTACCCTGACGAGGCCCCGGACGCATCTGGATCGCCTGACGCCCGGTACTGAGTCGCTCGCCGCCCGGCGGTCCTCACGATCCCGGCGGACCGTGCGCGGAGCTACGCATTCCCCTCGCGGGGCAGACTGAAGGCGACCGTCGCTCCGCCGCCGGCGTTGTTCGCCGCCCAAAGTCGGCCGCCATGCGCGTCCAGGATGGTGCGCGCGATCGACAGTCCCATGCCCAGCCCGTTCGGTTTCGTGGTATAGAAGGCGTCGAAGATCCGGTCGAGCCGATCGGACGGAATCCCGGCGCCTTCGTCGCTGACCGCGATCCCCACGTCGACGCCGTTGCCCATGGTTCGAATGGTGAGCCGGGGCTCCTTCCCGTTCCCGTCCTCCATGGCGTCGAGGGCGTTGAGGATGAGGTTGAGGACCACCTGCTGCAGATGAACGCGGTCACCGTGGACCGCTGGGAGCGCCGTGTCGAGCTCGAGCACGGTGCTCGCCCGGCGAAGCATGAGGTCGCCGTTCACCAGTCGGAGGACGTCGCGGACCAGGTCGTTCAGGTCGAGCGGCCGCAACTCGAGCTCGCCCTTCTTGAGCAGCGCCCGCATGCGCTGCACGATGTCGGCGGCTCGCCGGTCGTCCCTCCCGATGTCCGCCAGAATGTCGCCCAGATCGCCGAGGTCGGACGCGCCGGCCGCGAGCATCCGGCGCGCGGCGTACACATTTGCCAGGATCGCCGTCAGCGGCTGATTGAGCTCGTGCGCGATGGAGGCGGTGAGCTCGCCCATCGTGGCGACTCGCACCATGTGCGCGAGGTCGTTCCGGTTGCGCGTGGCCTCGAGCTCGGCTCGCTTCGATGCCGTGACGTCGAGCGCCCTGATGACCGCACCACCCTCGCGCCTGGCCAGCCGCAGCACCCAGACTTCGACCCACTGAGGCTCGCCGTCCCCGAATTTGGGGTACGCGGCGGAGAACTGGTCCCGGCTCCCGTTCAGGACCGACGCCACTCCCTGATGCATCTCCGTCGCGTTGTCGCCCGTGTCGCAGAGCTGCCGGCACAGCTCCACGTAGTCGGTGCCGAGCTCCAGCCGGCGGAAGGGAGCCGACGGTTCCGGCGGGCCGTGCAGCCATCCGCCGCTCACCTTCACGACGCTTCCGTGGCGGTCGAGAATGGCGGTCGCCCCCGGGAGAGAGGCGAGCACGGCCGCGTTGAGCACTTCGGCTTGCCGCATCTCGCCCTCGGCCGTCTTTCGCGCCACCACGTTGGCGAACATCTCCCCCACCCAGCGGAGCCGAGGGATCGCGTCGTCCGGCCAGGAGCGCGGCGCGCCATACGCGAGGATCAGGGCGCCGAAGAGCTGGCCGCTCAGCGCGAGCGGGATCGCGAGGACCGCGGCAATGCCCTGGCGTTCAAAGTGTTCTCTGTCGGTGGCGGCCTCGGCCGGCAAGGCGTCCAGCAGCTCGATCAGCACCGACTCTCCCCGCTGCAGGCGAGCCCAGGCGTACGGGAACTCGGTGTCCTGGAGAATGAGCGGCCGGGGGTCGGCCCCGCCGGCAGCCCAGGAGTACGACGGGCGTAACCTCATCTGTTGGGTCGCGAACACCTGCAGCGTGACCCGATCCGCTTCGAGAAACCTCCCCAGGTGACCGAGCCAACGTGGTACGAGGGCCTCGGCCCGATCCTCGGGGGCGGTTGCGAAGGCCGCGACCAGCTCCGAGACCAGGCGCTCGAAGCGGAGGCGCTCCTCGACCTCCAGCTCGGCGCGGCGGCGCTCGGTGAGATCGATCACGATCGCGAGGCCGGTGTCCTCGCTCATCCGGCTCGCGCTCAGGAGGACAGGCACCCGCGTCCCGTCGCTCCGGAGATATTCCTTCTCGAACGGCACGCAGCTGCCGGAGCCGAACACTTCCTCCACCCCCCGCTGGTCGAGATGGGCCTGTTCCGCCGGCGTCAGGTCGTGGCAATGCAGCGTCCCCGCCTCCAGCTCGCTCCGCGTGCGACCGATGAGCCGGAGATACGTCTCATTCGCCTCGATGACCTCTCCCCTGGTGTTCCAGAAGACCATGGGCACGATGCCGGACTCGAACACGCCGCGGAAACGGATTTCGCTCTGTCGCAGCGCATCTTCCGCCTGCTTCGCCTTGGAGATGTCCCGGATGTACGCAACGAAATGGAGTGGTACACCCGCCTCGTCCGTCACCACTGAGCAATTCAGGTATCCCCACACGATGCCGCCGTCCTTGCGGACGTAGCGGCTCTCCCTGTCGAAGGACTTGAGCTCACCGCGGATGACGCGGAGGCATTGCCTCCAGGTGCTGTCCTGGTCGTCCGGGTGGGTCACGTCCTGGAAACGAAGCCCGAGCAACTCCTCCTCGGCATACCCCAGGAGACGGCACAGCGTCGGGGGCACCTTGAGCCATCGCCCGTCCAGGCCCACCTCCGTCACCATGACCAGTGAGAACCGCTCGGTGCGCGCCCGGCGGGCCTCGCTCGCCAGCAGCGCCTGGAACACTTTGCGCCGCTCGGTCACGACGGCGGCGAACACTTGGACCATGACCGCGAGGATGCCGGCAAACCACGCGACGACCCGCAGATCGGACGTCGGGCCGTGCAGGCTGAACGGACCTAGGCCGTGGGTCGTGCCCCACACGGCGGTCACCGTGATGATCAGCACCAGGACGCTCACGGCCGTCTGGCCGAACCGGCTGGCCGCCCACACCGCGAGCGGCAGCAGAACGAACGGGTAATTCCACGGGTGGCCGTCGAATGGTCGTCCGAACACGATCCCGGAGCCGACGATGGTGATCGCCAACAACGCGCCGAGCTCGAGGACGCGGCCGGCCCCGGCCAATCGCCTGGGTCCCGACGCGAGCGAGAGGAGCGCCGGAGCCACGGCCACGACGCCAAGCGCGTCACCGACCCACCACATGCTCCAGAGGGACCCGTAGGTCTGGCTTCCCGCGGCACCTTGCGGCAGGAAGACCGCCGCGCCGATCGACGCCGCTACGGCGGGTCCCGCGCCGGCCCCCAGGATGAGCAGCAGCCAGACATCCCGCAGCCGGGCGAGTCTGTTGTCGAATCCCGCGCGCTCGAGGAGCAAGGCCGCGAGCAACGGCTCGAGGGTATTGGGCACGCAGGTCAGGGCACCGATGCCGACGCCGTGAGTCGTGAGACTCAGGACCGACGCCCCCAGCGCAATCGCGGGCCACAGATCGGTTCCGTACAGCAGGAGCACCGCGAGGGCGACGCCGCTGGCAGGCCAGAGCGGGCTCACGTTCCCCGCGACCGTCGCGAACAGGAGACCGAGTTGTCCGGCGAAGTAGTAGGCGAGCGCCACCATCAGCCAGCGGGCCAGGAGCGGGAGGCTCCCGGCACGCGTCTGCTCAGGGCGGGCGAGGAAGGATTCCTCGCGAAGATCAGTGGCCACTGTTGGAGCTCTTAGCCATCACAGAGAGGATGGACGCAGTCCAGCACACCGGGATCGGGCGACATCGGTCGGCCTCGACATCCCGCGCATGCAGCGAAACGAACGGTCCGTGGAAGGAGCGGTCCAGGAAGTCTCCCCTAGATGTGCCGATTGTCAAGCGGGCAGGGATGGGCGGGAGGGGGCCACGGATTGGCATCTAGCGGCGCCCCTCCCTGACAGTAGTTTCTCGCCGGTGACATCGTCCGTCGTGGCGGAAGCGCTGGCTGCCACCCTGTCCCGGAGGCGCTCATGCCAGATCATCCGCGGGTCGGCATCATTCTGGTGGTCGACGACCAGGAGGGCGTCCGGGCCATTCTGCGGCGCGAGCTGAGCGATCGGGGTCATACGGTGCTGGAAGCAGCGGACGGGGCGGAAGCGCTTCACCTCGTGCGCCGCCGCAACGGTGCCGTCGATCTGATCCTGAGCGACGTGGTGATGCCGCAGATGAACGGCACCGAGCTCGCCACGCACATCGGCGTCGAGTTTCCCGACGTGCCCGTGGTTCTCATGTCCGCGTTCACGCCGGCCGGTGTGGCGCGCGTGGGGATCGGCGAGAGCCTGGTTCCCGTCCTGCAGAAGCCGTTCGAGCCCACCCAGCTCGCCGAGCTGGTCCAGCTCGCGCTGGAGCATCCGGTGCCTCACCACGGCGGGACACGCGCCCGCTGATTGACGTCGGGCGCGCCCTTGGCGAGGCGTAAGGGTCCCGGTATATCTCACACGCATATTCCGCCTGGAGGCACTCGTGAACGGAGCGCGAGGACGCGAGGCCCGGCTGCGTCCAGAGTTCGACTATCTCTATCCCGACGTCGAGGCCGGCGCGTGGCTGCCGGTGGAGGTGCTGATCAACCGTGTCGTCACCATGCTCTACGGCGACCGTTCGCGTGCCGGGATCATCACCGGCGAGCGGCTCCTCCGGGATGACCACTTCGAGTTCCGCGGCACCTCGGCGCGCCCCGCCGGCCTTCCGCCCGACCTGAGCCGCCTCAGCGACGCCAGCACGGAGCCCGAGCGCGCCCGGCAAGACGTCGAGTCCCGCACCAAGCCCGACGCTTCGTGATCCTGTTGCCGTGCCCGGACCTTCGCTCCTCCTCCTTCTCGCGACGGACGACAAGGGATCGGACGACAAGGGGATGAACGTCGCCGGGCGAGCCCTTGACCCGGCGAGTCCGGTCACGCGCGAACGCGGCCCAGGGTGAAGTGGAAGGTGGCGCCCTGCCCCAACATCCCCTCGGCCCACACGCGGCCGCCGTGCCGGTGCACGATGCGCTGCACCGTCGCGAGACCGATGCCGGTCCCGGGAAACTCGCTCTGAAGGTGGAGTCGCTGGAACGGGCCGAAGAGGCGATCGGCGTACGCCATGTCGAAGCCGGCGCCGTTGTCGCGCACGAAGTAGGTCGGCTCGCCGGCCACGTGGGTGAGGCCGAATTCGATGCGCGGGGCCGTCGTCCGCGCGGTGAACTTCCAGGCGTTCTCCAGGAGGTTCTCCAGCGCGATCCGGAGGAGCTGCCCATCCGCCTGGACCACGACGCCGGGGCGGATCTTGACCTCCACCGACCGGTCGGGCTCGGCCTCGCGCATTCGCTCGACGAGGAGGGCCGTGAGGCCGCTCAAATCCACTTCATGCTCCCGCATCTCCGCCCGGGTGACGCGGGCCAGGTACAGCACGTCGTCGATGAGTTGCGACATCTGCTGGCTCGCCTCGCGAACCCGGTCCAGGTAGTGCCGGCCGGTCTCGTCCAACCCACCCGCGTGTCCCTCCTGCACGGCCCGGCTGAAGCTCTCGATCCGGCGGAGCGGCGCGCGCAGGTCGTGTGAGACGGCGTAGCTGAAGCTCTCGAGCTCCCGATTCTTGTGTTCCAGGTCGCTCACCAGCTCTGCTCGCGTGTCCGCCAGCTCGCGCGCTTCCTGCTCGCTCGCCTGCAGCAGCTGGGTCTGCCGACGCAGCAGCTCGTTCTTCTTGGCGAGCTCGACGAACACGGCCACCTTGGACCGGACGAACTCCGGCACGATCGGCTTGACCAGGTAGTCCACGGCGCCAACCGAGTATCCGCGGACGGCCTGCGTCTGGCTCTTGTCCGCCGCCGTGAGGAAGATGATCGGGGTGTGGCGTGACTTGTCCCGTTGCCGGATCAGGGTGGCCGTCTCGAACCCATCCATCTCCGGCATCTTCACGTCCAGCAGCACCACGGCGCATTCGTGCGTGAGGAGCCATTTGAGGGCCTCGCGCCCGGAGTGCGCCATGATCAGGTGCTGCCCCAGTCCTTGCAGCATCGCCTCAAGGGCCACCAGATTGGCCGGCTTGTCGTCCACGAGGAGGATGTTGACTCGATCGTCGGTGTCGTCGGCCGGGGGCGCGATCGGCCGATCGGGCGAGTCCGCCGGGGGGGACCCGGTGACGTCGGCGCCCGCCTCCCGCGCGCCAGCCTGTGACTCGAGGGTCGCTTCGATCGCGGCCGCCTCGCCCCCTCCACCGATCGCCTGACCGTCGGAGCCCCCCGCCGTCCGACCGTCGCCCTTCACCGCGTGTCCTCCAGAGCGGCGCGGGCTCACCGGTACAGCCAGACCCGCAGGAGCGACAGCAGCTGATCCATGTCGACGGGCTTCGCGATGTAGTCGGACGCGCCGGCCTCGATGCACTTCTCGCGGTCGCCCTTCATCGCCTTCGCCGTCACCGCGATGATGGGTAGATGCCGGAACTGCGACATCTGCCGGATGGCCCGCGTCGTCTCGTAGCCGTCCATCTCGGGCATCATCACGTCCATCAGCACGACATCCACTTCGGGCGTCTCTTGCAGTCGCGTAATGCCTTCGCGGCCGCTTTCCGCGTAGACCACCTTCATCTCGCTCCGCTCCAGAAACGTCGTGAGCGCGAAGATGTTGCGGACGTCATCGTCCACGATGAGCACGGTGCGGCCGGTGAGGGTCGGGTCCGTCCGGTGCAGCGCCTCGAGCATCCGCCGCTTGCTCTCCGGCAGGTTGGCCGTGACGCGATGCAGGAAGAGCGCCGTCTCGTCGAGCAGCCGCTCGGGGGAGCGCGCGTCCTTGATGACCACCGATTCCGCCAGGCGGCCCAGCTCGGCCTCCTCGCGTTTGGTGAGCTGCTTCCCGGTGTACACGATGGTGGGCAGCTTGCGGAGCCCGATCTCGCTCTTCACCCGGGTGATGAGCTGGAACCCGGTCATGTCCGGGAGGCCCAGGTCCAGCACCATGCAGTCGTAGTGCCCGGTCTGGAGCGCTTCGAGCGCCTCGGCGCCGGTCCCGACCGTAGTGGTCTGCACGTCGTCGTGCCCGATCAGCTCGACGATGCTGTGCCGGGCGGCTTCGTCGTCCTCGACCACCAGCAGCCGCTTCACGGGGCGGTCGATGAACTCGTGCAGCGTCGTCAGCGCGTCGCTGAGCGACTCCTTGGTGGCCGGCTTGGTCAGGAAATCGATCGCGCCCAGCCGGAGGCCGCGCTGCCAGTTCTCCTCGACCGAGATGATGTGGACCGGAATGTGGCGCGTGGCCGGATCGTGCTTGAGTCGGTCGAGAATGGTCCAACCGTCCGCGTCGGGGAGCCGAAGGTCCAGCGTCACCGCCGTCGGCTGGTACTCGCGGGCGAGCGCGAGCGCCCGGTCCGCGCGTTGGGCCACGAGGCCCTTGAACCCGCGGTCGCGGGCGAGGTCCAGCAGGATTTGCGCGAAGTTGGGATCGTCCTCGGCGATGAGAAGAATCCGGTCGCCGTCCTCGATCGCCGCGCGATCGTCATTGATCGCCCGCTCGACCACCGGCGCCAGCATGACGCGCGAACTGGCGGTCGTGAGCACCTTGGCGGCCGCTTCGACGACCTGGGCCGCATCGGCCTGGCCATCGGTCTCGACCGATGGCGCCGGGCTCGGAGCCACCGGATAGATCAGCGGCAGGTAGAGCGTGAAGGTGCTCCCGAGGTCGGGCGCGCTCTCCAGCCGGATCTCGCCGCCCAGGAGGCGGGTGATCTGGCGGCTGATCGAGAGCCCCAGGCCCGTGCCGCCGTACTTGCGGCTGGTGCCCGTGTCGCCCTGCTGGAACGCCTCGAAGATGACGCCGTGCTTCTCCTTCGGGATACCGATGCCGGTATCGCTCACGCTGAACGCGACGACTGCATTGGCGGCATTGAGGATCTCCTGCTCGGGGTTCCAGCCGCCGGTCGCGAGGGTGGCCTTGAGCGCCACGCTGCCGCGCTCGGTGAACTTGAAGGCGTTGGAGAGCAGGTTCTTGAGCACCTGCTGCAGCCGCTTGGTGTCGGTCTGGAGCGCAGGCGGCAGCGCGGGGTCCACCTCCACCTCGAAATCGAGGCCCTTGAGGTCGGCCATCTGGCGAAAGGTGCTCTCGACGAACTTCCGGACCTCGGTGAAGGCGACCGGGCTGATGTCCACTGCCATCGTGCCGGACTCGATCTTCGAGAGGTCGAGGATGTCGTTGATCAGGTCCAGCAGGTCCGAGCCGGAGCTGTGGATCGTCTGCGCGAAGCCGACCTGCTTGGTGGTGAGATTGCCGTCGGCGTTCTCGGTCAGGATCTGCGATAGGATGAGCAGGCTGTTGAGCGGCGTCCGGAGCTCGTGCGACATGTTCGCCAGGAACTCGGACTTGTACTTGGAGATGAGCGCGAGCTGCTCGGCTTTCTCCTCCAGCGCCACCTTGGCCTGTTCGACTTCCTTGTTCTTCTGCTCCACTTCCGCCTTCTGGCCCGCCAGCAGGTGGGCCTTGATCTCGAGCTCGGCGTTGGTCGACTGCAGCTCGTCCTGCTGCTTGCGGAGCAGCTCCTCGGACTGCTGCAGCGAGCGAGTCTGCTGCTCGAGCCGCTTGTTCGTCTCGGTCAGCGCCTCCTGCTGCGACTGCAGGCTCTCCGTCAGGGCCTGGCTCTGCTTCAGCAGCTCCTCCGTCCGCATGTTGGCCGCGATGGTGTTGAGCACGATGCCGATGCTCTCGGCGAGCTGCTCGAGGAAGGTGAGCCGGATCTCGTCGAACTCGTCGAAGGTGGCGAGCTCGAGCACCGCCTTGGTCTCGCCCTCGAACAGCACCGGCAACACGACCAGGTTCCGAGGCGACGCCTCGCCGAGCCCGCTGCTCACCTGGATGTACTCGGGCGGCACCTGGGCGATGGTGAGCATCCGGCGGTCCTTCGCCACCTGGCCCACCAGGCCCTCGCCCATCTTGAACTCACCGGTGACGTGCTTGCGGTCCTTGAACGCGTAGCTCGCCAGCAGCTTGAGCGTGGGCGACTCGCCGCCGCTGTCCACCACGTAGAACACGCCGTGGTGCGCGGTGACCAGCGGAGCCAGGTCGGAGAGGATGAGCTGCGACACCGCCGCCAGGTCGCGCTGGCCCTGCAGCATGCGGCTGAACTTGGCCAGGTTCGTCTTGAGCCAGTCCTGCTCCATGTTCTTGCGGGTCGAGTCGCGCAGGTTGCGGATCATCTCGTTGATGTTGTCCTTGAGCTCCGCCACCTCGCCTAGCGCCTCCACGGCGATGGATCGCGTGAGATCGCCCTTCGTCACCGCCGTGGCCACGTCCGCGATGGCGCGGACCTGGGTGGTCAGGTTGGCGGCGAGCTGGTTCACGTTGGCGGTGAGGTCGCGCCACACGCCGGCGGCGCCCGGCACGCGCGCCTGGCCGCCGAGCTTGCCTTCGACGCCGACCTCGCGGGCCACGTTGGTCACCTGATCGGCGAACGTGGCCAGCGTGTTGGTCATGCTGTTGATCGTGTCGGCCAGGGTCGCGATCTCGCCCTTCACCTCCACGCGGAGCTCCTGCTTCAGGTCACCGTTGGCGACCGCGGTCACGACTTTGGCGATGCCGCGGACCTGACTCGTCAGGTTGTTCGCCATCCAGTTCACGTTGTCGGTCAGGTCCTTCCACACGCCCGCCACGCCGACCACCTGCGCCTGACCGCCCAGCTTGCCCTCGGTGCCCACGTCGCGCGCCACGCGGGTCACCTCCGAGGCGAAGCTGTTGAGCTGGTCCACCATGGTGTTCACCGTGCTCTTGAGCTCCAGGATCTCGCCCTGGACATCGACGGTGATCTTCTTGTTGAGCTCGCCGCGGGCGACAGCCGTCGTCACGTCGGCGATGTTGCGGACCTGGGCCGTCAGGTTGCCGGCCATCGAGTTCACGTTGTCCGTCAGGTCCTTCCACGTGCCGGCCACGCCCTTCACGTAGGCCTGGCCGCCCAGCTTGCCCTCGGTGCCCACCTCGCGCGCGACGCGCGTCACTTCCGAGGCGAAGCTGTTGAGCTGGTCCACCATCGTGTTGATGGTGTCCTTGAGCTCGAGGATCTCGCCGCGGACGTCCACCGTGATCTTCTTCGACAGGTCGCCGTTCGCGACCGCCGTGGTCACCTGCGGC
The DNA here is from genome assembly GCA_963828735.1 of uncultured Gemmatimonadales bacterium. Taxonomy (GTDB): domain Bacteria; phylum Gemmatimonadota; class Gemmatimonadetes; order Gemmatimonadales; family GWC2-71-9; genus CAVVWJ01. The sequence goes on from CAWHFW010000002.1 coordinate 992,667, forward strand.
GATGTTGCGGACCTGCGCGGTGAGGTTCCCGGCCATGGAGTTCACGTTGTCGGTCAGGTCCTTCCACACGCCGGCGACGCCGGTCACCTGCGCCTGGCCACCGAGCTTGCCTTCGGTGCCGACCTCGCGGGCCACGCGGGTCACTTCCGAGGCGAAACTGTTGAGCTGGTCCACCATCGTGTTGATCGTGTTCTTGAGCTCCAGGATCTCGCCCTTCACGTCCACCGTGATCTTCTTGTTGAGCTCGCCACGGGCGACGGCCGTCGTCACTTCGGCGATGTTGCGGACCTGCGACGTCAGGTTTCCGGCCATGGAGTTCACGTTGTCGGTCAGGTCCTTCCAGGTGCCGCCCACCCCGCGCACCTGCGCCTGACCGCCCAGCTTGCCCTCCGTGCCGACCTCGCGGGCCACGCGGGTCACTTCCGAGGCGAAGCTGTTGAGCTGGTCCACCATCGTGTTGATCGTGTTCTTGAGCTCCAGGATCTCGCCCTTCACGTCCACCGTGATCTTCTTCGACAGGTCGCCGTTGGCCACGGCCGTGGTCACGTCGGCGATGTTGCGCACCTGGCCGGTCAGGTTGCCGGCCATCGAGTTGACGCTGTCGGTCAGATCCTTCCAGGTGCCGCCGACGCCGCGCACCTGCGCCTGGCCACCGAGCTTGCCTTCGGTGCCGACCTCGCGGGCCACACGCGTGACCTCCGAAGCGAACGAGCTCAACTGGTCCACCATCGTGTTGATCGTGTCCTTGAGCTCCAGGATCTCGCCCTGCACGTCCACCGTGATCTTCTTCGACAGGTCGCCGTTGGCGACGGCCGTCGTCACCTCGGCGATGTTGCGCACCTGGGCCGTCAGGTTGCCGGCCATCGAGTTCACGTTGTCCGTCAGGTCCTTCCAGGTGCCACCCACGCCGGCCACGCGCGCCTGACCGCCGAGCTTGCCCTCGGTGCCGACCTCGCGGGCCACGCGCGTCACCTCCGAAGCGAACGAGCTCAGCTGGTCCACCATCGTGTTGATCGTGTTCTTGAGCTCGAGAATTTCTCCCTGCACATCCACCGTGATCTTCTTCGACAGGTCCCCGTTCGCCACGGCGGTGGTCACGTCGGCGATGTTGCGGACCTGGGCCGTCAGGTTGCCGGCCATCCAGTTCACGTTGTCGGTCAGGTCCTTCCACGTGCCACCGACGCCCGCCACCCGCGCCTGGCCGCCGAGCTTGCCTTCCGTGCCGACCTCGCGCGCGACGCGCGTCACCTCGGAGGCGAACGAGCTCAGCTGGTCCACCATCGTGTTGATGGTGTCCTTGAGCTCGAGGATCTCGCCCCGGACGTCCACGGTGATCTTCTTCGACAGGTCGCCGTTGGCGACCGCCGTCGTCACCTCGGCGATGTTGCGCACCTGGCCGGTCAGGTTCCCGGCCATGGAGTTCACGTTGTCGGTCAGGTCCTTCCAGGTGCCGCCCACGCCCTTCACCTGCGCCTGGCCGCCGAGCTTGCCTTCGGTGCCGACCTCGCGGGCCACGCGGGTCACTTCCGAGGCGAAGCTGTTGAGCTGGTCCACCATCGTGTTGATCGTGTTCTTGAGCTCGAGGATCTCGCCCTTCACGTCCACCGTGATCTTCTTCGACAGGTCGCCGTTGGCCACGGCCGTGGTCACGTCGGCGATGTTGCGGACCTGGGCCGTCAGGTTGCCCGCCATCGAGTTGACGCTGTCCGTCAGGTCCTTCCAGGTGCCGCCGACGCCGGCCACCCGTGCCTGCCCGCCCAGCTTGCCTTCGGTGCCGACCTCGCGGGCCACGCGGGTCACTTCCGAGGCGAAGCTGTTGAGCTGGTCCACCATCGTGTTGATCGTGTTCTTGAGCTCCAGGATCTCGCCCTTCACGTCCACCGTGATCTTCTTGTTGAGCTCGCCGCGGGCGACGGCCGTCGTCACTTCGGCGATGTTGCGGACCTGGGCCGTCAGATTGCCGGCCATCGAATTGACGTTGTCCGTCAGGTCCTTCCAGGTTCCCGCCACGCCCTTCACCTTCGCCTGGCCGCCCAGCTTGCCCTCGGTGCCCACCTCGCGGGCCACGCGCGTGACCTCGGAGGCGAACGAGCTCAGCTGGTCCACCATCGAATTCACGGTTCTCCCGATCCGGAGGAACTCCCCCATGAGCGGCCGGCCCTCGATGTCGAGCGCCATCGTCTGTGACAGGTCGCCCTTCGCCACCGCGCCGATGACGCGGGCCACCTCGCTGGTCGGCTGGACCAGATCCCCGATCAGGGTATTCACCGACGAGACCGACGCGGCCCAGGAACCGCCGGCGCCGGCGAGTGCAGCTCTTTGCGTGATCCGCCCCTCCTTGCCCACCGCGAGGCTCACCCGCTCGAACTCCTTCGCCATGCCTTCATTCAGCTCGGCGATCTCGTTGAGGGTATCCGCGATCTTGCCGGCAATCCCGGTCTTGGCCACTGGCATGCGCACCGAGAAATCGCCCTTCCGGACGGCGGTGAGCACGGCGAGCAGCTGTTCGAGATCGAGGCTTTCGGGAGCGGTCGTACGTGCGCGAGGGGAGCGTTTCGCAGATCGACCGTTACCGGTCGTCGGTGCGTTCGGCATGGGTTCTCCGGCACGAATTGCAAGGGCGGAAGGGGACCGTTGACACTATCATAGATTACAGCACCCGACTGTGAGCGCCATCACAGCCCTCTGGTGGATGCTCGGTTCACGTTGACTATTGGGTCTTCTTGGCCAACTCCTACGACACGGAACGCCCATCCCAGGGGCGGGACAGCGGGTCACGAGGCGGATCCTCCCGATGACCGAACGCTTGCGTATCCTGATCCTCGAGGATGTGCCCATGGATGCCGAGCTCGTCGAGTACGAGCTCGCGCGCTCCAAGATCCCCTTCGAGTCACGCTGCGTCGACTCCCGGGACCGGTTCGTCGAGGCGCTCGACGAGTTCCGGCCGGACCTGATCCTCTCCGACTACACGCTGCCTCGCTTCGACGGCATGGCAGCGCTCACGATCGCCCGCGAACGGGCGCCCGCGGTGCCCTTCCTGATCGTGACCGGCTCCGTCAACGAGGAGACGGCCGTCGGATGCATGAAGGCCGGCGCCACCGACTACCTCCTCAAGAACAATCTGGCCCGGATCGGCCCCGCAATCGAGGCCGCGCTCGCTCGAGTCCAGTCCAGGGCCGAGAAGGCCCGCGCCGAGGAGGCGCTGAGGCGGTCGGAAGCCAACCTGCGGGCGATCTTCCACACCAGCCTGCAGGCCTTCGTGCTGTTGGACCGGGACGGAACCATTCTGGCGATGAACCCCACCGCCCGGGAATGGGCCACGCGCATTCTCGGCCGTGGGGTGGCCGAAGGCCATCGGATCCACGACTTGATTCCCGAGGGCCCCGACAGCTTTCGGGCCGCCCTGGGCGGCGAGGTTCGAAGCGCCGAGCGGTTCTTCCGGGGGCAGGACGGTATCGAGCGCTGGTACGAAACCACCCATGTGCCGGTCGTGGACGAGCGTGGCACGGTCATCGGCGTCTGCCTCAATGCGCGGGACGTGAGCGAGCGAAAGCGGGCGGAGCAGGCGGTCAGGGACAGCGAGGCCCGGTACCGCGACCTGTTCGAGAACGCGAGCGACCTGGTCTGCATGACCGCGCTGGACGGCAGCTTTCTGTACGTGAACCCTGCCTGGCACGCGGCCATCGGCTCGACCGACGAGAGCCTCGCCTCCCGCCGCTTTCCGGACCTGCTCCATCCCGACAGCCGCGAGCGGTATGGCGAGGTCGTGGATCGCGCCAAGGCAGGCGAGACGCTGGGACACGTGGACCTGGTCCTCCTCACGGCGGCGGGAACCCCGCTTACCCTCGAGGGCAACATCAGCTGCACCTCCAGCGACGGCCGGCCACCCCGGATCCGCGGCATCTATCGCGACGTGACGGAGCGCAAGCGAGTGGAGGACCAGCTCCGGCGGGCGGAGCGCATGCAGGCCGCGGGGCGCCTCGCAGGTGGCGTCGCGCACGAAGTCAACAACATGATGACCGGCGTCATCGGATTCAGCGAGTTTCTGATGCGGAGCCTGGAGCCCGCCGACCCACGCCGGTCCGAGGTCACCGAGATCATCAAGGCGGGCACGCGCGCCGCGGACGTCACGCGCCAGCTTCTCGCCTTCACTCGCCAGCAGTTCCTCCGTCCGGAAACCCTGACCGTCAACGGCGTCGTCCGGGACCTCGAGAAGATGCTGCGTCGGGTCCTCGGCGAGGACCATACGCTGGAGTTGGCGCTCGACGCCGATGCCGGGGAGATCCGGGCCGACCGCGGGCAGCTCGAGCAGGTTCTCGTCAACCTGATGCTCAACGCCCGGGATGCCATGCCCGGTCACGGGCGGGCCACGATCGCGACGCGGGTCGTCGAGCTGGACGACGAGTACGCGCGGGATCACGACGGCGTCGCGATCCCGCGCGGGCAATACGTCCAGCTGACCGTCACCGACACGGGCGTCGGAATGCCGCCGGACGTGCAGGCGAGGATCTTCGAGCCGTTCTTCACCACGAAGCCGGTGGGCCAGGGGACCGGCCTCGGTCTCTCCACGGTCTACGGGATCGTCAAGCAGAGCGGCGGCTTCATCTGGGTGCACAGCGCGCCTGGCCTGGGCACGACCTTCAAGATCGACCTGCCTCGCGCCGGCGCGACCCATTCGCCACCGCCGACCACGCGGCGACCACGCGCCACGCCCGGTGGTTCGGAAACTATCCTCGTCGTCGAGGACGAGGATCTCGTCCGCGCCCTCGCGACCCGCAGCCTGACCGAGCGCGGCTACCGGGTCATCGAGGCGCGCGAGGGCTCCGAGGCCCTCCGCCAGCTCGAGCTCCAGCCGTCCGGCGTGGATCTCGTCATCTCGGACGTGGTCATGCCGGAGATGGGCGGCCGCGAGCTCGCGCGCCGCCTGGGCACACAGCGGCCGTCATTGCCGGTCCTGTTCATCTCGGGATACACGGGCGAGGATGTCATCCAGCGTGGGTTGCTGGAACCCGGCGCACCGTTCCTGCCGAAGCCCTTTAGCCCGGAGGGTCTGGCGAGCAAGGTCCGGGAAATGCTCGACGCGCCTGTCCGCGCCCCGGCGCCTGCGGGAAGCTAGGCTGAACTGCCCGCCTCGGCGTGGGCGCTCTCCCTGGACACGGGCCGGAACTCGAGGTGGTCGGCGCGAATGATGAGAAAGCCGCGCGGCGTCGATAGCCGCGTCAACCGCTCCCCGGCCATGTTGACCATCCGCTGGGTCACCCCGGGGAAGATCGGCGCCACGTCATACCAGACGGAGGCGTTGAGGTCGGGATACTTGCGCTGATGTTCGGACCGCAGACGTGCCTGCACGCCGGCCATCCGTTCTCCTTGTCCAGGGACCCCCACAATGTAAATGGCGCGGGACGTGCGCGGCAGCGCCCCGATGGACAATCGGGGACTATTCGTATAGTCTGTAAGCCAATGGATGTTCGTGGCATCCATCCCCCCACTTCCGGATTGACCGCCATACATGCCGGATCTCCGACTCGCGCCGCCAGCTCCCGCTGGCTCCGCCAACTGCCTCGTTGTGGACGACGAGCCCAGCGTTCGTCGATCGCTCGTACGGATGCTGCAGGCGCAGGGGTTTACCTGTTTCGAGGCCGGCAGCGGCCGCGAGGCGCTCACCCTGCTCGACCGTATCGGCGAGGCGCCGCTCGTGATCTCGGACATGCGGATGCCCGAGCTCGACGGCATCGGCCTGCTGGAGGTCGTCCGCCAGCGCTACCCCGATACTTCGGTCATTATGCTCACGGGGATGAGCGAGACGACTACGGCCGTCGACTGCCTGCATATGGGGGCCGCCGACTTCCTGCTCAAGCCCATTTCGGTGAGCGAGCTCCGCGCCCGGGTCTCGCGCGTCCTGGAGAAGCGTGCGCTGGTGCTCGAGAATCGGTTCCACCAGGAGAATCTGGAGCGGCAGGTCCGCGCGCAGGCGCTGCGGATTCAGGAGCTGTTCCTGCAAGGCGTGCAGATGCTGGCCCGCGCGCTCGAGGCAAAGGACGCCTACACGCGCGGGCACTCGATCCGGGTGAGTCAGTACGCGGTGGGGACCGCCGAGCGGCTCGGCTTCGAGGGCCAGAGCCTGGACGGGATACGCCTCGGTGGTGAGCTCCACGACATCGGGAAGATCGGCACCCGGGAGGCGGTCCTGCACAAGCCGGGGCTGCTCACCGCGGACGAGTTCCGCCAGATCACCGAACATCCGGTGCTCGGCGAGCGCATGCTGCTTCCGCTGGCGCAGGAGTCGCCCGACGTGCTCCGGATCGTTCGCTCCCACCACGAGCGGCTCGACGGCCGGGGATTTCCGGACGGCCTTTGCGGCGAACAGATTCCGATCGAGGCGCGCATCGTCGCGGTGGCCGACGCCTTCGACGCGATGACGACGGAGCGCCCCTATCGGGATTCGCGTCCACCCGACGCCGCCGTCGCCGAGCTCCGGCGCGTGGCGGGCACCCAGCTCGACCCGGATGCCGTCGAGGCGTTCGTGACCGCCTTCCCCGACCCCGCCGCCTTGCCGCTGTCGGCCTAGTCCGGCTCGGGGCGCTCCCGCCCGTTGCCCTTTCGCTTCTCGCCTGCGCCCGCCGCTTCCCTCCCGAACGGCAGGCCTCCTTCGCGGCGCATCTTTTCCCGCGCGGCGGCCGCCAGCTCCGCGTAGTGAGCCTTGAAGGCGTCGAGCTCGGCCTCGGTGAGGTCCTCGAGGTCCGCCATGGCGGTCTGCGCCCCCTTCAGGGCGCGCAGCAGCTCGTCCAGCTTGATCTGCATGGCCACGCTGTCGCGGTTCTGGGTGTTCTGAATCAGGAAAACCATCAGAAACGTGATGATGGTCGTCCCCGTGTTGATCACGAGCTGCCAGGTGTCGCTGAACTGGAAGATGGGGCCGGTGATGGCCCAGAGCAGGATGACCAGCACGGCCAGGCCGAACGTGACGGGATGACCCGACGCCCGGGCGGTCGCCTTGGCGAACCGTGTGAAATGCTCTCCGATGGCCATCGTTAGGTAGTTACCAGCCGGGAGCCCGCGCTGCTGTGGCCCCCCTCACGCGGATGCCGCGCTCGTCCGGCCGGCTTGGCCGGCCGGACGCCTTCCAATGCGACTGCGTCCGTGAGCAGGTGGATGACCCGGCGGGTCGAAGGGCCGACTGGACTTGGGGGTGACTAGAGCAGGCCGCGACGCTTCAGCTGGTGATACCTCATCACCACCGCCTCCCCCGCCGAGGCCGGCGGCACGTCGAGCACCATGACTCCGCGGCCGCGCATGTCTGCGAGCGCGGCCTCGCGGGCGCCGAGCAGCTCCTCGGCGGCGGCCCGCTCGAAGGCCGCGGCGGCCGCCACCGGTCGCCGTGTCGCAAGGCCCTCGAGCGCGGGATCTCGAAGCGTCACGGCGAGCGGCAAGTGCCTGGGACGCAGGGTCGCCGCGTGGGCCACGAGCGCGTCGCTCGCGGTACGGTCTATGACATCCGTGAAGAGGACCGTCAGCGCCCGCTTCCGGTTGTGCGCGGCGAGGTAGCGAAAGGCCCCGGGATAGTCGGACTCGGCCAGGCGACCCTCGACGTGCGCCAGGCCTTCGAGGACCGCTCTGAGCGCGCGCCGTCCGCGAGCCGGCGCCACATAGCGCTGCACCACGTCGGCGAAGACCATGAGTCCCACGTTGTCGTCGTGGTCCACGGCAGCGCGTGCGAGCTGCAGGGCCGCCGACACCACCGCTTCGAGGCGCGGCACGCCGTCCACCTCGGCGGTCAGCATCCGGCCCGCGTCGACCACGATCAGCACCTGCTGGCGCCGCTCGTCCTCGTACTGCCGCGCGATCGGCTTGCCGCGGCGGGCGGTGGCCTTCCAATCGATGATTCTGGGCTCATCGCCCGGCACCCACTCCCGGAGCCCCTCGAACAGGCGGCCTTCCCCCGGCCGGCGGATTGCCCGAAGGCCGGCCTCCCGTCGGCGGGCAACCTGCAGCGGCAGGGCGCGGAGCGGCGCGTCCGGCACCGTGGGGTACACGGTGGCGGACCACGGCAGCGTCACCGTCCCCTGCCGCCAGGCGAGGCCGAGAGGGCCGAGTACTCGTACGGCGAGCGTCCCACCATGCCCCACGCCCCGTCGGGCCGGCAGCAGGTCGAGCCGCTCGTCGAGCCCCTCGCCCGGAGGGACGACCAGGTGGCGGCTAGGTGTGTTCGCGCCACCGAGGGGATCGGGCAAGCGCTCGCGGACCTCGAGGGTGAGCCGCCGTCGTGCCCGATGGCGCCAGCGGTAACGCACCACGGCCAGCCGCCCAACGCCGAACGCGGCGGGCGCCTCGCGCGTCACGTCGAGCGTGCGGGGAGCCGGAGTGCGCATCGCGTCGGCCACGAGGGCCGCCAGCCAGAGCAGGTCGAGCGCCGGCAGCAATCCCGCTGCCCAGGGCCGGACGAGCGCGAGCGGGGCCGCGACGGCGAGCATGGCCGCCCCGATGAGCCACCGGCGGCCCGGCACGACGGTCACCGCGGCGCCTCGACCTTCTCGATGATCCCGCGAAGCGCGGCGTCGGCCGTGATGCCCTCGAGCTCGAGCTCCGGCGCGACCGACACCCGGTGCCGAAGCACGGCCGGGGCGAGCTCCTTCACATCGTCCGGTACCACGTAGGGCCGTCCATCCAGCAGCGCGGTCGCCTGCGCCATCTTGAGCAGTGCGACGCTGCCGCGCGGCGATGCCCCCAGCGTGAGCACGGGAGACGAGCGCGTGGCCCGCACGATCGCCGCGATATAGGCGATGAGGCTCGGTTCCACCCGCACTCGCCGCACCCCGTCGCGAAGCGCCGCCAGCCCGGTTTCGTCCGCCACGCGCCCCACCCCGTAGCTCGCCGGCAGATCGGCCTCGAATCCGCCGAGCACCCGCTCGAGGATCCCCTGCTCCACCCGCTCATCCGGGTACCCCACCAGGACCTTGACCATGAACCGGTCCAGTTCGGCCTCGGGCAGTGGATACGTGCCCTCGAACTCGATGGGGTTCTGCGTCGCGAAGACCGTGAAATTCTCGGGCAGCTCGTGCGAGGTGCCGTCCACGGTCACCCGGCGCTCCTGCATCGCCTCGAGCAACGCGGCCTGCGTTTTGGCGGGCGCGCGGTTGATCTCGTCGCCGAGGACCAGGTCGCCGAAGATCGGTCCCGGTCGGAAGCTGAACGCCCCCGGCCCGGTCAGCAGGCTCACGCCCGTGATGTCCGACGGCATGAGATCGGGCGTGAACTGGATGCGCCGGAACTCGAGCCCGAGCGCGAGCGCCAGGGTCCGCACGAGCAGGGTCTTCGCGGTGCCGGGCACGCCCTCGAGCAACACGTGACCACGCGCCAGCAGCGCGGCGACCGCCTCGCGCACCGCGTCGGGCTGGCCCAGCACGACGCCGGCGAGGGCCTCCACCAATCGGCCAGCGGCGGCCGCGTGCGCGGTGGCCTCGTCGGGTTGCAGCGGAATCGGGTCGGCGGTCATGTCGGCGTCAACTCCTCCCACAGTGTTTCGACGGCGTCCGCCGCGAGCAGGACATCGTCGGCGCTCGCGGGGCGATGGGTGACAGTGGTGAGCGTCTCGAGCGCCGCCCGGCCGGCGGGCGTGCGCACGGCCGGTCCGAGGCTCTCGAGCCAGGGTCCGATCTCGCCTCGGGTGCTCCGCCCCGTGAACGAGAGCCGCCGCCGGAGCCCCTGCACGATCAGTCCGATGGCGACCTCGTGGCCCTTGGCGGCGGCGAGCGCGGTGGCGAGCGCCCGAACGTGTTCGAGGGGCGAGCGCCGGCGGCGCTCGATCCCGGAGCGGATCGGCCCGAAGCGAACGCCCGCGGCCAGCAGCGCGAGCACGCCCACACCCGCGAGCTGGAGAATGGCCCAGCCCCATGGCGACCGGAACGTCCAGTCGAGCGTGGCAGCGCTCAGGCTTCGGGAGGCATCGAAGCCCTGGTGGTATTCGTCGACGACGACGCGGTCGTAACGCGGCACGATGAGCCCTAGCACGAATGGTCCGGCCGCCGTCTCTCGGAGCGCTCGATTGGCGAACAAGCGGCCGTCCGCCGCCAGCGTCACGGTGCGCCCATCATCCAGCGCGGCGCGGACGACCACCGGGCGGCCGCCGGTGGTCCAGAGCAGTGTATCGACGGCATGCGCGGTGGGCGCCGTGCACCGCACCGGAGCGCTGTCCTCCCCCTCCGTCGAGTCCACGGCCACCGGAGATCTGCGCTGGACCAGGATCGCGCCCGGCCGCGGAAATCGGCGGGACTCCGCACCGGGTGGCCGGATGACTCCCATCGAATCGGGTGCGCGGAGCCGGTCCCAGCCGAGGCAGCGGAGCGCCGCGGCGGCGCCCGCTCCCACGACGAGCAGGTCGGTCCGGAGCCCGGCCACCGTCAAACCCTCGCGGGCGTCGAGCGGCCTGCTGGGATCGATGAACGCCGTGAGGGTCCGGGGCGCCACGAGCGTATCGTACTCGACCGTCGGCAGGCGAAAGGATTGGACCCGCACGCCGAGCCGCTCGAGCGCCTCGCGAAAGGCACGCGCCCCGGAGGGTCCGGCCAGATAGGTCGATCGCCGGGGATCCGCGTCGGAAAGGCGCGCTTGCTGCAGTCCGACCACCCCCGCGCTCACGGCCAGCGCGAGCAACAGCCCGGCCCCGAGCGCGAGCTCAGTGCGCTGGCGCATGCCAAGGCCTCGCGATGTCGTCACGCCATCGACGATAGTCGTCCGCGGCCAGCGGATGCCCGCCGAACACATGGGCGTAGAGTGCCCTGACCAGCGATCGCAGGCGTTCCCGGTCCTCGCGCGTGAGGCGCGCCTCGCGCGCGCACTCCGCCGGCGTCTTGCTCGCGTGGTACCGAAGCAGGCCCTGAGCGTCGAGGGTCAGGGCCAGTCCCACGAACGCGAGCTGCAAGGCGGCACCGGTGCGCCCGGCCGCCGCCGCGCGGTCGGCCTCGCGGAAATACCAGGCGGCGTCGCGCACTTCGAGGGCGGTGGACGCAGACGCGGCGTCGTCCGGCGCGGCGGCACCCCGCACGGTCCGCCATACGACCCACAGACCGTGCGCCAGGACCAGCACGAGCGCGCCCAACAAGGCGAAGACGAACAGGCGGACGGCAGCGGGGTTGCCGGCCCGGAGGACGTCGAGCCACCCCGTCAGGCGGTCCCACCACAGGCGCAGGAGACGGAGCAGCGGCGGCTCGTCGGCCCATCGGTAGGCGGGTGAGGCAAAGACGCTGTCGAGTACCGCGCGGAGGGCGCTGGGAGTGGGGTCGCCGGGCGCCGCCGCGAAGGTCACCGGCTCAGGCCGTCTGCAGCGACGACGCCAGCAGTTCCAGGTCGAACCCCTCTTTGCGGACGCGGAGGTCGTAATACGTCACGGTGAGGACGCAGTAGAAGAGGGGGTAAATGAACAGCTGGGCAATCCCGCCAATGGCGATCGCAACGACCGTGGCGACCGATGAGGTGATGAAAGCAATGCCCGTCCCTCGGGGCAGCAGCACGGCCGCGAGCCCGCTGATCGCCACCACCGGCACGTAGAGCAGGACCAGCAGGGTGACGCCGAGGCCGAACAGGCGCCAACGCGAGCCGCGGGTCAGCTCCCACGACCGGGAGAGCGCGGCGCTGGCGCTCCGGCCCTGCTCCAATACCACGGCGGGAATCGCGAGCGCCAGCCCGACCGCGAGGACGATCCCGGGAATCACCAGCAGCAGGAAGCCCAGACCGACCACTAGGGCCATGAGAAGCGAGCACACGAGAATTCGCCCCATGTACGGCGTGGCCCTGGCCAGCGCCTCGCGTGCCGACAGCGGTCGCCCCAGGTAGCTCTCGGAGACGATGAACACCGTCGCACCCGTCGCCACCAGGTTGAGCACCACCAGGCTGAGGAGGTACACGAACGCGAGCGGCAGGTTGACGAACATCCCGCCGGAGGCCTCCACGAACAGGCGTAGGATCAGCGGCAGGCCGGTGCAGATCAGCGACACCGTGGCGAGCGCGCCGAAGTGCCGCCGGTACAACGCAAATGACGTGTCGAGGATCTCGCCCACGGTCAGTGGGCGGAGGATGGGAGGCGTCATGGGCGAAAAGATATTACAATCGCAGCATGCCCGCCCTCCCGACGGCGCCCTCCGATTACCGCCAGCACCTGGAGATCGAGACCCCCGAGCACGTCGTGCTCGACCTCGAAATCGCCGGAATCGGGAGTCGCGCCCTCGCCGCCGTGGTCGACACCGCGATCCTGGTCGGGTCCGGGCTCGCTCTCGTGATCGCGCTGACGATCTTGGCGCGCTATGGCGTGACCACCGGCCACGTGGGGTCGATCGTGCTGGTGCTCGCGAGCTTTCTCGCCTGGAATGGCTATTTCATTCTGTTCGAGGGCCTGCGGCAGGGACAGACGCCGGGTAAGCGGATCGTCGGCATCCGCGTGGTGATGGACACCGGGCACGCCGTAAGCTTCGGGGCAGCCGCCGCCCGCAACCTGCTGCGCATCGCGGACGCCGTTCCCCCGCCGTATCTGATCGGGCTGCTGCTCGTCGCCTTCCACCCCCGGGGCAAACGACTGGGGGACCTCGTGGCCGGCACCGTGGTCGCGCGGGATCGTCCGCATGAAGCCCCGGCGGCGGCCCAGCCCGCACGTCCCCCCGACGAGGCGCCATCCATCCCGGAGCTCGGGGACGAAGACTTTCGGCTGCTCGCGCAGTTCGCGGCCCGTCACGGACAGCTCGAGCCCGCGTCCAGGGCACGGCTCGCGAACGGGCTGGCCGCCAGGCTTTCAGCGCATCCCGCTGGCGCCGGTCAGAGCGACGTGGCGCATCTCCTCGCGCTTCACGCGGCCGAGCTCTCCCGGCGTCAGGGCCGCCTTTCCGCCCGTGGCGCGGCCGGCGCCGGGACCCGGTTCGCGGCCCAGAAGCGGACGCGGTGGGACGAATTCGAGCGGCTCGCGGATCGGGCGGCGCGAAACGGCCTGGACAGTTTCGGCTCCAGCGAGCTGCCGGATTTCGCCGCCCGCTATCGCGAGGTGGCCGCCGACCTCGCGCGCGCCCGCACCTACCGCGCCGACCGGGCCACGCAGGACCGTCTCGAACGGCTCGCCGCCGCCGGTCACAACGTGCTCTACCGGGACGACCGCAGCACCTGGGGCAGGCTGTGGATCGCTCTCGCTCGCGAATGCCCGGCCGCGGTGATCGAGGCGCGCCGGTATGTCCTGGTCGCGTTTCTGACGTTCATCATCCCGGCTGGGGTGGGATTCATGGTTCTCCACGAGCGACCCGCGCTCGCCGTGGAGCTCCTACCGGACGTCATGCTCCGCCGGGCCGAGGCGGGCCAGGCCCGAAAGGCCGCCGGCCGCGGGTACGTCGAGATTGCACCCGAGGACCGCGGGCTCATGGCGTCGGGCATCATCACCAACAACGTGCGGGTGGCGATCGCCTGCTTCGCGGGCGGCGTATTCTTGGGGGTGGGGTCGCTCATCCTGCTGGCCTACAACGGTCTGGCGATCGGCGCCTTCGCCGGTCACTTCGCGAACGTGGGATTGCTGGACTATCTCCTCACCTTCATTCTCGGACACGGGGCCCTCGAGCTGTTCGCGATCTGGGTCGCGGGAGCGGCGGGATTTCTCCTGGGGCGCTCGGTCGTCGCGCCCGGCACGCTGAGCAGGGGCGACGCGCTGGTGGTAAGCGGTCGCGTGGCGATCCGCATGGTGGGCGCGACGGCGGTGATCCTCGTGGCGGCGGGCCTGATCGAAGGATTCGTCTCGGCGGGCGGCTACGACGTAGGGGTGCGCCTCACCGCGAGCGTGGCCAGTCTGGCGTTGCTCGCGGGGTACCTCATCAGCGGCGTCAGATTTCGCGCAGCATCGTCCGCATCCGGATCGCCAGGGCCTCGATCTCCCTGAGGCTGGTCACCGTAGCGCCGTCGAGCTGGAGCTCGTTCAACAGCAGAAGCTGCGTCTCCGCGAGCAGCGCCGAGAGCGGATTCGACAGGTCGTGCCGAAGCTTGCTGAGCCGATCGGCGTCCGACATCTGATCTAGGCCAGAGACAGGTAGAGCGCGCGCAGGTGATGTTCGGGCAGGCTCCGGACCGACTCCCACAGCTCGGCCTCGGATGGAGCGCAGAAGATCTCGACGGTTTCTCGGGCCACGAAGTCCGGATCCACGAAGCGAAGCTTCGCGCGCCAGGTCCCATCTTCCTCGCGTCGGACGGTCAGGTGAATGGCGATGGGACGGTCGGGCAGGCGGAGGGGGGGCAATTCGTGGACGACGGGGTCCCGAGGGGCCTGGGGGCCAAACCGTTGGGGTTGAGCCGTCATCGCAGAGCCTCCGATGGTGAGCCGTAGTGTTCAAAGATCGTACGGGACTGCAAGTTATGCAATGCGGCACCCCCCTCTTGACGTCGCCTAGGGCATGCTCTAATTTGAATTGCTTCTTGGGTCGGCAGGAAACTCCCCGTCACACCTCGTGTACCGCCAGCTCCGTTCCCGGGGCCCATTTCATACATCGCACCTACGTCACCCATACCATCGTCCAGCCTGTTCAGGGGTCTTGACACCCCTATCATCCCACCGCCCGCCGGATCGCCGGCTGGCCACGCCCCTCTGGAGTCTCGTCCGTGGATATCGCTGAGCTGAAACAGAAATCGGTCGCGGAGCTGCACTCGCTGGCTGAGCAGTTGAACATTACCAACTACTCCGGCCTCCGGAAGCAGGACCTCATCTTCCGCATCGAACAGTCGCTCCTCGACTCGGACACGGTCATCCGGGGTGAGGGGGTGCTGGAGATTCTGCCCGAAGGCTACGGCTTCCTCCGCAGCCAGGACTGGAACTACCTGTACGGCCCCGACGACATCTACGTCTCGCCGAGCCAGATCAAGCGGTTCGACCTCCGGACGGGCGATACGGTCATGGGCCAGGTCCGCCCGCCCAAGGAAGGCGAGCGGTACCTCGCGCTGCTCAAGGTCGAGCAGGTCAACTTCGAGGAGCCGGAAAAGACCAAGCACCGGATCGCCTTCGACAACCTGCGGCCCCGGTACCCCGACTCCCGGATCCGGCTCGAGCGGAAGATCGGCGACCTAAGCATGCGGGTCGTGGACCTTCTCTCGCCGCTCGGCAAGGGACAGCGCGCGCTCATCGTCGCCCCGCCCAAGGCCGGCAAGACGATCCTGATGCAGAAGCTCGCGAACGCGATCAGCGAGAACCACCCCGAGATCGTCCTCATCGTGCTGCTCATCGACGAGCGGCCCGAGGAGGTCACCGACATGGAGGAGAACGTAAAGGCGGAGGTGATCTCCTCCACCTTCGACGAGCCCGCCGACCGGCACGTGCAGGTGGCCGACATGGTGATCGAGAAGTCCAAGCGCCTGGTCGAGCACGGCCGGGACGTGGTCATCCTGCTCGACTCGATCACCCGTCTCGCGCGCGCCCACAACGTCGTGGTGCCCCACTCGGGCAAGATCCTCTCGGGCGGTGTCGACGCCAACGCGCTGCAGAAGCCCAAGCGCTTCTTCGGCGCGGCGCGGAACATCGACAAGGGCGGGAGCCTCAGCATCATCGCCACGGCGCTGATCGACACCGGCAGCCGGATGGACGAGGTGATCTTCGAGGAGTTCAAGGGCACCGGTAACTCGGAGCTCGTGCTCGATCGCCGCCTGGCCGACCGGCGCATCTACCCCGCGATCGACATCCAGCGCACCTCGACGCGCAAGGAAGAGCTCCTCATGGACAAGGACGAGCTCAACCGCGTCTACCTGCTGCGGAACTTCCTGGCCGACATGCCGCCGGTCGAAGCGCTCGAGTTCCTGCTGGAGCGGATGAAGCGCACCAAGAACAACAAGGAGTTCTTCGCGACGATGGCGCAGTAGGGCTGTCGCGCTGGTAGCGACACCAGGGCGGAGAGGGCTCGGGGATCGAGACCCTCTCCGCCCTTCTTTTGTCCGGCGTTACCTTCAGGCATGCTACCGACCAGTGGCCGCCTGCTCGCCGTCGACTGGGGCGACGTGCGCATCGGCCTGGCGCTGAGCGACGAGTCCCAGGTGATCGCGTCGCCGCTCGAGACGCTGGTGCGCCGCCCGGGGAAGCGCTTCCCGATGCCACGCTTTCTCGAGCTGGTGGCGCAACACGCCCCGGTCGGGATCGTGGTGGGGCTGCCGCTCACGAGCGAGGGAGACGAGGGGGCGAGCGCGGCGGGCGCGCGAGAGATCGCCGACGCGATCGGCCGGCGCACCGAACCTCCCCCTCGCTTTCTGGGACGAGCGGATGAGCACGGCCAGGGCACTCGCCGCCATTCGAGAACAGGGCGGCTCGACCCGCGGCCGCCGGGAGGAGGTGGACGCCCTCGCGGCTGCGGTCCTGCTCCAGCACTACCTCGAGGCGCGACGCGCCGGGGGAACCGAACGGTGAGCCGACGGCCGAGGCGGCTGCTGGCGCTGGGCCTGGTGGTCGCCGCATGCGGCGGCCGCAATACCGCTCCCGAACGGGTAACCGTGCCGCCGGGCGCCACCTTCGCCGCCGTGACCGATACGCTCGCCGCGCACGGCGTCATCGCCAGCCGCCGCATCTTCAAGCTCATCGCGCGGGTCCGCCGGGTGGACCGCTCGGTGCAGGCCGGCGTCTACGAGTTTCCTCCGGCGACCTCACCCTGGCAGGTGCTCGATGTGCTCGCGAAGGGCGCCGCGGTGTCGCAGAAGTTCACGGTGCCCGAAGGACTCGCGATCCCGGAGGTGGCCGCGCTCGCCGCCGAGCGGCTGGGCATCCCCGAGGATTCGGTGCTGGTCGCGGCCGCGAACGGCGCGGCCGCAAGCGAGATCCTCGGATTTCCGGTCCGCTCGTTCGAGGGCTTCCTCCGCCCCGAGACCTATTCGCTGCCGATGAGCCTGGACGCGGCAGACCTCGTACGCATCATGGCGGAAGGCTTCAAGTCGGGCTGGGAGCCGGCCTGGACCGCGCGCCTCGACTCCATCGGGATGACGGAGGCGCAGCTGGTCACCTTCGCCTCCATCGTCGAAGGGGAGGCGCGGGCCGACGAGGAGCGCGAGACGATTGCCGGCGTGTACCACAACCGGCTGCGGATTGGGATGGCGCTGCAGGCCGACCCGACGGTGCAGTACGCCATCTTCCTGGCCACCGGCCGCCGAAAGAACCGGTTGTTCGAGAAGGACTACCAGTTCGCGTCGCCGTACAACACCTACCTTCACCCCGGCCTTCCACCCGGCCCGGTCAACTCGCCGAGCCGGCGCAGCATCGAGGCCTCGTTGTACCCGGCTCAGGTGCCCTATCTCTACTTCGTCGCGGGCCCCGACGGACACCACGTGTTCGCCAAGACCTACGGGGACCATCTCCGGAACATCGCGAAGGTTCGGCACGGGAAGTAGGCGACCAAAGGCAGGACGTCAGCCGCCCGTTTCCGCCCACGCCTCGGCATACGCGGCGGCGGCGAGACGGACGTCGCCTTCACCGATGATGCCGGAAACCACGGCCACACCCGATCCGCCCACCTGGCGCACCATCGGGACGTCACTCGGTCTGACGGCGCCAATCGCGAGGCACGGCCGCGCACCCGCGAGGCGCGCCAGCTGCGCGAAGCCCTCCCTCCCGAGCTCCGCTCCCGCATCTGCCTTGGTTATCGTGACCCGCCACGGGCCGATGCCCCAGTAGTCAGCGGCGGCGGCCGCGGCGGCTTCCGCCGGGGATCCGACCGACGCGCCGATGATGAAGCCCGGCGGGGCGATCGCCCGGGCGAGCGAGACCGGGAGATCCTCGGGCCCGAGGTGAACGCCGGCCGCGCCCGCGGCGAGCGCGATGTCCGGGCGATCGTTCACGAGAACTGGAATCCGGAGGGTCGCCACGAGCGCGCGGGCGAGCGTGACCTGCTCGCGGGGCGTCGCGTGCTTGAGGCGGAGCTGGACCGAGGTGACGCCGCCCACCTCCGCCTCCCGCGCGAGCCCGATGAGATCGCGACCCGCCAACAGCCGGTCGTCGGTCACGAGCATCAGCCGAACCAATGCGGCTACATTAGGTGCCATGTCGGCCCCTCCACCTCGCCTGCAGGGCATTCGCGGCGCCACGACCGTGGACCGCAACGACGCGACCGAGATCCTCGAAGCCACCGACGAGCTGCTGCGCACGCTCATCGAGGCCAACGGCATCTCGCCCGACGACATCGTGAGCGGGCTCTTCACGGTGACACGCGACCTCGATGCCGCTTTCCCCGCCCGCGCGGCGGAAATTTACGGCTGGAACATCGTGGCGCTCCTGCACGCCACCGAGATCCCGGTGCCCGGCTCCCTCCCAATGTGCATTCGCCTGCTGGTGCACGCCTATACCGAGCGGAGCCGCGCGGAAATCAGGCATTGCTACCTGCGCGGGGCCACCGTCCTCCGACCCGATCGCGCGTGAGCAGCGTCCGCGTCACCGCGCGCGGCGCCGAGCGCTGGGTGCGCGGTCACCCATGGATCTACCGCAGCGACGTCACCTCGGCCGATGCCCCGGCCGGCCTCGTCCCCGTGCATGATCCCCGCGGCCGCTTCATCGGGCAGGGCCTGCATTCCCCCGCCTCCGAGATCCGCCTCCGGCTGCTCGAACGCACCGATCGCCCGGTGGACGCGGCCTGGTGGCGCGAGCGACTCGCGGCGAGCGCTGGCCGTCGCGCGGGCATCGACGCGACCGCCTACAGGCTCGTGCACGGCGAAGGCGATGGCCTGCCTTCCCTGATCGTCGACCGGTACGACCGCTGGCTGGTGGCACAGATCCTCTCGGCTGGCCTCGAGACGATGCGAGAGTCGATCGTGGATGCTCTCGCGGAGGTCTTCGAGCCCGATGGGATTCTGCTCCGGAACGACGCCGCCGTCCGGCGCCGGGAAGGGCTCGCCGAGGTGGTAACCCTCGCCCGCGGCACCGTGCCGCGCGAGGTAGAGGTGCGGGAGGCGGACACGCGTTACCTCGCCGCGCCCTGGGATGGCCAGAAGACCGGCGCGTTCCTCGATCAGCGCCCCAACCGCATCCTGGCCGGCGAGCTCGCGGCGGCGGGCGGCCGCGCGCTGGACTGCTTCGCCTATCACGGGTCCTTCGCGGTTCACCTCGCGCGCCGCGCCGCATCGGTGCTCGCGCTGGATGTGAGCTCGGAGGCGCTCGAGCGCGGAGCGGCCAACGCCGCCCTGAACGGCCTAACCAACATCGAGTGGCGGGAGGGGGACGCCTTCGAGACGCTGCGCGCCTTCGCCCGGGCGCGCGAGCGGTTCGACACCATCGTCCTCGACCCCCCGGCGTTCGCGAAGAACCGGGGCGCCGTGTCGGCCGCGATCCGGGGCTATCACGAGGTCAACCTCCGAGCCATGCGGTGCCTGGCCCCGGGCGGCACCTTGCTCACCGCGAGCTGCTCCTTTCACGTCCGGCTGCCGGAGTTCCTCGCCATGTTGGCGGATGCCGCCGCGGACAGCGGCCGGCGCATCCATCTGCTCCGCGTCCTGGGACAGGATCGGGACCACCCCGAAGTGCTCACGATTCCAGAAACCAGCTACCTGAAGGGCGCGGTTCTGCAGGGGGAGTGACGCATCCGCCCCGCCCTGGACTTTCGTCGCATTGACACCGCCTGCCCTCTATATGACTTTGCATGCGATGCCGTCCGCGGAATCCTCACTCCAGTCGCTTCGTCTCGCCACGACGCCCCGCGCCCACCGCGCCGAGGCCGCGTGCTGAGCGCCACGCAAGTGCGTGCCACGGCGCAGCGGCGGCGCTCGCCCTATTCGGACAAGCAGCACTACCAGGCGTACATCCTCCAACGCATCGAAGACTACAAGAACTCCATCGGCCGCGGCGAGCTCCTCCGGCTGGGCGACGAAGCCGCCGCCGAGTTGCAGTCCGCCGCCGAAGGGCAGTTCCTCTTGACCGAAGTCCTCATGCTGGAGTCCGTGGACCGGCTCATCGTGAAGCGGCTCTCCCTGCGTCCCTACAGCCGCTGGCGGCAGCAGTTCCGCAAGCTCCGCGAGGCGCAGCGGACCCCGACGCATTGGGGCCTCGAGCCCGCCTCGCCGCTCGGGCGGCTCCTCCCGAGGCTGGAGCCCGAGGACGCGGTCATGGTCATCGGCAGCGGCGCCGAGCCCGCAGCGTATCTCCTCGCGGCGCATGACGCGACCGTCACCTTCCTGGCCGGCGACCTCGGTTGCGTCGAGCGCGTCGAATCGCGCATGGCCACGGAGGCGCTGAGTAGCATGTTCGATGGCTACGTCGCGCAAACCGGTCCCTGCCTGCCCGATTTCGTGGACCTGCCTCGCGATCTGGATCTCGTCGTGCTGGATCCTGGCGCGCTGCTCCACCTCGGCGCCACGTGCCGCATGGAATTCATCGGCGACCTGCAGCGGCACAGCCGTCCGGGCGCTGTGCACGTCATCCTGCCGTGCTGTCCCTCGATCGCGCCCGACTCGCTGCTTTGCTGCTATGACGGCTGGCTGATCGAAGAGGATAACCGCCGACGTCGTCGGAACGGTGCGTCGCGCCGGCCGGATGGGATCGTGCTGACGGCGCCGTTGTGTCCCGCCAACACGGAGGTCCGGCGCTCGACTGCGTCATAACGACGCGGCAGCCTGGGAGCAGGTCAGCTAAGACCCGATATGACACAGGCTTGCAGAGGCACCCCGCGTGGCACGCAGGGTGCCTTTTCTATTGGCGTTCCCACTCACCCAGGATGATGAGGATCGCCACCATGAAGACTCCCCAACTCGTCGTCCCGGCCTCACCCCTTGGCATCGTCATCAAGAACGGTGCGCCCGCCCCGAAGCCGGTCCGTTTCTGGGCCTATATGTGGGCGGCAGACGAAGAGACCGGGGACGACCACTGGCATCGCCACGTCCCGGCCGAGCACGCGGCCTGAACGGGAAGGGCTGACCAGCCGATCGGCGGCCCGAAACGCCCCCGGACCTCTCGGTCCGGGGGTGTTTGTACTTTGGAGGCCGGGCGCTGGCGAGTCGAGCGTGGTTTGACACCGAACCTCGCCCGAGCCCCACGTCAGGCCTCTCAACCATTCACCTTCTCCGCCCTTTCCAGCCCTCATATATTCCGCCCGACTTCTTTCCGAGGCTCGATGCGCGCTCTCGTCAAGCCAGCCCCGGGCCCCGGCATGATCTTGCGGGATGTCCCGGTCCCCCCGTGCGGCCCCAGCGACGTGCTCGTTCGTGTCCACCATGCAGGCGTCTGCGGCACCGACCTTCATATCTGGGAGTGGGACAGCTGGGCCAGCAACCGGCTGAAGCCACCCGTCGTCATCGGCCACGAGTTCGCCGGCGAGATCGTGCAGCTCGGCGCCGCCGCGGAGACAGCGGGCCTGCTCGCGGTCGGAGACCTGGTCACGGCCGAGGGTCACATCGTCTGCGGGCACTGCCTGCAATGCCGGCTGGGCGCCGCCCACCTGTGCCAACGCACCCAGATCATCGGCGTTGATCGGGATGGGGCGTTCGCCGAGTTCATCGTGATGCCCGCGTCGAACGTCATGCGCTTGGACGGCATCCCGACGGAGGTCGGGGCCATCATGGACCCGTTGGGGAACGCCGTCCACACGGTGCTCGAGTCCGAGGTGCCCGGAAGCACGGTCCTGGTGCTCGGCTGCGGACCCATAGGCTGCTTTGCGGTGGGCGTCGCCCGCGCCGCCGGGGCGTCGCTCGTGATCGCGAGCGACTACAACCCGATGCGCCTGACCCTCGCTCGCCAGATGGGCGCGCATGTGACGCTCAACCCGGGCTCCGACGACGTACTTGCGCGGGTGCGGGACCTGACTAACGGCGACGGCGTGGATCTCGTCTGCGAGATGAGCGGCCATCCGAGCGGTCATGCGCAGGCCTTCGCCGCGGCGCGCCTCGGTGGGCGCGTGAATCTGCTCGGGACGCCGAGCCGCACGACCGAGGTGGACTTCGCCCGCGACGTGATCTTCAAGGGACTGACACTCTACGGCGTCACGGGACGCAAGATGTACGAGACGTGGGACGAGATGCGCCGATTTCTCCGCACCGGCCAGCTGGACCCGCGCCCCGTGATCACCCACCGCTTTCCGCTCGAATCGATCGCCGAAGCCATCCAGGTCATCAAGGACGGCCAGGCCGGTAAGGTGATCCTGGAGATCGGCGCATGACGACCCCGTTCGACCGGCGCCTCGAGACGGACCTCGAGCAGTTCATCCGTGACGGCATCTACAAGCGGCTCAACTACCTCGACAGCCCGCAGGCCGCCCGGGTCCGGATGGAGGGCCGGGGCGATGTCATCATCCTTTCGTCGAACAACTACCTGGGCTTGAGCAGCCAGCCCGAGGTCGTCGCGGCGGGCAAGGCGGCCCTCGACCGATGGGGCGCGGGAACCGCGTCAGTGCGGTTCATCTGCGGCACCTTCACCGTCCACCGGACCCTCGAGGCCGCCTGCGCGCGTCTCGTCGGCACGGCGGCCTCGCTCAGCTTCGTGAGCGCCTGGAACGCGAACGAGGCGGTACCCGCCACGCTCCTCGGCGAGCAGGACATCGTGATCAGCGACCAGTTGAATCACGCCTCGATCATCGACGCGGCGCGCCTGGCCAAGGCCATCACCAAGTGTCAGACCGCCGTCTATCGGCACGCCGACCTGGCCGACCTCGAGGAGAAGCTCACGGCAGCCCGCGATCGCCGCACCCGCATGGTCATCACCGACGGCGTCTTCTCCATGGAAGGCTCGATCGCGCCCCTGCCCGACCTGATCGAGCTGTGCCGCCGGCACGACGCCGTCCTCGTCGTGGACGACTCGCACGCCACGGGTGTGCTCGGGGCCCGCGGCCGCGGCACCGCCGAGCATTTTGGCGTGCTGGGTGACGTCGACATCATCACTTCCACGCTCGGCAAGGCGCTGGGCGGCGCCGCCGGCGGCTTCGTCGCGGGCTCGGCGGCCGTATGCGATTTCCTCACGCAGCGGGCGCGCCCGCAACTCTTCTCCAACGCCCTGCCGCCGACCGTGGCAGCCAGTGCGCTCGCCAGCGTCGAATTTCTCGAGTCCCATCCCGAGCGCGTTCAGGCCCTGCGTGACAACGCCCGCTATTTCCGGGAGCGGCTTCTCGAGCTCGGCTTCCATCCGCTGCCCGGCGAGACCCCCATCATCCCGGTCATTCTCGGCGAGACGGCCGCGGCCATTCGCATGAGCGACCGCCTGCTCGCCCAGGGCGTCTTCGTCACGGGCTTCGGCTACCCCGTCGTGCCACAGGGCCAGGCGCGCGTCCGGTGCCAGATTTCCGCCGCGCATACGCGCGAGGACCTCGACGAGGCGCTGAACGCGTTTCGGAAAGTCGGGCAGGAGCTGAAGCTGATCTAGGGCGGCCGGACCTCGGGGAACCAGACCGCCGCGCGACCGGGGATTTTGACGACCTCCCGGCGAAAAAGGTCCTGCCCGCGTCACTCTCTTGTTGAAGTTCCGTCGGATGGTGAACTGCTGTCGGACCTCCGCCCGGGTGCCTAGGCCCCCTTCCCGATCTCCGACTCCCGGACCCTGGGCTCCCCTCCCCCACTACTCCCGACCGTCCACGGGGAGTCCCGAACGAGGCCGCCGGACCGGCCTGACCATACCCTCCATTGGCCCCGACCTTGCAATTCCACCCCCTCCGACGGGTGGGGACGGCCTGGCGACGGCTTATATAAGCTGCCACGCAGCAAGCAGTTAGCCGGGTCACCGCTCCCCCTCCCTTCCCGCGATTTCCGGCAAGATCCCGCATTTTGACGTACCCGTGCCTGCTGGGACACGGCAGCCGCCAGGATCCGCCTGGCGCGGACACCTTACGGAGGTAGGCTGTGATGCGCACGCTCATCCGATCGATCGCGGCCGTAGCGCTGGCCTTGACGCTGGGCACCGCCCACCTCACGGCCCAGGCTCCGGGCAACGGTAACTTCCAGTGGTACGTCGGCGGCCAGGGTGGCGTCATGCTCTTCAAGACGCCAACCCAAGCCCGCACCGCCATCCCCTCCTTCGGTGGCCATGCATTGATCGTGGCCAAGCGGACTGGGCTCATGCTCTCCGTAGACGAGG
Organism: uncultured Gemmatimonadales bacterium; assembly: GCA_963828735.1. Lineage (GTDB taxonomy): Bacteria > Gemmatimonadota > Gemmatimonadetes > Gemmatimonadales > GWC2-71-9 > CAVVWJ01. The sequence continues at coordinate 1,016,686 of CAWHFW010000002.1, forward strand.
CGGTCGGATCGACGGAGACCAGCTCCTACAGCGATGGCAATGGCGTACAGACCGTCACGTTCAACGACATCCGCCGCTACTCGGCGGTGCTCATGGCGTTCCCGATCAAGGCCGCGGCGCAGCCGTACCTCGGCGTCGGGTACGGGCTCATCCACGTGGTGAACCCCACGCCCTCCAGCTCCGCGGCCTTCCAGAGCGATGCGGTCGATCTCGGCTCTGCCGGGTTCGCCACCTTCGTGGGCGGTCTCCAGTTCCAGGTCGGGCGGTTCATGGCGTTCGGCCAGTACCAGATCACCAGCGGCGCGGGTCCGACGAGCGTGAGCGCCAGCGACGGGACGGTGCTCGCGGTCGGTCGCCTGCTCTCGGGTCCGACGCACGCCTTCAGTGGCGGCCTTCGCATCGGCTTGGGCAGCTCCCGCGACGACGTACGCGCCGGCGGCTACTGAGCGGGCACTAGGCTCCTGAACGACGAGCGGGCGGCGGATCTCGGATCCGCCGCCCGCTTGCTTTACACGGGTCGCCTCAGGCCGTCTGGCCGGCCCGAGAAGCGCCGCGAGACACCCAGGGCGACCCTTCCACCAGGAACCGAAGCGGCCAGTCCGCCGCCTTGGTGATGCCGATCCGCGGCGTGACCACGGCCGCCGGCGGACCGGCTCCGTCGTGCCACCGAACCAGGGCCCCCGAGCGTCGCATGAGCGACCCGTCGATGTCGCGCGTGATGCCGAGCGCCTGACAGAGCTTCCCCGGACCCGAGCAGAGCTGCCGGTCGGCGACGCCTCCCCGACGCTCGCGCATCAGGGCGAGCCCCTCGACCGGCTCGAGCGCGCGCAAGAGGACGGCGCTCGCTTCCCCCGCCACACCGCACACCAGGTTGGCGCACCAGTGCATGCCGTACGAGAGGTAGACGTACCATGTGCCCGGGGGACCGAAGAGCGCCTCGTTCTGCGCGTGCCGGCGGTGGCGATAGCCGTGCGAGGCGGGGTCGATGTAGCCCAGATACGCCTCTGTCTCGACGATTCGCCCGGCGGTGCGGGCGCCGTCGCGCGTGGAAACCACCGTCATCCCGAGAAGGTCGCGGGCCACCACGTCCGCCGAGCGCTCGAAAAACGAGACGGGCAGCGTGGCTGCCCGTCGGGTCGCGCTCATTCCGCCTTCTTCTTGGCCCGAGGTCGCGGCCGGCGCGGCTTCGGTGCCGCGGGTTCCGCGGGCTCGTCAGCCACCGGCACCGCCGCACCGGCGGCAACCGTGGCGGCGGCCTTCTTCCGCGGCCTGCGAGGACGGGACGGCTTCTTCGGCGCCGCCGCCGCGGCCGACTCGGGAGCGCTCGCCTTTGCCGCGGGGGCCTCGGGAGCCTCGATCTGCACGACCCCGATCAATGGAATCTCCCCTGCACGGAGAGGGGCGCGTGACCCCCGCCGGAACCGGACGCCCAACCGCTGCCCGTTCTCCCGAGTGCCAGTGTCCGCGGCCGTCTCAGCGAGGGCGGGCTGCTCCGCGGTCGTCGGCTGCGGAGGTGGGCTCTCACGCGGAGCGGTCGTCCCCTGTGCCGCGGCCGACGTGCGATGCGGCGAGATCTCGTATTCATCCTCACCGATCTTCCGAACGTCGGCCACTTCCGCGTCGTTCGCCTGCCGCAGCAGGCGCTGGAAGCGGCCCGTATCGAGCAGGGCATCCTCGCGCCCGTGCAGCGCCACCATCCGGAGCCGGAGCGCCTCGTGGGGCACGGGCGCGCGCAGCTCGCCAAGCGCCTGGGTCAGGAGCTGGAACGCGCGCGCCAGCGAAAGCGCGCCGTCCGCCGTGCGGGCGCCGCGGGGCGGCGGCGCCTCGCGGGGCGTTTCGCCCGGGCCGGACGCGCGGTCGCGGTCGCGACCCCGGCCCCGGCGTCCGCGCCCGCGGCGGCCGTTGTCCTCGCGTGCGCCCTCAGCGCCCTCGCGCGACCGACCCGCCGCGGCCGGAACCGTCGCCGCGGCCACGCCGCCCGGAGGGCCGACCTCGTACTGGCCGTTGTCGAGCTTGGTGACGTGCACGACGCCCTTCTGGCCCGCTTCCACGACGAACTTGCTGAACCGATTGAAGCCGGCGTTGCGCTCGTCGAAGTTGGGATCGATCTGCTGCATGACCTGCTTGAGCCGATCCGATCGCATCACGTCGCCGTTCCGCGCCATCTGCGATACGGCCTCGCCCGCGAGCTCCCAGGGATCACGCTGAATCGACGGCGTGTCCACTTCCTTGGTGAGGCCGGCGAGGTCGTTGTACGAGTAGTACTCGTCGCAGTTCTGGATCAGCAGGTCGCTCGCACTCTCGCGGATTCCGACGCCGATCACGTACTTCCCGTACTCCTTCAGCTTGATCACCATCGTGGAGAAATCGCTGTCGCCGGAGAGCAGGATGAATGTCCCGATCTCGGGCCGGGTGAAGACCAGCTCGATCGCATCGATGGCGAGGCGGATGTCGGTCGCGTTCTTCTTGCTCGAGCCGAAGGCCGGCGCGAAGATGAGATCGATCGACGATTCGGACAGAGGAACGATGTACTGCGGATAGCGGCGCCAATCGGCGTAGGCGCGCTGGACCGCCACCTTGCCTTTGATGATGTCGCTGTTGAGGAGAGTCCTAAGCTCTTTGGTGAGGTCCTTCTGGATGCCCAGGGTGACGTTGTCGAAATCGATGAGGAGTGCGGCGTTCGGGGCGTGCACCAGAGGCTGGCTCAGGTGCCGTGCGGGCCGAATCAAGGGTCGGTTCACGTAGCGCTCGGTTTCGGGACTCGCGATCCCGCGCGATCCCCTTGACGCGCCTGGCCGGACCCGGACTGCGGCAGGGCAGCGAGGAGTGCGCGAAGACCCGGGATCCCGCATGGGGTCGTCGTCGACTGATGGCGGCCACCGAGGAGGAATGTTTGATCATGCTCGCGCGGAGTCGGCCGGGTCGCCGAGGCGCGCAAACAGAACATTCCGGAAGTGGCTAGCCTCAACAATTTAGCCGAGGCCGACAGGCGCTGGTAGGGGCCGGTTCTCAGCCGAACTGCTGCTCGCCGGCCAGCGGGAGGTCCAGGACGAAATGAAAGCGGGTGCCCTGACCGGCGGCCGTTTCGACGCCGAGCGCCGAGCCCATGGCTTCGACCAGCTTCCGGCAGATGGAGAGGCCGAGGCCGGAGCCCGAGAACGCGTATTCGCCGGGCTTCTGCCGGCGCCGGAACGGCTCGTAGAGTGTCGCCATGCTCTGCGGGGGGATACCCCGACCGGTGTCGCGCACGGAGAACTCGACCGCGCGTCCCCCTGCCTCGCGCGCCATGACCTCGACGAACCCCTCCGCGGTGAACTTGAGCGCGTTGGTCGTGAGGTTGAGCAGGACCCGGCTCAGCGCGACCGGGTGGCCGATCCGGAAGTCGGCCTCGGGCGGCGTGAGCCGGACGGTGAGGCTCTTCTCTTCGGCGATCGGCTGGACGATGTCGCGGACCGACTCGAGGATGTCGGTCACCGAGAAAGGGATCGGATCGAGGTCGACCAGCCGGTCGCCACCGCGGGCCAACTCGATCACGTCACTGGCGACGGAGCTGAGGCCGAATGCCGCGCTGTAGATCAGGCCCAGCTGGCGCTCCTGGACGGGATTCACCGGTCCGCTCCGGGCGCGCTGCAGGGTCTCGGCCAGGAAGAGAATGGAGGTCAGCGGCGACCGAAGGTCGTGCGCGACCTCGACCACGAGCTCGAGGCCATCGGGCCCGGACAGTCGGTCGGCGAAGTGCTGCGACCAATCCGCCTCGAGGCGCTGGCTCACCTGCTCCAGCGCGACGAGCATGTGCAGCAGCTGGCCGCTGTCGAGGGTGGGCAACGCCTGGGCCCGGTCGAGAAAGGCGACGCGGACGAGCCCGACGAGACGACGTGACAGGGGATTTCGCGGCAGCGCGGCAAGATCGGGGTTCTGTCCGCTGGCCTGCTGGCGGATCGCGGTGCAGACCTGCGCGAGGTGGGCCGTCACCTCGTCCATGTTCGACGCGTGCTCGACCACCCGCTCCCATTCGGCCTGGGCCCACAGCACCGCGTCGCGCAGCGCGTCCCAGAGCGGTGCTGCGATGGCGCCGCCCGTCGGTCCATCCGGATCCCACACCCGCACTGGTGCGACAGCGCTGCCCGTCGCCGCCCGGCGGCGCTCGCCGCTCGTCGCTCCGGGCAGGGCGGCTTCGGGAGTCACTCAGGCAACCCCGGACTCTCGTCGCGGTGAAACGCGTGCTTGTCCATGAGGCGATACAGCGTGGTGCGGTCGATGCTCGCGAGGCGGGCCGCTTTGGACATGTTGCCGCCGGCGCGCGTCACCAGGCGCGTCAGGTATTCTTTTTCGAACTGAGCCACGACCCGGTCCTTGGCGGTGTGGTAGGCCTCGTCCATCGCACCGGAGCTCACCGTGCTGTCGGCCGGCCACTCGACCCCGTCGTCATACACGGGGATGTCGTTCGGCTGGATGATCTGGTCCGGCTCGGCCAGGACCGCGACGTGCTCGATGACGTTCTGAAGTTCTCGAACGTTGCCTCGCCAGGGACGCGAGCGCAAGAAGGCGATGCTGGCGTCGCTCAGCCGCGGGACCCGGTCGCCCATCTGGCGGTGGCGCTGCCAGTAGACCGTGAGAAAATGATTGGCCAGGAGCGGAATGTCTTCCTGGCGCTTGCGCAGGGGCGGTAGCTTGATGGGCACAACGCGCAGCCGGTAGAACAGGTCGCCGCGAAGCACGCCCGTGTCTACGGCCTCCTGCGGCTCGCGATTCGTGGCCGAGATGAACCGGACATCCACCACTGCGTCGTGCTGCTCGCTGCCCACGCGCCTGACCACGCCGTCCTGAATCACGCGCAGGAGCTTGGCCTGGAGCGGCATCGTCATCTCGGTCAGCTCGTCGAGGAAAAGCGTGCCGCCGTTTGCGGTCTCGAGCAGGCCGGGCTTGTCGCGGTCGGCCCCCGTGAACGCGCCCTTCCGGTGGCCGAACATCTCGCTCTCGAGCAGAGGCTCCGGCAGGGCGGCGCAGTTGATCGGCACCAAGGTCCGGCCGGCGCGCCGGCTGTTCTGGTGGATGAACTGCGCGATGACCTCCTTGCCTGTCCCGCTCTCCCCGCTGATGAACACGGACGCGTCGGTCGCCGCCACCTTGCGGGCGAGGTCCACGGCCTGCCGGAACAGAGGCGAGATTCCGATGAGGGCGATCTTGTCGCTGTGCCCGTGCTGCTTCATGAGCTGAACGCGGAGATCCTGCGCCTCACGCGACATCATCACCGCGTGCGACGCGCGCCCGATCAGGACCTGGAGATGGGTCGCGCTGAACGGCTTCGGGAGGTAATCCCAGGCTCCCGCACGAAGCGCCTCGATGCTGCTCGTGACGCTCGGATTGCCGGTCATGACCACGACGATGGTGTCTTTGAAGGCCTGCAGTGTGGAGCGGAGGATGTCGAGACCCGATATCTGCGACATGTACAGATCGACGAGGATGATATCGAACTTCCGCCGCTTGACGGTGTCCAACGCCTCCTCGCCCCGCCCGACCAGCGTCACATTGTAGCCGTCCATCTGGAGTACGCTGGCGCAGCTCTCGCGCAACGTGCGCTCGTCGTCAACCACGAGCACGCGGATGCTCGCCTTGATCTCGCTCGGAATGGAAAACGGATCACGGGACGCTGGGTCGGCGGCCGGTGCGCCCGACCGGTCCTGCTGGGCGAGCGGGTTCGACATCCTGATCTCCTCGGCTGGACCGCGGTGCGGTCTGTGGATGCATACAGGCAATTGCCGCTGGGGTGATGGATTCCCCCATCGGTACCGTGCGAACCTAGATCCTTTGTACCACAGGATGCAGCGCAATTCAAGCAATTGCCGCGCCAAGACCACAGGCCTTGACGCGGCTTACGCCACATAGCGTAGTGTCGAAGCTACATTTACGCCACGGTCCAGGCTAGATCGGGGACTGCAGGGATACCTGCTCGAAGGCCCGAATTCGATCGTCCTGTCCGCCTCGACGCAGGTCTCGCAAGGCGGTCGTTGCACGAAGCAGCAGTTCGGTCGCATCCACCGCCGACTCGGCCAAGTCCGGAACCGCACAATACCCCGCCTTCACCCGCAGGCTGCGCTCACCGCCGCGGACGGGGATCCTGGTAGCCTCCACGGCGCCGCCCAGCCGATCCACCAGGCGAAGCGCGCCCTCACGGCCGGTCGCCGGTGCGATCACGGCGAACTCCGTGGGGCCGAGCCGGCCGATGGCGTCCGACACCCGGCCCACCTCGCGAAAAATCGTCCCCACCTGGTCCGACATCCGAACCACCTCGTCGCCGGGGGACTCCTCGTCGGTCTCGGGATCCACTTCGGGCGCGAACACCACGCAGGCCAAGGCCTCCCGCCGGCGCAGCGCGTCCGCACCGATCTCGCGGGCACGCCGCGCGAGCCCGCGCATGTTGTAGAGCCCGGTCCCCGAGTCGAGCAAGTTCTCCTCGCGCAGAATGTCCACCTGCTGCTTCGATTGGAGGAACGTCGTCAGCTTGAGCAGCAGCGCCTCGCCATCGAGCGGCTGACCGAGGAACTCCCAGGCGCCGCACCGATACGCCTCGAGACGCTGGGTGCGTCCCGACGGCCCCGACGTCGTGATCACGATCGGTGTAGTCGCGCTGAAGCGGGGATCGCTTCGCAGTGCCCGACAGACTTCGAACCCGTGCATGTCGGGCATCTGGGCATCGAGGATGATGATGTCAGGCTGTGACGAGCGCGCCCGCTCGAGCGCCTGCTGGCCGGTGTAGGCGCGTACGACCGAATAGCCGTTGGGCCCGAGTATGCTTTCGATGGACCGCGCGGACCATTCCTGATCGTTCGCGATGAGCACAAGCGGGGAGGCCGGTGCCTTATCTCGATTTGCCATTGAATGCAGCCAGAGTGATGAGGGGCGAGCTCGAGTCTGCCCGTGGGAACGCAGGACTCGTGCAGGTCGCTTCTAAACCGACAATCACAAGCGATGTATGGTCTTAGCGGGGATGCCCATGGCGGGCCAGCGCCCGGACCCGCTGACATCGCGCAACACTTTGCGGGACTGCGCGCCACGCTCGCTCAAGCGTAACAGGTTGTGGCACAGAAACGCGATCCGATGTGGGCCCGCAACACCGGCCCTGCGGCCGATGGCGGGGGCCTAGGCGAATACTGTAGCCCCTAACGCCCTGTTCGGAAAGGGGTTAGTGTTACAAGACGTCTTGCGCTATTCGGTCCGGGTACCGCCGAAATTTGCGGCGTCATCCTTGAACACAACTGTGGCAGTCCCCTGCGGCCATTCCAGCTCTCACGCGGACGTGGTGTATGACTCAGCAGCCTCTGCCCGATCCGGCTTCACTCGCGGGCGACGGCGCCACAGATGATTCGCCGGCCCCCGCGGCTGGCCCGCTCCCTCCGGAGCCGACGGTGGAACGTTCCCGATTCAGCCAGTGGCTGGCGAGTTTCGGGCTGGGCGAGTTTCAGAATCCATTGCTTACGCGTCGGCCGCCAGCGCCACGGCCACGCAGTTAGTGAGCGGTGAATCGTGAGAGGCATCACAGGAGTGGGGTGCTGTTAGCGTTAAGCTAGCGACTGGCCGCTCTCGACCGTTCTTCACTCAAGCCCGAGCGATATCGCACGAATGGGACCACCACCACCTCAGGAGTTCGCCGCCGTCACCTGTCGAGGCCGTTCGGGTCACGACGGGCCTGGTCGCGCGCCTACGTGCGTGCAGTGACGCACGTCGGGACTCATGAGTGGCTGCATCGCGCGTTGAATTTCACGCTCGCGCTGCTGGCGCTGCTGGCGCTGCTGCCGGTGTTCCTCATGCTGGCTGTGATCATCAAGCTCACCTCCCGCGGCCCCGTGTTCTACCTCCAGGAGCGCGTCGGGCTTGACCGTCGCGGCCCCCGGCCCGCCGCGCGCAATCACCGCCGCTCCCAGGACCTCGGGGGCCGGCCGTTCACGATCTACAAGTTCCGCACGATGCACGTCGACGCCGAGCGCCACAGCGGCGCCGTCTGGGCCGCCGAGGCCGATCCCCGGGTCACCCTGGCGGGCCGGGTGCTGCGCCAGTACCGGCTCGACGAGCTGCCCCAGCTGCTCAACGTGCTCCGGGGCGAGATGAACATCGTGGGCCCCCGCCCCGAGCGGCCCACCATCTTCGCCGAGCTGCGCAGCCACATCGCCGAGTACCCGCTGCGCCAGCGGGCCAAGCCGGGCATCACGGGGCTGGCCCAGATCAACCACCACTACGACCGCTCGCTGGACGACGTGCGGACCAAGGTGACCTACGACCTGGAGTACATCCGCCGCCAGAGCCTGCGCGAGGACCTGCGCATCATGCTCAAGACCATCCCCGTCATCCTCCTCCGCCGCGGCGGGTGGTAAGCGGTCGTCCGAAGCCATCCGACCCGCCTTGTTGCGTCTGAGCATCACCACCGCAAAATTCGCGATCCGTCGCTCCGCAGATCAACCGGCTTGCCTCCGGTCAAGTTCTTAGGTAGCAATGTGTTCGGGATCCATCGCGGGATTGCCCCGCGCGGAACGGGCATTGCTGGAAGCCCGGCGGGCGCCCGCCTATGTTCCGAAGTCGATGCGCACCTGTCGAAACGAGCGATCATGCCCGAGCTGTCGGTGGTGGCACCACTCTACAACGAGTCGCAGAACGTGCAGCCGTTGGTCGACTGGATCCTCGAGGCGCTGGCCAGCTACCCCGCCAGCTTCGAGGTCCTGCTGGTCGACGACGGCAGTCGCGACGACACGTGGGAGCGGATCGCGAGCGCGGCCGCCGCCCACCCGCAGATCCACGGCCTGCGCCTCGGCCGCAACGTTGGCCAGACGGCCGCCATGATGGCCGGCTTCGATCACGCACAAGGCCGGGTGGTGGTGAGCCTCGACGGGGATCTCCAGAACGACCCGCGCGACATTCCGATGCTCGTGGGCAAGCTCGACGAGGGATACGATCTCGTGTGCGGCTGGCGGCAGCGGCGTCAGGACACGCTGATCCTGCGGAAAGTGCCGTCATGGGTGGCCAATCGGATCATCCGCCGCCTCACGGGCGTGCAGATCACAGACAACGGCTGCTCTCTCAAGGCCTATCGCCGCGACCTTCTCGACCGTATCTCGCTATATGCCGAGCAGCACCGCTTCATCCCGGCCCTCTCGGCCAGCGTAGGCGCCCGGATCACCGAGCTGCCCGTCCGCCATCATGCCCGGCGCTTCGGCGAGAGCAAGTATGGTATCAGCAGGACGGTGAAGGTCCTGGTCGACCTCATCACGCTCAAGATGATCACGACGTTCCGCTCTCGTCCGCTGGTGGGATTCGTGGCCGTGTCGGCGCCGATGGTCATGGCGGGACTGGTGTTCGCCCTGCTCTGGGCCTATGCGGCCACCCACTTCGCCCCGTTCAAGGCCGACGCGGTGGTCTTCCCGGGTGCCGCGCTCCTGTGGCTCGGCGCCGCGTTCTATCTCGCCATGCTTGGGCTGGTCGCCGAGGTGGCGCTCAGCAGCGAGCGCGAAAGCGCTCGCGAGGTCCCGACCGCATGGGAGGTTCGTTGATCATGTCCCCCGAGGGCACCCTCATGGAGCCGATCGTCGAGCGTTCGCAAGCGTCCGGGCCCGCCGATATCCGGCTGGTCTCCGTGGTCGTCCCCGTGGTCGAGCGGGCCGACGACCTTCTGACGCTCTACCGTGCGTTCGCGGCCGAGCTCGATCGCCGGGGCGAGGAGCACGAGTTCCTCTTCATCTTCGACGGCGGGTTCACGGCGCCCCCCGAGCTGGTCGCGCTGAGCCGCGAGCGGGAATCCGTTCGGCTGCTCTCCTTCGCCCGAACCTTCGGCGAGACCGCCGCGCTCCGTCTCGGCATCGAGCGGAGTCGCGGCGAGGTGATCATGACTCTCCCCGCCTACTTTCAGGTTCAGGCCGAAGGCGTGGGTCCGCTTCTCGATGCGCTTCAGAATGGCGCCGACATGGTGGTGGCCAACCGCTCTCCCCGAGTAGACAGCTGGCTCAACCGGTTTCAATCACGGGCGTTTCACAGCCTGGTCGGCGGGGCAAGCGGCCACCGGTTCCACGACATGGCGTGCGGCGTCCGGCTCATCCGCCGCCCTGTCGCCGAAGCCGTGCCGCTGTATGGTGACCTCCATCGGTTCCTGCCGGCCCTCGCCCTGCGCGAGGGGTATCGGGTGGAGGAGGTGGCGGTTCCTCAGCACCCGAACGACGCCCGCACCAGGGTCTACGGTCCCGGGGTCTACCTCCGGCGACTGCTCGACATCGCCGCCTTCTTCTTCCTCGCCAAGTTCACGGAGAAGCCGCTGCGCTTCTTCGGCCTGGTGGGTTCGGTGTTCTTCGGGCTTGGCGCGGTGGCAAGCCTGGTGCTGCTGGTGGAGCGTATCGCCGGCCAGGGCATCGCGAATCGCCCCCTCCTGCTCCTGGCAGTGTTGCTGGTCGCCCTGGGGGTGCAGCTCATGGGTCTCGGCCTGGTGGGAGAGATCATCGTGCACCTCCGGTCGCCGCACCGTCGGGCGTATCGGGTGCGCGAACGAGTCTGACGCCGAGGGAGGACGCGACCTCCGCCGGCGCACCGCGTCCGCGTGACGCCTCGGTCTGGATCGGCACGACCACATGCAACGCGACCTGACTCGGCTGACAGCGGCGACCTACGATGTCGTCGTAGTGGGCGGCGGGATCCACGGTGCCTGCATCGCGTGGGACGCGACCCTCCGTGGCCTGCGGGTCGCGTTGGTGGAGCGTGACGACTTCGGTGCCGCGACCTCCGCCAACAGCCTTCGGATCGTGCACGGCGGTCTCCGGTCGCTCGCCCGCGGCGATCTCCGCCGCATGCGCGAATCCGTTCGCGAACGCTCGACGCTTCTTCGCATCGCCCCCGCTCTCGTCGAGCCACTGCCAGTCGTGGTGCCGACCGGGGGCGCGGGCTCCCAGAGCCGTGCCGCCCTCGGCATGGCCCTCCGACTCAACGACCTGCTTTCCTCACGCCGCAATCGCGGCCTCGCTCCCGACCACCGGCTCCCACGCGGCCGGCTTCTGCCACTCGACGAGTGCCGCCGGGTGTTCTCGGGCTTTCCGCAGAACGCGAGCGGGGGGGCGCGCTGGTGGGATGCGCGTCTCCGGAATCCGGCGCGGCTGACGTTCGCCTTCGTTCGCGCCGCGGCCGAGGGCGGCGCCGCCGTCGCCAATTACTGCCGCGCCGACGAGATCGTGACCGAGAACGGCTCCGTCGTCGGCATCAGAGCAACCGATCTCACGACCGGCGGCCGGGTGGAGATTCGGGCCCGGCGCGTGGTCGTAGCGGCCGGTCCGTGGACCCCGGGGCTGAGCGGCGACGCGCCGGGGTCCCATGCCCAGGCCTTCGCTCTCAATGTCGAGGTCCGCGGGCGTCTCGCCGAGGCGGCGGTCGGGGTCCGCTCGCACACGGGGCGGGAGGCGGACCCGATCATCGGCGGGCGCCGCTTCATCTTCCTGGTACCGCAGGCCGCGACTACGCTGCTGGGCACCTGGTACGCGGCCTGGTCCGGGGGCGATCTCGGAGCACTCGCCCAGCGTGGCACGGAAACGCTCCTCGAGGAGTTCCGGATGGCGTGCCCAGGCCTCCGCCTCGCGGAGACTGATCTGGTAGCCTGCCATTGGGGCCTGTTGCCCCTCAAGGGGGGGCGGGAGGCCGGCCGTTCCGACGCTTTGGCGGAGCGGGCATATGTTAGAGATTCATGTGTCAGGGATTACGGAGCGGCCGGCGGACACCGAGGTATGTTGTCGGTCGAAGGGGTCAAGTTCACCACTGCGAGGGGAGTAGCCGAGAGCGTCGTCGATGGCGTGATGGCCAGCCTTGGACTCGGACGGATCCCCAGCCGGTCGGCGAAGATCAGGATCGATCGCCCAGAGGATGCCGTCGACGGCCCGCTCGGTACTCGGATTCAGAAGGCCATTCGAGAGGAGATGGCGGTACGGCTTTCAGACGTAGTTCTTCGACGGACTGTTTCGAGCTCCGAGTTCCGGCCTACCCGGGAAACGGTCGCCGCCGCCGCGCGGATCGCCGCAGCCGACCTCGGGTGGAGCCCGGCGCGGGAGAAAGCCGAGATCGCCGACGTCATCCGGTGCCTCCAACCGATCTGCTCGACGGTGGGGCCCGCGACAGGGGGGCCCGCAGGGTGAAGATCCTGGTCCTGGCCCCGCATCCTTTCTTTCAGGCCAGGGGCACTCCGTTGGCTGTCCGGACGGTGCTGGAATTCCTCGGCGCTCGGGGTCACCAGGTCGACCTCCTCACGCTGCACGAAGGCGAGGACGTGGTCATCCCGAACTGCCGGATTCACCGGATCCCGAAGCTCCCCGGGATTCGGAACGTCAGGGCGGGCTTCTCCTTCAAGAAGGTGGCCTGCGACCTCCTGATGATCGTGCAGTGTCTGCGCATGGTCCGGCGGACCAAGTACGATCTGATTCACGCGGTGGAGGAGTCCGCCTTCATCGCCGCCCTGGCCAGCGCGGTCTCGGGGACTCCATACATTTACGACATGGATTCCTCGCTGGCCGAACAGCTGGTCGAAGCCTATCCGCGCATCCATTCGATGCTGCCCTTCCTGCGGTACTGCGAGTCCATCGCCGTCCGCCGGAGCATCGGAGTCCTCACGGTGTGTGCCGCGCTCGAGGACGTGGCGCTGGGCCACGCGCCGGGCAAGCCGGTCGGCCGGGTGGAGGACAGCACGCTCCTTCCCCCCGCCGCGCGGGGTGCCTCGACCGATGGCCTGTTGCCCGAGCCCCTCCGCCGGGCGGGACCGCTCGCGATGTACGTCGGCAATCTCGAGCGGTACCAGGGCATCGACCTGCTGCTACAGGGGTTCCGAGTGACCTTGCGGCGGCTGCCGAGCGCCAGCCTGGTCATCGTGGGAGGACGCGAGGAGGACATCCAGCGCTACCGCGAGATGGCGGCAGCCCTTGGCATCGAGTCGCGGGTGCATTTCCTTGGACCGCGACCCGTGCAGGCGCTCTCGACCCTGTTGCGGCAGGCTGACGTGCTGGTATCTCCCCGGCTCAAGGGGCTGAACACGCCGATGAAGATCTATTCGTATCTGGACTCGGGTACCGCCGTGCTGGCGACCCGGCTCCGGACTCACACCCAGGTCCTGGATGACCAGACCGCCTACCTCGTCGATCCGGACCCCGAGGCACTGGGTACCGGTCTGGCGACGCTCCTGAGCGACGGACCGTTGCGCGAGCGCCTTGGCTCCCGCGCCAGGGCGTACGTTCAGGAGGAGTTCACGCCTGAGGCGGCGCACCGCAAGCTGGCCTCGTTCTACGACGCCATGGAAGCGAAGGTCGCCGGGGCCCTCGTGTGAGGGATCTCTGGCAGTCGCCCACGCTGCGCAGCATGGTGGTCTATGCGCTGTCGGGGCTGGGATTCGCAGGCTCCAACCTCATCCTGGCACGGGTTCTTCCCACCGAGCAATACGCGCTGTTCACGCTCGTCATCGCCCTGGGCAATCTGGGGTACGCCCTCGCGCCCGCAGGACTCGACGGTGTCGTCAACCGGCACCGCCTGGAGGCGGGTCCGAGTCTGCTGATGCAGGCCGCACGTCCAGCACTCCTCGTTGGGCTGGCCTTTGCCATCATCGGCATGGTGAGCTACGGCATGTCAGCCAGCCTCGCGGCCATGCTCTTCATCTCTGCCGCGACGGGCGGGCTGATGGTCGTCGCGGCGGCCCGTTTCCAGAGCGAGCAGCGCTTCGCCCAGTCGCTCGCGCTCGGCCAGAGCCCGAACATCGTGCTCCTGGTGGCGGCGGTGGTCGCGATGGCCGTGCACGCGTCCGGGGCGTGGCTTCCGGTTCTCATTTCGACGATCGGTTTCGTCGTCGCCGCCGCGATCGGCTGGACGGTGCTGCTGCGCGAGCGAACGGGTCGCGCGGGCGACGTGGTGCGGTTCTCATGGAGGGAGGCCCTCGCATTCGCCGGAATGAGCGCGTCTGGGCTGGTGCTCATTCAGCTCGAGCGGCTGGTGATCCCGCACGTGCTCCCTCTCGCGGACCTCGCGCTCTACGGCGTGCTTGGCGCGATCGCCGGGTCCATCTACCGCGTCATGCAGATGGGCGTTGGCTTCAGCCTCCTCCCGCGACTCCGGGCGGCAGGAACGGTGGTGGAGCGCCGCCAGCTGGTCGCGCACGAGGCGAAGCTGGTCGGCGCCATGACCATCGTGGGCTCTCTGGCAATCTGGTTCTGCACCCCGTTCATCGAGCGATGGCTGCTGGCCGGCAAGTACCACCTGCCGGGTTCGCTGCTCCTGGCCGCAATCGTGAGCGGCATCGCCAAGATCGCGAACGCCTTCTCCAAAGCCACCGCGTCCGCGCTCGCCGAGTCGCGGGAGCTCTCGCTTGTGAACCTGTCGGGCTGGGTGTCGGTCGCCCTGGCCGTCGGCGGGGCCTACGTAGGCGCGCGCTGGGGACTGGCCGGGGTCATCTACGCCGTGGCGGTGGGGTGGTTCTTGCGCGCGGCTGTCGCGATGGTCCTCGTGGCGAGGCATCTCCGCCTTCCGGTCTCCATCCCGGCCGTGGCGCCCTGATCGCATGCGGGCCCGGCGATGACCACCGCCGAAACGGAATGGGCGGTGGCCCTGTTCCGAAAATCGGTGCTCAAGCAGGCCAAGCTCCGCCGCATCCTCGATCTCCTCGACGATCCCTCCGGCAAGGCCAATCTGGACATCGGCGCCGACAACGGCGTCATCAGCTTCCTGCTGCGGCAACGTGGAGGCCGTTGGGCCAGCGCCGACCTCGACGAACGAGCGGTCGCGTCGATCCGGCAGCTGGTGGGCACCGAGGTGTACCAGCTCGACGGTGCCCGCACGCCGTTCCCGGACCGCAGCTTCGACCAGATCGTGATCGTGGACTACCTCGAGCACATCCCCGACGACCGCGCGTTCAGCCTCGAGCTGGAACGCATTCTGCGCCCCGGCGGGACTTTGATCGTCAACGTGCCGCACCTGCAGCCGGGGTCGCCGCTCAACCGGTTTCGCCATCGCATCGGGCTCACGGACGAATGGCACGGACATCTGCGCCCGGGCTATACGCTGACGAGCCTCCGGGAGACCCTGGGGCCAAGATTCCGGATCGACCGCGCCGTGACCTACTCACGGTTCGGCTCGGAGCTCGTCGACACGGCGCTCAACGGGGTGTTCGAGGCGATGCGAAAGCGGAAAGCCGCAAACGGTTCGAGCAAGGGCACGGTGGTCACGCGGAGCGACGTCGGCCAGTACCGCAAGCAGTTCCGCATGCTGTCCGCGCTCTACCCGGTGCTCCGCGCTGCCGCGGCGGCCGACGTGCTCCTCCCGTGGCAGCCGGGTCACAAGCTTATCGTTCGGGCCACCCTGACGTGAGCGCTGGGCCGACGGAGCCCCGGGTGACATCCGTCACAACCCCTTACACCGGCCCGCTGCATTGTTCAATGATGGTGTCCACAGTATCCCAATACGTCCCTCGTCGTGTCCGGCATGGCCACGATGACTGAGCCCGGTACGCCGCCGGACCGATCGGGGCTGCGCTGGTGGTCGAGGGTGCCCGGCGGAATGTTCGGACGCAGCGTCGTGACGCTGGCCTCAGGCACGGCGATGGCGCAGCTGCTGCTGGCCATCGCGATGCCCGTGCTCACCCGGCTCTACACCCCTACCGATTACGGCAGCCTCGCGGTCTACGCGTCCACCCTCACCGTGCTCCTGGTGATCGCGTCCCTGCGATACGAGGTGGCGATTCCCTTGCCCGAGGACGAATCGACCGCCGCATCGCTGCTGGTGCTGACGTTCGCGTTGTTGACCGGCATGACCACGATACTCTCCCTGGTGATCTGGCTCGGAGGCGATGCGTTCGTGACCACCCTCAAGGTCCCTGCCCTGCGGCCGTACCTCTGGCTGATGCCGGTCGGCTTCTTCGGCGCGGGGACGTACCAGGCCTTGTCCTACTGGGCGATCCGACGGAGCGCGTTCACCCGGATCGCGCGCACCAAACTCAGCCAGGGCGTCGGCCAGGTCGTGACGCAGGTTGCACTGGGCATCGCGCGCGCCGGGGCGCCGGGCCTCTTGATCGGCGACGTCATCGGCCGCGTAGCGGGTGGCGGAGGGCTGGCGCTTCTCGCCATGCGCGACCATCCCGCGAGGCTCGTGAGCCGCGCGAGCCTCATCGCGGCCGCCCGGCGCTATCAGCGGTTTCCGCTGCTGACGACCTGGTCGGGTCTGCTCAACATCGGGAGTCTCCAGCTTCCGTCCCTCATGTTCGCCGCCAGCTTCGGCGCCGCGGCGGCGGGGTTGTACGCGCTGAGCTACAAGATGCTGGTCCTGCCGACCATGCTGGTCGGTCAGGCGGTGGGACAGGTATTTCTCTCGAGGGCCGCCACCGTCGCGCGGGAGCCCGAGCGGCTCCGCCGCCTCACGGAGCGGACGGCGCTGGTCCTCTTCGCGTGCGGACTTCCGATCTTCGCGGCGATCGCGCTCGGCGGGCCGCGGCTTTTCGCGATCGTGATGGGCAGCCGATGGGAGGAGGCGGGGCGGTACGCCCAAGTGCTGGCGCCGTGGTTCGTCGTATGGATCGTGAGCAGTCCGTTGAGCGGGCTGCTCAACGTGCGTGAGTGGCAGGGATCCGCCCTCGCCTTCAGCACGTTCGAGTTCGCACTTCGCCTCGGCTCGCTCGTCATCGGGGCCCGCCGAGGCTCGCCGCTGCTCGCGGTCGCGCTGCTCTCCGCCAGCGGGGTGATCATCTCGACCACGTCGATCGCGCGGTTCCTGCATGCCGGACACAGCTCCGTCAGCCGCCTGGCCGGGCCTGCCGCCCGTCTGCTCGCGCTGGCCGGTCTCTTCCTGCTGCCCGCGGCCGCCGCGCTCTACTCGGGGCACGAGCGGCTCGCGCTTCTGGCGGCGGCGATGGCCATTGCCGGGTACTACGTCGTGGTGCTGCGCTCGGATGCCGCGTCCCGGATTCTTCACCTGCGCATGGATCCGAGCGCGGCGGGACCGGCATGAGAATCATCTATGTCACGCAACGCCTGCCCTTCGGCAACGGCGAGACCTTCATCGTTCCCGAGGTGGAGTCCCTGATCGCGGCGGGTCATGACGTGCTCGTCGTTCCGCGCAGCACCACGGATCCCATCCTTCACGATGACGTCGATGCGCTGGTGGCCCGCATGCGGGTGATTCCGCCGGCACGCACGGTGATCGCCGCAGTCGCCGGGGCCGCCGTGGAGCACCCGGGTCGCACGGCCAGGGCTTTCTGGCGGACGCACGATACGAGGCCGCGCCGGCGCGGCCTCTCGAACGCCCTCGCCACCGCGCAGGGCATGTGGCTGGCGCGGCTCGCGCGCGCATGGCGTGCCGACCACATCCACGCCCACTGGGCGCACCTGACCGCCAGCATGGCCATGGGCGCGAGCGCCGTGAGCGGCATTCCCTGGAGCTTCACCGCTCACCGGTACGACGTCCTGCTCAACAACCTGCTGGACGAAAAGCTGCGGTCGGCCTCGTTCGGCCGGTTCATCGCGCAGTACATGCTCGACATCGCTCGGCGCATGGTCAGTCCGGAGGCGGCGGCCCGCGCCGTGGTCGTGCACATGGGCGTGCGCCTTCCGCCGACGATCGGTCCGCGCCCCACTCGCCCGATTCCGGTGGTGCTCTGCCCGGGCCGGCTCGTGCCCATGAAGGGACAGACGTACCTCATCGACGCGGCGGCGATGCTCGCCGCGCGCGGCGTGGCGTTCGAGCTTTGGTTCGCGGGAGATGGAGTGGACGCGGCCGCGCTCGGGCGGCAGGTTCGCGAGCGCGGCCTCGAGGGCCGGGTGCGGATGCTCGGCATCGTGCCGCATGCCGAACTGCTGGGGCTGTATCGGGAGCGCGCGGTGGATTGTGTGGTACTGCCGAGCGTGGAGCTCGGCGCGGGGGTGCACGAAGGGCTGAGCGTGGCGCTGATCGAGGCCATGGCCTACGGCATCCCGGCGATATCGACCACGACCGGCGGCCAGCCTGAGCTCCTCGATGACGGCGCCGGCCTGCTCGTCCCTGAACGGAACGCGACGGCCCTGGCTCACGCGCTCGAGGACCTGCTGGCATCATCCAATCTCCAGGATCGACTCGGGCGCGCGGGGCGGCGCCGAATCGAAGAACAGTTCAACGCGGCGACCATCGCGGACGAGCTGGTGCACCTCTTCGCCGGCGACCACCTCCGCGAGCGGACTCGCGCGACAACGCGGCCCGTGGCGGTCGCCGCGAGGTCGCGGTAACGCGTGCGGAACGTCCTGCTCGTCACCCGGAATTTCGCTCCGACGAGCCACGTCTCCGTCGAACGCGCCACGAAGCTGGCCAAGTACCTGCCGGAATTCGGCTGGCAACCGACGGTGCTCACGGGTGCCACCGCCACCGCCGGGCTGCCTGAGGATCCGGGCTCGCTCGCACAGGTTGCCGGCATCGAGATCGTGCGTGCGCGGGCGCCGGAGTTCTCAGTATTCTACCGCAAGCCTGGCAAGCGCCGTGGCGCCGGGCCTGCTCTCCGAAGCGCGCCCAAGCGGAGTGCCTGGCACCCCAAGGCATGGCTACTCCCCGATTCGCAGGTGATGTGGTACCCGTTCGCCGTGCGGGCCGCTCTCCGACGGGCGCCGGCCGCACGGTGGGAAGCCGTCGTCCCCACCTCGTTTCCGCCCACGGCGATCCTCATCGCCCACACCGTCGCCGCGCGCCTCGGCATTCCCTACGTCCCCGACTTTCGCGATGCCTGGACGGCATACGCGGGGGCGCCGAGCCGACCCGCGCCCCTCGCCGCCCTGGAACGCCGGCTCGAGCGCCGAATGCTCGCGGACGCCGCCGCCGTCGTGACCGTCGATAGATACATGGTAGCGCAGGCGATGGCGGACCTGGCCGACGCCAGCCGCCCGCCGCTGCACGTCATCCCGAACGGGTTCGACGACGAAGATTTCCAGCACACGACGCCGCACGACCTGCCGAGGTTCTCGATCGTCCACACGGGCCAGCTTCGCCGGGCGCCGCGCCCGCTCTGGGAGGCGCTCGGGCTGGCGCTGCGCGACTATCCCGAGCTCCGCGGTCAGGTGCACGTCTGGCAAATCGGATTCGTGGAAGCCGCCGCCGCCGGCGAGCTCGGGGCCCCGCCCGAGGGGGTCACGGTTCACGTGGTTCCACCGGTGACGCAACGCGAGGCCATCGGCTACATGCTCGGCGCCGACCTTCTGCTGGTGGAGGAAATCGGACCAGTGATGCCGTCGAAGGCGCTGCAGTATCTCCGGGCCGGCCGGCCGATCCTGGCGCTGGTCGACGGCGGCGGCGAGAGCCTGCGGGACACGCTCCAATCCGTCGCTCGCGCGCACCTCGTGCGACGCAACGATGTCACGGCCGTCGCCGCCGTGATCGCGCGGGTGGCCAGTGCGCCACGCCACCCACCGGACGACCCCGGCGACCTGGAGGCGTACTCGCGGCGGGGAATCGCGCGCCGCTTTGCGGAGGTACTCGACGCAGTGTGCCAGCGGAACGAGGCGCGTGTCGTCGACCGTGACGGCGTTCCTCACCCTGCCCTCCCCCTTCTGACACGCCCATGACTCCGGGACGTGTGCTGGTCACCGGGGCCGGAGGATTCACGGGGCTCGCCCTCGCGCGCAGCCTGGTGCACCGAGGGCATCCGGTGCGAGGCCTCGCTCGGAGCTCGAGCGGCGTCGAGGAGCTGACGGCCAGCGGCGTCGACGTGCTAGCCGGAGATGTCCGCGACGCGGCGCTGGTGCGGCGCGCGCTCGAGGGCGTCGAAATTGTCTACCACCTGGCCGCGGTGTTCCGCCGGGCCGGCGTGCCCGACTCTGAGTACCGGACGGTCCACGTGGACGCGACACGGCAGCTCATCGAGATCGCCGCCGAGTCAGGGGTCCGACGGGTCGTGCACTGCAGCACGGTCGGCGTGCACGGTGACGTGCAGGGCGACGCCCCGGCGACGGAGGATGCGCCGTTTCGCCCGATGGACATCTATCAGCAGACCAAGCTCGAGGGCGAATGGATGGCGCGGGAGACGTCGCGCCGTACGGGAGTCCCGCTCACCGTGGTCCGTCCGGGACCCATCTATGGTCCCGGGGACCGGCGGTTGCTCAAGCTGATCGGCGGGGTGGCGCGTCGGCGCTTCCGGATCCTGGGCGACGGCACGCCGCGCTTCCAGATGGTGTACGTGGACGATCTGATCGAGGGATTTCGACTGGCGGGAGAGCGGCCTGAAGCCGTGGGCCGCACCTACATCCTGACTGGCCGGGAGGCGCCGACGCTGCGTGAGCTGGTGACGGAGATCGCGAGCGTAGCGCACGTTCCCGCGCCCAGACTACGCCTCCCGGTATGGCCCTTCTGGCTCCTGGGCGCGGCATGTGAGGCAATCTGTATTCCGCTGCGAATCGAGCCCCCGATCTTCCGCCGTCGCGTGAAGTTCTTCACGAGCAACCGCTGGTTCGACACCTCGCGGGCGCGCGAGGAGATCGGGTTTTCGCCCGCCATGCCGCTCCGGGAAGGCCTGAGCCGCACGATCGAGTCCTACCGTCGACTGGGGTGGGTCTAGCCTCAGGCCGCTCGCCGCTGGCCGACGCGGGTCAGCTCGCTCACCAGCTTTCGCGCCCCATCGTGCCAGGAGAACGTCGCCGCCCGCACCAACCCTCGCGCTCTCAGCCCGTCGGCGAGTCCCGGCTCCGAGACGAGCCGGACCATCGCATCTGCGAGGCCCGCCACGTCATCCGGATCGACCACCAGCGCCGCATCGCCAACCACCTCCGGGCAGGCTGGCGCGCTCGAGGTGATCACGGGGCATCCGCACGCCATGGCCTCCACCAGCGGGATGCCGAAGCTCTCGTAGTACGAAGGGAACAGCAGGGCGCCTGCCAGGCTGTACACCGCGGGCATGTCGTCATGGGCGATGAGGCCCGGGATGACCACGGCGTCCGGCTCCAACCCGAAGCGGTTCCGCAGCACGTCCGGCGTGAGCCGGTCGCGCACCCCCGCGCCGAGGATGACCATGCGCGGGGTCGCGCGTGCCGCCCCCCGAGCGCGGGCGAACGCCTCGAGGGTCCCTTCGACGTTCTTTCGCGGACAGAGGGACTGGCCGTCGTACTCGATGCGCGCGTACCCCTTCACCACCATGAGGAAGAAAGGCTCCTCAGGGAGGCCGTACGCGTCGCGCACGCGCCCGAGTACCGCCGGATCGGCAATGGGCGTGAACCGTTCGTCGGCAGCGGCGTAGATGGTCGCCATCTTGTCGCGAGGGACGCCCGCGAGCTGCTCGAGCTCGTGGGCGAGGCTGTCCGAATTGGTGAGGACCCGCTCGGCCCGGCGGCAGAAGATCGGGATCGTGAGCACGTTGTACAGCCGGTTGATGCGATCGCCGAACGTGGAGTAGTACTCCGGAAACGTCCAGTACTCCGTCCCGCGCTGCTGAACGATCGTCGGGCACGGGGCCACCACGGGGATGCTGAACTTGTGATGGAACAGGACGTCGACGCCGGCGCGCCGGGCGGCGAGCGGCACGGCCACCTGGTCCCACCACAGCTTGCCGGGTGCCCGGACCACCACCTCGCGAACATTGGGCAGGTGCGCGTAGCGGCCCTGTTGGCGCGGCTCGGCATAGAAGAGCACGTAATCGTTCGTCCGATCGAGCCGCAGCACCGCATCCAGCAACTGGCGGATGTAGACCCCCGCGCCGTCGTACTCGTCGATGCCTCGCAGCATGAGCCCGATCCGGAGCGGGCGGGATCTCGCGGTCGCGGCGCGCATGTCGTCGCTAGACATGAGTCGAGGCTTGGTCCCGTGTGTGAGATGACGTTGAATGGATCGCCACGAAGTGTAACCGGGGGACGCCGCCTCGGGGGTGAGCGGGCTCACACTGGGTACGAGCGTAGCCCCTGGTCGGGAACCGCGCTAGCTTCTGCAGCCAGACCCGCCATGACATCTCCCTCTCCACGACCGGGGCTCGCCGATCGGCCGCCCCCGAGTAGGTCCCCGGCCCCGTCGCCCGCGCGGCTGCAGCGGCGCATCGGGCTCACGCTCGCGCTCGGCGGCTTCCTGTTCGTCGCCTGGGCTACGCTCATACCGACGTCCGACCCCAACGGGTTGACGCTGCTGACGCCGATTTGGTGTCTCGTGTGTGGCGACCACGGCGGCGCCGACATCGCCGCGAACCTGCTGCTCTTCCTGCCGTTCGCCGCCGGCCTCCGGTTGACCGGAGTCTCGTGGCGACGCACCGTGCTCGTATCCGCCGCGATCTCCTTCACCGTCGAGTCGCTCCAGCTCGTGGTGATCCCGGGGCGCGACGCCAGCCTGAGCGACCTGCTCACCAACACGGCGAGCGCGGCGATCGGGGCGACGCTCGCTCAGCATCTGCCCGAAGCCGTCCACCCCTCACGGGAACGCGCACGCCGGCTGCTGGCCATCGGGGGGATCGTTTGGCTCGGAACGCTGGGTCTCGCCGCGTGGCTGCTCATGCCGTCCATGCCCGAGGGCGTGCTCATGAGCCGCTGGGCGCACCGAGCGCCCGGGCTCGACGTGTTCGGCGGAGGGGTCGAAGTGGTCCGCCTTGACGGACTTTCGATGCCTGCCGACGGTTCCCCGCCGGACTCCGCCCGGCTCCGCCACCAGACCGACCTGGGAGAGTTCTCGCTCGAGGCGGAGGTGACGTCCGGACCCCCGACGCACGACCCTTCGTGGATCTACATGTTCCGGGTTCCTTCCGGAGGCGCGCTCACACTCTATCAGCTCCGCCGCGAGGCGGGCATCGCGGTCCCGGTCCGTGCGCTCCGGTATCTCGCTCGGCCAGTCACGGTCACGCTGAACGATGGATTTCCCGCGGCGGCGGGTGTGCCCGTTCGCTTCGAGGTCACCGGGCGCGGCGGCCTCGTCCGCTTGAGCTCGACCTATGGGGACAGCACGCGAACGGTCACGCTCGGGTTGTCGCCCGCGTACGGATGGCGCCTCTTCTCACCGTTCCAGCTGGGCGCGGGCACCGAGGTGCGGCGCTTCACAGCGCTGTGCATCGCCCTGAGCGTCCTGCCGCTCGCCTACTGGGCCACCCGCGGGGGAGGCGCAGCGTTCGGCATCTGCGCCGCGACGGTGGCCCTCGGCCTCGGCGGCCTGCCCTGGCTGGCCGGCCTCCCTCCCGTGCATCGCTCCGAGTGGATCGCCGCGGCTCTGGGCATCGGGGCCGGCTGGGCCCTCCAGCACTGCGCGGCTTATCTTCCGAGTCGATGCGCCTCGCCTTCCGCCAGCGACTTCTCCTCATCCTGATCTGTCTCGGCGCGGTCCCCACCGCCGTGGCGATCCTCGGCTGGGCGTTGACCGTGCGATCCACCACGCCGGCCGCGGGCGCGCTCCGAGCCATGGAGGATGTGGGCGCCTCGGGCCGAACGCTGCTCCAGACCATCGACTCCACGAAGCTCGAGCCCGCGGAACGACGAGCGTTGGAGGATCACGCGGCCAAGCTCAACCGCGCGCTCGGCCAGCTGCAGCGCGTGAACGCGTTCGGTCGATATTACTACGCGGGGCTCGGCCTCATGGTGCTGTTGGTCGGCGCCGCGTTCCTCTACGCGTCCGTGCGCGTCGGCGGACATCTCTCGCGCCAGCTCAGCCGCCCCATCGACGAACTCATCGGCTGGACGGGGCACATCCGCCGCCTCGAGCCGTTGCCGCCCGACCGGCCGCGCCGGGGCGCGCCCGAGTTCGAGGCACTGCGCACGGCGCTGAGGGAGATGGCCGAGGCGCTGAGCCAGGGACGGGCCCGCGCCCTCGAGGCCGAGCGTCTGGGCGCGTTTCGCGAGACGGCGCGGCGCGTCGCGCACGAGATGCGCAATCCGTTGACGCCGATCCGCCTCGCGGTCGCGCAGCTCTCGCGCAGCGCCGGGCCCGCCCAGCGGGAGGCGATCGACGTGCTCGTGGCGGAGTCGGGACGGCTGGAAGAGCTCGCCCGCGAGTTCACGGATTTCGGTCGCCTGCCCGAGGGACCGGCCGCGCCGGTGGATCTCGCCGAGCTGCTCACGGCACTCGCCCGCACGACCGTACCGCCCACCATGCAGGTGCGGTTGGCGCTGGACCCCCATCTGCCGACGTTGCTCGGCCATTACGACCCCCTGCTGCGCGCGTTCAGCAACATCATCCGGAACGCCGTGGAGGCGTCCGAGGGGCGAGGCGAGATCGAGCTGTCGGCGGTGCCCGAGAACGGCGGGGTGCGGGTCGCCATCCGGGACCACGGACCCGGCGTGCCGCCCGAGCTCGCGGGGCGGCTGTTCGACCCGTACGTCACGGCCAAGAGCGGCGGCACGGGCCTGGGCCTCGCACTCGCCAAGCAGACCGTGGAGATGCATCAGGGCGCGATCCTGGTGGAGGCGACGCCCGGTGGCGGGGCCACGTTCGTCGTTCGCCTGGGAAGGCCCGCGTGACCGAGCACGCCCAGATCATGCTCGTGGACGACGAAGCCAACATCCGCCGGATGCTGGCCGCGCTGCTCCGGGACGAAGGGTTCACCGTCGCAGAAGCTCCCAACGGGAATGCCGCGTTGCTCCAGGTAGACGAAGTGGATCCCGACGTCGTCCTGCTCGATCTCTTGATGCCACCGGGGCCCGACGGCCTCGACACGCTCACGGCCATGCGCGACCATGGCAGGAGCACCCCGGTGATCATGATGAGTGGCAAGGCGCAGCTGACGGACGCCGTGCGCGCGGTCAAGCTGGGCGCCTTTCAATTTCTGGAGAAGCCGCTCACGCCCGAGTCGGTGCTGGCGACGGTGCGGGCTGCGCTCGAGCTGAATCGCACCCGGGCGGAAAATCGGGCGTTGCAGGCGGAGCTCGGGCGTCGCTCGGCGCTGGTCGGCGAGAGTGCGGCCATGCAGCAGATCCGCGCGCTCATCGCCCGGGTGGCGCCGACCGAGGCGCGAGTCCTCCTGACCGGGGAGAGCGGCACGGGGAAGGAGCTGGCCGCGGCGGCCGTACACTCGGCGAGCCGACGCGGCCGGCGGGCCTTCGTGACCGTCAACTGCGCGGCCATCCCGCGGGACCTCGTCGAATCGGAGATGTTCGGCCACGAGCGGGGCGCGTTCACGGGGGCCACCGAGCGCCGCCTGGGCCGGTTCGAGCTGGCGCACCAGGGAACCCTGTTCCTCGACGAGATCGGCGACCTGAGCGCCGATGCGCAGGCCAAGCTTCTTCGCACGCTCGAGACGGGTGACCTCCAGCGGCTCGGCGCCGAAACCTCGCAGCGGGTGGATGTGCGGATCGTGTCCGCCACCAATCGCCGGCTCGAGGATGCCGTTGCCGACGGCGACTTCCGCGAGGACCTCTTCTTCCGGCTCAACGTGTTCCCGATCCGCCTGCCGGCCCTGCGCGAGCGGCTCGAGGACCTGCCGGCGCTCGTCGCCCACCTGGCCGAACGCCTGCGTCCTCGGCAGGCGCCGACCTTCACGACGGACGCGGTCGAGGCGCTGGCCGGGTATGCATGGCCCGGTAACGTGCGGGAGCTAGCCAACCTCGTCGAGCGGTTGATCATTCTTAGCGGCCCCACCGTGGATGCAGCGGCGGTGCGGCAGGTCCTCCGCGGCGGCCCGCCTCCGCTGACCGCGAGCGCGGCGCTGGGGCGGCCACTGTCGGACGCTCTCGACGACTACGAGCGCGGACTCATCGCTGCCGCGCTCGCGCAGGCACACGGGAGCGTCGCGGAGGCAGCGCGCATGCTCCAGACCGATCGCGCGAATCTCTACCGCCGCATGCGGCGCCTGGGACTCGATCGGGAGTAGCGCCCGCCCTTCACCACTTTCCGAGCTCCGCATGCGACTCCTCGTCGGCGGTCTCCTCCTGCTGCTCGTCCTGCCCGCCGCCGCGCGGGCCCAGGACAGCGTCATCGTTATCGACCCCGACCAGCCACCCGGCGATTCGGCGATCGTGCGCGCTGGTCCGGCGCCCGACATCGTGGCGGAGCTGCTCGCCTTCTACAACGACAGCACGACGACGCGCATGGAGGGCGATGTGAGCTTTCCGCCCGGCAGCGCGTTCGCCGGGCGCCTGGCGCAGTATCGGGGGTCGCTGCGGATCGCCGGGCGCGTGCGAGGCGACCTCACCGTCATCAACGCGACGCTCTATCTCCTGCCGGGTGCGGATGTCGAAGGGGACATCCTGGTGGTGGGAGGGCGCCTCATTCGAAGTCCCGGCGCCCGCCACGCGGGCCGAGAGCGGGTTACCTGGGACGCGGCGCCGGTCGCCCGCTCGCCGGAGGGATCGCTCGTGCTGCGGGAGCGGCGCCGGCCCCTCGGCGAGCTCGCGACCGCGCGCACCAGCTTTCAGACGGGCAAGGTGCGGACCACGCTCTTGCTTGCGACCGGCGGCACGTACAACCGCATCGAGGGCCTGCCGATCGTCTTCGGGCCGACGTTCGAGCTTCGCCCGTCCGAGGCGACCGCACTCCGGCTCGACCTGCGCGGCATTCTGCGGACGGCCGGCGAGGGCTCGCGGCTCAGCAGCGAGTTCGGCTACGGCGTGCGGGCCGAGTTTCGCTTCCCGTCGGGCGGCGTCGCGGGTCGCCTGTACAGCGATGTCGCGCCGTTCGAGGATCAGCCGCTGTCCGCGGCGGAGAACGGCTGGTCGGCGTTCCTGCTGCAGCGCGACTATCGCGACTGGTTCGAACGACGGGGTGGCGGCGGCTCGGTGTGGGTGCAACCGATCCATTCCGTCCGGGTCGAGCTGTCGCTCCGGCGCGACCACGAAAGCTCGCTCCGGGCCGTGGACCCCTGGTCCCTGTTTCGGAACAGCGATCGGTGGCGCCGCAATCCGCTCAGCGACGACGGCCACTACCTCACCACCGGCTTCCAGGTCGATTTCGATACGCGGAACGATCGGGATCTGCCGACGGCCGGGTGGTATCTCCGCGGCCGGTACGAGCACTCGACCAGCGACGACGTCGCGCCGGTCACGCTTCCCGAGACCGTGAGGCCTCCTATTCCGACCGGCGGCGGGTACGCTTTCGACCGGCTGTGGTTTGATTTCCGTCGCTATTCGCGCCTTACGCCGAACCTCCGCGTGAACGCCCGACTGCGCGCCGACGGGTGGATCGGCGGCGATCGGCTGTCCGTCCAGCGTCGCGTCTCGCTCGGCGGACCCGACCTGCTGCCCGGCTATCCGTTCCGCGTCCTCACTTGCGCCCCACAAGGGTTCATCGATCCGGCAAGTACGGCCCTCTGCGATCGCTCGATCGCGGCCCAGGTCGAAGTCCGCACCCGGCTCAGGCTCAACCTCGGCTATCGCCTGAGCGACCGCGAGGGCGAACCGGGACGATTCATCGGCATCGAGGAGGCCGATCTCGTCTTTCTCTCCGACGCGGGCGACGCGTGGCTCGCGGGTGACGGCCCCGGGCAGGTGCCCGTGGACCGGATTCCGTCGTTCAGCGAGTGGAAGGCCGATGTGGGCGTCGGCCTCGACGCGGGGCAGATCGGCGCGTACCTCGCCAAGAGCCTCACGGGGGACGACCCGGTGCGCTTCATCGTGAGACTGCAGCGCCGCTTCTAGTGACCGCGCTCGCCCGTCTCCGCCGCCGGCCCCTCCGCTGCTTGCTCGCGACGGCCGTTGCGCTGGCCGCCACGGCCGTCGCCGCGCACGCGCAGGCGGCCGGCGAGCGTCCGGCTCACGGTCCGGCTCGCCACGGACTCGCTCCCTTCGGGATCCCGCGCGCCGGTGGTCCGCTCGGAAAACCTGCTGAACGACGGGCGATGGCTGGGCGCCCTGCGATCGGGGCTCCCCGTGCGGCTGCACTACACGGTAGGCGTGTGGCGCTCCCGGGGCGGCTGGTTCGACGCGTTCGAGCGCCAGGCCGAGTGGGACGTCGTGCTGCGCCACGAGCCCCTGCTCGACCAGTATACCGTCCTGACCCTGGTGGGGGACCGCGCGCGGGAGCGGCGCTACGCCACGATCGACGCCCTCAGCGCGGCGCTCGCCTTCGCCTACCAGGTGAGCGTGCAGCCTGCTCAAGCGGGTCGTTACTATTACACCGCCTCAGTCGGGATCTCGACGCTGTCCGACTCCGATCTCGACGAGCTGCAGCGGTTTCTCGAGGGTGACCTGGACGAGGTAGCCGAGGGGAAGGAGGGCGTGGGCGAGGCGCTGGGCCGCGGGGCCACCCGATTCCTGCTCCGGCTGGCGGGCCTCCCGAGTCTTCGACTCGAGGTCCGGAGTCAAACGTTCGACGTCCGCTGAGGCGGACGCTGCCCTGCTTCAAGGAGACTTTCCGATGAGCTCGGTGGCAGCCATTCCTGCGCTCGTGATCGCGACCCGCGCCCGACGGCGGGAGCAGTGGCTGAGTCCGGAGGACCTCCGGGATCGGCGCGTGGCTCGCCTGCGGCGGCTCGCCGCCGCGGCGGCGCGAGCGCCTTTTTGGGCCGCCGTGTTCGAGAAGACTGGGGTACGGCCCGACGTCATCGATGACGACGAAGGCCTCCAGTGTCTCCCAATCCTCGACAAGACCACGGTGCGGGATCGGGGCACGGAGCTGCTGACGACGGCCGTGACGAAGCTCTTCACCGTGCGCACGTCGGGCTCCTCGGGACTGCCGGCCATGTTCTACCGCAGCGAGCGCGACCAGGCCGAGATCTCCGCGATCCACGGCCGAATCGCGTCGGTCTTCGGGCGGCGCACGTTCGACCGCCAGGTCAGTATCGGGTCGGGAGTCCCGACGGCGACCAAAGGCCCCATCGCGTATCTTCGAAAGCTCGGCGTGCTGCCCCCGATGCACCGGATGTCGAGCCACGATCCACTGGAGGCGCAGGTGGCCGCGGTGCGGCGACTTCGTCCCCAGGCGATCAACGGCTACTCAGCGGCCCTTGAGCAGCTGGCCGAGGCCACGCTCGCGGCGGGTGTCACGGATATCCGTCCTCGCCTGGTCTATACGGGATCGATGCCGACGACCGAGCGGTGCCGCGCGGTGGTGGCCGAGGCGTTCGGCGTGCGGCCGCTCGACGTCTACGCGATGGTGGAGTCGGGGCCCATCGCATTCGAGTGCCCCCATCGCCCGGGCGACTATCATCTGAACGACGACGTGCAGATCGTGGAGATCGTGGACCACGAGGGGCGCCGCGTCCCCGATGGCGAGACCGGCGAGGTGGTCATCACCCCCCTCACCCTCACGGCGCAGCCGCTGCTGCGCTATCGCGCCGGGGACCTCGTCGCGCGACGGCCCTACTCCTGTGGCTGCGGCCGCGGGCTCGCGCTGATCGGCCCCGTCGAGGGGCGGGCCCGGATGATCATCCGCACTCCCGACGGCCGGGCGTTGAACCAGGCCGGATTCGGCTCGGCGTTCCGGGGGCACCATGGGGTCCAGCGCTGGCAGGTCCGACAGACCGCCCCTGACGCACTGCACGTCCTTGTCGTCACCCAGCCCCCGTGGGCCGACACCGGACGCGAGCAGACGCTGGCGCTGCTGACGGCCCGCGTGGGCACCGCGATGCGAGTCGAGGTGGAAAGCGTCGAGGACATCCCACTGACGGCGGGCGGCAAATTCCAGGCGATCGTCCCACTGCCGGAAGACGGAGCACCCCAGGACTAGATGTGCCTCGTTCAGGTCCGCGCGCGAGATGGCGGGTGCGTGGAGATCGTGGACATTGCAGGAGGTCTGCCGTGCAGAAGAATCGCGACTACGAGGCCGGGCGAATTCCAGGCATCGCTCGGCTGCCCCGCGAGCGGGTCGGCGGGCCGAGGCGGCCTAGATCGTCCCCCCCAGCGCGCGCAGCGCCTCGTCGCCGTAGAACAGCTTGATGTACTTGGCCTGCGCCAAGGAGAGGCGGCGCACCGCCCAGGAGAGATGCACGAAGTGCGGCTCGCGCGGCGTCATCAACGGATGCATGCCGCACTCTTCGGGCAAATGATTCCCCTTCCGCGTATTGCACGCGCTGCACGCGGTCACCACGTTGGTCCACTCGTTGTCGCCCCCTCGCGAGAGCGGGATCAGATGGTCCCGCGTCAGGCACTCGCGGTGGCGCAGCTCGGTCTGCCCCCGGTGGCAATACTGGCACCGGTAGCTGTCGCGGGCGAAGAGGAATGTGTTGGTGACTTGGCGGCGGAAGCGGCGGGGGACATGCACGAACTTGACCAGCCTGATGATGGCTGGCTTCGGTAGTGTGAGGCGCTCACTTCGCACCACATCGTTCGCATCCGATTCGACGATCTCCGCCTTGCCCTCGATGACCAGCCTGAGGGCCCGCCGGACGGGGACCATCGTCAAGGGCTCGAACGACGCGTTCAACGCCAAGCACCGCACGCGCGATCTCCGCAGCGGAATGGATGGAGGATGCACGAATCCCGTCTCGCTCGCTCCAGCAGGGGCGGGCCCGACGGGAGGCTCGGCGGCATCCCTCGCCTAGGACAGGTTGCCACCCTTTTCAAGCGTAACCCACCCCGTAAGTCCCGGCAAGGGAGGGCGTTACTTCTTGACCAGCGCCTGGATGCGCTGGGCGATCGTCTCGCGAACGCGCTGGCTGCGCGTGATCACCAGCACCGTGTCGTCCCCGGCGATGGTGCCGATGATCTCGGCCCAGCCCGCCTGGTCCAGGGCCTCGGTGATCGCACCGGCCGAGCCGCTGGCCGTCTTGAGCACGAGCAGCGGGCCCACCCCGTCCACGCTCACGAGCAGCGCGGGAAGCACCTGCGCCAGGTCGGGTCGTACCGCCGCGCGATGCGGATGGGTGTAGAATGCGCCGCCCTGCGGGTCGGCCAGCTTGGCGAGCCCGAGCTCGCGGATGTCCCGCGACAACGTGGCCTGGGTGACCGTGAATCCTTCGGTCGCCAGGACTTCCCGAAGCTCGTCCTGGCTCTCGATGCGCCGCTCCCGGACGACGCGCAGGATCGCGGCGTGGCGCTGGATCTTCACAGCGGTTGGCTGTTGCGATACACGTCCCGTCCTCCCACGAAAGTGGCCAGTACGTCCCGCGGGCCGCTCGCGAGCACCATCGCCTCGGGAGCGGCCGGTGCACCATCCCGCCGCCGGATCACGACGCAATCTCCCCACTTGCCGGCCCGCAAACCGCCGATCTCCGCGTCCAGACCGAGCGCGCGAGCGCCGTCGAGCGTACAGAGCGCGAGCGCCCGACTCGGGCCGAGTCCGGCGAGCGCGCTGGCGGCGCGTGCCTCGGCCAGCAGATCGAGCTCGCCGACACTCGCGACGGAGTCCGTCCCGATGCCCATCCGGATCCGCGCGGCAAGCAGCGCCGCCAGGGGCGCGTCGCCGTGCCCGTGGGCGCGGTTGGAGCGGGGGCAATGCGCCACGGCCGCACCGGCCATGGCCAGCCGCCCCACGTCCAGAGCCGTCGCCTGGACGACGTGGATGCAGAGCGTGCGCGACGAGAGCACCCCGTGATCGTCGAGCCACTCCACCGGCGTTCGCCCCAACGGCGCCGGCATGGGGATGCCGCGACCGCGCCACGCCGTCGCGAATGGTCCCGCGGCCCTCGCCAGCAGGGCGCTCTCGGCGGGCGACTCCGCCAGGTGCACCGCGACGGGCAGATCCATCGCTCGGGCCCACTCACCGGTGGCGCGATAGAGCCGACCACTCACGGTGTAGGGCGCGTGCGGGGAGATGCCCATCCGCACCCGCCCGACGGCGAATCGCGACAGCACGTCCACCCTTTGCTGGAGACCAAGCAGGCTCTCCTCGCACTGATCCGGGTGGGGGCCGAACACCTCCTGGTACGCGATCCCCGACCCGCCGGCCTCGGCCAGGGCCTGGATGACCGCGCCCGAGTCGCCCGTGTCCGCGACGGTGGTGACGCCTGCGGCCCAGCAGTCCGCGAGCCCGCGGCGCGCGGCCCCCAGAAACGCCTCGGGCGCGACCATCGCCTTGGCGGCCCGCAGGTGTTGAATCCAGGAGGCGAATTCCGGCTCCGGCGGATCGCCCGCCATGCCGGTCAGTTCGAGATGCGTGTGCGTATTGATCAGGCCGGGGAGCAGCAGGGCGTCCCCGAAGTCTTCTGCCGACACGCCGGCGGGCCGGGCTACGCGCGAGTCCGGCCCAACGGCAACGATCCGACCATCCGCACCGACGAGCACCGCGCCATGCTCGACCGGCGGAGCCTCGATCGGAAGCACCCACCGCGCGGACAGCCGGCGGGCGCGCACTTCAGCGCTTGGGATTCGGCGACGGCCCCGTTCCCCCCATCACTCCGGTCGTGGCGCCAGGGGCCTGGGTCGCCGGCGGCGTGGGCGTCGTCGGGTGGACGCCCGGCGGCAGCGGCGCGGTGGGCTGCGGTGCGCCATCCGGTGCCGTGCCTCCCATCGGGGCTGCGACTCCGCCCACCGCGCCGAACGGCGAGTGGATGGGACAGAACGCCGTGGGCTCGGTGCCCGGGATGAAGGACTCGATGTAGTGGACATCCTTCGGGCAGAATGGCGTCGCCTTGTAGCCAGTCGTCTTGTCGATGTCGAGAGCGGTGAGTCCGTCCGGGCGCGGCCACGCGGCAGGGATCGCCCGGCGCTCGTACACCTCGCGCATCATCGCGGTCCAGGCGGGCGCCGCGAGCACCCCGCCCTGCGCGTTCGCCTTGATCTTCCGCGGCTGGTCGAACCCGATCCAGACGCCCGTCACGAGGTCCGGCGTGAAGCCGATGTACCAGACGTCGAAGCCGTCGTTGGTGGTGCCGGTCTTGCCGCCCGCGGGGAAATTGATGCGCGCGCCGACCGAGCCCACCGCGGTCCCGTGCCTCACCACGTCGCGCAGCGCGTC
This sequence comes from uncultured Gemmatimonadales bacterium, assembly GCA_963828735.1. Taxonomy (GTDB): domain Bacteria; phylum Gemmatimonadota; class Gemmatimonadetes; order Gemmatimonadales; family GWC2-71-9; genus CAVVWJ01. Next base: position 1,049,401 of record CAWHFW010000002.1, read on the forward strand.
GGTCATGAGCCACGCGTGCGCCGTGTCCATGACCGAAACGGAGCGCACCTGCGGCTGCCAGACGATCTTGCCGTTGCGGTCTTCGACCCGGAGGATGGCGTTCGGCAGGGTGCGGGTGCCGAGGTTGGCGAAGGTCGTGTAGGCGGAGATCATCTCGAGCGGAATCACGTCCGCCGAGCCGATGTGGATCGAGGGATAGGGCGGAACGCGCGTCGTGATGCCGAACTTGGTGGCCTCGCTGATCACCGCGTCCTCGCCGATCTCCATGCCCAGCTTGATGGCGATGATGTTGCGCGACATGTAGAGCGCGCGGCGCAGGGTCATCGGCCCATCGAACTCGAGATCGTAGTTCTGCGGCGCCCAGGGCGCCTCGTCGGTCGCGATCTCCACCGTGAGCGGGTCGTCCACCATCACGTGCGAGAGCGGGTAGCCCGCCTCGAGCGCCGCCGCGTAGACGATGGGCTTGAAGGTCGAGCCCGGCTGACGCAGGGCCTGCGTCGCGCGGTTGAACTTGCTGTCCTCGAAATCGCGTCCTCCGACCATCGCCCGGATATTGCCCGTCTTGGCGTCGAGAGTCACCACCAGGCCCTGCAGATAGGGCGTCATGGTGCGGCTGCCGTCGTCGGGGGTGTCGGCGCGGGAGTCGAGATACTGCCGGTAGGTCGGCCAGGTGAATTTGCCGTCCGCCCCGCTCTCGATCGCCTCGAGGCGGGCCTCGAGCGCCCGCTCGGCAGCCTGCTGGGTGTCGAGATCGAGGGTGGTGTAGACGCGATAGCCCGACTTGTAGAGATCGGCGCCGAAGCGGGCGTCGAGCTGCTGCCGGACGTACTCGACGAAGTACTGGGCGACGCCGCTGAAATCCGAGTGCGAGGACAGCAGGAGCGGATACGCCTTCCACCGCTCGGTGTCCTCGGCGGAGAGCAGCCCGTTGTCCCGCAGCAGGTTCAGCACCGTGTTCCGGCGCTGCACGCTCAGGTTGGGATTCCGGCGAGGATTGTAGCGGGACGGCGCCTTCGGGATGGCGGCGAGGGTCGCGGCTTCGGCGACGTTGAGGTCGCGCACCGACTTGCCAAAGTACCGCTGGGAGGCCGCCTCGACCCCGAACGCACGGTTCCCGAGATCGATCTGGTTGAGGTAGAGCTCGAGAATCTTCTCCTTCGGGTACTTCGCCTCGATCTCCCGCGCGACCTGAGCTTCCCGCAGCTTCCGCCGCAAGGTCTTGTCCCGCCCGCTGATGTCCTCGGGCCACAGATTCCGGGCCAGCTGCATCGTGATGGTCGAGAACCCCTCGGCCACACGGAACTTGGTGATGTTGTTCTTGATGGCGCCGAGGACCCGATACCAGTCGATCCCGTGATGCTCGTAGAAGCGCTTGTCCTCGGTCGTAATGAACGCCGCCTTCACGTAGGGCGACATCTCGCCGAGGGGTACCACGGTCCGGCGCTCGAGCCCGAGGTCGGTGATGAGCCGCCCGTCCGCCGCGTAGACCTTGGAGGCCTGGTTGGGATCGTACCCGCCGAGCTCGGCGATGGAGGGACAGCTGTTTCCGGCGCAGGCGCGCGTCCAGAGCGCCGTGAGGACGGCGAGCCCAAAGGCGAGGACTGCGAGAAACGAGACCAGGACGATGCGGCGGGCGCGCGAGGAGTGCCAAACGCGCTGCAGGACGCTCAGTTGCCGGCGGGCCATATCCCCCAAGCTAGCCGGTTGCGGGGCACGTTTCCAGCGGGTACGATACGCGCCTATGACCGATCTTCTCGAGTTGTTGACCGCCCGCGGCTTCGTGCAGGAGCAGACGCCCGGGCTGGCCGAGCGGCTGCGCCAGGGCCCGATCACGGCCTACGTCGGGTTCGATCCCACGGCGGACTCGCTGCACGTCGGAAGCCTCGTGCCGGTCATGGGGATGGCCTGGCTGCAGCGGCTGGGGAACGTGCCCATCACGCTGGTGGGTGGCGGCACCGGCATGGTGGGCGACCCGAGCGGAAAGCGGGCCGAGCGCCCGGTCATGACCCTGGAGCAGATCGACCGGAACGCGCGGGGCCTCATGCGGCAGCTTCAGCGGTTCCTCTCCTTCGAGGGCGCCAACGCCGCCCGGCTCCGGAACAATGCCGACTGGCTCCGGAACCTCCCCCTGATGGAGTTTCTGCGCGATACCGGCAAGCACTTCACCCTCAGCCTGATGCTGGGCAAGGAGTCGGTCTCCAGCCGCATGGCCGAGGGGATCTCGTTCACCGAGTTCAGCTACATGCTGATCCAGGCGTACGACTTCTGGCACCTGTTCAAGACCGAGGGCTGCGAGCTGCAGATGGGCGGCAGCGACCAGTGGGGCAACATCACCGCCGGCACTCACCTGGTGGGCAAGCGCGAAGGTCGGGAAGTGCACGGTCTGGTCTTTCCGCTGCTCACGACCGCCGCGGGCGGGAAGTTCGGCAAGAGCGAGGGCGAGAACGTCTGGCTCGACCCCGAGCGCACCAGCCCCTACCACTTCTATCAGTTCTGGCTCAATACCGACGACCGGGACGTGGAGCGCTACCTCAAGCTCTTCACCTTCCTCCGGCTCGATCGGATCGCCGCGACGATGGCCGAGCACGCGGCGGAGCCTGGTCGACGCGAGGCCCAGCGGACGCTCGCGCGCGAAGTGACGGCCACGGTACACGGCGCGGCCGCGGCCGAGGCGGCGATCCAGACCAGCCTCGCCTTGTTCTCGCGCTCGGACGATGGAGGCCTCTCAGCCGAGGCGATCGCCGACATGCCCGAACGCCGGGTGTCGCGTGCCCGGCTGCCGGAGGGGCTGCCCGTCGTCGAGGTGCTGGTGGCGAGCGGCCTGGCAACCTCCAAGGCGGATGCCCGCCGCGGGATTCAAGGCAAGGGTTTCTATCTCAACGGCCGCCCGATCGACGATGTCGAGCTCATGGTCGGCGAGGATGCGCTCCAGGGCCCGCCGGAGGAGCGCTTTCTCATCTTGAGGAAGGGGAAGAAGAACTACGTGAGGCTCGTGCTCGAGCCGTAGCGGCGGAGCGTGTTCATCGCCACCGAGACCCATCGCGACCGGTAGGCGCCAGCGCATTCACCTCGCGGCTCTACCCCTTGACCCAGGCTTCCTAAATCACGGCGACCAGCGCCTTCTCCGACGTCTTGCGGGGCTCGAGAAAGGAAGGGACTTGAGCCGCGGAGCGGATCGAGGCTACCCTGGCGCAGCTTGGGGATGCGCAGCTGCAGGCTGCCAAGGCGCGTGTCCAGCGTCCGGTCGCGGTAGCCGTTGCGATAGATCGTGCGCTCGCCGGATCGTTCGTGTCGGCCGGCGCCGATCAAACCCTCCACGTCGGTCTCCATCAGCAGCTGCACTACGGCCTCGGCCACGCTGCGCAGAAAGTCGCCATCGCCAGCTTTCGCCAGCAGCTCGGCCAGCGGTAGTCTGTCTTCGGTCATCGGGCCCTCTCGGCCTTTGGGTGAAGCGTTGCAACTCCACCTTAGCCAGCCGATCCGATGGCCACCTCCGCCTACACCCTCATGGGCTCCGAATTCCCACCACTCCCGCGGACGCTACCCCTGGCGCGGGGCGATCGTGTCGAGCTGCGCGGCTTCGGTGCGTTCTCCACCCGCGCGCATAACGAGCGGATCGGGCGCAACCCACGCACCCGCGAGGAGGTAGCCGTGCCCCGCAAGGCTGCTCCATACTTCAAGACCGGCAAGGAACTGCGCGAGCGCCTCAACCGGCTCCGCTAACGAATGTGACTTACAGCAGCGATCAGGCTGCACCAGTACGATTAAAGCAGGACTTATCGGCAGCGCATCTTGCACTCATTACGCACGAAATAGATGACAATGGATTTCGTTAATCCAGCCACTCGCGATCGTCGCGCCAATCAGACGACGAGCTCCTTGAGCGGCAGGGCACACCGACCGATTACACCTATCTGCGGTAGATCATGCAAGAATGGGAGGCAAGGATGTGTTTCGTACTCTTGCTTTCTCACCACCTCCGCGTATTCCTCGCGCAGGAGAAATGGTGTGCCCAGACAAGCGGCCAGCATCGTTCGCATTTGCCGCATTCTTGAAAGGCCAAGCGGTGCCGAGACTCAAGGTGCATTACGATGGCTGGATTGCTTTGCCAGCCGGTTTGCGTCAACAGCTTAAGCTGAACAGTGGCGACCGGCTTGACGCGCAATTGGTTGCTGGCGCCATTGTGCTGCGGCCGGTGCATGGAAAGCGGACACCAGCCGAACCTGAGCAAGCGATCAAGTCACCGGCGGTCACCTTGGCTCCGGCACCTTCGCTCGAGACGGCAGTGCCGCAGAAACGGCCCCGTGGCCGGCCACGCAAAGTGCAGACTACCGAGCGTCCCTCCGAGCTGATGCTGGCGATAGCGGGAGATCCCCTGCCCTCGCCCAAGCGCAAGCCCGGCCGACCGCGCAAAGTCCGCCTCGAAGAAGCCGAACCTGCCGCCGAGCGAGCACCCTCCTCCATGGTCGGCGAGAGCACGCTATGGAAGCTGCGACCAAAGGCTGAGCTGGCGGCGAAAAGCCCTGATCCTGCTCCGTCGCCACCCCGCCGCCCCGAGCCTTCCCGGACGGGCAGCCATGAGCGCGAGGAGCGGCGGCCGTTCCGCAACGTCGAGATACGCAAGCTCGGTTCAGGGCGAAGGCATAACCGGCTGCAGCGGATGATGAACCCCGCCAAACCGGGCTGAGCGGTACCACCCCGCACGGACACCAGTCAGATTTCAGACCACGAGCCCCATCGTCCCCGTTGCAGGTTCGTTCGGGCCGTCTCGGCGCCTACCGTAGCGAACAGCCGCTCGTACTCGGCGGCGATCCGCGGCGCCGCGAATTGGCGCACACGCTCGACGCCGCGTCGCCCGAGCTCGGCCGCCAGCTCGGGATCGGCCGTCAGCCTGATGATGGCTGCGCGCAACGCGGGCACGTCTCCCGGCGGCACCGTCAGCGCCGCGTCCCCCACGACCTCGGCACAGCCGGGCGCATTGGTCGTCACGACCGCGCAGCCATGCGCCATCGCCTCCAGCAGGACCATCGGGAAATTCTCCTGCGCCGAAGGGAAGGCGAAAATTCGCGCGGTCGCGTAGTGACGAGCGAGCTCGGCCCGGGACACGAAGCCGAGGAACCGGGTCGGGACGCCTCGGTCGCGCGCCATCGTCCGCAGCGGCTCGAGATATGGACCGTCGCCCGCCACCACCACCTCGTAGCCAGTTGTCAGACCGTCGAGGGCGGCGAGCAGGGTCTGCACGCCTTTGCGCTCGACCAGCCAGAGTCGCCACCAGGATCCGGTCCGCGCGTGTCTCGATCGGCTCATCGAGCAGCGGCTCGAACGGGTTTGGGATGATCGTGATCGGACGCTCGGTCGCGGTGGCGAGCAAGCCCGCGAGATAGGCCGATGGCACGGTCAGGGCGGCGCTGGATGCGAGGACCCGCGACCAGGCATGGGCGATCAGCCGATGCGTGCCACCGAAGCGGTCGGGATTGTAGCCTGGAACATCCGAGCCGTGCGCTGTCAGGACCAGCGGCAGCTTGAATCGCCTCGCCAGGATGGCCGCGACGACACCACCGGGAACTATGAAATGGCAGTGGATGAGGTCGTAGGCGTGCCTGCGCGCCAGCGTGGCGCCCAGGCGCAAGGCCGGCACGATCCACGTCGCCAGCTCGCTGGTGGTGCTGTAGTGCCGCCGGCGGCGCCAGGAGGGAGCGCGATGAATCGCACCCGCGGCGGAACTCGTGGCGTGGGAGGCCACGCATCCCCGCGGTAAGGATATCGACCTGATGGCCATTGCCCGCCAGCCGCTCGGCGAGGATCTCGCTGGCCGTGGCCCCGCCCCCGCCGATCGGTGGGTATTCGTGACAGATTGTTAAGATTTGCATGCAGGTTTACCGTCACAATGACATCCGGCATTCGACCACCCGAAATTTCCGGCCGGCGGGATCCACAGGGCCGAACCGGCCACCAGGGCGAGACCGAGGCACGGTGCGAGCAGGCCGGGGCTCGGCTGGCCGCGCTGGTCGAGGTAACCGAAGGTGGCGAAGAACGCGAGGGCGGCAGTGGTTGCTGCGGTCATGTCCTGCATCCCTTCGTGCGCCATTCTGCTTGAGGTGCACCTTCCCGACACAACTCTACATGCTGTTTCCGTAAGGGAAAGCTCCCGCTTTGGGTGCGGGCTGCCAATATCGCAATATTCAGGCGATCTTCAACCTGAAAGCGTACAGCGATGTTCAGCTAGGTAATTGAAAATCTATCGAGGAAGCTTTGGAACCAAATGGGTTTGATTAACTTTCGGTTACATCCTGATCCGCTTTGTGCGTGCTGCTGGGGACACGGCGCACTTTTGAGGTGAAGGATTCACGTCGGGATAGGGCTGTTCACTGGGACTCCGGCTCTCAAGCTTGGCGCTGCGGCCAGAGCTGGCCACAGGCCGCAGAACGTTGGAAACATGACCATGAGCGTGGCAACGTCAATGATCGGCAGCATGACACTCCGCAGGCGGGCCGCAGGACATCGACCGTCATGTCGGGGCACGGATGCGCGAGCGGCGCATGATGCTGGGCCTGACCCAGCAGCAGATGGCCGAGCTGATCGGGGTCACCTACCAGCAGGCGCACAAGTACGAGAAGGGCATCAACCGGATCGCCGCCGGCCGGCTGAGCACGATCGCCCAGGCTTTGGGGGTCGAGGTCTCCTACTTCTTCGAGAATGCAGAAGCCGATCAGGCGAGCGTCGAGCCCAGCCCGCAGCAGCGCCTGCTGCTCGAGCTGGCGCGCAGCTTCGTGGCCATGCCGAGCCGCAAGCACCAGGAGGCGATCTGCAATCTCGCCCGCGTGCTGGCCAACCACGATCTGGGCGACGCTCTCGACACGGCAATCGAGGACCAGGCCACCGCCGCCTGACCAGCCCCGGTGCTCGGGCTGGTCCGAGTACCGGCGCCCTGAGTTCGATCATGCTCGCCACAATGTCAGCGAAGGCGAGCGCCATCGTGTAGTCTGCATCGTCCGCCGCAGGAGGCACGTCATGGCGCACGACGGCATCGCGCTACGCGATCGTTTCCAGGACGTCGTCACCAGCGAGGCGGAGCTGCGCGCGATCGTCGGGCAGCCGCGCAGCGTCTTGGTCGATAAGGTCGTGCGGGTGATCGACGAGCATTGCCGGCGCTTCATCACGCACGCACCTTTTGTCTTCGTGGCATCGGCCGGAGCTGACGGCATGATCGATGTCTCGCCAAAGGGCGATCCCGCCGGCTTCGTCAAGGTTCTAGACGAGAACACCATCGCGATCCCGGACCGGCTCGGCGATCGCGACTCGATACCTATTGCAACGTGCTGCAAAATCGAATGTCGGGCTGATCTTCGTAATCCCAGGGAATCACCCATACGCTGCGCATCAGCGGCAAGGCGATCATCGTGCGCGACCTTGAGCTTCGCCAATCCTTGACCGTCAACAGCAAGCTGCCCGAGCACGTGCTCGTCGTCGCGGTCGAGCA
>CAWHFW010000003.1:0-269104 GCA_963828735.1 uncultured Gemmatimonadales bacterium
ATCGCGGTCAGCACGTTCGAGAACTCGTCCGACCAGACGCGGTCGCCGTCATAGCGGGGGGGCTTCCACCCACTCTTCCCACGCAGCTCCCCGAGATCCTCCTCGCGCCCGGTCACGACCGCCCAGACGGAGGCGTCTGTGCGGTACTTGTCGGACCCCGCCGCATACCGGATCCGCCCCACGAGCCCGGCGTCCCGCACGAGCGACGCCAATACCGGCTCCAGGTCCACATACGGTTGCTCAGATGGAACAGGAGCGCGCCGCCCGGCGCCAGCTTCCTGAGATACAGCTGCAGGGCTTCCCGGGTCAGCAGGTGGACCGGGATAGCGTCCGACGAGAACGCATCCAGCACTAGGACATCGAACCTGCCCTGCCGGTTCCCGAGAGCGACAGCCGGCCGTCGCCGAGCACGATCCGGATCGCGCCGGGCGAGTCCGCCAGGTAGGTGAAGTAGCGGGGGTTGCGCGCGATGCGCTCGATCTCGGGGTCGGGCTCGAAGAACGTCCACGCCTCGTCCTCGCGGGCGTAGGCGGCCATGGCACCGGTGCCGAGCCCGATCACGCCGATCCTCGGGTGCGGATGGCGCGGCAGCGCGGCGAAGGCGTCGCCCAGCGGGCCCGTCGCACCCGTGGTAGCTCAGCGGCTCCAGACGCATGCGCGGATCGAGACTCTGGGCCCCGTGCTTGGTGCTACCATTGAGCAGGACGTGCGTCCATCCCTCCTGTTGAAGGTACCTTCCGCACGCCGAAGAAGTCGCGGTCGCGGAGCAACAGGCCGCGCTCGGACGCGTGCGACGTAGCGGCCGCCACGATGACAGCCAGGGCGGCGCCGAGCACCAGCGGCCGGCGCCGCTCGCGGTACATCGCCACGGCTGCGAGGCACGACGCGAGGACCGAGATCCCGATCACCAGGGCCGGCGGGGGCGCCACCTGGTCGCCCAGCCGTTCGACGACGAGGCGCGCGACGACCAGCACCACCAGGCTCAGCGCCAGCTCGCGCAGGCCCCGCCACGAGGCCGCCGACGACTCCGACCTCGGCGCCAGGGCGCAGGCCAACGCCAGCGCCGAGCGGATACTCCAGGATGGAGTCGAAGAGGCCCGGCGCGATCAGGACGTTGAAGGCGCCGCCCAGCATCCCCCCGATCGCGATCCAGAGATAGAACTCGGTGAGATGCCTCGCTGCCGGCCGACTCGCCGCGAGGATGCCGTGGCACATGAGCGCGGTGACGAAGAAGACGAGGAGATGGAACGGCAGCCACGCGGTGAACTCCAGCGAGGATCCCCAGAACAGGAAGACGATCACCGCCACCGCGAGCAGCGGCTGCCAGCGAACCGCGAACCCCGGCGGGACGACCGGCGGCTGGACGAAGGTGAGGATGAAGGTCAGGAGATAGGTGGCGAGCGGCATCACCCACAGGAGCGGGATCGCGGCGATGTCGGTCGTCAGGTACGTCGTCAGCCCGAGGAGCAGGCTCGAGGGAACCGCACTGAGCAGGACCCAGCGCCCTCGATTGCTCCAGCTCGGCTGCTCGGGGACCGTCTCGGCCGACCGCTCGGCTTCCGGACGGGCATGCGACGCATGGGGGAGGCGATCGCTTCTTCTCGCGACAATCGCGCAGAGCATCGTGAGCAGCGCGAAGACGCAGAAGGCCACACTCCAGGCGACCGCTTGCGAGCGCAGGCCGAGCTGCGGCTCTACGAGGCTGGGATAGGCGAGCAGGCCTCCCAGGCTCCCGGCATTACTCGCCGCATAGAGAAAGTAGGGGTCACGAGCCCGCTCGTACCGAGTGCGAGTGAACCAGCCCTGCAGCAGCGGGCCGGTCGCCGCCAGGACCACGAACGGCAGGCCGACGGAAACGCCCAGGGTCATGATCAGCCAGGGCACGGGATGGTGCGGGTCGGGTGAGCCTACGGTCGCGGGGAGGTGCAGCGGCAGGAGCAGGAGCGAGACGAGGGCCAGTACGAGGTGCAGAAACACATGACGCCGCTCGCCCACCACACGCCGCCCCAGGTGGGCCCAGGCATAGCCCACCAGCAGCGCCGTCTGAAAAAAGAGGATGCAGGTGTTCCAGACGGCCGGGCTCCCGCCCAGGAGCGGCAACACGAGCTTCCCGACGAAGGGCTCGACCGCAAAGAGCAGGAAGGCACTGAGGAACAATGTGCCTCCGAAGAGCACGGCGCTCACGCGCGGCGCCTATCGAACTTGCGTCAAACGGTGCGGCATGGCATAAGGCGACCAGTACGTTCGGTCCTCCAGGGGCGGCAGGTCGGCGCGGAACGCGGTCCGCAGCACAAACCGGATCGCATTGACCGGGGTGACAGTGTCCGGCAGGGCACGCGGATCGGCTCCGGGCACCCTGTACGCCGCGAAGACCGACGTACGGTCCGCTACCTGCGCCGCGCTCATCTGGTCCAGGTCGGGAAGGTGCCTGCCCGAGCGGCCGTGCCCGTGGTCGCGCCTGGAGCAGGATGACGGGCGGCACCCGTCCGCGCGCCTGCCAGGTCGTGATCAGGGTCTCCAGCTTCTGGCTTCAAACACCGGATCTGCTGCACGTAGGCCTGGCGGACCCGAGCCGAATCCTGTCCGTCGTCGCTCGTGGGCCAATAGGGTGCCCGATGCCGGCAGTCGCCTCGGTAGATGTAAGGCTCGTGGGGAACCGTCAAGTGCACGAGCGCGAAGACGGGCCTCTCCTGTCCGGCAAGCGCGGCGAGCTGCTCGAATTTCCAGTCCAGCATCGCCGCCGTCTCGGGCACGTAGGGCATCGGCATGCTGCACCTGAGCGCGGCACAGGCCAGGCGGTGCACCGTGGGGAGCGGCGTCGACTTGTACCAGGCGATGACCAACTCGGGGCGGATGGCGCGGGGATCGGGAATCTGAATGTCGGCGAAGCGGTTGCGCCTCGTGGCACCGTAGGCGGTCGGCGAGAAGACGAACTGGTAGCCGCGCTCGCGCAGGAATGCAGCCAGACGGTTCCCTTCGATCGCCGCGTAGCTCTCCCTTCGATCGAGGCTCTCAGACCCGATCCGTGCAACCGTCGAGTCGAGATACCTCATGTTGAGCAGGGCATTCAATGCCAGGTACGTCTGCACGTAATTGGCCCGCGCCCTGGGTGGAATCAGGAAGTCGTGCCGCCGGAGAAAGCCCTCGAACTCGCCGTTGTCGAACGCGAACTGCTCGGCGAGCGTGTGCGACGCGGTGTACTTGTCCAGGACCAACAGCAGGACGTCCGGTGGCCGGCCCACGATGCCCGGGGCAAGCAATCCCCGAGGGCGAAAGCGCCCCTGGGGAGCGGGAGGCGGCGAGGAGGCTGCGCGCACCCAGCCATCCGTTCCAGGCGGCTACGAGACCGCTCACGATCGCGAGGTAGCCGAGCACGCCGCCGAGCGGGCGCCGCGACGCGGCGATAGCGAAGACGAAACCGCCGACCACCGCGAGGGCGACGACCAGCGACACGGCCTCGGCTCGCGATGGGCCGACGCTGCCGGCGAGCCGCCAGGTTGCAAGGATCTGGCCGAACGATCCGAACCCCACGACGACGATCCAGCCGATGAGCGCCGCCTTCGTCGGGCTTCCGGTGAGCCGCCACCCCGCGACGTGAGCCGCCGCGGCGACCACCATCGTGATCGCGATCGGCAGGGCCAGGTCGATAGGCTGCACGAGCTCGCCGCTGCTCCCGGCGACCAGGCTCAGCACGAAGAACACCCCGACCGTGTACGGCGCCGAGCACCGTGCGATGAGCTTCCGGTTCCAGCCACCCTGCGCCGTGGCCGCAGCCGGGATCGCCGCCTCAGTCATGAGCGAGCAGGGCCGAGAGGCGGTCCGATGCGGGCGCCCGAACGAATCCCACCCACGCAAGCCCGTACAACCCGAGCGCGATGAGATAGAGGGGCCGAGTCCCCAAGGCCATGCACGAGTACTCGAGCACGCCCCCGGCGAGCGCGCCCAGCAGGTTGGATCCCAACGCCACGGACGGCTGCCGCTCCATCGCGATCTGCCTCGCGAAGATGATGGCCGCGAAGAACAGGGGGAGGCAAAGGACGACGACGGCGACCCAGTCTCGAAGCGGCGAGCTCCAGCCCAGCAGGTCGTGGAGAGGCGCCGCCCACGTGGCGATCAGCGTGAGGGCCAGGCACATGAATGCGACCCGTATGGACGGAGCCGTGCCGCGCTGGACCAGCACGGTCCCCAGCACGATCAGGCCGAGCACCGCCGCGATCACGAAGAAGTTTACGGTCCACGTCGAGCCCAGGAAGATCGCGAGCTCCGTCATCGCCTTCGTCTCGACGAGAAGGAACGCGGCGCCGAGCCAGAAGAAGGGCCATCGCACCGCCTTGAGGCCCGCCGTCCGCCGGACGGCAAAGGTCGAGAGGGCGAACAGCATGGCCATGCAGACGAGGTAGTTGATCGGAATGCCCTTGTCCCGGAGATAGAGATAGGGCCAGTCGTCGGTCGGGACGGTTTGTGCGACCGCGAAATGGGCAGGGTCGAGATAGCCCTCGCGTGCGTCGTAGGTCCAGGTGTGGCCGAGATCGGAGACGCGACGCGTCGTGACCGGCAGGAAGGTCTGGTCGTGTCCCTGCATGGGCGTGCCGCCGAGAAACACGGTGCCCGCCGAGGAGCTCCGCGCGCCCTGATACACCAGGGGAGGCTGGTGGAAGGTCTCGAGGAACAGCGTGTAGAGCCGATCGGCGATCCACTGCTCGTGCAGGGTGAACGTCACCGCCAGGACACCGCCGGGCGCGAGATGCGCCTTCATCTCCTGAAATGCGTCCCGGGTATAGATGAAGTTGTCGAGCCGCACGCTGCTCATCGCCGAGAACAGCGAGTGGCTGTCCACGTAGCCCAGCACGATCTTGTCGTAGGGCTCGGCCCGCGTGCGAAGGAAGCTCCGCCCCTCGCGATTCCACAGGGTGACGCGCGGGTCGTCGTACGGGTGCTCGGGGTGCAGCTCGAGACCCAGGCGCAGAATGACGGGGTCGATCTCGACGGCATCCACGTGCCGGGCGCCCGCGCGCAGCGCGGCCGCCACGTCGTTTCCGGTGCCCGCCCCCAGCACGAGCACCCGTTCGTTGCGCCCGTATTTGTAGGGCTCGTCGTAGATGCGGCGCCGGGTCCCAAGGTCGGCAACCCGGTCGAAGGCGCCGCTCAGGTTCCAGGCCTGCTGATGCGAGTCCTCGTTGACGCTGATCTGGTAGCCGTCGGGCGCACCGGGCAGCTTCACGACCTCGGTCGTCACCTTGTAGTACGGGGACCAGATCTCGGGCTCGAGGAGGGTGAGCCCCGCAACGAGGGCGATGAGCGCCGTCGCCGCCACCGCACTCTTCGTCAGCCGGATGAACGGGGCCAGGAGGAGCAGGCCGACGACGAACCACCAGAGCGGCGACAGCTCCAGCAGCGAGAACAGCGCGAACGCACAGAGTCCCGCGAGGGCGCCGGCGACGTTGATGAGGTAGGCCTGGATGGGCGGAAGCGTGTCGAACTCGCGGCCGAGTATCTGGCCGATGGGGACGAACACGGCGGTGTTGACGGCGAAGAAGGCGAAGAGCGCCACGTACTGAAGCGGCGTCCCCTTCGCGGCTCGGGACAGCCCGTTCCAGACGAAGTTTCCTTCACCCGCCAGCGGCAAGGTGAGGTCGAGGCCGTGATAGACGGAGGCCAGCACCATCAACGCTGCCAACAGGCCGAGGGCGGCGCTCGGCCGGATTCGCGAGGTGGAGGCGGTGAGCGAGCCGACGCCAAGGCCCAGGATGCAGCTGATCAGCGTGACGTTGCTGAAGTACGCCAGAATGCGTACCTCGCTCGGCAGCCAGCGGATGACCAGCAGCTCGAAATAGAGCGAGGCGACGCTGATGAGCAGCACCCTCGCCCATGCAGGCCAGCCGGTCGCGGGCGTGCGATCGGCCGTGCGGGGTTCCGCGCCGCCGCGGCGTGCTTCCGAGGCTGGACTCGTCACGCCTCATGACCTCAGGTCAGGCCGACCGGGAATCGCGGCTAGTGCGCCCCGGCGGCGTAGAGAATCCCGTCCTGCAGATGATCGAGGAATCGGACCTCGGAATAGCTGCAGGTTGTGTGCCCCATGCCGGTGTACCAGGCTCGGCCGCCCTCGAACTCGTGAAGCCACGAAACGGGATGATCGGCTGCCACCGCGACCACAAGCGCCGCGATTCGAAGGGCCCATTTCGTCATGGCCCCGAGCTCACGGCCGTCGGCCGGCGTCGCAGCGCCAACCAGAGGCTGGCGAGTTGCCCCGGCCTGGTCGCCCACCAAGCACCCGATGCGAGCCCAAGCCCGACGAGGGCATCCGCAGCGTAGTGCTCTCCGAGGTACACCAGGGCCACGAGCATGGAGGCAGCGTAGAGCATTGCCAGGGGGCGCAGCCAACGACGCGTGTGCCACGCGACGAGCACGATCAGCCAGGTGACGCCCATGTGGACGGAGGGCATGGCCGCGACCGGATTCCCTTCACCGACGTGGTATGAGTAGCTGTAGAGCGTCGGATCCTGACCGAAGAACACCTCGTTCGCTACCCGATGCAGGGGCGGAAGCAACCCGCGATAGGCCGCGAGCCACGGGGGTGCGGTCGGCACGACGACATGGACAAGCGCGCCGGCGGCGAGCAGGGCCAGGGTCGCCATCACGTAGCGGCGAAACAGGCCGCTTCCGGTCGCCCACAGAACGAGTGCCATCAGCGGCGGGATGGCGAAATAGGACAGGTAGACGCTGATGAAATACCAGTCGAAGAGAGTGACGTGCTCCGGATGAAACCAACGATGCTGAAGCGCGACCGTCGGCACCTGGCCGAACCCGATCACCCGATCCACGGCGATGACGTAGCCGTACTGCACCCGGCTGCCGTCCCCATCGGCAAAGTTCCTCACCACCCGGAAGGCGAGGAAGCCGAGGATGTAGGAGCTCCAGAGCTTGAATGCGTCGCTGCTGCGTCGTTGGAAGGCCGTCACGACCAGCGGGGTGCCCAGGACGACAGGGTAGAGGTGAGCCCACAGACCGTTCGAGGGACCGGCAGTACCGATCAATGCGATGACGGTGACGACCGGCCGGCCACCCCAGCGCCAGAGCTGGCGTGCGGCCAGTCCAACCCGGGCCAAGAACCGCGGCTGGTCGGACGCTGTGCTGGCGGTAGGCGCACCGTTCACCGGGCCGGGTCCCAGGTGTTGCGTTGGTGCACCTTTCGCATGCCACAGGCGAGGCATGGTGCGGGCAGGGCACCAAGGGCCGGCGGTCGTCTACGCGAGGACCGATGCATGGGCGACCGGCTTTAGATTAGTTCGCACACTGGAGAGGGGGTCCGGGTAAACAAAGGCATGGGCGATTGGCAGACAAGGGGCGGGCATAAAACTCGCGTCTGCGCGCTCCCCGAAGTATTCTCTCCTTTACTACGTCGATCGGGGCGAACATGGTTCACGTCGTGCGTGCCGCTCGTGCCATCCTGACCCCCCTGGTCGTCGCGGGTCTCGGCTTGGCGTTGCTCCCGCGGACAGCCCATGCCTATGTGGATCCGACGTCGGGCAGCATCATTCTCCAGGTCGTTGCCGCCGGCGTGCTGGGCGCGGTCCTGACCGTCAAGCAATGGTGGTCGAAAGCCACCGCGCTCGTACGCGGGCTCTTCGGCGGCCGCAAGTCGGCATAGGCGGCCCATTGTCACCGTCACCCGGGCATTCCTGCGGACGATGAACACCCTTCCCTGCCTCTCTCTCCTGGTTGCCGCCAGCCTGACAATGGTCTCGCTGGGGGCCGCGCAGACCCCATCCGATTCCGGCGCCAGGCCCAACGTCGCCACGGACTCGGCGGCGGAGGGCTACAGCGATTCTGCCGACCGGGTAGCTGCAGATACGACCCGGCCGGTCACAGCCGACTCGGCGAAACCCGAGGTGACCACTGGGCAGCCCTTGGATTCGACGCTCGTCGAGGCGTGCATGGCGCAAGCCGCGGCGGGGGACGAATCTCGTGTGCTGATGGTGAGCTTCGCGGGCCAAGCGACGGCGGCCGACCGTTCGCGCGCGGCTGCCAGCGTCGGCGGCAAGTTGACCGGCCAGGCGCCGACAGGCGAGGCGTACATCGTCGTTTCTGACACAGTGTCGATTCGGAATGCGGCCGATCGGCTGATCCAGGCTCCCGGCGTCACCCAGGTGACCGAGAGGAAGTGTCAGTAGCGCGGATCATTCGGGTTGTCCCATCGCGCGCACCCGCCGTATGAAGGCGGCCACCATCTCGGCCGCGTCTCCGCGCGCGAGGAAATAGACGGCAAGGACGCACAACCCGATGAGCAGTAGCGCACCGACACCCCTGACGAACCCTTCTCGGCCGAGGATCGACCTCACTGACGCTTGCCGAGAAACAGACCCTGGTCCGTGTAGTCCCCCACCTGCTCCCCGTCCCGCCACAGCTCAAATTTGACAGCGTCACCGAGTAGATAGGTGCCTCGGTAGGCCCGATAGAAGCGCTCGAGGTGATAGGCCAGCGGGGTGCTCTGGTCCAGCGCATCCTCGCCGAGCACCAGGGCCAGTCTCGCGTGGCCGATCTCATGGATCTCGGTGACCAGACCCAGCCTCCTGAGGTCGTGGACGGCGCCCTGGAGTTGCGGTGTGACCAGAAGCGTCGGGCTCACCGGGCACGACGGGTTGCCGCCCTTCCCGCCACCAGCGCAGGCGAGGTCCGCGGAGTCTGCGATCCCAACCGGCGCAGGGTCGTAGCCGGCAGCGGTATTCGAGGAGACGCAGGCGGCAATGGCGATCCAACCCAGCAAGCAGACTTGTGAGGTGCCCGAGGCGCCTGAGACTCGTTCTTGAGTAGCTCATTCCTGCCATTTCCGCCGCGGAGGTCATCAGGCTCACGGATGCGGGGATGCTCCGTGGACAGGTACCCAATAGCCAAAAATCGCGCGCCCGGCGCTAGCCGGTAGTAGGGGTCCACGATCGTTGACTAGGGTGATCCTAGGCGGTCAATCCTGCTCGCAGCAGAGTTTGTGCCACCCTCCGGATCGCACCGGTAGGCGGACGAACAAGGGCGAGCCCGCGAAGAGAGGGTCCGACTAGACCGGGCTCTGCGCGGAGGTTGGTACGCGCCTCCCGACCGCCAGAGTGGCGAGGAGGCTCACCAGATACGCACCAACGATCACAAACACCAGGCTCCTTCTCCCGCTGGCCATGCTGAGGTACTCGGCGAACCCGCCGACCATCGCGCCGACGAGGTTCGCCCCGAACGCGGCCGACGAGAGCGCGGTACGCTTGAAGGTCCCCGAGAACACGAGTCCCGCGAAGAAGATCGGGATCGGAACGACCAGCACGGTCCAGGCAAGCCGGCCTGCGAAGGGCAGTCCCAGGATGGCGTCGTTCGGCATGGCGTACACCACCAGTAGGGAGCCGATGAGCGGAGCGTACAGCCAGGGAGTGAATCCACGGAGCCGGCCGGCCACGCCGTTCGCAAGGAGAACCATGAGGAGCACGCCGGCGATCACGATCAGCGAGACGAGCCACGTAGCCCCGAAATAGAGCGAGCAGTCCACGATGGACTTCGTCTCGAGCAGCAGAAAGCCCACCCCCATCGCGCCGAAATGCAGATCTTCCGCTCCCGCCCCGCTCGGCTTGAGACGGGCCACCGCGACGACGGAGATGACGAGCAGGCTGAGGATCACCAGGACATAGTCCGGCGGGATCGTCCGCTCCCGCAGGTAGAGATAAGGCCAGTCGTCGCTCGCCGGCGGAGTCGCCAGGTCCGCGTCGGTCGGCCGCCACGGCGTGAAATCGCGAAAGGCCGTCGGCGGGATTCGCCATCGGCTGCTTCTCGACGACCATGACCATCACGCCGTTCGGCCTGGAGTAGACGCGCGGTTCGTGCCCGTGGCCTCGGTGACCATCCGATAGAGCTTGCCGCCGAGCCACGGTCTGGCCGCTGGCGAAGGCCAGCGTCAGCACCCCCGGTCGTTCAGCGAGTCGCCAGGCAGAGCGGATGCCCTCGATGGTATAGACGAACCCGTCCAGCCGGATGTTGGCCATCGAGCTGAAGAGACCGTGGGAGTCGAGGAATCCGAAGCTGACCAGGTCGTAGCCGGGCGTCGCGCGCTCGAAGAACGCACGCGCGTCATCCACGTGCACCGTCACCTTCGGGTTGCCGTAGACGCCGGCAGCGCTGTAGCGGCGCGCCAGCCGGACGATCGACGGGTCGATCTCGACCGCGTCCACGTGCTCGGCACCGTGCAGCAGCGCCGACTCCACGTCCAGTCCGCCGCCGGCTCCTACGACCGTCACGCGGCGCGGATTCGGCTGGAACGCATACGGGATCTGATAGGCGACCTGGTAGGTGTCCGCATGGGCGTAGGCCGGCGTGCCCGGTGTAACGTCGCAGATCGTTCGTGCGGTGGTACTGGTAGAAGTTCTGATTCACCGCGAGGACGTAGGTCGGCGGGTCGCGCATCGTCATGAGGTCGGCAGGCGGCGTCCGGGGCCGGAGCTGTACCAGGGCCAGGAGTCCTCGCTAGTGGCGACCATCTCGAGATAGCTGTACACCGACCAGGTCGCTCGCCAGTCCGTCGCCACGACGGAGAGCGCCAGGGAGAGCGCAGACGAGCACGACGAGTGCGCACGCTCGCGCGACCTGTGCGGGGTAGAGCAGGCCGAACAGGAGCACGGCGATCGCGAGGCCGATCTGCGGAGAAAAGTGCAGGACGGCGAACAGGCCGAATACCAGCGTGCCGGCCAGGCTCCCGCCGAGATCCCAGGCGTAGGCCCTCAGGTTCGGGAGCCGCTGGAATTGCTGGCCGATCTGCTCGCCGAGCGGCACGAACAGCGCCGCGTTCAGGAAGAAGACACCGAGCAGCACGAGGTAGTTCGTCAGCCCGCCTGAAGGGCGTCGAAGCGCACCTCCACCGAGCTGCCCGGCAGGAGCACGCTCCGACACAGGACGAGGAAGAGCACATCGGCCGTGAGGAGCGACGGAAACCACCGAATCAGATTCGCCCGTCGCTCCGCGAGCATCGCGCCCAGGCCGATGCCGAGAAACGAGCTGATCAGCATCAGGTTGGCATAGTACGCCACCAACCGGACCGCTCCGGGCACCCACCGGATCATCATCAGCTCGAGGAACAGCGACAGGAACGAGAGGGCGAAAAGCGCCAGGCGGCCGACCGGCCTTCCGGCCCTGTCCGAGTCGGACATCAGCGTTACCCATGCGTGGGCTTCCCGGAAGGCGGAGGTGTAGTGCGCCGCGCCGGGTGACGGCGTTCGAGGGGTGATCGGTGGTCCAGCGCGACCGCGGGACACCACTAGCAGGACTCGGGCCGGGGCCTCGGCGCGATACCATGACGCTCTCCCTCGCGGACGACAGGACTCGACGGGACGGAGACCGCTCTTTGCGTCTACACCAACCCTCCCAGCACCACCCGCCTCCCCACCGCCTGGATCAGCATGAACACCACGATCCCCACCAGGACCACCACCACCGTGTACGCCCCCGCCTTGTCCGCGGGCGCCTTCATCAGGACCGGCAGGCCCAGATACAGCAGGTAGATGCTGTACAGCCCGGCGATGCTCAGGATCGCGAGCGCCGGCAGGATCACGAAGATCTCCGCGATCCACGCGGCGGTCATCGAGTAGGCCGCCACCTTGAGCGCCTGCATCCGGTTCGGCGTCCCCCCGAACGACGTCGCCAGCATGTCGATGATCACCGCGAGCACCCAGACCCCCGCCAGCACGAGCACGTAGGTCACCACCGCGCCGACAACCGCGTGGCCGATCGACGGACGCGTACGTCACCCCGCTCAACACCCACCCGATCACCCCGGCCACCGGCCCGATCGCCGCCAGCGGGATGATGTACCGGCTGTACAGCTCCGCGGTCGTCGTGGTCTCGGCGTCGATGACCTCCCACTCCGGCTGCGGCGTGAGGAGCAGACGCTTGGCGCGCTCGACGAGATTCATCGGGCTCTCCTTCCGATCTGGTATAGGCGGGCTGGAGCAGATATAGTGCGCCGCGATGCAGAGTTGGACAAGGGCGAGCAAGGGGGAAACCGGGGCGGCTCGAGCCGCGTAGGAGGCGAGGCCGGACCTCCCGTGAGCCACCGGCTCGAGGACCCGTTAACCCGCGACCCGCTCACAGCTCGACGATTACCCCTCTCGCAGCCGGAGACCGCTCCTTTGCGCCGACCGACGCCTCGCCTCTGGTATGCCGCGATCCTGCTCCCTGCCCTCGGCTGCTCGTCCAAGCCCGCGCCTGGCGACGCGACCCCGGTCGCCACCTCCGCCGCCATCACCCCGGGCGACCTGCGCGCCCGGCTCTCCATCTTCGCGGACGACTCGATGCAGGGCCGAAAGGCCGGGACGCCAGGCAACGTCCGGGGCACCGCGTGGATCGCCGCCGAGGCTGCGCGCATCGGCCTCGAGCCGGCCGGCGACAGCGGCGGGTACTTCCAGACCATCCCGCTGGTGGAGCGCTCGCTGGTGTCCGCCGCCAGCGTGCGCGCGGGCGACGCGTCGTTCGTGCCGTGGACCGACTTCTACGCCCGCGACCAGGGCCGGGCGCAGCGCGCGATCGATGGCGCCGGGGTCATCGACGGCGGCACCGTGACCGAGGGGAGGCCGGCCACCCTCTCCGCGGATCAGGCGGCGGGAAAACTGGTGGTCATCCGGGTGTCGCCCCAGAAGAGTGGCGCACCGACTGGTACGGTGAGCCGCGCGGGGGTGAGCGGGCTGTTTCCGTCGGCCGCGGGCATCGCGGTGGTGACGCTCGACCAGATCGGGCCGGGCGACCGCGAGAGTCTTCGGGATACGGACGCGCAGCTCGCCACCGGCCCCGTGCGTGAGCAGCCGGCCTTCATGTACGTGACGGCGCGAATGGCCGACGCGCTGCTCCAGGCGGGCACGGTGAACGGCACCGTCGCGTTCATGGACGTCCCGGCCGAGGCGGCCGCCCGCAACGTGGTCGCGATCCTTCCGGGGAGCGATCCCGCGCTCCGCGGCGAGTACGTCGCCATCGGCGCCCACAACGATCACATCGGCATGACCAGCACGCCGGTGGAGCACGACTCGCTCCGCGCGTGGAACACTGTGATGCGCCCCCGCGGCGCCGACGACACCGCTGGAGCGCCGACCGCCGAGCAGACCGCGCGAATTCGGACGATGATCGACAGCATGCGGAAGATCCGCGGGCCGCGGGCGGACTCGATCTTCAACGGCGCGGACGACGACGGGAGCGGCTCGGTGAGCGTGCTCGAGATCGCCGAGGCGCTGGCCATGTCGCCCGACCGGCCGAAGCGCTCGATCCTGTTCGTCTGGCACACCGCCGAAGAGCTGGGCCTGCTCGGCTCCGACTGGTTCAGCCGCCACCCGACGGTGCCGCGCGATTCGATCGTCGCCCAGCTCAACATCGACATGATCGGCCGCGGCGACGCGGGCGACCAGGCGGGCGGCGGCCCCGGCTACGTTCAGCTCATCGGCTCGCGCCGGCTCTCGACCGAGCTGGGCGACCTGGTCGAGCGGGTGAACGCCGAGGGCAAGCACGACCTCGCGTTCAACTACGCCTGGGACGCCGACGGCCACCCCGACAACGCGTACTGTCGCAGCGACCACTACATGTACGCCCGCTTCGGCATCCCGATCGTCTTCTTCACCACCGGCGGCCACCGCGACTACCACCAGCTCACCGACGAGGTGCAGTACATCGATTTCGACAAGATGGCGCGGGTGGCCTCGCTGGTGGAGGACGTGGCGGTGCACGTCGCTGACCTGGATCACCGGCCGGTGGTGGACAAGCCGAAGCCGGATCCGGAGGGGATTTGCAAGCAGTGAGAGGGGCAGATGGTGAGCGGTGATGGGGGTGAGGGCTCCGCGTCGGGCGGCCCTTCGGCTTGCCGATGTTCAGGACGGCCGCCCATCTCGGTCACCGTGGCTCGGCCTCCACAGCACTCCGTCGGACAGCCACCGCCTCCCACGGATGTAGCCCCCGGCGCCTCAATGCGTTATCATTGCCGGACTTCCCGGCCCATACATTGCTCCCGCAACCGCCATTCGTGTCCCGAATCCGAGACGCGCACGACGACTTCTACGAGGAGCCCCATGGGCGAGCCGGACTTCCTGAATCACTACGACGTTCTCCAGGTTTCTTCCCGCGCGGATAGCGACACCATCCAGCGGGTCTTCCGCCATCTCGCCAAGCGCTTCCATCCCGACAACGCCGAGAGCGGGGACGCCGGCCGGTTCAGGCAGATCATCGAGTCGTTCCAGGTGCTGTCCGACCCGGAGCAGCGCGCTCGGTACGACGTGCAATACGGCGAGCGCCAGGAGCGGACCTGGCGGATCTTCGATCAGCGCACCGCCCTCGACGACGTGAGCGCCGACCGGCGGATGCGCACGGCGCTCCTCTCCGTTCTCTACACCGCCCGGCGCAACGACTCCGAGCGCCCCGGTCTCGGCGAGCTCGAGCTGGAGCGCCTGCTCGGCTGCCCCGAGACGCACCTCAGGTTCCACGTGTGGTATCTCAAGGAGAACGGCCTGATCCGCCGCACCGAGTCCGGCGCGCTCGCCATCACGGCGACCGGCGTGGATGCCGTGCTCGAGGGCGGCGGGCCGTCGAAGACCGGGATACAGCTGCTGGAGTCGGGGGAGAAGCAGAAGACGGCGTAGACCCGGGACGTCGCCCTCCCCGAGGGATCCAGCTCGCCGCCATCCCGCCTCGCACTCTGAAGTTCATGCCATCGAAACAGCAGCTTCCCCGGGCGCCGGTCTCTTGTGACGGCGCCGGATCTGTGCGTCGGATCACGCGCGGCACGACGGGCGCACCAACGCGAGGAACCTCGCCACATCCTAGGTTGCGCTTCCACCGCAGGGCGCCGGCGGTGGGCGATTACTCTCTTCCGGAGGGACCGATGACCCGCGAATCGCTCAGCCTCCTCACCGCGCTCTCCCTCGCCGCCTGCGGAACCGGGCATGTCGTGCCGGCCGACAGCGCCGAACCGGCGGCCGGGCCGGCCGCGGCGCCGGTCGCGTCGCCCTCTCCCACGTCCGCGCCGGCGCCGAAAGTGCCCGAAGGAGAACCAACGGCGACCACCGCGGCGCCCTGCCGCTCGGCGCTCCGGCGGCCGACGGCGCCCGCGCACCTCACCTCGCCCAGCCGCCCGCGGCGCCCGCGGCGGGTTACGCGCCGTACGATTCGAGCGGCTCGATCGCCATCCGCCGCATCGGCCAGTGGAGCACGAGCAGCCTCACCGCCCCCACGAGGGTGGTGATTCGCGACGACACCACGTATGCGCACTTCTGGTCCAGCCTGGGCGATGCCGGCTCGCGGCCGAGCGTGGACTTCACCCGTGACCTCGTGATCGCGGTGGCTGCGGGACAGCAGGCCACGGGCGGTCACTCCATCGCGGTCGATCGGGTGACGCGGGTCGGGCCGGGGTTGGCCGTCGAGGTGGTGGAGACGGTGCCGCAGCAGGGCTGCGCGACGACCCAGGCGCTCTCGCAGCCGGTGGACGTGGTGGTCGTGGCGGCGGCAGACGCCCAGACGTGGAGCTTCAGCGATCGTCGGGTCACGGGGGCCTGTTAGGGCCTTACCAGGACCCGGAGGAGGCGAGGGCTCGTTCAGTATCCTGAGCTATAACGTATTGTGGGATAATAGGTTACCAGGCATCTCGCGCCGTCTGGTGCGCTCGGCGCGCTGAGCCGGACCTCCCATCTCCCTCCCCCGCTTCGACATGCGCCGCCAGGGACAAAACGGCATCCGGCGCGCGGTCGAAGGCAGCCTGTCTGCCACGTCGCAAGATTATGGTACTAAATCGTTTACAACAGACTTGACTTGCCTATCCGGTGGCGTCGTTATTCCGGCTCCCGGGCGCCTTCGGGCACGCCGTTCCCGCTCCCGACCCGGCCGAAATTCAGTCCCCGAAAGAGCCACGATGTCGACTTCGCCCAACCGCACCCTCTCAGTCACCTCTGCCGGTGCCTCCCACGCGGAGCACGCCGACGCCCGCACGCACGCGCTGCCGCCCGAGCCGCCGGTCGCACGGCGGATCCCGCGCGCCAGCACCATCCATGGCGAGACCCGGCTCGACGACTACTTCTGGTTGCGCAACCGGGAGGACCCGGAGGTGCTGGCGTACCTCGAGGCCGAGAACCGGTACACCGACGCCGTGATGGCGCCGATGGAGTCGCTCCGCGAGCGGCTCTTCACCGAGATGCGGGCGCGCATCAAGGAATCGGACCTGAGCGTGCCCGAGCGGCTCGACGGGTGGCTCTACTACCATCGGACGGAGACGGGGGCGCAGTACCCGATCTATTGCCGCCGGCGCGGCCGAGCTGCCGGAGGGCGAGGGGGAGGAGGTGCTGCTCGACCTCAACCCGCTGGCTGCGGGCCACGAGTACTTCCGCCTGGGCGCGTTCGAGGTGAGCCCCGACCACCGGCTGCTGGCGTGGTCCGCGGATACGAGCGGGGCGGAGTCCTTCACCCTGTACGTGAAGGAGCTCGCCACCGGCGCCCTGCTGGCGGAGACGATCAGCGGCGTGTCGCCCAGCGTGGCGTGGGCCAACGACAGCCGGACCCTGTTCTACGTCGTGCTCGACGACGCCCGCCGCCCGTGCCGTCTCTTCCGCCACCGTCTGGGCGAGAATCCCTCGGCCGACGCGCTGGTCCACTTCGAGGCCGACGAGTCGTTCTTCCTCGACATCGGCCGCACCCGGAGCAACGCCTACCTGCTGGTGGACCTGTCGAGCCACTCGACGACGGAGGTGCGGTACGCGAGCGCCGACCGGCCCGAGGAAGCGTTCCGCGTCATCGAGCCGCGCCGTCCGGGCGTCGAGTACTCGGTGACCCACCATGGCGACCGGTTCTTCATCACCACCAACGACGGCGCGCCGAACTTCCGGCTGGTGAGCGCGCCGGTGAGCGACCCGTCGCGTGAGCGCTGGACCGAGGTGCTGCCACACCGCCCCGATGTGAAGGTGGACTCGACCGATGCGTTCAGGCGGCATCTGGTGGTCTACGAGCGCGAGGCGGGGCTGCGTCAGATCAGGATCCTCGCGCTCGACGCGCCGGGCGATGCGGCGGGCCACCTGGTGGAGTTCCCCGAGCCGGTCTACACGGTCCGCCAGCACGAGAATCCGGAGTTCGACACCACCCAGCTCCGCTTCACCTACACCTCGATGGTGACGCCCCCGTCGGTGGTGGACTACGACATGACCGCGCGCACCTGGACGGTCCGGAAGCAGACCGAGGTGCTCGGCGGCTACGACCCGGCGCGGTACCGGTCGGAGCGCCTGTTCGCGACGGCGCCCGACGGCACCCGCGTGCCGGTGTCGCTCGTCTATCAGCTTCCCGCTCGAGCGCCCCGGCGGTCCGCGGCCCCTGCTGCTCAACGGCTATGGCGCGTACGGGGTGAGCTTCGATCCGGCGTTCTCGTCGAGCAACCTGAGCCTGCTCGACCGCGGCGTGATCGTCGCCATCGCGCACGTGCGCGGGGGCGAGGAGATGGGGCGCGCCTGGTACGAGGGCGGGAAGCTCCTCCACAAGCCGAACACGTTCACCGATTTCATCGCGGCCGCGGAGCACCTGATCGCGGAGGGCTTCACCGCGCCCGACCGGCTCGCGATGAGCGGCGGGAGCGCGGGCGGGCTGCTCATGGGCGCGGTCGCCAACCTGCGGCCGGACCTGTTCCGCGCGGTGGTGGCGGAGGTGCCGTTCGTGGACGTGGTGAACACGATGCTCGATGCGTCGCTCCCGCTCACGGTCATCGAGTACGACGAGTGGGGGAACCCGAACGACGTCCGCGGCGTATCGCTGCATCCGGAGCTATTCGCCCTACGACAACGTCCGGGCGCAGGCGTATCCGCACATGCTGATCACGGCGGGGCTCAACGATCCGCGGGTGGCGTACTGGGAGCCGGCCAAGTTCACGGCGCGGCTCAGGGCGGTGAAGACCGACGGGAACCGGCTCCTGCTGCGGACCAACATGGGGGCGGGGCACGGGGGAGCGTCGGGGCGGTGGGACTTCCTGCGGGAGGTCGCCTTCAAGTACGCGTTTCTGTTGGACGTGCTCGGCGTGGAGGGCTAGGCCGCGCGTCGGGGTGCGCGGCTGCGGCGGGGCGAGGCTCGCGCCGGTCGCTGCAGGGCGCTCAGGGGGTGGGGATCGCGCAGGGGTTTGAGTGCGCCCTGACGCTCCCTCTGCGAGCCTCGCCCCGCCTGCGCCAGAGCATCGGGGCGGCGCGGGCTGGCCCTCGACGCGGAGCAAGTGGGAGGCCGCGGCGCTGGGGTGAACGGCGCTGAGGTGTAAAAAGAAAGCGCGATGCCCACTGAGCGTGTGCACCGCGCTTCCTTGTGACGCCACGGGGGAGTCGGCTAGCAGCCGATGTCGTGACGCCTGCTCTGGCCCATCCCGGCCAGAGTTCGGTACCGGCCGTTTAGCGCGGCCGGTGGTGCGCCGTCTCCGAGGGGATCGGAGCTCCTGGTCGAAAGCAACCGGGCACACAAATTGTGTCAGGCGCGGATCGACAGTAGCAGGAGCTTCGAGGGGTAGCGAGGTGCAGAGCGGCTGTAGCCGCTGCACGATCGCCGCGTATTCCGCCTCAGCGCTCCGTCCTTTGGAGCCACCGGTCCATCATCCATTCCCACCCGAGCGTCCGGCGGATCGCGCCGGGGCGCACGCCGAACAGCCGCAGGCTCTGCCGACTGAGCGACGAGTGATCGCTGTAGCCGCACTCGACGGCGAGAGCGAGGAGTGGCGAGCGGTCTTCCGCCTGAAGGCGGAGGGCGGCACGGATGGCGTGGGCGGCGGCGAGCCACTTGCCCGGGCCCGGAATGTCGGCACGGCGGAACCAGGTGCGCACCGTACGCTCCGCGCGGTCCACGCTCGAAAGCAGCGCGCCGACCTCGGCGTACCGTGGTGCAAGCTGAATGATGGTCCCCACCAGCGCGAGGATCGCGGGCGACAGGCCCGGCAGCCTGAGCGGCAGCCATTCGACCATGTCGCCGGCCAGGTCCGCCGGCTCGGTGAGGAGGCGGCGGAGGCGCGGCTGCGTCGGCTCACCTTCGTAGAGCACGGCGCGGACCTTGAGGTCGGCCGCGCGGCGCTCCCATTCCGCGTCACCCTCCTCCGAGGGCCGCCCGATGCGGAGGACCACCGGCGTAGCCGGGAACCGAGCCCGGAGGCGGGGCACGAGCATCGCGACATCGGCCCAGGAGTCCTCGGGCCAGCCGATACCCACCGCGAGCAGGGCCGCGGCCTGGAGCTGTTCGGGCGCGAGCGTGGAAGTATCCGGGACCGCCTCGAAGTTTTCGTAGGGCGGCGTCAACTGGAAGATGGCGGGTGGCGCCAGCAGTGCTTGCGACAGCATGGGTTCGATACCAGTTGTGTTCGATACCAGTTGTGTGTGTTCGGGTACCAAGATATGGGCATGGCACCCTGGCGGACGATTGCACGAAGGTCGTACGACGAAGGTCGTACATCACCCTTCCCTCCCGTCCCGCCTCCCCCCATCCTCCCTCCGTGATCCGTTTCCAGACTCTCGGCGCTCTCGACCTCCGCGACGCGGACGGGCGCGAGCTCGGCGCCGTCCTCCGCCAGCCCAAGCGGCTCGCCCTGCTGGCGTACCTCGCCATTGGCTCGCCCCGCCGCTACCACCGGCGTGACTCCCTGCTCGCCCTCTTCTGGCCCGACCTCGACCAGGAGCATGCGCGGGCGGCCCTCCGGCGCGCGATCTACTTCCTTCGCGGCGAGCTGGGCGCCGGTGTCATCGCGGGCCGCGGCGACGAGGAGATCTGCGTTCCAGAGGCCGAGCTCTGGTGCGATGCTGCCGCGCTCGACCTGGCGATCGCCGCCGGGGACCCGGCCGGCGCCCTCGCGCTCTATCGCGGCCCGCTGCTCGACGGGCTCTACGTCGCGGGCGCGGCCTCGGAGCTCCAGGACTGGCTCGACCGCGAGCGGTTCCGGCTCGCCGAGCGGGCCAGCAGGGCCGCTCGCGCGCTCACCGAGGCCGCCGAGCGTGAGGGCCGGCTGGCGGAGGCGGTGGAGCGGGCCAGGCAGGGCCTCGCCCTGGCGCCCGACGACCAGGCCGCGCTCCGCCGGTACGTGACGCTGCTCGACCGGAGCGGCGATCCGTCGGCCGCGCTCCGCGCCTACGACGCCTTCACCCGCCGGCTGGCGCACGAGCTCGATGTCGAGCCGTCCGATGAGACGCGGGCGCTGGCCGACGCGTTGCGCGCTCGGGTGGGGCGCGGCAGGCGCGAGGCGCCGGAGGCGGCGCCGTCGGCCGCGACGATCGCCGTGCTGCCGTTCGCCGTCCGCGGGAACCCGCGCTTCGCGTACCTCGGCGAAGGCATGGTGGACCTGCTGGCCACCAAGCTCGACGGCGCGGGCGAGATCCGCACGGTCGACCCGCGCGCCCTGCTGCACGCGGTGGCCCGAGACCCCGACCGCGCGGACGAGGCCGGCGCCGCGCGCCGGCTCGGCGCGGGCCGCTATCTGGCGGGCAGCGTCGTCGAGGCCGGCGGCCGACTGCAGGCCACCGCGACCCTGTACGACCTCGACCAGCGATCCGTCGCGACCGTGCAGGCCGCCGCCGAAGACGAGCACGAGATCTTCGAGCTGGTGGACGAGCTCGCCCGCCAGCTGCTCGCCGCGCAGGGCGTGACGCCGGGGACACGACTCACCCGCATCGCCGCGCTCACGACCGGGTCGCTCGACGCGCTCAAGGCCTACCTCAACGGCGAGCGGGAGCTGCGCGCGGGCCGCTACTTCGACGCGATGGCGTGCTTCCAGACCGCGGTGGACGCCGACGCCTCCTTCGCGCTCGCCTACTACCGGCTCGCGGCGGCCGCCGCCGGCTGCGCGCTCTCCGACCTCGCGCGCGAGGTGGCGGACCGGGGCGCGGGCCACCAGGAGCGGCTGTCGCCGCACGACCGGCTCGTGTTCACCGCCCAACGCGCGTGGCTGCACGGCGAAGTGGACCGGGCGGAGTCGCTGTACGACACCACCACCGGCACCTACCCCGACGACGTCGAGGCCTGGTTCCACCTCGGCGATCTGCTGTTCCACTCGAACCCGCTGCGCGGTCGCTCGACGGTCGAGGCGCGTGCGCCATTCGAGCGGGTGCTCCGGCTCGACCCCGACCACGTGGGCGCCCTGGTCCACCTGGTCAGGATCTCGGCGATCGAGGGGCGCACCAGCGAGATGCTCGAGCGCATCGACCACGTGCTCCGCGCGAGCCCCGAGGGCGACCAGGCACTCGCCATGCGCGCCCTCCGCGCCTGGACCACCCGCGACGAGGCGGCCATCGCCCGGGTCCAGGCGGAGCTGCAGCAGGCGCGGGCACTCACCGTCGCGATCGCGTTCGCGGACGTGGCGGTCTACGCGGGCAACCTCGCCGGCGCGGCCGAGCTGGCGCGCGGGTTCCTCCACGTGGCGCGCGCGCCCGAGGCCAGAGCGCTGTGCCACATCATGCTCGCGCACCTGGCTCTTGCCGCCGGCGACCAGGACGGCACGCGGGCGGAGCTGCGGGAGACCGAAGCGCTCGACCCCACCTGGGGCCTCGAGATGCGGGCACTGTTCGCGACGCTCCCATTCGCCGGCGCCACCGAGGAAGAGATCCGCGACGCGCACGAGGCCCTGGAGCGATGGGATCCCGCGAGCGCCGCCCCGAGCACCTTTTTGATCTTCGCGATGCACAACGATCTGCACCCGGCGATCCGGAGCTATCTCCTGGGCCTGCTGGACCTGCGCCTGCACGATCTCTCGAGTGCGGCCGAGCGACTGGAGGCCCTCGCGGAGCTCGAGTCCGGCGGCCCGCTGGTCCGGAACCTCACGGTCGAGCTGGACGCGGCGCTCGCGCACGCCCGCGGCCGCCCCGCCGAGGCGCTCGCCAAGCTCGAGCGCGCCAGGCCGGAGCTCTGGTACCAGCTCACCATCGGGTCGCCCTACTTCTCGCTGGCCTCGCAGCGATTCCTGCGCGCGCGACTCCTCGAGGAGGTCGGGCCGCGCGCGCGAGGCGGCCGGCTGGTACCGGTCGATCGCGGAGCGGTCGCCCTATGAGCTCGTCTATCGGGAAGCGGCGAAGGAAGGGGAGCGGCGGGCGATGGGGCGGTAAGGGGTGAGCGGTAAGGGGTGAGCGGTAAGGCGTGAGCGGTAAGGCGTTCAGGCGATTGAGCGATCGAGACCCGGCCCGCGCGGCACGGAGCGTCGGGCGCAGGCGGCGGTGGGGCTCGCAGAGGGAGCCTCAGGGCGCGCTCAAACCTCTGCGCGATCCCAACCACCTGAGCGCCCTGCAGCGACCGGCGCGAGCCCCACCGCCGCCGGAGCGACGCACCCCCGCGCCGAGCGCGCCGACCGATGGCTACCGGTGCGCCCGTCCCATCAACGGCGTCCCCTCCGGCGCTTCATATGCCCGAAGCCGCGCGAGCAGCGCCTTCGGATTCGACTCGATCATGATCGTCTTCCGGTGGGCCTCGGTGAGGAACTCCTCTTTCACCGCGTGGTCGAAGAAGCTCGTCAGCGCGTCGAAGTACCCCGCGATGTTGAGGATCCCGCACGGCTTCGCGTGAATCCCCACCTGCCCCCAGGTGAGGATCTCGAAGAACCCCTCGAGCGTCCCGATCCCTCCCGGCAACGCGATGAACCCGTCGCTCAGATCCGCCATCTGCGACTTCCGCTGGTGCATCGAGGCCACCACGATCAGATCCTGGATGCCGCGGTGCGCCGCCTCCTTCTGGATGAGCTGCTGCGGGATGATGCCGGTGACGTGGCCGCCCGCCTCCTGGACGGCGTCGGCGAGCTCGCCCATGATGCCGACGCTCGCGCCGCCGTAGACCAGCTCGATGCCCTCCGTCGCCAGCAGCGTCCCCAGCTCGCGCGCCGCGGAGCCGTACTCCGGGCGCGAGCCGTTGTTGGTGCCGCAGAAGACGCAGAGCCGGGTGATGTGCATGCTGGCAGCCTCGCGGGTCAGGTGGTTCGTGAGGCTTGAAATTAGTCGGGGAGGCGTCTAGCTGTCAGGACATCCCGCGCCGCCAGCAACGTGGCGCGGGACTCCCGGTGGATCGATTTCAGTGACACGCCCGCCGCCGCCCGCGCGGCGGCGGGCCCAGCGCCTCTTCAGCGGAGATAGGACGTCATGTCTTCCCTGCCGCACCGCACCCTCGGCCCCGACAGCCTCAGCGTATCCACCCTCGGGCTCGGATGCATGGGGATGTCCGCGTTCTACAGCGGCCGCGATGACGACGAGTCCCTCGCGACCATCCACCGCGCGCTCGATCTCGGGGTGGACTTCCTCGACACCGCCGACATGTACGGGCCGTTCACCAACGAGCTGCTCGTCGGCCGGGCCATCAAGGGGCGGCGCGACCGGGTGGTGCTGGCGACCAAGTTCGGCCACGAGCATACGGCGGAGGGCCGATACCTCGGCGTGAACGGGCGGCCCGACTACGTGAAGCGCGCCTGCGACGCGTCGCTCAAGCGGCTCGGCACGAATCACATCGACCTCTACTATCAGCACCGCGTGGACCGCACCGTGCCGATCGAGGAGACGGTCGGCGCGATGGGCGACCTGGTCCGCGCCGGCAAGGTGCGTCACCTCGGCCTCTCGGAGGCGGCGCCCGAGACGATCCGCCGGGCAGCGCGCGAGCACCCGATCGCCGCGCTGCAGACGGAGTATTCCCTCTGGACCCGCGATCCCGAGGACGAGGTGCTGCCGCTCTGCCGCGAGCTCGACATCGGGTTCGTCGCCTACAGCCCGCTCGGCCGCGGCTTCCTCACCGGCCGGTTCCACTCGATCGACGACCTCGAGGCCGACGACTACCGGCGGTCCTCGCCCCGGTTTCAGGGCGACAACTTCCAGAAGAACCTCGACCTCGTCGCACACGTCGAGGCGATCGCCCGACGGAAGAAGTGCACGCCGTCCCAGCTCGCGCTCGCGTGGGTCCTCGCGCAGGGGAACGACATCGTTCCCATCCCGGGCACGAAGCATCGGAAGTACCTGGAGGAGAACCTCCACGCCATCGACGTCGAGCTCGCGCCCTCGGATCTGGAGCAGATCGAGGAGATCGCCCCCAAAGGGGTGGCGGAGGGGGCGAGGTACAATGAGGCGAGCATGAAGACGGTGAACGGGTAGGCCGAATTCCGACTCGAGCCACCGTGATCCAGCTTCCAGCCGAGGTCCGTCGCCGCCGTTAATTGGAGTCCACTCGCCGCCGGACCGCACATCCGGCCTCAGTCACCAGACCGAGGGGAGGGAGTCCATGCAGCAGGTCCAGGATGGCCAGTGCGGCCTGTGTTCGCACTTCGGTGAGCACCACTTGCGGGATCAGAGCCTGATCCAGATCCGGAAGAGCCACACCGCCCCCGAGACCCTCGTGGACGAGTGCGGCCACCCGCGCCACGCATCGCTCAACCTCAAGGTGACGCCGATCAGCGGCTGTGATGGCTTCGAGCCAGCCGAGATGATGTAGCCAGGCGGCACGCGGTCGGCGCGCGAGTTGGCTGGAGTGCAGCGAGGGACCTGCTCCACGGGTATAGAGCCCGGTGAGCAGGTCCCTCGCTTCGCTCCCGTCCGAGCCCGCGACGCCCAACCCATACGAATCCGCTACGATCTCCGGGCGCAGGCGGCGGGGCGAAGCTCCCAGAGGGAGCCTCAGGGCGCACTCAAACCCCTGCGCGATCCCCATCACCTGAGCGCCCTGCAGCGACCGGCGGGAGCGTCGTCCCGCCGCCGGAGCCGCGCACCGGCGCAACGCCTGGGCACGGCGCCAAGTCACCCGCTCGGCGCCGGCGTAAGCGCAGGCGGCGGCGGTCCCTTGGTCGCGTACCTGAGCGGCGGCGGCTCCCCATGGAACCGCTCGACATAGTAGCGCGTGAACTCGGCGCCGAGCAGCACCACCTGCGATGAGTAGTAGACCCACACGAGCAGCACCACGACCGATCCCGCCGCACCGTAGCTCGAGGCGAGCGTGCTGGTCCCCAGGTACAGCCCAATGAGCTGCTTCCCCACGGTGAAGAACCCGGCCGTCACCAGCGCGCCGATCCAGACGTCGCGCCAGCGGAGCCGTACGTCGGGCAGGACCTGATAGACCATCGCGAACAACACCGTCACCACACCGAGCGAGACGAGCACATTGCTGGCCTCCCAGAACGCGGTGAGCGCGGGAAAGAGGCGGCCGAGATAGCGGTTGAACCCCGAGAGCGCCGCGCTCACCAGCAGGCTCACGAGCAGCAGGAAGCCCACCCCGACCACCAGTCCGAACGAGATGAGCCGCTGCTTGAGGAACGCGAGGACGCTCACGCCCGGCCGCGGCTGAACCCGCCAGATGGCGTTGAGCGCGGTCTGCAGTTCGATGAACGCGCCGGTCGCACCGAGAAACGCCGTCACGACTCCCACCACGGTCGCGAGCACGCTCGAGGACGGCTTGGCCGCGCCTTCGATCATCGACTGCACCGCCTCGGCCCCCTGGCGGCCGACCAGCCCCTGGATTTGTCCGACGACCTCGCCCCGGACGGCGTCGGGCCCGAACACGAGCCCCGCGACCCCGATCGCGATGACCAGGATGGGCGCGAGCGCGAACAGCGTGTAATACGCGAGCGAGGCGCCGAGGCGGGGAACATTGTCGTTCCACCACCCGATGAACGCGTGCTTGAGCACCCACCCGAGCGCCCCGGCGGTGATCCTGCCGGGCCTCGACCGTCGCTCACTCACTACAAGGACCTCCGTAGCCAGGGAGCCTCTGCCGGAGTGCCTCCGCGGCTCCGGGTCCACGCGGGCCGTGCCCTCACGGCTCCGCCACCGTCCCTCATCGATGCGCGGGGGACCCGGAGCCCCAAGCCACGCCATCGTCAATGCCCGCCAGCGATGCGGGCGTCATGCGGCGAAACCGGAACGGCGCACGCTCAACCGACAGGTAGCGCTCGTCAGGCTGCCGTGCAAGCGAAGCGCCGAAGTAGGCACGGAGCACGTTGCCGAGGACGTTCACGACAGTGACCGAGTCGCCGAACGACCGCGCTCCACCGCCCGGCAGATAGTAGGCGCCGAACGCCCCAGCCGCTCACGCGCCGCGAGTGGCGTAACATCGCCGACCCGGCGTGCCCACTTGAACCCGCGAAGTCCGGTGCCGTGGTCGCCCTGGATCAGGATGACGGGTGGCACGTCCGACTCCCGAATGAGGTGGGTGACTGTGGCCAGGACCATCCGGTTCAGGCATTGCACCTGCTCCACGTACTGGTCCGCCGCGCGCCGCCCGATCACGTAGCGCGGCGGCAGGTGGCAGTTCCGGTCGAACGCGAACGGCGAATGCGGGCTCAACACGTGAACGAACGCGAAGACCGGTTGCGCAATCGACGGCAGCCGGCTCACACCCTCGAGCGTGCGGCGGACGAAGTCGCCATCCCACGGGGCGTCGCGGTGGATGTAGTCGAGCAACGAGGCCTGAACCAGCGTGCGACGCAGCTCGGTGCGGCCCAGCTCCCGGTCGGGCGAGAACCCGCGCCACACGTGCACCACGGAGTCGGCGATGGGACTCGTCCGCGTCGAGAACCACCAGGACGAGGGGAAGAAGACGTACCGGTAGCCGCGGGCCTGGAAGAATCGGGCGACGCGGTTCTCCGCGAGCAGCGCATTCGCCACCGACGGGTCCTTCTCCGACTCTCCGAGCTCGGCCGCGAGCGGCTGGAGGTGCGCGGTGTTCAACATCGACGGCAGCGACAGGATGGTTTGCGCGTAGTTGCTGCCGACGGCGGGGACCGTGAACCCAAGCGATCGGAGGCTGTCCACGAAGCGGCTGTTGTCGTAGCCGAGCGCCTCGCGCAGCACGTCGGCATTGGCGTACTCGTCTAGCACGATGAGGTACACGTCGCGCGCCGGCGATGGCGCCGCGGCAGGCCCCGGGATCGGTCGGTCGAGCTGGTGCGCCAGAGCGCTGGCCGCGAGCTCGCGGTGCACGCTCAGCTGGTCGAGCGCGATCCCCGCGCCGAAGCGAAGCACGAGCAGCGCGCCGGTGAGCGTGAGGAAGGTCGCGAGTGTGGCGAGCTGTCGTGGCCGATGGGCCAGCCACCGGAGGAGCGCGACGCTCAGGAGCGCCCCGACCACGCCGAGACCGACGAGCGGAAGGTGATGGTACCCGGCCGGAAGGGTCGCTCCGAGGGCGGGGAAACCGAATAGCCAGCAGAGCGCCAGGAACGAGACAAACGCCGGCAGCCGATGGTCGGCCGATCGGGGCAACACCGCGCCGGCCACGAAATACACGCACGCGAGGAGTCCCAGGAGGAACGCGAGGACCACGCCCAGGTCGGCCAGGTCGAAATAGCCCGGGCTGTGCCACCCCTGGTAGAGCACGCGCGCCGCGGCCAGCAGGAACGGATACAGGGCCGTCACGGGCGTGCCCCGGTCGTCATCAGATACAGGAGTCGCTCGGACCCCGCCACCGGCCGCGCATCCTCGATCCTGAAGCTGGACCGGAACGCGGCCTCGAAGCCTTCACGCGTATATCGAGGGAAGATGTCGGGGCGCGAGCGGAGCATCCGCTGCACCTGCGAGTCGCTCTTGGGCACGAACTCGATGACCAGCGTGCGGCCGAGGCGGGCCAGATCGGCGGCGATCCGCTCGAGCGGCAGATTGTGGCCGATGGCGAGATGGTGAACCAGGGCCAGCGCCAGGAGTGCGTCCGCCGGGCCGCGCTGCTCCAGCGAAAGGCGCTCGCGATGGGCCCAGCCAAGCGCCGGCGAGGGGTTGGTGAGGTCCATCCGGAGCGGCAGGATCCCACGCTCCCCTTCCGCCCGCACCCGGCGATAGTTGCGCTCGACTGCCGCCGGGTCGATATCGAACGACACCACATGCTCGCGCCTCCGCGCGCGCGGCGCGGCTGTACTCGCCCGTGTTGGCGCCAAGGTCCCACACCGTGCACGCCCCCCGGCCGTGGAGCATGCCGGTCACCATCTCGCGCTTGGACGCCGCCGCCTCGGCGGTGTAGTTGTTCTCCGTGGTGTAGTCGGCCCATTCGGTGCCGCCGGGCTGCCACACGAGTCGCTCGATCAGGCCGCGGAGGCTCCGGACCAGGCCGATCACCGTCTGAGCCGTCACCTGGCGACTCATGGCGGCGGGCGGTGGCGCCTTGTCGCGATAGCGCCGCTGCGCCGCGGCATGGAGGCGCACGTGGAACAGGAGGCCGAGACTGCCCCAGCTGCGAGCCCCGAGGAGCCGGGCGCCGAGCTCGAGCGGGATACCCTCGAGATGCGAGCGGAGAAGCTCACCGAGCTCCATGTCCACCCGGCTCATGAGCGCGAGCGGCACCACGAAGTGCTCGCAGAACTGCCGGTACGCGGCCCAGGGCGCGCCTTCCTTGCGCGGCTCGAAGGACAGCGTGTCGATGAACACCGGACGACCCGCCTGGAACTGGATGTTGTAGGCGCTGGCGTCGCGCAGGGTGATGCCGCGGACGAGGGCGCGCTCCTGGATGTCGAGCGTCAGGAGTGCTGCGTCGCGCAGCTGGCCGAAGCACCACTCATACGGGTAGGAAATGAACCGGATGGGCTCGGGCCGGAGCACGGCCGCGGCGTCATCGGTGGCCGCCAGCTCAAGGGAGACAGCCTCGTGGGGCACGAGGAGGCCCTGCCGGGCCAGCTCGTCGTAGAGGCCCGAGGCGGCGACGGCTTCGAATTCGTCCTGGAAGACCCGGTTGACCTGTCGGTACAAGACGCCCGAGCGGGCGAAGACGAAGCCGCTCGGGTCGCGGAACGAGCTGTCTAGCGGGCGCCCGTCCACCGGCGCCCGCGAGCGATCAGCGACCGGAAAAAGGCCTTTGTGGCCTCACGGGCCCTGCTCATCATGGCGACGGCCGAAAGCGCTCCAGCGGCAAGCACCTGCAGGATGAGACTGCCGCTGGTCGGATCGATATACATGCATCCCCCGGGTTGGGAAGGTCACGGACCGGCTATGATGACGTAACGGAGCCGTCACGGCTTGTCAACATACGGGGGTTCTGTGGTGGGCGGTGTGGCGTGGGTCACGTCGGATGGTGAGGCGGTCAGACGGGTTCGGTGAATCGGGCGCTCGGGCGCAGCCGGGACCGCGCACCCCGATCGGGGCGCGGCCGCCCTTCGCTACTCCGAATCCGAAAGCGTGGCCGCCGGCGCCGCCGACTCGACCATCCAGACTGTCTTGATGTTCACGAACTCCCGGATCCCCTGCGCGCTCGAGCTCCCGCCCGTACCCGCTCTGCTTCACCCCGCCGAACGGCACCCGCGGATCCGACGCCACCATCGCGTTGATGAACACCATCCCGGCCTCGATCTCCTCCACGAACCGCTTGCGCTCGCCCGCGTCCGTGGTCCAGGCGCTCGCGCCGAGCCCGAAAGGCGAATCGTTCGCCAGCCGGATCGCGTCGTCCACGTTTCGCGCGCGGAACAGGATCGCTACCGGGCCGAACACCTCGTCGTGATACGCCGGCGAGTCCGGCGTGACGTTGGTCAGCACCGTGGGCTCGTACCAGAAGCCGGGCCGGTCGATCCGCTTGCCGCCGGTCAGCAGCCTGCGCCCCCGCCGCGACCGACCGCTTCACCTGCTCGCCGATCGTCGAGCACCTGGTTCTCGTTCGCGAGCGGCCCGACGTCGGTGGCCGGGTCCATCGGGTCGCCGACCTTGAGCGCGCGGAATCCGCTCGACGAAGCGCCGCTCGAACTCGTCGGCGATCGGACTCGTGCACGATGAAGCGCTTGGCCGCGATGCACGACTGCCCGTTGTTGATCGTGCGCGCCTTGACGGCGGTGCGCACCGCCGCGTCGAGGTCGGCGCTCGGCATCACGACGAACGGATCGCTGCCGCCGAGCTCGAGGACGCTCTTCTTGATGACCTTGCCCGCGGCGCTGCGCGACGTGGCTCCCGGCGTTCGTGCTGCCCGTCAGCGTCACCGCCGCGACCCGGGGATCCTCGATGACGCGCTTCACCTGGTCGGTGTCGATGAGCAGCGTCTGGAAGCAGCCCTCGGGAAAGCCGGCGCGGCGGAAGATCTCCTCGATCGCGAGCGCGCACTGCGGCACGTTCGACGCGTGCTTGAGCAGGCCCACGTTGCCCGGCCATGAGCGCCGGCGCTGCGAACCGGAAGACCTGCCAGAACGGAAAGTTCCACGGCATGACGGCGAGGACCGGACCGATCGGCTGGTAGCGAGACCCAGCTGCGGGTCGCGCTGGTCTCGATCGGCCTCGTCGGCCAGGAACCGCTCGGCGTGCTCGGCGTAGTAGCGGCAGCCCAGCGCGCTCTTGGCGGCCTCCTCGATGGCGGCCTTGAGCGGCTTTCCCATCTCGGTCACCATGAGCCGGCCGAACGCTTCCTTATCGGCCTCGAGAATGTCGGCGGCCGTGAGCATCAGCCGCTTGCGGTCGGCGAACGACGTGCGGCGATGGCGGCGGTACGCATCCGCGGCGCACTGCAGCCGGGCCTCGAGCTCGTCGCCCGTGAGCGGCGTGAAGGTCCGGAGCGTTTCCCCCGTGGCGGGGTTGATGGTGGCTATCGTCATGGCGGAAACCTAGCCCGGAGGCTGGAGCGCCGCGACATGGCCGCAACGGCTATCCTTCATCATGCGCGATACCGCGTTCCGCTCCTTGCTCGAAGGCAGCATCGACTACGCCGGCCTCTTCCCGCCGGCCGGTCTTCCGATGCCGATCGCCGTCGCTCAGTACGCCGAGTACCGGGCGGGGGCCGATGCCTGGGCGCTCGGAAGATTCGTCGTCCCCGTGACCCGACTGGGCGAGCTGGAGACCGCGGCCGCGGGCGCGGCGCCGATCGCGCCGGCCGAGCCGTGGCGCGTGAGCGCGCTCGTCGGGACGGAGGTGGTCAGGGAGCTCGATGCCCTCGGCGAGTTCAACTGCCGGCACGCCGGCCACGGAGCCGGCGCGCTCGCGGCGGATGTGATCGAGGCCAAGGCCGACTCCGTAGAGGCCGTGGAGCGTCTGCTCGATGCCACGCCGCGCTGGGCCCAGGCGTACGTGGAGATTCCGCTCGCGAGCGATCCCCGCGCGCTGGTCGCGGCGATCGCCCGTCGTGGCGGACGGGCCAAGATGCGGACCGGCGGGGTCACGGCGGAGGCCTTCCCCACCGCGGCGCAGGTGCTCCGGTTCCTCCGCGCGTGCACCGAGGCGCGCGTGCCGTTCAAGGCGACCGCCGGCCTCCATCACCCGCTCCGCGCCGAGTACCGCCTCACCTACGCGCCGGACAGCCCGCGCGGAACGATGTTCGGGTACCTGAACGTGTTCCTCACCGCGGTCCTGCTGCGACACGGGCTGTCGGACAAGGACGCCTTGGCGCTCCTCCAGGAGCGCTCCCCCGAGGCGTTCCGCTTTTCGGCCGACGCGGCCGAATGGCAAGGACACCGGGTGGACCGCTCGACGATCGAGGATGCGCGGCGAGAGGGGATCGTGGCGTTCGGGTCCTGCTCGTTCACGGAGCCGGTGGAAGAAGGGCGCGGGATCGGGAGGTGAGGTGCAGGGGGAACTCATCGGATGATGAGATGATGAGGTGAGCAGGTGGCGGGACGAGGGGTGACCGCTGCAGGTTCTTGCGCAATGGCGGCCGCCCGCGCCTCCCGACCCGTCGGTGACCAGATCGCCCATCGCCCGTTCGTCCGATGGTCCGATATCCGGCTTCCCCCGTTCGCCCGGACGCTGTATCCTATCGGAAACCCATCCTCAACCCACCACACGGCAGGCCGATCCCCTGAACGATCCACGCGCGGCACTCGAGACAGGCCTCAGCGGTAGCTATGCGCTCGAGCGGGAGCTCGGCCGCGGAGGCATGGCCACCGTCTACCTGGCCCAGGACCTCAAGCACGGGCGCCCGGTCGCCCTCAAGGTCCTGCGGCCCGCCCTGGCCATGACCATGGGTCCGGACCGGTTCCGGCGCGAGATCACGACCGCTGCCCGGCTTTCCCATCCGCACATCCTGAGTGTCCACGATTCGGGCGAGACCGACGGCCTCCTCTGGTACACCATGCCGTACGTACG
The DNA here is from genome assembly GCA_963828735.1 of uncultured Gemmatimonadales bacterium. Classification (GTDB taxonomy): domain Bacteria; phylum Gemmatimonadota; class Gemmatimonadetes; order Gemmatimonadales; family GWC2-71-9; genus CAVVWJ01. The sequence goes on from CAWHFW010000003.1 coordinate 31,962, forward strand.
CGGCGAGAGCCTGAAGGACCGGCTCAAGCGCGAGGGACGGGTCCCGATCGAGGAGGCGATCCGGATCACGGCGGAGGCGGGCCGCGCGATCGACTACGCGCACCGCGAGGGCGTGATCCACCGCGACATCAAGCCCGAAAATATCCTGCTCACGCTCGACGGCGACACGCTCGTGGCCGACTTCGGCATCGCCCGCGCGGTGGGTGGTCCCAACGAGCATCGTCTCACCCAGGCCGGCCTCGCGCTGGGAACGCCCGCGTACATGGCGCCCGAGCAGGCCACGGGCGAGCGCGGGGTGGACGCCCGCACCGACCAGTACTCGCTCGCGATCGTCTGCTACGAGATGCTCGTGGGGCGGCCCCCGTTCGAGGGCACGACGGGCCCGGCGGTCATCGCGAAGCGGTTCACGTCGCCGACGCCGAGCGCGCGGGCCTCGCGTCCCGACGTTTCGGACAACGTGGACCGCGCGCTCCAGCGGGCGCTCTCGCTCGACCCCGCCGAGCGGTTCGGCTCGGTCGCCGAGTTCGTCCGCGCCATCGGCGCCGCGTCCGGGTCCACGCCGCCGAGCGGCGTCGCGGCGATTCCGGATTCGGTGGCCTCGCTGCCGCGGGAGCCGAGCCCGCCCGCGGTCGCGGTGAATCAGCGGCTCGTGGTGGTTGTGTGCGTGCTGGTCGCGCTGCTTGTCGCCGCGGCGGTGTTCGCGTTGAGGAAGTGACGGACGCGCGTCCACCCGGGTTGTCATCCCGGGCGAAGCGAGGGATCTTGCTCCGGAATGGCTCGAGCGATGCCACTGCTCACTGACGCCGTAGTCCTGCGTTCGCTCGGGTAGCCGATCAGCGATTGCCACTCCCCGCGCACGCGCCGGGTCCGCGCAGCCGCACACCCGGAGCACGCCGTGGACGAAACGCACGATCCCTCCCGCACCTCCTGGGTAGAGTCGGCTCAGGGCCACCCTGATTTCCCGATCCAGAACCTCCCCTTCGGGATCTTTCACCGGCGCGACGACAAGGACGACCCCTCCCCGGCCCGCGTCGGCATGGCGATCGGGAACTTCGTCCTCGACCTGACCGCCTGCCATGACGAAGGCTGGTTCACCGGAGCGGCCGACGCGGCGGGCGCGGCGCTCGCCCAACCCGCGCTCAACGCCCTGCTCCGCCTCGGCCCGGGCACGTGGGCCGAGCTGCGCCGGCAGGCGAGCGCGATCCTCGCGGCCGACTCGCCCGCCTACCGCGCCAACCGGCGGGTCGGCGACCACATCCTCGTCCCCATGGCCGACGCCGAGGTGCTGCTGCCGGTCGCGGCGGGGGATTACACCGACTTCTACGCGTCGGTGCACCACGCCACCAACGTCGGCAGCATGTTCAGGCCCGACAATCCGCTGCTCCCGAACTACAAGTGGGTGCCGATCGGTTACCACGGCCGCGCGTCGTCTCTCGTGCCGAGCGGCACGCCGGTGCGGAGGCCGAGCGGACAGATCAAGGACGCCAAGGCCGACGCGCCGGTCTTTGGACCGTCGCGCTCGCTGGACTACGAGATGGAGGTCGGGTTCGTGGTGGGGACGGGCAATGCTCTCGGCACGCCGGTGCCGGTGGCGGAGGCGGAGTCGCATCTGTTCGGCCTCTGTCTCGTGAACGACTGGTCCGCCCGCGACGTGCAGAGCTGGGAATACCAGCCCCTCGGACCATTCCTCGCCAAGAATTTCGCGACCACGGTATCGCCCTGGGTCATCACGCTGGAGGCCCTCGCGCCGTTCCGCTCGCCGGCCGCGGCGCGCCCGGCCGGCGACCCGGCCCCGCTACCCTATCTCACCGCGCCCGATGATCGGACGCGCGGCGCGTTCGACGTTACGGTCGAGGTCTGGCTCAGCTCGGCCCGCATGCGATCGGAGCACGTCGGCCCGCTCCGCGTGAGCCGCGGCCGCGTCGCCGACCTCTACTGGACTCCGGCGCAGATGCTCGCCCACCACGCGAGCAACGGCTGCAACCTCGAGCCCGGCGACCTGTTCGCGAGCGGCACCATCTCCGGTCCGGACCGCGAGAACCGTGGCTGCCTGCTCGAGCTCACCTGGCGCGGCGCCGAGCCGCTCACGCTGCCGACCGGCGAGACCCGCGCGTTCCTGGAGGACGGCGACGAGGTGATCATGCGCGGCTACGCCGAGCGCGAGGGCGCCGTGAGGATCGGGTTTGGGGAGTGCCGGGGGCTGGTGGAATAGCTCGGGCGGTCGGCCAGGCGGGACGATGTGATGGTAACGACCGCAGACTATCGCCTAGGCCGCGGTAAGCGGTGCCCGGGCGCAGGCGGGAGCGGGGCTCGCAGAGGGAGCCTCAGGGCGCACTCAACCCCCTGCGCGATCCCACCCCCAGAGCGCCCTGCAGCGACCGGCGCGAGCCCCGCCCCCGTCGGAGCCGCGCACCCCGACCCACCAGAGCATTACTTCGCCGCGACGATCCGCTCGAGCACCTTCCGCGCATAGTCCTTGTCCCACTCCGCCAAATTCTTGCGCGCGTACACCTCCACCTTCGTGGTCGCCGTGTCCTGACGCTCCATGTGCACGGTCACGTCGAGATCGTCACGCTTTCCCTTGAGATCCCGCTTCGCCCCACCGTCCTCGGTGCTGGACCCCTCCTGGCTGATTCCCATGTCCTTCATCACCGACTCCGCGTTCGCCACCACTCGATCGATCGGCACCGCCACCAGGGACTCCACCCCGCGGCTCGTGGCGTAGATCGCGCCCGCCGCGCCCGCCGCGGCGGCGGCCACACATCCCGTCGCCGCCATCATCACCGCCACCGCCAACACGGCCTGCCGCCAGGACTTGCCTCGCATCTCTCCTCCTTCATGTTGGCGCCACGGGCGGCGGCCGCGACTTCCCCGGCCCTCCGCCACATGGCATATTTTGGAATACTTCTTTGGAGACCGCACCCGTGGCCACGTTCCTCAAGACCACCGAGATCTCGATCGACGGTGCCCGCACCCTGCCCCGGCCATTCTATACCTCGCCTGAGATCTTCAGCGAGGAGCTGGAACACATTTTCCTGAAGCGCTGGCTCTGCGTCGGGCGCGAGGACCGGCTCACCAACCCCGGCGACTATTTCGTCCAGGAGATCGGCAAGGAGAGCGTGATCGTCCTCAAGGAGCGCGAGGGCGGCTACCGGGCGTACTACAACGTCTGCCGCCATCGGGGTACCCGGCTTTGCGAGGAGCACACCGGAAACCTGGGCGGCACCATCCAGTGTCCCTACCACGCCTGGACCTACGGCCTCGATGGCCACCTCATCGGCGCCCCCTCGACCCAGGAGATCGAAAACTTCGACAAGGCCGACTGGCCGCTCTTTTCCGTCGCGCTCGCGACCTGGGAAGGCTTCCTCTTCATCAACCTCGCCGAGAAGCCGGAGCCGTTCGACCGAGGCCTGGGCGCCGCTCGTGGGCCGGTTCGCCCGCTTCAACCTTTCGAACCTCAAGGTCGCCCGCACCATCGAGTACGACGTGAAATCGAACTGGAAGCTGTTGTTCCAGAACTATTCGGAGTGCTACCACTGCGGCCCGGTGCACCCGGCGCTTTCCAAACTCACGCCCCCGACCAGCGGCGAGAACGACCTGACGGAGGGACCGTTCACCGGCGGCTTCATGGTGATGACGCGCGGCGCCGAAAGCATGACGATGAGCGGGCGCTCGTGCGGCGTCACGGTGGGCGACCTGCCCGACGAGGACATGAACCGGGTCTACTACTACGCCATTTTCCCGAACCTGCTGCTGAGCCTGCACCCCGACTACGTGATGTTCCATACCGTCTGGCCCCAGGGTACGGACCGCACGCTCATCAGCTGCTCCTGGCTCTTCCATCCCGCCACCCTCGGCGACCCGACGTTCAATCCTGGCGACGGGGTCGAGTTCTGGGACATGACCAACAGGCAGGACTGGCACATCTGCGAGCAGAGCCAGCTCGGAGTCCAGTCGCGCGCGTATCAGCCGGGGCCCTACTCGAAGCGGGAGAGCCTGTCGGTCCAGTTCGACCGCGAGGTGTTGCGGAGTCTCGGGCGGGAGTAAGGGCTGGATTGATCTGGGACGAGGGACGTGCCGTGAGGTGCGTCCCTCGTTGCTTTGTTGAGCTCCGGTGTGGGCCGGCGGGGCTCGCGCCGGTCGCTGCAGGGCGCTCCGGCAGGGGAGATCACGCAGGGGGGTGAGTGCGCCCTGACGCTCCCTTTGCGAGCCCCGCCGGCCCGGGCCACGTAGCACGACGAGAGATCGTCGGTAGCCGGCGAAATGCCCGTGCCTCCATGGGGAGCGCGCGCTGAGCGCGCGGGCAGCGCCGCGCGTTGGCAGGAGCAGGCAGCAGCCTTGGAACGGATGGTCTGGCGCGGCTGGGATCGGAGCTCCGGGCGCAGGCGGGGGCGACGCTCGCAGAGGGAGCGTCAGGGCGCACTCCAACCCTTGCGCGATCCCACCCCCCGGAGCGCCCTGCAGCGACCGGCGCGAGCGTCGCCCCCGCCGGAGCCGCGCACCCCGACCCCGTCAGACCATGTAGTTCACCGGCGGATTCTCGAGCTGCAGGATCGCGCGGTCGATGCGAAACGGCTCGATGTTGTGCTCGGTGCGCCCGTCGATCGCGAGCTCGGACAGGATCCGCCCGATCAGCGACGCGAACTTGTAGCCGTGCCCTCCTCCCACGCCCACGACCACGTTGGGATCGGACGGCAGTCGGTCGACCACGAAGTCGCGGTCGGGCGTCAGGGTGTACAGGCAGGTCTTGGTGTAGATGATCGGGCCGAGCGCCTTCGGGATGTACTTCCGGAGGAACTCCATCGTGCGCTCGAGCGCCGCCTGGTCCGGCTCGAAGCTCCGCGTGACGGGATCCGTCTCGAGGCCGCCGGCGTCCTGCCCCACCTTGGGACCGGCCTCGCCGAAGACGGGGAACCCGTAGAAGCACGGGTCGTCCATCCAGATCCAGACCGGGAACCGCCCAGGCTCGAACTGGGCCGCGTGCGGCGTCGCGAAGTAGGTGACCTGCTCCTTGGTGACCCGGAGCGGCAGCCGCATGCCGACATGCGTGAGGGCGCCGTTGGACCAGGCCCCCGCCGCGACGACCAGGCGGCGACAGCGATACACCGCGCCCCCGGCCGCGACCTCGATCTCCCCGTTCACGGACCTGATCCGCTCGACCGGCGAGCGGTCCACCAGCGTCGCCCCGTGCTCCCGCGCCATCCGAGCGTGCGCCGCGTTGCCGCGGGCGGCCATCGCGATCCCGCTGTCCGGCTGGAACAGGCCCTGGATATCGTCGGTCACCTCCAGCACCGGCCAGCGCCGGCGGATCTCCGCCGCGTCGAGGTGCTCGTAGGCGACCCCCGCCGCGTCCATGCTGCCGCTGTAGTTGGTGAGCGGGATAGCGCTCTCGCGCGGGGCGAAGTCGAGCCCTCCGGTCTTGAGCACGAGCTGCTCGCCCGAGTCCTTCTCGATCTCGGCCCAGGCGCGGTACGCGTGCTTGGCGAGCTCGACGTAGCCGGGCGTGTGATACGAAAGCCGGATGATGCGCGAGTGGTCCTGCGACTCGCCGCGCACGTGCCCCAGCTCGAACTGCTCGAGCCCGAGCACGTCGGCGCCCGCTCGGCGCGAGAGCCAGTAGGCCGCCGCACTGCCCCAGCCACCGAGGCCGAGGACGATGTACTCGTAGTCACGCCGGCTCACGTCGTACCGCGGTCCATGCGCTCCCCGATGTACCGGCGAATGTCCAGGCTCCAGCTTTCCATCGGCGCGTAGTAGCCGCGCTGGAACACCCGCGACGACATCCCGCGCTGCACCGACTCGCAGATCGCCCAGTCCTGGCGGTTGACCAGGTCCCAGAACTCCACGACGTCGGCCGGCGCGAAGTCGGGCTTCGCGATCTCGGAGGGGTGGAAGAGGAACTCGTTCACGATGGTCGTCCGGTCGGGGCCGTCTGGCCGGACGTAGAACGCGGCCACGTGCTCAGCGCTGAGGCTCAGCATCAGGGTGGGGTAGACGAGCTCGCCCTTGTGCCGGATGCGCTCGTCCTCGCTCAGGCCCTCGAATGGAAGCCGGTTGGTCGTGCCGGTGGCCGTGAAGGTCCAGGCGCCGTCGCGATGGGGGATGCCGCGCTCCCAATCCAGCTCGGAGCCGCCGCGCTGCTTGAACGCGGGCACGAGGCGGCAGAGCTCGGGATGCACCGGCCCGCAGTGGTAGCACTCGTTGTAGTTCTCGAGCACCACCTTCCAGTTGGCGTGGATCTCGTACTCGATCCGGTGCGCCACGCGAAGCTCGGCGAGCGGGTAGCGGGCGAGCCGCTCGGGCACGGCGTCCAGCTGCGTCGCGAGGGTGTGACCGCGGCGCTCGGCGTCGGCGGGCGTGAGGTGGACGAAGACGAAGCCGCCCCACGTGTCGACGCCGACGGGATGGAGCGACAGCTGGCCGCGAGCGAGCCCGTCGGACTCCTCGAGGAACGGCGCGGTGCGGAGCTCGCCTTCGAGCGTATAGGTCCAGGAGTGGTAGGGGCAGCGGATGCCGCCGGCGAACGTGCCCGTGCCGCAGTCCGGTACCAGCTGCGACCCGCGATGGCGGCAGACGTTGTAGTGCGCCGCAAGACGGCCAGCGCGCGTCCGCACGAGGAGGATGCTCTCGCCCGCGACGTTCTTCACGGCGTAGTCGCCCGGCGAGGCCAGCTCCTCCTCGCGCCCGACGACGAACCACTCGCGCCAGAAGATCCGTTCCTGCTCATGCGCGAACACCTCGGGCGACAGATACGACTCGCGGGGCAGCGTGCGCTCGAGCACCTCAGGCCTCCCCGCCCTCGGGTCCGTAGAAGAACACCCACACGGCGAGATCGTCGCTGAACTCCTCGAACCGGTGCTCGACACCGGCCGCGACGAACAGCACGTCGCCCCGCTCGAACGAATGGCGCTCCGCGCCGTTCCGAAACGTCCCGCTGCCCTCGATCACAACGTACACTTCGTCCCGCGTATGCGGCGTCTGCGGGTCCGTGCCCCGCGGCGCGTACAGCTCGACACTCAGGGTGCCATGCCGGAACAGCTCGACGAACCGCTCCCCCTCCGGTCCCGGCAAGCGCGCGAGCCCCTGTGCGACCGTCAGGTAGTTCTCAGGCATATCCCCCCAGGATCTCCCGTGCCGCAGTTCGGCGTCTACACCAGGTCGCTGCCGCACCGTCAGCCCGCGCCACGCACCAGCGCGCGAGCCCAACCCGACCTCCGAGCATCCCGGCCTGGCTACGTGGCCCCGGGCCGGCGGGGCTCGCAGAGGGAGCGTCAGGGCGCGCTCACCCCCTTGCGCGATCCCACCCGCCGAGCGCCCTGCAGCGACCGGCGCGAGCCCCGCCGGCCCCCCAGCGGAGCCTGGCCTACGCTCGCAGGTCGCGCACGATCTCGCGGGCCGCGTTGTAGCCGCACGCACCCATCACCCCACCCCCCGGATGCGTCGCCGCCCCGCACAGATAGAGCCCGCGCACCGGCGTCCGGTAGTCCGCGTACCCCGGCACCGGCCGCATGAACGACAGGCTGCTGAGCGACATCACCCCCTGCATGATGTTCCCGCCGGTGAGCCCGAACCGCTGCTCCAGGTCCACCGGCGACAGGATCTGCCGCGCGATGACCGAGCGCTTGAAGTTCGGCGCGAACTGGCTCATCAGGTCGAAGCACCGGTCCGCGTACTTCTCCTTCTCGGCCTCGAGCGACAGGCCGGGCGCGAGCTTGTACGGGAAGTACTGGGTGAACATCGACATCACGTACTGGCCGCGCGGCGCGAGCGTATCGTCCAGCACCGACGGGATCGTGGCCTCGATGATCGGCTGCGCCGACGGCCGGCCGTACTTGGCGTCGTCGTAGGCGCGCTCGATGTACTCCATCGTCGGCGAGATGTGGATCGTGCCCCGATGCTGCGGGCCCGGCGCGGTGCCGGGCACGGACGTGAAGTCCGGCAGCTCGCTCAGCGCGACGTTGATCTTGCAGCTCGCGCTCGCGTAGTCGATGTTGCGCACCGCCTCCACGAACTCCGCCGGCAGATCGCCGTTCTGCATCAGCTTGAGGAAGGTGACGTTCGCGTCCACGCCCGACGCGACCCGCTGGCGCGCGGATCTCGGTCCCGTCGGCCAGCGCCACGCCCTGCACGACGCCGTTCTTGACCAGGATCCGCGCCACCTCGGCGTTGGTCCGGATCTCGGCGCCGCGCTCCCGCGCCGCGGCCGCGATCGCGTTGCTGACGCCGCCCATGCCGCCGCGCACGTAGCCCCAGACGCCCCGCACCCCGTTGCACTCGCCCATGACGTGATGGAACAGCACGTAGGCCGTCCCCGGCATCGACGGGGACGCCATCGCGCCGATGATCGCGTCGGTCGCCAGCGTCACCTTGAGCTGCTCGCTCTCGAACCAGCGGTCCAGGATCGGCGTGGCCGCGCCGGTCAGGATCTCGATCGCCTTCTGCCCTTCGGTCCCCAGGCGCACGAAGGCGAGGCCCAGCTTCGCGAGCTGCGCCAGGTTGCCCGGGCGGAATGACCACGGGTTGGGCGGCGTCATGACGAGCGTCGGCTCGAGGAAATCGGCCACGCGCTCGAGCATCGCCTCGTACCTCGGCAGCGCCTCGGCGTCCTTGGTGGAGAACTTCGAGATCTCGCGATGCGTCTGCGCCTTGTCCGGGCCGAGCATGAGCGAGCGGCCATCGGGGAACGGGGTGAACGAGGAGGGACTCCGCGGCAGCATCTCGAAGCCGTGCCGCGCGAGCTCGAGATCGCGGATGATCTCGGGCCGGAGCAGGCTGTTCACGTACGCGGCGGTCGAGACCTTGAAGCCGGGCCACACTTCCTCGGTGACGCACGCGCCGCCGAGCACGTCGCGACGCTCGAGGACGATCGTCTTGAGGCCCGCGCGGGCGGCGTAGGCCGCGGTCACGAGCCCGTTGTGGCCACCGCCGATGATGATGAGATCGTAGGAAACGGACATGAGATTCGCGGGGGTTGAGGTGGCGAATCTTACCCGCGAGGGGAAGGGGGTGGAAGGGGAAAAGCGAAGCGGGGAGCGGAAACGGTGAGCGGGAAACGGTGAGCGGTGAGCGGTAAGCGGGAACAGCTCACCGAAGTAGTCTGGTGTGCTCTTCCCGCTCACTGCTCACCGCTCACCGCCTCTCACCACGACAGCTGGATCTCGGTCCTCGCGTACACGAATCTGCCGTTGTACCCGAACGGCGATGCCGCCGCCCACGGGAACGTGCCGAAGTTGTCGTTGAAGTCTTTCGCCGTGTCCCCGGCGTCGTCCACCACGACCTGGGAGCTCGGCTGATCGGGGTACACGTCGAACAGGTTGCGCACGCCGACCGACAGCTTGAGCTGGTTGAACTGGTACCCGAGCTCCGCGTCCGTCAGACCCTTGCCCCCGTAGTTGTCCCGGCAGAGGTCGCAGAAGCCCGGCTGCGCCGAGCTGAAGGCGCCGAAGTAGGAGAACCGGCCGAGGGCGCTGACCCGGCCCACGGTGTAGTTGGCCTGCAGGGTGCCGCGCCAGTCGGGGCGCTCGTCCTGGATGCCGATCGCCGTCACCGAGTCGAGCAGCCCCGGCTCCGTCGATCCCGCGGCCACCAGCACCTCCGGAAGCGGATCCACGTGGGTGATCTTGTTCTCGGTCCAGTTGAATCCGGCGTTGAGGTCGAGGATGCCGCTCCGGCCCGTCGGGATCCGGTAGTTGGCGGTGATGTCGATCCCCTGCGTGCGCGTATTCAGGCCGTTGGTGAAGTACTGCACGCCCGTGATGTTGTTGATGCCGGCGTTTTGCAGGATGGCCACGGTGACCGAATCGTCGAACGTGGCGCCGAGCAGGATCTGGTGGTCGATCGTGATGTGGAAGTAGTCGGCGCCGATCGTAAGGTTGTCCACCGGCGTCATGACGATGCCGGCGCTCAGGTTGACCGACGTCTCATCCCGCAGCGGCTTGGCACCGAGCGCGATGGACGCGGGATTGTCCACCGGGAAGAGGCCGACGTCGATGAACTCGCCCGCGATCACGTTCGTCACCACCTTGCTGAACGCGATCTGGCTCAGGCCGGGCGCCCGGAAGCCGGTACTCACCGCGCCGCGGAGCGTGACCCGGTGGGACGGCTGGAACCGGACCGCGGCCTTGCCGCTCACGCGTGAGCCGAAGTCGCTGTAATCCTCGTACCGCGCGGCCACGTCCGCGAGCACCTTCTCGGAGAGCTGGCTCTCCGCGTCGGCGTACAGGCCGAAGTTGGTCCGGTGGCGGTCGGACTCGTCACCCGGCGCGAAGCCGGGGAACGATTGCGACCCGCCGGGCGCCGGGCCGTCGCCGTTCTGGTCGGTGGCGCCGCCATTGACGTACGAGGCGAGCTCCCCCGCCCGGATCGCGTAACGCTCCCGCCGGAACGCGGCGCCGAACGCCAGGTTGACCGGGTTCCGCAGTCCCAGGTTGACCGGCTTGGCGACGTTGGCCGCCACGATCGCTTCCTCCCGCAGCGGCCGGCCGGCGAAGAACGAGGTCTGGTTCGGGATGCCCGGGTCGTCGCTGGTGCCGAGGATCCCGTCGCTGCCCGGTGCGCACGCCACGTCCAGGCACGGGCCGAGCGACGCGTTGAGCGTGTTGCTGATCTGGTAGTCGAAGTGGTTGTGTCCGAACGTGGCGCCGACGTCGTAGTTCCAGCCCGACACCACGCCCCGCAGGCCGCCGGTGAGCGAGTAGTCGGTGACGAAGCCCTCGATGACAGGCAGGAAGCCGAGCGGATAGATCTGCTGCCAGTTGCGGCCGCTGTCGAAGTAGCGCCGGTAGGGATTGCCCTGGCCGTCCCGGTGACTGTAGCCGCCGAACGCGTAGATCTCGCTCGTCCCCGCCTGGTTCACCGGCATCCGGAAGTTGGCGAACGTGAGCGCGTCCTTCTCCAGGCCGTCGCCCCAGTGGTGGTTCGGTTGTTCCACCGGGTTGTTCTTGTGAACCACCTGGCCGATGTCGTTGATCTCGTCGGCCTGCCCCGTGCCGGCCACCTCGAACCGATCGGCCCAGGCCCGGTTGGTCGCCTGGCGGTCGCGGAACTCGCCGAACAGCCCCAGCGATCCTCGGCCGATGCCGATGCCCCACCCGCCGTTCACGTTGACGGTGGTCCCGTCGTCCGGGTAGTTGTCGGTGGTGAAGCGGCCGACGTCGCCGTTGACGAACGGCGCGAACACGCCGTCCTTGACCACCAGGTTCACCACGCCGGCGATGGCGTCCGACCCGTATTGCGCGGCCGCGCCGTCACGAAGGACCTCGATCCGGTCCAGCGCGCTCGACGGGATGGCGTTCAGGTCCACGCCGCTCGAGCCCGCGCCCATGCCGTACGTGAAGTTGTTGACCAGCGCCGTCTGGTGGCGCCGCCAGCCGTTGAGCAGCACCAGGGTGTGGTCGGGGCTCAGGCCGCGCAGCGTGAAGGGCCGCACGATGTCGCCCGCATCCGTGACGCTCTGGCGCGGGAAGTTGATGGACGGCGAGACCGCCTGGAGGATGACGCTGGTCTCGGTGCTGCCCTGCTGCGCCAGCTGCTCCGACGGGAACACGTCCACCGGCACCGCCAGCTCTTCCGCGGCCGTGTGCCGCGCGCGCGAGCCGACGACGACGTCGATCGGCGCGAGCTGGACGGTGCTCTTGGCCAGCGTGAAGTCGGCGCGCGTGATCCCGCCCACCCCGATCGTGACCGAGGAGGCGCCGGCCTGGTAGCCGATCAGGTGAACCCGCACGGTGTGGGTGCCCGACGGAACGGCGTGGATCTCGTAGCCGCCGTTCGCGCCCGTCACAGCCCGAAGGCCGGTTCCTTCGACGGTGACTGTCGCGTTGGGCAGCGTGACCCCGCCTTCATCCGCGACGACGCCCTGCATGTCTCCACCCTGGGCGGCAAGCGGGGTGACGGCGAGGGACGTGATGGTGAGAAGCGCGACCAGCAGGCAAGCCAAGAACCGGACAGTGCGATCGAGCACGAAGCCTCCGGGGAGCCTTGGAGTTGACGCCGCGTGGGGCTGGCGGTGAAACACGTTGCTGCGGCGGGACGTCCGGGGACGAGCGATCGGGACGTTGGCCCGAGGATATTCGTTGCGGCTCAGTACGTCAAGCGGCCCGCGCGAGAGGTTTTGACAACTTGGCCGCCTCTCTGCACATTGGCTGAAGCCGTTCCCATCGCCTTGCCCCGACCGTACGCTCGCGCCGTCGCACACCCCGGGCAGGCCTCGCTCCGAGGAGAAGGCCCATGGCACCTGACGCTCGTCAGCCCGCTCGTCGTATTCCCTGGCTCACTTGGATCCTCGCCCTCGCCGCGCCGTCCTTCGTCGCCGCCCAGACCGCCACCATCAGCGGGAAGGTGACCGACGAATCCGGCGGCGTCCCGCTCGAGGCGGCCCGCATCGTGCTCACGGGAACGACGCGCATCGAAACCACGAACCGCGAAGGCATCTACACCTTTCGCGCCGTCGCCCCCGGGACCTACCAGGTCCGGGCGCTCCGCGTCGGCTACCGTCCCGCGACGGATTCCGTCACCGTGGCGGACGGTGGCCACGCGACCGCCGATTTCCTGATGGCCGCCGCCCCGGTCCAGCTCGACGAGATCGTCACCACCGCGACCGGTGAGCAGCGCAAGCTCGAGGTCGGGAACGCGGTGACCACGATCGACGCGGCCAAGATCACCGAGACGGCCCCGATTACCGAGTTCTCGAACCTGCTTTCCGGCCGCGCGGCCGGCGTCCAGGTGCTCAAGAGCAGCGGGACCACCGGCGAGGGCACCCGCATCCGCATCCGGGGCTCCAACAGCATCTCGCTCTCGAACGAGCCCCTGTACTACCTGGACGGCGTCCGGCTCGAGAGCGCCGCGAGCTCGACCACCCTCAACGTCGGCGGCTTCTCCGATCAGAGCAGCAACCAGGGTCCATCGCGCATCAACGACATCGACCCCGATGACATCGAGTCCATCGAGGTCGTGAAGGGCCCGGCGGCCGCGACGCTCTACGGCATCCAGGCCTCCAACGGCGTCGTGCGCATCACCACCAAGCATGGGACCGCGGGTCCGCCGCGCTGGAACCTCTACTCCGAGGTCGGATCGGTTTCCGACAACAATCAGTACCCCCTCAACTACTACGGGCGCGTCGATCCCGCGGTCGATCCGGCCGGGTTCGACGCGGGCTTCGACGGCTTCTGCACCATCCAGAGCCAGCTCGACGCCGCGTGCGTCCAGTCCCAGCTGCAGACGAACCAGCCGCTCAACAACGCGGACACCCGGCCCTACAAGGCGGGCCTGCGGCAGTCCTACGGCGCGAACGTGTCCGGCGGCAGCGACCAGGTGACCTATTTCATCTCCGGCGCGTACGAGAACGAGAAGGGGGTGTTCCGTCTCCCGCAGTTCGAGGAGGACTCCATCCAGGCGACCCGCGGTGAGGTCCCGGCCAACCAGATCCGCCCGAACGCCCTCGAGAAGTACAGCGTCCGCGGCAATGTGCACGCCAACGTGTCGCCAAGCTTCGACGTGGACGCGTCGCTGGGTTTCGTCACCAACAACACGCGCCTGATCGAGAACGACAACAGCTTCCTCACCGTGAACGGCAGCGGCACAGCGAGCGGCGTCCTCCCCGAGGACAACCGCGGCTGGTTCTTCATCCCGGCCGAGCTCTTCGCCGAGCTGGCCCAGCAGGAAGCCAACCGGTTCACCGGCGGCTTCACCGGGAACTGGCGGCCGCTCTCGTGGCTCACCAGCCGCGCGACGATCGGGTACGACGTGGTGAACCGGACCGACGTGCAGTTCTTCCCGACGGGTGAAGTGGCCGACTTCGGGGCGAACCGCGCGGGCGTCCGCTCACAGAACCGGTTCGACATCTCCCAGACGTCGGTGGACCTCGCCGCCTCGGCCAAGTTCCAGCTCACTCCCAACCTCGGTTCGCGCACCTCGATCGGCGGCCAGTGGTTCCGCGACCTTTCGCGGGGCAACTTCTCCACCGGGCGCGGCCTCCCCGCCGGCTCGGGCACCATCAGCGGCGCCAGCACTACCGAAGCGTCCGACACCCTGGTCGAGTCCCGATCCGTCGGCTCGTACATCGAGGAGGAGATCAACCTCAAGGAGCGCCTGTTCGTGACGGGTGCCGCCCGCTTCGATGACAACAGCGCGTTCGGCAAGAACTTCGATGCGACGGTCTACCCGAAGGCCAGCGTGTCGTGGCTCCTGTCGGACGAGCCGTTCTTCAACATCGACGCGATCAACACGGTCCGGCTGCGCGCGGCTTACGGCGCCTCGGGGCAGCAGCCGGGCACGACCGACGCCACCCGCTTCTTCCGGGCGGTTTCCGGCCGGAAGGACGAGGCGGGCACGACGGGCGTGACCTTCGGCAGCCTGGGCAATCCCGACCTCAAGCCCGAGCGCTCGACCGAGTTCGAGATCGGGTTCGACGCCGGCCTGTTCCGGGACCGCCTGTCGTTCGAATTCACCTACTACGACAAGCTCACCAAGGACGCCCTGATCGAGCGGCCGATCGCGCCTTCCCTCGGCGCCTCGACGACTCAGTTCGTCAACCTGTCGCGCATCAAGAACCACGGGTTCGAGCTGGCGATCACGACCCGCATCATCGACAGCAAGAACACCGCCTGGGACCTGACGCTGAGCGGCTCGACCACGAGCAACAAGATCGAGGACCTGGGCACCGGCGTGAGCCCGATCTTCGTCGGGTTCTACCAGCAGCACCGCACCGGCTACCCGGCCGGCGGCTTCTGGGCGCCGACGATCCACTATAACGACGCCAACGGCGACGGCATCATCGACCTGGACCCGAACCGCGACGGCTCGTTCGACGACTCCGAGGTGACCCTGAGCGACAGCTCCGTGTTCCGCGGCTCCGCGCTGCCGACCAAGGAGGCCTCGCTCAACAGCAGTCTCGCGCTCTTCGGCGGGAGGGTCGTCCTCGGGACGCAGTTCGACTATCGTGGCGGCCACCTGGTGGACAACTCGCTCGAGCAGTTCCGCTGCTTCTCGATCGGCAACTGCCGCGGGCTGTACGACCCGACGGCCCCGCTGTCCGAACAGGCGCGGGCCCAGTCCACCTTCCTCCCGGGCGCCGGCAACTCGGTGGCGTTCCTGGAACCGGGATGGTTCATCAAGCTTCGCGAGCTGTCGTTCACGTTCCAGGCGCCGGACAACTGGGCGCGCTCCGTCCGAGCGGCCCGCCTGAGCCTCACCATCGCCGGCCGGAACCTGTGGACGACCACCGATTACACGGGCGTGGACCCCGAGGTCAATGCCTTCGCACAGAACAACTTCGCGTCCTCGGATTTCGAGTCCCAGGCGCAGGTGCGCTACTGGACCGCGCGCCTCAACGTCGGCTTCTGAGGAGACGCCTCCCATGACGATCCTGACCCGACGCGGCAGCCGCCTGGCGGCGACGCTGGGGCTTGCGCTCACCGCCGGATGCGGCCTGCTCGACACCGAGCAGCCCAATATTATCGACCCGAACGTCCTCAACACGCCGGACGCCGCAGAGGCGCTGCGACTCGGCGCGCTGGCCGATTTCGCCTTCGTCAAGGACGGGGACGGCACCCAGACGGACGACGGCCTGATCCTGGTCGGCGGCCTCCTGTCCGACGAGTTCGTCCTCTCGACCACGCCACCATCCGAGCAGGAGATCGACCAGCGGACGACAGCGCTGGTCAATCCGAGCCTCTCGGACGTCTACTTCAACCTCCACAAGGCCCGCGCGGGCGCGGAGAACGCCGCGCAAGCGCTGCAGTCGTTCCTGGTCGCGCCGGAGGAGACCACCGAGATCGCCGAGATGCAGGCCATCGCCGCCTTCGCGTACGTCTACTTCGGCGAGGATTTCTGCAACGGCGTGCCGTTCAGCCGTGTCAGCGGTGACAGCCTGATCTTCGGCCCGGCCCAGACCAATCAGGCCATGTTCGAGACCGCGGTGGCCAAGTTCGACTCCGCCCTCGCGCAGCCCGGGCTGGCGGTGGACGACGGCACCATCACGGGCCTGGCGACGGTAGGCCGAGCCCGGGCGCTGGTGGACCTGGGCCGGTTCGCCGAGGCCGCGGTCGCGGTCGCCGATGTGCCCACCGAATTCCAGTACGTGAGCGAGCACGCCGAGAGTCCGCTCCAGCTCCAGAACGCCATCTGGTCGTACACCAGTCAGGGGCTGTGGTCGGTCTCGGATCTGGAAGGTGGCGCCGGGCTCCCCTTCATCTCGGCCGTCGACCCGCGCGTCCCGGTGGACAGCCTGGACGATGACGAGAACGGTTTCGCCGATACGGGGCTCGACAGTCAGACGCCGCAGTACTTCCTGCTCAAGTACCCCGACGCCAACGCGTCGGTCATCGTGGCCGACGGCATCGAGGCGCGCCTGATCGAGGCCGAAGCGCAGCTTCAGGTCAATGACTTCGGGGGGATGCACACCACCCTGAACGATTTGCGTGCGACGATCGGCCTCGACGACCTGCCCACGCCCGGCTCGCGCGACGAAGCGATCGATGCGCTCTTCTCCGAGCGGGCCTTCTGGATGTACGCCACCGGCCATCGCCTGGGCGACATGCGCAGGTTGATCCGCCAGTACCTGCGGGACCCGAGCGCGGTCTTCCCGACCGGTGATTACCACAAGGGTGGTGGCAGCTACGGCAACGACGTGAACCTCCCGATTCCGATCGAGGAAGAGAACAACCCGAACGGCGGGACGTGCACGGATCGGAACGCCTAGCCGGCCCGCGATTGGTGGGTGTCTGAACGAAGCGAAGGGGCATGCCTGGTGGGCATGCCCCTTCGTCGTCTGCGCGGGACGTGATCCGCGCGGGCTCAGTCGATCCCGACCCGCCCCTGGACCGACGCGATCAGCTTCGCCGAATCGAACCCTACGCCGTCCTTGAAGACGGTCGAGGGCTTCTCGATGACCGCGGGGTCAGCGGTGAGGTCGCCGTCGAGCACCACCAGATCGGCGCGCTTCCCACGCTCCACGCTGCCGACCTGCCCCTCCACGCCCAGGATCTTGGCGCCGTTCAGGCTCATGATCCGGATCGCCTGCGCCGGCGCGAAGCCGGCCTCGATGAAGAGCTCGTAGTTGCGCTGATCGCCGTACCCCGCGAGGGCGCCGCCGAGGCCCGTCGGATCCACTCCGGCGGCCAGGTTCCCGCCCGCGGCCACGAATTCCCGCTCGAACACCATGGCGCTCTTGAGCCCGTCGGCCGTGATCGGGCCCGCGCCGGTCGAATCGATCTCCTGCCGCACCTGCATATAGCTCGCGCGTACTTCCGGCGCCATGGCGTTGAGCACCCGCGGCTCCTTGGTCGGCCGGTTGGCGACGAACGGCTCGTAGACGGCCAGCGTGGACGTCATGGAGACGTTTCGCTTCACCATCGTCTGAATCGTGGCCTTCGCCACGTCGCCCGTCGGATCCACCGTGTTGTTGCGGCCGACCACGCCCACGGGACAGACGTCCGGCTGCTTCGACGGGTCGAAATCGGACGCCGTGAGCATGCCGTGCTCCAGGTTGTCGATCCCCAGGTCCACGGCCTCGCGGAACGAGACCGAGCAGAGGTGGCCGGTCACCTTGATCTTGCGCTTGTGCGCCTCCTTGATCGCGGCGCCCAGCTCCGCCCGGCCGATGTCGGTATACGCCTTGATCCAGGTGATGCCTTCGGACGCCCAGTAGGCCACGAAGCGCTTTGCCTCGTCGGGCGACGTCACCACGTCCATGCTGCCGCCGCCGGCGGCGCCGGTGATGTAGGGCGCCGTCAGGTGAATGTGCGGACCCGGGACCTGCCCCTTGTTGATGGCGTCCCGCAGGTTGATCTCGGCGTAGGTATTCCGGCCGCCCGCCGTCCGGATCGTGGTCACCCCGGACGCGAGGTAGAGTCGGGGGCCGGTGTAGGACATCTGCACCGCGCGACCGCCGGCCGCCGTGTAGAACAGGTGGTCGTGCATGCCGACGAGCCCCGGAATCACCGTATGCCCGCTCAGATCCATCGTCTTCACCCCATCGGGAACGGTCACCCGCCCCGCGGGGCCCACCTCGGCGATCCGGCCGTCACGGATCAGGATCGTCTGGTCGGGAGTCGGCGCGGCGCCGGTGCCGTCCAGGACGAGGACGTGCGTCAACGCCACCGCGCTGGTGTCGAGCGCGACGTACTGCCGAACGGCCTCGGACAGCGAGTCCGGACGCTGGGCCGCGAGCGCGCCAGGCAGGAGGACGAGAGAGGCCAGCACGAAAGAACCGAGGCGCATGGAAGGCTCCCTGGGGATCGTTGGTGGTGATGGAACGGGCCGGACGAGCCGCTACTCCACGGTGAATCTCATCATCATTCCCGCCGACAGATGCTCGGCGATGTGGCAGTGCCCCATCCATCGACCGGGGTTCGAGGGGTCGAGCAGAATATCCACGGCGGCACCCGCCGGCACCAGCACGGTGTCCTTCCACGCCAGGTTCTCGTTGGGCACGCCGTTGACCGCCAGCACGAGGAAGCGCTGGCCGTGCAGGTGGATCGGGTGCTGCATCGCGTGCACGCTCTCGCGCGGGTTGACCAGGCGGACCCGGACCGGCTGGCCCCGGCGAAGGTGCCAGTCGATGTCCATGTTCTCGCGGCCGGTCTCGGGATCACGCAGGATCCAGCGAAGTTGATGCCCCGTCGCGGCCCAGTTCATCATCGGCATGGTCCCGCTCCACTCGACCGGCGGGAAATAGATCGAGTCGAGCTGCATGAGCCGCCGGGTGACCGGAGCGAGGCCCGGCGCGTCGAGCGCGAGCACGAGCGTCTTGACCGGCGCGGTTGCCGCGAGCCGGCGAAAGCGCTCGATCTCACCCGTGGCCGCCGAGTCCCGCCAGAGCGCGGTGAAACTGGCTCCGAGATCGCGGCTCACCGGCGATGATCCCACCTCCACCACGCCCAGCGTATCGGTCTCGTCGAAGAACCTGCCGTAGAGGTGATCGAGCCCCCGCACCCGGTTGACGAGCGCGACGGTGCCCGGGCGATCGAAGCGCACGTGAGCCACGTACCGCTCCGCCGGCGCGATCACCACGCTCTCCACCCACGCCTCGCGCTCGAACGCGCCGACGTCCGCGCCGACGAGCTTCATGTGCGCGCCCGGAAACGACAGGTTGAGCGTGCGCGCGTTCGCCGCGTTCGTGAGGTAGAACCGCACGACCTCGCCGCGGCCGACCCGCAGCCTGTAGCGCGGCTCCCCGTTCACCAGGAGCACGTTGCCGAACCGCCCCATGAGGGCGTGCGTAGGGGCGTCACCCCCGAACGGCACCTGACCACCGTCGGTCAGGAGCACGTCGTCGAGCATGAGCACCGCTTCGCGGTTGGCCGGGCCGAATTCCCTTCCCTTGTCCGGCCGTACCAGCAGGTTGCCGTAGAGGCCGAGCTCCTGCTGGGTGTCCTCCCGAACGTGGGGGTGATACCAGTAGATGCCCGCGTCCGGAAAACGGAGCCGATAGGTGAACGCGCCGCCGGGCGGCACCGCTGGTTGCGTCAGGTCGGGGATGCCGTCGTTCGCGTTGTCCAACCGGATGCCGTGCCAGTGCACCGTCGTGGGCTGCGGCAGATGGTTGCTGAGGAGCACCGTGATCTCGGCGCCGCGCGCCACTTCGATCAGCGGTCCCGGCTGCTGGCCGTTGAAGGCGAACATCGTCACCGTCCGACCGTCGATCGTCCGGCGGACCGGGGCCGCCTCGAGCCGGAGCGTGTCGCCCGAAGCCAGGCGCACCCGCTCCGTCGGCCTCACGAGCGGCGCCGGCCCTGACGGCAGCCACGCCGGCGCGTCCGGGCGGAGCGCCATCTCCGCCGGCAACATGGTCAGGCCTCGCGGCATCGGAACCGTCGTCCATTCCGCGGCGCCGCTGTCGGAAGCCTCCATGCCTCCGTGCATGCCGCTCATGCCGTCGCGATCGTGGCCTCGAGGCCGGTGTGGGGCCGCCATCGCCCCGATCGAGAACTGCATGAGATCTGGCGGAAAGAGCCGGGTCGCCGGAGACTGGCCACGGAGCACGACCCGCCCCGCCGGCTCCCGCCCCTTCGCGTCGCGCTCCGCGCTGATCAGGATCGTGTACTTCTCCAGCACGACCGTCCCCAGGTCGGTCGTGCCGTTCCGGACGACGCCAAGGCGAGTGATCGAGTCCATCGTCGGCGGCGTGATCCACGCGACGAAGGTGCGGTAGCTGCCGAGCGACGAAGGCGCCGGCAACCCCGCCGCACGGAGAATCAGTCGTGTCCTCGGGCGGCCGTCCGCACCCACCTCGACCGTGAAAGGCCCCGCGTCCCGCGAGAGCTCGACCCGCCCGGTCACGCCCGGCAGGCCGGGCGTGGCGAGGAGTTCGACGCAGTAGAGGTCGCGGCTGGGTCCGAAGGGCTGCTGGGGGTCGCAGCCGCGCTCCTGGCCGGCGGAGGTCGCGGGGAGCGCCAGCCGGGCGAGAAGGAGCACGAGAAGCGGGATCGTAGACCGGCGCAGCAACCGCCTCGCGCTCGGTTGGCGGCGACCGAGGTCGGGAGAATGGGCCGGCCTCTGGCATCCGCGGGCTTCGCGCCGCAGATTGGGACCATTCCGCCTCGCCGGAACAGGAGGTCCACCATGACCGCCGCCCAATCCGCTCCTCCGACTGCGCCCGACCGGAAGCCACGGGACGACGAGATCGACGTCTACGGGTTTACCCATCCCGGGAAAATCCGCACCGAAAATCAGGACCACTTCCTCATCTGCGCGCTCCGCAAACAGATGGTCGTCCAGCAAACCAGCCTGCCGGTACCCGAGAGCCTCATGGGGGAGAGTCAGCGCCTGGCGCTCCTCATGATGGTCGCCGATGGCGTCGGCGGTGGCGCCAAGGGTGCCGAGGCCAGTCGCCTAGCGCTCGAGGAGGTCAGCCAGTACGTCTCTCGCAGCATGCGATGCTACTATGCCGCCGGCGCCGGCGACCAGGAGTTCTCCGAAGCGCTGGAGGCGGCCGCGGGCCAGTGCCACGGCGAGCTCCTCAAGCGGGGCCAGGAGAATTCCGAGTTTCTCGGCATGGCGACGACGCTGACCCTCTACCTCGGCGTGTGGCCGCGCGCCTATCTGCTGCAGGTGGGGGACAGTCGCTGTTACCTGCTTCGCAAGGGCGAGCTGCTCCAGATCACGCGAGACCAGACGATGGCGCAGGAGCTGATCGACCTGGGTGTCCTGAGCCGGAGCGACCCGGGCGCCACCAAGCTCGCGCACACGCTGTCCAGCTCGATCGGCGGCCGGCAGACCGCCCCCGCGGTGACCCGCATGGATCTGGACTGGGGCGACGTCGTGCTGCTATGCAGCGATGGGCTCACCCGACATGTGAGCGACGATCGGATCCGCGACCACCTCCGCACCATGACGTCGTCGCGACAGGTGTGCGAGGAGCTGGTGAACGAGGCGCTGGAAGGCGGCGGGAGCGACAACATCACCGTGATCGTCCGCCGCGCGATCCCGAGCCCCGCCCAGGGCGACCCGGCCCCCGATCAGTAGACCACGAGGCTCGACCGGCTCAGGTCGCCCTCCAGGGTCCACTTCACGGACTGACCCTCCTGGATGTTGAGCGGGTCGCTCGTCTCGGCGCTGGACCCCGCGATGGGGTAGGCCAGGAGCCGGCTCGAGCCGGTGGACCCGAGCCGTCGATAAGGAAACGTGAAGGCCGCGTTGCTCAGGGCCGTGACGAGTCCCAGCCGCTCCTTCTGGGACCCGCGGAGCAGGTAGATCACCACGTCGCCCTGGAAGTGGTTCTCCACCTCGACCAGCACCGGCATGTTCGGATCCGGCGCTATGGTCGGATCCCCCTTGTGACGGCATGCCATGGCGCCGGCCGCCAGCAGGATCCACAGAGCCGCTCGCATCGTTCGCATCGCTCCTCCCAGCGCCGCTTCGCATTCACCTGCTCTCGCCCGACGACGGCGCATGCTCTACGAAACGGCGTGGTGGGCGAGGACGCCAGGGCTTTCCGTCGAGCGTTTCCTAGTGCGTCATCGCCGCGGCGCCGTCCCCGGCACCAAGGTACTTCCCGTACCACGCGATGTAGCGGTTCATCCGGTCGAGCCGATGGCTCGGCTTGTCGAGTGAGTGCGAGGCACCCGGATAGACCACGAGCTGCGTCTCCCGCCCCAGGCTCTTGAGCGCCTGATACATCTGCTCGGAGTTGATGAGCGGCACGTTCCAGTCCGCGTCGCCGCACAGGAACAGGGTCGGCGTGGTGATGCGGTCGGCATGAAGGAAGGGGTAGGAGACCTCGAGATACGCCTTGAGGTTCTTCCACGGCGTGCCGAGCTCGGCCTCGTACTCCTTGATGTACTGGTCGGTACCGTACCCTGTGAGCGCGTTCGCGCTGCCGGCTCCGCTCGTCGCTGCCTTGAAGCGCTGGTCGCGCGCGATGACTTCATCGGTGAGAATCCCCCCGTAGCTCCAGCCGCCGACGCCGAGGCGGTCGGGGTCGGCGATGCCCTGCGCCACCGCCCAGTCCACCGCGGCGAGCACGTCCTGGGCGTCCTTCTGTCCCCACTTGGCCCAGATCGCGGTGGAGAACTTCTCGCCGCGGCCCGAGCTGCCTCGCGGGTTGACGCCGAGCACGACGTAGCCCTGCGCCGCGAGCACCTGCCAGTCCAGGTTGGCGAAGTCGTGGTAGAACTGCCACACGGGACCGCCGTGAATCCGAAGGATGGTGGGGTAGCGCCGGCCGGCCTGCCAGTCGGGCGGCTTCACCATCAAGCCGTGGATCTCGGTGCCGTCCTTGCTGCGCACGGCGATCGGCTCGACCGCGGCGAGACGCACCTCCTTGAGCCAGTCGGCGTTCTGGTGCGTGATCGGCCTCAGCTCGTGCCCCTCGACGGCGTACACCTCGCTCGGCGTTACCGAGCTGCTCGAGGCGACGGCGATGCGGCCGTCGCGAGTCATGGACAGGTCCGAGATGGCCCGCTCGCCCTCGACCACGCGCTCCACGGCTCCGCCCTCGACGGGCACCCGGGCCAGGTGATAGACGCGGTCGTCCTCCAGCAGGAAGAGCACCGAGCGGCCATCGCTCGAGAAGGCGGGTGTGATCACGTTCCGGTCGAGCGCGGCCGTCAGGATCCTGGCCGGACCACCGGCCGACGGGACCACGGCCAGCTTCTGGACCGCGTAGTAGATCAGGCTGAGCGGGCCGCCCTGCACGTAGGCGATGAGCGAGCCGTCCGGCGACCACGCCGGTGCGCGGCTGCCCCACTCGGGGCTCATGTCCGGGCCCTCGAACGTCGTGAGCTGGCGCGGCTCCGCGCGGGCGCTCGCCTCGACGACATAGAGGTCGTAGTTGTCCGTGCGATCGAACTCGGGCCGGCGGCGGCTCACGAACGCGATCGATCGCCCGTCGGGCGACCAGGAGGGCAAGGCATCGTCATAGCTGCCCGTGACGAGCTGAGTCACCGCACGGCTCGCGACGTCGTACAGCCACACGTGATCGTGCTGGCCGCGCAGCCAGCCGGTCTCATCCTCCTTGAACTGATACCGGTCGATGACGATGGGCTTGGGCCCCTTGGTCGACGAATCGCCCGGCGTCTTGGCGTCGGGATCGGGATCGCTCACGATGAGCGCGATCCGCCGCCCGTCGGGCGACCAGGCGAGCTCGCTCACGCCGCCCGGCAGGTTGGTGACCCGCTCGGGCTCGCCGCCCCTGCGGTCGAGCAGCCAGAGCTGGCTCACCTCGCGGGGGTCGTCGCGGTCGGACAGGAAGGCGATCCAGCGGCCGTCCGGGCTCCAGCGCGGGGCGTGCTCGCCCGACGTGCTCCGGGTGAGCCGGGTCTGCTGCGATCCGTCCCAGCTCGCGAGCCAGAGGTCGGTGTCGTCGTGGTCCTTGGCGGTGTCCGCCACGGACACGGTGTAGGCCACCCACGCGCCGTCGGGCGAGAGCTGTGGGTCGCTCACGTCCCGCTTCCGGATGAGGTCCTCCGCGTTGACGGGGCGCTGGGCGTGCGCGCCGGTGACCGACAACGCACACGCCAGGATCGCGCCGACGACTCCTCGAATCACGCACACCTCCCTGTGGCTCACTGCCCCTTGTAGACGACGCCGCCCTTCATCACGAAGCCGACCTTCATGAACGACCGGAGATCCGCCAGGGCGTCACCATCGACGGCGATGAGGTCGGCGTACTTCCCCGGCGTGATGGAGCCCACCCGGTCCTGCCACTGCATGAGCTGCGCGGCCGAGATGGTCGCGCTCTGGATGGCCTGCATGGGGGTCAGCCCGTACTTCACCATGTAGGGGAGCTGCATGGCGTTGAGGCCATGCGGGTACACCCCGCTGTCCGTGCCGTAGGCGATCCGCACGCCCGCCGCGACGGCCTTGCGGAAGCCGGCCCGCTGGGCCTCGGTGGTCTCGCGGTTCTTCCGCAGGATCTCCTCGGACCAGTGCTCCGCCCGCCCGACGCTGTCGATGTAGTCCCCGTTCCAGATGTCGGCGACGAGCCAGGTACCGTGCTGCTTCATGAGGGCGATCCCCTCGTCGTCGATGAGCGAGCCGTGCTCGATCGAGCGCACACCCGCGCGCACCGCCCGCTTGATCCCTTCCGCGCCGTGCGCATGCGCGGCGACGAACGTCCCGTACTCCGCGGCCTGGTCGACGGCCGCGCGCATCTGCTCCTCGGTGTATTCCGACACGCCCGGCTTGGTCCCTGCCGTCAGGACCGCCCCGGTCGCAATGACCTTGATGAAGTCCGCGCCGCCGTTGAGCAGGGCACGGACCCGCGTGCGCACCTCGTCCGCGGTATTGGCGACGCCGAATCGGAAGGCCGGCGGCACCACGACGTCGGGGGCCTGGCCCGTGACCTCACCCCCGCCGGAGGAGACCGTCACATAGGCCCCCGCGACCTCCATCCGCGGCCCGATGACCGTGCCGTCGTTGATGGCGTCGCGGAGGCCGGCATCCACGAACGCGCGGTAGGTGCCGACGTCGCGAACGCTGGTGAAGCCCGCGAGCAGCGTTGCCTTCGCGTTCCTTACACCGCTCATGGCATCCTGCGTCTCGGTCCGCTCGAGCGGCTGGAGCACGTCGGCGGCCTGCGCCTCGCCGACCAGGTGGCTGTGGCAGTCGATGAGGCCGGGGAGCACGGTCGAGCGGCTCAGGTCGATGACCCGGGCTCCCGATGGGAGCTTCGCCGACGCGGGCTGCACGGCCGTGATGCGGTCGCCGCGGATCAGGATGACCTGATCCCGCCGGATCGTGCCGTTCTCCACGTCCACCAGCCGGCCCGCGCGGACCGCGATGAGCGTGGGCTCCTGCGCGCGGAGGACCCCGGTGGCGGGCGCGCAGACGAGCGCGGCGAACGCGAGCCTCGACACCCAACGGCTCGGCATGGCGGCTCCTGCATGAGATGGGGGAAACACGGCGGCCGGTGCCACATGGCACCGGCCGCGGAATATAACGTTGATCCGGAGGCGAGCGACGGCGTTCTGTTATGGCTTCCGGTCGCTCGGCTTCTTGACGTCCACCTTGGGAACGGTGACTTCCTTCTTCTCGGTGGTCACCTTGGGAACGTCGAGCGTGTCCTTCACGGTGCCCGTCTCGACGCTTGGCGTTTCCACCGTGTCCGTGGTGACACCCACCGTCGGTTTCTGGACTTCGTATTCGCCTTCGCCCGTCTTCTTGCAGGCGCCGGTCACGATCAACGCCGCGATGCCCGCGGCCAGCGTGAGCTTCTTCACGAGCGACCTCCGTTCGAGAGTGATGTGCCTCCACTGCTGACACAATGTGCCGCCGGAACGAGAGGGGGCCTGTGCCCGGGGTCACGGCGCGGGCACAAGCGGGACTGGCTTTTCCTCATCAAATGTCGAAACTGTTGACAATGAGATTTCAAACTCGTTGTCCATAAAGAATTAACGAGATAAACAACTGATCAAATTATCGTCAAACAACGTGGATACACCCAGGTTGACGCCCCTCACCGCGGCCTCGGCCGTTTTGGCCTAAGGTGGACCTGTAGTCCGCGTCCACCCCAACCTGGAGGTCTCCCGTGCCGACCCTTCGATACGCTTTCCTCGCCGTGCTCTCCGCGCTCACCGCCCTCGCCTGCGCCCGCAACGCGCAGCGCGGCCTCGTCATCGGTACGGCCGGAGGCGCCGTCGTCGGAGGCGTGATCGGCAAGGTCGCCGGCTCGACCGCGAAGGGCGCCATCATCGGGGCCGCGGTGGGCGGAGCCGCCGGCGCGATCATCGGCGACCAGATGGACCGTCAGGCGGCGGAGCTCGAGCTGGAGGTGCCGGGAGCCAAGGTGGAGCGGGTGGGTGAGGGCATCGCGGTGACCTTCGACTCCGGTCTGCTCTACGACTTCGATTCCGACGTGGTGAAGGCCAACGCGCGTGACAACCTTCACAATCTGGCCGCTAGCCTCCAGAAGTACCCCAAGTCGGATATGCTCGTGCTGGGCCATACCGACAGCATCGGCACCGAAGCGTACAACAAGACGCTGTCCGTGCGCCGGGCCGATGCGGCCGCCGAGTATCTCGTGAGCCAGGGCGTGGCGCGGTCACGGATCGCGACCGGCGGATTGGGCGAGGAGGAGCCCGTGGCGTCCAACGGGGACGCGATCGGGCGCGGAAAGAATCGGCGGGTGGAGGTGGCGATCTACGCCAGCAAGGAACTGCGCGAGCAAGCCCAGCAGCAGCACGCGAGCCGATAGACGGAAACGACGACGGCCACCCGAGGGTGGCCGTCGTGGTAGTTCCGGGGTTTGGCTCCCCTGGCGGCGCTCAGTCCTGGACGAGGATCAGGTACTTCGACGCGGACCAGAACTCCTCGGGCTGCGCGATTTCCACGGTGCCCGTCACCTTGCCGTCCTTGCTGACGCCGGAGGCGAGATAGGTCGGGCTCTGCCGCGAAACGATCTTGTACTTCTTGTCCGTGCGCGGCAGCGGGATCGAGGTATTGGTCGTCTTGTCGATCGCGGTGAAGCCCTCCGGGCTCAGGTTCCGGGCCGGCTCGAGGCGGCTGCCACCGAAGACCAGGAACTTGGAGCCTTCCTTGGTGATGATGCCCCTCTTCATCAGCTCGTCCTTGGTGCCGATCGCGTAGTACACGGTGTTCTTGTACGAGGTCAGATTCACCACGGTATCCGTGAGCGCGGCCTTGTCGCTCTCGAGCCGGCCCTTCTCGGTCGTCAGCGTATCCACCCGGCCCGCCAGCGTGGCGATCTGGGTGTTCGCGGCGGCGAGCTGGGCCTCGTACTCGGTCTTCTGCGCCTCGGCGGTGCTGCGGAGATCCTCGATCGTCTTCTTGTAGGTCTCGATCTGCGCCAGCAGGCGGGCGTTCCGGTGACGCGAGTTCTTGGCGCGGGCCTCGGTCTCGGCCAGCTTGGCCTCGCTCTCGTTCAGCTTGGCGATGACCGCCTGCACCCGCTCGAGCGCCGCCTTCCGGTCCTCACGATCCTTGCGCGCGCCGGGCAGGCCGGGATCGGTACTGGCGGTCGTCACGGCCAGGCTCTTGGCCTTGGCCAGCTCGCTGTTGACGTCGGTGACGAACTGCGTGGTCTCGAGCACCTCGGTCAACAGGCTGTCCTTCTGGGCCTCGGCCGACTTCGCGTCGGCCAGCGCCTTCTTCAGCTCAGCCTGGTTGCAACCGGTCGTCGCGAACGCGCCGACCACGATCAAGGTCCAAGCAAATTTCCGCATGCGCACCTCCCCACTCTGCGAATGATGGGTACCCCTGCACGGACGCAAAAGCTGTCGACCAGTCCGCACGAGAGCGCCCGCCCATAGAGGGGCGGGTGCGCCGGCCAGAGGGAGCCGTACTCCGGAATGCGTAACTGGGTCGTCAGGCGCCCCAAGCATAATTAGGCGTCACCCAAGTCGCTACCCCAGAGTCACCTAATGTGATCTGGATCACATTTCACTTTAACGCGTGACAGCCGCTGGAAGTCGATCAGAACACCAGAGGTGCAAAGCGGTTACGACCCTTCGGACGCGAGTCCACCGGCCCGAGGAGCAGACACGAACCCATCATCAGTCCCACGAGTGAGGGCAAAATGACCCGGCCGTCTATCGATCCCCGTCCTAGCCGTGGCCCTTGCCGTGGCCTTTCCCGTGGTCGTGGCCATGGCCGCTGCCTTGATCCTCCGCCCACTCCGCCACCGCCACCACCGCCTCCACCGCCACCGCCACCGCCTCCCTGGCCGTCGTTCCCCCCCGACGGCGGTGGTCCCGCTGACCCTCCGTTACCGCCCTGGTCCCCATCCCCTGGCGGCGGAGCCTTGGCCACAGCCGTCAGCCGGAACCGCACCTGAAGGTCTCTGCCCGGGGTGGCGACCTGGGCATCGATCGGCTGGTCACCGGGACGGGTACCAAGCGTCACGGTCGCGGACGCTCGGCCACTGGAATCGGTGGGGGAAGAGCTCGGGTCCAGGACGGCTTGGGGTGGATCGTCGCTGAAGTGGAAGACCACCACCGCGCCTGGAACCGGACCTCCGTCGCTGTTCGTGACGGCGACGACCAGCGGCTCCGACACCGCCTCGCCGACGGTCGCGCTCTGCCCGTCGCCGCTGACGATGGAAAGGCCTACGGGATCGCCGGATCCGGGTAACGTGAGGTCTGCGCCGCCGCAGGCGGCGAGGAGGGGGAGGAGGGGCAGGGCGGCTCGACGTAGCTCCCGCATGCCAGCATGCTATCGGTCGGATCGTGCTCCGGCTATGTCACGCGTCACACCGGCACGAGGCCGCCTGCGCCCGATGAGAAAGCTGATGACGCGTCGAGGCAACAGGCCGATGAACCCGACCAGCGCCTTGTTGCGAAGCCCCGGCACGCAGACCGCCGGGCCCCCGCGGTCGAGCTGGACCAGCGAGGCATGCACCACTGCCTCCGCCTTCATCCACAGGGCGCGAGGCCGCGGATGGTCGTCCGATCCCATCCGCTGGTGGAACTCCGTCCCGGTAAAGCCCGGACAGAGCGCTTGTGCCTGCACGCCCGAGCCGGCGAGCTCGAGGGCCAGCCCTTCGGTGAAAGTCGTCAGGTAGGCCTTGGTCGCACAGTAGTTGATGCTGCCGGGTGCCCAGATGAACGACGCGATGGACGACACGTTGATGATGCCGCCCTGTCGGCGCGCGATCATGCCCGCCAGCGCGGCACGGGTCAGCAGCATGGGCGCGAGGACGTGCAGCCGGAGCATCTGCTCCTGGGGACCGGGCGCGGTCGTCGCGAGGCTGCCCAACGTGCCGAAGCCGGCGTTGTTGACGAGCAGCACCAGGGAGGACTCGGCCCCGATCCGCTCGGCGACGCGTGCCGTGTCCGCGTCGCGGGAGAGATCGGCGACGAGCGGCTCGACCCGAATGCCGTAGCGCGCGCCCAGCTCCTCGGCCAGCGCGCGGAGCCGCTCGCCGTCGCGGGCCACCACGATGAGGTCGTGCCCCCGCTGGGCGAGCTGCACGCAGAACTCCCGGCCGATGCCGGCCGAGCCGCCCGTCACGAGTGCGGTGCCTCGGGCCATCAGCGCTGGAGTCCGCTCTCGAGCGCCGGCTGGGCGGAGCGCGGCTCGCGTGGCGCAGCGTCGCGGAGCCCGCGGAGTCGCCGTGCCGCCTCGGTCAGGATCTCCTCGGTCTTGCAGAAGACGAACCGGACCAGCGAGCGTCCCCCGCCCTCGCGATAGAAGCTCGATCCGGGGACCGGCGTGACGCCGATCTCGCGGCTGAGCCAGCCGGCGAACCCCGTGTCGTCCGTGACGGGGCCAAGGCCGGTGAAATCGGCCAGGATGTAGTAGGC
The DNA here is from genome assembly GCA_963828735.1 of uncultured Gemmatimonadales bacterium. Lineage (GTDB taxonomy): Bacteria > Gemmatimonadota > Gemmatimonadetes > Gemmatimonadales > GWC2-71-9 > CAVVWJ01. The sequence goes on from CAWHFW010000003.1 coordinate 61,664, forward strand.
GCCCTCCGGGGCCTGGCAGCGGAAGCCCGCGTCGAGCAGCGCGCCGTGCAGCAGGTCGCGTTTGCCCCGGTACATCGCGGTCAACCCGTCGTAGAAGGTCGCATCCAGCCCATCGAGCGCGGCGGCGACACCCTCCTGCAGCGGCGCGGGGGCGCCGACGGTGAGGAAGTCGTGGACCTTCCGGATGGCGTCGGTCAGATCCGCGGGCGCCACGATCCAGCCGATGCGCCACCCGGTGACGCTGAACGTCTTGGACGCTCCGCTGATGGTCACGGTGCGCTCGCGCATGCCCGGCAGCGTCGCGATCGGCACGTGCTCGCCGTCGAAGCGGATGTGCTCGTAGATCTCGTCGGTCACCGCCATCGCGTCGTGCCGCACGCACAGCTCGGCGATCGCGCCGAGCTCGGCCCGGGTGAGCACGCGTCCCGAGGGGTTGCTCGGCGTGTTGACGATGATCGCGCGCGTCCTGGGCGAGAACGCCGACGTCAGCCGGTCCAGGTCGAGCGGCTGACCGGGCTCGAGCGGGACGTAGACCGGTCGCGCATCGGCGAGGATGGTGTCGGGCCCGTAGTTCTCGTAGAACGGCTCGAACACGATGACCTCCTCGCCCGGATCCACCAGGGCGAGCAGGGTCGAGATCATGGCCTCCGTTGCGCCGCAGGTGACCGTGATCTCGCGTTCCGGATCCGCCACGAGCCCATACCAGCGCCCGTACTTCCGCGCGATCGCCTCGCGCAGCGTCTGCGCGCCCCAGGTGATGGCGTACTGGTTGATGTCCTCCCGGATCGCTCGCGCTGCTGCTTCCTTCAGCATCTCGGGCGCGGCGAAGTTGGGGAATCCCTGCGCCAGGTTGATCGCCTGGTGCTCCCGCGCGAGACGACTCATGCCGCGGATGACGGATTCGCGGAAGCCGTGGGTGCGGCGGGCGGTGGTCACGATCGCGGAGCTCCGGATTGGGATGCTCCGAAGGTTAATACCCTTGAGGGTCGGGCGATCGGACGGTCGGTCGGAGGCTTTTTGGCCCGATCGTTGCTCCCACGAACGCCCCATGACCCAGCTCCCACCGTTCGTCGATCTCCACAACCATCTCGTTCCCGGCGTTGACGATGGCGCGGCCACGGTGGCCGAATCGCTGGACGCGCTCCGCGCTCTCCACGCCGAGGGAGTACGAACCCTCGTCGCCACGCCCCATCTGCTCGTCCCGCGCCTCGAGACCGATCTGGCCATCGCCCGCGAGCTCGATCTGCAGCGGCGGGCGTTCGATCGCCTGGCGAATGCGGTCGCGCGCGAGCGGGATCTGCCGGCGCTCGGGCTGGGTCAGGAGATCTGGGCCCCGGACGTAGCTGCCATCCGCCGCATCCTGGGACGACCCGACGTCGGACTGGATGGGTCCCGCGCGCTGCTGGTGGAATTCGGGTTTGACCTGACGGGGACCCACGATGATGTCGTCCGCGCCACGATCGCCGGCGGACATCGCATGGTGATCGCTCACCCCGAGCGGTACCGCTTTCCCGACGGCCTCGACGCACTCGACGTCATGCGGCACTGGCGGGAGCTCGGCGCCTTCCTGCAGGTGAACGTCGGCAGCTTCACCGGTCACTACCGGGATCACCGCCCGGAGTCGGAGTCGCTCGCGTGGGCGCTGGTGCAGGAGGGGATGGTGGACATCATCGGGAGCGACCACCATGGGCCGCGGCGTGCGGGCGTATGGCCGCTCGAGGCGTTCGAAGCCCTGTGCGCGGAAAACGAACGGGCAGCGGCGGTGCGTGCGATGGTGGAGCGGCCGGCGGCTGTGCTGCGGGACGAGCCGGTCGAGGAGACCGGCGCGTCGGTTCCCGTCAGGAGGCGATCGGCAGGCGCGTAGCGCCGATCGCCTGGAGCAGGTAGCTCATCGGACCGGGGTGATCCGCGGCACCCGCCACCTTCGCGGAATCCATCGTCACCATGATCTGCTCGCGCAACGCCATGTACTCGCGCGCCGCCGCCGGATCCTCGAACCGGATGGTGTTCTTCGTGACCGCGTAGGTCCCGGCCTGAGCGTCCAGCACGCCGAGGAGGCTGTCGATCCCCTCGATCAGCGACGCCGTGAGCGTGGCCACCGCCGGTGACTCGGCGCGGACCGGCTTGGCGTACCACATCTTGAGCTCCGCCGGCGTCCATCCGCGTGCCTTCGACGTCGCCTGGAACGATTCCTGGTACTGGCGCTCGATCGCGGCCTGCTGCAGCCGGTAGATCCGCACGAAGTTGGCGACGCCCGCGAGGCTCATCCGGGTCTCGGTGACGCCACCACCCGGGGTCAGCCGCGACGACGCGAACAGCTGGCTGAGCCGGGCCACGCGTACCCCGCTCTCGAGGCGCGCGAGCGCGGAGTCGTGCGCCGCGGTCCAGCGCGCGACGAACGAGCGGATCGTCGGCGCGCCTCCGTCGGGCGCCGGGGCCGGCGTGGAAGCGGTGGTCGTGGCCGCGACGGCCTTGAGCAGCCCGCTCGTCCGAATGCGCGGCGCCGTGGGCAGCAGGAACGCGGACTTGGCCGGGGTGGCCGCGGCGGCTGGCGCCGGGACCGTCGCCCCCTCGGTCGAGCTGGTCGAGGGAGCATAGCCGGGGGTGCGGTCGGTCCAGCGTTCGCCGCTGTTCGCCAGGGAGATCGTGGGTGCAGACGCCTGGGACGCGGATCCGGCGGGCATGGCCGGCGGCATTGCCAGCGGCGCCACGACGTTTGCCTGCGTGGCGGTGGGCTCGTGAGCGGCCCAAGGCGGCTTCTGCCCGGCCGCGGCCAGTTGCAGGCCGAGGATCAGCAACCCGCCCGTGATGCTGAGCGCGAGCGGACGTCGCCAGGGATGGTCGGAATCGGTCGAGTTGGGCTTGCCGTCGCCGCCGTCAGCCTGATCGTCCGGCGAGGGATCGTTGGCGCCTGCCAGCGAGTCGGCCGAGTCGTTGAAGAAGGTCCAGGTGCTCCGCTCGAGCGGCGGCAGCGGTGGTGGCGCTGGGCGTTCCGAGACGATCGCCTTGTACTGTGGGTGCAGCGTCACCGAGATCCACTTCGACGTCGCGCGATGATAGATCCGCGAGTGCACGTCCACGTCACCCTTCCGGATGGCCGCGGCCAGGTCCTCTGTCGTTCTGTACAGCTCTTCCTTGCCGGGGCGCAGCTCGACGAGGTACATGACGGCACTCGATTCCGTTCGTGGGCCCTGGGCCCGGGGTGAACGCGAACAGCATGCAACCGATGATGGGGAGGACCTGCCGATCTACGGGGTCCAAATAGGCCAGAACCGTGCTCTCGGCATAGGTGAGCAATTGCTCAGCGCCAGGGCGACCTGATGGCATGATTTATCCCTTTGTGGTTCAATGGCTTACCGCGTACTACCCTGGGCTGGCCAACCCCAGAAGGGTCGGGTCGTTCCACACCCCGACCCTCCGGCTCCGGGTGCGTTTTTCGGGAAGCGGTGGTGGAATGCAAGATGTTTCGCTCCAACCCGGGATTGATTAGAGTGCGAAGGTTCCCGCGCCGGGCACGCCCGGACTCGGTTGACGAACCCACGCGCCGGCTCGGCGTCGCCGGTTGGAGGTTGCATGAGCTCTGATGATCGCAGGTCCAGTCGGGGGGGCGCATCGGCGCCGCCTTCGTGGCCACCGTGCTCGGCGTCGGGGTCGGGCTGCTCGCCGCCCCTCAGGCAGGCAGCGACACTCGGCGTTTGCTGCGGCGACGTCTCATCGCCGCGCGGATGGGGCTCGGGAGCGGCATGGATGATCTCGAGGAGCGCAGCCGGCCGATCCGCCGGGCGGTCCGCGCGCGGGCGGAGGAGTTGCGCCGCCGCGGTCGCGAGCGCTACGAGCAGGCGCTGGAGGACCTCGAGGAGGACATGGAAGATCTCGACGAGGAGGAAGAGGAGGGCTCGCGTGGCATCGGCACCGTGGTGACTCTGGGTGCCGGCATCGCCGCGATCGCGTATCTCCTCACCAGCGAGCGTGCCGCGCCCACCCGCGAGCGGGTGCGTGAGGCCGCCGCGACCGTGCGCGACGAGGCCGAAGCGCGTTGGGAGCGCTTCCGGGAGCGCCGCGGCAACGGGCATCGCTTTGCCGAGCGAGGCACGCGGATCGACCCGGCAGGATCGCCGCCGCCGCCGTCCGCCTGAAGCTTTCCCTGCCCTCCGGGCGCCGCGTCCTCATCGCGGCGCTCGCGTTGCTGTCACTGCTGTTCATCGCCGCAGGTGGATGGACCGTCACCTGCGGCTTTACCGGTTGCCCATCCACCGCCGACATCCAGACGTTCCGCCCGAGCCAGGGCGGCCGCGTGCTCGACCGCGGCGGCGTGGCGCTCGGCCGCCTGACCTATGTCCGGCGGGTGAACGTGCCGCTCGCGCGAGTGCCCCGCCACGTGCGCGCGGCCTTCATCGCCGTCGAGGACCGACGCTTCTACTACCACCACGGCGTGGACTGGCGGAGCGCCGCGCGGGCGCTCGTGCGCAACATCGCCCGCGCGGACGTCAGCGAGGGCTTCAGCACCATCACCATGCAGGTGGTGCGGAACGCCTTCGTTCCGCAGCTCGCCCAGCGGCGCACGCTGCGCCGCAAGCTGATCGAGATCTACCTCGCCTACCGGCTGGAGCGCTCCCTCACCAAGCAGCAGATCCTCGCGCTCTACCTCAACGTGATCTACCTCGGCAATGGCGCCTACGGCGTCGAAGCGGCGAGCCGCGACCTGTTCGGCAAGGACGTGGATCGGCTCACCGTGGCCGAGGGCGCGACGCTGGCGGCGCTGGCGCGTGGACCGTCGGTCTACGCCCCGCGGCGGCATCCCGACCGCGCCGTGGCGCGCCGCAACCTCGTGCTCGGCGTGATGGCGCGCGAGCACTATCTGACCGACTCGCTCGCGGCGCGCGCCGCTCGCGGGCCGCTCCGGCTCGCGCCCTCCGAGTGGCGGCCGCGCGAGGACCGCTCGTTCGCGATCGACCCGGTGCGTGCCGTGGTCGACTCGGTGCTCGGCGACGACCAGCAGGGCGACCTGATCGTCTACACCACGCTCGACGCGCGGGCGCAGCGCTCGGCCGAGAGCGCCGTGCGCCGCCAGGCCGACGCGATCGACCGCATGGCGGGCACCGCGAGGGGCCGCGATACGCTGCAGGGCGCGCTGGTCGCGCTCGATCCGCGGAATGGCGAGATTCGCGCCCTGGTGGGCGCGCGCCGCTACGTCCCCGGCGGGTTCAATCGCGCGCTCGTCGCGCGGCGGCAACCGGGCTCCGCCTTCAAGCCGTTCGTCTACGCCGCGGCCCTGGCGAGGGGGCTCACGCCGGCCGCGGTCGTGATGGACACGCCGGTCGAGATCGCCGAGCGCGACGGCGTGTGGCGTCCGGTCAACTTCGACGGGCGCTATGCGGGCCCCCTGACGCTGCGCCGCGCGCTCATGCGCTCGGCCAACGCGGCGACCGTCCGATTGGGCGAGGCCGTTGGCGAGCGGCGGGTCGCAGCCCTCGCCCATCGCGCGGGCATCCGGAGCCCGCTCGCCGCGGTGCCGTCGCTCGCGCTGGGCGCCGGCGAGGTCACGCCGCTCGAGCTGGTCGCCGCGTATGCCCCGTTCGCCAACGGTGGCGTCCAGGTCACGCCCTCGCTCGTGCGCCGCATCGAGGCGGGCGACGGCACCGTGCTCTGGCGCGCGCCCGCGCGGAAGGCCGAGCGCGTGCTCGGCGAGGCCGAGGCGTTCCAGCTTACGTCCATGCTGGAGTCGGTGGTGGACGGGGGCACCGGACGCGCGCTCCGCGATCTCGGCGTTCGCGGGGTGGTGGCGGGCAAGACCGGCACGACCAACGACGGCACCAACGTGTGGTTCGTCGGCTACACGCCCACCGTGGTGGCGGCGGTCTGGTTCGGGTACGACGCGCCGAAACCGATCGCGCCCTCGGCCTCGGGCGGCCGCCTCGCGGCGCCCGCGTGGGCGGCGTTCTACCTGGACGGCTGGTTCGAGCGCGAGCCGGCCGACTGGGCGCGGCCCGCCGGACTCGTGAGCCGCACGATCGACTCGTTCAACGGCGACCTCGCGAACGAGTGGTGCCCCGTCACCCAGCGCGAGTGGTTTCGCGCCGGGACCGAGCCCACCCATGCCTGCTCCGAGCACAAGGCGCCGTTCGGCGACCGGCTGGCGGAGTTCGGCCGGAAGATCGGGCGGGCGTTGAAGGACTTGTTCAAGTAGGGCGGTTGGACGAGCGGCGAGCGGATGGGTGGGTGAGTGGTGAGTGGGTGAGTGGGTGAGGTCAGGCAGGAACCAGCCCCGGGGACCCGAAAGAAACGACTACTCCGCCCGAGCCTCCCAACCCATCCCCGCCGGATACGCCAGCAGGTCCCGCCGGACCTGACTCGCCGCTCGGATCACCTTGGACGGATAGCGATGACAGTTGGGCGTGTTCGCGCTCACGACGCAGCCGTTGTAGCGCAGCAGCGCCCGGTGGATGTTGCCGGTCCGCTTGAGGTACTGACCGAACACCCGCGCGCCGTGGCAGATGTTGGACTCCACGTCGAGCAGGTCGTCCGATGCGCAATCGAACGTGCCCGCGTGGAAGTGCATCACCTGCATCAGACCGATCGCGCCCTGACTGCTGACCGTTCCGGTCTCGAGCTGCGGGTTCTCCGTGAGCAGCACGCCCGTGAGCAGGCTCGGCGCGACCTTGAGCCGGCCGGCTTCCTTCACGATCGCGCGCGCGATGCGGATCGCGGTGACCGGATCGCCGTTGCGCCGGCCGAGCAGGCGCGCGAGCGGGCGATAGTTGTAGCGGAACACGACATCCCGCTCCAATGCCGCGCTGTCCACGGGCCGACCGACCGGCCTGAGCTTCGGCGCACGGAGGCTCGGGGCTCCTGCCACGACCAGGGCGGAAAGCGGGGGCGTACCCACCGCGCCCGACGGGGTGAACTCGAGGGCGGCGACGAGCGAGGTGACCGCCAGCGCCACCAGGAACGGCCGGCGGGGCATGCGATTCTGGCGTACCTCGTTGGGAGGCGGCGATTTGGCGTTCATGCGTCGCTCCCTGCGCGCGTGGTGGGCATTCCGGGGGTTCCGGGGCCGCCTCTGCAAGAACCGCGCACACCGTCGCACTCACCTCGACGCGGTTCACGCCGGCCGATACGTTTGGCACATACCTCCTCCCCATGAGAGGCAGTCATGCCATCCTGGCACCGGCTCGGCACCGAGGCAGAGCTGACCGCGCGAGTCCCCTTCTCCGTCAAGGTCGAGCGGCATCGTATCGCGATCTTCCAGCACGACGGCCGCTTCCGCGCGATCTCCGACATCTGCAACCACCGCGGCGGCCCACTTTCCGATGGACGCCTGCACGGCGAGTTCGTCATGTGTCCGTGGCACGCGTGGGAGTACAGCGTCATCACCGGGAAAGGGCCGGAAGGCTACGACGAAGAGCAGGTCCCGGTGTACCGCCTCGAGACGCGCGACGACGGCGTCTACGTCGAGCTGCCGCCGGTCATGCCGCGAAGGCTCCTCAAGCACAAGCCTTCGCACCTGCTGGAACCGCATCCCAAGCCGGCGGACGCACCGCCGCGCGTGCTCGGCATCTCCACGACCGGCATGGACGCGGTCAATCCGCGCTTCTCGACGTCCGACTGCCTGTTGGAGCACGCCGTCGGGCATCTCGGCGCGCAGGGCGCTGACACCAGCGTGATCCGGCTCCGAGAGCTCACCTTTCGCCACTGCGAGGGCAATTACTCCAAGGCGTCACACGCGTGCACCTGGCCATGCGCCATCACCGAGCGAGACCCGACCGACGAGCTCACGCCGGTCTACGAGGGCCTGGTGCACTGGGCCGACGTCGTGCTCATCGCCACTCCGATTCGCTGGGGCAACGCCTCCTCGCTCTACTTCAAGATGGTCGAGCGGCTCAACTGCATTCAGAACCAGCTCACGATTCACAACCGCCGGCTCATCATGAACAAGGTGGCCGCGCTCATCATCACCGGCGGCCAGGACAACATCCAGGCGGTCGCGGGCGGGATGCTGACATTCTGGTCCGAGCTCGGCTTCGTCTTTCCCGTGTTCCCGTTCATCGCCCACTCGCGCGGGTGGGACGCGGAGGACATGCAGAACAACGTGCGGCAGGTGAGAGAGAGCGAGCCTCTCCGCACGGCCGCCGCGGAGCTCGGCGAGCGCGCGCTCGGCACCTGGCGCGTGCTGGACCGCCATCGCGCCGAGATGGAGGGGCCGATGGGGCGCGCCGGGCGGAAGGCCAACTCGGTCGCGCCGGAGCCCGAAGCCGAAGCGGAGGCCGCGCCGTGAGCGACCGCATGCGCATCGCCCGCGCCTACGAGGCGTCGCTCTTCGCCGGACGCATGGACGAGGTGAGCGCGGCCTTCACCGACGACGTCGTGTACTGGGTGGCGGGCGATCCGCCGATCGGCGGCGAATGGCGCGGACGGCAGGCCGTGCTTCGCGCGATGACCGAGCGCGAGCCTGGTCTCGGCGCGGCCGACTGGGGGTACGAGGACGTGTGGCGGGAATGGTACGAGGCCGACGAGCGGATCATCGTCGAGATCCGCGAGCGGAGCTGGCTGCGCTCGGCGCCCGCGGACGTCATGGATCAACGGACCTGCGTGGTGCTCCGATTCCGCGGCGACCGCATCTGCGAGCTGCGGGACTACACCGACGCCGCGCTGTACGAGCGCTTCCTCCAACGGCACCGGAGCGAGCTGCCCAAGTTCACCCCGCGCTGAGCGTTCTGAGCAGCGCGACCATCTTCGCGTCCCAGGGGTCCGCCGTGGCGTCGTCCTCCGGCGCCTCGGGACGTGACTGCGGCGTCTCCAGAATCAGCGGGACGCCTTCGCTTCGCGGGTCGCGGAGCAGCCATCCGAACGCGGCCGTCCCGATCTTCCCTTCCCCGATCAGCATGTGGCGATCCCGATTGGATCCGAGCGCGCCTTCGCTGTCGTTCAAATGGAAGAACGCCGGCGGCTCGCCGGCCGCCGCCTGGAACTCGTCCAGAATCCGGGCGAGCGCCGCCTCGGACTTGGTGATGTCGTGCCCGGCCGAAAAGAGGTGACAGGTGTCGAGGCCGTAGCCGGTGCGCCTCCGCAGGGGCTCCGGGATCGCGGCCAGGATGGCGCCCACCTCATCCGGGGTCCGACCGATGGTCATCCCGGCGCCCGCCGTGTTCTCGACGAGGAGACGCGTTCCAGCTGGCACCCGCTCGAGCGCCTGCGTCATCGCGCGCGCGACGCGGATCACGGCCGCGAGCCGATCCCCGTCCACCGCCGCCCCGGGATGAAAGCAGACGCCGCCCGCGCCGACCGCCGAGGAGCGCTCGAGCTCCTTCGCGAGCCCCGCGGCCGCACGGCTCCACTTCTCGTCGTCGTCGCTCGCGGTGTTGAGGACGTACGCGGCGTGGACGATCACGCGCTCAGGCGCGATGCCGGTTTCGGCGAGCGCCGCCCGGAAGCGGGCGACGCGCTCGGGGCGGATGGAGGACTTGTCGCCGTAGTACTTGGGGATGGCCGTGAAGATCTGGAGGGCCGTCCCGCCGGCGGCGGCGGAGCGTCGCGCCGCCATGTCGATGCCGCCGGCGTCTACGGCGTGGATGCCGAAGTGATGGGTCATGCGGCCCTCCCAGCAAGGGGCATGCGCCGCGAAGCGCATGCCCCTCGTACGTCCTGCCGGCCCCCGCGACGGGAACGGACGAGCTACTGCCCGCTCGCGGCCGCCTGCGCCTGATAGAGCTCGAGCCGGCGCCTGGCGTTCTCCTGATCGCGCGAGGCCACGTCCTTCGCGGCCTCGGCCCGCGCCTGCTGGGCCTGAAGCGTCCGCAGCTCGAGCTCCCGGATGACCGAGTCGTGGCGGAGCAGCGCGGTCGGATCTCCGGCGCTCCGGGCCCGCTCGTCGCGCCGGGCCGCGAGCTGGAGCTCCATCTGGAGCGCCTGCTGGCTCGCCAGCGCGAACTTCTTCGCGGCCTTGGCCTGCTCCTGCTCGGCGGCATACAGCGCTTCGCGGCGCTCGAGGAACGCCCGCTGCCGCTCGACCACCGTCTTCTCGGCGGTCAGGGCCGCCTTGTCCGCGTCCTGCTTCTGCTTGCCAGCCAGCTTGATGCGGCTGTCCAGGCTGGAGACCTCCTGCTTCTTCCCTTCGAGCAGCGCCTTCGTCTGGGCACGCTGCGAGTTGGTCTCGATGATCCGCGCGTCGATCTGATGCTCGGCGGCGATGGCCAGATCGAGCTCACCCTTGATCCGGTCGGCGCTCCGGGCCGGGATGACGTCCACGAAGCCCAGCGCTTCGGCGACGCTCTTGCCGGCTGTCGGGGACGCAGGCAGCACGGGTGCAACGGCGGCCGGGGCCGGCGCTGCCGCGGGAGCGGGCGCAGCGGCCGGAGCGGCGGCCGGCGGCGTGGGAGCCGGCGCGGCGACTGCGGCCGGGGCCGGCGCGGCGGGGGCCACGGCGGGTGCTGCGGCCGGGGCCGGGGCCGCTACCGGTGCAGCTGCCGGCGCGACCGGCGGAGTGGCGGCGGGCATCGCCACCGGCACGACGGCCGCCGGGGCGGCGGCTGCCGGTGCGTATCCTTGCGCGGCGGTGTCGGTCGCCTGCTGGGCCGCCACCGGGGCTGCCATCAGGGCCGCCACGACGGCGAAGGCAAGAACCACACGAGGAACGGTCACAGGCTCAACCTCCACGAAGCGAGTATGGTCCGTCACGCTGCAGGGGCCGCCAACTTACCGCCAATTCTGACGACTCGTAATACCCCCGCGCCTCACGCGTCCACCCACCGCGTCACCTCGCCTGCCGGCCGCCGCCGGTGCGGCGCTTCCTCGGCAGCCGGATACCCCACGCTCACTACGCCCACGATCCGGAAACCGGCCTCCAGACCAACCAGCGACGCGACATCCGGGTCCCGCATGATCCCGCCGGTCTTCAGGTAAGTGCCCAGGCCGAGTGACTCTGCGGCGATGATGAAATTTGCAGTCGCCATCATCGTGGCAGCGTAGTCCTCCTCACGGGTAAGCTCGTCAGGGTGGATCGCGCACATCACGACCAGGAAGACCGGCGTCTCTTCGGTCTCCCGTCGCACCTTGTCGGCCCCGGCACGGGCTTCCTCGCTTTCGGGGTCCGCGTAGCGCTTGAGGCGGTGTCGGGCTCGCAGCGCGGCGAAGCGGGTCCGCGACGCTCCGGTCAGCACGGCGAATCGCCACGGCTCAGTGAGCTTGTGGTTGGGGGCTCGGACTGCGCACTCGAGCAGGGTCTCGATGGTCTCACGGGGAACCGGGTCGGGACGAAAACGGCGGACCGAGGTCCGCCGTCGTATCGCGGTGATGGCGTCCATCCGGGGAATCTATCCCGCCTGATGGCGCCATGCGGGGAGCAGTTCGATCACGGCGAACGTGCCGCCCTGCGGATCGGCGACGATCGCGCACCGGCCGACGCCCGGTATGTCAGCGGGCGCCGCGCGTACCGTGCCGCCGAGGGATTGCACGAGAGCGGCCTGCCCGTCGCAATCGCTCACGGCGAAGTACACCAGCCAGTGGGGCGGCACCGGCCCCCACGACAGTTGGATCGGGAACATCCCGCCGCGAGGCGACCCGCCCTGCGAGAACGTCGTGTACGTGCCGTCCCCCATCGGCTTGGTCTCGGCCTCCCAGCCGAACAGGTCGGTGTAGAACCGCGTTGCTCGCGGCGGGTCGCCGGTGCCGAGCTCGTTCCAGCACATCGCGCTCGTGTCGCCGATGAGTCCGGCGCCCATGTGACGGCGCGGCTCCCAGAGCGCGAACACCGCGCCGGTGGGGTCCTGCACTAGCGCCATCCGACCGACATCCAGCACGTCGAACGGGTCCATGAGCACCGCGGCGCCCAGCTCCTTCGCCCGTTTCGCCAGGTCGCTCGCGCTGGCCACCGAGATGTAGCTCAGCCAGTGCGGTGGAGCGCCGGAGTGGGCCGGCTCCAGCGCGTACAGGGCCGCGACCGCGCGGCCGTCCACGGTGAGCATGGTGTAGGACGCGTCCGGCCCCATGGGGCGATCGTCCGCGGTCCAGCCGAACAGCGCGGTATAGAAGCGTTTGGCGGCGGCGGCGTCGGGCGTGCCGAGGTCGGCCCAGCAGAACGTCCCGGGTGCGTACGTCTCCATCACGGGCATGCGTGTCCTCCTGGAAGTGTGCATCGCGGTGGGGAGGCCGGCGGCCCGACCTCTTTACAGGACGGACGAGGGTGGGGCTGGTTTCACGTCCAGGAGGATTCGGAGGGCCACGAGATCGTAGACCGCGTGGGCGACGATGGGCACGAGGAGGTTGCCGCTCGCGAGATGCAGCCAGCCGAGGTAGGCGCCGACGAGCGCGGCCATCACGGCGTAGGTCGCGCTGAGAAAGTGCGCCAGCCCGAACAGCATCGCGGAGATCGCGACGGCCGCCCAGGTCGGACATCGGTCGAGCAGCGCGGTCTGCACCACGCCCCTGAAGAGCGCCTCCTCGCCGAGTCCCGCCAGTCCGGCGACGAGCACGATCTCCGCCGGCGAGCTGCCGGCGAAGAGGGGCGCGATCCGCTCCTCGACCATGCGCACGAGCCTCGCGACCGGAGGAAAGCGCGTGCGGAGACACCACCAGAGGCCCAACAGCAGAGGGGCCGTGGCCGCCATGCCGGCGGCCAGGCCCCTCGCGTTCCATTCGAGCGTCGCGAACGGCGCGACACCTGCCACCGCGCCGACGGCGAGCGCGACCAGGACCAGCGCACCTTCCGCCAGCGCGGCCAGCCGAACGGCGGCGAGCCGCATCGGCCCCGGCACCTGAACTACTTGGCGCGCTCCAGGTACACGCCGTCGCGAGGATTCACACGCACCCGCTCGCCCTCGCCGATGAACTCGGGCACCTGGATCGTGACCCCGTTGCTCAGCTTGGCCGGCTTGGTGCTGGCCGTCTTGGTCGCAGTCTTCATGATCGGCGCCGTCTCCACGACCTCGAGCTCGGCGGTGGCGGGCAGCATGATGGCGATCGGCCGGCCATTGAGCCACTCGACCTGGAACGTCATGCCGGGCTCCATCCACTGGCCCTGATCGCCGGTCACCTCGTCGTCGAGCGTGTACTGGTCGTAGCTCTGCGCGTCCATGACGTGCGTGCCGTTCCCGTCGCGATACATGACCTGCATTTCCTTCGTGTCCAGCCGCGCGTCCTCGACGAACTCGGTGGCGCTCAGCCGGGTGTCGAAGGTGTTGCCGCTGGTGAGGTTCCTGAGCCTGACCTGCACGAATGCGCGCAGGTTGCCCGGGGTGCGGTGCTGGAAATCCATCACCCGGCACGGCTGGCCGTCGATGATGAGCACGTGGCCGCGGCGGATGTCGCTTGCCTTCATCGGTCTGAAGCTCCGGAGAACGGTCGGTCGGCGGACGCCGGGGGTGGCGCCGCGGAGGTGGAAAATACACGGCGGCGGGCGAAGCGACAGTCACGGGTGACTGCTGTCACCGCCGGCGTCCGGCGCCCCGGCTAGGTTCGGCCGAACCCGCCGGGCGACGTCCCTGCCCGGCGACAGTCATATCACGGCCAACCAGCGAGAGCCGAATGCGCCAGGTGTCCCACGGTTAGCACGGCACCCCACGCGGAGCCCGAGCTGCCGGTGACGCCATGGCGTGGGCTCAAGGGCCAGGACCGGCTCGAGGCGTGGCGCGCGAACGTGGGCCGACCCCTGTCGCTCGACCTCGCCCCGGCCCCAGTTGACGCCCCACCATCGCGTGTCGCGATCGTGAGCTGGAATCTGTGGATCGGCCGGGGAAGGCTGGCCGAGGTCATCGGCCGGGTACGGGACCGCGTCGAGGCGCCGGTCATCGTGCTCCTCCAGGAGGCGTTCCGTGCCGATGCATCCATCCCCGCGAGCCGGGGCGTTCGCCGGGCCGCCGGCGCCTTTCCGCCCCGCACGGTCCCGCGCGCGGACATCGCCGAGATGGCCCGGGAGCTCCGGCTCAACCTGCGGTACGTCCCATCCATGCGGAACGGGGTCCGGCCGAGCGACCGCGGCAATGCGATCCTCTCTGATCTCCCCCTCAGCGAAGCACGCGCCTTCGAGCTGCCGCTCGTGCTGCAGCGGCGCGTCCCGCTGGTGGCGACGGTGGAAATGTCGGGTGGACTGCTCCACGTGGTGAGCGCGCATCTCGACCCGCGCGGCCCCGCGGGCGCCGAATGGCTTGGCGGCCCCGGACGTGCCCGGCAAACCGGCTACCTCCTCGATCGTACCGAGGCTGACCTCGTTGCCCTGGGCGCGGATCTCAACCTCGCCCGTGGCACACGCGAGCAGAGCTGGCGTCTGCTGCAGGATGCCGGCTTTACGGCGGGGGTGCCGCCGGTGCGGCACCAGTGGCGACACACCTTTCACGCTCTGCCGCGGCTGGTGCTCGACTACATCCTGGTGCGAGACCGCGGCGGGTGCGTCCGCGCCGCGCAGGTCGAGCGCCTGGACGAGCACCCGAACGATCGCGGGCCGACCGTCTTCGGGTCCGACCACCATCCCCTCCTCGCCCGGCTCGAGCTCGCCCCCGAAGGGGTCGTGACATGAGCGACCTGTTCTCCGCCGGGCTCCCGTGGTGGGGCTGGGCGCTGATGGCGCTCGGCCTCATCGCACTCGTATCCGTGCTGGGGGCGCTGTTCCTCCCCGACTGGAAGGAGTCCGACTACACGCTCGGCCAGACCGCCGAGCCCGGCAGCGAGCAGTTCGTCAACATGGCCGGTGCGTACCTCAACAACCCGGTGTATCGCGGCGGCACGGTCGAGCTGCTCCAGAACGGCGACCGGTTCTATCCCGCGATGCTCGACGCGATTCGCACGGCCAGGGACACGATCAACTTCGAGGTCTACATCTTCGACCCCGACGAGATCGGGCGCGCGTTCATGGACGCGTTCCTCGAGCGCGCCCGCGCCGGCGTGGAGGTCCGGGTCCTGGTGGACGCCTTCGGCTCGTTCAAGCTGCGCAAGCGGCACCGGAACGAGCTCCGCCAGGGAGGAGTGAAGGTCGAGCGATTCCGGCCCTTCGGCCTGAGCAACCTGGTGCGCGTCTACCGCCGGACCCACCGGCGAGCCATCGTCGTGGACGGGCGGGTGGCCTTCACCGGGGGCGCCGCGATCTCGAAGAAATGGGCGGGTGACGTTCGGACCGAGCATGAGTGGCGGGACAGCATGCTGCGGATCACGGGACCCCTGGTCGGCGGCATCCAGTCGGCCTTCACCGAGAACTGGATCTACTGCACGGGCGAAGTCCTCGCGGGCGAGCGCTTCTTCCCGCCCGCGGAAGCTGGGCCCGGCCCCTGCAGCATCTCGGTGGTGAGCTCGCCGTCCGACGCGCAACAGCCCATCCGGCTGCTCTTCTGGCTCACCATGGCCAACGCCCGGCGACGGCTGTGGATCTGCAACTCCTATTTCATCCCCGACCCGCGCCTCCGGACGGCGGTGGTGGAGCGCGCGCGGAAGGGAGTGGATGTGCGGGTCCTCGTGCCCGGCAACCACACCGACGCGATCCCGGTGCAGCTCGCGGGTCGGAGCTACTACGAGGAGCTGCTCGACGCGGGCGTCCGGATCTTCGAGTTCCAGCCCGCGATGATGCACGCGAAAACCATCGTCGCCGACGAGATGTGGTCGGTCCTCGGCTCCGCGAACATGGATGAGCGAAGCATGGAGCTCAACGAGGAGAATATCGTCGGCATCGCTGACGAGGAGCTGGCCCGCACCGTCGCGTCGGGCCTCGAGGCGGATTTCGGCCGGTCGAAGGAGGTCCGGCTGGAGGAGTGGCGGAGGCGGCCCACGTGGCAGCGTGGGATGGAGGCGGTGGCGAAGGTGTTGATCGAGCAGTACTAGGCGGGCGCGCCGGACGATCACGCGATCGTCCGGCCGCCGGACTCTCCTGCCTCACCCTCCCGCGATCGCCGCCACCACCGTGATCTCATCCCCGGAACGCACCGGCGTCGCGAACCCGCTGCGAAACCGGATGTCCTCGTCGTTCAGATAGTACGTGACGAACGGATAAGGTCCGCCCGTCTCGTCGCGCAGTCTCGGCGCGAGCCGCGGAAAGCGGTCCGCGATGGCGGCGACGACTTCACCGAGCGTCTCGCCGGTGGCATCGATCGTGGCCTGGCCGTCCGCCAGGCGGGCCAGCACGGTGGGCAGGCTAAAGGTCACGGCCATACAGAGCCTCCAGTTCGCGGATGCGCGGCGCGATGATCGGAGCGTCGGGCAGGGCGCCGTGCAGTGCCTCGACGGTCTTGAGTCCGTTGCCGGTGATGCAGAGGACGAGCTCGTCCTCGGGGGCCAATCTTCCGTCCTTTGCCAGGGCGAGCGCGGCCGCCACCGTGACACCGCCCGCGGTTTCGGTGAAGACACCGGTCGTCTCGGCCAGCAGCTTGATCCCCTCGACCAGCGCGGCATCGGATACGCCCGTGGCCCAACCGCCGCTCCGGCGGATCGCGCTCGCCGCGAACCCGCCGTCCGCGGGATTCCCGATCGCGATCGAGCGCGCGATGGTATCGGGCACCACCGGCGACACGTGCTCGCCGCCCCGCTCCACGAGGTGCACGATCGGGGCGCATCCCGCGGCCTGCGCGCCGTACAGCCGCGGCGCAGCGCCGGACACCAGGCCGGCGTCGGTGAATTCCCGGAAGCCCTTCTCGAGCTTGGTCAGGAGCGAGCCCCCCGCCATCGGAGCGACGACTGCCGTCGGGAGCCGCCAGCCCAGCTGCTCGGCGATCTCGAACGCCATGGTCTTCGAGCCTTCGCCGTAGTAGCTCCGGAGGTTGATGTTGACGAGGCCCCACCCGTAGCGATCGGCCACCTGCGCGCAGAGTCGGTTCACGTCGTCGTAGGTGCCGCGCACGCGCACGAGCCGTGGGTTGTACACCGCGGTCCCGACGACCTTGCCGAGCTCGAGATCGTGCGGGATGAAGATCCAAGCCGGCAAGCCGGCGCGGGCGGCCTGCGCCGCGACCGCGTTGGCCAGATTGCCGGTCGAGGCGCACCCCACCACCTCGAGGCCCAGCCCGAGCGCGGCGTTGAGGGCCGACGCGACGACCCGGTCCTTGAAGCTGAGCGATGGGTGGCTCACGGCGTCGTTCTTGACCCACACCCGCGCCACGCCGAGCCGACGGGCGAGGGCGGGAGCGTCGAGCAGCGGGGTGAACCCGCTGTCGAGCGAGACCACAGGCTCGCCATCGAACGGCAGCCACTCCCGGTAGCGCCAGAGGGACGGTGCGCGGGCCGCGATCGTCGCGGCATCGGGGAGCTTTCGCCCGACGTCGTACGCGGGCTCTAGCGGGCCGAGACATTCATCGCAGGTTGCCGAGGCGGCGGCAGGCTGCGGTGTCCCGCAGAGTCGGCAGACGAGGGAGAGCGGCCGAGGACCGCGCGGCCGTGCGACGGCTTCGGAGGAAGTCGGGTCGAGCGGAAGGTCGAGAAGCGTCGTCATTGCGTGAGTTCCCGCCCCGGGCTCCCGAAGCGTCTCTCAGCGCCGAGCCAAATGAAAAAGCGCCCGGTGCCAAAAAGACACTCGGGACGCGAGGCTTTTTAGCATTTGTTTAACGTGGCTGCAATAGGCCGCAAATTGCCACGAAGTCAGTTGTCTGTGTCAGTGTACGTAATCGGGTGGGGGGACGCAAGAGGGTTCGATCGGCCGACCGCGTCCTACCAGTCCCTTCCCTCGGACCCGCCTCCGTTCGACCGCCGCCCCTCGTGGCTCGCGAGCTGCTCGCGTTGCACGGCCTCGAGCAGCTGTCGCGCCTGGTCGGCGTCGAGCTCCTTTACCGACTCGCCCTCCCCCGCGCCGAAGCCGCCGCCAGCCATGGCGCCCGACGCGGCCTCCGGATTCCCCTCGTAGCCGGGCACGTTCATGTTGCCGCGACCGTAGTCGGCGGAGCGGCCGCGGCCCGAGGACCCGCCCTTCATGCGGTCCTCTTCCAGCCGCTGCAGCGCCAGCTCGAGGTTCCACTTGGCGTCCTGGTCCGCCGGATCCAGACGCAGCGCCTCCTCGTACGCGCCGACCGCGTCGAGCAGCAGTTGGCCCCGCTCGGGTGCCTCCTCGGCGGCGCGGACGAGCGCGTTGCCGAGGTTGAAGACGCTCTGCTGTCGGAGCTGGAGCCGTCCGGCCGCGTAGCGGTACCGCGCGGCCGCGTCCTCGTAGCGCTTCATGCGATAGTAGGCGTTCCCCGCGTTGTACGCCCGGACCGGCGTGCTGTCCGCGGCCAACGCGAGGTCGAATAGCTTGGCCGAGCCGGCGAAGTCGCCGGAGGCGTAGAGCCGCTCGCCCTTCCTGGCGTCGAGCGACCCCCGCGCGCAGCCGCCGTTCAGGAGCAGCAGAAGCGGCAGCAGCACGGCGGCGACCGCGTGCGCACGCGCGCGCACTGGCACGGGTGTCCGCCGGCGCCGTACGCGGGCGGCCAGCCACATCTCGCCGAGCAGCGCGATGACGGCCAGCGCCAGCGGCCACTGAAAGCGGTCCGCATGCTCGGTCACCTGTTGGGTCGAGAGGGTGCGGGTGCGGACCTCGGCGAGCGCTTCGCGCAGCGCCTTGCGATCGTCGGCACGGGCAGCCCGTGCATACGCGCCACCCGTCAGCTTCGCCGCGGTCCGGAGCTCGTTCTCCTCCAGGCGCGAGATCGCGACTCGTCCGATGTGATCGCGATGGAACTTCTCCGGCGCCTCCGAGCTGTCGGCCGGCACCGGGCCGCCGCCGCTCGTGCCGACGCCGAGCGCGAACACCGGGATGCCCTCGCCGCGGAGGCTCGCGGTCGCGGCCTCGAGATCGCCCTCGTCGCTCTCGCCGTCGCTCGCGAGGAGCACGGCGCGGTGGCCGCGGTCGCCTTCGTGCTCGAAGACCTTGCCGGCCGTGGCGAGCGCAGTCCCGATGTCGGTCGCGGGGTCGCCGAGGTCGTCGGGCGTCGCGGCATCGAGGAACAGCTTGAAGGTCGCGTGATCCGAGGTGAGCGGGAGCTGCAGGAACGCGCTGCCGCCGAACACGACGAGCCCGACCCGATCGCCCGGCGACGCGGAGACCACCTCCCACACCGCATCCTTCGCCGCCGCCAGCCGGGTCGGCGACACGTCGGTCACCGTCATCGAGCGCGAGAGATCCAGCACCACCAGCAGGTCCCTGCCCGTCCGCGCGAGCTCCGCCGGCCGCTCGCCGAGCTGCGGGCGCGCGAGCGCGAGCACGCCCAGCCCGAGCGCCGATGCCTGCAACCACGCGCGGAGGCGCGCGGTGCGTCCGTCGCTCAGGCTCGATCCACGCTCCAGCACCGCCGGCTCGCCGAACGCACGAAGCTCGGCCTCCCGCCGCCGCGTGCCGAGGAGCAGCGCGCGCAGCGTGACCGGCACGAGCACCACGCCGAGCAGGAGGACGGCCGGCCAGGCGAAGCTCATGGGACGCTCCGGAGTCGCGTCGCGCCCAGAACGAGGCCGGCGGCCAGCAGGAGGAGACCCGGCGCGAGCGCGTACGCGTACAGCTCGCGGTAATCGCGGGTCTCGCTGATCTTCACGTCCCGCCGCTCGATCGGATCGATCGCGCTCAGGATGTGGGTGAGCGCCTCCGGATCGGTCGCCCGGAAGTACCGGCCGCCGCTCCGATCCGAGATCCGCTTGAGGATCACCTCGTCGCCGCTGGTGAGGCGGTCGGGTGTCCGTCCACCCCAGCGCCAGATGAACCGCTTGTCGGGCCCGGAGGTGTCGGCCGCGCTCACCCCGATCGTGTGGATGCGAACGCCGATCGCCCGCGCGGCCTCGGCCGCGACCAGCGGCGACGGCTGGCCGGTATTGTTGGCGCCATCGGTGATGAGGACGACCACGCTCGCCGTCGCGGGCAGATCCTTGAGCTGATTGAGGCTCATCGTGAGCGCCGTGCCGATCGCCGTCCCGTCGGGCAGCATCCCGATGTCCACCCGCCCGAGCATGCGGTCGAGGAGGTCGGTGTCGGGCGTGAGCGGGGCCTGGAGGAAGGCGCGCCCGGCGAAGATCACCAGCCCGAGCAGGTCGCCTTTCCGTTCGCGGGCGAAGTCGGCCAGCACCTTCCGCGCGACCATGAGGCGGTTGCCAGGCTTGAAGTCGCCCGCCTTCATGCTGCTCGAGATGTCGAGCGCGAGCATGATGTTGCGTGACTTGCTCCGGATCTGGCGGACCTCGTGCGGCACCTGCGGCCGCGCCAGCGCGACGACCAGCAGCGCCAGGCCGAGCATGCGGAGCGCGTCGGGAACCCACGGCCAGCGCGCGCGACGAGTGGTCGGGGCGCCGGCGAGGAACGCGAGCCCCGGAAAGCCGATCCGCTCGACCGGCGCGCGCCGCCGCTCGCGCCACTGGGTCCAGGCCCAGGCGCCCGGGACGAGGAGCAACAGCAGATAGAGGGGGTCAGCGAACCGCATCGGCGACCTCCCGCGCGGGCGACGCCTCGCGCCATCCCACGAGCAACGCGCGCGCATCGCCAACCAGCACGACGGCCGCGGACGCGTCCGGGCGGCCGCGCGCGAACTTGACGAGGTCCGCCTCGCCGAGCAGGGCGGCGCAACCCCGGCGCAACGCACCGGCGCTCAGATGGGGCGGCAATGCCCGAAGCACTTCCGTGCTCGTTCGCTCGCGGGCCGGGATGCCCTCCGCCGCCGCGAGGTAGTCGCGCAGCGCGTCCGCCACGGCCGTGTAGTGCCGCGCGAGGTCTCCGGTCGCGGCCCAGCCCGCACCTTCGAGCTCGGCCAGGCGCTCGAGCGCCCGCTGGAACGGATCGGCCGCCTCGCTCGCCGCCACGTCCACGGTGGCGAGCGCCGGCGCCGTGACCAGTGCGCGCCGGCTCCGGCGCCGGAACGCCAGCACCGTGACCAGCATGGCGGACAGGGCGAGCGCGACGTAGCGAGGGTCGGGTCCGGGGAGCTCGACGATCTCCTTGATGTCCCGCAGCGTCGGGCCGCCGCCCGAGGTGAGCACCGGCGCGATCTCGATCACCACCGGATCGCTCCGAACGGTGCCGTGAAGGATCACGGCGCCCCGACGAAAATTGATCGCGAACGAGGGGATCGTCTGGCGTCCGGGACGGTAGAAGGCGAGACGCGCTCTCGCCTCGAGGACGCGGTTGGCGGTGCGCCGCATCGAGTCGACGGACAGAAGCCGGACCCCGTCGGCCAGGGTCACCTCCGGATGCGGCGTGGACTCGAGTAGCGCATCACCTTCGTACAGCCGCAGCACCAGCCGCAGGCCGACCGGGTCTCCGACGGTGATACGGCCGGTGTCGGGAATGGCCTCGAACGTCTGCGCGCTCGCCGATGAGACGGCGATGGCCCCGAACAGCGCGAGGATCAGGACGGCGCCGCGCATCAGCCCGCCACTCCTTCGGTGGCCGCGGCCTTGAGCGCGCCGCTCCGCTGCCACGCCGTGAGGAGGTCGCGCGCCGCACGAAGGAACCCATCCGCCTGGCCCGGTCCCGGTCGCAGGCGTGCGAACTTGACGAGATCGGCCGCGTCGAACACGCCCTCGAACCGTCGTGCGCCGTCTCCGGCAAGCAGCGTCGGAGGCAGCACCCAGCGCAGCTCCGACGTCGTGCGCTCGCGAGCGGGAATTCCGTAGGCTTCGAGGTAATCGCGAACCGCGTCCGTGATGTCCGCGTAGTGGCGCGACACATCCTGCGCGGCCCAGTGCTCACGCTCGATGGCGGCCAGCCGTGCCATCGCCTGATCGTAGGGATCGGGCGGCGGCGGTGGGGAACCCTCCTCCGCGGGCGCGATGGGCACCTCCGTGGGCGCGGACTGGCGCGCCCGCCACGCCAGCCATCCGGCGACTCCGAGTGCGGCAAATCCCAACAGCAGCTCGAGCGGCGGTCCGCCGCGGGACGCGAGGGGTTCTTTAATGTCCCTCAGCGTCGCCGAGGAGCCTCCGGCGAGCACCGGCACGACCTCCACGCTCGCGCTGTCGCTCGACAGCGTCCCGCGCGACAGTCCCTTCACCGATCGCATGAACGGCAGCTGGAACACGGGCACGGCCTGCCGTCCGGGACGATAGAAGGCGATGCGCGCGCGCCCGACGAAGATGCGGTCCGGCTGGCGCTGCAGCTTCTCGACCGAGAAGATGCGAATCCAGTCGGGCGGCGTGAGTGCGGGCTTGGGAACCGTGTCGAACAGGAGATCACGCTCGTCGAGCCGTACCCGAAACGCGACGGTAATCGTGTCGCCGACCGTCGGCCGAGCCGTTTCGGGGGTGACGTCCCAGTGCTGTCCGTGGAGCTGTGCGGCGATCGAGCGGGGAGACGCGACGAGAGCCGCTAGGCCGATCCCGATGGCCAAGGCCTGGCGCCCGGGAATCCCCAGGACCGACCGGACGATGCGCGCGCGCGACCATTCCCCGCCCGCTATCGCCACAGCATTCGCTCCCGCCGACGAAAGAACGTGAGCAGAGGCTCGGCATAGGGCCGCCCCGTCTCGAGCCGGAGCAGATCGGCGTTCATCTCCCGGAGACCCCGCTCGAGCTCCCGGTCGAACGTCCCCGCACGCTCGGCGAAGTAGGCGCGAACCGCGGGCGCCTCGGTATCGACCCGACGCCACTGATCGGTCTCCGGATCCCACAGCGTGACGATGCCCGCCGCCGGCAGCTCGCGCTCGCGCGGATCCACCAGCTGCAGCGCCACCACGTCGTGCCGCCGTGCCAGCCTCGCGAGCACGGTCTCGTGGCCGGTCGCCAGGAAATCGGACAGCACGAAGATCACCGCCCGCCGCCGAAGCGTCGGCTCGAGCTCGGCGAGCGCGACACCCAGATCGGTACCGGTACCGGACGGATGAAAGGCGAGGAGGTCGCTGATGAGCCGGAGGACGTGGCGGCGTCCCTTGGCGGGCGCCAGGTGATATTCGACGCGATCGGTGAAGAAGACCGCACCGATCCGATCGTTGTTGCGGGCGGCCGCCAGGGCGAGCACGGCGGTCACCTCGGCGCCGAGCTCGCCCTTGGTGCGAACCCGGCTGCCAAACCCGCCCGACGCGCTCAGGTCCACCACGAAGAGCACCGACAGCTCCCGCTCCTCGAGATACCGCTTGACGTACGCGGCGCCCAGGCGCGCGGTCACGTTCCAGTCGATGGTGCGCACGTCGTCGCCAGGCTGATACTCGCGGACCTCCGCGAACTCGACCCCGCGGCCACGGAACGCGCTGGAGTATTCGCCGGCGACGATGTCGCGCACCAGGTGGCGGGTGGTGATCTCGATCCGCCGGACCTCGCGCGCGGCCTCCTCGGGCGTCATGGCACCGGCACCGCCTCGAAGATCCGTCGCAGCAGCGCGTCCGGCCCCACGCCTTCGGCATCGGCGCGGTACGTGAGGATGACGCGATGGCGGAGCACGTCGGGGCCGAGGGCCTTGATGTCGTCGGGCGTGACGTACGCGCGCCCCCGAATGAAGGCGTGCGCCTTGGCGGCGCGCAGGAGGAAGATCGCCGCCCGGGGCGAGGCCCCGAACTCGATGAGCGGCGCGAGGTCCGCCAGCCCGGCGTCGGCCGGGCGGCGCGTCGCGCCGACGAGGTCGAGCACGTATTCCTTGACCCGCTCGTCGGTGTACACCTGCTGTACCACGCGCCGGGCGCCGAGCACCCGCGCGGGATCCATCACGCACGTGGCCTCCGGCTCGTCCGGCCCGGTCATCCGGTCCAGCACCTCCCGCTCCTCCCGCCGTTCCGGATAGGTGACGACCAGCTTGAACATGAAGCGGTCCACCTGCGCCTCGGGCAGCGGATAGGTGCCCTCGTGCTCGATCGGGTTCTGCGTCGCGAGGACCAGGAACAGCTCGGGTAGCGGATAGGTCTGCCCGCCGATCGTCACCTGCTTCTCCTGCATCGCCTCGAGCAGCGCGCTCTGCACCTTGGCCGGCGCGCGGTTGATCTCGTCGGCGAGCAGCAGATTGGTGAAGATGGGACCCTTCTGGACGGTGAAGTCCCCGCTCCGCTGGTTGTAGATCATCGTGCCGATGAGGTCGGCCGGGAGCAGGTCGGGCGTGAACTGGATGCGGTGGAACGCCGCCGCGATCGTGCCGGCGAGCGTCCGGATGGAGAGGGTCTTGGCCAGCCCCGGCACGCCCTCGAGCAGCACGTGACCGTCCGCCAGCAGCCCGATCAACAGCCGCTCGAGCATCGCGTGCTGCCCCACGATGACGCGGCCGAGCTCCGTCATGAGCTCGCCCACCAGCCGGCTCTCCTGCGCGATCAGTCCGGCATCAGGCAACGCGGAGGCCGCGCGGGGATCGGCCGCGAAGCGCTCGGGAAGGGTTGTCATGTTGGGGGAATCTACTACGGCCAATCCACGAGCGGGGCGGGTGGGGGACGCACGACGGCCACGGCGAGCGCGCCGGTGGCTGCGAACACTTCCGCGCGATGCCGCCGCTGGACGACCGCCCCCCACACGTAGTCGCCGCGCTCGTAGCGCGCCCCGGAGTACCAGAACGTGATCGCGTCGGTCACCGGATCGTACTCGAAGGTCGTGCGATAGACGATGTCCTGGAGCGTCGGCGTGGCCCCCCTGGTGAGCACCGCGTTCGGCAGCACCTCCCACACGAGCCCGTCCGCGCTCTCGGCGATGTAGACCGCCGGCGTCGCGCAGTCGGCCTCCGTCTTGGCGTTGTAGACCGCCCAGAACACCTGCCGGCTCGCAATCCATTGTACGTCGATGTGCCAGGGCGAGAGGCCCGGCTGCTTGAGCGCCACCCGGGCCGGCGTTCCCCAATGAAGCCCGTCCGCGGAGCGGCGTGCGTCCACCGTGGTGGCGGCGGCACCACATCCTGTCGTCCCGGTGTTGACGGCGAACATCCACCAGTCGTCGGCCGCTCGCCGGACGATGCTCGGAGACACCAGCTCGTGGTTCGGGGCGCGCGCCACCTCGAGCGGCGCGGTCCATTGGCGTCCATCCGCGGTTCGGACCAGCATCACGAGATTCGCGTCGATGACCTGGCGATAGTAGAGCCAGAGCTCGCCGAGTTCGGGCACGTAGACCAGGTCGGGGTCGGAGAGATAGCCGGTGTCCGGCAGCACCACCGGATTTGGAACGCCGTTGGTCAGCGACCACAGGTCGCGGCGAGCGCCGTCGAACAGCGACGGGTTCTCGAAGGACTGGTCCCCATGAGGATACGGCGTGATCGCGAGATGGAAGGGTTGCCCGAAGGCCCCGTCCGGCGTCGCGGCGTAATCCGGATGCACCACCTGGTGCGAGCCGTCGTAGGTCGGCACGTCGATCGGGAACAGCTCGCCGAACGGCAGCGCCTGGTCGCTCTCCGCGACGGCGGTGAAGATCGCTGGCTCGAGTCCTGGCAGGGTCGCCTCGACGCTACGCTGGCCCTCGCTCTTCCCGAGCACCCAGCGCGCCTCCGCGTGGCCCTCCTCGTCGGTCGCTGGATCGAGCGGAATGACCCGATCATCGCCGACGGCGCGCCATTCGACCTTTACGCCGCGCATCGGCCGGCCGTCGCCGTCGACGACGGTCACGACGATCGGCGTCGGCAGCAGCGTTCCGATTTGAGCGATCTGTGCGTCGCCGTTGGTCACCTCCAACCGCGCGGGCATCACCGGCCCCGCACCGTCGGCGCACGCCATGGACGACGCAGACAGCAACGCGATCGCGTTGGCGACACGATTCGAAACGATGCGCATGGGCGATCCGGTGAAAGCGGAGCAACGACGGTTCGTTCGTCGTCCGACGCGCGCTCCTGCGCGCCGGTTTCGCGCGAAACCGCGGCGACGACCTCGCCGTCAGGAGAGAGATTGTGCCTCTGGCTCTCCGGTCACTCGAGCTTTGACCTCACACATGCGCGGAACGTTGCTTCGAAACCCCCGCGGCAGTCCTGGTCGCCAGCGGCGTTACCTACGTTGGGAGTGGCGATGAGCAGCTGTACGCCCTCGACGCGAGCGGCGAGGAGCAGTGGCGGTTCGTGGCGAAGGGGCGGCAGGGAGTTCGAAAACGGCGAAGAACGGTCACCGTGGGACATCTCGGGTTGGTGGGAGGCGAGCGGGCGGCAGATACGACTGCGGTGACCGAGGCGCTCGGACTGGATGGGAGCGCGGTCTCGCGGCGGCATCAGTGAACCGGGACGCCGGCGGCGAGGGCCCCGGGTTCGTCCGCGTCAACGGGTCAGGAACGAGCGGCGATCCGATTCCGGACGTCGTGCGGATTCAAACGGTGGCGGAGTACCGACGGGTGAGATGAAGGGTCGAGGAATCAGACGAGGCGACGGGACAGCCGGAAGCGCGGGCACCCGGAACCGAGCGAGGGATCTCCTGCCCCGGGTTCGACCCCGGCGAGAAGATCCCTCGTTGCTGTCCGGCCTTCACCTCACCCCGCTCGTCCCAAACCCTCTCACGTCGGTCCGTTGAACGCCGGATCGCTCGCCCGCGTCCGCAGGTCGGTCTCGGCCCCGCGGTACCACCCGCCCCGGAACTCGAAGTGGCTCCCGTCCAGAATTCTCGAATTGAGCGCGTCGGTGCCCTGCTGCTGTACCTGCCACAGCAGCACCTTGGCGCCCATCTCGGCCGCGGTTTCCCAGATATCGGGAACCAGCGGCGGGTAGAGATCGGCGAATTCCGGCTTGAGCCTGGCTTCCCGAGGCGTGAACTCCATCCCTACCTCCAGCATGATCGAGGCGAGCCCGCGCGGTCCGGGCGACGAGAGCTAGGATAATGCAGCCCGACCGGCAGAGCCACCAGGGGCCGTGCGACCGGTGCGCGCCCCTCCCGTCCCTTCCCTGACACCGCCACTATTCGGGTCGCCTCATCGGGACACGTTCGTCATGCGCATTGTGGTGACCTTCGACACTCCGTACGACGGGTGGGAGCACCCGGATCACGAGCGCCAGATGGCGACCGAGGTTGCGGCGTGGAAACACGATGAGCCCGAGATGGAGTACCAGATCGCCGACGCCCTGCGGCTCAAGGGGCACGACGTGATGCTGGTCGGTGTGCGCAACGACCTGCAGTACCTGGTTCGGTGCCTCGAGGAGATCCGACCGGACCTGGTCTTCAACGGGGTCGAGGCCTTCCACGGCCACGCCGGCCTCGAGTACATGGTCCCCGGCATGCTCGAAGCCGAGGGTTACCGCTATACCGGGTCCCCGCCGCTCTCGCTGTTGGTGTCGCGCAACAAGGCCATGAGCAAGAAAATCCTCGCGTTCCACGGGATCCGGGTTCCTGCCTTCGTCACCTGCCGGCCAGGCGAGGCCCTGACCGTGCCCCCGGATCTCCGGTTTCCGCTCATCGTCAAGCCGCTCCAGACCGACGCTTCGGCGGGGATCGCGCAGGCGTCGGTGGTGCAGGACCAGTCGTCGCTCGCCGACCGGGTCGCCATGATGCACGATCGGTTCGACCAGCCCGCGATCGCCGAGGAGTTCGTGGACGGCCGCGAGCTTTACGTGAGCCTGCTCGGCAACGGCAACGACCTCGACATCCTGCCGATCACCGAGATGGTGTTTGACAAACGGAGGACCCGTCCGGAGGAGCGTATCGCCACCCAGAGCGCGAAGTGGGACGAGGACTATCGGTCGCGGAAGGGCATTCGCAACGTGTTCGCGAGGCCCCTGGCGCGTCCGGTACGGCACCGGATCGAGGATATCTGCCGGACGGCCTTCCGCGCGCTCTGGTTGCGGGACTACGCCCGGCTCGACGTGCGCGTCGCGGCCGACGGCGAGGTCTGGGTACTCGAGGCCAACGCCAACCCCTTCATCAGCTACGGGCACGACATGGCCAACGCGGCACAAAAGGCCGGGATGGACTACTACGAGTTCATCCAGCGGCTGGTCGACGAGGCGATCGCACGGTATGAGCATGCGTAGCAGGTCGCGCCATCGTCCGGCACCGCGCGCGGAGTACCGCTGCGTCTGCGGGCATGGGCTCAAGAAGTACTGGGCCTACTGCGGCAACTGCGGCCGGGCCCAGCAGTGGAAGGATCTGGGCCAGGTGACCGGCGCGGAATGCTTCAGCTGCGGTTGGGTGGTGAGCGACCGGTTCTCCCACTGCCCGTGGTGCGACGCCGACATTCACGAGGAGGGCTACTCCAGCGAGCGGCCGCTGAAGGCGCCGCGAGGCTTCCGCATGGACGCTCGCTGCGACTGGGGATGCGGCGGCGGCGTCCAGTACCCCATGCCCTATTGCCCCTGGTGCGGGCGGCCGCAGAGCTGGAATGAGGAAGACGTGTTCGAGGGCGAATGCCCGCACTGCGATCGAGGGGTGGACGACTGGATGAACATCTGCCCCTGGTGCGGCCTCGACGCCACGGGACGGGACCTGATCCCGAGGGCGCTCACCCGCGTGCGCCGGCTGCTCCTGGTCTCGCGGATCCGCGATTGGGGCTATCGCGTGCTGCTCCGCCCTGGCGTGTCGGGCGTGGACCCGCGGTATCCAAAGGCGGTCGAGATCGAGCAGCGCTACGTCATCGGCAACAAGCGCCCCGACGAGATCTCGTGGACCATGCTGGTCGGCCTCATCACCCACGAGCTCGGCCACAGCTTCCTGTATCACCACTGGGACTGGGCCAGGAGTCGGAGCTTCCGCCGCGCCTTCGGCGAGGTGGACAAGGCCTACCGCGGCATGGACAACACCTGGGTGTACTTCCAGCGCCGCCGCATCGCCATTGCTCCGCGTGACTTCGTGAGCACCTACGCGGCGAAACATCCCCAGGAAGACTTCGCCGAGGTCTTCCGTTTCTACGTCACGCGCCGGGGTCGCCTGCGCGACCTGTTCGCGGAATTCGGGCAGAAGCGGAAGGGCGTGATCCTCTATGAGAAGTTCCTGGTCCTGCACGACTTCGTGCGGGCACTGCGTGGGTGGGGCTGAGGAGCGCGGTCAGACGGGTCAGCGCGGGCCACGATCCCGAACCCAACGAGGGACCTCCTTCGCGGGTGTCCACCCGGCTAGGGAGATCCCTCATCTTGCCTGAGTAGGCATCTTGCCTGCGTAGCCTCCCACACACCGGAGCGCCGGGCGCAGGCGGGGGTGCCGCTCGCAGAGGGAGCGTCAGCGCGCGCTCACCTCACTGCGAGATCTCAAACGCCGAGCGCGCTGCAGCGACCGGCGCGAGCGGCACCTCCGCCGGAGCCATTGCACCGACCCCGAGCCGCCCAACCCCCGTTACCGGTCCGCCAGCACCTCCATCGCGGCGTTCCGCCCGTTGATCCCGATCACGCTCCCGCCCGGATGCGTCCCCGCCCCGCAAAGGAACACCCCCGGCATCGGCGTCCGCGCCTGCAGCCGACGGTCCCACATGTACGCCGGCAGGATCTCCCCCTGAAAGATGTGCCCGCCCGTGAGGCCCACCCGCCGCTCGATGTCCGGCGGTCCAAGCACGTCGATCGCCGTGATTGCCCCCGGCAGGTTGCTGCAGAACCGCGCGATCGAGTTCACGACCGTCTGTCCCGCCTCCTCGCGCCGCGTATCCCAGGTCCCTTCCTTGAACCGGTGCGGCACGTACTGGGCGAAGACGCTCAGCGTATGCACGTGGTCGGGCGCGACCGAACGATCGAACACCGTCTGCAGATAGAGCTCGCACCAGGTGCGCGGGGGAAGGACGCCGTCATTGGCCATCCGGTGGTAGTCGCGCCACTCGCGCTTCGAGAGCGGCGTGTTCACCTGCCCCGTGTGATGCGGCTCGTTCGTGCCCGGCCGCGCGGTGAAGTTGGGGAGCTCCGTGAGGGTCATGTTCACCTTCACCGTCACTCCTTCGATCGGAATCCCCCGCACCTGCGCCGCCCAGGCCGGGTCCGCGGCCCCGTCGAGCAGGCGGAGGGTGACCCGCGGATCGGCATTGGACACGACGCTCGGCGCGCGGATCCGCTCGCCCGACTCGAGCTCCACGCCCTCGCCCGGCACGATGCGCGCGACCGGCACGCCCGCGGCAACGGTGACTCCTGACTCGCGCGCGATGTCGCACAGCAGAAAGGACACCATCCCCATGCCGCCGTCCACGTAGCCCCACGTGCCTGGCAGACCCTCCATGCGCCCGGAGGCATGATGGAACAGGATCGAGGCCGTGCCCGCGTCGAACGGGCTGGCGTTGGTGCCGATGACGCCCTGGCCGAGATACGCGAGCTGCAGGCGCTCGTCGCGCAGGTAGCGCTCGACCATCTCCACCATCGACCACTCGAAGAGCAGCCCGCGCGCCTCGGCGTCGCCGCCCAGGCGTTGCTCGAGGGCTTCGCGCGAAGGTGAGGGCCCGATCCACACGTCGCCCTCGCCGTCCGGCCGCAGGAGGTCGCGGAGGCGATCCTTGACCGCCTTCATCGCCCGCCAGCCGGCCACGTCCCCAGGTGAGAACCGCCGAACCTCCTCCTCGCAGCGCTCGTCGTCCTCCCACAGCTGAACACTGCCCCCGTCCTCGAACGGCATGAACATTCCGCCGGCCGCCGGCGTCCAGCGGAACCCGTGACCCGCGAGATCGAGCTCCCGCATCACCAGCGGATGCAGCAGGCCGGCCACGTAGGCGCAGGGGGACATGCGGACCCCGGGCCAGGGCTCCTCGAGCGTGCACGCGCCTCCCACCTGCTCGCGCGCCTCGAGGACCAGCACCCGTCGACCCGCGCGCGCGAGATAGGCCGCGCAAGCGAGGCCGTTGTGCCCGGCTCCGACGACGATCACATCCCATTGGCGGCCGGCGAGCGTGCGCACCGGGTCGGGCAGGCCCACACGCCCAAGCACCGCGCCGGTCGGGCTATCCTGATACCGACGGTTCACGAAGTCTCCTGATCGGACGAAACGAGCGGCAGGACCAATCTAAGAGGGGCAGACACGGCACGAGGTAAGGTGGGCCGGCGCGCGGCGGGACCGGGCATCAGTGTCAGGCGAGCAGGATAAGCACGCCCCACAGCACCAGGCCCACGCCGGCCAGGCGCGCGGCCCATTCGCCACGAGTCAGCAGCCTCTCGATGAAGACGAATCCGGCGAGCACCGCCACCCACACCAGGTTCATCACGCCCGCGACGAACAGGAGGGCCATGAGGAGCCCGCAACAGCCGACGCAAAAGGTCCCGTGTCGCACGCCCATGACGAGCGCGCCCCCCGTCCCTTCACGCCAGCCTGCCGTGAACACGTGAAACGGCGACCGGCAGTGAGCCAGACACGAGCCCTTGGTGGGCAGCCACTGATAGATCCCGGCCGTGATGAGGAGGGCCGCGGCGAACGCCGGGCTCGACGCGGCCATCGATGGGGAGAGCAGCGCGCGGCGGTGAAGCTCCCACTGCGCCGTGCCGGCAACCGCCGCGTAGGCCATCCATACCGCGAGGTATCCGAGCATGAACGCGCCGACCGGGGCGGACGGTATTCCTTCGAGCCTGCGCCGGCGAGCCACGCCGTCGAAGAGGAGGATCGTGGGTGCGGCCGACGGGAGCATCATCGCCACCATCATGACCATCCACATGCCGATCAACCAGGCGAGCGTCGGTGTGCTTCCGACACCAGTCCCCGCCACGCTCGGCATCCCGGGCATCGCGACGACACGCGCCGCCGACCCCCCCGACATCGCCATCCGGACCACGTAGCCCCAGGCGAGCACCGTCAATCCGATGAGACCGGCAACCGTCACCGCGCGGTCCCGCCGGACTACTCCGTCGAGCACCGTCAGGCCTGGTTGGTCCAGGTGGGCGAGGCGTAGCTCGCGAACCCGCCGGGGTGCCGGAACCGGATCAGGCCGTAGTCGCACTGCATGGTCGCGGACGTGGCCACGTTGCCCACGTTCCAGAAGAATCCGCCGTTGGGGTACACGATCTGCACCGACTTTTCCTGCCCCGAGATAGCGTCGCGAAGCGGCGTTTGCGCCAGCTCGAGGACGCCCGGAATGCGGAACGACGAGCGGGTGCCGTCGACGGTCATGTCGATCGGCGCGCGAACCGGCCCGTCGACCGAGGCATACGTTCCGGCGAGCGCCTCGAACGGCATCCCTCCCGCGCGGCCGAGCAGAATCGCCGCCAACGCGTCCGCCTGGGCGCGAGTCGCCCGGTCGTCGATGAAGAAGACGACCGCGCCATTGCCCTCGTGGATGGCCTTGGGATACACGAACGCGATAACATACCGAACCCCGTCGAGCGCGACGTCGCCGAAGGCGCCTTGCCGCACTTCGCCGCCGATCATCGCCTCGCAGTTGCCCTTGTCCGGGTAGCCCGTGAACTGGCAGTTGCAGCCCGGGCTGCAGTTGCAGGCCTCGATGTTGTGGACGTGCATCCGCCAGGGCGTCCGAGCGGCAAGGGTGCTGGAATCGGGAGTCGCGGATGGACGAGTCATGAGCCACCTCGAAAGGCGGAGCTGCCGGGCAACCGCGGTGATGCGGACAGTCGGGACGAGGGCAATATGCCCGCCGGTTCCGGAACCCGGAAGACGTCGGTTACACTACAGCGCGTGACGGATCGCCTGTACTACCGC
Source organism: uncultured Gemmatimonadales bacterium (assembly GCA_963828735.1). GTDB lineage: Bacteria > Gemmatimonadota > Gemmatimonadetes > Gemmatimonadales > GWC2-71-9 > CAVVWJ01. Next base: position 93,985 of record CAWHFW010000003.1, read on the forward strand.
GACGCCTACCTGACCGAGTTCGACGCGGCCGTCGTCGACCGTGCGGAGGACGGCCGGCGGGTCTACCTCGACCGCACGGCGTTCTATCCGACGTCCGGCGGGCAGCCGTTCGACACGGGCCGGATCGGCGACGCCGATGTCGTGGACGTGGTCGACGAAGGCGAGCGCATTGCCCACCACCTGGACCAACCGGTAACCGGCGTTCGGGTGCACGGCCGGGTAGACTGGGCCCGGCGCTTCGATCACATGCAGCAGCACACCGGCCAGCATCTCCTCTCGGCGGTCTTCGCGGAGCGGTTCGGGTACGAGACCGTCAGCGTCCATTTTGGCCGCGAAAGCTCCACTCTCGACCTGACGGCCCCGGCGCTCGCGCACCAGCTGGTGACGGAAGCCGAGCGACTCGCGAACCGTGCGGTCACAGAGAACCGTCCCGTCCGGGTCAGCTTCGAGGACGCCGCCTCGGCCGCGGGACTCCGCAAGGCCACCGACCGGCAAGGCACGCTCCGCATCGTGACGATTGACGGGCTCGATCGAAGCGCCTGCGGCGGCACCCACGTGCGGGCAACCGGCGAGATCGGGGCGATTCTGATCCGGAAGGTCGAACGGGTGAAGCAGCTCGTCCGGCTGGAGTTTCTCTGCGGGGATCGCGCCGTGAACCGCGCGCGGGCGGATGCCGACCTGCTCGCCGCGCTCGCGGCCCCCCACTCCGCGACGCCGGACGAGCTGCCATCGCTGCTCGAAGCGCAGCGCGCCGAGCTCAAGGCGAGCACCGCGGCGAGGCGCGAGCTCGAGGAGGCGCTGGCCGGCGTTCGTGCGCGCGAGCTCTACGCAGGGAGCCTGCCGGACGACCGCGGCCGCAGGTGCGCTGTGGTCCGCGAGCTGAACGGCCCGGCGGAGCGTTTGCGACCGCTGGCCCAAGCCTATGGCGGCATGCCGGGCGCGCTGTTCGTCGCCGTCGTGGAAACGCCGCCGACCGTTCTCGTCGCGGCGGCGCCTGACTCGGGGGTGGATGCGGGAAAGGCCCTGAAGGCGGCACTCGAATCGCGCGGCGGCCGCGGCGGGGGCAACGCGCGATTCGCGCAGGGCACCGTGCAGGACCGCGCGGAGCTCGATGGGGTGATTGCCTCGATGCTGTCGGCGTGAGGGTCCGGCCGCCAGCTTGACCTCGTTACCGGGAGGTGCCCGCCAGCGCCTCGACGCTTTCGCCACACACGCCGACCCCCGCCTCCTTCCGCAGGATCCCGATCACCTGATCCCACGCCAGCCCTGCCCGATATGGCCTGTCCGCCGCCAGCGCCTCGGCGATGTCCGCCACGACCAGCACCCGGCTCGAGGGGCACAGCGACTTCCCATCCACGCCGCGATGGTAGCCCCTGCCGTCGAGCCGCTCGTGGTGGGAGCTCGCGATGCCGACGATCGGCTCGAAGGCGGCCACCCGCTCGAGAATGCGGTGCGTGAACTCGGGGTGGAGCCGCATCTGACGCCGCTCGTCATCCGTGAGGGGGCCGGGCTTGTCGAGAATCCGGTTCGAGACGCCGAGCTTGCCGATGTCGTGCAGCAACGCCGCCCGTCGTAGGTCGCTGAGCTGGTCGGCATCGAAGCCCCGCGCCCGGCCGATCGCCAGCGCGAGCTCCGCCACGCCCTCCGAGTGGCGGCTCGTGTACGGCGACTTGGCGTCGATCACCTGCGCGAACGCCTCCGCGATCAGATCGAGCTGGGACTCGGTCGCGAGCTCCGCGTGCTCCTCCGGCTCTAGCGCCGACAGGTATACCCGCGGGTTCGAGCCCAACACCTCCGCCCAGAACAGCCGGTCGCGCCGGAACGAGCGGAGGACGTCGACCAGCAGCGGATCGAACCAGGTCCCCCGGCGCTCCAGCGCCACCGCCATCGCGGCCTCCACACTGAACGTGCTGGCGAAGACCTCGACCGTCTGCGCCAGGCCGACGATGCGTCCCAGCAGCGGGATCTGGTGCCCGCGGAGCCCGAGCGGCATGCCGCGCCCGTCCCAATGCTCGTCCAGCGACCGGATCGCCTCCTGGGTCGCCGCCGTGAAGCCGAGCCGAGAGGCGATGCCGGCTCCCCGGTCGCACCGGGCCTGGGTCATCTCGCGCCCGACCCCTCGTTCGGTTACGCCGATCGTGGCCGCGCGCAGCACGCGCGCGAACGGCGAGGCCTCCGGCCTGGCGTTGCGGAGCGCGTACGCCAGGTTCGGCAGCGGTGCGGTCCAGTCCGTCAGCTTGTGGTCATGCTTGAGCCGACGGTCGTCCGCGCCGAACACGCGGCACAAACGCGCCGCGTTGCTGGAGCACCCCAGGTCCTTGAGCAGGAGCGCGTAGAACAGCGGTGCGCGGTCACGGGCCGGCAACGCCGCGCCCTGCGCGATCCGCATCCCGATGAGGCAGGTGCGGACCGCGTGGCCTTCTGGCTGCCCCTCGGTGATGTCGAGCGCGTACGACAGGGCCGACAGGATCTCGGACAACCGGAGCGAGGAGGATGCGGGCGCGAACGTGATCATCGGTACCGTGGGCCTTCGTAGCGGATCAGCCTGCCTCGTGGCGGCCGTCCTGATCATGGTGGGTTCAGTGGATCCTACTCGTCAGGCGGGCTGCTGCTACCGCCCATCTGCGTCTCCAGGGCACCACGCAGCTCGACGCCTTCCGCGCCCAACAGCCGGAAGAGCTCCCACTCCGCCGCGCGGGCCGGTCCGATGCGCCGTCCGTTGTACATGAGCGAGATCACCAGCACGCCGTCGGGGCGGCCCAGATACCCGGCCAGGTTGGCGACGTTGTCGAGCGTCCCGGTCTTCGCGTGCACCACGCCTCGCCCCATCCCGCCCCGGAGCCGGCGCAGCGTTCCCGTCCCATTGGCCGGCAACAGCATGGGGAATCGCTCGTTCCCGGGGAGCTGCGGATAACGCGCGAGATAGAGCACCTGGGTCATCGGGCTGATGCGGTTGAGCTCGCTCAGTCCGCTCCCGTCGACCAGGGAGACCCGTGCGGCCGGTCCGACGACTCGGCGCACGTGATCCGTCACGAGCGCCGGACCGGTCGTCTGGCTGCCCGCACCCCACTGCAGCATCAGCTCGGCGCCGATGTTGAGGCTCCGGCGATTCACTTCGACGGCGACGCTATCGAACGGCGCGGATTCCACCTGCGCCAGCACCGAGCGCGACTCGAGCGTCTGCATGACCGGCCCGCCGGGGAGTATCCAGCGGATGCCGGCTCGTTCGAGCGCCGATGCCCAGGTGGCCGCGAGCAGGCGCGAAGGGTCGTGCGCGACCGCCGAGAAGCCGAGCGGGCGCCGGTACAGGCCGATGGTGCCGTTGAGGGTCCAGCCGCCGTCGGCCCCTGGCGTGAGCCACAGCCGGCCGCCACTTCCGCTCACCGTGGTGGCGGCCATCCGGATCAGGCGTTCGACGCCGTCGGGATAGGCCGTGACGAGGACCGGTGGTGCGCCGGTGTCGCGGCCGGGCCGGTAGGTGAGCGAGATGGTGTTCTCGTGCAGCGCGACCGGGCCGACCGGCGGTGCGTAGAGCTGTCCCTCGAAGTCGGCAGACCAGACGCTTGGATAGTGGCTCGACGCCGGGCCGGTACGGCTGGTGAGCACCAGCGGGCCTTCGAGCTGGCGAACGCCGCGGGCACGAAGCCGCCGCGCGAGCTCGCGGAGGGTCGGCCCGCTCCGGCCGGCACGATCCAGCGTCCAGTCGCCGCCCAGCTCCAGAGCCCACGTGCCTTGCCAGCGCCCGGAGGTCGGCTCGAGGGCGCCATCGCCGACGACGCTGGTGGTGATGCGCGACTCACCGCCCACGCGGGCCCGGGTGAAGCCGGTCGTAAAGACTTTCGCGGTCGACGCCGGAACGAGCGCCAACTCCGGGCTCATGCTCCAGAGAATGCGTCCGTCCATGGTGCCGATGGCCACGCCCCATTCGCCGTTTCGCGTACGATCCGCGGTGCGGCGATACCAGGACTCGAGCGCCTCGACCTCCTTGGGCGCGAGGCTCTGGCCGCGAGCCGGCGACGAAGCGATGGAACCCGCAACGACGACGACGACCAGCGTCCCGATGAGACGACGGGCCATGAACGACTCGCGTGTTGAACCGGTTGAACGGCAGACAAGGGATCCCACCGTTCGGGGTGCAATCGCCAAGCCACCATCTAAGTCTTTTATTGGCAACGCGATATGTTGGAATACAACGCCCCGGATCTGGCATTTCGCCAGACCCGGGGCATGGGTTCGCCGTGGCTCAGGCGGCGTCAGGCTGCCTGACGAGCTCTACGTCGATCTCGATCTTGAGCTCATCGCCCACGAGGAAGCCGCCGGCCTCGAGCGCCTGATTCCAGGTCAGGCCGAAGTCCTTCCGGTTGATCTTCGTGCTGGCCGTGGCCGCGCGCCGCAGGTTCCCCCACGGATCCTTGAACTCGAGGTCGGCCGTCTCGACCGACAGGACCACGGGCCGCGTGACTCCGTGAATGGTGAGGTCGCCGGAGACGGCCAAGCCATCAGCCGTCGGCGCCAGCTTCGTGCTGCGGAACTCGATCGTGGGGAATCGATCCGCGTCGAGGAAGTCGGCGCTCCGCAGGTGGGCGTCACGTTGGGGCTCACGCGTATCGATGCTGGCCGCATCGATGATCGCATGGATGCTGGAATGGCCAAGTCTCTCAGGGTCCAGGGTAACTGACCCGGAGACTTTGTCGAACTGCCCGCGCACGGTGGCGACGACAAGGTGTCTGATCGAGAAATGCACCCCGGAGTGGGCTGGATCGATGTTCCAAGTTGTTGTGGCTTCAGTTGTTGCGGATGACATGGCTTATCTCCATGGACACGATGGGCGATTGCTGACGACTCACTGACGCTATATTATAGAGAGCGCTATGATTTGTCAAGCGCTTGATCAATCGTAGCTCCAGCCTTACATTCGCTAAACCATGAAGCCCGCAGACCGTGAGTTCTGCCCCGTTTACGCCTCCATCGAGCTCCTTCAGGAGAAGTGGAACCTGCACATCATCCGGGCCCTCCTCCCGGGCCCGATGGGCTTCAACGAGCTCGGTCGAGCCGTGGGCGCGAACCCCTCCACGCTCACCCAACGCCTGGATCGCCTGGAACGGGCAGGCGTCGTGGACCGCACGGTCCACTCCGCGATGCCGCCCCGAACGAGCTACGCGCTCACCTGCGCGGGCCGGGGTCTGCAGGAGGTGATCGGCGCGATCGAGCGGTGGGGGAACGACAACTTGAAGGATCCGGACGAAGCGAGGCGGTTGCAGCCTTCCACCGGCGACTAGGCCGGGCTCACACCGCTTCGAGCGCCTGCAGCAGCTCGGCCGCGCTCTGCCATCGGTCGCTCGGTTTGTGGGCCAACGCGCGGAGGATGATGCGGGACAGCTCCGGCGGCACCTCGGCGTTGAGCGAGGTGGGATCGGGGGGTGTTCGGCTCAGGTGATACATGCCGAGCTCGCTTAGGCTTGGCGGATCGAACACCAGACGTCCCGTGAGGCATTCGAACAGCACCGCTCCCGCCGCCCACAAGTCGGTGCGGTGATCGATGGGGTCCCCGAAGAGCTGCTCCGGCGCCATGTACTGCGGCGTCCCCACCACCACGCCTACCGCGGTCAGCGCCTCGCCTGTACTGGGACTGCCTTCCGCCAGCCGGGCGATCCCGAAGTCCATCACCTTGAGAAAGCCCGCCGGGTCCACCAGCAGGTTCTGCGGCTTGATGTCCCTGTGGACGATGCCTTCCTCATGCGCCACCTCGAGCGCCCGGCAGAGCTGCTTGCCGATCGTCAGCGTCGCCGCCACGTCGAGCCGGCCTGCGTCGTGGATGAAGGTCGCCAGGGTGGTGCCGCGCACCAGCTCCATCGTGATGTAATAGGTGCCTCCCGCCTCGCCGAGGTCGTAGGTGCGTACGACGTTGCGATGGGTGATCCGGCGGGCGAGTCGAAGCTCCTGCTTGAAGCGCTCCAGCACCGTCGGATCGAGCGAGCCGAGCTCGGGACGAAGCACCTTGATGGCCACTCCCTCTCCGAGCTGTCGGTCGTGCGCCCGGTACACCACCCCCATCCCGCCCCGCCCAAGCACGTCGCCTATCTCGTAACGGCCTGCGAACACGCTCCCCGGCGAGATCGTCCCGGTCTCCGCGCTGGCGAGCGGGGGCTGGATGGCCATGTCCGGTCGCGTTCGGAAGTACGCCACCAGGCGGTCCTTCTCGCGTAGCTCCTCGACCATCCGGCCGAATGCCGCCGCCAGTTCGCCGATCTCGTCGCGGCTGGTGACGGGAACGTCCGAGTACGCCCCCTCGGTCACCTGGTGCGTGGCGGCCACCAGTCGGTGCACCGGGCGCGTGATCTGTCGCGCGAGCAGGATGGATGAGACGAGCGCCAGCAGGAGGCCTCCGGCGAAGGCCCATCCGATGGCTCGGCTGAGCTGCCGCCAGGCGGCGAGCTCCGCATCCCGGTCGTGGAGTCCGACAAACCCCCCGATAGGCACGCCGTCCGCGGTCTGCAGGAGACCGGTGATCCCTTCGTAGGTCCGCCCGCCGGCACTCAGCCGGAAACGAGCCGGCGAGGTGTCACCGGGAGCCGCCTCGACCCGCAGCTTCCGCACGGCCTCGCGGAGCCCCGACGCCCCCACGGTCGACACGGCCAGCGTCGGTACCCCCGCCGTGTCGCGCGAGAAGAACAGGATCTCGGACCCGGTGTGCCGCTTGAGCTGCGACGCGAACGTGCTGTCGACGCGGACCGCCGCGACGACCACGCCGTATCTCGCGCCGCCGGCGGGGTTGATGACCGGGACACCAACCGCCTGATACAGCTGGTCGTGAACCGGCGCCGACTCGATCCACAGGCCTTCCGTGGTCCGTCCCTCGAGCGCCCGCCCGATCAACGCGCCGCGGGAGAAATCCTCGTCCGCCGCGTTCCGCTGCGCCGTCCAGGCCTTGAGCACGCCGTCGCCGTCGACGATCAGCACCCAGTCCGCGCCCGTTTGCGCGCGCAGCTCGTCGGCCTGGTCGAGGAGGTTGGCGCGATCGTCGGTGTGGAGGGCCTCGCCGATGCGCGACACATAGGCCGGCACCTGGACCAGCGCAGCGGTGAGCTGGCGGAGGCTCCGACTCCGACTCACCATCGCGTCGCCGATCGCCGAGCGCGTGGCCCGGAGCGCCCGTGCGGATGCCGCCTGAGCTGCGGCGTCCGCGCGGCTTCGCGTGACGAGCAGGGCGGTCCCCAACGCCGCGACGACCACGAGCGCCGCGCCGGCGAAGATCTTGGTGGCGAGCCGCATCCTCAGTACCTCCGCCCCTCCTGAGGGTACGGCTGGCCATACTTGTTGAGATGGGGTTTGAACCGGTAGCCCCGGGCGTCGAGCTGGATCGCGACGTCACGCAGGCCGCCAGACGGGACTTCGAGTGGCTGGCTGGCTTCGTCCGCCCGCTCGTGCCAGGCGTGCAGCAGATACCTTCCGGGTGGAACCCGGGACACCAGGAACGAGCCGTCACCCTCCGGCTGCGTGAAGTACGGACCATCGGGGACGACCACCAAGGCGCTCATCTGCGCGTGGACGTTGCAATAGACGCGGATGACGCCGGGGCGCGTGAACCGCACCGAGCGGATTTCGCCCCTGCCATAGAGGCCGAGATCGAAGGGCTGCTCTTCCGAGAGCGAGAAGACGTTGTGGTTGAAGGGATCGTGGTTGGGAAAGGAGACCGTGGAGCCGACAGGGACGACGAGTACGTGAGGTGAGAACGCCTTGTCCGAGGTGGTAATTTCCGCGGCCACTGGCGCCACCGACCCCGGACCGTCCAGCCAGATGACCGCCTGACCGACGTCCTCCGCCTGGCGGTTTCCCTTGTCGAGCACGGTCAACCGGCCGCGCACGTCGCCAGCCTGCCACGAGGCCGCCGCCAGCGAGAGGACGGCAACCGTCGCGGCCGGCAGGACCCGGCGGAACCGCCCGCCACGCTGTACTTTGGCCCGCATGACCAAAGGTTATCGTCGGCCCTGAGGGGCGTCAACGCGATCCACGAGAGATGTGCGGCGTATGAGACTGTCCAAACCCCACGTCCTGCAAGCGATTCCGTTTGTTCTCGCAGTGACGGCGGCCCCGATATCAGCCCAGGACTCCAGGATACAGGCCGAGGTGCACGGCCTGGTGCTCGTGAATGGCTTCCTCAACACCGATGCCGTCAACAACAGCGACGTCCCGCAGTTCGTGCTCCCGCCGCCGGCATCGGGTGGCCCACCCTCGAGTGCGGCCAGCGCGACGATCCGCCAGTCGCGCGTCACCGTTCGTGCAACGGTCCCCGAGTTCTGGGGAGGCCACCTGGCCGGTGAGCTCGACGTCGACTTCTTCGGCGGTCAGCAGCCGTCCACCGGTGGGCGCACTTTTCCCCTGCTCCGGCTGAGACGAGCCTTTGCCGAATTCACCCGCGGCCGCCTCGACGTCTTCGTTGGGCAGGAGGCGCCGCCGATCGTCGAGATCAATCCCTCCTCCCTGGCCAGCATCGGCATCCCCGAATTCGCCGGCGCGGGGAATCTCTGGCTCTGGATTCCCCAGGTCCGGGTCGGCGCGGACGTCGTGACGGTCGGCCCCGCCCGGCTCGGTCTCGAGCTCACCGCGCTGGCGCCGACGTCAGGGGATGCTCAGACCGCCTTCCTCACTCAGCCGGACATCGCCGAGCGAAGCAGCCGGCCCTATCTCCAGGGACGCCTCCGAGCCCGATGGGGTAGCGGCGACAGTCGAGGCGAGATCAACGTCGGCGGTCACCTGGGCTGGCTCGAGGTGAGGGCGGACAGCCTGGTGACCTCGGAAGCCGTAGCCGTCAGCGTGTGGACGCCGATCGTGCGGGGACTCGAGCTCCGGGGCGAAGCGTACGCCGGGCGTGCCCTTGCGGGGCTTGGTGGAGGCGGGATCGGGCAGAACTTCGGAGGCGACAGCACGGCGGTGAACACGACCGGCGGCTGGGTTCAACTCAACCTGCGCCCATCCTCCGCCTGGGAGATCGGCGCCGGGGCCGCGCTCGACGACCCGGACGACGAGGACCTCGATGCCACCACGCAGCGCCTGCGGAACCTGGCCATCGAGGGACACGCGAGCTGGCGGAGCGCACCGGCGGTGATCGGCGCCGAGGTGCGCCACTTGAAGACCCGCTACGGCGCGAGCCCGTCGGACGTGGGAGCCACACACTTCAATCTGGCGGTGGGGTTCGAGTTCTAGCTGGCGGCGGGGACGGTAAGGAGTCGTGCAGCGATTTGCCGGGCCGCTCAGCCGTGAGGAGCCTGTGCGGGAGTCGAGGCGTGGGAGTTTATGGGCGTGGGACGAGGAGGGGCACCCGCGCGGTGCGGCGCCCTACACCCCGCCCGTCGCCGGCTCGGCGAAGCCTGGCGTGTGCTCCTCCTCCGCGGGCGACTCTGGCACCACGGGCATCGGCACGTCGAATGGCGCCGTCAGTTCATCGCCCGCCACGCGTGCCTGCACCCGCTGCAGGACCATCTGGGCCACCCCGGCGGACAGCGCGAACTCGCGTATGTAGTGGTCGGTGACGGCGTTGACGGGGAGGATCCCCTTGAGCAGCCACGCCAGCTCGAGCGCATTCTCGACGTGCGTGGCCACAACGGCCTCGGCAGCGCGAGAGCCGGCCATGCGCGCCAGCTCGATGGTGCGCTCGTGATATCGCCGCCGATACCGCTGATGCTCGAGCTGCAGGTCGATTCGCAAACGGTGCCAGCCGGTCAGCGTCGGCAGGTCGGCCGGCTCGGGCAGCGTCTTGAGGTCGAGTCCCGTGAGCGTGCGCGATCGGACGACCTCGTGCATCGACTCGGGCACCGCCGTGACGTGGAAATAAAGATCCAGCCCGCGGAGGGCGGCGATTCGGGGAGCAAACTCGGTGACGAACTGGACTGCCTGGCGGGTATGGGTGTCGATCAGCGCTTCCCAGCTCGTGGCGTACGCGACGCGGACGTGCAGGTGCAGCACGTCGGGGATGCGACGCAGGGACATCTGGCTAGGAACCGTCATGCTCGCGACTCCGCCAGCAATATCCAGTCCGGGGCGGGCGTAGGGCGGCCGCGTCGAGACGAGGCGGCCTTAGCTCGTGCCAACCGATGCTGCGCCCGCTGCAAAACGCGGGGGATGTGGCAGAGGTCCCCGCTCAGCGCAGGGGTTTGGGCAGGAATCGGGCGTACCGCGATTCCCAGACACGGAGCGATTCCAGCGACAGACTTTCCAGCTCGTGGGAAACCGCCCGCGCGGCGGCGAGCGCCGTCTCGACGTCGTCGTCCCGGGGATCGGCCGAATGATTGTTCAGCTCCGCCACGCCGACGAGAACGGTGAGCTGGTTGTTGACCCGGTCCTGGAGCATCACCCGGAGCTTCCGGATGAGGCGTTCCCGGGCCAGTCGCGAATGACGGCGCACGGCCCAGATGAGAAAGCCCTGCAGCCAGACGAGGAAGGTGAGAGCAAGCCCCTGCGTGCCGCGATCCACTTGGGTGAACGTCAGCGTGATCGCGAGGATCACCCCGACCGTGGTCAGCAGAAGTTCGAAATGCTCGGAGAGGCGGGCCCGAAGGCCGTCCCGCAGCGTTCTCGACGGAACCACGACAACCTCGACTGGTATGGCGAACAGGGGAGCCGCTCTCCAATCTCGGAAAAACCACTCACCTCGTCCAGTGCCAGATTCTCGACACCGTCCAAAAAAGCGACCCCGCCCTCTGCAACAGGTGGCGGGGTCGGCTTTCGGTCAGCGAAGCTACGCTACACGGCCAAGTTAGGCTGCGAGGTCCCGCAGCTTGTCGCCGTGCTGCTCGCGGAGCTGCCTGAGCGCCCGGTCCCGGAGCTGCCGGATGCGCTCTCGCGTCACCCCCATCATCCGGCCGATTTCCTCGAGCGTACGGGACTTCCCGTCGTCCAGGCCGAAGTACAGCCGGAGGACCTTCGCGTCCCGGGCGGGCAGGGCCGCTAGCGCCGCATCCAGATCGGTCGTCCGGCTGCTGGCCATGGTCGAGGCATCGGTGCCGTCCTGGGTGAGGGGCACGAAGCGCTCCATCCGGCCGCGGTCATCCGCCTCGCGGACCGGGTGATCGAGCCGCATGGCCTCGATGTGAAGCGCGCTGAGCGCCCGGACAGCGTCCCGAGTGAGGCCTGTCGCCTTGACCAGTTCCTCGGTGGTTGGCGCTCGGCCGAGCTTTTCGGTCAGGAGCGTGGTGGTCCGACCGAGCCGGTTGAGGTCCGCGGTGCGGTTGAGCGGCACGCGGACGGGCCGCCCGTGTCGTGCGATCGCGGCCTGGATGGCCTGCCGGATCCACCAGACGGCGTACGAAATGAACTTGACGCCGCGGTCCGGATCGAATTTCCGGGCCGCGGTCATGAGACCCAGGTTCCCTTCCCCGATCAGGTCCATGAGCGGCACACCGCGGTTCTGGAACTTCTTGGCCACCGAGACCACGAAGCGCACATTGTGCCGAGCCAGCTTCTCCTGGGCCTCCACGTCGCCCCGGAAGGCGCGACGTGCCAAGGCGGTTTCCTCCTCCACCTTGAGGAGCGGGATCCGGCTGATCTCCTGGAGATAGAAATCCAGGCTCTCACGACCCTCATCGGCGGCTCGAGGAAGCTGGGCGGCACGGGGACGCCCCGCCCGGCGGGTCCGCTTCTTGGCAGCAGGTGGCACTGAATAACTCCTATCTATCGAGATGGCACTGCCTTAAGTTCTCCCAAGCTCCGGCGGGAACGGTGGTTACCATGGCAAGATGACCAGACCGCGCCGACCGTTGCAGCCTTGACGATCAACACTCGACTGGATCCTCAAGTTCCCCCGTGGCCGCGCCGTTTGGTATGCCGAGTCGGAGCGGCGGCGAGCGGATCGTCCGGCCAGGGATGCCTGGGGTACCGACCCTTGAGATCCTTCCGTACTTCGAAGTAAGTAGTTCGCCAAAACCCCGCGAGGTCACGCGTCACCTGGACCGGTCTTCGGGCGGGTGAGAGCAGATGCAGCGTTACCGGTACCCGCCCGCGGCCCACAGTGGGAGTGGAGGCCTGGCCGAACATTTCCTGGAGACGAACGGCGAGGACCGGCGCTGTGGGATCCCCGTAATCGACCAGGATGCGCGAACCGCTCGGGACTTGCACATGCGTCGGCGCCCATTCGTCCAGGCTGGCCCGCTGGGCCCATGAGACCAGATCGAGGAGCGCCTCGCCCAGATCGAGGCGCTCCAAGTCGGTCCAGCGCCGGATGCCGCTGAGTCGAGGGGCCAGCCAGACATCCAGGGTTCGAGTGAGGGCCTCGTCGCCGACTTCCGGCCATGCGGGATCCAGATGCCGCATGAAGGCCAGTCGTGACCGCATTCGCCGGGCCTCCTCGGTCCATGGAAGCCGCTCCACTCCCTCGCGTCGAATCCCATCGAGCATGGCGGCAGCGACCGCAGCTGGATCGGCGTTGGCCAGCGCCGACTCTTCCAAGACGATCGCCCCGAGTCGGCGGCGCCGACGGGCGGTCACCGCCCTCGCCGTCGAATCCCATGCGAGTACATCCTCGCGGGTAATGTCGTTGGCGAAATGAGTTTCGAGCTCCTCCCGCGACAGCGGCAGGGCGAGATAGATCCGGCTCTCCGTCGGTTTTCCATCCAACTCGGCCGCCACCAGGTACTCCTCGCGCGACAGCGCCGCCGCCTCGACGAATGCCCCCACCCCGTTCCGAAGCAGGAAACGCCCGGTAGTCCCGGCCCGCCGCTGCCCGATCCGGTCCGGGAATGCGAACGCCAAAAGGAGCCCAGCGGACGGCCGCTCCGTGTCACTGGCCGGCGAGCCGTGACCGGCAGCTGCCTTGCACATCCCTGCTTCGGCCCGGGCGCGCCGGAGGGCGTCCCGGTCGACGTCGGCGCGGTGGCTCGACCCGCGGAGAATCTCGATCCGAAGGCCCAGGTCCGGATCGCCAATGTCGGCCGCGCGGCGGAGGACGTCCCGTTCGGTGAGCAGCGCGGCAAGATCGCAGGCGAGATCACCGGCGCCGCCCTCACGGCCTCGAAGGACCATATGCGCCAGCCGGGGGTGCAGTGAGAACCGGGCGATGCGCCGGCCGTGCTCCGTTATTCGCCACCGCACGTCGAGCGCGCCGAGATGGACGAGCAGGCGTCGCGCCTCGCCGAGCGCGGGGGCCGGCGGCGGATCCAACCAGCCCAGATCGGCGGGATCGGCTCCCGCGAGCGCAAGCTCGAGGGCGAGAGGCGCCAGATCCGCCTCCAAGATCTCGGGCGCCATCCGAGGCAGAAGCGTTGCCTCCTCGCCGCTCGACCAGAGGCGGTAACACGCGCCCGGAGCCTGCCGGCCCGCGCGGCCGCGCCGCTGATCGGCGGACGCCCGGGCCACGCGCACCGTCACCAGGCGCGTCATGCCGGTTCGCGGCGAATAGCGGGGCACCCGCGCCTGGCCTCCGTCCACCACCACGCCCACGCCGTCGATCGTAAGGCTGGTTTCCGCGATAGACGTCGCCAACACGACCTTGCGTCTACCGGCGTCGCCCGGTCGCAGAGCGCGATCCTGCAGCTCCCGCGGCAGCGTGCCATGCAGCGGAATCACGTCGGCGGCGACGTCATCGAGCATGACCTGCGTGCGCCGGATCTCGGCGGCGCCAGGGAGAAAGGCCAGCACGTCGCCGGACTGCTCGGCCAGTGCCTGGCGGATGGCGGACGCAACCGCGGCTTCGATCCGGGTGCCAGGACGCGGAGGGAGATGGTGAGTGGCCACCGGGTAGCTTCGGCCCTCGGAGGTCACCACGGGTGCGTCCCCGAGGAGACGTGCCACCGGTGCACCCTCGAGCGTGGCCGACATCACGAGAACTCGCAGGTCGGGCCGAACGATCGCGCGCGACTGGAGTGTCAGGGCGAGACCAAGATCCGCGTGCAGGCTTCGCTCGTGGAACTCGTCGAAAATGACCAGCCCCACCTTCTCCAGGGCTGGATCACTTTGCAGCATTCGCGTGAGGACGCCTTCGGTGACCACCTCGACGCGAGTCCGAGGTCCGACGCGGCTGTCGTGGCGAATCCGGTAGCCGACGGTTTCCCCAGGCATCTGGCCCACGGTCTCGGCCATTCGAGCCGCGGCTGCCCGGGCGGCCAGCCGCCTGGGCTCGAGCATCACGATGCGCCGATCTCCAAGCCACGGCTCGCCGAGCAGCGCGAGCGGTACGCGTGTCGTCTTGCCGGCCCCCGGTGGGGCCTGCAGGACGGCCGCGCCGGCGTGCCCTAGCGCCTCGCGCAAGACCGGAAGCGCGGAGTCGATCGGCAGCGGATCCGGGAGCTTCGGCATGGCGTAATAGAATAGCGGCGCTGGAACCGGATGCCGCCCGGAGACGTTTGACGCCCGAGATGGCACGGGCCGTGCTCAATGGTCGACCCTCGATTCGTGGCGGTAGCGGCAGACTTCGGGAAGGCAGAGTGTATCGTGATGTCGTGTGACTACAACGGATGGAACGACGCCCCGGAGGAGGAGCGTGAGTGGTTCGACCAGCACCCGGAGATCTGGGGTGGCCACCTCAGGGATGCGGACACCCGTCCGCTCAGGGTGACAACTCGCCTGGCTCGGAGAATCCGGCGGTGGCTCTAATCGAGCGCCGAGCGGCTTCCTCCTGATTCAGCCCCGCCCCATGGCGGGGCTTTCTCGTTTCAGGGCCTGGCCGTCGCAGGTGATGGTGGTCACGTCCGGCCCTCAGAGGCCGTCACGGCTTTCGGGCGCCATTTCCGCCACTTTGGCAAGGTCACAGGTGCCCATCGAAACCACGCGACGGAGGAGGCGATATGCGGAAGCTCGCAGCAGGGTTGGCGATCCTGGCGTTACTGGGCGGGTGTAAGAAAGCGGACCGCGATACGGGAGCGTTGGATCAGGACCGCGCGGGCGTGGATACGTCCGTCAAGTCCGGTACGGTCAAGGACACCACCGTCATTAAGGCGGACACGAATATCGACGTGGACACCGTCAGCAAGACGGACCACATCAAGAAGGACACCAAGTAAGCCTGCTCCCTGGGCCGGCTGGGCGATGCTCAGCCGGTTCCACTCCGCTTTTTCGCCATTCCCTCGACACTTCCACTCAAGTGACCGCGCTCACGGGGTGCCGCTCCGCCCCCTGCTACCGTTCCGTTCCCAATATTCGCCTGGAGGCATCGTGGTTCATCGAAGCAACGGCAGAAGCCGCTCAGCGGCAGCGACAGAGTCCCGGCAAGAGTCCGGACGCCCCAGTCCGCGACCCCGCACTGGCCAGCGCGCGCCCGAGCTGCAGGAGTACGGAACGATCGCGCGGCTGCCGATCGGGCTCGACGAATCGGTATGCGAGGAAAGCGTCGAGGCGCTGAACCAGGTCCTCGCCGACACGATCACGCTGCGAGACCTGTACAAGAAGTCGCATTGGCAGGTGGTCGGACACACGTTCTACCAGCTCCACCTGCTGTTCGACAAGCACTACGAGGAGCAGAGCACCCTCGTGGATCAGGTCGCCGAGCGGATTCAGCTGCTGGGCGGGATCAGCCTGGCCATGGGTGCGGACGTCGCCGAAGAGACGCGGATCGCTCGGCCGCCTCGTGGACGGGAGGAGGTTCCCGTGCAGATCTCGCGTCTCCTGGAGGCCCACGAGCAGATCCTGACGTTCGCGCGCGAGGCGGCGGGAAAGGCCGACGAGGTGGGGGACGACGGGACCAACGACCTGCTGGTCAGCGACCTCATCCGCACCAACGAGATGCAGGTGTGGTTCCTGTCCGAGCATCTCGTGGACGCGCCGGTGCTCGACGCGAAGTAGCGCGCGCTCAGTGACGCAGGAGGCCCATCACCACCTCGATGACGATGAGGAGGATGATGATGACCTCCAGGACATTGCCTCGGGCGGTTTGGGCCTCGTCGTTGAGCATCGCATAGGTATCGCGGAAGATGCCGAGCTTGCGCGCCAGGCCGTGACGCCAGGCGTCCTCGCGGAAGAGGGTGAGGGCCGCCTGGTAGATGCGCGCCACATAGACGTCATTGGTCACCTTGAGACCGTTCTCGACCCGTTCGACGACCTCGGTCGTGTCGGCCACCATGGTGTGGAGACCGGCCAGGACGTGCTCGAACCGGCGAACCAGCAGCGCCGTGCCCCCGCGGCGCGCCAGGGACGCGCGGTCGTAGAGCTGGGGGAGCTCGGCATCCAGGTACGCATCGTAGACTCGCAGCTCCAGCAGCTGCGCGTTGGCGAACTCGAGCAGGAACTCGACGTCCTGATCGGCCGCGGCGGGCTCGACCACGAGCGCGGCGTCCCAGCTCAGGACCGTGAGGTCGTTCTCCGTATAACTGAAGCGACGGGACAGCAGGTTGCGCCTGGCGTCCTCCGTCAGCGCGCGCGGCTCGCCGAGGAGTAGCTCGACCAGCGCCGTGTCATCCAGGGCGGCGGGCGCCACCGTGGCTCCCGAGGCATCGCAGAGCCCGACCAGCCGGCAGATGGTGTAATCCTCGGCGACGGGGGCGATGGCCGGCCGGACGATCGCCGGACTCAACTGCGAGGTCAGCAGGGACAGCGCCGGGCCGAACACGCTCGCGAGGTCCGCGCGCTCGAGGGCCCGTGCGAGCGCGACCAGCTCGGCCCAGGCCGCATCGGCCAGGTGCACGCGGAGCCGGAGGGATATCACCCCAAAGTCGTAGCAGCATGCGCTCATCTGTGCGCCGGGCCACACCGTGTCGCCGGGGAGTGCCACCGGACCCAACGCGAGCGTGAGCGGCGGCTGGGCAATGACGAGTGCCTTTGCCTCGCCGCGCGTCGGGCGCGTGCGGCCGGTGGCCTGACCTTCGACCAGTCGAGCCGCGTGCTCGAGATCGAGCGCGTAGCCGACGTCGTATATCCGGTAGGTGATCACCGCGCCGGTGAGGCGGAGCTCGGTGTGAGAGGCGGCCATGAAGGGAAAGTGCGGCCCGTAGAGCTTCGTCGCCAGCGGGCACCCTCCGCAGCCGGGCGCCCGCCGCTGCGTGTCGATCCCGCCGTCTAGTCCCTGGAGGCTCCGGCCGCCGCCGGCCGGCGAGGTCCGGTGCCGGCCCCCGTGCTCTCGAGCGCGGCCGCGATCTCGTCCAGATCGGCCGGGGTCAGGTCGAGCGTGGCGGCGGCGATCCAGCCCTCCACCTGGCGCGCCGACCGGGCACCGACGATGGCGCCGCTCACGCCGGGCCACGAGAGCACCCACGCCACCGAGATCGCCGACACGGTCGTCCCGTGCCGGCGCGCGACCGGACGCAGCGCATCGCGAAGCGCCAGGTTGCGCTCCAGCCTGGGAGGACGAAACTCGGGCGACCGTCTGCGCCAATCGTCGTCGGCGAAGCCGGCCACTCGTGCGGCGTCGAACCGGTCGCTCAGCAGGCCGGACTGCATCGGGCTATACGCGATGACGCCGGTGTCATGCTCGACGCACCACGGCAGCTCGTCGGCCGCGACCTGGCGCCGGATGGGCGAGAACGGCGGCTGCAGGGAGTCCACGTGGCGAACCGCCTCGCAGCGCTCGAGCAGCCCGACGTCGAAGTTGCTCACCCCGGCCAGACGAACCTTCCCCTCTTCGACCAGCCGGGCCATCGCCGCCCATGAATCCTCGACCCGGGTGCCGACGGTGTCCGGCCAGTGAAACTGGTAGAGGTCGATGCGCTCGACTCCGAGCCGCCGCAGCGAGGCCTCCGCTTCGCGTCGAATCGAGTCGGGCGCGAGCGTCTGTACCGGAGCCGCCATCCGATCGCGCTCGTCCCACACGAGCCCGCACTTGGTGAAGACGTAGGGGCGGTCGGCGGGCGGGAGATCGCGCAACAGGCGCCCCACGACCTCCTCCGAGTGGCCGAGCCCGTACACCGCGGCAGTATCGATCCAGTTGACGCCGAGTGCCAGCGCGCGACGCATGGCATCCAGCGACTCGTCGTCGTCCTGCGGTCCCCACCCGAACGCCCAGGCGCCGCCGCCCGCCGCCCAGGCGCCGAAACCGACCGTGGTGATGTCGAGGCCACTGGATCCGAGCGGCCGGGTAGGCAACGGCGTGGTCGTCATGGTGCCTCCTGATCTCGCGCGCGACCGTGCGCGGCACCCGCGCTATATGACCGGACTCGCCTCGAATCGCAAGCGCCGCCAGATTGCTCGGTCATGCTCATCGTGCCTCGCTCGCGCAGGAGCACGCCGGTCGCGCGTCGGCTGGCCATGAGCGTGCTCCTCGCCGCGTTGGTCTGGCTGGGCGCGCGTGGCGCGGGTCCGGTGCCGCCCCTGGGGCCGCTGCTGGATCCCTGGCGCGGCACCTGGGGCTTGGCCGCGTCGGCAAATCTGCCCCGCCATGCCGAAGACACGCTCCCGGGGCTCGGCGCCGACGTTCGGGTGCTGTACGACGACCGCGCCGTGCCCCACATCTACGCGGCCTCCGAGCTGGACGTCCTGCGAGCGCTCGGATACGTCACGGCTCGGGATCGCCTCTTTCAACTGGACCTCCAAGCCCGGGCGGGCGGCGGCACATTGACCGAGCTCCTCGGGCCGCGGGCGCTCGAGCTCGACCGGGAGGTGCGCGGCCTGGGCATGGCGCGCGCCGCAGAGCGTCTCGCGCGTGCGCTTCCCGACACCGGCCAGGAACGGGCCTCGATGGAGGCCTACGCCGCGGGGATCAACACCTATCTCGCCGCCATGCCTGAGCGGGATCTGCCGCTCGAGTATCGCCTGCTGGGCCGACGGCCCATCCGGTGGAGTCCGATGCGAACGATCCAGGTCATGCTGCGCATGGGGTACACCCTGGCGCAGGACCGCACCGAGCTGGATCGGCTCGCCGCGGCATCCGCCGTGGGCGCGGCCGCCGCGGCTTCGCTCTTCCCTGCCCACTCCCCGCTCCAGGAGCCCATTCAGCCCGCGCCGGGCGAGCCACGGCGCGCACCGCTCGTTGTTCCGCCCCCCGGCGCGCCCGACACGGCCGCCCGGTCGGTGCTCGGCGTCGCGTCGGCCGGTTCCGCACGGCGCGAGCTCGGCAGCAACAACTGGGCGGTCGCGCCGGACCGCACGCGGGATGGCGCGGCGCTGCTCGCGGGGGACCCCCATCTCGACCTGACGCTCCCCTCCATCTGGTACGAGGCCCATCTCGCCGTACCAGGGGTCGTGGACGAGTACGGCGTCACCATCCCCGGTCTGCCCGCGATCCTCATCGGGTTCACGCGCGACGTCGCCTGGAGCTTCACCAACGTCCAGGCCGACCTCATGGATCGCTGGGCGGAAACGGTGGATGATTCCCTGCACCCTCGCCAGTATCGCCTCGACGGCGCGTGGGTTCCGCTCGAGATCCGGATGGAGATCTATCTCGGGCCGAACGGGGATACGATCGCGGTGGACACGCTACGCTTCACCCACCGCGGACCGATGACCCGCGTCGGCAGCCGCTGGCTCTCGCTGCGCTGGACCGCGCTCGAGAGCGGGAGCGAGATGGAGGCGTTCCGTCGCGCGAGCCGCGCGCGCACGGCCCGGGAATGGCTCGACGCCATGGCCTCGCATCGGTCGCCACCGCAGAACATGCTGGTGGCCGATCGCGCGGGCACGATCGCGGTGCGGTCCACCGGACGCTTTCCGGTGCGCCCGGGCGACGGCCGCGGCGATCGCATCCTCGACGGCTCGACCCGCGCGACGGATTGGACCGGCAACTGGCCGGTGACCGACTATCCACAGGCCGTTGCACCCCCGCAGGGCTTCCTCGCCTCCGCCAACCAGGAGCCGCAGGACCCTCGAGACCAGCACCGCTACCTGGGCAGCGACTGGCCGATGCCGTGGCGCGCCATCCGGATCAACCAGCTGCTCCGGGCGGATCACGCGGTCACGCCGGACGCGATCCGGCAATGGCAGACGGATCCCGCGAGCCCGCGGGCCGACACGATCGTCCCCTACCTGCTCGGGGCCGCCGCGGGCCGGCCGGCGGACACACTCGCACAACGCGCGGCGCAGCTGCTTGCCGGCTGGGATCGGCGCTACACGATCGACAACGAACGAGCCGTGCTGTTCGAGGCCGTGCTGCGCTCGGCGACGGCCATGCTGTGGGACGAGCTCCCATCCGACATCCGGCCGGGTCCCGGCGCGTTCTACGCCCTGCTCGACGACTCGACGAACCCATGGTGGGACGTGCGGAGCACGCCGGACCGGGAGCAGCGCGATGACGTGCTCGCACAGGCGCTCGCGGAGGGCTTTCAGAACACGGTGCGGGACTATGGGCCGCCGGAATTCGGCGGGTGGCGCTGGTCGCGCGTGCATCGCATCGACATCTGGCACCTGCTGCACCTGCAGGGCTTGTCGCGGCTGGGCCTTGCAGTGCCCGGCGGACCATCCACGATCAGCCCGTCGAGCGTGTCGGGCGGCGGCGAGGGATCCAGCTGGCGCATGGTGGTCGAGCTCGGCAGGGAGGTTCGTGGCTGGGGCACCTATCCCGGGGGGCAGAGCGGCAACCCGATCAGCCCGCGCTACGCGGATCGACTCGGAGAATGGACCCGTGGCGATCTCTCCCCGCTTCGCTTTCCTCGCGATGCGTCGGGATTGCCCGTCACGTCGGAGCTGGTGTTAAGGAGGGCGCGGTGAGACGCGTCCTCCGGATTGTGGTGTTCGCGGTGCTCACCGCCGGCGGCACCGTGCTCGGAGGCTGGTGGGTGGTACCCGTGCTCGCGTCGGGATGGGTGCTGGCATTCTCGTCGGACCGGCATCCGGTGCGCACGACGGTGGTGGGTGCGGCCCTCGGCTGGGGCGCCGTGCTCGGTGTGGACGCGATGAGCGGACCGGTCGCGGCCGTGGCTTCCAGCCTTGCGGCCACGATGGGGTTGCCCAGGGGAGGCTTTGTGGCCGCGACGATGCTGTTCCCGGCGCTGCTCGCGGGCGCGGCAGCGCTCCTCGTGAAGCCCGCGCCGCCAGCGTGACCCGCGCCACGTCCCGCGCCCGTGCGCCGGCGTAGCATGTTCGCATGAAAGCAGGATCGAAGCGGACCGCGCCGACTCCCGAGCCGAAGGGCAGCCACCCCACGCCGGCACGCGGCGCCGGCACGGGCTCGGCCGCGGATTTTCTGCCAGCGCGGCCGACCCTTTCGCGGCTCCGCGCCGCGGCTGCCGGCTGCCGCGGATGCCAGCTGTACCTCCACGCCACTCAGACCGTATTCGGCGAGGGCCCGCGTCAGGCGGAGGTGATGCTGGTCGGAGAACAGCCGGGCGATCAGGAAGACCTGCAGGGACACCCGTTCGTTGGCCCCTCGGGTCGGTTGCTGGACGAGGGGCTCGCCGAGGCGGGCATCGATCGCCGGCGGGTCTACGTCACCAACGCGGTCAAGCACTTCAAGTTCGTGCGGATCGAGCTGACGAGGCGGCGGCTGCACAAGAAGCCGTCGCCGGGTGAAGTGCGGGCCTGTCGCCCGTGGCTCGAGGAGGAGATCCGGCTGGTGCGTCCACGGGTGATCGTCGCGCTCGGGGCGACGGCGGCTCAGGCGCTGCTCGGCCCCGCATTCAAGGTGACGCGGCAGCGAGGTAAGGTGATTCGCTCGGAGTGGGCGGACGCCGTGGTGGCAACCGTGCACCCGTCTTCGGTGCTGCGGGCGCCGGCTGACGCGCGTGACGAGGCTCGGCGGGGGTTCTTCGCGGACCTTCGGCTGGTCGGGCGGCTGGTCGAACGGAAGGCAGCCGCTGGCTAGGCATCGGCGCGGGCCCGGGCCCGCGCCGATGCCTCGTGGCGTTTATCCCTGAGCGGCCTCCTCCGCATCGCGCATGGAGGCCACGGCGGCGCTCACGTCGCATGCCATCGTGCGCTCCCGCCGCAGTTGCTCGACCACCGCTTCCGCCTGCTTGATCTGGAACGTCAGCGCCCCCGAGCGCTCGATCACGTGCTCGACCACGGCGCGCTGCGCCTGGAGGGCCTCCACCGTGGAGCGGACCTCCAGGGCGAGGGCCTCCGCCCGCGCCAGGCGCTGCTCGGTGCGCTCGAGCTGCCGCCGCCGCGCCTCGAACCCGTGCAGCGCGTCCTCGGCGGACTTGAGTTGAGCGTGAGTCTCCTGCAGCAGCTGGTAGGTCTCCTCGATCTCCCGGCGCGAGCCGCCGATGGTCTGGGCGTGCTCCACCGCCCGGTCCGCCAGGTCGAACACGTGCTTCACCTGTGCCTCGAGCGCATCCACCGCGCCCTGACGGGCGAGGGTCTGCTCGAGCCCGCGCGCGGCCTCCACCTGGGCCGACTCCCATTTGGCCAGCAGTCCCTCGAACTGGGTGAGCTGCCGATCGACCGGCTTGAGCGCGTCGGCACGCTTGGCGAGCTCGCCGGTGAGGCGGTCGAGCCCCTGCGCCTGCGTCTCCGCCTTCTGGAGCGTGGTGCCGATGCCGCGCGAGAGCTCCTCGAGGCGCTGCGCCGTCTCCGCCGACTCCTGGCGGAGCGCGGACGCCCGCGTCAGGTGCTCGGTTGCCTTGTCCAGCGCGCCCTGTCGCTGCTCGAGCTCCTGGCCCAGGAGGCGAATGCGCTCCTCGAGCTCATCGAGCTGCGTGGTGCGGCTCTCCAGCCCGCGGACTGACCCGTCCACCGCGTCGAGCCGGCGCTCCGCCGCGCCGACAGAGGCCGCGACATCCGCGATCGTATCCGAGACGCGGTGTGCTTCCTCGGCCTGAGAGGCGAGCTGGGCGAACCGGCTCTCCGCGCCATCCATCCGGCCGCGGAGGCCCTCGGCCCGGTCCTTGAGCTCGGCGCTGAGGGTGCCCAGATCCACCAGACGCCGGTGCACCTCGTCGACCGTCCCACGGCGAGACTCGATCTCGCCCATCGCGGCCCGCACTTGCTCCACGTCGGCGCGGATCCGTTCGACCGCGGGCTCCATCCCCAGGAGCTCCTTGACCTGCGCCTCGACCTTGCGGGTCCAGCCGTCGGTCGTGGTGAGCCACGTCTGGGTCTCCGCGTGGCTCTCGCGCACCCGGATCATCTCGCCCTGCGACAGCCGCATCTGCTCCAGCCCGTCGGCCATCATCTCGTGGGTGCCCTTGAGCGTGGCGAGCTGGTGGATCGCCTCGTCGAGCTGGGGCTTGAGCGCCTCGATGCGCTGCATCCGCTCGGCGGTGTCGCCCGCCAAGGTCTCGAGGTGCTCCGCGTTGTCGCGCATGACCGCGATCCGCCGCGCCTCCTCTGACTGGCGCACGAGCTCCTGGGAGAGCGCGCCTGCCTGCTCGGTGAGGCTTCGGACCTGCGCCTGGACCGCCGCCGCCCCCTGACTCGCCGCGTCGAGCACCGCGAACCGCGCCTCGCATTCCTTGACCGCCGCGCGCAGGTCGCCGACGCGCTCGCTCACGGCATGGAGACCACGATTCTCAAGCTCGAAGCTCTCGCTGCTCTTCCGCATCTGCTCCCGCAGGTCGGCCAGCGCCTGACGGGCGGCCTGCTGCGCCGACTCCGCCTCCTGCTGGGCCCCCTGCAGCTCGTCGTTTCGCGCCATGACCTTCACGTGCAGCGCCTGCACGTCCGCGATCTTCGTCTCGATCGCGCCGAAGCGCCGGATCTGCTCCTCCTGACGCCGGAGCCAGGTGTCGAGCTCGCGGTCCATGACGGTGAGCTTGCTGATCTGGCCGGCCGCCCGATCGACCGCCTCGCGCTGCTGCTCAAGCGACGTGGTCTTCTGCGCCAGGTGGTCGGCGAGCGACTTGAGCACGGCGAGCTGATGCTGTACGCCTGGAATCGACTCGGTGGCCTGGGTCAGCGGGTCGAGCGAGCGCTCGACGGTCTGCAGCCGGCGGCTGGTCTCGTCCAGGCGGCCAAGCGCGGCTTGGTGCTCCTGGTCGATCGCCTCGAGGCGGGTGGTGGTGTGGCGGTGGGCGCTCAAGGCGTCGTCGTGCTGGGCGCGGATGCGGCCGACCCCCTCCGACATCTCGGCGATCTGGCCCCGCAGGGACTCGGTCTCGCTCCGGAGCGCCGTGACCGGACCCTCCATGCTCAGCACGCGCTCGACGTCCTCCCGTAGCTGCAGCGCGCCTTCGACCTTGTGGCCGAGGTCGCCCATTCGGGTCTGGATGCGGTCCATCTCCTCACCCGCACTCACCAGCCGCTCGGCCTGACGCTCCGCCTCGGCGAGGCGCGCCCCGAGCGCCTCGAGGTCCTGCACCTGGCGCTCCACCGCGGTGCAGCGCTCCCGCAGCGTGTCCAGCTCGGCCGCACGTTCCAGGACCGGCGCCAGTTGACGCAGCTGCTCCGCCGCGGTTTCCGCGCGGCGAACCAGAGCCTCCAGAGCGGCGGCGATGTTCGCCCCATTCTTGTCTACGGCGACCACGGAGTCGTCGTCGCGGCGGCGGCCTTTCAGGAACGTGACCATGGCTCACTCCAGTGAAGAGCGCGGAAGCTTCGCATCGGGGCGTTTGGGCGCGCGGTGAAGAAGATTTTGACAGGGCGGACCAAGGCACGGTCTGCAACGCGTGTGCCCAGTCGCTTTCGTGGCCGAGAATGATCGCGTCCCGACATTGGCGCATGTCGCAAGCGACTGAGGCGATGGGGGATGGAGACGTGGGCGCCGAACGGATGCAGGCGAAGGTACGCGTGACCGGCAGATCGTGCATCGCGACCTGCCGGGGTTGTGGCAGGTCGCGTGAGCCGATCATCGACCGGCCCGAGCGATTTTTCGTCGCTTCGTGCGTGACCCGGCTCACGACGCGCGCTCGTACGTCGGCCTAGGTTGCCTTTCGCATGAGCGCACTACCGCATCTGGAGGGACGCATGGCTGACAACAGGAATTGGGACCAGGAAGATCTGTGGTGGAAGGAAAACTTCAATTCTCGCCCATATGCCGCGGGATACACCTATGAGGAGTTTCGCCCGGCCTATCGCTACGGCTTCGAATCGGGTCGCCACAGCTTGGGGCGCACCTGGCACGAGGTCGAGGCCGACCTTCGGACCGGGTGGGACAAGTATCGATTCCGGCCCGAGCGGGGATCGACGTGGGACAAGGTGAAGGACGCCGTCATGGACGCCTGGCATCGTGTCACCGGACAGCAGGACCTGGACGTCGAGAAGATGAGCGAATCCAGCGAGAAAGTGCGTACGACGCGGAACGCCTAGCAGACCGCAGGATCAAGCGAAGCCGAGCATGGAAACGGACGGGCCCGCGATTTTCGCGGGCCCGTTCGCTGTTCGCCCGACGATTCAGGCGTGCTGGAGGCCGAGCCGCTCCATGGTCTCCTCGTCGAGCTGGAGCATGCGCGGCGCCCGTGTTTTCCTCCAGATGCTTCACGCTCGAGGTCCCGGGAATGGGGAGCATGACCGGGGAGCGACGGAGCAGCCAGGCAAGCGCCACCTGGGAAGGCGTGGCGTTCAGTCGCTCGGCGGCGGCCGCCAGCGACCCACGGGTCGTCGCGAGGTCACCCGTGGCCAGCGGGAACCAGGGGATGAACCCGAGGTTCTCGGCCTCGCAATACTCGAGCACATCCTCGCTCTTGCGGTTCGAGAGGTTGTAGAGGTTCTGAATGCTCACCACGTCGGCGAGGCGACGGACCTCTTCGATCTGGTCCACGCTGACCTCGGACAGGCCGATATGGCGGATCTTCCCTTCCTCCTGCAGGCGGGTCAACGCACCGATCTGATCGGCCACGGGGACCTTGGGATCGATACGGTGCAGCTGGAGCAGGTCGATCCGTTCGAGACGAAGCCGCTGCAGGCTGCCATGGACCCGTTCCCGGAGGTATTCGGGGCGCCCGTCCTCCCGCCACTGGTTCGGGCCAGGCCGGCGAAAACCCGCCTTGGTCGCGATCACGAGCTCCGGCGGATAGGGGTACAGGGCCTCCGCGATGAGGCGCTCGCTCACGTCTGGTCCGTACGAGTCCGCAGTATCGATGAGAGTGATACCGAGCTCGAGGGCCCGGCGGAGGACGCGAATGGCCTCGTCGTGATCCTCGGGCGGCCCCCAGATGCCCTGCCCTGTGATGCGCATCGCGCCGAAGCCGAGCCGGTGTACGGGGAGATCCCCGCCGATCGTAAACGTGCCGCTCCTGGCCGCGGGGCGCAGATCGTCAGTCATTCTGTCAGTCCTCCGTCGATGGACGACGCGACCGCTTGCTGGTCGCGCCGATAGGCGGGAACATGCCCGGCGCCCACGCGCCGCGGCGGCGACCCGCGTCACCAAACGGGGGACCGGCGGTATATTGTTCCTCCCTTTCCCCGGATGGGACTTCCCGTGCCTCTTCGCCTCCGCTCCCGCGCCGCCGTGGGAGCGCTCCTCCTGATGGTCTCCCCGGTCGTGCGGCCAACCATGCTCGCCGGCCAGACATCACGGGACGATCGCGAAGCCCGCGCCATCTACGCCGAGCTGATCGGGATCAACACGACGCAGGCCCACGGCACCGCGCACGCGGTCCAGGCGTTGGCACGTCGGTTCCTGGCAGCCGGGTTTCCCGCGAAGGACGTCGTGACCGTAGGCCCAAACGCGCTCAAGCAGAACCTGGTGGTGCGCCTCCGCGGGTCCGGCGCGCGGAAGCCGATCCTGCTGCTGGCCCATCTCGACGTGGTGGAGGCGCTGCGAACGGACTGGTCGCTGGAGCCGTTCGTGCTGACCGAGAAGGACGGCTACTTCTACGGCCGGGGCACGAGCGACATCAAGGACGGGGCCGCCATCTTCGTCCAGACGCTGATGCGCCTCAAGCGGGAAGGGGTCCCGCTCGACCGGGATGTGATCCTCGCCCTCACGGCGGACGAGGAGACGGGAGACCACA
The DNA here is from genome assembly GCA_963828735.1 of uncultured Gemmatimonadales bacterium. Taxonomy (GTDB): domain Bacteria; phylum Gemmatimonadota; class Gemmatimonadetes; order Gemmatimonadales; family GWC2-71-9; genus CAVVWJ01. Next base: position 120,660 of record CAWHFW010000003.1, read on the forward strand.
ATGGCGTCGAGTGGCTGCTGGCGAACCGCCGCGACCTCATCGATGCCGCCTACTGTATTAACGCCGATGCCGGCGACCCGGTCATGCGGGACGACAAGGTGTACGAACGGAACGTCGAGGCGAGCGAGAAGGTGTACATGGACCTCCGCCTCGAGGTCCGGAATCCCGGCGGCCACAGCTCCGTGCCGGTGAAGGAGAACGCGATCTACCAGCTCGCCGCGGCGCTCGATCGGTTCTCCAAGTACGAGTTCCCGCCCCGGCTCAACGAAGTGACCCGCGCCTATTTCTCGCGAGCGGCCGCGTCGGAGCCCGACACCATCGCGGCCCGCATGCGGATGGTCGGCGAGACGGGCGACACCACCGCCATGCGGCGCCTCTCCGAGGGCTCAGCCTGGCTGAGCTCGATCCTCCGAACCACCTGCGTCGCCACCCGGCTGGACGCGGGCCATGCGAACAACGCCCTGCCCCAGACCGCCGGCGCGAACATCAACTGCCGGATGCTGCCGGACGAGAAGCCGGAAGACGTGATCGAGACCATCCGGCGGATCGTGGCGGACACCAACGTTCACATCACCGTGACCTCGGAGCCCGTGGCGTCGCCGCCGTCGCCGCTGGACCCGGACGTCCTGGAGCCGATCGACAGCATCACCGCGGCGATGTGGCCCGGCGCGGCCGTGGTGCCAAGCATGGACGCGGGCGCGTCCGACGGACTGTTCCTCCGGAACGCGGGGATGCCGGTGTACGGCGTGTCGGGCGTGCCGCTCGACTACGACGACATCCGGTGGCACGGTCGGGACGAACGGATTCGGGTCAGCGCGTTCTATCAGGGGCTGGAGTTCATCGGGAGGCTGGTCCGGGCGCTGGCGGGGAAGTAGATCCGTCGGCGGTCGGCGCGATGCACCGGACCGGAAGCCAACTTCCCAGCTTCACCACGCTACTTCACCACCTCCCCGCCCTTCATCACCATCCGCACCCGGCGGAGCGCGGCAATCTCCCGCGTCGGGTCGCCCTGGACGGCCACCAGGTCGGCGAGGAGGCCGGGTGCGATGCGGCCGAGGCGCTGGTCGAGGTGGAACACCTTCGCGTTGACGCTCGTCGCGGAGCGGAGGGCGGCGAGCGGGCTCATGCCGTACTCCACCATCGCCTCGAGCTCGCGCACGTTGTCCCCGTGGGCGAAGACGCCGACGTCACCGCCGAAGCAGATGGTGACGCCCGCCTCGAGCGCCGCCTTGAAGCTGGTGCGCTTCGCGACGAGCGCCGGGGTCGGCTTGTCCCGGCCCTTCACCCAGCCGTCGAAGTAGGTGGCATACGCCTCCCCGGCGGCGAGCGTCGGGCAGAGCGCCACGCCACGCTGCCGCATGAGGCGGAACACCTCGGGCGTTCCCTCATCGCCGTGCTCGATGGTCTCGACCCCGGCCAGGACGGCGCGCCGCATCCCCTCGGGCGTCATGGCGTGCGCGGCAACCGGCCGTCCCGCGCCTCGCGCGGCCGCCACGAGGACTTCGAGCTCGTGCTGCGTGAAGGTCGGCCGGAGCTGGCCGCCGGGGCCCCAGCCGTAGTCGGCGTAGACCTTGATCCAATCCGCGCCGCGCCCGACCTGACTCCGGACCACCCGAGTGATCGCGTCGTCGCCATCGGCCTCCTCCGCGCCCTGGGGCGGGTCGAACGCATAGCGCGGCCGCGACGGCCCGTAGCTGCCGGTGGCCACGATGGCGCGAGTGACCACGAGGAGGCGCGGGCCAGGCACGATTTTCTGCTCGATCGCGCGGCGGAGCTGGACATCGTTGTCGAGCGCGCCCTCGGTGCCGAGGTCCCGCTCGGTGGTGATGCCCGCCCGGAGCGTCACCCCGGCGTGCGCGACCGCGCGGGCGATCCGAAGGCCGAGCGGCTCCTTCAGCACCTGGTCGTCCCACAGGGTCTCGCTGTAGGGGTGAAGAAAGAGATGCGAGTGCCCCTCGATGAGCCCGGGCAGGAGCGTCGTGCCTGCCAGCGTCACCTTCGTCGTGCCGGCAGGCGCCGCGACACGGGCCTCGGGGCCGACGGCGGCGATCGTGTCCCCCTTGACCAGCACGACCCAGCCGCGCTGCGGTGCGTCGGCGACGCCGTCCCACACCGCGTCCGGCACCAGGAGCGACGCCGCTCCGCTGTCGGTCTGGGCCGATGCAGTGACGGCGCAAAGCGAAGTGATGATTAGAGTTAGTAAGCCAGCCAAGGCACGCATGTGGCCGATCTCTCCTGTCGCATTGCGGGGTGTCATCTAACCAAAACCGCCTACGGTGTGAGGCGGACATCTTGACGCGTTGCCGCTGGACCCGTAATGTCGCTCCGTCGTTTCCCACCGCTGGTCCGCTTACCTCACCCGTCTCGCCTTCTGGTTCGTTCGGTCGGAGAGATGCTGCTCAGTATCCCACTGATGGATGGAGGTAGCACATGGACGCACTCGTCGCGCTGGCGCTCAGCATCGGTGTCCTCATCGCGGGTTGGACCTACGTCGCGCTGGGACCGGGCGCGTTGCCAGTGTGGGCAGGGATCGTGGCCTGGGGCTGCTTCTTTGCCGCCGGCGGCAAGACCGAGGGGCTGACCAAGACGATCGCCGCCAATCTCAGCGGTGTGTTCTGGGCCTTCTTCGCGCTCACCGCGTGGGGCAAGCTCGGCGGCGGGGTACCCGTCCTCTCCGCGCTGGTCGGCGTGGCGGCCATCTGCATGGTGCTCCAGGCCAAGGTCAGCATCCTCGGCTTCATTCCCGGCGCCTTCCTGGGTGCGGCTACCGCGGTCAGTGTCGTCGTCGGCGCCAACGGGACGTGGTCGAAGACCATCCTCGCCCTCGTGATCGGCGCGATCCTCGGATACCTGTCGGAGATGTTGGCGGGCGCGATCAGCAAGCCGGCCAAAGCCGCCGCGTAGCGGTCCACGGCTCAAGTATACGACGGGCGCGAGCCCCGGCTACCCGGGCTCGCGCCCGTCGTGCGTCACGGCACCAACGCCTCCATCATCCGCACCCGCAGCCCTCCGTTCTCGGTGGTGAACCGGGGCTCGAGGGGCAGAGCCGTCTGGTGTTCCAACTCGGGGTGCGCGGTCAGCATCGCCACGTGCCATCCCGAGCACCTCGCCCGCAGCACATGCCCGAGCTGCGCGTAGAGATCGCGCAGGCGCTTCCGCTCACCGACCCGCACCCCGTAGGGTGGGTTCGTCACCACCCAGCCCGGGCCCGCCGGGGGCACGATGGCGGAGATCGCCGCGCGCCGCCACTCGACGTCGGAGCCCACGCCCGCCCGCTCGGCGTTGGCGGACGCGGCTTCCACGGCCCCCGCGTCCCGGTCCGATCCCAGAATGGCCACCGGCGCTCGCGGCAGGATTCTCGAGCGGGCCGCCGAGAGCACGCCATCCCACGCCTGCTGATCGAATTCGGCCCAGTGCTGAAAAGCGAACTCGCGACCGATTCCCGGCGGGATGCGCCGCGCGACCAGCGCGGCTTCGATCGGGATCGTCCCCGATCCGCACATGGGATCGAGCAGCGGCGCCGAGCCGTCCCAACCGGCGCCGGCCAGCATCGCGGCCGCGAGCGTCTCGCGCAGAGGGGCCTTCGCGGACGCCAGCCGATAGCCCCGGCGATGAAGCAGCTCGCCAGAGGCATCCGCGCTCACGGTGCACTCGTCGCGAAAGAGGCGCACCACGAACTCCTGTGCCGTTGCGCCTTCCACGGCCACCATCCCCGCGCCGGGCACCTTCGCCGTGACGGCCGCGCCGAGGCGCTGGGCGACGGCATCCTGGTGATAGAGACGGGATTTCCGTGAGGTCACCCGAAAGTCGACTGCCCCACCCGACGGTACGAACTCGCCCCAGGGTAGCCGGGCGGCGTGACGCTCGAGCTCGTGAAACGAGGCGGCGTGGAACGAGCCGAGCCGCACGAGCACGCGCGAGGCGATCCGGAGGTGCAGATTGGCCCCATACAGCCCCGGCATGTCCGTGAGAAAGGAGACTCCGCCGAGCTCGGGAGCATCGATCGTGAGCGGGTGTGTCCGCTGCAGCGTCCGCAGCTCGTCGGCGACGAGGGATTCGAGGCCCGGTGGCGCCACGGCGAAACATGCCGGCCGTGAGCCGGTCGCGGTGACGTGGCTCATAGTCGCAAGCGCTGACCGCCCGCACTGTTAGGAAGACTCCCGTCGGCAGTCACCCATTCCCCCTTCGAGCGTCATGACGGCTCCCGACACGGACTCCCGGCCGACAAGCCCCCGACCGCCCAGGCGGTGGCGGCGGCGCGTCGCCATCGGGCTCACGGCGGCTGTTGGTGATTGTGGTCACGCTGGTGGGGCTTCTGCAACTCCCCCCAGTGGCCACCTTCGCCGTGCGGAAGGCGCTCACGCTCGCGCCGCTCAACCCCGGGAATCGGCTCGACGTGGGCCACGTGACCGGCAACTTCCTTCGCGGTCTCACCCTCCAGGACGTCCGACTCCGGCAGGACGGGCGCGAGCTCGCCCGCATCGAGCGCCTCACGGTGGGCTATCACCTGCCGCGATTGCGTCCGCCCACCACTCGCCTCGACTCGCTGACCGTGACGGGCGGCACCATCTCGGCTCACCGGCGGGGCGGAAGCTGGGACCTCGCCGACGTCATGAAAAAGGCTTCCGACACGACCGGTGGCGGCGGCTTCGGCATCGACCGGCTGGTCGTGCGCGGCGTGGCAGTGGCCGCGACGCTGGCGCCCGATTCGGTTGCGCAACTCCGGGTGCAGGAAGTGGCCGCGCGGGGCCTCCGACTGGGCGACACGGCACTGGCGACGATCGACCAGCTTCAGCTCGCCGTGCGCCCGCCGGCGAGCGACCGCTGGATCGGCGTGTCCACTCGGGGCGGGCTCACGGCGGACGAGGTCCGACTCGATCCCCTCCGAGTCTACACCGAGGCGAGCGAGCTCAACGGTCATGTTGTCCTTCCGCGAAGTCTCCGGGAAGCCCGGTTGGTCAACCGGCTGGACGTCCGGCTCAACGCGCGGCCGCTGGCCCTTGCCGATCTGGCGGCTCTCGCTCCCACGGTACCGGCGGCCGGCGAGCTGGTGTTCGACGCGGAGGCAAGGGGCGAGGGCGACCTGGTAACGGCGCACCTCGCCGCGACGCTCGACCAGGGCCGCCTTTCTCTCGACGCGGGAACCCGGCTCCGCGATGGAAAGCCGACGTCGTATCGCGCGCGCGGCGTCGTGAGCCGACTCGACCTCTCGCGACTCATGCGCGCGGCGCCGGCGGGCGAGGTGAACGGCCGGCTGGATGCGGACATCAACGGTCCGCTCGCAAACGCGGACGGCAGCGCGCGCCTCGATCTCGGCGGCTCGCGCTTGGGCGCAGTGACCGTGCATCGCCTCGAGGTTGGCGCCCTGCTGTCGGGCGGGACGGCCGACCTGACCGTTCGGGGTGCGCTCGATTCAGGCACGGTGCACGCGACCGGCCGTGCGCGATTGTTCGATTCGCTGCCGACCTATCGCATTTCGGGTGCGGCCCTCGGAATGCCGGGTACCGCCGCCGTGGCCCGGGCGCTCACCGGGGCCGCCGGCGATCCCTCGCTGTCGATCGCGTTCCGGATCTCGGGTGCGGGAACTTCGCCGGATTCCGCCCGGGCGAGCGGTCGGATAGACGTGGCCGCGGCACGGGACACGGGCGAGCAGCGGCCTCTCGGCGGCGCGACCCTCCGGCTGGTCGACGGCCGACTCGACATCCGCCCCGAGATCCTGGCGGGTGGGGGCCGCGTCACGGCGGCGGGCCGAGTAACGCTCGGCGATACGATCAGCTACGAGCTGCGCGACGGCCGCATCGACGAGGTGGATGTCGCGGCGCTCGCGGGCGATACGACCAGCGCGCCGCTCTCCGGGCGGTTCACGCTCACTGGACGCGGCACCGCGCCGGCAGAAGCGCAGGCGACGGTGGGGCTTCACCTGAATGCACTTCATTACGGCGCGCGACGGGTCGAGGGGGTGGACGCGACCATCAGGCTGGATCGTGGTGACCTGCGCGTGACGGGCCAGGGCGCCATCCAGGGCGGCCGCCTGATACTAGAGGCGCTCGGGCGGCCGTTCGACAGCACCGCTTCGTACGTGCTGCGACGTGCCGCGCTCGAGCGGGTGGATCTCGGCACGCTGCTCGGCCTCCCGGAATTCGCGGGACCCGTGACGCTCTCGGTCACGGGCGACGGCCGCATCCGCGGTGAGCAGCGTAACGCACGCGCGCGACTGACCGTCGAGCCTTCGCGCCTCGGTCATGTGAAGGTCAGCGGGGGCGAAGCGACCGTCCGCCTGGCCAATCAGCAGCTGATCTACGAGGCCTCGCTCCACAGCAATGGGGGCGAGGTCTTCGCGTCAGGCGACGGCACGGCAGGCGCCGCAGCGCCGGCCTACCGGGTTCGCGAGGGCCGCCTCACCGCGATCGAGCTCGGCGCCTTGATGGGGCGGTCGGACCTGCACACCGACCTCAACACGACCTTCACCGCCAGCGTCGAGGGCGCCTCGCCCGACAGCCTGCGCGCGACGCTGGCCGTGGCCCTGCAGCCATCGCGCGTGAACCAGGCGGAGCTCAGCGGCGGCACGGTGGACGCGCACCTCGAGGGCAGGAGCCTCGACGCCAAGCTGCACCTCGACGGCCCCGATGCGCTGCTCGACGCCTCCGTGCGACGCTCCTCCGCCGGCGATCGCACCGCTATCACCACCGAGGGCACGCTCACCGCCGAGCATCTGGCCAGATGGACCGGACGGAAGGACGCCGACGGACGCATCGAGTCCACGTTCAAGCTGGCCTTCGAATCCGACAGCGCCGGTCCTCGCACCGTCGGCGGCACGGTGGACGCGCTCGGAGGCGTCGGAGGCATTCGGGTCCCGGCGCTCCACGCGGCCCTCACGCCGGTGGACGGGGAGATCCAGCTCGACACGGTGCTCCTGCGCTCCAACGTCGCGGCGATGGATGGCGGGGGCCGAGTGCAGCTCCGGCCTGGCGCGGCACCAGGGACCCTCAGGCTCGTGGCGATCCTGGGCGACCTTGGCCCGGTCTCGGCGCTCATGAGCGCGGACACCGTCGGGGCCGACTCGGCACGGGTGAACCTCACCGTCACCGGCCCGGCCTGGCGTTGGCAGGTAGCGAGCAACGCCGATGCCTATGGCTTGGCCTTCGCAGGAAACCTGGCGAACCGGATTACGCTCGCGGCCAAGGCCACGCTCGACAGCACCAGGCTGGGCGCGGCATCGGGTACGCTCAAGGTGACCGGCGCCGCGATCGGCCGTGTGGCGGTGCGCGAGCTGACGGCCGCGGGCGGCTACGACTCGACCCTCGCCCTCGACCTCAAGCTCAACATCGCGGACAGCGTGCGAATCGCGACGCAGGTGCGCGGGACCGTCTCGGCGGCGCGCGACACCATCCGCGCGGAGCTGCAGCGACTCACGTTGGACGAGGGCGGTCGGGCGTGGGCACTCCAGCACCCGGCGGCCCTCACGTTCGGGCCGCGCGTCGAGGTGAACGGGCTCGCGCTCCGCGCCGGCGATCGCAGCATCGAGATAAACGGGGTGGTCGACCGCCAGGGGACGAGCGACCTGACCCTGCGCATCGCCTCGCTCGAGCTGGAGACGCTGCGCGCGGCGGGGCTGGTGCCGGTCGGTGGCCGGGTGGACGGCCAGTTCCACCTCACGGGGCCCGCACGGAATCCTCGGCTCCAGGGGGGCGTGACCCTGGCCATCAGGTCGAGCCGCAGACGTGACGTGGGGACGGTCGGCACCAAAGTCGACTGGCGCGGCAGCGCCCTCCAACTGTCGGCCGCAGCAAAGCCATTGAAGGGCGGCGCACTCACCGTCGACGGCTCCCTGCCCTATCGCTTGACGCTGGCCCCGGGCGACACGACGCCCGCCGCCGCGGACACGGTCTCGCTCGCCGTACGCGCCGACAGCTTCGATCTCGCCCTGTTCGAGCCGCTGCTCCCACCCGATGCCGCGAAGGGCCTCGGCGGCCGACTCCGGACGGACGCGCGCATCGGGGGAACGGTGCACGCCCCTCGGGCGACGGGAACCGTCAACCTCGCGCGCGCCACGCTCGAGCTGCCGCCCATCCGCATAGCGTACGAGCGAGGCGAGCTGGCGGGCACCCTCGACGGTGACGTGCTCCGCATCCAGAAGCTCCGGCTGCTGACCGGCAAGCACGAGGAGCTCCTCGCCTCGGGGGCGATTCGCCTGACGCCGCTGAGCGATCCCGGCCTGGGGCTGGAGGGAACCCTTCGCGACTTCCGGCTGGTCAACTCCGAGCAGCTTCGCACCTCCGCCTCGGGCCAGGTCAAGGTCGCCGGGACGCTACTGCATCCCGAGCTGAGCGGGCGCGTCAAGCTCGGCCGTACCGATTTCTTCGTCGGAGCGGGCGGCACGCAGGTGCGGGTGGAGCAGGTAGAGCTCACCCCGGCCGAGCTGCGTGACCTGGCGCGCGACTTCGGTCCAGGCGTGCTCACGCAGGGCGAGCAAACGCCCGGCCTGATGGACCGCGTCAAGCTGGATCTCGCGGTGCAGATGCCCAGACAGGTGTGGATCCGACGAACCAGCACTCCGAAAACCAACATCGAGCTGATGGGGAACCTCCGGGTGAGGCAGGAGCCCGGCCAGGAGATGCAGTTCTTCGGACACGTGGAGCCCGTGCCGAACCGCGGCACGCTCGAGCTCAACGGCAAGCAGTTCCGCCTGACCGACGGGGACATCAACCTCGCCGGTCCGGTGGACTCGACCAAGCTCGACGTGAACGCCTCGTACGAGGTCCCGACACAGGGCGGTGGCAACGACGAGGGCATCCTCATCAGCGTGCACGCGCGCGGCCGGCTGGACAGTCTCGGGCTCGGCTTCACGTCCGATCCCTCGATGAGCCAGGACGACATTCTCTCGTACATCGTGACGGGCCGGCCGGCTTCCGATAATCCGCTGTTCGAGCGCACCGGGGGAGGCGGCGGCAACACCGGCGAGCAGGTAGCGCTCGGCACGCTGACCGGCGCGATCTCCAACACGGCCGGACAACACCTGGGCCTCGACGTGTTCCAGATCCGACAGGAGCCGGCCCGCGGACTGACGCTCACGGCCGGCCGGTACATGGGATCGCGCCTGTTCCTGGATTTCCAGCTTCCTCTTCAGCTCAGCAGCCTGGCCCAGCAGTCGTCGTCGGGCACCAATCTGGGACCGGGCTTCGAACTGGAGTACACCCTGGAGCGCTGGCTGCGGGCGAGCCTCCGTGGCGGCAGCCTGTCGCCGGGCTTCCTCTTCCTGGGCCGCCGTGCGTACTGAGCACTGGGCCGCGGTCGTTATGGCCCTGGTCGGAGGCGCGGGTCCGCTCGCCGCGCAGGATCCCCTCAGTCTGGTCGGTCCGAAGACGCAGGTGAGGTCGGTCGAGTTCGCGTTCACGGAGAAGTCGTCGCTCGACGAGGACCAGCTCCGCCAGAAAATCGCGCTCAGCGGCCAGGGCGGCATGGTCGGACTGCGGCGGGCGCTCGGCTGGGTGCCGCTCGTGCCGCCCGTCGGCTCGCACCCGTTCGATCCGACGGAGATGGCCCGGGACGTGGTCCGGCTCCGACGCTACTACGAGCGCTCCGGCTTTCCCAAAGCCGACGTGGACTATCGCGCCACGTATGAGGCGAAGGCCGACGTGGTGAACGTGACCTATCGCATCGCCGAGGGCCCGCCGCTCACCGTGGATACGCTGACCTTCACGGGCGCGAATGGCGCGCTCACCGTCCCCGACTCCCTCGGCCCGAGCTGGCAGCACTTCGTTCGGACCGCGCGGCAGTGGACCGCTCGGGCCGGTGAAGATGAGCGTCGCGCGCTCGCCGACAGCACGGTCCGCTGGTTCCGTGCGAACGGGTACCCGTTCGCGTCCGCACAGACGGTGGCGCGCGTCGACAGCGCGGCCAACCACGCCGACCTCGACGTGCAGGTGGACCCCGGCCAGCGCGCCAGGGTGGAGCGCGTCGAGGTCACGGGCAACCGGACGATCCCCGAGCGTGAGGTCGTGAGGCAGCTGTCCGTCCGCCCGGGCGATTGGTACGACGCGCAGGCGCTCGAGCGGACGCGCCAGCAGCTGACCCAGATGGACATCGTGCGACTCGCGTCGCTGGACGTGCCGCGCGACTCCGCGAAGGATACGAGCGTCGTCGTCATGCTTCGCGTGGACGAAAGTCCCGAGCACCTGATCAAAGGGGAGGCTGGCTACGTCTCGGCCGGCGGGCTGACGTCGCAGGTGACCTGGACGGACCGGAGCTGGCTCGGCGGCCTGCGCACCTTCACGGTGGCCGCCACCGCGCTGACGGGGATCGGGGCGCTGGAGAATCCGGCACAGCAGCTCTTTCGGCTGAACCTTACCGCGTTCCAGCCGTACGTCGGTGACCGGCGCCTCTCCGCCGCGGGGGGACCCTTCATCGAGTATCGCAACGATCTCCGCGACCGGAGCTGGGCCGTGGGCTTCGAGGGGTCGCTGGTGTGGGCCCCGGCCCCGCTCCGCTCGATCTCCCTCGGCTATTCCATCTCGCGGCGCCGCGTGTTCGACTACGGCCTCGGCGCCGACCTGCCACCCGAGGAGTATCTCCCGCTGCTCAACCTCGCCGATCCGAGCACGGTCGGCAGCCTGGAGCAGGACCGCGACCAGAGCGTCCTCACGCTCGAAGGGACCTACGGGCGACTGGACCGGATCGCCAACCCGCGCAAGGGGTACGTGCTGCGGCCCCGCATCGCGACGACGCTGCCCGGCTTCAACACCAGCGAGTATGCCCTGGTCGATTTCGGCGCCACGGCCTATGTCCCGTTCACCAAGGCCCTGGGCCTGACGCTGCGGGCGGGGGCCGGACGCATCTATCCTCGCGGGAAGAGCGTCGAAGGCGTGGGCAGCGAGTCCCCGTTCGTTTCCATGCTCAGCCTGAGCGACGTGACGTTCACGGCCGGCGGAACGCGTGACGTCCGTGGCTGGGGCACGTTCCTGCTCGGGCCCAAGATCCCGCAGGCGCAGCTGGAGCAGCAGGGCGACAGCATCGTCACCCTCGCCGACCGGTATACGCCCATCGGTGGGCTCGCCCGACTGGTGAGCAGCGTCGAGCTTCACTTCCCAATGCCGCTCCTGGGTGAGGCCTTTCAGCCGTTCCTATTCTGGGACGGCGGACGGATCTGGACGCCCGACAGCCGGTTCGCGCTCGATGCCGGCGCGATCGGCGAGGACAAGTTCTATCACTCGATCGGCGCAGGCATCGGCTATCAGACCCTCGTGGGCGCGATTCAGGTGGCCGTGGGGTACAAGCTGAACCCATCGCCACTCGACCTGCGCTCCCCGCAGGACGTCGCGACCGCGCTCCAGAACGGCGCGCCCGTCGAGGCGGCCCCGACCTCCTCGTCACGGCGGTTTCACCTGCACTTCTCGATCGGCGCGACTTTCTGACCACGTTGCTGCCCGGATCACCGTGACCACCGCCACCGCACCGCCGTTTCCCCCATCCCAACGTTCGTGATGCCGGCTCGCATCTTCCTGCTTTCTCCGGCGCACCTGGGCGGAAAGCGAGCGGACCTGCTCCTGAGCGGGCGCGGCCGGTTTCCGCTGGCGGAGCGTCTCCGCGCCGGAGAGACGGTGACGATCGCCGAGGCGTTCACGTTCCTGAGCGGGCTCTACTTCCGTGGCAAGGTGACGTATGCCCGCCGGTTCGCCCGCCCACCGGCCGACGTGCCCGGCGTCCTGGTGATCACGAGCAATCAGGGGTTGCTCCCGGCTGACACACCGATGACGACGCACGAGCTCCTCGCCTTCGCGGGGACGGACATCCGGGCCGGCGAAGCGGGGTATCAGGAACCGCTGCGGCGCGACATCGCGGCGCTCGACGCGGGAGCCGCGGGAGCATCGACGGAGGTCGTGCTGCTGGGAAGCATCGCGACCGGCAAGTACGTGGATGTCCTGTTCGACGTTCTTGGGGAGCGGCTCCTCTTTCCCACGGCGTTCGCGGGCCGCGGGGACATGAGCCGGGGCGCCCTGCTGCTCCGGGCGGCACGCGCCGACCAGGAGCTCGCGTACGCACCTGTGGCGACCGGCGTGCGCCGTGGGCCGCGGCCGAGGAAAGGAGGACCGGGCGATGGCAACGACGGCCAGAGCGCGGACCGGGGTGCGGATTCCGGCCGGAGTTAGGAGCGCCGAGCTCCGGGCCGGTCGCCATGCGGTTCCGCTCAGCAACCTCGACAAGGTCTTCTGGCCCGAGGCCGGGTATACCAAGCGGCATCTGCTGCAGTACTACGCGGACGTCTCGAGCGCGCTCGTGCCTCACCTTCGTGACCGCGCGATGGTCATGAAGCGCTACCCGAACGGCATCCACGGCAAGTGCTTCTTCATGAAGCGCACGCCCTCGCCGCACCCCGAATGGCTCGAGACCTGCTCGATCGAGCACAAGTCGGCCAGCGTGATCGCCTTTCCGATGATCCAGGACGTGGCGTCGCTGCTCTGGGTGGTGAACCTGGGCTGCATCGACCTCAACCCCTGGTACGCCCGCTGCGACGACACCGACCGGCCCGACCATCTGCACTTCGACCTGGACCCCGGCCCCGGCGTTCCGTTCGCGCGGGTCCGTGAAACGGCGCTCGTCGTGCGCGACGCGCTGGAGTCGCTGGGCATGAGCGCGCTGGTGAAGACCAGCGGCTCGACCGGCATGCACCTCTACGTGCCGATCGTCCGCGGACCCGCTCAGAAGACCGTGTGGCAGTTCGCGAAGAGCCTGGCGAAGCGGCTCGAGCGCCGACACCCGAACCTGATCACCGCCGAATACCGCATCGCCGACCGGCCGCGGGGGCGCGTGCTCGTGGACTACAACCAGAACGCGTGGGGACGGACGTTGGCCTCGGTCTACTCCGTTCGGCCCACCGAGCGCGCCACCGTCTCGACCCCAGTCACCTGGGCCGAAGTGGAGCGCGGCTTCGACGTAGAGGCGTTCCGGTTGGACAACGTGCCCGGTCGCCTGCGCCGCCTGGGCGACCTGTGGAGGCCCCTCCTGGTCGCTCGCGGTCGATTCCGACTGGATGATGTCCTGTGAGCCTGCCGCTGCGATTCCCCTATGCCCCGATGGAAGCGGAGAGCGTCCCCACGCTTCCCACCGGACGCGAGTGGCAGTACGAGCCCAAGTGGGACGGCTTCCGCTGCCTTGCGTTTCGCGATGGTGACACGGTGCGCATCCAGAGCAAGGCTGGCAAGCCGCTCGCGCGGTACTTCCCCGACATCGTGGAATCGTTGTCGTCGCTCGCGGCCAGACGCTTCGTGCTCGACGGCGAGATCGTGATCCCGGTGGACGGCCGGCTCTCGTTCGACGAGCTGCTCCTCCGCGTGCATCCCGCCGCCAGCCGGGTCCGGACGCTGGTGGAGGCGCATCCCGCGCGGCTCATGGTGTTCGATCTGCTGGTGGACGAGCAGGGCCGCTCGCTCGTCGCGAAGCCGCTGTCGGAGCGGCGCGTGCGACTGGAGGCATTCGCGAAGCGATACTTCCGACGCGGGGGCGCGATCGTGCTGTCGCGGGCCTCGCGCCGTCAGGGCACGGCACGCGGGTGGCTCACCGGCGGCAAGGGAGACCTCGACGGCGTGGTGGCCAAACGGCTGGACCTTCCGTATCGATCCGGCGACCGCCACGGGATGGTGAAGGTGAAGCGGCGGCGCACGGCCGACTGCGTCGTCGGCGGATTCCGGTACGCTTCCAAGGGCGGGGGCATCGGCTCCTTGCTGCTCGGGCTGTACGACGACGCGGGACGGCTCGACCACGTTGGGTTCTGCTCCAGTTTTTCGGCGGTCGAGCGTCGCGGCCTCAAGGCGAAGCTCGAGCCCCTTCGAAAGCCACCCGGCTTCACGGGCCGAGCGCCGGGCGGCCCGAGCCGGTGGAGCACCGAGCGGTCGGCGGCATGGGAGCCGTTGGCGCCCAAGCTCGTCGTCGAGGTCGAGTACGATCATGTGACCAACAGCCGATTCCGGCACGGCACCGGCTTCGTCCGGTGGCGACCGGACAAGACCCCCGGCCAATGTACCCTGGAGCAGCTGACATGAGTGAGAAGAAGAGCACCACGGGCCGGAAGCGGAAACCGCAGACGAGGCTCGCCGAATACCGTCGCAAGCGCGATTTCAACCGCACCGCCGAGCCACGAGGCGGACCGCGCAAGGCGGCCGCCAAGCTGGCGTACGTCATCCAGAAGCACGCCGCGAGCCACCTGCACTTCGACCTGCGGCTCGAGCTCGACGGCGTAATGAAGAGCTGGGCTGTGCCGAAGGGGCCGAGCCTCGACCCGGCGGTGAAGCGACTTGCGATGCAGGTCGAGGATCACCCGATCGAGTACAACGCGTTCGAGGGGACCATTCCCAAGGGAGAGTACGGCGGCGGCACGGTGATGATCTGGGACCAGGGAACCTACTCGTACGGTGGCGACGACGACGCCGAGCCCGTCGAGAGGCTGCGGGAGGGCTATGCCCGCGGCGACTTCAAGTTCGTGCTCGACGGGAAGCGCCTCCGGGGCTCGTGGGTGCTCGTGCGCACCCGTCGCGGAGACCCCAGCCGCGCCCAGTGGCTCCTGATCAAGCACCGGGACGAGTTCGCCGAGCCGGGATCGGAGGTCGTCGAGGAGTATCTCAGCTCGGCGACCACCGGCCGCACGATGGAGGAGATCGCAGCCGGACGAAAGCCGCGGCGGAAGACGACCGATGGTCGCGCCCGATCGCGGCGGTGACCGTGTGCGGCGCGTCACTGCCGGCGCCGGGTTCCACAGGCGATATCCATGGGGCATGTCCGCCATGACGGCCCAGGCTTCGATTCCCGGAGGAACGATGGCAGCGACGACTCGGGTGGGAATTCTCATGATGCTGGCCGCCTGCGGCGGCGGCGAGCGAGCCGCACGCTCGGACAGCGCCGCCATGTCCAGCTCGTCCGGCTCGGCGCCGGCCGAGACCACGGCCATGGCCTCGGCCGCGGTGAGCGACACCGCGACGACGGCTCTAACGCCCGCGGCCACTGCGGACCAAGACACCGCGAAGAAGGGGGCGGCCCAGGATACGTCGAAGAAGGCCGCGGCGGCTCAGGACACCACGAAGCCGAAGGCCGCGGCCGCGAAGCCGGCCTCGGGTGGCGCGCCGACGCCCCAGCAGATCGCGCTGGGCGACAGCATCTTCCACGGCCAGACGGCCGGCGGCACCTGCACGGCCTGTCACGGACAGGACGCCAAGGGGACCGCCGTCGCGCCGAATCTCACCGACAGCCAGTGGCTGAATGGAGACGGCAGCTACCAGTTCATCGTCAATACGGTCACCACCGGCGTGCCCAAGCCGAAGGAGCACCCGGCGCCGATGCCGCCGAAGGGCGGTGCCACGCTCAGCGACGACCAGGTGAAGGCGGTCGCCGCGTACGTCTATTCGCTGAGTCACAAGACCTGAGTCGCCCGGCCCCTCTCGGTCTCCCGCGAGGGGCGCGCCGCCCGCCCTAGCGCAGGCTCGCCAGCTCGCCTTCGATCCGCTTCTTCTGGGTCTCGTTCGTCACCATCCCGAGCGCTTTCGAGTAGTTCGCCACAGCCTGCTTCTTGTCACCCTTTCTGACGTACGCCTCCGCCAGGCTGTCGTAGGTGTTCCACGACTTGGGGTAGTCCTTCGTGTTCTTGCGGAAGACGGCGATGGCCGAGTCCACCTTTCCCTGCCCCATCAACAAGTACCCGTAGGTATTGACCTCGGCCTCGTTGGCGACGGCAAGCGAGCGTTGTGCCGAGGAGTCGGCGCCGCGCTGATCCCCGCGCAGGCCGAGCAGCGCCGCCTTCACCCGAAGGTTGGTGAAGTTCTCGTTCAGGCCGATGGACTGGTCGGCCCAGGCACTGGCCTCCTCCAGATTCACCTTGTTGGCCGCGCACCAGGCCGCCGCCTGGCTCCACGGCTGCCAGAAGAACCGGCCCAGGCCCCGGAGCTGCTGCCGCAGACTGTCCACCACGACCACCTTGCTGTCCACCTCGATCGTGAAGGGCACCGCGAGCTTCTCCCACCGCAGGGTGGCCACGACCCCGTCATCGGTCGGGTCGTCGAAGGTGTACGTCAGCCGTTCGTGCATGTTTCCCGGTGCAGGCGTCGCGTGAATGCGAAGGGCGTCCTCCGATGAGTCGTAGCTGAAGCTCCCCCAGGCGTTCGCCTCGCGACTGAAGATGATGGTCCAGTCCCCGGCGGTCGGGATCATGTGCAGGCCGTAACGACCGGCCTCGAGCGCGTGGCCGCCGATCCGCACCGGCGAGCTGAAGCTGATGACGGTGTTCTCGTTGGCGCCCGCCCGCCACACCGTGTCGAAGGGCACCAGCTTGCCCCAGATCTCGCGTCCGTTCACGCCGGGGCGGTCGTAGGTGATCGCGATGTCGGTGAGCCCGATGACCTGGCTCACCGAGGCGCGCGGACTCTGCTTCGGGAGCACCAGCGGTGGCGCCTGCGCGTGGGCCCCGGCCGGGAGGACGGCGGACGAGGCCGCGAGCGTGGCGCATGCGAGGACAAGCGAGCGGAGGTGTCGCATAGGCGCTCATGGGGAAGGGATGCTCTCTCTACGGACGGAGGCCACGACGGTTTCCCGCCGCGCGGGGGCCGGTTATGATGCGAATTCCTGCGACCCTCCCACGCCCGTGGAGGCGCGCTCATCGCCCGGAGGCGCGCCACTCCGATGAACATCGCCACGACGTTGGAGGGCGACACCGCGGCCCAGGTGCGCCTCGCCGGCCGGCTCGACGGTGAGGCTGCCGCCCAGCTCGCCGACACCCTGGAGCGACTGCTCCGTGACGGCCGCCGTGCCGTGGTCCTCGAGATGAGCGGCGTGACCTACCTGAGCTCGCCCGGCGCGCTGGCGATCCAGCAGGCGTCCCAGGACTGGGGCTCGCTTCGCAGAGAGCTCCGCATCCAGGCGCCGTCCCAGGCAGCCCGGGACGCGCTCGCCCCGGCGGACCTGCTTCCCCGGCTGCTCGAGTCCGCGACCGCCGACCGCCGTGCCGCGTTTGGCCCTCCGCCGATCGATCAGACCAGTGAGTCCTGGCGGGTCCCCGCCGCGCACGACACGCGAGGCACCTACGAGGTGACCTCGCGCGAGCCGGGTGCGGAGCTTTCGTGCCGGGTCTACGGCCGCCCGGAAAGCGCCATGCGCGGGTGGATCCAACCGGCGGACTATCACCAGGTCGAGTTCCCGGAGGCTTCGTTTGGTCTGGGACTGGGTGCCCTGGGCTCGTCGCGCCCCGAGGCGGCCGCGCGACTAGGGGAGCTGGTCGCGGCCGCCGGCGCCGTCGCCCACCTGCCCACGCTGGGCGCGCAGGTGCCCGACTTCGACATGGGCCTGGGAGGCCGAGCCCCGCTGGCCTACGTGGTTTCGGGGA
Source organism: uncultured Gemmatimonadales bacterium (assembly GCA_963828735.1). GTDB lineage: Bacteria > Gemmatimonadota > Gemmatimonadetes > Gemmatimonadales > GWC2-71-9 > CAVVWJ01. The sequence goes on from CAWHFW010000003.1 coordinate 138,019, forward strand.
TGATGTGCAGCGGCGGGTTCTCCCTCCTCACGCGCTTCTCCAGCGCGACCGAGGCGGCCCCCGTGCCCCTGAGCGAGCTTGCCCGCGTCTGCCTCGACGGCGTCGCCGGGCACACGGCGGGCCTCGTCATCGTGGCCGAGGCGACCGGACTGGTGGGAGCGTGGCTTCGGCGCAGTCCGGGCGTCGAGCCGCCCAGCCTGCATCTCCACCTCCAGGGCGTGCGCGACTGGCTCGGCACGACTCCGCAGCCCATCCACCAGGGAACTACCGTGCTCGCCGCGGGCGTGGTCACCCGGCGCCCCGACGCGGCTCTCGCGCCGTTTCTCCGGCCGATCGCGCCTGACAGCGACATGCTCGGCCACTTTCATGCGGTGGCGTTCACCTATCGACCCGTGCCGCAGCGCACGGTCGCCCTTCGCGCCGTCGTCACTCGGCTCTTCGGGCAGCAACGCGTTCGCGGACTGCTCCATCTGATCGGCGATGATCGTGGCCCGGCCGGCGCGGGACAGAGTGCCTTCCGGCGGGGCCTGTGCTGGGCAGGTCCGGTTACGCGGGTGGCAGGCGCGTGAACCTCCTTGTCGGCGCCCTATCCATCGGTTTTCTCCTCTCTCTGCTCACCCTGGGCGTCTTCATCACCTACCGGGTGATGGGCCGCCTCGACCTGACGACCGACGGCTCCTTCGGGCTGGGTGGCGCGGTAGCCGCTGCCCTGCTCGCGCACGGGGTGCATCCCATCCTCGCGACGGTGGCGGCCGCGGCCGCGGGCTGGCTCGCCGGCGCTACCACCGGGCTCATCTACGTGATGCTGGGCATCGACACGCTGCTCGCCGGCATCCTGGTGACCACCGCGATCTACACCGTCCAGCTCTACGTCATGGGCGGCGGGAACCGCTCGCTGGGGGCGCTGGACACGCTGCCTGCCGTCGCCGAGCGCGTCTGGCACGCACTCCACCTGCCCGACGCGGTGATGCTCGCGGGCACGAGCGTGCGCGCGGGACTGTTCTCGTCGCTCACGGTGTTCGTAGCCTGGGTGCTGTTCAGCGTCTGGATCCTCGCGCGCTTCCTGCGTACCGATCTCGGGCTCGCGATGCGGGCCGCGGGCGGCAACGCTCAGGCGTCGCGCGCGCTCGGGGTCGACACCGGGCTCATGGTGACCCTCGGTCTGGTGCTCGCGAACGGCCTCGTCGCGCTCGCAGGCGCCCTCTTCGCGCAGTACGAGGGGTTCGCGAACGTCTCCATGGGGATCGGGATGATCGTCTCCGGGCTCGCCTGCCTGGTGTTGGGCGAGGGATTGCTCGGTCGCGGAACACTGCGCCGCCAGATCGCGGGCACCATGTTCGGCACCATCGCGTTTCGACTCCTCGTGGCGCTCGCGCTCGTGGCCGGCCTTCCGGCCGACGCTCTCAAGCTCTCGACGGCCGCGTTCGTGCTCGCGGCGCTGGTGGTGCCGGGCGCCGCCAGCCGGCTGTGGCGGCGGCTGGACCGCGTGGGGGTGCGCCCATGACGGAGCCGGCGCTCGCGGCCACCGGGCTGTCTCACACGTTCTTCCCGGGCACGCCCAGCGAGCAGGTCGCGCTGGAGGAGGTGGACCTCACGATGGAGCCCAAGGCCTTCGTCGTGGTGCTGGGGGTCAACGGCTCGGGCAAATCCACACTGCTCAACGCAATCGCGGGGACGCTGCCGGTCGACCGCGGCACCATCCGCCTGGGCGGTCGCGACGTCACCGGCTGGCCCGAGTGGCGCCGCGCGGGCCTGATCGGACGCGTGTTCCAGAATCCGGTGAGCGGCAGCATCGCGAACCTCACCGTGGCCGAGAACCTCGCCGTCGCGGCCAAGCGCGGCGGTCAGCGCGGCGTCCTGCGCAACGCCCTCGGCCGGGGGCGGCGCGGAGAGCTGGGCGATCGGGTTCGCGAGCTCGGGTTGGGCCTGGAGGATCGACTCGACACGCCGGTCGGGGCGCTGTCGGGAGGACAGCGACAGGCGCTTACGCTGCTGATGGCGACTCTGGTCCGCCCCGAGCTCCTCCTGCTCGACGAGCACACGTCGGCGCTCGACCCGCGAAGCACCGAGCAAGTGGTTCAGCTGACCGCCGAGATCATCCGCAAGGAAGGGCTCACCACGCTCATGGTCACCCACTCGATGCAGCAGGCCGTCGCCCTCGGGGATCGGGTCGTGCTGATGCACCGCGGCCGGATCGTCGAGAGCATCGGCGGCGCACGGAAGCGGCAGCTCCGGGTGGAGGAGCTGCTCGACAGCTTCGACCGCCTGCGCAATGCGGATTTGGTGGACGACTCTGCCGCGGACATGCTACGGCGGTTGTACGTCTGAGGACGGGGTCGGCATGCTTCAGGGCCGTGCGGGCCTTGGGGAGTGAAGCTTGTTGACGGGCGGAGATGTCGGCGGCGGTGGGCGGAAGCCGATCGGATCGAGGGCGGCGGCGTCCGAACAGAGGAGTCTCAAGGGTCCCCGGGGGAGACCCTTACCAGCTCAACGTATACTGCCCTCCCAATGTCATCAGCGTTTCATTGGCGCGGAGGTCGTCGCTCGGGTGGTCGCTCGGCCACGCGCTTCGGTGTGAGGTGAGTCCGAAGTTGACCGCGAACGCGTTCACGATGTGCACGCTCGCCAGCAGCCGCTCCAGGTCGTCCCGTCGCCGCGACACGATGGCACCGCCGCCGAACGCGAACGTCTTCTCCGCGGTCAGGCTGACCGGAAGCCGCACCTCGGTCAGGTTGCCGTTGAGTCTGAGACGCGTGCTCACGATCTGGAGCGTCTGCACCCCATCGGTATAGATGCCGAGCTGGGAGCTCGCGGTGACTCCTCGAAGAATGACGCTGGGACCGATGCCGACACGCCACGTGGTCCGGTCGCTCACCACGGGACTCTCTGCGTCCGCCAGCCACTCGCTCTGATAGGCGTCGACGTGCACGGCCACACCGTAGCTCAGATCGCCGCCGTGCTTCAGAACACGGGCCACGTCGAGCGACGCCGCGCGCTCGCCGCGGCCGGTGTAGCCCTCCACCCGCCCGCTCCACTGGCGTCCGCTCAGCTCCGCCTGCACCGAATAGATGCCGCTGTTGAGCGCCTCACGAAACAGCACCGCGCTGTGCGAGCCGACCAGGGACCGCCGGGCGAAGATCGTGTTGTACGCGGCAGTGATCGCGACCGTCCGATGGTTCGCCTCGGGCAGCACGACTGGAATCTCGTGATAGATCGTCCGGCACACGCCCTGCCGGCACACCTTGATCTCCGCTGGCTTCATGAGCCGCGACAGCAGCTGCCCCTCGAAGCGCGTGGCGTAGCGCTCGGTCGGCCCCGACTCGCCGAAGTTGGGATCGATGCGCACCCGCAGAGTGTCGTGGGTAGTCCAGTACCGATCGAGCCCGTTCTCCGAGGCGAAGATGATGCTGTCTACCCGGGGGCTCGTGATCATGAGATCGGCGGGCTGGCCGACGCTGGGCGTGGCCGGCTCCATCCGAATCGTCACAGGCAGAGGATCGCCCGTGACCTTGGTGGTCTGGGTGGGGATACCGCAACCGATCGCAGCGGTCGCCGAGGCGACGAGCCCGATCCGGGAGATGGCTCTCTTGAGCATCTGGCTGCTCGGGGAAGGACATCCGTGTGGCGACGGCCTGACCACAGTGTAGCGCGAAAAACGCAACCCGGCCAGAGGGTTGGCGCAAGATTGTGCGGTCCTGCGCTGGTCACCGTTGCTCGGCATGCCGCCTCCACGCACCGTTCACGGCCTCCTGGGAAGCCCGGCGGCACGCCCCCGCCAAGTCGCGGGGCCGCTGCGCGCTGCTCGAGCACGGACGGATGTACAATGAGATCCCGGCGGTGTCCCGCCGGCTGGTGCGGACAGTCGGCGCGCCGACGGTTGCAGCGCGACGACCACCCTGTAGAGAGGCTGGGGGGCAAAAGGGCAAGCGGCGTGCCGAGACGGCACGGCGGTGGGAGGCGCATGGCGCAGGTCTGGATCGGGACGTCGGGGTACGTCTACCGGCACTGGCGAGCCGGGGTGTTCTATCCGCCGGGCATGTCCGCCCGCGACGAGCTCACCTGGTACGCCGACCGCTTTCGCACGGTCGAGCTCAACAATCCTTTCTATCGACCACCGTCACGCGCGACCTATGCGCGCTGGGCGGAGGCGACGCCGAGGGATTTCGTCTTCGCGGTGAAGGTGAGCCGCGTCATCAGTCACTACCGCCGGCTCCGCGAGGTCGGCGAGCCGCTCGCCCGTTTTCTCGACGACGCCGAGGCCCTGGGCCCGAAGCTCGGCCCGCTGCTGGTGCAGCTCCCGCCGCAGTTCCAACTCGACCTGGCGGCGCTGCGAGCATTCCTGGCAGTGCTGTCCGAGTCGTTTCGGTGGGTGCTCGAAGTCCGGCATCCGAGCTGGCAGGTCCCGGCGGTCTACGAGACACTGGCCACCCGTGGGGTGGCCCTCTGCGTTCCGGTCGGCGGGCGTGTCCAGCCGGACCTGGTAACGACCGCCGCGTTTACCTACGTGCGGATGCACTCAGGAGCCGAAGCCGGGAGGTTCGGTGACGAGGAACTGGCGGTGTGGGCCAGGAGGGTGCGCGCGCTGGTGCGCTCAGGCAAGGAGGTGTTCGTTTACTTCAACAACGATCGGGAAGGGCATGCGCCGCGCGATGCGGCGAGGCTTCGGGACCGGTTGGGTCTGATCCGCTGAAAAGCGCGGCGGTCACGACGCGTGCCATCACATCGTCGCGCGCGTCCCGCGGGGAAGGCTCACGGAAGCTCGCGAAAGTTCACCGCCTTCGACGCGGCTGCACTGGTCCCTCCTCGGCTCCCCTCAGATCATCCCGACGCAACCGTCGCCCGCACCGACCGTGACACACCGAGAGCCGCGTCAGCCGCCGTGGCGCTCGGGGCCGGGTTCATGCTCCAGTCCGCCGCTGCCCGCCGAGCCGAACTTGGCCGCCGTGAGATGGGCCGTCGCGTTGAACGGCGGTTCGTGCCGCTCGACGTCCACATAGCGGCCCGGGTCCGCCCGAAAGGCGTCCCGGCAGGTCTCGGAGCAGAAGAAGAACTCCCGGACTCCGTTGCTCGTCCGGGCGCCGGCCGTAGTCCGATGCACCTCCGCGCCGCAGACGGGATCCCGCGACGGCTGCATGCTGGCCTCCTGTCGAGTCTCGACCGTGCCGGGCACGAGCTCGGGGACCGGGTTGAGCTCGTGCACGCCGCACCAGTTCAGCAGCCCGGCTACCTCGGCGGCGTGCTCGCTCGTGTCCACGAGCACCTCGGTGTGCTCGTTCGTGATCACGCGGCCTGGACGCGATGCCCGCTTGCTGGCCGGCCGCCAGGGGCCCAGGGCCTGCGTCAGATCGATGCCCCTGGCCTTCATCCGCGCCGCGAGCTCGTACACCGTGGTGGGCTCATAGCGCCCGCGCTGCCTGCGTCTCATGATCGCCTCCCCGAGTGTTCGCTGCTGCAGGATGGCGTCACCGGACGGGGACAAGCGGTGAGGCCGATCACTCTCCAGACATCCGGGGAATACCCCTAAAACGACGGAGCCGCCGCGCCCGAAGGCGCGGCGGCTCGTCACATCCTGTACCGAAGCGACTAGAAGCGCAGGCCGACGGTCAGCGGAATCATGTAGGCGGTCTTCTCCTCGCCGGTCGTGACGTCGGCGATCCCCTTCATGATGCCGTGGAACCGAGCCTCGGCGAAGAGCTTCGCCTTGCCCATGCCGAAGTCGAAGCCGGCGCCCGCATTGAAGCCGAACTTGGTCTGCGAATCCGACGAGCCCAGGCCATCGACCGTGGTCTGGCCGTTGTAGACACCCAGGCCACCGATCAGGTACGGACGGGCCACGCTCGCGCCCGGGAAGGCGAACACCGCGTTGGCAGTGCCACCGACCATGCGGCTGTGGCCATCGATCCCGCCCTCGAGGCCGAAGCGGGTGTAGAACGCGTCCACCTGGAAGCCGAGCGGGCTGGCCGGCGGCTGCAGGCGCACGAGCGCGCTACCGCTGTAGCCGGTCGAATTCGCGTCACTCATCGAGCCGCTCGGGAGCACCACACCACCACCAACGCCAAAGCTCAGGCCCTGCGCATTCGCGGCCTGCGCCCCGAGCATCACGGCCAGACCAAGGACGGCACCACGGATCGTGCTCTTCATGGGATCTCCCTCACAAACGGGTGGCTTGAACGCAAGCTCGCGGAGACGAGCGGACATCTGGCGCGGTGGTCGGCAAGCGGCCTGCCAGCCGGCGTTGCAGATGGAAAACATTTAGCCAACCGATTGGGGGGCTTGCTCTTCTGAGATCGCGGGAGGCCCCGTCGTCGAGCTTTCGACTGTCAGCTTCCTTACAGGTGCGAACGGTTGCAGCGCGCGCTGCAATGAGACGTGGACAGGCGCAAGACGGGCCCCTCGGCGCCGAGGGGGCGTCCGGGCCTGATCGGAACCGTGATAGCTTTGGGACGACTCCTCTCCGGACGTCCATGGCCCTCTTCGAGCTCGTCATCGCCCTCCTGCTGGCCGGCGCAATACTGGCCGCCGTGGCCCGGCGGCTCAACGCGCCCTACCCTGCCCTTCTCGCACTGGCCGGCGCAGCGCTCGCCCTGATGCCGAACGCGCCGACCGTGACGCTCGATCCCGAGCTCGCGCTCACACTCCTCGTCGCGCCGGTGCTGCTCGACGCGGCCTTCGACTCCTCACCCCGCGATCTCAGGCAGAACTGGCGCGCGGTGACGGCGCTGGCGCTGGTGGCCGTCGGACTCACCGTCGCCGGTGTCGCAGTCGTCGCGCGCTGGATCCTGCCCGGCCTGCCCTGGGCCGCCGCCGTGGCGCTCGGTGCCATCGTGGCGCCGCCCGACGCGGCCGCCGCGACCGCGGTGCTCCGGCAGCTTCGGCCCCCGCACCGGATCCTGGTGGTTCTCGAGGGCGAGAGCCTGTTCAACGACGCGAGCGCGCTGCTCGTCTACCGGCTTGCCGTCGCGGCGGCGATGACGGGGACGTTCGGCGGCTGGGCCGCGGTCCCCACGCTCCTCGCGGTAGCGATCGGCAGCGTGCTGCTCGGCGCGGCCCTCTCGCGCGTCCTCATCTGGCTCGCGCCCCGGATCACCGACGTGGCAACGGCCGTGGTCGTCCAGTTTCTCGGCACGTTCGCCGTGTGGATGATCGCCGAGCGGCTGCACCTCTCGGGCATCATCACGGTGGTGGTCTTCGCCATCCTCGTCGCTCGCACGGTGCCCGACCTCATCTCGGGCCGGCTCCGCATCCAGAGCTACGCGGTGTGGGAAGTCGCGGTCTTCGTGCTCAACGTGCTCGCGTTCATTCTGATCGGGCTCCAGCTCAAGCCGATTCTCGCGCGCCTCACCCGGAGCGAGCTCGAGCTGTACGCCTGGGCGGCGGTCGCGATCTGCGTCGCGGTGATCGTGATCCGGATCCTCTGGGTCACGATCTACGCGGCGACGGCGAAATCGCGCCACGAGCGGATCGGCAAGGGCGAAGCCGGCGTCGTCGCCTGGTGCGGCATGCGCGGCATCGTGACCCTGGCCGCGGCGCTCGCGCTGCCGGATGGGGCGCCCGGCGCGGCATTTCCCTACCGGGACTTCATCCTGTTCACCGCGTTCTGCGTCGTGCTCGGCACGCTCGTGATCCAGGGCATGACCGTGCGGCCGCTCATGCGCCTGCTCCGACTCAAGGACGACGGCACCGTGGACCGGGAGGTTCGCATCGCCCGAGCGGAGACGGCGCGGGCCGGCCTCGCGGTCGTGGACGGCGCCGGAGACAGCGAGATCCTGGCCTTCCTCCGCCGGAAGTACGTCGCGCGCGTGCGGCGCGTCGAGCAGGACGGGGGCGCCCAGGACGATCCCGAGGTGGAGGGATGGCGCGACTTCAGCGTGGTATTGCAGCACGCGCAGGCGGCGGAGCGACGGACGCTGTCGGACCTTCGGGCGCGCGGCGTCATCGGTGACGACGCGTTCCACATGGTCGAGGAGGAGCTCGACTGGTCGGAGGCGAACACCCAGGCGCGACAGTCCGAGCCCAGGGCGAGGGTCGAGTAGGACCGCACGAGACCGGGCCGGACGCGGATGGCGCCCGGCCCGGCGGCGGCTCGTTCGTCGAGCTAGTGCGCCTGCTTGTTGTTGTGGTCGTTGTCATTCATGGTCGGAATCCCTCTTGGCATAGGTGGTGTCCTGGCCCGGCGCCGCCGGGCTCGCGCGGCCGGTCTCACCGGGCCGGAGACGCGCGACGGACGTCCCCACCCATTCCACGATCCATGCCATGGCCGGCGCCAGTCCGCCGCGAGTGCTCAAGCGGTTCGGGCAGTGCCGCTTGCGATCCCGGGGCTCGGCGGGGCGACGCCGTCGGGCAGGCCTGTCCGACGACAAGTTTGTCGGTTCGTCGCGCCGGCGACGACGCGAATGTCGTCGCTGGTGTTCGTTCGCGCGCCGTCTCAGATTACCTGTTGTCTCGAAGCCCGGTCCCCGCTCATCAGGAGCTCAAATGGAAGCCGCCAGCGACGAACCCGGCATCTCCCGCGCTCTGATCGCGCTCCGCTCGCTGCTCATCCCCGGCGAAGAGCTCGAGACCCACGCGATTCAGCGCCGCCTGTTCGCCCTCACTCATCGCCGCACCATCGTCGGTGCCACGTCCGGTCGCCTGATCGTGGTGGCCCGCGGTCTCTTCGGCGACTACACCCCGCAGGACGTCCGGTGGCAGGACCTGCAGGACGCTCAGCTGCGGGTTGGCGTGTTCGGTGCGACGCTGTCGGCGAGCGTGCATGGCACGGCGGATCTCGCCTCTGCGGAGGGTCCGCGACGCGTAGTGCGCGTCGACGGCCTCCGGAAGGAGGAGGCGCAGCAGGTCTATCGGGCCTGCCAGTCGCAGGAACAGGCCTGGCGCGAGAAGCGCCGCGTGCGCGAGTTGGAAGAGCTCCGCGCCAAGTCGGGTGGCATCAATCTCGCCGGCGGCATGGGCACGGCCCCCGCGTCGGCCGGCGACGACGGCTCACAGGCGCTCGCCGGGCGCCTCCAGCGGGCCAGGGAAATGCTGCAGCAGGGCCTCCTCACCGACGCCGAGTTCGAGCAGGTGAAGGCGCGGATTCTCTCCGAGCTGTAGCGCTGACGCTCGCCGAGCTGGTCGAGGCCTCCCGCGCGGTCGCCGCCACGCGCGCGCGACGCGAGAAGATCGCCCGCCTCGCCGCCGTGCTCGCGTCCGCGCCACCCAACGAGGTGGCTCTCGCCACGTCGTACCTCTGCGGCATCGTTCCCCAGGACAAGCTCGGCGTCGGATGGGCCGGACTTCAGGCCGCGGCCGCCGCCACGCCGGTACCGGCCGAGCGGTCGGACGCGCCGGAGCCCGTCGTCCTCGGCGAGCTGGACGCCGCCTTCGGGCGAATCGCCGGGACGACGGGCAAAGGATCCGCCGAGGCCAAGCAGCGGATCCTCCGCGAGCTGCTCGCGCAGCTCGGCGAAGAAGAACGGCGTTTCCTGTTCGGGCTCGTCACCGGCGAGCTTCGCCAGGGCGCGCTCGAAGGAATCGTGATTGAAGCCGTCGCCCGGGCCGCCGACCTGCCCGCCGACGATGTTCGCCGTGCAGCGATGCTGGCCGGCGACCTTCCGCGGGTTGCCCACGCGGCACTCACCGAAGGCGCGAGCGGATTGGCGGGATTTGCAGTGCAGCTCTTCCGGCCGGTGCTTCCGATGCTCGCCGGCACGGCCGAGACGGTGGAGGACGCGCTCGCCGAGGTGGGCGAGGCCGCGCTCGAGTGGAAGCTGGATGGCGCACGGGTCCAGATCCACAAGTCGGGTGACGAGGTTCGGGTGTATTCCCGCCTGCTCAACGAGGTGACACCCGCCGTACCCGAGCTGGTCGAGGTCGCGCGGGCGCTGGGGCCGAGAGAGTTGATCGTCGAAGGCGAAGCAATCGCGCTCCGCCCCGACGGGACGCCCCATCCCTTTCAGACGACGATGAGCCGCTTCGGCCGCCGGCTCGACGTGGTGGAGGCGCGGCGCACCACGCCGCTGACGCTGGCGCTGTTCGACATCCTCTATCTCGATGGCGCCTCGCTCATGGACGAGCCGCTCATCCGCAGGACGGACGCCCTCGCGGGTGCGGTACCCGAGGCGCTGCGCGTGCCGCGTCTCGTCACCAACGCACCCGAGCCGGCGCGGGCATTCCTCGAGCACGCGCTGGCGCGCGGCCATGAGGGGATCATGGTGAAGGCGCTGGACGCGCCCTACGAGGCCGGGCGTCGGGGCCGGCGGTGGCTCAAGGTGAAACCGGTGCGGACGCTGGATCTCGTCGTGCTGGCCGCCGAATGGGGCCACGGCCGCCGCCGCGGCTGGCTCAGCAATCTCCACCTCGGCGCGCGCGATCCCGAGCGGGGGGGCTTCGTGATGCTCGGCAAGACCTTCAAGGGCATGACGGACGAGATGCTGGCGTGGCAGACCATGAAGCTCCAGGAGCTCGAGGTTTCCCGCGACGGCCACACCGTGCATGTGCGCCCCGAGCTGGTGGTGGAAGTGGCGTTCAACGACCTGCAGGCGAGTCCGCACTATCCGGGCGGCCTCGCCCTGCGGTTCGCGCGGGTCAAGGGCTACCGTCCGGACAAGTCGGCCGCGGACGCCGACACGATCCAGACGCTCAGGGAGATCTGGCGGCGACAGTCCGGCTCCTGAGCACGCCTCTCGCGCATCGTTGGCGCGAGCGCTATCGTAGGGCCCTCGCATGTCATCGGCGATTTCCGACAAGGAGACAGCATGGTCTTCCGAGCAAAGCATGGTTCGTTTCTGATTCTCGTGAGCGTAGCGACCGCGTGTCGAAGCGATCGACCCGCCCCGGACGCGGCCGGCTCGGCCCCACCCGCCGCTGCCGAGCCGGCGGCCGCCCCGTCGTCGCCGGAGCTGGTTCACGTCAAGGCCACCGATTACAAGCTCGACCTGCCGGCGAAGATCACCGCCGGGGCCGTGACGATGCATCTCATGAACGAAGGCAAGGAGCTGCACCACGCCATGGTCGTCCGGCTGGAGGACGGCAAGACCGTGGCCGACCTCGGCCAGGCGCTGAAGACCGAAGGACCGCCGCCCCCGTGGGTCAAGTTCGTCGGCGGCCCCAATGGCATCGTTCCGGGCGCCACGACGACGGCCACGATGGTCCTGACGCCCGGCAACTACGCCGTGATTTGCATGATTCCCGGTCAGGACGGGATCCCGCACGCGGCGAAGGGTATGGTGCAGCCTTTCGAGGTCACCGCGTCGAGCGGCGCCGAAGCCGCTCTGCCGGCAGCGACGGACACGGTGCTGATGAAGGACTACGGGTTCGAGGGGCGGCCGCTCGCCGCCGGGAAGCACACCATCTACGTGGAGAACGGCGGACCGCAGGTCCACGAGCTGGTGCTCCTCAAGCTGGCGCCGGGCAAGACGGTGAAGGACTTCGGCAAGTGGGCCACCTCGGGCGGCATGAAGGGGCCGCCGCCTGCCCTCCCGATCGGGGGCATCGGCCCACTGGACCTGGGAGCGCACGCCGAGTTCGATGCCGACCTCGCCGCGGGCGAGTATGCCTTCATCTGCTTCGTACCGGACATGAAGGACGGCAAGCCGCATCTCGAGCACGGGATGACGCAGCAGTTCAGCGTGAAGTAGTAAGTTGGAGCCGTCCCCACCCCACCGATCCCGGAGGTTTTCATGGTGTCGCTTGGCGCGCTCTGGCTTCCCGTGCTCCTCTCCGCCGTGTTGGTGTTCGTGACCAGCAGCATCATCCACATGGTGCTGCGCTATCACAGCAGCGACTACACCAGGCTCCCGAACGAAGATGTGGTCCGCGAGGCGATCCGCAGTGGAAATCCCGCGCCCAAGCAGTACATCATCCCGTACGCCATGGGTCCGAAGGATCTGGAGTCGCCGGAGATGAAGCGCAAGTTCGAGGAGGGGCCGGTGGGCGTGCTCAACATCAGGCCGTCGGGCGCGCCCGGCATGGGCAAGAACCTCGTCCAGTGGTTCGTGTTCGCGCTGGTCGTCTCGTTCTTCGTGGCGTACGTCGCATGCCACGCCCTGCCGTCCGGCGCCGAATACCTCCGGGTGTTCCAGCTGGTCGGGGCCGTCGCCTTTCTCGCCTACGCGGCCGGCCAGCTCCCGGCCGCGATATGGATGGGCAAGCCGTGGGCGATTGCGTGGAAGGAAGTATTCGACGGACTGCTCTACGGACTGGTGACCGCGGGGAGTTTCGGGTGGCTCTGGCCGAGGTGACCTGCTAGCGGTGAGCGGTGAGCGGTGAGCGGTGAGGCTGCTCGAAACGAAGGGGGCATGCACCTCGCATGCCCCCTTCGTATTATCTCCGACGAGGACACGCCGCGGTCAGACCACCATCAGGTCCGACTGGTACACCTGGGGCGTGATCTCGACTTCGCCCTCGCCCACGACCACGTTGACCTCGCTGCGCACGCCCGCCTCGCCGGGGAAGTAGACGCCGGGCTCGACCGAGAACCCGACGCCGGGAATGAGCAGGCGATCGTCGTGGGTCTCGGTGTTGTCGATCGGCGGGCCGAACCCGTGCAGCCCGTAGCGGTCGATCGAGTGGCCGGTGCGCGCGATCGTCCGGTCGGCGTAGCCGGCCGCGGTGATGACCTCCCGCGCCGCCGCGTCCGCCTCCGCGCCGCGAACGGCCGCGCCGCCGCGGACTCGCGAACGGATCAGATCCAGGGCGGCGTCCCGCGCCCGTCGCACCACGGACCACAGGTGGGCGTCGCGCTCCGATGGAGGGCCGATCGCCGCCATCCAGGTCTGATCCGCATAGATCCCTCCCGGCTCCGTCGCCCAGAGGTCCAGCAGCAGCATGGCCCCGCGCACGATGGGCGCGCTCTCCTCCGGCGTGGGGTCATAGTGCGCCCGCGCCGCATTGGGTCCCCAGCTCACGCTCGGCCCGCTTTCCGTCACGAGACCGGCGCGGTCGAAGCGCTCGCGCACCCAGACGGCGAGCGCATGCTCGTTGAGCGGCTCCGCGGTCGCGGCACGACTCCCGGCCAGCGCGAGCGCCTCCCGCGCGATTGCCGCGATCGCCTCCGCCGCCCGGCGGTGCGACGCGACGTCCGCCGCCGACCACACCGAGCAGTATCGCGTCACCAGCTCGGCCGACGGCACCAGCGTCGCGCCGAGGCTGCGCAGCAGCTCGGCCACGCCGAGCGGCACACCGTCGAGATACGGGATGGCGCCGTCGGGGGACCAGTCGACCGCCAGCCGCTTGCCTCGCACGAGCGTCCCGAGCTCCGCCGCGAGCTGCTCGCGCGTCACCCAGACTCGCTTGGGCCACGACGAGGGCCAGGCCCGCCAGAGCTCGGCGTCCACCGCGTGCACCAGTGCGATCGGGAGACCCGTGGGCGGGATCAGCACGTAGACGCGCCGGGAGCCCACGATCTCGGGGCCCAGCACGGCCGCGGCGATGGGATTGCGGCCGCGAAAGTCGAACAGGAGCCATCCGTCCACGCCGAACTGGGCAACGAGGGGCTGGAGACGGGCCAGGTCGGTCGGCGTGATCATCGAGACCTCGGGCCTCAGCGCGCCCCGGTCGCGTGCGGCGCGTCGCCGGGGCGGTCCACCCAACGGGTGAACACGTAGTAGTTCTCGTCCACTCGAAACGCGTCCGGCGGGTCGAGTGCCAGAGTCGCCGTCTGCCATTGCTCCGTGGGCTTGAGCGTCATCGAGCTGTCCTTGGCCGCGTGCACGCGGATCGGCATGTCGAACCCGGGCACGACGTCCGCCCAGCGGTAGGTGAGCGTCGAGCCGTCGAGCCGGTACTCGAGCGTCGGCACCCTGGTGGTCGTGAGGTACTGCTGGAACACGTGGCGCAGGTCCACGCCCGAGTGCGCGCTCATGTACTCCTGGATCTGGCGCCCGGTCACGACCCGGTGCGCGAAGGTCGCGTTCACGCCGCGCAGCACCGCGCGCCACGTGCTGTCGTTCCCGACGACCTGGCGGATGGTGTGCAGCATGTTGCCGCCCTTGTAGTACATGTCGAGCGGCCCTTCCGCGTTCACGCCGAACGGCCCGACGATCGGCCGATCGTTCTTGATCAGCTTCCGCGTTCCCATGACGTAGGCCGCCCCCGCGGGTGTGCCATACAGGCACTCCGTGTAGAGCGACTCCGAGTAGTTCGCGAAGCTCTCGTGTACCCACATGTCTGCGATGTCGGCCGTCGTGATGCTGTTGCCCCACCACTCGTGCGCGCTCTCGTGGATCACGATGAAGTCCCACGTGAGCCCCCAGCCCGTGCCCGAGAGATCGGTGCCATGGTAGCCGTTCTGGAAGCCATTCCCGTAGGCCACGGCGCTCTGGTGTTCCATGCCCAGGTGGGGGGCTTCGATGAGTCGGTAGCCGTCGCGATACCAGGGGTACGGCCCGAACCAGCTCTCGAAACACTTGAGCATCGGCTTCACGTCGTCCCACTGCCGGAGGGCATCCTCGCGGTGTACTTCCAGCGGTCGGAGGTCGAGCGTGAGCAGGCCGCCTTCGCCGGCGTAGGTGTCCGAGATCTGCGCGTAGCGCCCGATGTACGGCGCCACGTCGTAGTTGTTGATCGGGCTCGTGACGAACCATTCCCACGTGGCCCATCCGTCCGGCAGCTTCGTCATCCCGCGCAGGCGTCCGTTGGCCACCACCTGGAGCGAATCGGGGGCCGTGATGGCCACCCGCTGGCTGTCGGGCTCGTCCGCCTGCGTGTCCTTGGTAGGCCACCACACGCTCGCGCCCAGCCCCTGGCACGCGGTCGAGATCCAGGGACGGCCGTCGGGGTCACGCGCCCAGATGAGTCCGCCGTCCCATGGCGGCTTCACCGCCACGGTGGGACGGCCATGGTAGAAGACCGTGATGGTGCGCGTGGCTCCCTTGGCCTGCTTGCCAGCCATCGTCACGAAGAAGGCATTGCCGTCGCGCCGATACGTGAGGCGACGTCCGTCCTGAACCATGCTGTCGACCTCGAGCGGCGTCTGCAGGTCGATCTGCATTGCTCGCGAAGGGCCGGTCACGCGATACGTGATCCCATTCCACCCGCTGATGGTGCTGTCCGCCGGATTGATCCTGACGTGCAGATCGTAGAACACGACGTCCCACCAGGCACGCTCGGCCGTGATGCTCCCCCGCAACGTGTCGGCGCGGGTGTAGACGTGCTCCTGCTCCTGGGCGGAGACGGGCGACCCGGCCGCAGCAACGAGGAGCAGGGCGAACGGCATGAATCGGCGGAGTCGGTTCACTCGGGGAAAATCCTGGGTCGGGCGGTGAAAGTGCATGGAGACGGGCGTGCGCGCCGTCGTATCCTACATCAGCCGGCGGGGCCCCGGTAGCACGTCCTGCTCCTACGAACGCGGTGGCCGGCAGTTTCGGTCGTCGCCGCCTGCGAGCTGGCGGCCCGGAGCGAGACGACTCAGGTCTGGCGCACGGATCGCGGCTCCGGCGCGACGAGCCCGCTTGCCGACCTCTTCCCCAGCCGACACATTTCGTCGCGAACGAACGTGCGCGCCCGTTCCCTCCCCCTCCATTCGAGTGACCGGTTGATTCGAGCGCTTCTGCTGGCCGGCGCCCTGCTGGCGACGGCCGCTCGCGCGGCGGTCGGCCAGGCTCCCGACGATCCCCGCGCCCTGACACGCGCCGCCCTGCGCGCCGTCGAAGGCGACAGCGGCGCCGCGCTCCGCGCCCAGTGGGCGGCGCGGCTCGGCAGCCGGGCCGACGATCGCGCCGCCGAACTGGGTCTCGCGACGCTCGACCGCCTCGAGTACGACTACACCTCCGCCGACGGGCGCTACGCCCGCCTCTCGGCGGATACCGCCTCGACCGATCTGTACGCCATCTACGCCCTCATCGGCGCCGGACAGGGCCTCGATACCCGCGGCCACTTGAGCGAGGCCGGCGAGCGTCTCGGACGCGCGCGCACCGCCGCGCATCGCCGCGGCGACCACTGGGCCGAAGGCGAAGCCCTGCTCGCCCAAGCCTTCATCCGGGCTCAAGCCGAAGGCGTTGCGGCGGGATTCGCGATTCTCGATACGGTGAACCGGCTGTTGCCGCGGTCCGCGCTCGCGAGCCGGGCCGCGCTGCTGGGACGCCGCTCCGGCCTCTTCGCCATCTCCGGGCAGGGCGACAGCGCCGCGGCCCTCTCGATCGCCTGCGGCGATCTGGCGAGCCGGGCCGGCGAGCCACGCACCGAGGCCACGTGCCTGCGCGCACAGGCGTACAGCCTCTCCGCGCAGAATCGAGCCGACTCCGCGCTCGCGATTCTCGCGCAGGTCGAGCGACTCCAGCGGGAGGCCCATGATCACGGTGGGCTCGCAATCACCCTCCTGTTCGCGACCGATCCCTATCTCAACACCGGCCGCTACGGCGCGGCCAAGGCGATGCTCGAGCGGGCGCTGGTCGAGGCGGAACGGTCGCACGACGACAACTCCATCGCCGCCGTTCATCTCGGACTGGGGTCCCTTGGCATTCGCTTCGCCGACTACGTCTCGGCCGACGCCGAGCTTCGCCAGGCGGCGCAGATGTTCTCGGCGCAGGGCGACACCAATGACGCGACGAACGCCGTCTCATTCCAGGCGTATCTCGCCGCGGCGACCGGCGACCTCGCCCGGGCGCGGGCGCAGTACGGGCAGGTCATCGCGTGGCAGCAGCGGATCGGGAATGTACGCGCCGAGTACGACGACCGGCTGCAGCTCGCCGAGATCGAGCTCCGTGCCGGCGACGTTCCCGCGGCGGCCACGACGTTGAGCGCGGCCCGGCGACTTGCCCGGCGCATCGAACAACCGCGGTGGCTGACGGAGCTTGGCTACGAGGAAGGGCGGCTCGCCATGGTCCGGGGCGATCTCGCGACCGCGAAGCAGCGCCTGGACAAGTACATCCGGACCCGTGATTCGACCGAGCACCTCCAGCGCCACCTCGGACGAACGCGCCTCGCCGAGGTCTACGCGATGTCGGGCGACGTGGAGCGCGCGGAGCACGAGCTCACCGCGGCCGGCGACGAGCTCGACCACTGGCGAGCCTCGCTCGCCGACCCCGACCTGCGGGTGCTCGCCTTCCAGGCCAGCGCTGGAGACCACCGGAGCCGCGATGCCAGCGTGGCCCGGGTACTCGCGGCCATGGTGCAGGCGGGCCGGGCCGCACCGGCGTTCGAGCTCGCCGAGCGGCGCCGGGCGCGCGAGCTGGTCGATCGGCTCACGCAGGCGGAGGCGCTACGGACGGACAGTGCGCCGACGGCGTCAGCGAGCGCCCCGCTCCGTCGCGAGCCGGTGGCCATCACCGCGGCGGCGGCCTCGGCCGCGCTGCCCGACAGCCTCACCGCGTTGATCGAATACGTCACGGGCCTGGACGGGGCGCCGACGAGCGTGTTCGTCGTCACCCGCGACGGGGTACAGGGTCGCGTCCTGCCCGCCGCCGACTCGGTGCTGCCATCCATCGACCGCTTCGTCGCCCTGCTCGAGGACGGGCAGGATCCCCGCGGGCCGGCCGCAACGCTCGGCCCCGCGCTGCTCGGCCCGGCGCTCGGACTTCTCGCGCCGACGGTCGATCGCCTGCTCGTGGTGCCCGACGGACCGCTTCACCGGCTGGCGTTCGACGCTCTCCGCCTGCCCGACGGACGTCTCGTGGTCGAGCGGTACACGGTCGCGCTGGCCCCGTCGGCGGGCGTGCTCGCGACGCTCCGCACGCGGCCGGCTCGAGCCGAGCGGGCGGGAGGCGCCATGCTTCTCGCCCTCGGCGATCCAGCCTTCGCCAGGGAGCAGGGCGACCACACCGCCCGAGGCGAACTGTTCCGCGACGCGTTCGACCGGAGCGGCGGCCTACCCCGCCTGGCAGCCGCGGGCGACGAGGTTCGCGACGTGGCCCGGTACGCGCCGGAAGCCGTGGTCCGGGTTCGCGGGGACGCGAGCGAGGCGTTCCTCAAGCGCGCGCCGCTCGCGCGATTCGGCATCCTCCACTTCGCGACCCACGCCCTGGTGGACGAAGCGACCCTCGCCCGCACCGCGCTCGCGCTGGCGCCCGGCGAGGGCGAGGATGGGTTCCTCTCACCCGCGGACCTGGCCGCGCTCCACCTCGATGCCGACCTCGTGGTGCTCTCGGCGTGCCGAACCGCGGGGGGCGTCATCGTGGCGGGCGAGGGTTTGCAGGGACTGACCGGCCCGCTGCTCGAGGCCGGAGCGCGATCCGTGGTCGCGACGCAATGGCGCATCGGGGATCGCAGCACCGTCCAGCTGGTGGACCGGTTCTACTCCGCGATGGCGGAAGGGATGCGGGTGGCGGATGCCTTGCGTGAGGCCAAGCTGGCGGCCATGCGGCATGGCGCGCCGGCGAGAGACTGGGCTGCGTTTACCGTGGTCGGCGATCCGGACGTCCGCGTGCCGCTCACGCGGCCGGCGCCAGGTCCCTCGATGTTCTGGTTGGGCGCGGCAGGCGTGGCGCTCCTCTTGGGTGGTCTCCTCATCCGCCGCCGGGCACGGGATCCCGAGGACGAACCTTCCGGCGGCTAGCGCTCCGCCAGCTGCACGGGCATGGCACTCACGAGGAGCTCGTGCCGGACGCGGCTCGCCCGCGCGAGCACGATCGACGGGTACCGCCGGCAGTTCGGCGTGTTCGTTCCGCGCACGCAGCCGTTGTAGCGAAGCAGGGCGGCCACGGGCGTGCGCGTTTCGCGCAGGTTCCGCGCGAGAATCAGCGTGCCGTGGCAGATGTTGCTGTCCACGTCCACGAGGTTGTCCGAGTTGCAGAGCCGCGCGCCCGCGTGGAACGGCATGACCTGCATCAGGCCCTGCGCGCCGACGTTGCTGGCCGCCTCCGGGCGCAGCGTCGTGTTTTCCGTCAGCAGCACCGCGGTGATCAGCGAGGGCGGCACCTGCTGACGGCCCGCCTCGCGAAGCACTGCTCGGCTGATGCGGCGGACGAGGAGGCGGTCGTCGCTGAACTGGGACAGGTAATTCTCGAGGGGACGGCGCATCGCAGCCGGCGAGAGCTCCCGCTCCGCCTCGACGCTGTCCAGTACGGCCATCACCTCGGGGGTCGGTGAGGCAATCACGAACGAGTCCACCGTCACCGGATCACCAGGAGTGGAGGTCTGGGGCGGCGCACTCGGCTCTGACGCCAACAACACGATTGCCAACACCGCGGCGGTCAGCTCACCCAGCCGCGTCGCATTGCGAATGACGATGTGCATGGTTCCTCCCGTGCATGGCCTCGGCGCCCTGGAAGTTGCACTTGCCGGCGGTGTGACCGGCGCCGGGACCATGGGGAGGCAGGTCCCGGGCTAGGGACCGGAAAACGGGCGGAAGCCGTTGCCAGGTGCGACCCTACGGGGACGGAGCGAAGGGGTGGGTTTCTGGCATCGGTGTGGCGGCGCTACACCAGGGTAGCGAAGCGAACTGCACTCGGATGACGTACGTCCGCACTATGGGCCTGCAGTCTCCTGCGCGATGGGAAAGAACTGGTCGGCGGTGGCTCCCGCCAGCATCTCGGGGGACTGCGGTCCGCGCGGCGCCTGTTCGACGCTCTGCAGGTCCGGCAGCGTCTGTCCCTCGGCGACCGCACCCAGCTCGCGAAATCGCCGGGCGGTGACGAGCACCCGGCTTTCGAGCGACCCGACCGCACGATTGTAGCTCTCCACGGCCTTGTCGAGTCCACGCCGAAGCTCGTCGAAGTGTCCGGCCATCGATCCCAGACGCTCGTGGAGCTGCCGGCCGAGGTCGCTGATCTCCCGTGCATTCCGGGCGATCTGCTCCTGCCGCCAGCCGTACGCGATGGCCCGGAGCAGCGCGATGAGCGTGGTGGGGCTCGCTGGGATGACCTGCTGGCCCACGCCGAACTCGATGAGCGACGGGTCCTGCTGACACGCGGCGCTGAAGAACGTCTCGCCCGGCAGGAACATCACCACGAAGTCCGGCGCGGGCTGAAACTGGTTCCAATAGGTCTTGCTGCCGAGGCCGACCATGTGGTCACGCACCTGGCGGGCGTGCTCCTTGAGAAGGAGCTCCCGCTCGGTCTCGTCGTCGGTGCCTTCGACCGCGTCGAGATAGGCGGCGAGTGGCGCCTTGGCGTCCACGATCACGGTCTTGTTACCGGGGAGCCGCACGACGAGGTCCGGGCGGAGGCGCCCGTTCTCACCCTCGACGCTCGCCTGTTCCTCGAAATCGCAGTAGTCCAGCATGCCGGCCATCTCCACCACGCGGCGGAGCTGGATCTCACCCCAGCGGCCGCGCACGTGCGGGGCCCGCAACGCCTTCACCAGCTTCCCGGTCTCCGACTGGAGGGACTGCGAGGCTCGAGCCATGGCGCGGACCTGCTCCAGCAGTCCCGCGTAGGACGTCAGGCGCTCCTTCTCGACCTCCTGCAGTTTCCCGTCCACCCGCGCGAGGGCCTCCTTCAACGGCCGCACCAGGTCGTCCACGGCACGCTGGCGCAGCTCGAGATCCGAAGCGGCGGTGTGTTGAAGCTCCCCGAGCTTGACCTGGGCGAGCGCGAGAAAGCTCTCGTTGTTCTGGCGCAGTGCGTCCGCCGAGAGCGAGGCGAACGCGTCCCGCAGGGTGACCTCGGCGCGCTCGAGCAGCGTGGTCCTGTCCGCGGCCGTGCGCCGCTCGGCGTCGAGCTGGGCCATGAGTCGAGCGCGCTCTTCCCTGAGCGCGGGGGTTCGCGCGCGCGCGATGAGCCAGGCGGCCAGTGCGCCGATCACGGTGCCGATGGCGAGCCCGACCAGCAATGAGGAGAAATCCATGGCTCCTCCGGGACCGGAAGGCCTGCATGAGTGGCGGAATGGGTGAGGTCAGCGGGGGGAAAGGCCGACCGCATCAAGCTAAGAGCGTGCCCAGGCGGCGACAACTCGTTCCTGAAACCGTGTGAACCCGCGGGCGTAGGTCCTGTGAGAGGCACCCACTCTCCGCTCCAATCCCGTCGTCTACAATCGAAACGTCGCCGGAGGACCCGCAGATGCCACGCGCACTGATTCCATCATTCCTCGGCTTCACCGCACTCGCCCTCGTGCTGTCCGGCTGCGAGTCCCGGAAATCGGAAACCGAAACGGCCAGCGCGACGACCACCGACGCCGTCGCCGGGGCGACGGTGGCGAATTCCGGAGCCGTGCCGATCTCGTCCGCTTCGGACGAGGCCCGGAAGCTCTACCTCGAAGGGCGCGCTTTGAGTGAGCAGCTCCGCGCCCACGATGGCCGCCAACGGTACGAGGAGGCGGTCGCCAAGGATCCGTCGTTCGCGATGGCGCACTATCAGCTCGCCGCCAACGCGGCTACGGCCAAGGACTTCTTCGCACACCTCAAGGAGGCCGTGGCGCTGTCCGACAAGGCCTCCGAAGGCGAGCGCCTCACGATCCTCGCGCTCGAGGCGGGAGGGAACGCCCAGCCTGCCAAGGCGCTCGAGTATCAGCAGGAGCTCGTCGCGAAGTACCCGAACGACGAGCGTGCCCACTTCCTCCTCGGCGGCGGCTACTTCGGACAGCAGGACTACGACAAGGCCATCGCCGAGTACAAGCGCGCCACCGAGATCAACCCGGACTACTCGCCCGCCTACAATCTCCTGGGCTACGCCTACAAGCAGGTCGAGAAGTACGACGAGGCGGAGACGGCGTTCAAGAAGTACATCGAGCTGATTCCGGGCGACCCGAACCCCTACGACTCCTATGCCGAGCTGCTGATGAAGACCGGCCGCTTCGATGAGTCCATCCGGCAGTACCAGAAGGCGCTCTCGGTGGACGAGCACTTCTCGCCGTCGCGGGTCGGCATCGCGAACAACCTGATGCTCCAGGGCAAGCATGACCAGGCAGCCGCGAAGATGGACGAGCTGTACGGTCGCGCGCGCGACGATGCCGACCGCCGCACCGCGATGTTCGTCAAGTCCGTCATCCTCACGGACGCCGGACGCACCGACGCCGCCGTCAAGGAGGTCGAGCGGGAGTACGCCCTCGACGCCAAGCTCGCCGATTCGGCCAACATGAGCGGCGATGCCCAGCTCATCGGCAACATCCTGCTCAACGCCGGACGCTCCGATGCGGCGGCCAAGCAGTTCGGGCAGGCGCTCGACCTGGTCGAGAAGTCGAGCCTCTCGGACGAGGTGAAGCAGGACACCCGGCTCGCCGACCACTACAACAAAGGGCGCGTGGCGCTCGCCAAGGGCGATATCGCGACGGCCAAGACCGAGTCCAGGGTGTACGCGGACGGCGCCGCCGCACGGCAGAACAGCTTCCGCGTGAAGCAGGCGCACGAGCTCGAGGGCCAGATCGCGCTCGCGGAGAAGGGATACGACGAGGCGATCAAGCACTTCGGTCAGGCCAACCAGCAGGACCCGCAGGTGACTTACCTGACCGCGCTGGCCTACAAGGGAAAGGGTGATTCGGCCAAGGCGAAGGAGCTCGCGGGATGGGCGGCGAACGCGAACGTGCTGCCGCTCGCGTCCTACGCGTTCATCCGCGACAAGGCGAAGAAGCTGGCGGCCTAGACGGCGACGGCGTTCTTCGCGGAGGCAAACAGGAGAAGGGATGCCCGCGGGCATGCCTTCTCCGCTTCGGCTGGTGCGGACGCATCTCGACCCTTGACGCCGTTCCACCTTGTTACTACGATATATCGGCAGCTATATCGCCCGACATATCGTACACCGAGTGGAGGCGTCTATGTGTAGTCAGCGCAGCGGTTTCGACTTCGGCGCCGGGTTCCCCTTCTGGGGACGTGGCTGGGGTGAGTGGGGCCCCCGACGAGGCCGAGGCCGCAGGCCGATGTTCGAGGCAGGCGAGATCAAGTTCGTCATCCTCCGGCTCCTCAAGGAGAAGCCGCGCCACGGATACGAGATCATCAAAGCGCTCGAGGAGCGTATGGGCGGCTGCTACACGCCCTCGCCGGGCACCGTCTACCCGACACTGCAGATGCTCGAGGATCAGGGCTACGTCCGTGGCGCCGCCGATGCCGCTGGCAAGAAGGTCTACGAGATCACGCCGGAGGGCGAGCGGTATCTCGAAGAGCATCGCGATCTGCTGGACGAGATCGTGGATCGGGTGCGCGAGACCGTCCGCGACTTCACCGGCGGCGCCATCGGTGAGCTGCAGGGGGAGTTTGCGCGACTCGCCAGGGGCACCTTCCGGCATGCCTGGCGTCGCGGGCCCGAGGATCCCGCCGTCAAGCGTGTCGCCGAGATCCTGAAGCGCGCCGCCGACGAGGTCGAACAGGCGTGGCAGACTTCAACACTATAGGGTAACTCCGATGTGGTACCACATGTGGTGGTGGTTCATCCCGCTGATGTTCTTCCTGGCCGCGCGTGGCGGGCGCCGGCGCTACTACCGGGAGCGCGGGCGGGGCGGCGAGCAGGTGGCGGACCTACGACGCACCGTCCAGAGCCAGGGCGACTATATCGAGCAGCTCGAGACTCGGCTGGGCCGGGTGGAAGAGGGGTTGGACTTCGCCGAGCGGCTCCTGGCGGAGCGGTCGAGCCCGGCGCGCTGATCGGCGGTGCTGTGCGCCGGCCGATCAGCTCGGATGGACCGCCGGCTCGAAGAACAGCTCATCCACGTAGCACCAGCTCCAGTCCTCGCCGGGCTCGAAGCTTCGCATGATGGCGTGCCGCGAGGCGTGGAAGTGTTTGGTGGCGTGCTTGCCGGGTGAGTTGTCACAGCACCCGACATGGCCGCACTCCTGACACAACCGTAGATGGACCCACCGGCCACCGGTGGCAAGGCACTCTTCGCAGCCGGCCGGCGTGTTTGGCTGAACATTGCGCACCTCGGCGAGATGCGGGCAGCGCACTGGCATAGATCGCTCCTCCTCGGAGTTGGCCCGACCCTCCTGGAACATAGCCAGGGCGCGACACGATGCATCCTGTCCGACCTGGTCCCGCGCTGTAGATTGTGCCCGACCTTCGGGACGGTCCCGTGGCCGTACGCTATGCTCGCGGAGGTGGCCGTTGAAAATCCCCATCCTTGTCTCTCATCTCGCGCTCGGCCTCGGCATCGCGGTCGCCTCGACCAGGCCGCTCGCGGGGCAGGACCACGAGCACCAGCACGCCGTCGGCCAGCTCGGCCGGGTGGTGTTCCCCGTCTCGTGCACGGCC
Source organism: uncultured Gemmatimonadales bacterium (assembly GCA_963828735.1). Taxonomy (GTDB): domain Bacteria; phylum Gemmatimonadota; class Gemmatimonadetes; order Gemmatimonadales; family GWC2-71-9; genus CAVVWJ01. Next base: position 162,048 of record CAWHFW010000003.1, read on the forward strand.
AAGGCGCGCCAGGGATTCGAGCACGCCATGGCGGTGCTGCACTCGTTCTGGTGGGAGGAAGGCGAGCGGGCGTTCGGAGCCGTGCTCGCGGCCGACAGCTCCTGCGCGATGGCGTACTGGGGCCTCGCGCTCAACGCCTGGGGCAATCCGTTCGCGGGCGGCCCGTCAGGCCCCGCGCTGGCCAAGGGCGTGGCTGCGGCGGAGCGGGGCGCGTCGCTGCCGGCCCCCACGCCGAGAGAGCGCGGATTCATCGCCGCCACGACCGCGCTCTACCGCGACACGGACACGACACCCAATGCGGCCCGGCTCCAGGCGTACGCCGACACCATGAAGCGCCTGTATCGGGACTTCCCGGGCGACGTGGAGGTCGCGATCTACCACGCACTGGCCGAGCTCGCCACGGCACCGCGCACCGACACCACCTTCGCCCAGCAGCGCCGGGCGATCGCCATTCTGGATCCGCTCTTCGCGCGCTATCCCGATCATCCGGGCCTCGCCCACTACGTGATCCATGCGACGGACAGCCCTCGGCTCGCGTCGCTCGGGCTGGACGCGGCGCGACGGTACGCGCAGATCGCGCCGGCGGCGCCACACGCGCAGCACATGCCGTCGCACATCTTCGTGCGCCTCGGCCTGTGGGATGAGACCATTGCCGCCAATTGGCGATCGTACCGGGCGGGCTCGACCTACGCGAAGAGCATCGGCCTCCCGGGCGGCACGCCGGAGGAGCTGCACGCGCTCGACTACGCGGTCTATGCCTACCTCCAGCGCGGCGAGGATTCGGCCGCACGCGCCGCGGTCGCGAAGGTGGCCCACACCCTGACGACGAGCGCCCGCGGGATCATCGCTTCGTACAACCGGACGGCCATGGCGGCCCGGATCCCGCTCGAGCGGGGCGACTGGGCCGCGGCCGCAAAGTTTCCACGGCCTCCCGACTCGCTCGCCCCGATCGCGAGCGCCCTCGCCCGCTTCACTCGCGCCATCGGGAGTGCCCGAACGGGCCAGGTGGCGTCCGCCCGTGATGAGGTCGCCGCGCTCGACTCGATCGCGAGAATGCTGGACGCGAAGGGCGAGCCGTACTGGGCGCGGGTCGTCCACATCAAGCACGACGCGGCGGAGGCGTGGACCCGGCTCGCGGCGGGCGACTCCTCCGGCGCGCTGGCGCTCGCCACGGCGGCCGCCGACAGCGAGGAGGTGACGGACAAGCATCCCGTGACTCCGGCCGAGTTGCTCCCGGCGCGAGAGCTCGAGGGCGACATGCTGCTGGTGCTTGGACATCCGGCGGAGGCGCGGGTCGTCTACCTCGCCACGCTCAGGCGCGAGACGGGCCGCGCGCGCAGCACCTACGGCGCCGCACGGGCCGCGGAGCTCGCCGGCGACGATAGCGCGGCCGCCGCTGGATACCGCGAGCTGCTCGAGCTCATGGCCAGGGCGGATGCGGGACGATCGGAGGTCGCGGCGGCCAAGGCGTATCTGAAGACGAGGAAGGTGACGGGAACTCGTTGAGCTGCACCCGCTAGCCAGATATGGGTGGTCCTGCCCATCTTGCAGGCACCCTCCCATGCGTCTACGCACACGCCCCTCGGCCCGAGCGTCGTGACCACGGCCTACCTGGAGTGCCCGGAATGCGGCAAGCGGGCGCTGAGCGTCGCGACCCGCTGTCCGCACTGCGGCTTCAACTTTCCTCCTCGGCCCCTGCACCGGCCGGCGGAGGTGCCGCCGGTCGGCCGCTCCTGGACGGCGATCACGGTGGGCGGGGCCGTGGCGGCGATTGCGCTCATCGCGCTGCTGGCGCGTCGCACACCCAACCAGTCGACCCAAGTTCGAGGCGCTTCGCCGGCCCACGATTCCGTGAGCGCGGTGGAGCCGATGCCGACGCCGACGCCGACCCCACCACCGACGCACGACACCCTCCCCCCGCCTCCGAAGCCGGCTGTCCCCTCCACCGCCCCGAGCACGTCCGGGATTCGCCGTTATGCCCATACGTGGGTCAACGTCCGAAGCGAGCGCAATCGCTCGGCTCCGCCCGTCGCGGTGCTCAATCCCGGCGACTCGGTCCTCGTCGATTCGCTGGTTCGTGGATGGTACCGTGTACTCGTCGACGGCCGGACCGTCGGGTACGCATCCCGTTCCCTGCTCGAGGCCACGCCGCCCGAATGACGTCGATGTCTCGCCGCGACCTGCTCCGAACGGTTGCCACCGGGATGGTGACGCTGATGCTCCCACCGCCGCTCCTGGCATGCCGTCGAGGCGACCCTGACGAAGTCCGCCTCGACGCCTGGACCGTGACGCTTCGCAACCAACGACTGGCAGTGCGGGACGTGCCCATCGGCCGTGCAGCGGTGCGGGTCGGGGAGGAGGCCGCGGGCACCCCGTATCGGGCCGGGGCTCTCGAGGCCTATCTGCGCGCCGGCGGAAGTCCCGCGAGCGAGCCGCTCACGGTGTCACTCACCCAGTTCGATTGTGTGACCCTGGTGGAGTCCTGCCTGGGGGTGGCCCGAGTGGCGGCGAACGGCGCGGCGCCGAGCTGGGAAGGCTTCGGCCGCCAGATCGAGCGCATGCGGTACCGCGGTGGCGAGCGCCGGGGCTACACGTCTCGATTGCACTACTTCAGCGAGTGGATCAGCGATGGTGCCCGGCGGGGACTAGTTCGGGATCTGGGCGCCGAGCTGGGAGGGGCCGAGGATAGGCGGCCACTCCGGTTCATGAGCGAGCATCGGGCCAGCTACCCTGCCCTGCGCGATGACGCGGCGTTCGCCGAGATCGCGTCGATCGAGCGTGGGCTCGACGCACGACCGAGGCTCGTGGTGCCCACGAAGCGGATTCCGCAGGTGGTGGACCGGCTGGAGAGTGGGGACGTGCTGGCGTTCGCCACGGACATCGCAGGCCTCGACGTCACCCATGCGGCCTTCGCGTACCGTGGCGACGATCGCGTGCTCCGGGTGCTTCATGCACCGCTGTCGGGCGGCGTCGTCGAGGTCACCCACCGGACCCTTCCCGAGTACGTGGCCGCGATCCGGCGGGCAACGGGGATTCTCGTGGCAAGGCCCGCCTGGGGATAAGCCGGCCCGCGTCCGGTTCAGCCTGCCCGCATCACCATCTGCCGATCCCATGCGTGCCACACCACTGGACAATCCCGTCCACCAGCTCGTCCAGCACCTCCGCATTGCTGCGCCCCGAGCGCTTGAGCACCTCGAACGAGTGGTTCCCACCCTCGACCACGTGGAGTGTGGCCAGTGGCCCGAGCTGCCCGCAGACACTCGTGATGAGATCGAGCGCTGCCAGGTCGTCGCGCGTTCCCTGAAGAAAGAGCATCGGCAGCTCGACGAGCGCGAGATGTTCGGCGCGGCCCACACCAGGCTGCTTCGGCGGATGCAGAGGGAAGCCGAGGAAGACCAGTCCGGCCACTCGGGGCAACGGCGCGCGGGCCTGCGCACCCGAGGTCATGCGCCCGCCCATCGACTTCCCTCCGGCAATGAGCGGGAGTTCCGGCGCGACCTCGGCCGCGGTCGCCACGGCGGCGCGGACCGTGGCCTCGAGCACGGCCGGCGCGTCGGGGCGCCGCCCGCCGGCCTCGGTGTATGGGAACTGGAAGCGCAGGGTGGCGACGCCGCGGGCAGCGAGCAGGCCGGCGATCGCCTCCATGAACCGGTGCCGCATGCCGGCCCCGGCGCCGTGGGCCAGCACATAGAGCACCCGGGCGTCCCCGGGACGGGTGAGGATCCCGGAGACGCGCCCGATGCGATCGCTGACGGCGATGTCGAGGTTCATGGACGGCCGAGCCGTGTCGTCAGGCCAACTCCTCCTGCAATCGTCCGAGTGCATAGCCCAGATCCGGCACCAGCTCCACCACCTCCGCCAACGGGTCCGTCTTCAGCTTCTTCATCCGTTCCGGAACCGTGACCATCGTGTGCCGGCGGATATCCAGCTTCCGGTTGACCTCGCGCCATGCGAGCGGCGTGGACACCGGTGCGCCCAGCAGCGGCCGCACGCAGAACGGCGAGACGAGCAGCTTGCCGGACCCGTTCTGCAGATAATCGATGTAGACCCGGCCATCCCGCCGCGAAACCTGCCGGGTGATCGTGGCGATCTCGGGCAGCCGCCCGACCAGGCAGCGCGCCAGCAGCTCGCCCAGCGAGCGTGACTGTTCGTGCGTGCATTGGCGTCCGAGCGGAACCAGCAGGTGCAGGCCGGACGAACCGCTCGTCTTCACGTACAACGGGAGCTCGATGCGATCGCACAGGGCGCGCGCCTCGAGCGCCACGTCGACCACCTGGGTGAACGGCGCTCCCTTGGGATCGAGATCGAGCACGCACCAATCCGGGCGCTCGAGCGTGGGCGCTCGGCTGGCCCAGAGGTGAAGCGGGATCGAGCCCAGGTTGATGACGTACAGCAGTGAGGCCAGGTCGTCGCAGACGAAGTAGTCGATCTCGCGCTGCGTGTCCTCGCTCCACATGCGCTCGGTGCGGATCCAATCCGGCGCGAAGCCCGGCGCGTCCTTCTGGAAGAAGGACTTGCCGCCGATCCCGTCCGGAAACCGCGTCATCACCAGTGGCCGATGTCTGAGATACGGCAGGAGCCACGGCGCGATCGCGCGGTAGTAGGCGACGAGGTCTCCCTTGGTGAACCCGTCGTCGGGCCAGAAGACCTTCTTGAGGTTCGTGAGCTCGAACGGGAGCTCGTCGCCATCGCGTGCCGGGCCTTTCTTCGCATGCTTACCCGGCACCTGGACCTTGCCGTCCGCCCCGGCCACCGCGTCCATCCGGCGGCCATCGCCTGTGCTCCTCGCGTCGTCCGGCCCGGCGCCATTGCGATCGTCCGACCGCCCGACCTTCCGAGCGCGCCTGATACACTCTTCCGGCCCCTTGTCGTCGCGGAACCTCAAGAACACCGGCTGCCGCAGCAACCCTTCCTCCGTCCATTCGGTGTACTCGACCTCGCATACGAGACGGGGCTCCACCCACGTCGTCCCCTTTTCCTTCGGCACCGGCCCGACGCACGGCGGATCGGCGCGGCGATCGTGCTCGAGCGAGCGGGTGACCTCGCCGAGCTGCTTCTCGGTGAAGCCGGTGCCGACCCGCCCGGAATAGGTCAGGGTGCCATCCACGTATTCGGCCAGGTGGAGCGCGCCGAACCCGCCCCGGGAGCCCTTCGGGGCCGTCGAGCCGACCACCACGAAATCACCGGTGAGGCGGGAGCGGATCTTGAGCCACACGGACGACCGCCCCGCCTTGTAGGGCGCGGTCGCCTTCTTCGCCACGACGCCCTCGAGTCCCAGCCGCTCAGCTTCACGGTAGAGCGCCTCGCCGTCATCCTCGACATGTTCCAGATAGCGGAGGGCGCCGAGGGACGGCAGGACGCGCTGGAGCAGGCGTTTGCGCTCGGTGAGCGGCAGCGGACGGAGATCGAAGTCCTCGAACCCGAGCAGATCGAACGCGTAGTAGATGACGGGGTTCCGGACAGCGGCGTGCCGGATGTCGATCGGCCGCCGCAGACGGGCACGGCCTTGCAGGCGTTGAAAGCTGGGAATGCCGTGGTCGTCCAGCGCAACGACCTCGCCATCGAGCACCAGGCGATCGAACGGGAGCGCCGCGACCGCGCGCGCCACCTCGGGAAACGCCTCGGCACACTCGTTCCCATTCCGGGTGAAGAGTCGTGGCTCGCCGCTCCGCCGTGCGGCGAGGACACGGTAACCGTCGAGCTTGGGCTCGAACAGCCAACCCGCCCGGGAGAACGCCCGGTCCGCGGTCTCCGCGAGCATCGGACTCGCCGATTTCGCCTCGACCGGACGGCGCGGTGCGCCGAGCTTCGAGAGCTCGGCGCGGATGGCCTCGCCGCAGTCGCGTCCCGCCTCCAGATCCTCGACCGTGAGCCCCGACAGCACCGACTCGGCCGGAGTCACCCGGTCGGTCGAAGCCCAGCCGTCGCGCTCCTTGATGAGGAGCCACTCCTTCTGACCCTTCTTGATCTTCACCAGGGTCCAAAGGCCGTGCAGCTTGTAGCCCTTGAGCTCGAACAGCAGCTTCCCCTTTTCGAGCCCCTCCAGCGGATCGCCGATCGGCACCCATTCGCCACGGTCCCAGACGATCACGGCACCGGCACCGTAGTTGCCTTCGGGAATGAGTCCCTCGAAATCGCCGTACTCGATCGGGTGATCCTCGACGTGCACCGCCAGCCGCTTATCGGCCGTGTCATAGGACGGCCCCTTCGGCACGGCCCACGAGCGAAGCACGCCTTCCATCTCCAGGCGGAGATCCCAATGCAGCCGGGTGGCGGCGTGCATGTGCACCACGAAGAGCTGGCCGGATGCCGGGGCCACGGCGCCCGCGGGCTCGGGCGTGCGCTCGAGCGAACGCTTGGCGCGGTAGGCGGCGAGATGGTCGGGCGAGGACGGTCGGGGCATGGGAATGGAATCTACGGATTCCGGCGAAGGACACACGTCCGGGGCCGGCCTGCCGGCTAGGCGAGGGAGGTGCTGCGACGTGCCACTGGCTCGGGCGAACCGACGTCCAGAGGAGTGAGCGGGGAGGCTCGGACGAGGCCTCGGCGCGCCGAAACAGCCACTAGGTGTCCGTCTAAGTTACTTGGCCGTTACAAGTTAAGTAGCGCTGCAAAATCCTGCATTGTGTACCATGCACCCTCTCCTTGCGGCGGCCCGATTCTGCCGGTATATCAACTGCCCACACCAAACCGACTGCCTCTATGACTGCCAGATCCATCGGGTCCGCGACGATCTCCTTCGGCCTGGTCTCCGTCCCGGTCAACCTGTTTTCCTCGAGTGAGTCCGCCGCGAGCATCAGCTTCAACATGCTGCACACCACCTGCGGCTCGCGGCTCAAGCAGCAGTACATCTGCTCGAAGGAAGGCACGGTGGTCGAGAAGGACGAGGTCGGGAAGGGCTACGAGTTCTCCAAGGGCCAGTACGTCCGCTTCTCGGCCGACGAGATCAAGGCCCTGGACGAGAAGGCGACCAACGCGATCGACATCGCCGAGTTCGTGCCGCTCTCGGCCATAGACCGGATCTACCTCGAAAAGGTCTACTTTCTCGGCCCCGACAAGGGCGGCGACCGGGCGTACGGGTTGCTGGCCAAGGCGCTCGAAGTGACCGGTCGCGCGGCCCTGGGTCAGTACTCCGCCCGCGGCAAGCAGTATCTCGTGCTGGTGCGGCCGATGGGCGACCTCCTCGTAATGGAGCAGCTCCACTATCACGCCGAGCTCAGGAGCGCGGACGAGGTGCCGCGGCCGGAAACGCCGGTGAAAGACGGCGAGCTCGCGCTGGCGCGGCTTCTCATCGAGCAGTCCGCGGTCGACGAGTTCCGTCCCGAGAACTATCGCGACACCGTGCGCGAGCGGATACTCGAAGCCATCCAGCAGAAGGTGGACGGCCAGGAGATCACGGCTGAGCCCGAGGCGCCGCAGACCAAGATCATCGACCTGATGGACGCGCTGAAGGCCAGCCTCGCCAAGCGCGGCGCGACCGCCGAGAAGCAGTCCGATCGAGCGGTCGCGACCAAGGCCGCCAAGGAGATGGAAGCCAAGCCGCGGCGGAAAGCGAGCGGAGCGCGATAGGCTGCCCGCCGTCTCCGTCCACGCCGATCCCCGATGCGCATCCTCACCGGCACCAGCGGCTGGTCCTACAAGGAGTGGAAGGGGATCTTCTACCCGGCCGACCTTCCCGCCGACGGCATGCTGCGATATTACGCCACGCGCCTGCCGAGCGTGGAGATCAACAATTCCTTCTACCGCATCCCCAAGGAGACGGTGCTGCTCGAGTGGGCGGCCCAGGTCCCCGCCGGCTTCCGGTTCGTGCTCAAGGCCTCACGCAGGATCACCCACATCAACCGGCTCGCCAACGAGGACGGATCACTGGAATACTTTCTCCGCACCGTCAACGTGCTGGGCGAGCGCCTCGGACCGACGTTGTTCCAGTGCCCGCCCTCGCTCCGGAAGGACATGGACCGGCTGCGTGCCTTCCTCGCGTCGGTGCCGCGGACGTGGCGCGCGGCGATGGAGTTCCGCCACGCATCGTGGTTCACCGATGAGGTCTACGACGCGCTCCGGGAGCACGATATCGCGCTCGTCGGCGTGGAGGAGCACGAGAGTGAAGGCCCCGGCGCGCCGCTCGTGCCGACGGCCACCTGGGGCTATCTGCGGCTCCGCCGCACGGACTACACCGACGACATGCTGAAGGGGTGGGTGGAGCGCATCCGCGGCCAGCCGTGGCAGGAGGCGTACGTGTTCCTCAAGCACGACGAGGACAAGCCGACGGGGCCGGACGCGGCGGTGAAGCTGGCGGCGATGGTATAGGGGACTTCGGCTTCCGGCTGCAACCGGTCGCGCTGCGGGGCGTCACACGGTTATCTTCGAAGCGCTCCCTGCATCCAGCCGAGTAGGTCCATGGTCTCTCGAGACGCGGTCGTCTCACGAATCCGCCGAGTCCCGGTTGTGGCCGGTGCCATCGCGATGGTGCTGGGCGTAGGCCTGCTGCAGGCCTACGTGTTCGCGGCAGTGCCCCTGGTCCCGACCGCGCTGTTCCTTCCGCTTGCCCAGCCGCTCGACGCAGTCCTGTTCGTGCTCACCGGCGCGGCCCTGCTCTCTCTCCAGATCCGCTCCGAGCGCCTGAGACAGACCTCCGCGCTGCTCGCCACCGTGCTCGCGGTACTGTTCCTCGTCGAGTACCTCTTCCGGGTCGACCTGCGGATCGATACGGTGTTGTTCGCCGACCAGGTGGCGCAGTTCGTCCCGGTCTTCCCGGGTCGGCCCGCGCCGCTCGGCTGTGTCGGTTTCCTGTTCCTCGGCCTGCTGCTGCTGTTCCCGCCGCCGGCCGCGGCCCGCCCCCGGCGCTGGTACAGCGCGCTGCTCATGACCGCGGTGATCGTCCCCATGCTCGCCATCGCGGGTCACCTCGGCGGGGTCCCGGAGCTGTACGGACTCGTGCCCGGCAGCGGCGTCGCGCTGTACGTGGCGCTCGGGCTCCTGCTTCTCGCGGCCGGCGTCACGGCCGCGACCCACGAGCCCGTCGTCGTCAACCTTTCCCTCAGCGACGAGCCCGGCACGGTGCTCCTGCGCCGGCTGCTGCCGGTCGCGCTCGTGCTCCCGGTCCTCTTCACCGTCGGCAGCGTGCAGGCGCTCCGGCTCGGGTTCTACCAGGTTCACGCGGGGCTCGTGGCGTACGTCACGGTCTTCATCGGGCTCTCGGTGTGGGCCGCGTTCCGCGCCACGGACCTTGCCCGCCGGGTCGAGGCCGATCGGCGCGCCGCGGAGCGCACCCGGGCGGACCTTGTGCTCCGCAACCGGCTGCTCGAGGCACAGGCCGCGGCGCAGGCGGCGCTTCGCGCGAGCGAAGAACACACGCGCGAGCTGCTCGACATCCTGAGCCACACGCCGGTGACCGCGCGCGGCTTGGACCGCCGGATCCGGTTCTGGAGCGCGGGCGCGGAGCGCCTGTACGGGTGGACGTCGGAGGAAGCGGCGCAGGCGGGCACGCGCGACCTGCTCGAGACGCAGCTCCCGGTCCCGCTCCACGAAGCCGAGTCCACCCTGCTGGAGCACGGCGAGTGGCTCGGCGAGGTCAACCGCCGGACGCGCGACGGGGCCATGCTCCGTATCGCGACGCATTGGATCCTGCACCGCGATCCCGCCGGTTTGCCGGACGCCATCATCGAAGTGGACGACGATGTGACGGAGCAACGGAACGCGGAGGCGCTGGTTCGCGGCAGCGAGGCGCGCTACCGCGCGCTGGTGGCCGCCACCTCGCAGATCGTCTGGTCGATGTCCGCCGACGGCCGGGAGGCCGGCGATCTCACCCAGTGGGAGGCGTTCACCGGACAGACGCCCTACGAGGCCTCCCACGGCGGCTGGATCCGCGCCCTGTCTCCCGAGGATCAGCCCGAGGCCGCGCGGATATGGAACGCGGCGGTCCGCGAGAAGCGGGTGCTGGCGACCATACACCGCGTCCGCCGGCGCGACGGGCAGTACCGGAACATGGAGGTGCGCGCGGTCCCGATCCTCGATCAGCATGGACGGGTGCGCGAATGGGTCGGCGCCCACACCGACGTGACGGACCGCGTGAAGGCGGAGGAGCAGCTTGCGCAGGCGCAGAAGCTCCAGGCCGTGGGCACGCTCGCAGGCGGGGTGGCCCACGAGGTGAACAACCAGCTCATGGCGGTGCTCGGGTTCGGCGAGTTCGTCGTGAAGGAGCTCGGGCAGGATCACGCGCAGACGAAGGACGTGGAGGAGATGATCCGCGCTGCGATGCGGGCCGCGCAGGTGGCGCAGCAGCTCCTGACCTTCAGCCGGCGCCAGGTCAACCAGGTGCAGCCGCTGCGTGTGTCCAGCTCGGTCGCCGCGCTCGCCCCCGTCCTGGAGCGCATCCTGGGGGCGGACAAGGAGCTCACCCTCCTGCCCGACCGATCGAAGAGCAGCATTCTGGCGGACCCGACGCAGGTCGATCAGGTCCTAATCAACCTCGCGGCCAACGCCCGCGACGCGATGAGCACCGGAGGCCGGCTCACCATCTCGACCGACGAGGTGACGCTCGACGAGAGCTACGCCCGGGAGCATGGCCTCAAGCACGTCGCACCCGGAACCTATGTCCGCATCATCGTGTCGGACACCGGCTGCGGCATGGACCGACCGACGCTGGCCAAGATCTTCGAGCCGTTCTTCACCACCAAGCCCGTGGGCTCGGGAACCGGCCTCGGGCTCTCCACGGTCTACGGCATCGTGAAGCAGCACGATGGCTTCATCTGGGCGTACAGCGAGCCGGGTCACGGCACGAGCATCAAGATCTACTTTCCCGCGGCGAAGGCGGAGCAGTCCGCCGATGCCCCCCGCGTGGTGGAGGCACCATCCGAGCGGCCCAGGCTCGAGCCCGGGCTCGTCCTGGTCGTCGAGGACGAGGCCGCGGTGCGGCAGCTCGTCCGGCGATCGCTGGAAGCCGTCGGCCTCACGGTTCTCGAGGCCGAGAACGGTCAGCAGGCGCTCGACGTCGTCTCGCGTCGCCGCGACCTTCCCAAGCTGGTGCTGACCGACGTGGTGATGCCCGGCCTCAATGGTCGCGAGCTGAGCGAGCGTCTCGCGCGCACGCAGCCGGGTCTCCCGATCCTCTTCATGTCGGGTTACACCGACGACGACGTGTTCGCGCGGAGCCTCCTGCCCGAGGAAGCCCCCTTCATCCAGAAGCCGTTCGGGCCGGAGGAGCTCGTGGCGAAAGTCCGGACGATGCTGTCGCAGTAAGCCGCTCCGAGTCGCTCCACACCGTTGCGATCCTCCCCCGCTTCCGATATCTCTCCCGCCGACCTTTCCGCACCGGATTTCGCGTGACCGAGCCCGCCGCACGACTCGATGCTCCCCCTTCGCCCGCGCCCGGCGGTGCGGAGTCGGTCAGCTTCTGGACCATCGTCAGGGAGTCGGTCCGCGGGGAGGTGCACCACGACTTCACCGAGGGGCCGATCGGCCGCGCCATCCTGCTGCTCGCGGTGCCGATGGTGCTGGAGGTGGTGCTCGAGAGCATCTTCGCGGTCGCCGACATCTTCTGGGTGTCGCACCTGGGGCCCGACGCGGTGGCGTCGGTCGGGCTCACCGAGTCGTTGCTGACGATCGTGTACGCGCTGGCGATGGGCCTCGGGATCGGGGCCACGGCCGTGGTCGCGCGGCGGATCGGGGAGAAGGATCGGGACGGCGCGGCGCGAGCCGCGGCGCAGGCACTGGTGCTCGCGCTGGTCGTGTCGATCGCGTTGGGGACGGCCGGCGCGCTGCTCGCCCCTCGCCTGCTCGCGCTCATGGGCGCATCGCCATCGGTCATCGCGACCGGGCGCGGCTACGCGACGATCATGCTCGGCGGCGAAGCCGCGATCATCGTGCTCTTCGTGGTGAACGCGATCTTTCGCGGCGCGGGCGACGCGGCCATCGCGATGCGGGTCCTCTGGCTCGCGAACATCATCAACATCGTGCTGGGCCCGCTGCTCATCTTCGGCGTCGGCCCCTTTCCCCGTCTTGGTGTTACCGGGGCAGCCATCGCGACGACGTTCGGGCGCTCGGTCGGGGCGACCTACGCGGTGGTGCGGCTCTTCCGTCACGCGAGCCGCGTACCGGTCGCGCGCCGGCACATGCGGGTGGACCTCGGCGTGATGCGTCACATCCTCCAGCTCTCGGGCTCCGCCACGCTGCAGAACCTGATCGGCATGGCGAGCTGGATCGGCCTGGTCCGGATTCTGTCGGGATACGGCAGCGACGCGCTGGCCGGTTACACGATCGCGGTGCGGCTCATCATCTTCGCGCTCCTGCCATCCTGGGGCCTCAGCAACGCGGCGGCGACGATGGTGGGACAGAGCCTGGGCGCCCGGAAGCCTGATCGGGCGGAGGCCTCCGTGTGGCGGGCCGGGCGGTACAACGCCTACTTTCTCACCAGCGTCGGCCTGCTGTTCTTCGTGGCCGCCCCACTCGTGATCCGGGCGTTCACGTCGGATCCGACCGTGGCGGGCTACGCGGTGGCCTGCCTCCGGATCGTCGCGCTCGGCTACCCCCTCTATGCCTACGGCATGGTACTCACCCAGTCGTTCAACGGCGCGGGGGACACGTGGACGCCCACGTGGCTCAACCTGGCGTGCTTCTGGGTGTTCGAGCTCCCGTTCGCCTGGGCGCTCGCGCGTTCGGCCGGCCTCGGGCCGCCGGGCGTCTTCTGGGCCATCACCGCCGCGTTCTCGATGCTGGCGCTCGCGAGCGTGGCGGTGTTCAGACGAGGCCGATGGAAGACGAGGGTGGTGTAGGGAGCCGGGGACCGGCACTCGGGCCGAGCTCGAGCGGCCGGCCGACCCCTACACGGGCCGCTGGATGTGGGCGTGGACGAAGCTCACCGACTGGGACCCCTCGCCGACCGCCGACGCCACGCGCTTCACCGAGCCGCTCCGCACGTCGCCCGCCGCGAACACGCCCGGCAGGCTGGTCTCCAGCAGAAACGGCTCGCGGCCCGCCAGCCGCCACCGTTCGGCGTGGCGGGTTGTCGGCGGCAGCGACGGCCCCGTGAGGACGAAGCCGCTGCGGTCGAGCTCCACGCAGCCTCGGAGCCAAGCGGTGTTGGCGTCGGCGCCAATGAAGAGGAACAGCGAACTGGTCCGGATCGCCATCTCCTTCCCCGCCCCGTCGCGCGCGCGCACCTCGCTCAGGTGCCCGTCACCATCGAGCGCGGTGATCCTGGTGCCGAGATGAATGGTGACGTTCTCCGTGGCCTGGATGCGGTCGATGAGATAGCGCGACATGCTCGCGCCCAGGTCACTCGAGCGTACCAGCAGGTGCACCCGGCGGCAGGTGCGCGCAAGAAACACGACCGCCTGGCCGGCGGAATTGCCTCCACCCACCACGATCGTATCCTCGCCGCGACACAGCCGCGCTTCCATCTCGGTGGCCGCGTAGTACATCCCGGCCCCGTCGAAATCGTCAAAACGGGCCACTTCCAGCTTCCGGTAGGCGACGCCGCTCGCGACCAGCACGCACCGGGTGTGAAGGCGCGTCCCGTCGACCAGGGTGACGATCCGGTCCCCGCCGTCGAGCCCGAGCGATCGGACGACGCACGGTACCGTGATACGCGCCCCGAAGCGCTGGGCCTGCACCATCGCATTCCGAGTCAGGTCCTTCCCCGAGATGCCGGTCGGGAAGCCGAGGTAGTTCTCGATCCTGGCACTGGTGCCCGCCTGACCGCCCGCCGCGAGCGCGTCCGCGGTGAGGACGTCGAGGCCCTCGGAGGCGGCATAGACCGAGGCGGCGAGGCCGGCCGGCCCTGCGCCGACGACCACGAGATCGTAGACCCGGCCGGCCTCCATGGTGGCGGTCAAGCCCGCGCAGCTCGCGAACTCGGCGATCGTCGGGTTCTTCTTGACCTTGCCCGTCCGGCCGATCACCACCGGCGTCTCGGCCGGGGAGACGTTGAACTTGCGGAGCAAACCGTCGGCCTCGGTGTCGGACTCGAGATCGATGAAGCGATACGGGACGAGGTTGCGGGTGGCGAAGTCGCGCAGCGCGTGCGCGGCCGGCGAGAAGCGCGAGCCGATGATCTTCACGCCCTCGTAGCCCGAGCTCAAGAGCAGATCGCGGCGGGTCATGAACGCCTTGATGATCTCCTCGCCCAGGTCGGGCAGCTCGTCCACCGCGCGGAGGAGTTCGGGGCCGTCGAGCTCCAGCACTCGTCCCGCACTCTTCATGCTGGCGGTCACGAGTGCTGCACGTCCGGAGAGGAGACTCACCTCGCCGGTGAACTGGCCGGGGGTCACGGTGGTGATGAAGCGGGCGTCGTCGCCTACACCGTCCACCACCTCGACCTCGCCCGCGAGCACGACGAAGAAGCCGACTACCGTGTCGCCGGCACTGTAGAGGATTTCGCCGGCGTCGACGGCGCGCTCGCGCCCCCGGGCGCGAAGGGCGGCGAGGTCATGATCGGAAAGAGTCGGGAAAGCGATCTCGAGGTCGGTTGGCATACTGCGTTCCGGGGTTCGCGGTGATCGCGCGGTCGGGCCTGGCTATGCTGGAATCTATCGGGATCTCGGGGAGGTTCGGGCACTGCTGGCGGGGGGTACGCAGAGAAGCCTGGCCTTCATCGCGAGTCAGGCGCGCCGGACCGACGACGAGCAACGCGAGGCTCGTGCTCCACCCGATCGGGGGCACGGTGCGTCGTTCCAGTATGGGGAATTGTTCCTGCGGGAGCTGCCGGCCTTGCTCGACGACTAGCGTGCGCCGGGGCTACTCCGTCCGCACGGCGGTTCGTCGGTCGAGCCCCTGCGAGCGGAGCCAAGTGACGAACGCGGTCTCCAGCTCCTCGGCGGTCTGACCCGCTACCTGCGGCATCACGGGCCAGCGCTTCGCGGGCCCCATCAAATACCACATGGCCGGCACGGCGGCCAGGCCGCGCCGCTCGTTGGCCGGCTCGTGGTCGTAGGAAACGAAGTGGAAGGTGCGCCCGCCGTAGCGGACGTGGCACTGCTCGACCTTATAACTGCTCACGGGAACACTCGGTTCAGGGCCTGGGCGTTGTAGGACACGGTGGCAAGCGAGCGCGTGAGCGAACCACCGGCGCGGCTATCGCCGCGGCCGGAAATCTACACCGGTTCGGTCCGAAACGGCCGCCGATCCGGACTCGGGACGCTACTGCCCGACGGGGCTCCGGGGGGCGGGCGGAGTGCCGGCGAAGGCACTCCGCCGCAAGCCCGCCCTAGCTTTGCACCCCTACCGGCCGGGAGGAGCGTCGGCGCGACCGGTGTGCCGCCGTCTCGCCGTCGGCCCGCCTGCGTTGTCCGGCAGTCCGTGCCGGATGCAGCACCACCTTCGTCCACCCTTCGTCGCGGGCATCGAAGTGCTTGTACGCCTCTGGCGCGTCGTCCAGCGCCAGCTCATGCGAGACGATGAACGATGGCGTGGCGCTCCCGGTCCGGATCAGCTCGCGGAGCCGCCGATTGTACCGCTTGACGTCGCACTGCCCCGTTCCGATCGTGAGCCCCTTCTCGAAGAAGGTGGCCACGTCGAAGGCCACCTCTCCTTCCTTCATCAGCTTGTCGGGGCTCTTCGGATCCTGCGTGAAGACGCCCACGACGCCGAGCCCGCCCGTGGCGCGCACCGACTTGACCAGATTGTTCAGCGTCACGTTGGGATGCTCGTGTCCCTGCGGGTCGTGCGCCTGCCACCCCACGCACTCGCACCCCCGGTCGACGCCGCGGCCGCCAGTAAGCTCCATCAACTGCTCCACCGGGTCACCCTTGGAGTCATCGATGGGGACCACGCCGACGCTCTCGGCCAACCGAAGCCGGTCGGGGTGGCGGTCCACGATGAAGATGTTGCCCGCCCCGCGGATCACCGAGGAGTAGGCGGCCATCAGCCCGACCGGCCCACAGCCGTAGATCACCACCGAATCGCCCGGCTGGACGCCGGCCAGCTCGGTGGCGTGATAGCCGGTCGGCCAGATGTCGGCCAGCATGACGTAGTCGGTCTGCTTCTCCTCGCCATCCTCGGGAAGTCGCAGGCAGTTCACGTCACCGTACGGCACCTTCAGGTATTCGGCCTGACCGCCCGGGTACGGGCCCATTTTGGAATAGCCATAGGCCGCGCCGGCGTTCGGCGGGTTCATCGAGAGGCAGAACCCGGTGTAGCCTCGCTCGCAGTTGCGGCAGAAGCCGCAGCTGATGTTGAAGGGAAGGCAGACCCAGTCGCCCTTCTTGATGCGCCGGACGGCGCTCCCAACCTCGACCACCTGGCCGAGGTTCTCGTGGCCGATCACCTGCCCCGGCTCGAGATCGGTGCGACCCTCGTACATGTGGAGGTCTGATCCGCAGATATTGGTGCTGGTGATGCGCACCAGAACGTCGGTGGGCCATTCGATCTTGGCGTCGGGGACGTCTTCCACGCGAACGTCGCGGGGTCCCCTGTAGACCAGTGCTTTCATTGCATCAGTTCCTTGCGGAGTTGCTGGATCGATGTGACTGCCCGCTATCGTTCGGTCTCTCCCGCAGCCAGCGCGGCCTCGTTGATGCCGCCGTCGGCCAGTTCGGTGAGCGTGTCGTCCGCTGCTTCCTCCTCCTGCAGGGTCTGTTCGAGAAGTCGAACAATGTCATTGTGTCCCAGGAGTTCCGCGTAGCTCCGCAGGCAGCCGTAGGCCGCCATCTCGTAGTGCTCGACCCGCTGCGCCGCCGAGATGAGCGCCGCGTCCAGCACGCTCTCGTCGCCGTCGCCCTTCTCTTCTAGGATCTCCTTGCCTTCCTCCAGAAGCCCTTCCATTCCCTTGCATTTCTTACCCCGGGCCGGCAGGTCCAGCGACTGGAAGATTTGCTCCAGCCGGGCCACGTGCCCCTTGCTTTCTTCCAAGTGATTGGTGAAGGCCTGGGCCAAGTCGGGCGAACTGGCGGCCTTGGCCATCTTGGGAAGCGCGGTGACGATCTGCTTCTCGGCATTGTAGATGTCTTTTAACTCTTCGATGAATAGGCTGTTCAGGCTATCGAGCGGCATGGCACACTCCGACGATCACGAGAAAGAAGGACCTGTTTCCGATCACACCGGGAGTATCGGCAGGTGGGTGAGGCGCTGCTGTGATCTTGATCCCATGTCGAGGGCAGGAAAGGGAGCAGTATCGCCCCCCTTTCGTCGCCAAGTTATCAGGCCGTAGGCATTCCAGGCATATCAACCTGCCAATTTCAGCAGCCTATTCGTAGGGTCGATCCTTCTGCGTGAGCACCCAATGCGACACCTCGGGGTACTTCTGAGCGGTCGGCTTGGGGAACTTCCGCACCATATCGCGCGCGGCCTCCTCGAAGGTGCCCTCCAGCGGGGTCGCCGGGGGCCGATTCTCTCCGAGCGGCATCGCCAGGTTGATCGAGAAGTCGGGGGCGATCGGCAGGTCCGCGCGCGGCGCCGACAGGTCCAGGACCGCCGACACGCTGCCGATGCCGCGCTGACGCCTGGTTTCGACCGCGGGCGAGTAGGGGATGCCCGGCGTGAACTTCTCGGCCAGCAGCTGGAGGACCGAGGTGTGATCGAGCAGGACGTGGGAGACGTGCCTGGGGCTCACCAGCGGCGACACCACGTGCCCTGGCACCCGAACACCAAGGGACTCGAATGCCTTCGTGAACGTGGCGCTCGCAGGCGGCACGTAGGGAACGGCCGGGGGCGGGACGTGGTCCCAGAATCCGCCGTGCTCGTCGTACATGACGAGAAGCAGGGTGCGGGCCCAGCGGGACGGGTTGCGGGTGAGCGCATCATACACGTTGCGGAGGAACAGCTCGCCCGGTCCCACCGGGGCGGGCGCATGGTCGTCGTTGGGGATGCCGCCGACGATCCGGGCCGCGTCGCCGTAGAGCGGCTCGACGATGATGACCTGGGGAAAGTCGCCCGGCTGCTCGGCGGCGACGTCGGGCGCGAGGCGATCGATGCCCCGGAAATTGGGCCCGAACGCCGCGGTCGAGCCGAGCAGCAGGAAGAAGGAGAGGCCCGAGGTGTAGACCCGCCAGCGCACGCCGTTCCGCTCGAGCCAGTCGATCACCAGAGGATCGTGCGGCGGGAGGAACCCGTTGCCGTCGATGTAGCTCGTTCCGCTCCAGGCCATGAGCCGGTTGGGCTGCGTCCCGGCGGGCAGCGAGGCGAACCAGCGGTCGCACACGGCGAAGTTGTCCGCCAGAAAGCGCGACATCGGCACGTCCTCGGACCCGAAGAAGCCCAGGGGGTCGGGCTTGGTCGTGCGGTTGATGGGATAGGCGCCGAACCAGCTCCGGGCGAAGCCGTTCATGGCGTACGTGCCGGTGACCGCGCTCCGGTTGAGCTGGGTGGCGATGGCGCCGCGGTCGTGGGGCAGGTCGTTCGCGAGCTGATGATCGCGCATCTGGAACGGATAGTACGGCTCGCCCTGGTAGACGTTGACCCATGCGTCCCGCCTGAGCGGCGACGTGATCCCGTCCACATCCGAGCCGTTGGCATACCGACCGTAGCTCAAGTGGCCGAGCATGTGGTCGAACGAGCGGTTCTCCAGCATGACGAGCACGATCGTGTCGATCAGGTCGAGGGCGCTCATGACGGCCCTCCCGCCCCGCACGCGAGGCTGATCCGGAGGTAGAGGTGCGCAGGCGGCGCCTGCGCCGGGTCGCCGGGCGTCTCGCCGGGGAGCATTCCAGCGCGGAGCTCCCAGGCGCCGCTCACGGGAAGGCCCTGCCAGGTGATGTTGCCGTCAGGTTCCGGGCCCACCACGTCCGCCTTCCCCGCGTGCCTCACCACCAGCGCCCGCCCCGAATCGGCAAACACCTCGTCGAGCCGGAGCGCGTCGGGCCAGACGTCCGGGCTCAGCGTATCGGCGGCGACGAGCGAATCCTTGCCGAGCAGACTGGTGTCGAACGCCAGCGCCGGCGTAGCGCTGGGCGAAAGCGTCACCACATCCATCGGGCTGTACGCGCGCTTGCCGCCTTTCTCGGCGACGAGAACGTAGGAGGTCGTGTCCGCCGTGGCGGTGCCGTGGCGGACAGCGAGGAGATGCGGAGTGCCGCTGGTCTTGAAGGTCATGCGCACGGTGTCGCCGGCGCAGACGCGGCGGGGGGTGACGGCGAACTCGGAAATCTTGGGGCCGCAGGCGGCGAGCAGCAGGATGGCGGCGGGGCCGGCGCGGCGGGGATCGGCTATGCGGGGCAAGGTGGCCTCTGAGATCGGTCGGAGAACTGAACAAGGACTGCTCTCCAACATGGCCGGGAATGCCCCGCGCGGTCGAGGGCGCCGGCGGATCTTGTCCGTCCCCGGTCGTTTTACAGCCCGAGCCAGTAGCTCAGCTTCACCGCCAGCAGGTTGTCCGCCGGTGTCGTCCGCAGGCTCGCCCAATCCCGCCCGAGGTCGAAGTTCCCCACCCCGTCCGCCTCGTTGCTCCGGCTCTGCTGCCACACGAGAAAGAGCGTGGCGCCGGGACGGTACTCCCAGCGGAGCACGAGGTTGGCCCGGAGCGAGCGGAAGTTGAAGCTCTGGTCGGCCACCGTGAAGGGAGCGGCGGCGCCCGCTCCGTCTGGATCCACCGTGAACCCCCCGCTTCCGTCGGCGGCGATCGTCCCCTGATCGCGGCCGTACACGGCGAAGTCGTACGTCTTCGGCGCGCGGAGCTCCTTGTAGTCCGTGAACTCGTTCGCCGAGAGGAGCGGCTGGGCGTAGAACTGGAGGCTCAGGGTCGGCGTGAACGTCCAGCTGACCCGCGTCTCGAACCCCACCTCCGTCTGCTCGAGCTGGGCGAAGACGTAGCGGCTCCCGTAGGTCGCCGTCGCCAGCGGGTCCGCCTGGGTCTGCACGTACTGCGCGATCTGGTGATCGAACCTCACCGTGGGCGTGAGCGCGATCTGCAGGTTGGAGCCGGGATTGAGCGTGAGCGACGGGGTGAGCGTCAGCCGGTGGGTCCCCGCCGTGGTCCAGAAGTAGTTGGTGCCGAGTCCGAACCGGTGGCGCCGCCGCGAGTCCGAGTCGATCTGGAGCGTCAGCTCACGTGCGGACGGCGCGAGCGTGAGCGGGCCGCCGCGCGTGAGATGGTCGTCGCTCGTGGTCGGGTAGAAGTCCGAGATGAGCCTGGCCTCCCAGAAGTTCTTGAACCGGACCTCCTGGTTGAGCCCGATGTCGAAGGTGATGCGGTTCCAGTCGTAGTCCCACTCCTGGGTGGTGAACACGTCCATCCGCCAATTCCGGAACAGACTGCCCGGCCGGTACTCGGCGTAGCCGATGTCGGTCGCCACGGCCCGCCGGTTGGTGAAGACCTCGGCGCCCACGTCGTTGACCTCGTAGCCGGGGCTCTTGTCCTGCACGGTGACGCTGCCGAGCCAGCTGCCCGCGAGCTTGCTCAGGGAGACGACCCCGTTGTACCCCGCGAGCGAGGTGCGGGTCGTGTCCAGCGAGAAGTGCTCGGCGTCGGGCCGCTGGTAGTAGCGGGCCGGCGTGCGCTGGGTGGCGGTGATCGCGGCCGGGTCGCCCTGGACCACGCTCCCGGTCAAGAAGGCGTCGAGCGCCCAGCGCTGGCCGGCCCAGTAATGGTTGAGATCCACCCCACCGAGGTACGCCGACGAGCGGAGCATCGCGGCGAGGTCGGGGTCGTCGAGCCGGCGATCCACCGCGGTGACCAGGCCGCCGACCGCCGCGTTGCCGTCGGCCGACTCGTGACGGACCCGCCCCACGAAGTAATTGGAGAGCGGCTCGAGCGGCACCGTGTACTCCGCGCCGAGAGTGTCGACGTATCGGCCGCTCTCCTCGCGGGTCACGGCGTCGAGGAGCGCGACCGACCAGCCGGCGGCCGTCTTGCCGGTCAGCTTCACGGCGGCCGGGATGCGGCTCACGGGAGGCGCCTGGCTGTAGGCCAGGCTGTCGCCATCGAGACTTCGCTGGGGCGTCCGGCCGATGCGCCGCGAATTGAAGACCTGGGGAAAGCCGGCCACGTTCCAGGCGTTGACCTGGGCGAACGAGAACAGGCTAGCGCCCTCGAGGAAGAACGGCCGCTTCTCGTCGAAGAAGGTCTCGAACGCCGACAGATTCACGATCGCGGGGTCCACCTCCACCTGGCCGAAATCGGGATTGATGGTGGCGTCGAGCGACAGGTTCCCGCCCACGCCGAGCCTGAGATCGGCGCCACCGGTGGTGAAGTAGTCGCTGCCGTCGTGGAAGGGGTCACCGCTGCCGGGATGGGTGTACTCCCCCCGTCCCGTCACGTACGGTAAGGCCTCGAGGTGACGGGTGGCCGGCAGGTCCGCGAGCCCGGTGAGCCGGCCGAAGCGACTCACGCTCACGTGCTCGGTCTTGGGCACGTAGGCGAAGACGTCCTCCTCGCCCCGGCGCTGGATAAAGCGGATGAACTGCACCCCCCACGTATCGTTGGCCCGGTTGAAGCGCACCTGCGACAGGGGAATGCGGAGCTCGGCCGACCAGCCCGAGCCATCGAGGTGGACCGCCCCTTCCCAGACCGGGTCGGGCGAATAGTCCACCTCGCCGTCCGACTGGAGGATCCCGTCCCGGCGGACGCCGCGCGGGTTCACCTCGAAGACGAACGCGGTGCGCCGATCGTACCGGGCGTCCAGCTCGACGGTGAACCGGTCACTCTCGCTGGTGGCGTCGCGGCGGGTGAGCAGGGCGCGGACCTGTGAGGGGTCGTGATCGGAGAGACGGGCGCCGATGTAGAGGGCGTCGCCGCCGAGGAGGACGCGGATCTCGGTCTGCTCGGTAGGAAGCGCGCCCTCGTCCGGGTCGCGCTGAGTCAGGCCGGTCGTGGGCACCGCCTCGGCCCAAGCAGGCTCGTCGAGGATACCATCGAGGTGAATGTCACCGTCGAGCCGCGCGGCGACGATCGAGGGCGCCGGCAGCGCGGAGGCCGTGTCCGGCGCCTGAGCGGCCAACCGGATCGACGGGCACAGCGCGACGAGCGCGCATGCCGTCAGGCCGGAGATGCGGCTCACCGTGAAGGCCCTCTCGGACACGCGTCGGAGATGCCGGGATCCTCTTGGGGGGTCGGTAATCCCTACGGGCCCTGCCCGGTCGGGTTCCATCGGCGACGGGCCCCGAAGGGCCGACGCACACGCGTGATACGATCGGCGTGCCAGGAGACCCAGGGCAGGCACACTACACGTTCGGCAAGGTACCCCTCGCCGTTCCTCTCGCCTACGTTCACTTGAGGATCGCCGCGCCCCGGGGCGGACCGACTGTGAGCCCCGGCGCCGCCAGGCGATCCGACAGGTCCGGAATGTAGCCAGACGTACCCCGTCCCCAACGCCACCACAGGACGGCCCGATGTGCCCCGGCGTGAAGATACGCGAATCGTGAAGGCGACCATCGCCACGAGGCTGGCCACCCTGGCCGTCCTGGCCTCATCGGCGTGCTCCCGAGCCCCGGACCGCGGCGACCCGGAGGTCGCGAGCGCGAACGCTGCGCCACACGACGAGACCGCCAAGGCCGACCGGGAGAGGCAGCCGGTCGTCTCCACCGACACGTCGCCCTTCATCCGGCCGCTCGCCAAGACCTGGACCGGTGACCTCGATGGTATGATCGACCGCCGGGCCATCCGCGTCCTCATTACGCCCACACGCACCCAGTACTGGATCGACAAGGGGCAACAGACCGGGGTCGAGTACGAGCTCCTCCAGGCGTTCGAGGGTTGGATCAACAAGAAGTACCGGGCCAAGCGGCACGTGAACATTCACGTGGTCTTCATCCCCACGTCGCGCGCGGACCTGATTCCGGGCCTGCAGAAGGGGTGGGGAGACGTGGCCGCCGGGGTTCTGACCGTGACCCCCGAGCGGCTGGCGCAGGTGGACTACGGCGGCCCGCTGTATCGCAACCTCAAGGAGGTGCCGGTCACGGGCCCGCGGTCGCCAGCGATCGCCACGCTCGACGATCTTGCCGGCAAGAAGGTCGTCGTGCGCAGCTCGTCGAGCTACTGGACCCACCTGGAAGAACTCAACCGGCGCTTCGCGGCCGAGGGCAAGCCGCCGATCGTGCTGCAGGCGGCCCCGGAAGATCTGGCCGACGACGACCTGATGGAGCTGGCCAACGCCGGGCTGATCGGCGTCACCGTGGTCGATCGCTACGCCGCGCGCCTCTGGAGCAAGATCTTTCCCCGGATCGTCGTGCACGACAGCGTCTTCGTGCACGATGGCGGCGACGTCGGCTGGATGATCCGGAAGGACAGCCCGCTCCTCAAGACCGACATCGACGAGTTCGCCCGATCCCACGGACAGGGCACACTCCTCGGCAACACGCTGCTGAAGAAGTACACTGGATCGACCCGCTTCCTCCGGGACGCGATGTCGTCCAGCTCGACCGAGCGCTACAACCGGACCGTCGGCCTGTTCCGGAAGTACGGCGACGAGTACTCGCTCGACCCCCAACTGATGCTGGCCCAGGGCTACCAGGAGTCGGGGCTGGACCAGACCCGGCGCAGCCGGGTCGGCGCGATCGGCGTGATGCAGATCATGCCGGCCACCGGCAAACAGCTCAAGGTGGGCGACATCAGCCAGCTCGAGCCGAACATCCACGGCGGCGTGAAGTACATCCGCTCGCTGATCGATCACAATTTCGCCGACCAGCCGATGGACGACCTCAACCGCACGCTGTTCGCCTTCGCCGCCTATAACGCGGGACCGACGCGAGTCCGGCGGCTGCGCGAGAAGGCGGCGCAGAGCGGGTTGGATCCGAACGTCTGGCGCAACAACGTGGAGCTGATTGCCGCGCGGGACATCGGCGCGGAGACGGTCACGTACGTCGCCAACATCTACAGGTACTACGTGGCGTACCGCCTCGCGATGGGCGAGCAGTCCGCGCGGAAGGACGCGCTGGAGCAGCTTCGCGGGCCGACGCCGGCACCAACGAAGAAGGACGCCAAGTGAGGGCTACGCTGTTGCCCGGCGAGGGCGACGCCAGTGGCACCGTGTCCGCCTGGTGGCGGCCGGTCAAGCCCTAGCCAAATTCCCGACCCCTGCCCATCTTCCCGCGTCCCCACCCAAAGACGCTCCATGCCCGAACTACTCGGCCGGCTCCAATCCGCCCTGGCGGACCGCTATCGTCTTGACCGCGAGGTCGGCGCCGGCGGCATGGCGACCGTCTACCTGGCGGAGGACGTCCGCCACGATCGCCGTGTCGCGCTCAAGGTGCTGCGCCCCGAGCTCGCCGCCGTGATCGGCGCCGAGCGTTTCCTGGCCGAGATCAAGCTCACCGCCAACCTCCAGCACCCGCACATTCTGCCGCTGTTCGACTCGGGCGAGGCCGACGGCTACCTCTTCTACGTCATGCCGTTCATCGACGGCGAGTCGCTGCGCGACCGGCTCAACCGCGAGAAGCAGCTCCCCGTCCCCGACGCGGTGCGGATCGCCACCGAGGTGGCCTCGGCGCTCGACTACGCGCACCGGCACGGCGTGGTCCACCGGGACATCAAGCCCGAGAACATCCTGCTGCACGACGGCCGGGCCCTCGTGGCGGACTTCGGCATCGCGCTCGCGGCCAGCAAGGCGAGCGGCGCGCGCATGACCGAGACCGGCATGAGCCTCGGCACGCCGCACTACATGAGCCCCGAGCAGGCCATGGGCGAACGGGACATCACGGCCCGTTCGGACGTGTACGCGCTCGGTGCCGTGCTGTACGAGATGCTCACGGCCGAGCCGCCGTTCACCGGCGCCACGGCACAGGCCGTGGTAGCTCGAGTGGTGACCGAGAGTCCGCGGCCGCTCATTCCTCAGCGCCACACGATACCGCCGAATGTCGAGGCGGCGACGCTCACCGCGCTCGAGAAGCTCCCGGCTGACCGCTTCGCGACGGCCGCCGAGTTCGCCGAGGCGCTCGCCGGCCGGGGCTTCACGGCGGGCGCGACGGCGCCATCGGCGGCGGCGACGGCCAAACTACCTGCCGCCGGCCCCCCGGCCCGGCGCTCGAACGCGCCCATGGTGGGGGCGCTCGCCCTGGCGGCCGTGGCGACCGCCGCCGCCCTCTGGGGCTGGCTCCGCCCTGGCCCCGCGCCGGTGGTCAACCGCTACAGCCTTCTGCTCCGGCCCGCCGAAGGGCTTCGTCCCTCGGCGATCGCGGGCAACATCGCCATCTCACCCGACGGCAACCGGATCGCCTACATCGGCCCTGCCGAGGGCGGCACCCGGCTCTGGCTGCGCGAGCACGACAAGCTCCGCCCCCTCCCGATCGCTGGCACCGACGGAGGCGTCAGTCCCTTCTTCTCGCCTGACGGCAGCCAGCTCGCCTTCATCGTCGGCGGACGATCCTTGCGGATAGCTCCGCTCGGCGGCGGCCCGCCGGTGACACTTTCCGACAGCCTCAACTCGTCCGGCGGCGACTGGGGAACCGACGGCTACGTCTACGTGGAGCTGCAGGAAGGGCTCGGGCGCATTCGCGCTACGGGGGGACCGATCGAGGTGCTCTTCCGGCTCTCGGAGGAGCGGCACGAGGTCGGAGCGGAGTATCCCAACGTGATGCCCGACGGGAAGGGACTCGTATTCCGGCGTCGCCTCTCCGGGCAACCGGCAAACGAGTTCGAGATCATGGAGATGGCGGTGCCGGCAGGCGTTCCGCGCCCGCTGGTTCGCGGCGTCTACGCCCGCTACGCATCATCGGGCCACCTGCTGGTCGTCACGAGCGACGGGAAGTTGCTCGCCATCCCGTTCGATCCGCGGAAGCGTGCCTTGAGGGGGGCGCCTGTCGCGGTAATGGACGGCCTGCTTCGCAGCGGACCGTTCGAGATGAACTTCGCGGTGTCCGCCACGGGGACGCTGGTGTATACGTCCGGCGGAAGCGCCGCCGCGAACAACGCCTGGTGGGTCAACCGCGATGGCACCGGAGCCACGCCCGTGGACTCGGCCTGGAATCCGCAGGGGAGCATCGGCGCGCTTGCCCTCTCGCCGAACGCCAAGTCGCTCGCGCTGACCGTGCTCCGTGGGGCGTCGCAGGACATCTGGGTCAAGCAGCTGCCCACGGGCCCGTTCTCCCGGATCACCTTCGGCGACACGGTCCACTTCCGCCCGGCGTGGACGGCGGACGGGCGCTCGATCGTTTACATGAACGATCTAGGCTCCGGGGCCGGGCAGCCCACGATGACGCGAGCCGACGGCACCGGGGCGCCCCGCGTGTTGTTGAACTCGTCCTTCCAATTCGCCCAGGCGTTCGAGACCGGCGACGGGCACTGGCTCGTGCTCCGCCGCTCGTTCGCAGAGGCTGGGAACGGAGACATCTACGCGGTCAAGACGGGCGACACGACACTCGTCCCGCTGCTCACGACGCCCGCGCGGGAGATGAGCCCCGCCGTATCGCCCGACGGTCACTGGCTGGCATACGTCTCGGACGAGTCCGGGGCGAACGAGGTCTACGTGCGGCCGTTCCCGGACGTGGCATCGGCTCGATGGCAGGTATCGGTGAGCGGCGGGTCGCTTCCGGTGTGGGCCCGGAGCGGGCGCGAGCTGTTCTATGTGAACGGGCGCGGGGAGATGACGAGCCTTGAGCTCAAGCCGGGGCCGAGCTTCGCGGTCGGGGATCCGCGGGTGCTCTTCCCGACCGGTCCGTACGTGATGGCAGGGAACGCGGGGGTCTACGACGTGTCGCCTGATGGACGGCGGTTTCTAGTGGTGCGGCTGGCTGCCGGCGCGGGAGAGGTCGAGCTGGTGGTAGTACAGAACTGGTTCGAGGAGCTGAAGGCGCGGGTAGGAAAGAACTAATCCACTCACCATGATCAGGTCGGCACGACTGGTCGCCGCGGTCTGGCTCGCAGGACCGAGGAAGTCTGGAGCATCGCGTTGCCGTGAGGCCGGAGCCTTGAGTGACGTTGGACATGTCGGACGGCCTGACGGTTAGTCGGTGCCCGGGCAGACGTCTCCGTTCCATTGAAGGCGCCGACCGTCAGACTGTCAGGCCGTCCGACTGTCCGGTCTACCTCGCCCCCAGCGCCCTCGCTGCCCGCGCATAGTCGCGCGGCTTCACCCACAAGAGCATGCCGTAGCGCCCCTGCCCTGCCGCGACGGCGTCGGCCGCCGTGACATTGATCTTCGCGTCCGCCAGCTTCTGCAGGTGGCGATGCACGGCACCCACCTGGTCGGCGCCCTGGATCAGAAATCCCTTCTTCACCTTGCTCAACCGCCACCCGTTCCGCCGCGCGACCCGGCGCAACGGCCCGATGTCCTCGACCACCAGATCGAGCTGCGACCTCCCCGCTCCGACGGGGAAGCCCGAGTAGGCGAGCAGGTTGATGCCCGCGCCGGTGATCTCGGCGAGAATGCGCGCGCCCTGGCCGGCGCGGTTGGGAACGATGGGATAGCAATAGTTGACCTTCTTCACCCGGTCCGGCATGAGCGCCTCCTGGTCGAGGTGGGATACCGCCGCTCTGGCTGCAGGCAACCTAGCGCGTCCGCCGGTGATTCGTCGGACGGTCAGCCAGAACGTTTATCTCCGCCCTCTCTCACGCTACACCCTCCCCCGCGTTTCCCCCAGCACGATCGCCTGGCCGACCAGGTGCGCCACCCGGAGCGCGATCCACACGCGCGCGCCGACCCGCGCGAGGATCAGGTTGCTCGGCACCTCGAACAACACGTAGCCGAGGAAGAAGGCCCCGGCGCCGAACCCGTACACCGCCGGGCTCAGACCGAGGTCGTGGTTCATCTGGAGCGCGGCGAAGCCGACGTTGACGCGGTCGAGGAAGCAGACGATGTAGAGCAGGAACAGGAACGGCAGCAGGCGCCGGCTCACCTTCGCCGGCGCGGTCGGCGTGCTCACCCTACTTTCCGGCGGACAGCTGGTCCGCCTGCCGCCGCGCCGCGGCGAGCACGCTGTCGGCGCGCTGGTTCGCCTCGCGCACGACGTTCGCAGCCTGGTTGTCCGCCTGCTTGCGGACCTGGTCAGCGGCGGGCTTGGCCGCGGCCTGGAGGAGCGGATTGGTGCCCGCCTTGGCCATGAGCGAGTCAGCCTGCTTGTATCCCTCCAGCTTCACCTTGCTCGCCAGCGTATCGGCCTGCTGCCGGATGGCCGCGGCTTGCTGGTCCGCCTGCGCCAGCAGCTGCGTCGCCTCGGCGGACAGCTTCTTCGTGGCCGCCTGCTCCACGCCCTGCGTCACCGACGAGGTGAGACTCCCGACATCGGCCTTGACGCTGGGATTGGTCACCGTGCCGCCGAGCTGGATGCCGAGCGGAATCTCGGACGCTGCGCTCAGGTCGACGCCCGCCTTGCCGGCCTGCGACATCACACCGGCGAGGGCCTGGTTCGCGCCGCTGCCGAGCAGTGAGCGCGGCACCTGCAGCTTGAGGGCGTACTGCAGCGACTGATCGAGGCCGTTGGAGCCGGAGACGTTCATCGTCGTCGGCCCGAGCTTGACGTCGAACGGGTCCACGCTCAAGCGGCCGTCCCGGATCTTGAAGGCCGCCTTGATGGCGTTCAGGGTCGGGTCGTCGAGGAAGTTGAGCTTGGTCACGTCCACGACCTTGTCCAGCGGCGGGAAGTTCTGCAGCGCCACCTGCGAGGTCTGGAGCTTGCCGGCGCCGGTGAGCCCGGGGAACAGCGGCATCATGTCCTTGCCAAGCGCCCCGTTGAGCCGGAAGTCGGTCGTCACCTTCCCGATGGCGTACTTGGCCACCGGAGCCAGCATCTGAACCGTGTTGAAGGCCTTGAATGCGGACGGGATGTCCACCTTGGTCATCTTGAAGCCCAGGTCGAACGTCGGCTTGGCCAGGTTGGTAGTCTCGTAATAGCCGGTGACGCCGATCTGGCCGCCCAGCGTGTTCATTTCGAAATCCTCGAGCGTGACGCGCTGATCCTTGAGGCGAAGCCGGCCGCGCGCATTGTTCATCACCAGGTTGCCGTACGTCAGCTGTGCGACGGTCACGCCCAGGCTGAAATCGATCTTGGGCGGCACGGGAATCACCTGAAGATCGCTCTCGCCCGACTTCCACTCGTCCAGGTTGAACTTGTTGCTCCGCACCGTCGCGGTGCCGCGCAGCGTGTCGTCCCGGAAGGCATAGGACAGCAGGTTCTCGAGCGTGCCCGAGGCCTGAAGATCGCTGCTGCCGATGGTCCCGGCGAACGACTTGAGCTGCGCGTGCTGCGGCGCCAGCGTGAGCGAGGCCTGTTGGATCGAAAGTGGGTGCGGCAGCGTCTTTCCCTTCAAGGTGAGGCCGCCGACGTCCACGCTGCCGCTCGCATTCACCTTGTCGTACTGCTTCTTGTCCACGAACGACATTCGGGTCCGTACGGCCGCGTCCGCAGCGACGGTGCCGGTGAGCTGGTCGATCCCCTCGAGCTTCACCGTCCGGCGGACGTCGGCCAGATCCACCTTGCCCTTCACCCGAAGGTCCACGTCGGGATCCGACACCGGCGTCCGCATCGTCATCCTCGCGTCCACCGGGTTGCTGCCGAGGAGCAGGTGGAACCGGTCGAGCTTGACGAGCGTGCTGTCGACGCTGCCGCCGGGGTTGGTGAGCGCCAGGTCCATGAAGATGGACCGTGCCGGGAGCGGGAGATCGGGATACTTGAAGGCGGCGTCGTTCACCTTGGCGTTGAGCGCAAACGACGGGAAGGCGCTATCGCCGTATTCGCCCTTGACCTTGCCGTTGACCGCGAAGGAGCCCGAGGTCTGCACCTTGTCGAAGTCGTGCGCATAGACCGCCGGCACGAGCGAGAGAATGCTGCGGAAGTTCGTGCTCGGGGCGCTGAAGGCGAGGTCGAGCCCGATATTCTTCCCGACGGTGCTCGCGGAGCCGGTCACGCTGAGCTTGAGGTCGTTGAGCTGGAGCTCGCTGGTCTTGAGCGTGTAGATCTTCTTCGCGAGGTCCGCCTGGGCATCGGTATTGAGTGCGAGCCTCACGCGGTTGAGATACGGAACGCCGGCGAAGGTGACGCTCACCGTATCCGCGTCGGCCTTCGATCGGACCGCGACCAGCGTCTGGCTGAAGTCGCCCGACAGCGAGTGGTCGTAGCCGAGGACCGACGCGTTCAACTTCCCGTGGCGATCGTCGAGCGTCACGGCGCCATCCATGATCTCGAACCGCTTGAGGCTGATCGCCATCGGCTTCGAGGCGGCGGCTGGCGTCGCGGTCTCGGTGGTCTTCTTCGTGATGTCCCAGTTGGCGGCGCCGTCCTCGAGCCTGATGAGCCGGAGCCGCGGGTGGTCGAGCTGGACCGTGCGGATGACGATCGGCTTGCTGCTCCCCAAAGCGGTTCCGAGCGCGCTGGCCAGGTTGACACTCACCCGGAGGTGGCGGACCGCGGCGAGGGTGTCGGCCTCGAACGGGCGGACGCCGACGGCGGTGAGGTCGTCTAGCGTCACGGTGAGGTTGGGGAAGTCGCGGAAGAAGCTGAGCCCGACGTTCCGCCAGTCCACGCGGGCGTTGACGCTCCCGTTCACCGCGGTCTTCACGCGCGCGGCGATCGTGCCGCGGAAGAGGAACGGCAGGACCAGGAGCAGCACGACCACCAGCGCGACGACCGCGCCGACGACGGCCAGGATGCGGGTAGATCGTTTCATCTATGTCACCTCAGCCGGCTGGCGAAAATCCCAACGTTGCCGCTACGGCGTTCCGGGTCTTCCTGATGGATCGCCCCGAGTACACGGCGATACGGTAGAAGGTAGTCTCGGCCGGCCCGGAGATGGCAGCATCCGCGGGTCGAGAGCCGGGGCGGGCCGGTCGCAGGCCACGGGCCGTCCCGCGCCGCGAACGAACAGTCACCCACCTCCGGGCGCCCGACCAGCGCTTGTCGGCCTCCGCGTCTCTTCCTATATATGTCAGGCTTCCTCGATCCAGGCCTTCCCCCACTCGGTCACGGCACGTGTTGCTCGCGGTCTCCTTCCTGCTTTCGCCGGCGGCCATCGCCCCTACGACGACGGTCCTGATCCTGGTTGCGGCTCTAATCATCGCGGTGCTCCTCCTCCGGGCGAGGCGTCAGCGCCTCCGTACCGAGCCGCGGCCGCTGCAACCGCCCGAACCCGCGCCGCGAATGCCCCCAACCGCGGCGCATGACTGGTCCCGCGACGAGGAACGCTTCCGCACCCCGCTCGACCAGGTCGAGAACTACGCCATCGTCCTACTCGACCGCGCGGGCAAGCCCACCAGCTGGAATCCCGGGATCCGCCGCGTGCTGGGCTACGAGAGAGCCGAATTCCTCGAGAGCACCGCTGCCGACCTCTACCCCCCCGACGACCGGCAGCGCGGCGCACCGGCCGCTGATCTCGCAGAGGCGGAACGGCAGGGCCGGTACACCACGGACCGCTGGCTCCTGCGGAGGGATGGCAGCCGCTTCTGGGGGTCGCTTTCCACCACATCGGTGCAGGACGCCGAGGGCCGCCTGCTCGGCTTCGCCCGGCGGGTGCGCGACCTCTCGCAGCACAAGGAGGTCGAGGACCAGCTCCGCCTGAAGCAGGACGCGCTCGAGCTGGCGTTGGACGCGGCAGGACTTGGCGCCTGGGAGCATGATCTCTCGACCGGCACGCTCGCCATGGACGCCAGGGCCAGGATGCTGTTCGGCCTTACCGCCGAGGAGCGGGTGACGATGCGGCGATGCTTCGAGGCCCTGCACCCGGACGATCGTGAGCGCGCACTAGAGCACTGGGAGCGCGACGTCCGGGACCGCGCGCAATACTCGGACGAATATCGCGTCATCTGGCCGGACGGCAGCGTGCACTGGATGATGGTCGTCGGCCGACCGGGGTCCGATCCCGGGAATGGCTCGGCCCGCCGGTTCAGCGGTGTCGTGATCGACCTGACGGAGCGGCGGCGCACGGAGGAGCACCTGCAGGAGAGTCTCAGGCTGGAGGCGGTCGGACGGCTCGCGGGCGGAATCGCGCACGACCTCAACAACATGCTCGCCGCGATCCTGGGCTTCGGCGACCTGCTCGGCCGGAGCCTGGAGCCAGGCGATCCGCGCGCCGGGGACGTCGAGCAGATCATGCAGGCGGCGACGCGGTCCGCCGGCCTCACGCACCAATTGCTCGCCTTCGCGCGGCGCGAGATGATCCATCCTCGCGCGCTCGACATCAACGCCGTCATCCACCACGTGCAGGCCTTGCTGCCTCCGATCCTGGGCGAGAACGTCGAGCTCAGGCTGCGTCTCGCGCCCGAGCTGGGTGCCGTATACGCCGACCCACGCCAGATCGAGCAGACCGTCATGAACCTCGTGCTCAACGCGCGCGACGCGATGCCCCAGGGCGGACAGGTCACGATCGAGACCAGCACCGTCCAGCTCGGCCCGGGCACCGGGGCCTGGGCCAGCGAGGAGGGGCGGTTCACGATGCTGTCGATCACCGACACGGGACACGGCATGGACGCGGCCACCCTGCACCGCATCTGGGAGCCGTTCTTCACCACGAAGCCACCGGGCAAGGGCACCGGGCTCGGCCTGGCCTCGGTGTACGGGGCCGCCAAGCAGAGCGGGGGCTTCGTGTGGGCCGACTCGGAGCCGGGCCGCGGCACCACGGTGCAGGTGTACTGGCCCGAGATCGGCGCCCCGGTCGAGCCGTCGGCGGAGCCCGAGCGCGCTCCCGCGCTCGTGGGCGGCAGCGAAACGGTGCTGATCGTGGAGGACGAGGAGCTGGTGCGCGCCCTCGCGGTCCGCGCCCTCCGAGGCTTCGGCTACGCCTGTCACCAGGCGGGCGACGCGGCCGAGGCGCTCCGGCTGCTCGTCGACCTCGAGATCCCCGTGGACTTGGTGGTCACCGACGTGGTGCTGCCGGGCATGAGCGGCGGCGAGCTGGGCAAGCGGCTGGCCCAGCGGCGCCCGCGCATTCCCGTGCTGTATACGTCGGCGTTCACGGATGCGGAGGTCATCCGGCGCGGGATGCTGGGCGAGGGACGGCCCTTCCTGCAGAAGCCGTTCACGCCCAACGAGCTCGCACGCATGGTGCGGGAAACGCTGGACGCGGCGGGAAGGCTGAAGGAGCGGGAGCTGGTGGAGTGAGCGGCGGCGAACGCCCGTACGGACGAACGCCTGCTCGACGGAACGGCCGGCTTACCCTTGGGTGAGCCGGCCGTTCTTGGATGGGTTCGTCGCGGCTTCCGCCGCGGGCGACCCTACCAGGGCAGGATGTCGAGCTCCTCCAGCGACGCCGCGACCAAGACCAGGGTGGGCACGTTGAGCTCACGCCGGAACCGATTCGCCGCGGCGCGCACGTCTTCGGACACCGGCACCCCGGTGCGGCGGCGGTAGTCGCGGTAGCAGTCGCCCAGGTCGTTGAAGACACGGCGGAGCGACCGCGCCTCCCGCACCTGGTCCGGGCTCCGGGTCGCGTGAGCGGCCAGCGGATCGGTTGTCCGGGAGCGGTGGCGTGCCGACTTCGGGCGACTGGCCTTGGCCCGCTGGTCAGCGGCCGCGGCTGCGTCGCTCACGCGAGCGAGCACGCGGTCGGTAAGGGCCCGGGACTTGGAATCGGTATCGGACGAGCGGGAACGTTCGGACATGGGGACCCCTGCCGAGGTGCCGCGAGAGACGCCTCCGTGCCGGAGCGGCTGGAGACTCATTGAAACTTACCCGGTCGACCGGTGATTAGCGAGCGCGACAGAATCCTGCCCAGCACGGGAACGACGTGAGGCCTCAGCTCCCAGCAGCCGACACGCGTTTCGTCGCGTACGCATCCCGTGCCTGCCGGAGGACGTCGTCCAGCTCGTTCCGCAGGTCCTCGATCTCCCCCTCGATCTCGCTGAGCGACGAGCAGACCGGCGTGACCGACAGCATCCCGTTGGCCTGCCGTACGACCCGCTGCAGGAAGATGTGGACCGTCGGCACCGGGGAGCGCGAGCTCCGGTGGACGTTGAGCATGATGCGGCGGTTGTCGGAGGAGGCCATTCAGTACGATCCCAGGGTCGGGGTGACGGCGCTCTCGAGCGCCGGGTCGGCGGGACGAACCGCGCGCCGGCCGGGCGCCGGCCGGGCGATGGTGACCGTCTCTTCCATCGCGCTCTTGAGATAGGCGTTGGGATCGTGCATCATGGCGCCCGCCGGCAAGTGCGGGTACAGGTCGCCGAGATCTCGTTCGATCCGACGCGCGTAGAACTGCGGCAGCTCCGCGCTCTCCCCCTCCATGAACGGTCGCACGGTCGGGTCCTCGTCCAGCAGGCGCCGGATGCCCGTGTGGTACTCGATTCGTCCCCAGCCCTCCGACGACATCGCGCGCACCACGTTCATCGCCCGGGGAATCATTCCATCCGTGGCGCCGAACCGGCGGCGGATCGCGCGCCAGGAGAACGAATAGCTGCTCAGATCCACCAGGTGGTCGTAGAACGCCGGCCAGTCATAGTTCTTGGGCCGTACGTTCATCGCGTGGTTGTTGTTGAGGAACGTGAATGGGAACGGCACCACTCGGCCGTCGCGCTGGTACTCGAGGTTGAGCGGCGCCGCCCGGCCGAACGCGGACAGGAGCGAGTAGGCGGGAAACGCGCCCGGCGCCAGGTCGAGAAACCGCTTGGTGAGCTCGAACGGCTCCGGTCCCTCGTCGGTATCGAGGCCCAGGACGAAGTTGGTCTGGATGTAGGGGATGTAGCGCAGGATCAGGTTCACGTGCTCCGCCACCTGCTGCACCTTTTCCATCCCGGTCCGCCGGGTCTTCGACTTGTTGCCCATGTCGTACCATGACTCGATGCCGGGCAGGATGGCGTGGAAGCCGTTCTTGCGGAGCCGCGCGAGGTGCGGCTCGGCGAGCAGCGACAGGCTGCTCTCGGCGATGTGCCGCAGGCGGACGCCCGGATCGGCGCGCTCGATGGCCTCCATGTAGTCGTCGAACCGTACGCCAAAGTTCGGGTCGTGCCAGCCGACGATCGGCCGCTTCATCTTCGTCAGCAGGAACGCGAGGTCCGTGCTCACCTGGTCGAAGCCGAGGGGCTGGTAGTCCACCGTCGAGTCGATGCAGAAGCTGCAGGTGTAGGGGCAGCCGAGGCTGCCGATCATCGGCACGAACTTGACGGTGGGCGCCTTGGCGAGCGCCGCCTCCACGAACTTCCAGCGGGCCTCGAGCGGCGGGAGCTCCGCGGGCTGGCGGTTGGCAGCCAGGAGCCGGCCCTCGGGCCAGTGGGGCGCGCACTCGTCGAGCACCTCCTGCACCACGGCGCGATCGGTGAACCCGAGCACGTAATCGAAGTACTTCCGGGCATCCTCGGGATAGCAGCGCGCGTGGGGGCCGCCGAGCACCGTGACCGTGCCGCGGCTGCGATAAAGGTTGCCGATCGCGTAGGCCAGCTGCGCGGCTTGCGTGAACGCGCCGATGAAGAGGACGTCGAGATCGCTCGGCAGCTCGGCCAGCAAATCATCACCGCCCGTATAGCACACGTAGGTCACCTGGTGCCCGGCTTCCTCGCACCACACGCCCAGGACCTGGGGCATGATGCTGGCCAGGTTGGCGTTCATCAGGCGGCCATAGAGACTGTTGCGCGGGCTCTTGGTGACGAGGTCGAGGATGCCGACGCGGCGGCGGCGCGGCGTCCGACCCAGGGCTGGGGAGCTACGGGTGGTCGACGCGATCATCGAGGCACCGTCCTGGCGGAGGTGGGCACTCGAATCGCTGGGTCCCGGAAACGGGGCAGAGTAATTGGAGTGGTAGGTGACTCGGCCTATGGCCGGGCAAGCGCTTAGAGTGTATACTGCAGTGCTACATATCGCAAGGCTATATCGGCAGCGCTACATATCGCACGGCTATATCGCGTAGCTGCCGCGGCCCCACCCGAAAGGCCCCATGGTCCGGCTCAGGATCGATAAAATCATGGCGCGGCGTGGCATCTCGGCGTACGCGCTGAGCCGCGGTGCCGAGATCAGCTACCCGAGCGCCTACCGGCTGTCGAGGCCGGGTGGACGGTTCGGGCGGTTGCACTCTGACACGCTGGACCGGCTGTGCACCTTCTTCGAGGTGCAGCCGGGAGCATTGATGGAATGGGTGCCTAGAAAAGGCTCGAACGGCAGCGCACGCGAGCGGTAATCACACCGGTCAGCGCGCGGCCGTGTCCGGCGCCTGCCCTGCGGCCGTGTCCGGCGTCTGTCCTGCGGCCTGAGCCAATTTGGTTACCGCGTCCAGCACCTGCGCCGGCTGCTCCTCCTGGATGAACTGCCCCGACCCCGCCACGCTGTCGATCCCGTAGTTCCTGAGCTTCGAGCCGAGCAGCGCCCGCTGATCCGCGGGCACCTCCGAGGGATGGGTGACCGTCCCCACCAGCAGCCGCACCGGCATCGTGCATTGGTGCAGCTGCTCCGCGAGCGATGTCGGCTCCTTGGACTTCGACATCCGTTGGAAGGCGTCGATCGATCCCTTGATGTCCGCGGTTTGCCCCGCGGTGTAGGCGCGGATGACGGCGTCGGTGATCCACGTGGTGTCGCCCGAGTTGCGGACGATCTCGCGCCGCACGTCGTGTCGGAGCGCCGACTCATCCAGCGCGAACTTCACCAGACCGCCCCCGAACTTGAACGCCTTCTTCATGCCGGGCGTGGCCGCGCTCTCCGACGGGCCGCCGTCGAGGGAGAGCAGCCCGCGCACGAGATCGGGGCGCGCGACCGCGACGCGGAACGCGATCGCGGCGCCGCTGCTCTGGGCCACGACCAGGGCGCCGGTGACACCGAGGCTGTCGAGGACCTGGCTCACGCGCCCGGACTGTGCGGCGAACGAGTAGTCCGCGTCCTTCGGGTGCGAGGACCAGCCATAGCCGAGCGGCTCGACCACGATGGTGCGGTAGCCGCGCTCGGCGAGCGGTGCGATCAGCATCCGGTAGCCGTAGGCCGAGCCGAAGATGCCCGGAATGAGCACGAGCGGCGCGCCGCTGCCGACCGTGGTGGTGCGAAGGATCTCATTGGGCCCGACCTGGATGTCGCGGACCACGGCGGCGAGCGGCGGCAGGGTGTCGGACGCCGGGGTGGACACGGCGACGAGAGCGAAGGCAAGGGACAGCAATGGGGCTCCCGGGGAGCGGGGGATGCCGGTGATGATGTCGGTCGGGATCGGGCTCGCGAGGACACAGCGAGGATTACGTGGAGCGGCCCGGTGGGACGCGCAGTGCGGATCGCGAACCGGAGGGTAGTCAGAAGCTAATGGTCGGTACGTGGCTTCGCGAGCCGGGGCTGAAATGCGGGCACGTGCCGATTTGGCCCGCTCTTCGTGCGGCTTACCGTGCCGAGGTCGCGGTGAAGCTCATGACGCCGCCCTTCAACACCCACCGCACCCGCTGGTAGTTCGCCACGTCCGCCAGCGGATCCGCGCCGAGCGCGACCAGGTCGGCCGCCTTACCGATTTCGATCGTACCGAGCTCCGCCTCCCGTCCCATCGCGCGCGCCGCGTTCCGCGTCGCCGCCACCAAGACCTCCATCGGCGTGAGCCCGGCGTCCGCGAGCAGCGCGAGCTCGCGGTAGAAGGAGGGCCCGTGGAGCGTGCCGGGGTTTCCCGCGTCAGTGCCGGCCGCGAGGGTGATGCCGGCGTCCTGCACCCGTTTCGCGTTCGCCTGCGCCCTCGCGCGCTCTTCGTCGGACTGGCGGATCACCGTCGTGTCCGTCCACCAGGCTTTCCCGTGCGACGGGTGCACCGGTCCCGATGCGACCAGCGCGCGCGACGCGGAGTCCGCGCAGGCGAGCGGGTAGAGCCGCCCGTCCACGGTCCCCTGCCCCGCCGCCAGGTAGCCCTCGATGACGGTGATGGTCGTGATGTAGACCACCTTGTGTGACCGGGCCAGCTCGAGGAACTCGTCGTCCACCGGCTTGTCGCTGACGCTGTGGACCAGCACGTCTGCGCCGGCGCGGATCGCGTCCTTCGCCTCCCAGAGCCCAGTCGCATGCACGATGACGCGCAGCTTCAGGCGATGCGCCTCCTCGACCGTCGCGCGAACCAGCGCCTGGACGCGCGCGGTGTCCGGCGGCTCGGGCGGCATGATGTACCAGATCTTGATCGCGTCGGTCCCGAAGGCGGCGTGCGAACGCACGGCCTCGCGCACCACCGAGTCGCTCGCCATGTAGACGAACTGCCG
Organism: uncultured Gemmatimonadales bacterium; assembly: GCA_963828735.1. GTDB lineage: Bacteria > Gemmatimonadota > Gemmatimonadetes > Gemmatimonadales > GWC2-71-9 > CAVVWJ01. The sequence goes on from CAWHFW010000003.1 coordinate 199,967, forward strand.
CTCGGCGGGGAGGTTGAGCCAGAAGTCGATGGTGGAGAGCAGTGGGCCGGCCGCCGCGATGCGCGGGGCGTGCGGATCGTTCGCGAACCGGTCGCGGAGGGCCCAGGTCCATGGATATCCGCCGACGTCGAAGACCGACGTGATGCCGGTGCAGAGGTAGCTGCGGAAGAACCGCTCCGGATGCGCCTCAAGGTTGGCCTCGACCTGCGCGTAGGGATACGTGTCGCGAAGGTCGGCGGCGTCAGGGCGGCCGTCGAACCAGCCGGTCTGGCTGAAGTGGACGTGGGCGTCGATCAGTCCGGGGATGAGCCAGGCGCCCCGGGCATCGGTCCGCGCGGCGCCGGACGGAACCGGGCAGGCCTTGCGAGTCCCGGCGCATGTGATGCGGCCGCCGCGGATCAGGACGACGGCGTCGGTGACGGGCGGCGCGCCGGTCCCGTCGAGCAACGTCGCGCCGGTGATGGCGCGGGTGGTCTGGGCGGAGAGGGCGGGCGCCGCCGAGAGGAGTGCGAGGATCGAGACGACCGTGCGGATGGGCATGGGCACACCGGTGAAGGGAATCGCTGTGTTGGTATCCGATCCACTCGCTGGAAGGTGACAGGGGAGTGGATGGTGGTACTCCTCTCGCTCCGTCACTGCTGCCGAAGCGGGACCGGAGCACCCAGCGTGGCCGTGATCCGCGCGCCTGCCCGCAGACACGCTCCGTTCGCGGCGCCGCGCCGGAGCCGCACCTCCGACGTCGGTACGGAGAGCGCTTCGTCCTTCTGGACCAGCGAGTCGAGTCGCACCTGAGGCGGCCCGGACGATCCGTCCCGCCGCAGGTGCAATACGGCCGTCGTGCCCGCGGGCAACATGGTGGCGCCGCCGGCCTTGACCGGCGAGGCCAGCCGCGCCGTGAACCGCTTCTGACCGGTGGACGGCGCACAGCTGCGCGACGGCACCGTCAGATCGAGCACCGTGCCCTTGGGCAGCCGCTGCGACTCGACGGCCGCGGTGTCAGCCGCCGCGGTGTCCTTGGCCGTGGTGATGGGAGGCGTCGGCGGCGGCGCCGTCGTCGGTCGCGCAGTCGCGGACGTCCGCGCATGACTGTTGGTCGAGGCGGATTCGGCGATCACCGCCGCCGCGGAGTCCCGGTGCGTGCTCTCACGCGGTGCGGGCGCCGCGCTCACCGCTTGCGCCGCTGGCGGCTCGCGCCGGAACACGCCGAGCTGGTTGAGCCCCGCTACCAGTCCGCTCAGCGCGGCGACCAACCCGGTCGCGGTCGTCAGAACGCCGGGAAGGGATTTCCACCGGGATTGTTTCTGCTCGTCGGGCACCAGCCCTCCTTTCGTTCCTCGCCACTCCGAAGTGGGCCGCGGACGGGCATGGTGCTGTGAGCGAGGGCACAAATGCGAGCCGACGCGGTTCGGGCGTGCCCAGCGACGGCGAGGTCGAGGACCAGGAGGTCTCCGCTACGAGTCCCTGAACTTACGGGCGGCCGCGGCAGCGCGCACTGAGGCAACATCCGGATCGTCATCGCGAACAAGCCGAGCGGCCGGTCTGCTGCAGTATGCAACTCATTGCATTGGTTGGGCCTCGGGCTCGTCACGTGAGATCCCTCACAGCCGGCTCTGCGAACCAATCCTATGTTTTCCTTACACCCCCTTTATACGGAGGCGAGCAACATGCCGAGTCTTCGCACGTTTGCCGTCCTCGTGACGACCCTCCTGTCCGCCGCATGCTCGGAGGACCTGACCCTGCCGGGCGGCAATGCTGGGAACACTCCCGCGCCTGCGTCCCTGACCGCGGTGGCAGGCGACGACCAGCGCGCTCCCGTCGGCGCGGTGCTCGATCAGCCGCTCACGGTCCAGGCGCTGGACGCGAGCGCGCAGCCCGTCGCCGGCGTCAGGGTGGAGTTCGCGTTCGTCGGCACCGCGGACGGCGCCACGCTCGATCCGGCGGCCGATACCACTGGTGCCGATGGACGCGCGGCCACGACGGTTCGGCTGGGCCCGCTTCCCGGCGAGCAGACTATCGTCGCCGCGGTGGCCGACCCGCAGCTGCCGTCGCTCAGCGCACGGTTCACCGCCACCGCGACGCGCACGCACGGGCATGGCGGCGGCGAAGGTGGAGGCGATTGAGCCTTTCGAGTGGTCGTTGCGATCGGCGAGGGTGACGTACTCGCCGATGCAATGATCGGCGTCCTTCTCGCATTGCAAGCCGTTGCAGCACGGCGCCGCTGTGGTGTCAGCGTCCTCGACACCGCCAACAATTTGAGAATTGTGTGGACCCGCCTCGGGCACCCATAGTGAGTCGGCCCAAGGGTGGATGCGGGGATCGGCGATGGTTGGGCTCTCACCGACGTGCCTCATTCGGCAAAACGGAGGGTTCATGCACATCCTCGCCCATCGCCGTTCCCACGCGCTCACCCTGGTCGCGTGCGGCATCCTCGCCGGCTGCAACGGCGAGAGCTCGAGCGTCGAGCCAAGCTCACCACCAGCTGCCCAGCTCGCCACCGCCGCCACCGGCTCCGGGGCCCCGAGCGGCGCGCACTACAGCCTCAACATCATCGGCGTCGCCAAGGCCAAGAACCCCGACATGAGCGGCGCCGGCGGCAACGTGATCTTCGTGTCACTCGGCTCGAAGGACGGCGCCGCGGTGACCAGCAAGATCATGCTGGAGCAGAGCGCCCAGGCGGGCGAGTTCGCCGTGCTCGACAAGAACGGCACCGATGGTGAGGCATCCTTCTCGCTCCCCGCGCCCGGCAGCTACACGATCTGGGCCCGCGCCCTCGGCACGCCGGGTGGCCAGGCCAAGATCACCACGTGCGCCACCGACGTGACCGGCACCATCGCTGACGGCGATATCTGCTCCACGCAGCACGAGGTCTTCGTCCGCGGCACCGGGAAGAGCAGCTTCCGGAACGTGACGACGGCGCTCACGACCCTCACGCTCGATGCCGTAGTCGACGCCGCCGCGGTCACCGCCTGCGGTGGGACGACGGTGGGACTCTTCGATCCATGTCTGCAGGGATACTTCTGGCAGTACGACAACAACGGGCTCAAGCTGTTGCAGGTGCGGTTCTATCAGAATCCTGCGTGAGTACAGGGCGAGGCCGGTACCGGGGTAACCTCTCGCCGGTACCGGCCTTCGTCGCTCGGCGACAGTCGCGGCCGAGAGGTTGGTAGTTTCGGGAATCGGCTTTGACCGTCGCGGTCAGACCGACTCCAGCGCGGCGGGCAGCATCGGCTCCGTGACCTCGAGCAGCTTCTCCATCTTCTCTCGCGTCCCCGTGCCCGGCGCCGGCACGTAGGCCACCAAGCGAAGCGACGACATCCGCTCGTCCAGCACCTCCAGAACGCTGTAGTCGAACACGAGCCGCCCGGCCTCCGGATGCTCGTAGTGCTTGACTCCCTCCTGAAACACCTCGATGTCGTTCTCGTTCCACCACCCATCGAACTGGTCGCTCCGAGAGCGCAGCAAGGTCACCAGCTCGTTGAACCACGGATCGTCCACTCGGCTCGCGTACGTCGCCCGTAGCTTGGCGACGCACTGCCGTCCGTGCTTCTCCCAATCCACCAGGATCGACCGCATCCGGTCGCCCAGGAAAAGCTGGTACAGCGCGTTGCGCTCGATTCCCTGGAGGCTCGCGAGATCGCCGTGGATGACCGACGCGGCGCGATTCCATGCCACGATGTCCCACCGCTCCCCGAACACCCAGGCGGGGCCGTAGTCCATCTGGTCGATGAGGCGCTGAAGCCGGAGACTCACCGATACCGACCGTGGGAGGTCCGAGCCGCTCGCCGGCACCGCGTAGCCGCCCAGCGTGAGCAGGTGGCGGGTCTCGTTGGGCTCGAGCCGGAGCGCGGCGCCGATGCGCGTCAGGACCTGCGCCGAGGGCCGGACCTCGCGGGCCTGCTCCAGCCAGGTGTACCACTCGGCGCTGACCCCGGCAGCGGCGGCGACCTCCTCCCGCCTGAGGCCGGGCGTGCGCCGGCGATGACCCCTCGGCAGCCCCAGCTCCTCCGGCTGGCGGCGCATGCGCCGGGTCTTGAGGAAATCGGCGATCTCCCGTCTGCGTTCATCGCTCAGCATGGTTCCACCTCGTCCGTTTTCCAGGCTTTCAACGTCCCCTTGGAAGCGCAGGCCGCAATCACGGTAGCGGTCAGGTGACCGGCTAGGCAGGGAGCGCCAATACCAGGATAAGTACTTCCTTATCCCCGGATATGCTGATGCTAGTGTGGATCCCGCGGGAACGCAAAGTACCGGACCCGCGGACACCGATGACACACGAACCTCGTATGACGCACCTATGAGGAGTGCATGAAAACACGGAAACTCGGCACCACGGGAGTCGACATCCCGGCCATCGGCCTGGGCTGCATGGGGATGAGCTCGGTCTACGGCGCAGCGGACGACGCCACGTCCATCGCTGTGATCCACCGCGCGCTCGAGCTGGGAATCAATTTCCTGGACACGGCGGACATCTACGGCGCCGGAGGCAACGAGGAGCTGGTGGGCCGCGCGATCAAGGGGAAGCGAGACCGGGTCGTTCTCGCCACCAAGTTCGGCAACGTGATCAAGGGGAGCTGGGCGGACGGAAAGGGCTACGCCATCGATGGGAGTCCGGCCTACGTGAAGCACGCGGCGGAGGCGAGCCTCCGCCGGCTGGGCGTCGAGGCCATCGACCTCTACTACCAGCATCGGGTGGATCCCAGGACGCCGATCGAGGAAACGGTCGGTGCGATGGCCGAGCTGGTGAAGGAAGGCAAGGTCCGCTACCTGGGCTTGTCGGAGGCGGCGCCGGAGACCATCCGCCGGGCGCACGCCGTGCACCCCATCGCGGCGCTGCAGACGGAATACTCGCTCTGGACCCGCGATCCGGAGCACGAGCTTCTCCGCCTGACGGAGGAGCTCGGCATCACGTTCGTGGCCTACAGCCCCCTCGGCCGCGGGTTCCTGACCGGCGAGCTCAAGAGCCCCGATGACCTGGCGCCGAACGACTGGCGCCGGCTCAACCCGCGATTCCAGGGCGACAACTTCCAGAAGAACCTGGAGTTGGTCGAGGAGCTGGACAGCATGGCGAGGGAGAAGGGAACGACGGCGGCGCAGCTCGCGTTGGCGTGGCTCCTGACCCGCGGCGAGAACGTGGTCCCAATCCCCGGCATGCGCCGGATCGAGCGGCTCGAGGAGAACGCCGCGGCCGCCGACATCACGCTCACCGACAACGAGCTCCACCGGTTGGAGCTGATCGCACCGGTCGGGGCGGCGGCAGGCATGCGGTACCCGGAGCCGATGATGGCGGCGTTGAACGGCTAGGCCATGAGCCGCCCGACCCGGCAAGTACACAGGATTACCCATTCCCGGGCGCGGACGGGCGCTGGTCAGTTCAGCCGATGCGGCCCGTCCGCCCCCGTCCTATTGTCCCGGCCGGGGGCCGGGTGGGACCCGAGGCATGATACGTTCGCAATGGAGCTTTCGATGGACGACAAGAGCGCGGTGAGGCGGGCGGTGGACCAGCTGCTCCAGGGAGATGTCGGCCCGATGCTCGACGTCCTTGCGGAGGACGTGGAGTTCGAGGTGGCGACCGGTGGCGATGCGCCCGACGGCGGGAGGGAGTGGGGCAAGCAGCCGGTCGTGGAGTATTTCAGTGCGCTTGGCGGGCTGGTGGCCTTCTGGCAGATGGACTACACCGCGACGGGCGAGCAGGTGATCGCGTGGGGCAAGGAGACCTTCACGGTGGAGCACTGCGAGCTCCAAGGAGGGTGCGAGTTCGCGCTGGTGTTCGACCTCTCCGACGGCATGATCGCCCGGTTCCTGGTCGTCGAGGACCTGCGGTCGTTCATCCGCGCGGGCGGGTCCCTGGGCGAGGAGCGGCCGGTCAGCGTGGCACGGAAGACTCCACGGGGTGTCGATTTCGCCGCCGCTCCTTCGACGTACAGGTAGAAGCGATGCTTCCAACCTGTCACCCGAAGGAGATGTCGTCATGCCGAACAGCCACTCCACCGCTTCGCGGACGACCGGCGGCCCGCTCTGGGCGCTTCAGGTCCTGCTCGCGGCGCTGTTTCTGTTCGCCGGCGGGTTCAAGCTCGTGACGCCGATCGCGGCGTAACGCCGAACGCATTCAGAGTGGCCCGGTCGCTTCGCCGTGGATTCCCTCTTAGCTTCAAGCATGCTTCATCGAGGTGACCGAGCCGTCCTCGAGTCGATCTCTGTAAGCGATCGCTACACAGTCGACCGAGAGCTGGGCCGGGGCGGGATGGCGGTGGTGTATCTGGCGCGCGACCGCAAGCACGACCGCCCCGTAGCGATCAAGATCCTGCGCCCTGAGATCGTCGCCGGCGAGGACGCCCAGCGCTTCCTGCTCGAGATCCAGATCCTCGCGCGGCTTCAGCACCCGCACATCCTTCCCCTGCTCGACTCCGGCGCCACCGACGAGTCGTCACCCCGTCCGTACTACGTCATGCCGTACGTGGACGGCGAGACCCTGCGCCAGCGGCTCACTCGCGAGGGCCCCCTCCCCGTCTCGGAGGCATTGCGCCTGATGCGGGAGGCCGGCGAGGCGCTTCACTACGCGCACGGGGAGGGTCTGATTCATCGCGATGTGAAGCCCGAGAACGTCCTGCTCTCGCAAGGCCACGCCCTGGTCGCGGACTTCGGCATCGCGCGTGCAGCGGGGATCGCGGCGGCCGGAGACCGCCTCACCCGGCCCGGCCTGAGCATGGGGACCCCTGCTTACATGAGTCCCGAGCAGGCCGGAGGCGACCGCGAGGTCGACGCCCGGGCGGACCAATACAGCCTCGCCTGCGTTCTCTACGAGCTGCTGGCGGGTCAGCCGCCCTTCACCGGGCCCGACATGCTCGCGGTGTTGTCGCGCCAGGTGCTCGACCCGGTGCCGCCGCTCACGACGCTTCGCCCGGGAGCGCCCGCGTCGGTGCGACGGGCCGTCGAGCGGGCGCTGTCCAAGATCCCGGCGGACCGGTTCGGGAACGTACTGGAGTTCCTGGCGGCGCTCGAGGCCCCGGACGCGCCCGCGCCCTCGGCCCCACCGAAGCAGGCCATCGTGGTGCTGCCGTTCGCCAATTTGAGCCCGGATCCCGACAACGCGTACTTCGCCGACGGCCTGATGGAGGAGGTCATCGCCGACCTCTCCCGGGTCCGGGCGCTCACCGTGATCTCCAGGACTTCGTCGGTCAAGCTCAAGGACACCGACTGGGACCTCCGGCGCATCGGCCGGGAGCTCAACGTTCGCTACGCGCTCGAGGGCAGCGTGCGCCGAGCGGGTTCCACGCTCCGCATCACGGCCCAGCTGATCGATACCGAGACCGATGCCCACCTCTGGTCCGAGAAGTATTCGGGCACGGTCGACGACGTGTTCGACCTGCAGGAGCGGCTCTCGCGCCAGATCGTGGAGGCGTTGCGGATCACGCTGTCCCCGCCGGAGGACCGCCAGATCGCGGAGCGGCCGATCGCGGATATCCGGGCGTTCGAGTACTACCAGCGCGCGCGACAGGAGTACTACCGGCATAGCGCCGAGGGAATGGTGGCCGCGCGGGCGCTCGCGGAGCATGGGCTCGCTGTCGTGGGGCCCCACGAGGCGCTGTACGGGATGCTGGGAACGGTGTACGCCTGGTCGCCGACCTTCCTCGGCAGCGACGAGGACACGACCCTGCGCGAGGCCGAGGATTGTGCTCGCCGCGCCTTCGACCTGAACCCCGACTCGGCGCAGGGCGTCTCGATCATGGGTCAGGTTGCCTACCGCCGCGGCCAGGCGGGAGAAGCCGTCCGGCTGCTGACCCGAGCCTGCGCCCTGGAGCCCAACAACCCCGACACGATGCATCAGCTGGCCGGGGCATATCTGCTGGGCGGGCGGATCGGCCCGATGCGTGACGTGCTGACCCGGCTGGTCGAGCTGGACCCGCTCACGGCCAGCAATCACTGCCTGCTGGGGCTGAGCTACTCGCTGGCCGGCGACGCACCGGCGGCGCTGCCCTCCCACTGGCGGGCGGTCGACCTGGATCCGCGGAGCACCATCTGTCGGGTCTGTTCCGGGGTCGCGCTGGTGGCTTCCGGGCGCGAGGCCGAGGCGGCGCGTGAGTTCGAGTGGCTGGAACGCCAGCCTGCGGACGATCACCTGGCGACGGTGGCGGTGCGCTTCTGGCGCGGCCTGACCGGCGACCGGGCGGCCGTGCTGTCGCCCTTGAGTGTGGCGGAGCGCGCGATCGCGGAGTCCGACGAATACTGGACGTACCTCATGGCCGCGGCCTACGCCCAGGTCGGCGAAGCGGATCAGGCTCTCGCGTGGCTCGACCATGCGGTGACGGTCCGCGGCTGGGTCGACCACGTGTACTTCACTCGACACGATCGTTTTCTCGTGAGCGTACGGTCGACCCGTCGCTTTCAGGAGCTGATGGCCTCCGCGCGCGAGCGGTACGAGCGGTTCACCGATAACGGAGCTCCCACGCTGCGGGCGGTCTAGTGAGCATTCGGACTCCGGCGCGCCTGAATGTTCAAGACCGCCACCCTACAGATGCAGGGAACGGATGCGGCGAGACTCGAGATAGCGCTCCAGCCTCGCTGGCGTGGGCTCCGGATCGGCCAAGCCAACATAACCGTCCGGTCGCACCACATAGACGGCATCGCGTTCGAGCCCCGCGCGGGCAGCGGCGGATTCCCAGGGAAAGCGGTGCAGGGCCACCCCCCGGCGGCTGCATGTTTCCTGTATTCCTGCCGTCGCCGCGCCATAGACGTGCACCTGCCAATCCAGCGACGCCAGCGGGCTGAAGTTGTCGGCAGGGATCCACGGTAGCCGATCGCCACCCGCCACGCGTCCCGCGCGCCCCTCACTCAAGCTGCTGCCCCGATATGTGATCGCGATCTGCGAGACCGTGCGGAACATGAGCCGCCGAAAGGCGGTCGACGCGAACACCGCCGGGAGCAGACGCGGCACCACGTCGACCCGCACGCGGCGAGCGATCGGGCCCGCGCTGGTGACCACCGTGAAGGCCCGATCCGTCGTCGCGACCAGCCGTCGGGCGAAGGCGATCCGCTCGGGCTCATACGTGTCCAGCAGCGCGGTGTCGGCACGCCCCTGTAACACCGCCGCCAGCTTCCAGGCCAGGTTCACCGCATCGCCGATGCCGGTGTTCATACCCTGCCCGCCCACGGGACTGTGAATGTGAGCGGCGTCGCCCAGCAGGAACGCGCGGCCCAGCCCGAAGTGGTCCGCCACCCGATGATGCACGCGGTAGGTCGAGAACCAGTTCACCCGGTCGACCGCAATGCCCAGGCGGTCGATCACGCCTTTGCCGACATCGTCCCACGACAGCGTCTCGTCCTGTCCCTCCGTCTCCCGCCGCACGGTCCCGATGAGGCGGCCACGTCCCCCCCTCGACATCGGAAACACGGCGAGGAAATCGGCGTCGTCGAGTGCGATGTGCAGCTCGCCGTTCATCGCCGGCCCGCTCGCCTCGACATCGGCGACATAGTAGAGATGGGAGTACGTGCCGCCGGGGAACCCGACGCCCAGCACCTCGCGGACCTTAGAACGGGCACCGTCGCACCCGGCGAGATAGGCCGCCTCGCATGTCTCCTCGGTCCCATCCGGCCGACGCAGGCGCGCCAGCACGCGGCCGCCGCTGTCCTCGAAGCCGAGCAGCTCAGTCCGGCGCTCGACCTGGACGCCGGCGTCGGCGAGGCGCTCGATCAGGAGGCGCTCATGCTGGTCCTGGGGAAAGATCAGAACGTACGGGAACGGGCTCAGCCCCTGCCCCATCGGACCGAAGACGACGTGTGCAGCCTTCCGGCCACCCGCCCAGAGGTTCGCACCCGCGAACTCGAGGGCGCGTTCCACGACCGCCTCCGCCAGGCCGACCTGCCGGTAGAACTCGAGCGTCCGCGCGTGCACGACCAGGGCCCGCGACGTGGTGCCGGGCTCGGCGGTCTTGTCGACGAGGCGAAGCCGCACGCCCAGGCGATTCAACCAGAGGGCAAGCACCAGGCCGGTTGGGCCCGCGCCGTTGATGAGAACTTGGGTGTCGGACATCGGCTGGCTCGAATCCCTTCGCGGCGATGTGAGCAAAGATAGAGATGGCCAAGCGGGGATGGGGTAGAGGCGGGAGAGGCGGGAGAGGCGGCAGGGCGCATTCGCGCTCGATTACCTTAGTGCCACTCCTGCGAAGGTCGCCGATGCTCGCTCAGCCAAGTGGTCCCTTTCGCGGCATCGCCGTGGCGCTGATGCTCACCGTGCCGGCACCGGCGGCAAGGCCGATGCTTCACTGGTTTGACTTTGGCCATCGCATCGTCGCGCGCATCGCCGAGCAGCGTCTGACGCCCCACACGGCAAAGGCGGTCCGCGACATTCTCGGCGGTCAAAGCCTGGCAGATGCATCGGTGTGGGCGGACAACATCAAGCAGTATCGTCATGACGCGGATGCCCTGCACTACGTCAATATTCCGCTGTCCGCCACAGCCTACGACCCTGGACGCGACTGCCCGCACGGGAAGTGCGTCATCGCCGCGATCGCCAGCGACACGCAGATCCTCGCCAACCCCTCCGCGTCACCCCTCGATCGCGCGGAGGCACTCAAGTTCCTCGTGCATTTCATGGGCGACCTCCACCAGCCGCTCCACGTGGCCGACAACAGCGACCGCGGAGGCAACCGGCGAACGGTCTATCTGCTGGGCGACTCCATGAATCTGCACAAGGCATGGGATGGGGAGATCCTCGAGCGCTACAACCTGAGTGAGCCGGGATACCTGAAAGAGCTGCAGCAGGAGATGGACACCCTGGACCTGGCCGCGCTCGAGCGCGGAACGGTGGTAGACTGGGCGATGGAGGGTCACCGGATCGCCGTCCAGCGTGCCTATCGCCTCCCTCGCGACGGGCGCCTCGGCGAGGCGTACGTCCAGGCCAGCCGGCCCGTCATCGATCACGCGCTCATCGCCGCCGGAGTTCGGCTGGCCAAGCTGCTCAACGCGACGCTGGCCAACTACGAGCCCATTCGTGCGCCCGCGTCCCTCGGCCCGGGCGTATATACCGACCGGGAGGCGGCCGCCCACGTCGGCGAAACCGCCGCTGTGGTCGGTACCGTCGCCACCGTATTCCGATCACCCGGCGGGAACGTGTACGTGAACCTGGGTGCCGACTATCCGCGCCAGACGTTCACCGCCGTCGCGCTTGCCCCGGTCGGGGGCTGGACGGCAGGGCTGGACAACCTGAGGGGCAAGGTGGTGAGAGTGCGAGGTGAGATCGTGAATTACCGAGGGCGGGTGGAAATCGTCCTGAAGGACGCGGGTCAGATCACGGTGGAGTCGGCCAGGCGCTGATGAATCTCGGTGTACTTGGCGGGCCCCCTTAGGCCCTCGGGGCTCCGCGCCGCGACCGTCATCCCGTAGCCGGCGTCAGCTGATCTGCCTACCGACCTGCGCCGTCAGTGCGATCCGGAAGTTGAACCACTGCTCCACGAGCTGGCGCACCGGCCGTCCGTGGCGCGTGGCCGGGTGGAACCGCATCTCGCCGAGCGCGGTGCGCACCGACTCGCTGAACTCGGGATCGTCGCTCGCCAGCACCTGAACTGACGCCACGTCCACCTGGCCCGTCGTGTCCACCACGAAGGTCGCCTGAACGCGGCCCTCCTTCCCCAGCGCGCTCAGCCTGGGCGGGTAGATCGGCGCGGCGCTCCCCTCGTAGCGCTCCACCATCCGTTCCACCTCGAGCATGGTGAAGACGCTGTCGGCCGGCCGGGCTGGCGCGCCGAACGGCGCCAAGCCCAGCGCGCTGCTCCGCTCGCCCGGGCGCTGCCGGCCGTAGGGGCGCCCACCGGTGCGGGTGCCACTGCCCGTTCCGTCCAGCTCCGCCCCATCCGTGAAGAGCCCGCCGGCGCGGCCCAACCTGAACGACTCGGACTGGCCGGCGGGTGGAGACTCGCGGCGATCCGGCGGCAGGAACAGCAGCGGACTGGTGGAGCGCTCGTCCCCGGGGAGGCCCCGGGCACCCGCGATCACGCCCACGGCGAGCCAGATCAGGCCCACGTGGAGCATGAGACTCGCGAAGCCGCACTCCGCGGCCTGGAAGACCCTGTGGTCGGATTCGATGAGGTGAAGGCGCATGTCCGCCCCTGAGTGGGAGGCCGCAACGCTGCACCCAGATATGACGACGAGCCTGCGCGTGGAGACACGTTCGACGCGGGCCCGGCGACTGCCCAGGGACGTCCCCGCGCACTGTGTCGAGCATCACCCCACCACGCCGGCTCCGGCGCGATCCTTCTGCGGAGGCCCACGCAGGCCAGACGATTTACCCGGAGGACTCATGGCAACCAAGACGATCGAGGCGGAGCTCCTCGAGCTGGAGCAGCGCTACTGGCAGGCGATCCAGGACCGGGACGTGAAAGCCGCGATGGCGCTCACCGACTTCCCCTGCATCGTGGCCGGCGCGAAGGGCGTTGGGTCCATCGACCCCAAGACGTACGAGGGAATCATGAAGTCCGCCACGTATACGCTGCGCCGGTTCGAGATCAGGGACGGTGCGCAGGTGCGTCTGTTCAACGACGACGTGGCGGTGGTGGCGTACCAGGTGCATGAGGACCTCACGGTGGACGGGAAGCCGGTGACGCTCCACGCGGCCGACACGAGCGTGTGGGTCCGCCGCGACGGCGAGTGGCGCTGCGCGGCGCACACGGAGTCGATCGCCGGGGATTCGTTCGGGCGGGACCGGGAGGGGGAGTGACACCAGCTCGGAAGAGTCGGGAAAGCCGTCCGCCGGCGTCGGAACCATCCCCTCCGCAACTACCATGAGCTTCTCGCTTGGCGCGAGAAGCTCATGGTAGTGCCGCACGCTTCACACCCCCTCAGTGCGACCACGACGGCGAACCCTCGATCGTTGACGTATGCGTGATCCGGGTCGCCGTGCCGCCGGTCGCGCTCATGGTCCAGATCTGGACCTGTCCCGACCGCAGGCTCTCGAACGCGATCGTGGTTCCGTCGGGCGAATACGTCGGCAGGCCGTCGAAGCTCGAGGAGAAGGTGAGCCGCTTGCCCACGTAGGTGGCCCGGTTCTGCACGTAAATCTCCACGTTGCCGCCGGACAACGACCGGCTGTAGGCGAAGAACTTGCCGTCGGGCGAATAGGTGGGCTTGCCCACCGACACGCCCGCGTTCACCAGATCGTAGGTGTCGCCGCCCGGATACGCCTCCCGGATCTTGAGCCCCGTGTTGTCCACGAAGATGAGGGACTTGCCGTTGGGGTGATACGACGCGCTGCTGCCCTTCACGAGCTGGTCTTCGGCGATGACGTAGTTGAACGCGCCGGTGGCGGGCGTGAGGATCGCGAGGTACGACGTGCTCTGCACCACGACCGTCACCACCAGCTGGGTCCCGTCAGGCGACCAGGACGGGTCCGTGATCGGGAAGCTGTGGGGTGAGGCGAGCGCCCAGTGCTTGCCGGTGCCGTCGGCGTTCATCAGGAAGATGTCCTCGTGCGCGACGTTCGAGGCGTCGAGCCGGCGCCGCACCAGCGCGATCTTCTGGTGGTTCCAGGAGAAGGCCGGGGCGGACTCATCGCCCGAGAAGCTGGTGAGCCGGGTGACGTGACCGCCGGCGGCGTCCATCCGGTAGATGTCGGGGTGGCCGCCGATCCGATAGGACATGAAGACAATCGGCGTCGCACTGAGCGCGGCGGTCACCGGCTCGACGGTCTCGGCAGCGGTCTCCGTGACGGCTGGCTCATTGGAGATCGGGTCGGGGGCGACCGGATCGTCAGCACAGGCGGCGAGCACGAGGGCCAGACCAATGACGGCGGCCAGCGCGGGGTAACGGGCGGTCGTGGAGCGCATCTGGTTCTCCTTCCGGGACGCGGGTCCCGCCAGCACGGTGGTGGATGTCGGGCGCGACAGGCCGGATCGCATGGGGCGGCCGTCGCTCGGGTGCTGCCGGTGCGACGGTGGTCCGGCCTGGTCCGTCCTCGGATCCTGTGTGGTGCGCTCAGGAGTGCCGCGTTGGACGTGGGGCAAGGATATGCGGGCGGGTCACTGGCGAATCACTGCGGAATCACGGAAGGGCAAGTGGAGGAGCGGGAAGGGGTTGGTACACCTACCCTAGAGCGGCCGGAACAATTCCTCGAGGCGAAGGGTGAGCGGCTGTACCGCGGCCGGGCGCGGCGGCCAAAAACGCCATGAGCTCCTCGCGCGTGGCGAGGAGCTCATTCAGGCACCTTGAAGACCGAGGACTACTCTGGACTACTAGTGAACGGTGATACCCAGGCCGAGCTGCCCAACGTTCGCGTCCGAGTTGGAGGAGCTCATCGCGAAGCCGTTCCAGAACGGCGTCAAGCTCACGTTGTTGCCGACCCGGATGTCATAGCCCAGCCCGATCAGGGCGCCGACCCCGGTCTCGGTGGCGCTCTGGAAACCGGTAGCCGAGGCGTGAATCGTCCCGACGCCCAGCCCGCCCAGCAGGAAGAACCCGCCGGTCGCGGAGGGATAGAATCGGGCCAGCGCCGTGAGCGTGCCGACGGTGAGCTGCGCGCCGTTCTCGCTCTTGGTCCAGCCGTTCGTGCCGACGCCGAGCAACAGCTTCTTGCTCAGGGTTCCACCAATCGCCAGGCCTCCGCTGAGGCTGCCCTCGCGGCTGCCGCAATCCTGACAGCCCAGGCTGCCGTAGCCCAGCCCGCCGTTGAACCAGAAGCCCTCGCGGGTCTGAGCGTGCTGCTGTGCCGACGCGGCCCGAGGCAGGAGCGCGGTCAGACCGAGAGCGAGGGAGAACATGACACGCTGCAGTGATCGCACTGGAGCCTCCATTGTGTTCAAGGCGGGCCGCCGTCCGGCGGGATTGCCGGGCGTAGATCCTGGGAAAAACGAGAGCGGGTTGTTGGCGGCCTCGGATCGGTAGGGGCGCAGATGCAGGAAGCAAGCCAATTTGGCACCGGAGATTCTGGACGAGCTGGCGCAGTGCATAGCCTGTGGCCGCTTGGACTTGGCGGCCGTCGCATACCCCGTGTCCGCAATGGCACCTCGGCCGAGAGCGGATCGGGGTCGCAATAGGCCCGTCGGGCTTCACCTTGCGACCCGCGCCGAAGCCTGTGGCCACCCGGCGAACGGCTGCTACCTTGTGTGGCCATGGCGTTCTCGCTCTACGTCGCCCTCGGCGACTCGATGAGCACCGACCACTATCCGACCTGCGACGTCCGCAACCTCGACGCGCCGCCCGGACGGCTGGACCCGCTCGGCGCCGCCGCGCTGCTCCACACGAACGATGACGAGCGCTGGCCCGAGTTCCGCGCGCGCGACCTCGACCGGCTGTTCCGCGGCGTGGAGTTCCGGAACCTGGCGGAGGACGGCGCGATGATCGACGACGTCGCGACCGAGGAGCTCTCGCGGCTCGGCCACGACTCGGACGATCCCGACATCCTGCTCACCCTCGCCGCCGGCGGGAACGATCTGCTCGACGCGCTCAGGTCGGGGAAGTCGCTGGAGCGCTCGGTGCGGCAGATCGAGGGGCGCTACGCCGATCTCGTCGCCACCGTGCGGGAGGAGCTGCCCGCCGCCACGCTGGTGCTCACCACGGTGTACGACCCTACGGATGGCACCGGCCGGCTTCCCGGACTCGAGTCGATGGGGCAGCTGCCGCTCGAGTACCTCGACCGATTCAACGAGGGCGTGCGCCAGCTCGCGCGGGAGATCAAGCACACCGTGGTCGCCGATGTGCACCGCCATTTCCTTGGCCACGGCGTGAACGCCCCCGAGGCAGAGCGCTGGTACTGGCGGCGAAACCTGATCGAGCCGAATGCGCGGGGCGCGAGCGAGATCCGGAGGGTGTGGGTGGAGGCGGCGGGGATGTGAGCGGTGAGTGGTGAGTGGTGAGTGGTGAGCGGTGAGTGGTGAGCGGTGAGCGGTGAGCGGTGAGCGGTGAGCGGTGAGTGGTGAGCGGTGAGTGGTGAGCGGTGAGCGGTGAGCGGTGAGCGGTGAGCGGTGAGCGGTGAGCGGTGAGCGGTGAGCGGTGAGCGGTGAGCCGGTCCGCGAACCCGGAAGGCCCTGTTCCGCAACGGTCACCGCCTGGGCCAGCCGCCCGGAAGCGGGTGACCCGACGCGGATGACCCGAGAATGAAAAACAGCGGCCGGATCGCCTCGAGGCGATCCGGCCGCTGTTCCGTTCAGTCGGGCGTGCGACTACTGCAGCTTGACGACGTTCTCCGCGGCGGGGCCCTTCTGGCCCTGCACGACGTCGAACTCGACCCGCTCGCCCTCGGCCAGGCTCTTGAAGCCCTGGGCCTGGATGGCCGAATGGTGGACGAAGCAGTCCTTCTCACCGCCCTCGGGCGTGATAAAGCCGAAGCCCTTGGCGTCATTGAACCATTTGACCGTTCCGGTAGTGCGCATTGTCCTGCTCCTTGTACTGTGGTAATCGGAGGTGGGGACAAGCCGCACGGCCGACTACGGTGTGCGTGGATTCTCCCTCCACGCGGGGCTCGGCTGCCGCAGCGCAGCACTGCGCCAGGAACGACAACCAAAACAAAAGGGGCCGGCGCCAACGCCAGCCCCTGACTGATTACGCTAGTTCACACGACACAAGGTACTTGCGGGAGGCCCGGGCGGCAAGGTCTGACTTGTCAGGGTAAGGACCTGAGCTGGGCTGCATCTGGGTGACGTCATCATTCGGTAGATGCTTGCGCGGGCGAGCAGGCTTGCTTCCAGGGTTCACCCCCGGCCCGCGGGATCACCCGCCGCTCGATGAGCGCGCTCACCGTCATAAGGAGATGGTCCGGGGTGAACACCTCGGCCAGCGTCGGCACATCGGCAGGCAAGCCGTCCGGGATCGAGGAGCCGATATGAAGGACCGCCAGGCGCGGATTGACCTCACGGACACGTCGGACCAGATCGCCGGTATCGATGCCGGTCCCGTAGGTGTTCAGCACCAGCAGCGAGATCTCGGGCAACTTGATACACAGCTCCTGGGCCGCCCGCCCGTCGTGAGCCTGGAACACACAGTAGCCGCTCATGCGCAAGAGTCCGGTGACCGACAGCAACAAGGCGTTATAATCGCAAATAACGATGCGCCGCCCCTCGCTAGAGGGGACGGGGCGCTGGGCCAACATTTGGATCCTTAGGTCCGGCGGAGACAGCCGGCCATGACGGGAGGTACAGCGGTGAGGCGACCTGATGGTACCCCACCAGTAGCAGAATAGATAGGCACGCTCTCCGCGCGCCCACGCGAACCGGCGAGCGCGAGACCTAGGCCGCCATCGGGAGCTGCCCGAGGATCCCTTGCACAGCCGCCAGGTACTCCCCGACGTCGAAGTGGTCGGGGTCGATCATCCCCTGCACCGCGCATCCGTTGATGAAGCTCACTGCGATCGCCGCGAGGCCTTCGGGCGTCACCCCCGGGAATCGCGCTCCCTCGGCGAGCAGGACCTCTTCGGTCAGCGTGCGAAAGGCGGCCCGGTAGCGCTCGAGTGCCGCGCTGATCTTTCCCCGGATCGCACGGTGGCGGGCACCGAGCGCCCAGTATTCGAGGAACAAGCAGACCTGCCGGGGGTCGCGCGACAGGCGATCCACCTCCTGGCGCAACAGTGCGCGCAGGCGGTCCAGCGGTCCCCCGATGGAAGCGACGTCGTCGGCGACGGGAAGCGAGAGCGTGGTCTCGAGCACCCGGTCCAGCAGCGCGCTGACCAGCTGATCCTTCCGCTTGAAGTGGAAGAGGACGAGGCCGTGGCTGAGGCGGGCCCGGGCGGCAACGGCTCTCACGGTGACGCCGTCGATGCCCTGCCGCAACCCCACCTCGTGGGCCGCTTTCAGAATCTGTTGTCGGCGCAGCGCCTCCGACGCCTTCTGTCCCGGCATGCTCGCTCCCTTCCGTCGCCATTGACCTTCTGTCCAATACAGAGTAGTATTCATTAACCGCTTGGTCAATAGCGCATGGCTGTCGAAGGCGCGCGGTGCAGGCTTCTCGCACAGAACGCCCCCGGGAGGGGATATGTACGCTCTACGACTTCTCATGCTCGCCGTCTCGGCGCTCGCGCTGACCTCCTGCAATCCGTTCCATCACGACCCGGCGGTCGAAGTGACCACCAAGGACGAGACTCGGAATTCCAGCTGGCACGCCAGTCTGGCGACGCCGTCCGATCTCGCCGGGGCGGTGCAGATCAACGGCACGGCCTCCATGGCACCGGGGACCAAGACCGGCAACACCACCGTGTTGCTCGTCCTCGCCAACGCCACACCCGGCGGTTTGCATCCCTGGCAGCTGCACCGCGGGCAGTGTGGGTCGGATGAGGGCGTGTTCGGCGCCGCGGCAGCATACCCGGTAGCGAAGGTGGGGAGCGACGGCCGCGCAACATCGTCGGCGACCGTGCCTCTCGAGACACCAACCACGGGCAGCTATTTCGTCACGGTCGGCGCGTCGGTCGCTAACGACGCGATGACCGTCGCGTGCGGCAATCTCGCCCCGCCGACGACGTAGCTCCTGATTTGGTAGCACCGCGACGGGGAAGGAGCCGCGGCAATCGCTGCGGCTTTTTCATTTCGACGCGCTCTCTCAGATGACAGCACCTTGCCCGTAACACACGCACCGGAGGCCCCATGACCGCGACCGCCACCGCCCCCCTCCTCCCCACCCGCAAACCCCGCGAAGACGAGATCGACGTCCACGGCGTGACCCACGCCGGCAAGGTCCGCAAGGACAACCAGGACCACTTCGTCCTCTGCGCCCTCCGGAAGCAGCTCGTGCTCCGCCTCTCCAGCATCCCCGACGCCACCGCGATCATGGGGGAGAGCGAACGGCTCGCCTCCCTCGCCATGGTGGCCGACGGCGTGGGTGGCGCGGCCCAGGGCGAGACGGCGAGCCGCATGGCGCTCCAGGCCGTCACCGAGTACGTCTCACGGGCCACCCGCTGCTACTTCGGCGCGGCCGAGGACGACGACCAGGCGCTGCTCAATGCCCTCCAGGAAGGCGCCGGCCACTGTCACGCGGAGCTGCTCCGCCTCGGCGAGGAAGACGCCAACTTCCGCGGCATGGCCACCACGCTCACCCTGTACCTCGGCGTCTGGCCCCGCGGCTACCTGCTCCAGGTGGGCGACAGCCGCTGCTACATGCTGCGTGACGGCGAGCTGACCCAGATCACCCGGGATCAGACCATGGCCCAGGCCATGGTGGACGTCGGCGCCATGCAGGCCGAGGAGGTGGCCGATTCCGATCTGGCTCACAGGCTCACGAGCTCGATCGGCGGGCACGAGACCCACCCCAAGGTCACACGCGTCGACATGACCTGGGGCAATGTGCTCCTGCTCTGCAGCGACGGGCTCACCCGGCACGTGAGCGACGAGCGGATCCGGGACGTGCTCCGCTCGATGACATCGGCCAAGCAGGCCTGCGAGACGCTGGTGCAGGAGGCGCTCGACGACGGCGGCAGCGACAACATCACGGTGGTGGTGGGCCGCACGCTACCGCGAGGATAGAGGACCGAACCCCCTCCGCTCGGGGCCGAACAGGCCCCTGCACTGCGGCAGAATCGCGGCGGTTTGCTGCGGCAGGCCCACGCCACGGGTGTCAAAGAAGCAGATAGCCCCACAGCGGTCATGAGGTCGGTTTCCGTTCCCGCGACCCTCCCCGCTCGTCGCACCCCGTCCGGCCGCGGCGACGAATTTGTAGCATGCCAAGGTTTTAGGTTCTCCCCTCCGCAGGCTGCATAACCTTGCGCGTCAGCTCCCCGCAGCGGCTGCAAATCCTGTAGGCCGTCCAGGTCCGGCATTTGCTCCGACTGCACCCCGCTGCCGGCCGCCCGTTGCGGCAGCGACAACAGACGTCACCCGATAAGAGCACACCCGGAGTGATCCGGGGCCGCAAAACCAGAGGTCTCGCCCGGTCCATCGGCGAGATAGCTCGGTGCCGAAGGTGTACGATCACGCGCAACGACTCAACGCGCGGTGCTCGGCCTCGGCCCTCGGGGGAGCACCGCGCTTCTGCATTGGGGGCGCGACGTCCGGCGGCGGGCTGCCGGGCGACTCCTTCCGGCGGCGAACCAAGCTGACAGGGAGGAACGCCATGAGTCGGAAGATCACGTTGCGCATGCTGGCGTTGGCCACGGGGATATTTGCCCTCGCGTGCTCCGACGCCGGCACCCCGGCCGAGCCCACGGGCGGCCAGACGGTCCAGTTCAGCGTCGCGAGCGACAGCGCCCACGCACGGCACGACCAGCTCAAGCAGCAGCTCGAGGAGCGCAAGGCCTACTTCAAGGCGACGAAGGAGGCCAACCGCGAGAACCTCAGGGCGGCCAGGGCCGAGTGGAAAGCCTGGATGGAGGACTGGAAGGAGCAGTTCAAGATCGAGAAGGAAGCCTGGAAGCGGGCGCATCCAGGCCAGAAGGGCGGCCCCGTCATCGAGCTCCTGCGCTGCGAGCCGCGCGACTTCGCGAGCGACGCCGCCATCATCGGGCCCAACGGC
The DNA here is from genome assembly GCA_963828735.1 of uncultured Gemmatimonadales bacterium. Lineage (GTDB taxonomy): Bacteria > Gemmatimonadota > Gemmatimonadetes > Gemmatimonadales > GWC2-71-9 > CAVVWJ01. The sequence goes on from CAWHFW010000003.1 coordinate 220,379, forward strand.
GGGTCGCTACACGTCGGCGAGCACGAGCTGGTGATCCCGAAGGGCGCGCTGCAGGAGGAAGTCCTGATCTCGGCCGAGGCGCCGACCTCCTCCCTGGTGGACGTGCAGTTCGAGCCGCACGGGCTCGAGTTCCAGCAGCCGGCTCAGCTCAAGCTCTCGTACAAGGGCTGCGTCCGGCCGACCATCAGCGACTTCCTGGTCGCCTACCTGGGCCAGGGGACTCAGCTGCTCGAGCTGCTGCCGTCGCGCGACATGCGGCTGGATGACGAGGTCGACGCGGACATCGATCACTTCTCGAGGTACGCGATCGCCTGGTAGCTGGCGACGCCGGCCGCGGCGAGCACCCCGGCGCCGCGGCTGCAGTCGTCATGCAGTGAGCGAAGGAGCCATGCCCCGAACGCATGGCTCCTTTGCGCAGTCACCCGGGGCGCCGGCAGCATCGGCGCTCGTCCTGCTCCACGAGTGAGGTCGCATGGACCGCGACGCAACGTCTCAGACCGCAGCACCGGCTAACGCCGCCGCCCGGCTCGACGAGGGTCGGCAGGAGGAGCGCGCCGGCAACGTGGCGGCTGCAGAGGCGGCGTACCAGTCGTCCTGCGCGCAGTCCGAGGCAGCGGGCGACCGGGTCACGCAGTCGATGGCCCTGCGGCACCTGGCGCTGCTCCAGCATCAGCGCGGCGCGGCGAGCCGGGCGACGGAGCTCGCGCGGCGCGCGTACGACGTGGCGCTCGCGGCCGGCCAGCGCGAGCTCGCCGCGCACGCGCTCAACGTCCTCGGCGGCTTCACCTTCGAAGGCGGCGACCTGGCCGCCGCCCGCCGCACCTTCGACAGCGCCCTCGCGCTCGCGAGCGGCAGCATTGCGCTCCGCGCGCGTATCGAGCAGAACCTCGGCATCCTCGCGACCGTGGAGGGCAACCACGACGCGGCCATGGGCCACTACGGGCGGAGCCTCGACGCGTACGTGGCCCTGGGGGACGAGGGCGGCGTCGCGCTCGCGTATCACAACCTGGGCATGATCAGCGCCGACCGGGAGCGCTGGGAGGAGGCCGACAGCTACTTCCGGCACGCCTTCCAGGGTGCCGAGCGCGCGGGCGACATCCACCTCCAGGGCCTCTGTCTCCTGAACCACACCGAGGTCCACCTCGCCCGGCAGTCGTACGACCTGGCCCGGGCCGGGATCGAGCGCGCGCTGGGCATCTTCGACCAGCTCGAGGCGCGCATCGACAAGGCCGACGCCTACCGGATGCTCGGCGCCGTGCACCGGGTCACCGGCCAGCTCGAGTCGGCGGAGCGCAACCTGCTCCGCGCCCGCGGACTCGCGGACGAGATGCAGTCGGTGCTCGGCGGCGCCGAGACCAACCGCGAGCTCGCGCTCCTCTATCAGCAGCTCGGCCGCAACCGGGACGCGCTCCACGCGCTCAACCTGTCGTACCAGCTCTTCCGCCGGCTCAACGCGCGGACCGAGCTGGTGGACGTCGGGCGCAAGATCGGCGACCTCGAGGGAACCTACCTTCGAGTCGTCCACGAGTGGGGCCAGTCGCTCGAGTCGGCGGACAGCTACACCCACGGCCATTGCGGCCGGGTGGCGGAGTACGGACTGGCGGTCGCCCGCGCGCTCGGCTTCGACCCCGGTCAGCTCACGGCGATCCGCCTCGGCGCCTACCTGCACGACCTGGGCAAGGTCCGGATCCCGGAGGAAATCCTCAACAAGCTGGGCAAGCTCACCGTCGAGGAGTTCGAGACGATCAAGATGCACCCCGTGTGGGGCCTCGAGATGCTGACCGAGGTGGACTTCCCCTGGGACCTCAAGCCGATCATCCGCTGGCATCACGAGAAGCACGACGGCTCGGGCTACCCCGACGGGCTCAAGGGCGACGAGATCCCGGTGGCCGCGCAGGTGATCTGCATCGTGGACGTGTACGATGCGCTCACGACGACGCGGAGCTACAAGCCGGCGTATACGCCGTCGGAGGCGTTGGAGCGGATGGCCGAGGTGACGCACTGGTGGCGGCCGGACGTGTACGAAGCGTTCCTCGAGGCCGTGGGGCGGCCGGAGGTGCGGCGGCACGTGGAGGCGCCGCGGCACGTCGCGGCGCGGGCGATCTCGGACGAGGAACTGGGGGAGGCGGCGGCGTAGGGCCTTCCCGGCCGTGTAGGCCTGACGCCGGGCCCCCTTCGTTCTGCGACGATCGCCCACCATTACGCGCAACGCTAGCCATCGCCGTCCCGACCAGCTTCCCATCCTCCACGATCCTGTCCCCGTCCACCTCGACCGTTGCCCGGGTGGTCGGGATCCCGACCCCGACCGCCCCCGACACCTTATTCGAGCCGCCGAGGAGCTGGTTCTCGCCCAGGCTCATGGTCACGAACCCGGCCGCTGCGCCAGGACGGTAGTCGGCATTGTCCTCCATCACCTTCAGCTCGGGATTGAGCCCGAGGGTGAGCGTCCCATCCGGTGCAGGCCGCGCCGTAGGCCTTTGAGGTTGGGTCGAGGGGCTGATGCCGAAGTAGCCCCCTGGTGCGATGTCGGTTTCGCGGTACCATAGTGTTCCGACCTATGAGGGTATGCGCCTGCCCTTCGAGCCCGACCATCAGTACGTCCGCCATCCCTTCGCGACCGCGATAACGACCGCGGGCCGGGTGCTGTTCACCCGGCCCGGCGGGCCGGTTAAGCACTGCACGAACCCAGACCCCGGGGCTGCATCGGAGTTGTGGGACGCCCTGGCGAGGCCGATCCGCGGACGCGACCTGGTTTCCCGGTCCCGCCTGGAGCCGAGAAGTGCCGCGGCTCTCATGGAGTTTCTGCTCGAGCACCAGATTGTCATGCCTTGGACCCTGACGGAATCCGAGCCCACCGACTCACGGCCGGATCTCGAGGACACGGTGCGGCCCTGCCATCATCTCGTCTTGGGTATCACGGGCGCGGTGCAAGCCGTGTTCGCTCCGCACATCGTTCAGCGTCTCGCATCCCACTTCACCGATCGACTCGACGTAGTGCTCACCGAGTCCGCCCAGAAGTTCGTACAGCCGAGGTCGCTGTCGGTTCTGGGCGTTTCCGTCTGGTCCGATCCGTTTGACCCTCTGGAGGCCGGCAGGGTCATCCACATCGAGCTGGCGACACAGGCGCAGCTGGTCTTGGTGTATCCAGCCACGGCGGATGCGATCTTCCGCCGGCGCACGGCTCTGCTCCGATCTCCTCTCCTTGATCGTGAGTGCCACGGTAGCGCCGGTCGTCATCGTGCCCAGCATGAATCCCGCCATGTGGCGGCACCCGCCCACCCAACGCAACCTCCGGACATTGCGGGACGACGGTGCCTTCGTGGTGGAGCCCGGTCCGGCAAGGTCGGCGGCGAGTCGAGCGGACAGCGAGGCGGGCGGACCCGGACTAGGACCGGACGCCGCGAACCTGATCGGCATTCTGGAAGCCATCCTGCATCTCAACAGATGAACCCCTCCGGTGACTGGGGGAGATGGAACTGCTGGGGATCCTCGACCACCTCGATCTCCTCCGACTCTGATACGGTTACACCGTACTCGCCTAACACTGTCCTCGGGTCTGCCTTGAACCGTTCTCTGAAGGCCGGATCGGCCCACGCCCGCTCTACGATCTGCCGGTAGATATCAAATTTGTCAGGGGGGATAGCCATACGTGCCTCCTCGGTGCGTGGTGCGGTTGAGCTACCGCCTCAGGACGAGGCCAATCAAAGGAAGAAGCCGATAGGGTTCAGCTCCGCTTCGACACGAGGCCGGTCGAGCCACCCCGCCTCGACCGGAGCGGTATACAACCGGCCCGGCGCGAACCGCGCCCGGAAGTGCCGGAGCTCCGGGACGATCGCCTTGATCACCGGGACGCCGATGTCGGGACGGGTCTGATCGAGAAACAGCAGCTTCAGGCCGCGGCGCGCGAGCAGCTCTTCGCAACGCCCGAGATCACGCGCGAGATCGGTCGTCGCCAAGGGAGGCACGTCGTCGAGGCGTACAAGCGGAACCGGTGCTGGAGCGAGATACGGCTGATCCACGATGGTGGCCTCGCGAAGCCAACGGTCCACCGCAGGATCCAGGCTTCCAGACCTCTCCGCCGATGCAATGCACGTTCGCACCTGCTCCATCTCGGTCAGCGCCCGCCTGAGCGCCGCCGCAGGGTCGAGATGGGTGCCGAAGCCGAGTACGATGCGTTCAGGACCTGCGGCGGTCTGCCGGGAGATCGCCGCGAAAGTAGGAATGCCGATGTCGCTAGTGATATCGATGGCCCATAGCTCCCTGCCCAGTGAGCGATAGTGCGCCACCAAGCTCTCGCAGTAAGGGGCTTGGGTGCGGGCGAGATCGATTCCTGGCCGGGCGACGCGGTTGTACCACCAGAGCGCGAGGCTGTCCCGCTCGACCAGCTCCATCAGGCCCCGCAGCAGCGCCTCCTCTCGGGAGCTCGCAGCGGCACTGCCGCTCGGATCCGGCAGGCAGTACGCCGCCCGATCCCCCAGCGGATAGCCGGTGTAGAGCAGCATCGTCGGCAGATATCTGCAATCGTCACCCGAGAGCGACCGGAGCGGAGTCCATTCGATCGGATCCGCCGGATCGAGCGGGAGAGGAACGTCGCTGGTGCGGGGGGCGCCCGCATCGGGGCGCTCGCGCCGGCGGTACTGCGCCTCGCTGAACTGCATGCACTCATTGGGGTGGATCGCGGCCGGCCCGAGCGCTTCTAAGGAAGCCAGAACGCGAGGCTCGTCTCCTTGAAAGACCCCGGAATACCGCTCGATTGCCTCGCCGAGCGCGCTCACGCGCGCCTCTTCGTCAGTCATGCCCTTGCCGGTGCCGCGATCCAACCCGGTCTCAGACTGGACGCGCTCCTCGTGCAGCGGGTCCGCCGCATAGCGGGCGACATGGACGTAGAGCGGTGCTCCCTCCTCGGATGGCAGCCGCCGCAGGTCCACGGCGACCCCGACCACGGGATCAACCAGGCCCTCCCAGCGGTGAAGCGTCGCTACGTCTTCGCCTTCCAGGTACGTGCCTCCTTTGGGCAGCCGAAGCGGTGAGGTGGAAAGCCGGCCGTATAGCGCGGGGTCCCCGCACGCCGGGCACTGCGGCCTCCAAGGAACCCGGTGTGTCCGCAGCGGTTTGCCTATGGAGTCGAAACTGACGATCGCGTCGGGGGCGGCAGCGGTGAGTTGGCGTGCGAGGAGGCCAGCGAAGAGGGCCGAGCCCGGCCACCCGGGGCTGAGGGGCCGCACCGGGCGCGACTGTCCAAGGAGCCGGTACTCGTGCGGATGATTCCGTCTCAGACGGTCCGCTAGACAGCGCCAGCAGCAGCTGGCATGGGGATGAAAGTGCGGGCCGATCCAGATCGCCGGACCGACAGGCCGGGCCAGCAGCCACGATTGGCCGGTTTCGAGCGCGGCCTGATTGAGCCCGGCGAGCTCCGGGCGAAGGTAGCTGTCCGTCAGAACGACGGAGAGCGGGGCCGAATCGTCGAGCACGAAGCCGCAGGCCTGAAGCGCCTCGGCAGCGACGCCGCTCGGGACGTCTCCGAGAGTCGTCAGCGCGATCCGCACTCCGGCGGCGGTGACGGGACCCCCGGAAGCTGCGCCGCGCTTCCCTGCATCCGACCTCTCCGCGGCGCAGGGCGCATCCACCACACACCCCAGGCGTTCCAACTGCCACAGCGCGTACCACACGTCCACGCGCCGCCAGCCGGCCTCGAAGTGCTTGATCAGTAGTTCGGTGCTGGTCGGGCCATTTAGGAGCGGAAGCAGATGCTCGTACAGTCCGGTTGGAAGCAGAGCATCGCCGTCGTCGGAGAGGAGCAGCACTCCCCGGCCTTCCCAAAGCAGGGCTCGGTGGTCGTCCTTCAACCTCGGGTGCTGTAGCATCACCGACACTCGCAGCGCGCTCGGAGGCGCGCCCCTGTCCCCGTCCCGCGCGACTCGGCCAGGGTGTCCAGATGGGAGTTACGCCCGTAGATTTGCGATGGGCGGCTCGACTGTTACGGGCCAACCTATGGGCCGGGCCGGGGCTTGGGCTAGGTCGCCCCACTTCCCAGGGACCCCACGTGTCCAAGACAGGAGTGACCTGCCCATCCTGCGGCGAGACCGCTCCGGATGAGGCAAGCGCCTGCCGGTCCTGCGGGGCCTCGCTGAGCGAGGCCCATTTGAGGCCCGGCTCCTACCGGCGGCTTCAGGAAGCCGTGGCTGACCGGTACGTGATTGAGCGCCGTCTCGGTCACGGCGGAATGGCTCTCGTCTATCTGGCACGCGACCTGAGGCACGACCGCCTCGTCGCTCTCAAGGTCCTCTCGCCGGAGCTCGCGGCCAACCTTGGGGCCGAGCGTTTCCTTCACGAGATCCAGGTCGCCGCACACCTTCAGCACCCACACATCCTGACGCTGCTGGACTCGGGCACCTTCCAGTGGGATCCCGGCATCCCGGGCTTGTACTACGTCATGCCCTACGCCAGGGACGAATCGCTCCGAGAGCGGATTGAGCGTGAGACTCAGCTTCCCCTCGCAGAGGCCCTCCGCATCACCCGCGAAGTTGCCGGCGCCCTCGATTACGCCCATCGCGAAGGGGTAGTGCATCGGGATATCAAGCCAGGGAACATCCTGCTCTCCGACGGGCATGCCCTGGTCGCCGACTTCGGCATCGCGCGTGCGATCCACAGCTCTGCCGGCGACCGCTTGACGGACTCAGGTATCGCCGTCGGCACTCCCTCCTATATGAGCCCAGAGCAGGCCACGGGTCGTGAGGCGGATGCGAGAAGTGACATCTACAGCCTCGGCTGCGTTCTCTACGAGATGCTCGTCGGCGAGCCGCCGTTCACCGGTCCGACCCGGCAGGCGATCGCCGCCCGGCGGCTCACCGAACCTGTTCCGCACATCAGAACCGTGCGTGAGAACGTGCCCGAGCGCGTGGAACGTGTTATCCGCAAGGCGCTCGCGAAGGTGCCGGCCGACCGCTTCGCCACAGCGGCAGACATGGCCGAGGCACTCGGGGCCGTGAGGCCCAGCTCGGGCACGGCGGTGGCCGGCTCCAAGCGCCGGGCGAAGCGCTCTTGGCGGCTCTCCGCTCGTCTCACCTGGGGGCTGCTAGCGGCGGTGGCGGCTGTGGCGCTCGCGGTCGTGTGGGCACTTCGGCGCCCCGCAGGGGCGCCAGAGGATTCTCTAGTCTCACGAGTGGCCATCCTGCCGTTCGCCGCGCAAGGTGGGGAGCAGACGAATCAGCTGAGCGGAGCCATCGTCACCCTTCTCAGCTCCGCGCTCGATGGCGTGGGGGAGCTGCGGACAGTGGCTCCGAGCGCTGTGTTAGGGGCGGCGGGTGAAGGGGCCGCGCAACCGCTGGACCAGAAGCAGGAGCAAGCTATCGCCACCCGGCTCGGCGCGCGGCGGTATGTCTCGGGCACCGTCGTGGAAGGCGCCGACGGTCGCGTGACCGTCAGCGCCTCGGCGTACGACCTGCGGTCCGGTCTTCTCTCGGAGCGGATCACCGTCGAGGGCAGAAAGCCGGGTGACATATTCCGCCTGGTCAACGACCTGGCGGTGCAGTTGCTGGGCGCGTTCGGCATTCACCAGGCGCCGCCCCGTCTGGAGAGCATCAGCACCAACTCGGTTGTCGCCCTCAACGAGTACCTCAAGGGTGAGAGCGCGCTGCGTCGCGGCGACTATGGACAAGCCGTGACCTCCTTCGGGCACGCGGTGGCGGCGGACAGCCTCTTCGCTCTGGCCTGGTTCCGGCAAGCGTACGCCCTGACTTTCACGGAAACGCCTGAGGGGGGGGAGCGCCCACTGCGCCGGGCGCTTGCCCTGGCGAACCGGCTCTCCGTGCGGGACCGCCGCCTCGCGGAAGCGTTCAACGCCGCGATCAACGTGGATCCCCAGCGAGCCGACCGCCTCTACCGCGCCCTGGTGTATGAGTACCCGGACGATGTGGAGGCCTGGTTCGGTCGCGCGGATGTGATGCTTCATTTCGGGCCGCTGTATGGACTGGCCATGGACTCGCTGAGCTACGCGTTCCAGCGCGTCCTTTTCCTGGACCCCGCTCATTCGGAGGCTCGGACCCACCTGCCGTGGGCAGCGGCACTGGATCTCCGGCTTGGCTTGCTCGACTCGGCCGCTCGTGCGCTCTCGACCGATTCGAAGGGATACTACACTCCAGTATTTCGAATCTTCCGCGCTTTCAGCAAACGCGACTCCGCAGCCGAGGACTCGGCGATCTCCGGCTTTCCCACCATGGACGACCTGCAACGCCTGTTGGCGGTCAACATGACGGCCACGCTGCAGGACCCGGCAGCAACCGAGCGGCTAGCGCTTCGGCTGTTCACCGACCCCAGCCGTCTGCCCGAGGTGCAGGCCTTCGGCCACGTCATGGCGGCCTATCTCGAGCTGGCGCGGGGGCGAGGACACGCTGCGTCCCGGGAGCTCGACGCGGCCGACAGGCTGGATCCCGCCGCGGCGCTGGAGGGACGCGCGCTACTCGTCCTCCACCCCATGTGGGAGCAACCAGATTCCACGGTTCGAAAAGTCCTCGTCCGCCTGCAGCGGTGGAATGCCGCCACTGCCGCCCCCAGCATCTCGGCCAACCCTTGGCTGGTCCCCCACGACAGCCTTCATCAGCAGATCCGGACCTTCCTGCTGGGGGCCCTCGGCGCTCGACTGGGCGACGGCGCAGAAGCTCGGCGTCGGGCACGCGAGCTCCTGGAGCTCGACACGGCGACGACGCAAGGAGTCGTCGGCCGGGCGCTGGGGCATGAGATCCTGGCCTACACGGAAGCGCGGGCGGGGAAGGCAAGGACGCGCTCGGGGAGCTCGATCAGAGCAGCCTGCGAGGCCCTCAGGCTCGGGTCTGGCAGCGGGCGTACAGCTCACCATTCATGTCCCAGGCCCAGGCGCGGTATCTCCGAGCGGGCATTTTGAGTGATCTCAAGCGGGACCCCGAGGCGATGAGGTGGTACCACTCGCTGTGGATGGCGAATGCCTTCGATCTCGCCTTCCTGGCACCCGCGCACCTCGGGCAGGCGGAGATCGAGGCGCGCGAGGGTAACCGTCAGAACGCGCTGCAACACTACAGGGCCTTCGCGGCGCTCTGGAAGGAGGCGGATCCCGAGCTGCAATGGAGGATCGATCGTGTCAGAAGCAGTATCGCCAAGCTCGCACAATGACGGGGGTCGTACTCCAGCTCGAGAGCCTCGAGCTCCTGGCCCTGACGAGGGGCACCGCGACACCGCCACGTTGAGCGGGCTACTTCCCCTTCTCGTACGTCCCCACCAGCTCCACCTTCTCCAGAATGTGCCCCTGCATCGCCCGCTCGAGCGCCGCCTTGGTCGGTTCCTTCAGATCGCCCAGCGTGGCGTCGAGCGCGTACAGCTTGTGGAAGTACCGATGCCGGCCGACCGGCGGGCAGGGACCGCCGTAGCCCACACGCTTCCAGTCGTTCACGCCCTCGCGGGCGCCGGCCGGGAGGCTCTTCGACGAGGCGGCCTTCGGGAGCTCGGCCGCCGACGCCGGCATGTCGTACACCACCCAGTGCACCCAGGTCGTCTTCGGGGCCTTGGGGTCGGGCGCGTCGGGATCGTCGACGATCAGGGCGAAGCTCTTGGTCCCCGCGGGCGCCCCGCCCCACGCGAGCGGCGGCGACTGGTCCTGGCCTTCGCAGGTGAACTCCTTCGGGATCTGCCCGTTGGCCGTGAACGCGGGCGAGCTGATCGAGAGCGTCATGGGTGCCTCCTGCGAGGGGGCGGGCCGGGGCGGGAGCGGCCCGATCAGGATCAGGCAGGCCGTGAGCGGGGCGGCGGTGCGAAGCGAGTGCATTGGCAGGGTCCTCCAGTGGCCTTCCTTATAGTAGCGCCACGGGATTCCAGCAGGTGAAGCGGGACCGCCACTGACGCCGTGGCATCCGCCGCGTGAGCCGCGCCGCCACTCCCCTGCGGGTCCCTTGCGATCGCACCCGCGTTCAGGCGAGATGTGCGCGAGTGACTGGGTTGCCCACACGGGCGAGGGTCCGATGCGGCGCTCGAGCTTTCGCTGGCGCGGCACGGACCGACGACAACCTGTCGGCCCAGTCGGACGAGTTCGGCGACCGGTTCGCGGGCGCGCTCGACGCGCCGCTGCTCCACTTCTACCATTACTGGTGCGGAGACGGGCGGGAGGGAATCGACTTCACGTTCAGACGCGGTGGCCAAACAACACGACGGCGCACTCGCCCCGAAGGTCGAGCAAACGTCTGCCGCAAAGCGTAGAACTGCAGCAAACGGGTCTGTAGGTGCTTGTCAGAACCGTCGCCAAAATGTAACGTGACCCTACTCCTGCTTTGCATAGGGCCTTAGCCCCGGTCCCCCGAGAGCGACTGTGCTCCGTTTTGTGAATGACCCGACCTTCATTGTGCCGGACCATCTCGTCGCTCCGAGCGCCGAGCCATTGATTGTTCACCAACACACCAATCCATCTCTGAATTCGGCCATCGTCCTCTTCGTCCACGGCCTGGGAGGCGACCGGTACGCTACCTGGGGCAACTTTCCAGCCTTTCTTTTTCAGGAGCTTCCCGGGTGCGACATCGGTCTGTACAGCTATCGCACCTTCCTGGGCAGGATCAAGTTTTGGAGGTCGATCAGCCTCGATGCGGAAGCCGAAGCTTTTGCGAACCTGCTGCGAGGGCTGGAAGGCTACGACTCAATCGTCCTTGTCGGGCACAGCATGGGCGGGCTCCTCTGTAAAGCAGTCGTCGCCTACCTGGTCGATTCTTTGGAAACCGCTACGCTCGATCGCATCAAAGGTGAAGTATTGATGGCCGCCCCACAGCTCGGTTCGCTCTGGATCCCGCGGGCGTTCGCCTGGCTGACGAGCGATACCAGGGCGCTGAGCGCTCACTCCGATTTCGTGCGCCGAATTGAGAAGACCTTCACCAATCGCGTAAACGCCCGGGCAAGTACCGGGGACCCTTCCCTAGTTCCGCTTCCTGTGTGGATCGTCGCGGCTGCAAACGATCGCTGGGTGGACCCGTTGAGTGCGGGAGTCGGAATCCCTGATGTCCAGAAGATGCTGGTCAGGGGGCTGCACACCGAGATCGTGAAGCCGACGAGCACGACGAGCGATGCCTACGTGTACGTTCGACGCCTCATTCAGACAGTCTGTAATACCGAGCCGCGCCTTCTGCCGACCGCCATCGAGCTGCATCAGCCCATCGCGGAGGACAGGACGGTCGTCCGCCGGCTTCTCGTTGGGGCAGTTACGTACGGTGCGACCGCCCTCCTCGCGAGCACGGCCCTGTACCAAGCTCTGCAGGTCATTAATCCGAAAGTCGCAGGGACGGCGCTCCTCATAGCATGGGTCAGCCTGCTCCTGGTGGCAGGGTTCGCGCTGGTTCTCGTCCGCCCACAGAGCTCATAGCGAGGACGACGTGAGCGAAATGCAAGCCCGCAATCGGTGGAAGTTCGAGCTGCTGCTCAGGTTCCTGGCGGTCGCGCAGATTCCCCTTCTGGTCTTTTCGCTGGCTGTTGTCCTCTATCTGCAGGTTAAGGCTCGCCCGCTTTCGGCAAGAGTCGCCGCGTTGAACGACACGATCGTGTTGAAATCAGTGAGCGTCGATTCATTGAGGAAGGAGGAGGCTGACGTTCGAGCACGACTACGAACACTTGCCGCTGCAATCGACACGGTTCAAGCTCATGTGGATTCACAGAAAGCAGGTGGGGCAGCCGTTCAAGCTCAGACCCCACGCGCGAACAGTCCTCCGTCGACGCTGAAGGAAGGCTGGGTCTATCTAGGGGCGTACGATAGCGCCTCAACCACGTGGTCGAGACGGTATTTCTCGTTTGGGGCTCAAACAAAGCCCGCGAGTCTGGAAGGAAAGACAGTTTCCGCGAATGCTCAGGTCAACGTGCGTCGCAACCGGTTCTACGAGCCTGGCTACGACACAATCGAGGACGTGCTCCGGCCCCGAAGCCAAGTGACAATCACCGAGATACGGTCGTGGAACGACGCGGGCACTTCATCTGGGCTCACGTGCGATTCTCGGTACCGAACCGATCGAAACCCGCCGGAGTCGGCGTCAAGACTTACCCCTGACCTGTCGGCAGCCCCGAGCCGCATCATATCAGTAGTGGCGGCGGCACGACGACTACGACGCGTCACAACCGCGCGTAGCCTCAGCGCGGCCGCGCCGCCTCGAACTCGTGGGTGAGCCGGTGCCGCGCGGTACGGGGCAGCAGGAGCGCCGCCACGAAGCTCACCACGCCCGCCGCGGACAGGTACACCGCCGGCGCGAGGGGCTTACCCGTCCGGGCGAGGAGCCACGCCCCGATGAGCGGCGTGGTGCCGCCGAGCAGCGCCATCCCGAGGTTGTGCGCCACCGACACCACGGTGCAACGCACCCGCCACGGCGCCAGCTCGGCCATGGTGGCGGGCAGGGCGCCGCTGCCGGCGGCGACCAGCAGGGCGAGGCTCACCTGCCCCACGATGATGCTGCCTGTCTCCCCTCGGGTCATGAGCGACATCAACGGGTAGGACAGGAGCGCCATCGCGGCACCCCACGCAACCAGCACTGGTCGCCGGCCAATTCGGTCGCTCAGCGCGCCCGCCGCCAGCGAGGCAACGAGCGACAACGCCATCGCGAGTGTGTTGATCCCCAGCGCGGTGCGCGCCGGCACCTGGGCCACCTGCGCGAGCCAGGTCGCCGCGTACACGAACGTCATGTAGAACCCGACGGCCAGGCCGGCCACCAGCGCCACGAGGTGCAAGGTGGTCAGCCAATGGGAGTGGAGCGCCTCGGCCAGCGGCGACCGGGACGGAGCCTGGTGGGGTACCCGCTCGATGTAGTAGCGCCGGATGGCGATCCCGCCCAGGCCCACGCAGATGCCCAGGATGAAGGGGATGCGCCAGCCGTACGCCATCACCGCGTCGGGTGTCATCACCGTATTCACGATCGCGCCGGCCGCGGAGCCGAGCAGCGTGCCCGCGAACGCACCGACCGGCCCCCAGCTGCCCATCCACCCGCGCCGTCCCGGCTCCGACCCCTCGACCAGGAACACGGTCGAGGCGCCGTATTCGCCGCCGACCGCGAGGCCCTGCAACAAGCCGGAACCCGAGCAGGAGGATCGGCGCGGCGATCCCGATCGTCTCAGTGCTCGGCAATACGCCGATCAAGAAGGAGGGCAACGCCATCGCCATCACGGACCAGAGCAGCGCCTGCTTACGTCCGAACTTGTCGCCTACCCAGCCGAACAAGGCCCCGCCCACCGGCCGCATGATGAAGCCGGCCGCGAAGGTGCCGAAGGCGGCGAGGAGCGAGGCGGTGGGGTTGTGGGCCGGGAAGAAGTGAGCGCCAATTTGCCTGGCGAAGAAGCCGAAGAGGGCGAAGTCGTACCACTCGAGCACGTTGCCAGCTACACCTGCGATGACGCCGCGGCGGACGGCACGCGGAGTGTGGAACTCCTGCGTGATCACGCCGGGCGGGATGATTTGGGGGATGGTGGCCATGGGATCGTCGTGATGAGGGATGCCGCAGGGTAAGGCGCGCGCGGTTAGCGCGCCAGAGTCGCAGCGGGCCTGGACATCTGAAAGTGGAGTAGCACGAAAGGTCGATTGACACCGCGACGGACCAAAAAACATACTGGAAGCGCCACCGCACCACCCTTCCATCCCCCCGGTGAGGAGTTCGAATGTTTCGTGCACGCCCCGTCGCAACCCTCCTGGCGGCCGGCCTGGCCGTTGCCGCCTGCTCTGATAGCTCGCCCGTGGCGCCCGAGACCGGCTCCGCCCCGTCCTTCCGCACCGAGCACAGCCCGCCCGGCCCCGGGCACAGGTCAGCCGCTCGGACGCCCAGTTTTTTTCCACCTTCACCGAGCCCGGCGCGCCCTACTTCGTCGCGATCGGCCTGAACTCGAGCGACGTCGTGGAATTCTGCAGCGGCGGCGACCCGGAGCTGGGCGGCTTGAAAACTCACTTCGTCGAGCAGCCGCACGGCGGGGCGCAGACCCTGTTCAAGTCGGCGGGCAAGGTTCCCCTGCTCCTCTTCCCGGCCGGCACGGAGGATATCTGCGACGGCTCGCCAGTCGCCGAGGGAACCGGGACCTACACCGACGGCTCCGCCAACCTCTTCAGGGGCATCGGCCAGGGGACATCCGGGTTCCGGATCCGTGGCCAGGTGACAGACCAGGCGGGCACGCGGCTCCACGTGCTCGTGGCGGTCCACAGCCAACTCGGGCCGGGGGGATTCGTGGACATCGTGAATAAGATCGAGGTGAAGTGAGCGCGCAGGTCGGCACACGGGCGCCGGCGAGCGACGGCGGCGAGCAGGCCCGCCGGGGCGCTGCAGTCGCCGGCACGTACGCGTGGGGTTGCTACTAAGGGCGGAGGTCGTGCCGTCGACTGACGCGTCCTCTGGGCCTGCCGCCGCCGTCGCTCGCGCGAAGCTCCGATGCTAGAGCGGCGCGCGTCCGCGCATTCCGGAATGCTCGGGGCGCGGGGGCGACGGGATGGCTCCCGCAGGGCGCGTCAGTCGACGCCACTACCTCAGCCTCTGGTAGCAGCCCAACGCCTGCGTGGCGGCGACTGCAGCGCCCGAAGGGAGCTATCCCGTCGCCCCCGCGCCCTGCGCCGACACGCCGGATGCCTACGCGCGCGGATAGCCGATCGCCGCGAGATCCGCCGAGATCTCTTCCAGGCTCGCCGGATCATCGATCGTCGCCGGCACCGTCCACGCCACCCCGTCCGCGATCTTCTTCACCGTCCCCCGCACGATCTTTCCCGACCGCGTCTTGGGCAGCCGCTTGACGACGGTCGCCGTCTTGAACGACGCCACCGGCCCGATCCGCTGCCGCACCAGCTCCACCAGCTCCGCCACCAGCTCCACCCGATCCCGTACCGCCCCGTGCTTGAGCACCACCAGGCCGAGGGGCACCTCGCCCTTGAGCGCGTCGCTGACGCCCACCACCGCGCACTCCGCGACGTCCGGGTGCGCCGCCAGCACCTCCTCCATCTGGCCGGTGCTGAGCCGGTGACCCGCGACGTTGATCACGTCGTCGGTGCGGCTCATGATCCAGAGATAGTCGTCCTCGTCCTTGTAGCCCGCGTCGGCCGTCAGGTAGTAGCCGGGATAGGCGGTGAGGTAGGTGTCGCGGAAGCCCTGGTCGTTGTTCCAGAGCGTCGGCGTGGCGCCCGGGGGAAGCGGGAGCTTCATGACGACGTTGCCCGATTGGCTCGGGGCCGTCGCCCTGCCCTCGTCGTCCAGCACCCGCACGTCCCAACCCGGCACCGGTACCGAGCACGAGCCCGGCTTGACCGGCAGCAGCCCGAGCCCCGCGCAGTTGCAGCCGACCGGCCAGCCGGTCTCGGTCTGCCACCAGTGGTCGATCACCGGAACGCCGAGCTGCCGCTCGGCCCACTCGAGCGTCGGCGGGTCGCAGCGCTCGCCGGCCAGGAAGAGCGTGCGGAAGCGTGAGAGATCGTAGCGGCGGATGTGCTCGCCGTCGGGATCGTCGCGCTTGATGGCGCGGAACGCGGTCGGCGCGGTGAAGAAGACGCCGACTCCGTGCTGCGCGATGACGCGCCAGAACGCGCCCGCGTCCGGCGTGCCGACCGGCTTCCCCTCATAGAGCACCGTCGTGTTGCCGTGGAACAGCGGGGCGTAGACGATGTACGAGTGGCCGACGGTCCACCCCAGGTCCGACGCGGCCCAGTACACCTCGCCCGGCTCGACCCCGTAGATGTTGCGCATGCTCCAGGTGAGCGCGACCAGGTGGCCGCCGTTGTCGCGCACGATGCCCTTGGGCTGCCCGGTCGTGCCGGAGGTGTAGAGGATGTAGAGCGGATCGGTGGCGAGGACCGGGACGCAGTCCACCGGACTGGCGCCGGCCGCGAGCTCGCGCCAGTCGTGGTCCCGCCCCGGCACCATCGTCGCCTCGCCTTGGGGACGCTGGAGCACGATGCAGCACTCGGGCTTGGCGTCGGCCAGCTCGATCGCCCGGTCGAGCAGCGGCTTGTACGGCACCACCCGGCCGATCTCGATGCCGCAGGAGGCGCTCAGGATCGCCTTGGGCCGGGCATCGGTGATCCGGCTGGCCAGCTCGGGCGACGCGAACCCGCCGAACACCACCGAGTGAATCGCGCCGATGCGGGCGCAGGCCAGCATCCCGATCACGGCCTCGGGGACCATCGGCATGTAGATCACGACTCTGTCGCCGCGGCCCACGCCCTTCCCGGGCCAGCACGCCCGCGAACCGGGCGACCTCGTCGCGCAGCTCGCGGAACGTGTAGGTCCGAACCGTGGAGGTGACCGGGCTGTCGTAGATCAGGGCGAGCTGGTCGGCGCGGCCGGACTCGACGTGGCGGTCGAGGGCGTTGTAGCAGGTGTTGGTCTCAGCGCCGGGGAACCAGCGGTAGAGGGGCGCGCGGGAGTCGTCGAGGACCGCGTCCCAGCGGCGGTACCAGTGCACGGCCTCCGCCGCCTCGGCCCAGAAGGACTCGGGGGCGGCCTGCCAGCGCGCGTAGACCTCGCGATACGTGGAGGGCACCTGGCCAAGCTAGGCGCGGGGTGGGGCGTGGCCAAGGGTCGGGTTGAGTCGGGGGAGCTCCGAAGCCAGTAGGAATGAGGGGGAACATCGGCCGGCCTGGCACATTCCCTCTCAGGTGGCGAACGGCCAGAACACCCAGGCGGTCGGCTCCAGGGCGCGCGTCGCGTGCCATCCGTCAAGGCAGCGCGGCGACTGCCGATAGCCCCCTGCATGCAACGATCCGCACACGGTCTGCGCACGGGACCGAACCTTGCAGACTTCTCTGCGATGGACAAGCTGACCCACCAGCCAAGCAATCTTTTCTTCGGAGATGCCATGCGCACCCTCTCCGCCCCGCGCCAGGCCGCACTCGTCCTCGCACTTGCGGCGTTCGCGGCCTGTGACGGCCAGGCCCCCAACGCCACTACGTCGTTCTCGGTCATGCTCAAGGACGCCCCGGGTGACGTGCAGCACGCTGTGGTGACGATCAGCGAAGTGGACCTGGTGGGCTCGGGCGGGGTGCAGGTCCTCACCCAGACGCCGACCACCGTGGACCTGCTCACGCTCGCGGCCGACGCCACGACTCTGGTGCAGGGCATCGAGGTCCCCTCCGGCAGCTATGAGCAGCTTCGCTTCAAGATCACCGGGGCGTGTCTCGCGGTGGAGAATGGCACCGGCGGAAGTGACGTGTACGCGACCGACGGCTATGACGCCACTCAGTGCGGCGGCGAGGCCACCGGCGCGCTGCAGGCGCCGAGCTTCGCGCAGTCGGGGCTCAAGGTGACCATGGCCGGCAACGCGCTGGAGCTCACGGGACCGGAGAAGATCGTGCTGGTGGATTTCGACGTGAGCCAGAGCTTCGGGCATGAGGCAAGCGGGTGGGTCATGCACCCGGTCGTGACCGGCGGTGAGATCACGACGGAGCCGCCGGCGCCGTGATTCCCGGGGCGGCGGCCGCCACCGCCGCGGACCGCCGCAGCCGGTCGCGTCCGCGTCGCCCAGCTCGCCATACGTGTTGTCGCCCCAACACCAGGTGCCGCGCCGTGCGTGTCCAGCGCGCAGGTGTGGCGGGGCCGTGATCGCCGCGGAAGGTATGGGCAGGGATGGAACGATTGGTCGTGCCGTCGCCGAGTGGCCGTACTCGTTGAGGCCCCAGCACAGCGTCGGCCCTGATGCCGCGATTCCACAGGAGTGATCGTAGCCCGCGGCGATAAACGAGGCCCCGGGGACGGGAAGTCCGGATCGGGGCTGTGAAGATCACCAGTGGATCGGTGCGCCACGTCGTGCCGCCGGACACGACGACCGGGAGGGGCGAGGTCACAGTCGTACCATCGCCAAGCTGGCCGGCCACGTTGTAGCCCCAGCACACGGCCGCGCCCGCGACAGTGACGGCGCAGGTATGGAGGGCTGTGCGCTGACCTCCTTGATCGCATCGGAGGTATTGACCGGCGTCGTCGTGGAAGTCGCCCTGGCCGAGCTGACCTTCTTCATTCCGCCCCCACCAGATGCGCTGTGACGGGCCGATGCCACAAGTGTGCGCGAACCCCGCGGACAACTGTTGAGTCAAGAGCCGCACCTGGCCACGACGATCGTATTGCCGCTCTGCGCGGAATCGCAGTCGTCGACTGCCCCGCCGTCGAGCCGTTCCCGAGTCGGTCGTCCCCAGCACCAGGCCTCGAAGGCCAGGGTGAACGCGCAGGAGTGATAGAGCGGCGACGATCCGTGTCGATAGCGATAGTCGCCGGGAATCAACGTAGGGTTGGTGACGGAGCCGACGCGGATCCGAGCCCCAGCCGCCCGTCCGCGTTGTAGCCCCAACACAACAGCCGCTCGCTGGTCGTGCACACGCACCCATGGTAGCCCCCAGCGTCGATGTACCGAAACACGATCTCCGGCCATCGGCTGGGCGATCGCGTGGAACGTGACTGGCCCGAGGCCCACGACGGTGGCGGTCGCGGTGTAGATCCCCGGCGTGGGAGGCAGCGTCCAAACGACGGAGGACTGCCCCGCATCGTCGGTGGGTACTCCACTGTTTGATTTACGTGCCGCGCTCGGCACCCGGTTCACCAGCACTCCCGGGGCGAACCGCCCGGCCGAATCAACGGCCCTCAGGGTCAGACCGGTGCCGCAACGGGGATCCGATTACCCCACGCTGGTCTCGTGTCGCCATTGCATCGGTTGGCGGACCGGCCAGGTTGTCGAGGGGCTCGACGGCATCTTTGCAGGCGAGCGCGACCACGGCGGCGATGGCCGTCCAATGCAGGGCCTCACTGGACGCACCGCGGACGGTCCCCATGGGGGCGTGGTCCTGACTCGCCGCTGACCTCGTCGCCCAGGCGGCGAACCACTGCGATGTCCTCGAGTACACTCTCAGCGTACCTGCCTCCGTGGTCTTGGAGAGGGTCCAGCACTGCCCCGCGTCGCCCAGATCGTACTCCGCCTTTCCCTGACCGGAGATTGTTCCGTAGTTATCGACGCTGCGCCCAGCTAATACGTGTCCGAGTCGATGACGAGGGCCGTCCCGCCGCAGCCGGTCAGCAAGGTCAGTACGGCGGGACCCCAACACACGCGCATAGAGACTCCATTCCGCTTACAGGGTAGTGGTCGCAGGACTTCGTGAGCGGGTGTCGCGGGGACTTCGCGATGCCGCGCCAGCGGCCACCTCCCGCGGCCATGGGGCGGGGCGCCGCCGCACGTAGTCCGACTTGAGCTGCATGGCCGCCATCGCCAGCGCCCTGGGATTCCGATCGGTGGCCTCGTAACGCCGCTGCTCCAACCGGCTCCGCCTCGGCCCGGAGATCCTCGATCTCTTCCTCGGGGGCGCCGGCGTAGGCGCGAGCCGGTGTCGCGGAGCCCGGCAGCCGCCGCATCCAACGCACGTCGTCCGCGCTGCGGACCGCCTCTTCGCGCGCACGTGCCGCCTGGAACCGGAGGAAGGTCTGCTCGACCACCGGCTCGACGCGGTCTTCGCCGTCGAGGTTCAGCCACCGGCATGGCGGTCGTGCGGCGCTTGTTCCGCCTCGCTCACGACGTCCGCCTCGATCCGGATCTCGCCGAGCTGGACCTTGCCCAGCTCAGCCACGTTTTCGACGTGGAATACCAGGCCGAGGAGCAATACGTGGCCGACGTATTGCTCCTCGGCCTGGTATTCCACGTCGAAAACGTGGCTGAGCTGGGCAAGGTCCAGCTCGGCGAGATCCGGATCGAGGCGGACATCGTGAGCGAGGCTGGCGTCGAGCACCGCACGACCGCTATGCCGGTGTTCGCGAACCTCGACGGCGAAGACCGCGTCGAGCCGGTGGTCGAGCAGACCTTCCTCCGGTTCCAGGCTGCACGTGCGCGCGAAGAGGCGGTCCGCAGCGCGGACAACGGTGCGTTCGATGCGGCGGCCGCCGGGCTCCGCGAAGCGGCCGCCGGGCTCGCGCCGTACGCCGGCGCGCCCGAGGTACGAGAAGAGATCGAGGATCTCCGTGCCGAGGCGGACCGGCTGGAGCAGCGGCGCTACGAGGCCACCGATCGGAAGTACCAGGGCGCCCGGGCGATGGCGGCCATGCAGCTCAAGTCGGACTACGTGCAGCGGGTGAGCCGCCGTCGGCCGCGGGAGTCCTAGCTGGCGCGGCATCGCGAAGTCCCCGCGACACCCGCTCACGAAGTCCTGCGACCACTACCCTGTAAGCGGAATGGAGTCTCTATGCGCGTCTGTTGGGGTCCCGCCGTACTGGCCTTGCTGGCCGGCTGCGGCGGGACGGCCCTCGTCATCGACTCCGACACCTCCTGGGCCGGCGGCGTCGATAGCTACGGAGCGATCTCCGGCGAGGGAAAGGCGGAGTACGACCTGGGCGACGCGGGGCGCTCATGCTGGACCCTCGCCAAGACCACGGAGGCAGGCACGCTGAGAGTGTACTCGAGGACGTCGCAGTGGTTCGGCCTGGGTGACGAGGTGAACGGCGAGTCCAGGACCAGCGCCCCCATGGGGACTGTCACGGGGTGCGTCCAGTGAGGCCCCTGCGTTGGACGGCCATTGCCGCCGTGGTCACGCTCGCCTGCAAGGATACCGTCGAGCCCCTCGACCTGGCCGGTCCGCCAACCGATGCAATGGCGACGGCAGGCGAGAACCAGCGTGGGGTAATCGGATCCCCGTTGGGCACCGGTCTGACCCTGAGGGCCGTTGATTCGGCCGGGCGGGCTGCACCCGGAGTGCTGGTGAGCTGGGTGCCGAGCGCGGGCACGTTGAATCAAACGGTCGATACCACCGACGATGCGGGGCAGTCCTCCGTCGTGTGGACGCTGCCTCCCACGCCGGGGATCTACACCGCGACCGCCACCGTCGCGGGTCTGGGGCCCGTTACGTTCCACGCCATCGCCCAGCCGATCGCCGGAGACATCGTGTTCCGGTACATCGACGCCGGGGGCTACCACGGCTGCGGCATCACGACCAGCGAGCAGCTGCTGTGCTGGGGCTATAACGCGGACGGACAGCTGGGGCTCGGATCCACGTCGCTCGTCACCAACCCGACGCTGATTCCCGGCGACTATCGCTATCGACGGATCGTCGGCGGCTTCTATCACTCCTGCGCCTTCACCCTGTCCTTCGAGGCCTGGTGCTGGGGGAATAACGGGGACGACCGACTCGGGAACGGCTCGACGGCGACGCAGTCAACGACTCCGGTCGCGGTGATCACGGCGCAGAGCGTCGACACGGTGCAGGGCGATACGATCGTCGTGGGTCAGGTGCGGCTCTTGACTCAACAGTTGTCCGCGGGGTTCGCGCACACTTGTGGCATCGGCCCGTCACAGCGCGTCTGGTGCTGGGGGCGGAATGAAGAAGGTCAGCTCGGCCGGGGCGACTTCCACACGTTCTTCCCGACAACGCCCGTCAATACCTCCGATGGGATCAAGGAGGTCAGCGCCGGAGGCCTGCATACCTGCGCCATTACCGTCGCCGGCGCCGCCGAGTGCTGGGGCTACAACGTGGCCGGCCAGCTGGGCGATGGTACGACTGCGACCTCGTCCCTGCCGGTCGTCGTGTCCGGCGGGCACGACGTGGCGCACCGATCCGCTGGTGATCTTCCACAGCCCCGATCCCGACTTTCCGCTGCCTCCAGGTCCGTTTATCGCCGCGGGCTACGATCACTCCTGCGGAATCGCGGCATCAGGGCCGACGCTGTGCTGGGGCCTCAACGAGTACGGCCAGCTCGGCGATGGCACCACGACCAATCGTTCCATTCCTACGGTCGTGGGCGGCGCCCACACGTTCGCGGCGATCACGGCCGGCCTCCGCCACTCCTGCGCGCTGGACACGCAGGGCGCGGCGTGGTGTTGGGGCGACAACACGTACGGCGAGCTGGGCGACGGGACCACCACCGGCAGCAGCAGCCCCGTGGCGGTCGTCGGCGGGCTCGTGTTCTCGTACCTCAAGGCCGGCGAGTTGCACACCTGCGGGGTCACCGCGGCTGGTGCCGCATACTGCTGGGGCGACAACGAGTACAGCCAGCTGGGTGACGGCACCGCGACGAGTTCCCACGTGCCGGTGAAGGTGGCGTTTCAGCCCTAGGTGAAATGGTTCGAGAGGGCGCCGGGAGCACTGATGCTTCGAGCGGGGGGTGCCGTCGCAAGGATACGCAGGGAGTGGCGGCGCACGAGGGGCGTGAGCTGCGGATCGGGCCGCGCGGGTGCGAACGCGGGCGTGACCGGCTTGACGCCCCTCGCTTCACCTCGACCTTCAGCACGAGATCCTCGAATCCGTTCGGCCCGAGATGCTCCTGGGCGACCACGAGCACGTGATGCCGCGTGCCGGCGGGCGCGGTCGCGCACCGCCGGCGCTTCGAGTCTCGCTCAGCCGCCGTGATGGTGCTCCGCGCTGGCTGCCTGCGCTCCGGCGAACTGGCAGCTCACCTTCGGGTTCCAGGGCGAGAAGATCCCGCTCGAGTTGTGCCGGCCCGCCCAGATGTGCAGGCCCCACACCCCGAACTCCGGCACCTGCGCGAAGTCCTGCCCCAGCAGCGTCGGCGGCGCCGCGGTGGCCGGGTGATCGGTGAACGGAACGATGTACTCCACGCCGACGAACCGCAGCTTCCCGTTCTTCTCCGGCTCGTACAGCAGCAGCTCGGGCTGGAGCAGGTTCACGGTGCCGCCGTCCTGGATGTACGCGAGATTGCCCCAGTGGAGCCCCATCGCGCCGGACCCGGGTGTGCTCGGCAGGTCACCCGCCTTGAGGCAGGGGGTGATCGGGGCGGACCAGCCGGCCCGGACCGCCGCGTCGAAGTCGTGGAACGGGGCGACCAGCCGGCGCAGTTGCGCGATCTGGCTCGCGTCCGAGGCACTGGCGGTTGCCGGTGTGGCCAGCGCGGCCGCGCCGTCGGGAGCGAGAGTACCCTGATGGTCCTCGCAGGCGAGGAGAGCGGTGACGAGGCCGAGTACGATCGGAATGCGTGCGCGCATGTATACCCCCAGGCGAAAGCGAGGACAGAGTAGGTTGGGACGAATCAAGGTTAGCGTTGCGGCTCGCCGATCGCTGAGTCGCTAGGATCCCTGGCGCGCGTGCTCGGTGCTTGCGGTGACGTCCGCGCCGACCGTGCCGGCCGTCTCCGTGGCCACGCTCAGATGCCCCTGCACGGTCGGCAGCATGCTCGAGGCGAGCTGTTTCAGCGACTGCACCCGTCCGTCCTTGGTCTCGCGCTGGAACAGCTGCACCGCTTGGTCATGCTGGGTCACCATCTCGGCCATGTACTTCTTGTCGAAGTCGGACTTGCCCATACTCGCATATTGGTCGACGATCTGCTGGTGCTCTCGCAGCAGAACCGGTGCGGGATAGGCGGCCTGCTTCGCGCCCGCCTTGAGCTCCTCGTTGGCCTTGGAGTACTCGTCCACCATGCGCTTGCCGAAATCCCGCACGACGTCACTGGACCCCTTCTTCTCCGCCAGCTTCCCCAGCTTCACCTGCATGAGACCCAGGCTGCCCGCCATCAGCATGAAGGTGCTATCCGACTCCAGCGCCGCCTTTAGCGCCGCTGTCTGCGCTGCCGCGGGAGCGGGGGCCATCGTGACAGTGAGCAACAGACCGGTGACGACTGCGGTTGCAAGAACCTTGACGCGCATGATCCGATCCTCTCCGTTGTGCCGTCTATAGGGTGATCCGTGCTCCAGAGCCCGGAGGCGAAGGAGGGCGGTCGCGCGCCGCCAGTCTCCAGCGACACGCGACCGTAGGGGGCAGATACAAACGGTGCCGCGCAGGACCAATATCCTCACATCCCCCGGACCCGTGGCTCGCGGGCCGGGGTCGTTGCGAGGATGCGACCAGAAGATCGTTCGCGATGCGGCTTGGAACCATCCGCCGATGGTAGGATTCGACCCCTGACTCGAGTCGGGGGCGGCCTATGACTCCGGTCGGAGCTGTGGAGAGGGTTGCGGCAACGTTGGCCTTCGGCGATGTCGCGCATCAGGCATACGATAGGTGGGCGGTGTCGAACCCAGGCGTGAGCGCCGTCCAATGCCTCAAGGTTGCGCACCCCGCGGCGGTGGATCGCGATGGGACCGGAAACGATGCGGCGCTCAAGGGGTGGGACAAGGCGGTGAAACAACTAGGGGCGAGGTCGAAGAGTGGAAAGAAGGTGGCCGTGGATGGGTTTGGAATTCCGGTGTAGTCATCCCCGCGATCGGAACACGGAAGTCGCCGCTTCCGACGCTGGAGTCGACACGGCTGCGGCGTGGGAGGCGGTGGCGGCGGCCGCCCCGGGAATCACGGCGCCGGCGGCTCCGTCGTGATCTCACCGCCGGTCACGACCGGGTGCATGACCCACCCGCTTGCCTCATGCCCGAAGCTCTGGCTCACGTCGAAATCCACCAGCACGATCTTCTCCGGTCCGGTGAGCTCCAGCGCGTTGCCGGCCATGGTCACCTTGAGCCCCGACTGCGCGAAGCTCGGCGCCTGCAGCGCGCCGGTGGCCTCGCCGCCGCACTGAGTGGCGTCATAGCCGTCGGTCGCGTACACGTCACTTCCGCCGGTGCCATTCTCCACCGCGAGACACGCCCCGGTGATCTTGAAGCGAAGCTGCTCATAGCTGCCGGAGGGGACCTCGATGCCCTGCACCAGAGTCGTGGCGTCGGCCGCGAGCGTGAGCAGGTCCACGGTGGTCGGCGTCTGGGTGAGGACCTGCACCCCGCCCGAGCCCACCAGGTCCACTTCGCTGATCGTCACCACGGCGTGCTGCACGTCACCCGGGGCGTCCTTGAGCATGACCGAGAACGACGTAGTGGCGTTGGGGGCCTGGCCGTCACAGGCCGCGAACGCCGCAAGTGCGAGGACGAGTGCGGCCTGGCGCGGGGCGGAGAGGGTGCGCATGGCATCTCCGAAGGAAAGATTGCTTGGCTGGTGGGTCAGCTTGTCCATCGCAGAGAAGTCTGCAAGGTTCGGTCCCGTGCGCAGACCGTGTGCGGATCGTTGCATGCGCGGGGCTATCGGCAGTCGCCGCGCTGTCTTGACGGATGGGACGCGACGCTCGCCCTGGAACCGACCGCCTGGGTGTTCTGGCCGTTCGCCACCTGAGAGGGAATGTGCCAGGCCGGCCGATGTTCCCCCTCATTCCTACTGGCTTCGGAGCTCCCCCGACTCAACCCGACCCTTGGCCGCGCCGCGCCCCGCGCCTAGCTTGGCCAGGTGCCCTCCACGTATCGCGAGGTCTACGCGCGCTGGCAGGCCGCCCCCGAGTCCTTCTGGGCCGAGGCGGCAGAGGCCGTGCACTGGTACCGCCGCTGGGACGCGGTCCTCGACGACTCCCGCGCGCCCCTCTACCGCTGGTTCCCCGGCGCTGAGACCAACACCTGCTACAACGCCCTCGACCGCCACGTCGAGTCCGGCCGTGCCGACCAGCTCGCCCTGATCTACGACAGCCCGGTCACCTCCACGGTTCGGACCTACACGTTCCGCGAGCTGCGCGACGAGGTCGCCCGGTTCGCGGGCGTGCTGGCCGGAAAGGGCGTGGGCCGCGGCGACAGAGTCGTGATCTACATGCCGATGGTCCCCGAGGCCGTGATCGGGATGCTGGCCTGCGCCCGCATCGGCGCGATTCACTCGGTGGTGTTCGGCGGGTTCGCGTCGCCCGAGCTGGCCAGCCGGATCACCGATGCCCGGCCCAAGGTGATCCTGAGCGCCTCCTGCGGCATCGAGATCGGCCGGGTGGTGCCGTACAAGCCGCTGCTCGACCGGGCGATCGAGCTGGCCGACGCCAAGCCCGAGTGCTGCATCGTGCTCCAGCGTCCCCAAGGCGAGGCGACGATGGTGCCGGGGCGGGACCACGACTGGCGCGAGCTCGCGGCCGGCGCCAGTCCGGTGGACTGCGTCCCGGTTCTCGCCACCGATCCGCTCTACATCCTCTACACCTCCGGCACGACCGGGCAGCCGAAGGGCATCGTGCGCGACAACGGCGGCCACCTGGTCGCGCTCACCTGGAGCATGAGCAACATCTACGGGGTCGAGCCGGGCGAGGTGTACTGGGCCGCGTCGGACCTGGGGTGGACCGTCGGCCACTCGTACATCGTCTACGCCCCGCTGTTCCACGGCAACACGACGGTGCTCTATGAGGGGAAGCCGGTCGGCACGCCGGACGCGGGCGCGTTCTGGCGCGTCATCGCGCAGCACGGAGTCGGCGTCTTCTTCACCGCGCCGACCGCGTTCCGCGCCATCAAGCGCGACGATCCCGACGGCGAGCACATCCGCCGCTACGATCTCTCACGCTTCCGCACGCTCTTCCTGGCCGGCGAGCGCTGCGACCCGCCGACGCTCGAGTGGGCCGAGCGGCAGCTCGGCGTTCCGGTGATCGACCACTGGTGGCAGACCGAGACCGGCTGGCCGGTCGGCTGCAACTGCGCCGGGCTGGGGCTGCTGCCGGTCAAGCCGGGCTCGTGCTCGGTACCGGTGCCGGGTTGGGACGTGCGGGTGCTGGACGACGAGGGCAGGGAGACGGCGCCCGAGCCAATCGGGCAACGTCGTCATGAAGCTCCCGCTTCCCCCGGGCGCCACGCCGACGCTCTGGAACAACGACCGGGGCTTCCGCGACACCTACCTCACCGCCTATCCCGGCTACTACCTGACGGCCGACGCGGGCTACAAGGACGAGGACGACTATCTCTGGATCATGAGCCGCACCGACGACGTGATCAACGTCGCGGGTCACCGGCTCAGCACCGGCCAGATGGAGGAGGTGCTGGCGGCGCACCCGGACGTCGCGGAGTGCGCGGTCGTGGGCGTCAGCGACGCGCTCAAGGGCGAGGTGCCCCTCGGCCTGGTGGTGCTCAAGCACGGGGCGGTACGGGATCGGGTGGAGCTGGTGGGGGAGCTGGTGGAGCTGGTGCGGCAGCGGATCGGGCCGGTGGCGTCGTTCAAGACGGCGACGGTGGTGAAGCGGCTGCCCAAGACGCGGTCGGGGAAGATCGTGCGGGGGACGGTGAAGAAGATCGCGGACGGGGTGGCGTGGACGGTGCCGGCGACCATCGATGATCCGGCGAGCCTGGAAGAGATCTCGGCGGATCTCGCGGCGATCGGCTATCCGCGCGCGTAGGCATCCGGCGTGTCGGGGCAGGGCGCGGGGGCGACGGGATAGCTCCCTTCGGGCGCTGCAGTCGCCGCCACGCAGGCGTTGGGCTGCTACCAGAGGCTGAGGTAGTGGCGTCGACTGACGCGCCCTGCGGGAGCCATCCCGTCGCCCCCGCGCCCCGAGCATTCCGGAATGCGCGGACGCGCGCCGCTTAGCATCGGAGCTTCGCGCGAGCGACGGCGGCGGCAGGCCCAGAGGGGCGCGTCAGTCGACGGCACGACCTCCGCCCTTAGTAGCAACCCCACGCGTACGTGCCGGCGACTGCAGCGCCCCGGCGGGCCTGCCGCCGCCGTCGCTCGCCGGCGCCGGTGCCGACCTGCGCGCTCACTTCACCTCGATCTTATTCACGATATCCACGAATCCCCCCGGCCCGAGTTGGCTGTGGACCGCCACGAGCACGTGGAGCCGCGTGCCCGCCTGGTCTGTCACCTGGCCACGGATCCGGAACCCGGATGTCCCCTGGCCGATGCCCCTGAAGAGGTTGGCGGAGCCGTCGGTGTAGGTCCCGGTTCCCTCGGCGACTGGCGAGCCGTCGCAGATATCCTCCGTGCCGGCCGGGAAGAGGAGCAGGGGAACCTTGCCCGCCGACTTGAACAGCGTCTGCGCCCCGCCGTGCGGCTGCTCGACGAAGTGAGTTTTCAAACCGCCCAGCTCCGGGTCGCCGCCGCTGCAGAATTCCACGACGTCGCTCGAGCTCAGGCCGATCGCGACGAAGTAGGGCGCGCCGGGCTTGGTGAAGGTGGAAAAGAACTGCGCGTCCGAGCGGCTGACCTGTGCCCCGGGGCCGGGCGGGCTGTGCTCGGTGCGGAAGGACGGGGCGGAGCCGGTCTCGGGCGCCACGGGCGAGCTATCAGAGCAGGCGGCAACGGCCAGGCCGGCCGCCAGGAGGGTTGCGACGGGGCGTGCACGAAACATTGGAACTCCTCACCGGGGGGATGGAAGGGTGGTGCGGTGGCGCTTCCAGTATGTTTTTTGGTCCGTCGCGGTGTCAATCGACCTTTCGTGCTACTCCACTTTCAGATGTCCAGGCCCGCTGCGACTCTGGCGCGCTAACCGCGCGCACCTTACCCTGCGGCATCCCTCATCACGACGATACCATGGCCACCATCCCCCAAATCATCCCGCCCGGCGTGATCACGCAGGAGTTCCACACTCCGCGTGCCGTCCGCCGCGGCGTCATCGCAGGTGTAGCTGGCAACGTGCTCGAGTGGTACGACTTCGCCCTCTTCGGCTTCTTCGCCAGGCAAATTGGCGCTCACTTCTTCCCGGCCCACAACCCCACCGCCTCGCTCCTCGCCGCCTTCGGCACCTTCGCGGCCGGCTTCATCATGCGGCCGGTGGGCGGGGCCTTGTTCGGCTGGGTAGGCGACAAGTTCGGACGTAAGCAGGCGCTGCTCTGGTCCGTGATGGCGATGGCGTTCCCCTCCTTCTTGATCGGCGTATTGCCGAGCACTGAGACGATCGGGATCGCCGCGCCGATCCTCCTGCTCGGGTTCCGGCTGTTGCAGGGCCTCGCGGTCGGCGGCGAATACGGCGCCTCGACGGTGTTCCTGGTCGAGGGGTCGGAGCCGGGACGGCGCGGGTGGATGGGCAGCTGGGGGCCGGTCGGTGCGTTCGCGGGCACGCTGCTCGGCTCCGCGGCCGGCGCGATCGTGAATACGGTGATGACACCCGACGCGGTGATGGCGTACGGCTGGCGCATCCCCTTCATCCTGGGCATCTGCGTGGGCCTGGGCGGGATCGCCATCCGGCGCTACTACATCGAGCGGGTACCCCACCAGGCTCCGTCCCGGTCGCCGCTGGCCGAGGCGCTCCACTCCCATTGGCTGACCACCTTGCACCTCGTGGCGCTGGTGGCCGGCCTGGCCGTCGGGTTCTACATGACGTTCGTGTACGCGGCGACCTGGCTCGCGCAGGTGGCCCAGGTGCCGGCGCGCACCGCGCTGGGGATCAACACACTCGCGATGGCGTTGTCGCTCGTTGCCTCGCTGGCGGCGGGCGCGCTGAGCGACCGAATTGGCCGGCGACCAGTGCTGGTTGCGTGGGGTGCCGCGATGGCGCTCCTGTCCTACCCGTTGATGTCGCTCATGACCCGAGGGGAGACAGGCAGCATCATCGTGGGGCAGGTGAGCCTCGCCCTGCTGGTCGCCGCCGGCAGCGGCGCCCTGCCTGCCACCATGGCCGAGCTGGCGCCGTGGCGGGTGCGTTGCACCGTGGTGTCGGTGGCGCACAACCTCGGGATGGCGCTGCTCGGCGGCACCACGCCGCTCATCGGGGCGTGGCTCCTCGCCCGGACGGGTAAGCCCCTCGCGCCGGCGGTGTACCTGTCCGCGGCGGGCGTGGTGAGCTTCGTGGCGGCGCTCCTGCTGCCCCGTACCGCGCGGCACCGGCTCACCCACGAGTTCGAGGCGGCGCGGCCGCGCTGAGGCTACGCGCGGTTGTGACGCGCCGTATTCGTCGTGCCGCCGCCACTACTGATATGGTGCGGCTCGGGGCTGCCGACAGGTCAGGGGTAAGTCTTGACGCCGACTCCGGCGGGTTTCGATCGGTTCGGTACCGAGAATCGCACGTGAGCCCAGATGAAGTAGCCCGCGTCGTTCCACGACCGTATCTCGGTGATTGTCACTTGGCTTCGGGGCCGGAGCACGTCCTCGATTGTGTCGTAGCCAGGCTCGTAGAACCGGTTGCGACGCACGTTGACCTGAGCATTCGCGGAAACTGTCTTTCCTTCCAGACTCGCGGGCTTTGTTTGAGCCCCAAACGAGAAATACCGTCTCGACCACGTGGTTGAGGCGCTATCGTACGCCCCTAGATAGACCCAGCCTTCCTTCAGCGTCGACGGAGGACTGTTCGCGCGTGGGGTCTGAGCTTGAACGGCTGCCCCACCTGCTTTCTGTGAATCCACATGAGCTTGAACCGTGTCGATTGCAGCGGCAAGTGTTCGTAGTCGTGCTCGAACGTCAGCCTCCTCCTTCCTCAATGAATCGACGCTCACTGATTTCAACACGATCGTGTCGTTCAACGCGGCGACTCTTGCCGAGTGGCCAACCGGCTGCCGGGTGCACTGAGCTCGGTGATGTTGTCGAACAAGTTGTTCTGGGCCTCCGGCGGGAGGTATATGAGCAGGCCCTCGGCGATCCACGCGGTCGGCTGGCCGGCGCCGAAACCGCGCGGCAGCAACGCGGTCGGCCAGTCTTCACGCAGGTCGATGGCGATCGGGCGGCGCTCTGCGCTGGGTACCGCGCCCAGGTCGGTGAGCGTGCGGGTCTTGAACTCGATCACGTCCGGCTGGTCGACTTCGTAGACCGTTGCACGGCAGGCCAGGGCAGCCGGTAGGCGCGAGCATCCAGACCCGAGGCCAGGATGACGAATCGCCGCACGCCTGCGGCGGGGGCCTCGGTGACCAATTTGTCGAACAAGCGGGTGCGCGCGGCCATGCCGTCGGCCAGCGTACGCGTTGTCGGGAACCACGTCACCGGATTCACCGCGGACGTTGCGGATGAAGGTTTCCACGCCGACCGCCGCACCAGCGGTTCGGCGTACGGGTCGTTCACTCCCTCCGTGCCGGACCGGGTCGCCAGCGCCCGTTGCACGGCCACCATCGTCGCGGTCACGCCCACGCTCGAGGCCAGGTCCCAGGTGTCGTTGTCGAGTTTAGTGCCATGGTGTCTACTTTCGTATTGCGGTGACCGCCAGCGAATTACGCAGCGGCGCATGGGTTTCATCGTCGGAAAACGTTCGGCCGTAGCCGGCGAACACCTCCGGCCGGCTGCGGGCGCTGACCTGCCAGCCGTGGGCGCTCAGGTAGTCGACGACGGGGTTGCGCTCGCCGCCGTAGAACAGATCCGACAGGTTGACATCGAAACCGTGGCCGCGCCACTGTCCGCTGACGGCTTGCGCGCGTTCGGCGATGCTCGCGCCGGCGTCGGGGTGGTGCTCGGCGCCAGTTGACTGCCCGGCGCGCTGAGCGCGGTGATGTTGTCGAGCAGGCGGTCCTGGGCGTCGGGCGGCAGGTACGCCAGTAGGCCTTCGGCGCTCCACGCCGTCGGCCGGGTCGCGTCAAAACCGCGCGCGCGCAGCGCTGCCGGCCAGTCCTCGCGCAGATCGATGCTCACCGTTCGGCGTTCGGCGGTCGGAGTGGCGCCGATGTCCTGCATCGTCGCGGTCTTGAACTCGATGACCTCGGGTTGGTCGATCTCGTAGACCGTCGTCCCGTCGGCCACTGCAGCCGGTAGCACGCGAGTCCAGCCCTGACGCCAGGATCACCGCCTGGCGTGCGATGCCGGCCGCGTCGGTGAAGAAGTCGTCAATGAGCCGGGTGCGCACCGCCATCATCGTCGCATCTGCGCCGTGCCCCACTGGCGCCTCCGTCGTCCTCGGCGGGATCGAGCTCGCCGGTGGCGATCCGAGTAAAGAAGTCCATCCCCACCGCGCGCACCAGCGGCTCGGCGAACGGGTCGTCGATGAGCGGGTCGACCTCTCTGCTGGCAAGCGTCCGCGCTGCGGCGACCATCGTGGCCGTCGCCCCGACGCTCGACGCGAGATCCCAGCTGTCGGCGTCGGTGCGGTTCACCGGTGCTCGCCGTTCTTGCCGGTGCCGGTCAAGGTGCCGCTGATGTATCTGAGGTCGGCGAATCCACCCATCTCGTCGTCGTCGATCGGCGGCAGACCGTGGGCGGCGAACAATTCCCTGACGCTGGCACCGCTGATCTGCCAGCCGTGCTCGGCGAGGTAGCCCCGCCGCTTCGTTGCGGTCACCGAAGTAGACCAGTTCCGCGAGGTCGAGGTGGAAGCCATGGTCGCGCCACGTTCGGCGACGCCTTGCATGCGTTCCCTCATCCGCTCCTCGTCGGCCGGACCGGACATCGGCGCACTTTCGGTGGCGAAACGGCTGCCCGGTGCGCTGAGTGCGGTGATGGTGTCGAGCAGGCGGTCCTGGGCTTCCGGCGGGAGATAGCCGAGCAGGCCCTCGGCGCTCCACGCGGTCGGGCGGCTCGGGTCGAAGCGCGCCGCTGTCAGCGCCGTCGGCCAGTCGTGACGCAGGTCGATCGCCACGGCGCGCCGCTGGGCGGTGGGCTCGGCGCCGAGGTCGGCCAGTGTCCGGGTCTTGAACTCGATGACGTCGGGCTGGTCGATCTCGTAGACGGTCGTCCCCGCGGGCCATGGCAGCCGGTAGGCGCGTGAATCCAGCCCGGACGCCAGAATCACGGCCTGCCTGATCCCCGCGGCCGTTGCGTCGAGGAAGAACTCATCGAAGAACATGGTCCGGATCGCCATGTTGTCGGTCATGCGCTGCATGCCCATCCCAGCGTCGCCATCGAGGTCGTCGGCCGTCAACTCACCGCCAGCCAGCCGGGACAACAGGTCGACACCGACCGCGCGCACCAGTGGCAGCGCGAAAGGGTCCTTGATCAGTGGGTGCTTGGCCCTGCTTGCCATCGCGCGCGAAGCGGCCACCATCGTCGCCGTCGCTCCCACGCTGGAAGCCAGATCCCAGGTATCTCCCTCGTACCTGACTGAGTTCGTTCGCGCCATCTGTACCCCTGTTCGACGTCGTGCTTTGCTCCATTATGGTGACCCAGGCGAGCGAGACGCCGGTGGCCAACGTGGTGGACCCCAACTACACGTTCCTGTCGAAGATCCGCAAGCGGTACCTGCCCGAGCGCACGGTGTACGGCGGCGTGCACGCGCGCCTGCGCGACATGGGGCGGGCGTACCTGGCGGAGCGGGCGTAGCCGCCGGCACCGATCTGGACCGCGGGCGGGATCATGCGAGCCTCGCCAGCACGGTGAACACGTCGTCCGCATAGCGATCGAGCTTCGTGGGCCCGATCCCGGCGATCGACGAGAGCTCGGCGCGGGTTGTCGGTCGACGCCGGGCGATCTCCGTCAACGTCGTGTCGGGGAACACCACGTAGGCGGGGACGCCGTCCGAGTCGGCCCGCTCCCGTCGCCACCGCCGCAGGGCCTCGAAGGCCGGATCGCCCATGGCGGCCCGGTCCCCGCCCCTCGCCGAGCGCGCCCGCGGCACCGGCGACGCCGCGGCCTCCGTCCCGGTGATCTCGTGCACGAACGGGCTTCGCGCCACTCTGGCCCCCCGCGAGCCGAGCACGTCGACCGGCCACGTCAGGAACAGGTACCGACGGGCGCGCGTGATCCCCACGTACAGGAGCCGGCGCTCCTCGTCCTCCGGCGCACGGTTCCGGCCCGAGCGGAACGGGAACTCCCCCTCGAGCAGTCGCGGAAGGAACACCGCGTCGAACTCCAGCCCCTTGGCCCGGTGGTACGTCATGAGGTTCACGCCCCGTCCGGACGCCTCGGCGGAGAACCGGCGGGCCAACTCGGCCACGAACGCCGCCACGTCCCCGTCCGGCACCGTCCGGGAGAACTCCGACGCCAGGGCCCGAAGCCGTGCCAGGTCCGCCTGACGGGTCACCTCCTCGGCCGAGTCGAACTCCGCCCCGTCCGTCGTGCGTGAACCCCAGCGCCGTGGTGACCGACTCGACGGCGGCATCCACCGGGCCCGACGCGCCCCGCAGTCGGTGCAGCGCCGCGCGCGGCCCCGGGCGGCGCAGGAACGCCCCGTCCTTCACCTGGTAGGGAACGCCCGCGGCCGCGAACGCCTCCTCGAACGGCTCCGACCGGGCGTTGATCCGGTACAGCACCGCCATCTCTTCGTAGGGGACGCCCTCGTCTCGGTGCAGCCGCCGGCTCGCCTCCACGACGGAGGCGACCTCCGCCGCTTCGCCGCCCACCGCCCTGATCACCGGCTCCGGACCCGAGGGCCGGGTGGCCCGGAGCGATTTTCGGAACCCCCCGAGGCGGTCCGCCAGCCGGTTCGCCGTGGCCAGCACCTCGGGGGTGGACCGGTAGTTCCGCTCCAGGGCGATGATCCGCGCGCGGGGGAACCGATCCCGGAACCCGAGGAGGTAGGCGGGAGAGGCGCCCGTGAACCCGTAGATGGTCTGGTAATCGTCGCCGACCACGCACACCTCGTCCCGGCCGCCGAGCCACCGCTCCAGCAGCGCCTGCTGCAGGGGGTTCACGTCCTGGTACTCGTCGACCGTGAACGCGCCGTATCGCGCACGGATCTCGGCCGCGGCGTCGGGGTGTTCGTCGAACGAGCCGCACCGCCAAGCCCAGCATGTCTTCGAAGTCGAGCCGTCGCGTGGCCGCCTTCCGTCGCTCGTAGCCCTCGTAGATCCGGAGCATCAGCTCGGCGGGGATGGGCGGCACGTGCCCCGTCGCTCCCACCTCGTCCAGGTACCGCGACGGCGGCACCATCCGGTTCTTCGCCCATTCGATCTCCGTGGCCAGGTCCCGCCGGGGCACGAAGCGGTGCGGAGGGGGAAGGGCGTTGGCCAACGACGAGATCAATGGCCCCTTCGCGTCCAGCACGTCGCCCGGCGGAGCGCCGGTGTGCGCCGTCCACAGACGGGAGAGCTGGCCCAGCGCGGCGGCATGGAACGTGCGGGCCTCGACGCCGTCCACGCCGAGCGCCCGGAGCCGTGCTTTCAATTCCCCGGCCGCCTTCTCGGTGAACGTCACGGCCAGGATCTGGGCCGGGCGGAACTCGCCGCGGGCGACCTGGCACGCGATCCGCCGGGTGATCGTGGTGGTCTTCCCAGTTCCCGCCCCGGCCAGGATGGCCACCGGGCCACGGGTGGCCAGGGCGGCCTCCCGCTGCGCCTCGTTCAGGCCATCGAGGACGCGTTCGAGGTCCGGGGCGGTCCGGGGATCCCTGTTCGGCGCATCGGGCACCCCGGCATTATCACCGGCCGCAGTTCTTCAATCCGAGGTGACCGAGGTGACGTCTATTCCCTACACGGCTCCGCGGGCAGTCCCGAGTACCTCGTCGAGCGGTCGCGGGACGTGATCGAGGTCGAGCGCCTGCACCAAGAGCGGCAGGTAGCGCTTGTACCGACTTGAAATGGACCGTAGCCAGCGGTCCAGCTGCGCATCGAGCACCCGCCCGCGTTGGGCGGGCTGTTGCTGGAACTTCCGGAAGGTCCGCAAGTCCCCCGCGTCGGCGACCACCGTTTGGACGGCCTCGACACCGAGCGCCCGGATGAGCTCCCCCTCGAGGTCGGGGGCACAGACGGAGACGTCCTGGAGCACACGCCGGAACAGGTAGGCCTCGTTCGCATCGCAGAGCCCACGGACGGCCGTACGCGGTGGCAGTTCCGAGACGAAGCGCGAGATCGCGTGAGCGCCTCCGATCGAGACGATCTCGATTCCCTCGGCCGCGAGCTCCCGGCCTCGGCGCCGGGCCAGGAGCTCGAGCACGACGCGGTCGCTGACGCCTTCCACGGCAATCACCACCGACGCCATCGATGTCATGGCGCACAGCGTCGCACGTTGCGTGAGCGCCGCGAGGACGACTTCGTGGCCGACGTACATTCACGATTGCTGGTTCACGCAGGGCGATGTGCTGAAGGCAATCGTCGACGGCGACTCCGGGGTACGTCGCTACGCTGCCAGTGTTCGTCCGGGCGACCCGCTCAGGCGGCGAGCATGGCGTCCAGCTTGGTGAACGCCTCGAGCCAGCCCTCCTCGCTGGGGGACGCCAGATCCTCCGGGAGCCACTGGCGGATCTCGAGTCGCGTCCGTCCGTCGGCCTCGTCGTGGAACTCGTATCGGATCTTCGTCTCGAACGGCTCGAAGCCCGCAGGCAGCCGGCCGGTGACGTGCATGGTCGCCCTCGAGCAGCTCGCCGTCGACGACCTGCGAGAGGTCGAGGTGGATGCGGACCCGAACGCGAGGATCGGCAGCAGAGACCTCCGTCCATCGCTGGTGGCCGCCGGCGCGCACGTCGAAATCCATCTCGTCGCGGGGCAGGGAATTGCCGATCGGGCCCCACCACGCCGCCAGGTGGTCGGGGTCGGTGAACGCCTGGTAGACGAGCGAGCGCGGCGCGTCGAAGATGCGCGTAACGGCGAGCTGCGGGGTCGTCGTCGTGGTCATGGCCTACCTCCCTCTTGTCTCGGTCTGGGTCTGGGGCGTCGGCTGCTCTGAGGTGAGCCGAGCGAGGTGGTCGTCGAGCCGGCCCAAGCTCTCGGCCCAGCAGCCGCTCGTACCGCGAGAGCCACGTCGCCGCGTCGGCGAGCGGCGTCGGGGAGAGTCGCGCGCGCCGCCACCTGCCTTGCTGGCTTCGGGTGATGAGCGACGCGCGCTCGAGCACCTTGAGGTGGCGAGAGATCGCTGGCAGGCTGATGGAGAAGGGGGCCGCGAGCTCCGTGACCGTCGCCTCACCGACGGCGAGTCGCTCCACGATGCCCCGGCGGGTCGCGTCGGCGAGCGCACCGAAGAGCAGGTCGAGGTCCTCGCTCGTCCGTTCCCTCACCACACTTAACACGATGGTTAACTATAACGGCCAATCGGTCGTGTGGCAAACCCACGGTTTGGCCGACCGGGTACTCGGCTAGGCGCGCTCGGGGAAAGGCACCCGCGCCCGGAGCCCGTCGATCAGCAGGTCCAGGCCGAACTCGAACTGCTGCTCGACGTCGCACTCGATGAAGTAGGGAAGCGCCTCCCGCATCCGCGGGAGGTCCGCCGACTCGACCAGCCGGGCCATCTCCTGGTGGGCGCGAACGTGCATCTCGTCGTCGTGCCCGCCGAGCATCGGCCCGAGCTCCATGGTGACGAACCCCAGGATGTAGCCACCGAACGCGTGGAACGCCATCACCGCGTCGGGCTCCGACAGCCCCGCCGTCCGGAACAGGTCCAGGGCGAACTCGTAGGCACGCAGCGAATCGGCGTTGGTGAACGGGCCCTTCCGCTCGGTCATCAGCGTGATCACCCGCGGATGGGCCAGCAGCAGTCGCCGGTACTCGCGGCCGGCCTCCCGGGCGGCCTCCCCCCAGTCCTCTTCGTCGGGGACCCGGAACTCCGCCAGGACCTCGTCGCAGATCGCCGCCAGGATGTCGTCCTTGTCGTCCACGTGGTTGTACAGCGACATGGCCTCCACGCCGAGGGCGCGCCCGATCCGCCGCATGGTCACGGCGTCGAGCCCCTCTTCGTCCATGATCTCGAGGGCGGCCCGAACGATCCGCTCGCGGGTCAGCGGGGCGCGGCGGGCTCGATCCGCTACCGTGGTCGTGGAAGTGTCGTCCTTCGGCATGAAATTCACTTTCTGGGGGTTGACACGTACATCGTAAGCACTTAGCTTACAGTGTCAACATATGCCGTAAGTTTTCTCCGTGAACGATGGTCCGCCGGGGTGCGGACCCGGAGGGGGGCAGTCGCATGAAGCTCAATCCCGAGTCCGTAGCCCGAGCGAGCAGCCGGCACCCGTGGCGGACCCTGAGCATCTGGCTCGTGTTCATCGTGGCCATGGGCGTGGTGTCCGGCGCGCTCCTGTCCGGGGTCCTGAGCCAGGACATCTCCTTCACTAACCGGCCGGAGTCGGTACAGGCGCAGGACGTGCTGGATGCCAAGTTCGCCACGCAGGGAGGCAGCGGCGAGGGTTCCGCCGACAGCACGGAGTACGTGATCATCACGTCCGACTCCCTGACGGTCGACGATCCCGCGTACCAGGCGTTCGTCACGGGCGTGCAGGCGAAGCTCGCCAGCAGCCTCGCCAGCAACTTGGCGTCGCCGCCCGCCACGTACTACGACGTCGTGCAGCAAGCCCCGGATCAGGCGGCCGCGCTGGTGTCCCAAGATCGGAAGGCGACCCTCATCCCCGTCCCGCTGAAGGACGCCGGGACCACCTTTATCGAAGACCTCCGGGCCGCCGCCGCGAGCGCGCAGGCGAACGGATTCGAGGTGCAGGTCGCCGGCCAGGGTACGCTGGGCGCCGACTTCACCAAGGTCGCGGAGGAGGACCTCCGCAAGGGTGAGGGCATCGGCCTGGCCATCGCCCTCATCGTGCTCATCGTGGTGTTCGCCTCGATCGTCGCCGCGGTCGTTCCCATCGTGATGGCGTTCTTCGCCATCGCCGTGGCGCTCGGACTGACCGCCCTCATCGGTCAGATCTGGGAGTTCAGCTTCTTCGTCACCAACATGATCACGATGATCGGGCTGGCGGTGGGCATCGACTACTCGCTGTTCATCGTGTCCCGGTACCGCGAGGAGCGGAAGAAGGGATTCGCGAAACTCGAGGCCATCGGCGCCTCGGGCGCCACCGCCAACCGGGCCGTGTTCTTCAGCGGCCTGACCGTGGTGCTGGCACTGGCCGGAATGTTCATCATCCCGACCACGATCTTCCGGGCGCTGGCCGGCGGGGCCATCCTGGTGACCCTGGCGGCCATCGCCGCGTCGATGACCCTGCTGCCGGCGATCCTGGCTCTGCTCGGCGACCGGGTGAACTGGCCGGCCCTGTCGAAGAGGGCCCGGATGGACTCGCCCGCCGACCCGAAGGGAGGCTTCTGGGATCGGGTGGCGAACGGCGTCATGGCCCGTCCGGTCGTGTTCCTGGTGGCCGGCGTCGTGGTCCTGGGGGCCCTGGGCTCCTTCTACTTCCAGCTCAACCGGGGCACCTCACAGAGCGTGAGCAGCCTGCCCGACAGCATCGAGTCCAAGCAGGCGTTCATCACGCTGCAGCGTGAGTTCGCCGGCGGCCAGACGGACCCGGTGCGCATCGTGATCACCGGCGACGTCCAGAGCCCCGAGGCCCAGGCGGCGATCGGCACGCTTCAGGAGGAGATCGCGGCCGACCCCGTGTTCGCCGCGCAGACGCAGGTGATCCCCAGCCCGGACGGCTCGGCCGTCCAGGTGGTCGCGGTGTACAAGGGTGACTCCGCGACCGACGCGGCGTTCCAGGGGATCCGCGACATCCGCAGCACCATGGCGCCGACGGCATTCGACGGCGTGAACGGAGTCGACGTGCTGGTGGGCGGGAACACGGCCTTCTTCACGGACTTCCTGGACGTGGCGAACCAGTACCAGTGGATCGTGCTGGCGTTCGTCCTGCTGCTGTCGTTCATCCTGCTGACCGTGGTGTTCCGGTCGATCGTGGTGCCGGCCACCGCCATCCTGATGAACCTGCTGTCGGTGGCGGCGGCGTACGGCGCGGTGACCCTGGTGTTCCAGAAGGGCGTGGGGATCGGGTTCTTCAACGCCATCGGCTTCCAGTTCGTGAGGGCCGAGGCGATCGAGGCCTGGCTCCCGCTGTTCCTGTTCTCGATCCTCTTCGGGTTGTCCATGGACTACCAGGTGTTCCTGCTGTCGCGGATCCGCGAGGAGTACGACAAGTCCCACGACAACACCGAGGCGGTCGCGTACGGCCTCCGGACCACGGCGGGGATCATCACCGGCGCCGCGCTGATCATGGTGGCGGTGTTCACGGCGTTCGCCTCCGGGCGGCTGGGGCCGCTGCAGCAGATGGGGTTCGGCCTCGCGGTCGCGGTGTTCATGGACGCCACGATCGTGCGGACCCTGCTGGTGCCGGCGACCATGCGCCTCCTGGGCGACCGCAACTGGTACCTGCCCCGCTGGCTGAACTGGCTTCCCCAGGTGCACGTGGAGGGACACGAGCCCACGCACGTGGTGCTCCCCGAGGCCGAGGAGCCGGTGCCGGTCCCCGTGGACGACTGATCCCGCCCGAACGCTGCACCGCCCGCCGAGGGCCGGGCTCGCCCGCGAGCCCGGCCCTCGGCGCATCCCACGCCCGCCTCTGAACCGTGACTACGACTGAGGAAGCTGCGGCATCGTCGAGATCGACAGGATGTTCCCCTCCGGATCCCTGAACCACGCGATCCGCATGTCGTTGGGGACGCTGGCGATCCCATCGACCGTCTTGATGCCGAGGTCCGGGAGGTCGTACTCGTCGAACGTGATGCCCTTGGCCCGCAGGTCGGTCACCGCGGCATCGATGTCCTGAACTATGAAGCTCCCCAGGGTGTGCTCCGCCTTCCCCGCGAAGGGCGTGGCATAGAGCGTGAACACGACATCGCCGGAGCGGTAGGCGATGCCCCCCTCGTCCTCCATCACGACCTCGCACCCCAGGACGTCTTCGTAGAACCTCCGGGTCTCCTGGAGATTCTTGGCCGGGATCGAAGCCACGAACGA
Organism: uncultured Gemmatimonadales bacterium; assembly: GCA_963828735.1. GTDB lineage: Bacteria > Gemmatimonadota > Gemmatimonadetes > Gemmatimonadales > GWC2-71-9 > CAVVWJ01. The sequence continues at coordinate 260,448 of CAWHFW010000003.1, forward strand.
CCAATCGGCCGGCAGCTGCATTGCCATGGCGCACCTCCTTCGGGTGTCTCAGACCAGGTCGGTCCGAAGAGCGTAGCCGAGGGTCGATCAGCGCGCTCACCGGGGGGAACCGGCGCCGCTATGTCCTTCGGCTGCCCAAATCTCGCGCCATCAGGGACCCGCCGAAGATCGTCATCCAGAGAACGACCGGATAGGCGACCCACCGCTCGATGCCCCCCTCGCCCAGCTCGGCGATCGGCTTCCATTCGAGGAAGAACACCCCGAGTACCAGCGCGACCAGGGTGGTCCAACCGAGCACCAGCGACAGGTAGCGGAGCGGCGCCTGCTGCGCCCGCGCGGAGAGCACGGTCGCGAGCCCGCCAGCGGTGAAGGCCGTCAGCGCGAATACCTCATGCACGGGCATCCGGTTCCCCGGAAAGATCCCGACACCGAGGACCCCGATGCCCAGGACGGCCATGGGGATCGTGACGGCCATCGAGCCCCACGCCCGGTACAGCAAGAGCGCGGCGGCGAGGATCAGGCCTCCGGTCGCCACCATGGCGATGTCGAAGATCGCCGCCGAGGGCTGCAGGACCACGCTGTCGGGGGGCTTCGTCCCACCCAGGTCGCTGATGGTGTTGGCGAACGTCGTGTACCGCGCCGGATACAGGGCCTCGGCGGTGATGATGGCCATGAGGATCGCCGCGCCGGACACCGCCAGGAGGAGTCCCGCGACGGCCGTTGCCTGGGTCTTGCGTCCCGTGTTCGTGGTGAACGATCGATGCCCGTTCGTTTGCGGAAGGGTGGTCTGCATGTCGAATCCACCTCCTCACGGGCCATCCTCGCGGGCATGGGGAGGTCGCCTCAGGGTCGACGGACCCCATCGGTGAGGGCCGAACGGGCAGAAAGTAACCCCCCCGCGAACGCTCAGCCGTGCCGGACGAGGAGCGCCTCTCCGAGATCCTCCTGAACGAACGCCCACCGCCGCCTGCGCCATCCCAGCCGAAGGGCCCGGCCGCAAGAGGCCACCTTTCCCTGCCGAGCGGGGACGGAGGGTGATCTGCTTCGGGCGACGCCACCGACGGGGAAGGGGTTCGACGTGATCGTCAAGGAGGTCATGAGAAGCGAGGTCCGAACGATGCCTCCCGAGGGTTCGTACTTCGACGCCGCCCGGCTGCTGACGGAGTTCGGCATCTCCTCGGTCGTCGTCTCCCGCGGAGAGCGCCCCCTGGGCATCGTCACGGAGCGGGACGTGGTGCACCTGGTCTCTGAGGGCCTCGACCCATCGTCCGTCGCCGTCGGAGACCGAATGGTCGCCGACCTGGCCACGGTGGAGCCCGGCACCGAGCTGGCCGAGGCCGCGCGGCTCATGGCCCGGTGCGGCGTTCGACACGTCCCGGTGGTGGAGGGCGAGATGCTGGCGGGGATGGTGTCGATCCGCGACCTGCTCGGATGGATCGATTCCCAGATGACGTCCACGCCGGAACTGTGGCCGGACATCATGGAGGCCGTGGTCACCTGGCCCCACTGAGGAGGGCCGGAGGGATCAGCCGCCGCGACGCTCCATCGGCTGCCCACGGACGAAGCCGTGCCCGGGTCCGTACACGGTTCCACACGCGACGGGGCCGCCGCCCGCACGCACGACCCCGACTCGTCCGCCGGTGGCACGATGACCGTGGAACCCGGGCCGAGCTCCCGACCGTCCAGCGCTCCGACCGCCTCACGGACGCTGGCCAGGCCGCCCTCGCCGGCCGCCGGGTCGATCGTCAGCTCCGCGCCGTCGTCGAGCCGCGAGTCCGTGAACAGCGGATGTCCCCGTTAACCTGGAGCGGCGACCGGGAGCCGACCAGCTCCTTCGTATGTACGCCCGAACCCTCGTCGTACCGCGGCGCGTCGGCATCCTTCAGGGCGTGGAACGACGGTTTGCGCCGGCACGGGCTCGGTGCTGTACACAAGGATGTACGCGTGGGTGTCACGGTCGCCGTGGTTCCACTCCGAATGGACCATGCCCCGCATGCCTTCGGTGAACTGGGCCACGTCGCCCTCGTCCACGTGCCCGGTGATCCGGTTCAGCGCGTCGTCGTGGTCCAGCTCGCCCTGCTCGATGTAGAAGAGCCGCTCGTTGTACCGGTGCGGGTGGTGCCCGATGCCGAGGCCCGCGTCGATCACCGAGTCGTGGACGGTGATCAGCGGCCCCGACGCCTGGATGCCGACGAACGGCCCGATGGACTCCGCCGCGGTCAGCCCCGGCATCCCGAAGTCCGACTCACCGAGGACCACGTGATCCGCGGGCTCCAGCACCAGATACGCAGGCTCCTCGGTCACGACCCCTCCGAGAACCACCGCTGGCCGCCGCCGGCCGTCACGACTCGTCCGAACGGCACGCCGAAGTGCCCGACGGCCACCGACCACCCACCGTCCCGGGCGCGTCTCAGCATGGCCTCCCGGTGCACCGCGGCCGACGCCGGGTCGCGGTCGTGCCCCGAGGGCCAGTCAGGCTGGGCGATCTGGTACGGCTGGTGCAGCAGGTCGCCGGTGAGGAGCATGGACGACCCGCCGTCCTCCGCGATCACGCTTCGATGGCCCGGCGTGTGCCCCGGCGTGTGGACGACCCGCACGCCGGGCACGACCTCCCGGTCGTCGGGGTCGAGGTCGAGCATCCCCGCCTCCTCCAGGACCTCCATCGCCGTCCGGCCCTGGAAGTCGTCCGGGTCGGTCGAGCCGGCGAACGCCGCCCAGTCCGCCGGGTGCACGTGGTGGATCGCGTTCGGGAACCGCGGCCCGCCGCTCGACAGGGTCGCACCGCCCGCGTGGTCGGCGTGCAGATGGGTGTGGAGCACGTGGCCGATCTCGTCCGGCCGCGCACCGGCCGCTTGCAGCTCGTCGTCGATCCGCCCGGTCACGTCGTACGGCGGCCGACCGAGGTGCCCGATCCCTGTGTCCACCAGGACCGGGCCGATGCCCGTTCGCACCAGGAAGGCGTGCACGTGCCAGGCCCAGTGCGCGTCGTCGGCGAACCCCCACGGGTAGGCGGCCCGCTGCCCCGCCCAGTCGACCTCGTTCCCCGGCGCCTCCTCCGCGAGCGGCAGCGGGGCGAAGCCGTCGCACAGCGGCACGACCTCGACCGAACCGACGGATGCCGACGCATGGGACATGGCTCGAAGCGTACCCGGCCGAGCGCCCAGGAGACCCGCCCGGGATACGCCCTGGGGCTGGCCGAGGTCGAGGATAACCCCGCGGAACAACCGCATGCGCGACGTCGGCGGTTCGGCGCGGCTCAGCGCCAGACGATCGAGACGACCTCGACGGGCTCGGTGATCCCCTTCAGGGTGACCGTCCGCGGCTCGGAGGCCTGGTACCGGCTGCCGGCCGCGGTCTCCCGGCTGGCGAGGATCTCCCCGCCGCCGGCCAGGGCCGCGATGCGGGCCGCCTCGTGCACGCCCTTGCCCCTGGAAGTTCTGCGGCCGACCTGGGTCGCGCCACAGGCGTGCACGCCGATCCGGACCTGCGGCGCGAACCCGTGCTCTCTGGCGGTGCTCGGCCAGGCGCGCGCTGGATGGCGATGGCACAGGCCAGCGGCGGCCTCCGGGGTGTCGAAGCCGACGAAGAACCCGTCGCCGGTGGCCACGACCTCCTCGCCCTGATGGGCGACGAACAGCCCCCGGAGCGTCTCGTCGTGCCAGCGCAGCAGGTCTCCCAGGCCTCGTCGCCGAGGGCCTCGACCAGGTTCGTGGACCCGACGATGTCCGTGAACATGAACGTCTTCACCACCCGGCGGGCGCCCCTCCTCGCGCCCGAAGCTGCCAGGGCAGGAGCTCCTCGACCTCCTCGATCACGATCGCCAGGGTCGGGCAGCGAAGGCCGCCTCGCGGAGCTGCTCCTCCTCGACGCTGTCGACGTCGAGGACCTCGGCCTTGCCGAAGTCGCCCTTCGAGCCAGTCGAACGCGGTGGGGGCGATGGTGATGCAGTTGCCGGCGCCGATGCACCGGGGCCGGTCGACGCGGGCCCGGAGCATCGCGCTACAGCACCAGCCGCTCGGGAACGCGAACGCCGTCGCCTCGGCCCGTGACGAGGCGCCGATCCGCGCGAACATCTGCTCCAGGCGCATGGCGACATCCGGCTCCGGAGCGCCGAGCTCCTCGGCGATCTCCTTGTTGGTCGAGCCCCTCGGTGAGGAGGTCGAGGAGCCCGGCGATCGTCCTCGTCGAGCGCGGAGGGCGCGCCGCGCCCCTGTCGCTGCGCCGACGCCTCGACCGGCCCGACCAGTCGGCCGACTCGCGACCGATCGGTCCGCGAACCATCGGACCCGGACGTCCTCGTCCAGCGTCCGCTGGGCCGACCTGGAGACCAGCACTCGAAGGAAGGTCCGGACTCACCTGTTCACCTCGTCGGTGCCGGCGGCCAGGGCCGCCCGGCGCCAGCGGGAGCAGGATCTCCAGGAGCAGGTCCTCGTGCGCGGCCGCCTGCAGGTACTCGCTGGGCGCCCAGGCCCCAGCCGCGGCGGCGGCTCGGATCCCGCGGGCCAGCGCCACCTCGGCCAGGGCGGCGTCGCGCCTGCGCGCCCCACGGCGGGTGCCCGGCAGGGAGCATCGAGGCGTGGCCTTCGCCTCGGTCGCCGCCCGCTCGGCCAGCTCCAGCAGGTCCTCGTCCCCGCGCTCCGCGCCCAGCCGCGCGGCCTCGAGCGCCAGGCGCGCCAGCACCTCGCAGCGGGCGGCGGGCCGCCCCTGCTCGGTGGCCAGCTCCACCGCCCGCTCGAGGTGGTCACGCATCCCGTCGCGCGTCGCCGTGGGCGGCCGCATGACGGCCCGCCACGTGCTCGAGGCTCCGTGCCCGCAGGGGCGTCGGCGAGGCGGCGGCGGCCGCGCCGCCCGGTCGAGCCACCGCGCCGCCTCGTCGATGTCGCCCACGTCGAGGTCCGCCAGGGCCACGCCCGCCGGCCGCCAGGAACTCGATCGACGCGGTCACCGATGGAGCGGGCCAGTCGGTAGGCCTCCTCGCCGCGCGACAGCGCGAGGTCGGGATCATCTTGGCCCGGGCGTACACGTGGATGCCGTACAGCATCTGCACCTCCGCCAGGTCGCGTTCGCTCTCCCGCGACATCGGGTCGAGCCGCGGTCGAGAGCCGGCGGATCTCCTCGATCCGCTGCGCGGGGTTGACGCCCCGATGTGGATGTCGGGCCCGTAGCTCAGGTACGCCATGGCGATGACCGTGGACATGACGCCCCGCCGGTCGCCCAGACCCTCGTAGAGCTCCAGCGCCCGCTCGAGGGCGCCTGCGCCGCGATGAGGTCGGGGCGATCGGAGGCGCGGCCACGATGTCGCTCCAGGCTCTCGCCGCTCGGCCGTCCGAGCCAGGTACATGCATGGCCTCGCCCAGGGCGATCCGTTCCACGAACCACGCGCGCACTCGACCGATCTCGATCACCCCGAGCTCGCGGGCCGTCGCGGCCCGGGCCGCCTGATCACCCAGCTCCTCCGCGAGCGCCGCGGCGCGGCCGAACGCCTCTCGGCGCGCGTCGAGATCCACCTCCGCGGGGAGGCTGAACGCCTCGCCCGAGGGGTGCTCCGCATCAGCGCCTGCCCCAGCTCCAGGCACGCGGCCAGCTCCCGCAGGCGCCGTCGCCCCGCTCGGCGGCGCGGTCGCCGGACCCGCCGGGCCAGCTCGGCGGCCCGGTCCTCGGTCCTCGGCCATGCGCAGCGCCGCTGCCGCTGCGGAGCATGCACCTCGAGGTCCAGGCCGGCGTCGCCGAGGGCATCGGCCAGCGCCGACAGCTCCGCCAGGCCCTCCAGCCGGTCGCCCGGACGGCGGAGCATGGCCAGGGCGTCGTCGCGCAGGGACAGCAAGCGTGACCCGGTCGCTCGGGCCCGGACGCCGCGGGGAGCGCCAGCTCCACCGCGCGCAGCACCTCCTCGGGGGCCTGCGGTCTCCGAGCGCCGACCGAGCCGGCTCGATGGAGTATCGCGCGGTGCGCTCGGCGTCGCCCGCGGCCGCGGCGTGGTGGGCGAGCAGCGGCAGGCTCTCGGGCGGCGGCTCGCCGCCCCGAGCAGCATCTCGACCACGGCACCGTGGATCCCGCGACGGGCGGAGCCGACAGCGCGGACGAGGGCGAAGATCGCACCTGCTCGTGGGGGAACCGGTAGTCGGCCGGGGCGTCCTCCGGGTACGGGGTCAGGAGGCCCGCCGCGACCGCCGGCTCGAGCACCTCGGCCAGGGGGCTGCGTCGGATCCTCCTCGCCCAGCCGCGGCCCGCACGGAGCGCAGGTCGCGAACGCTGAAGCTCCGGCCCAGGACGGCGGCCTCGGCCAGGAGCGCCTTCGAGGCGTCCTCGGGAGCCGCGCGGCCCGGCGCTGGATCAGCGTCTGGACCGCCGACGGGACGAGGCGCCCGGCGTTGCGCGCCAGCGACCAGACGCCGTCGATCTGCTGGATCATCCCGGCGTCGCGGTACGCCTGGACCAGCTCTTCGACGATGAACGGGACGCCCTCCGCCTGGGCGTGCACGGCGGCGGCGCTCGCCGGCACCACCTCCGCCGCCCAGTAGCTGGCGGAGGAACTCGGTGGTCTCCACCTGGGTGAAGCGGGCGAGCTTCAGCCGGCGACCAGCCCCATTCGCTCCATGTCGGCGATGAGCGTGGTGGCCTCGGTGGCGAACGCCGTCTCCTCCGGCCGCAGCGAGAGCACCAGGAAGATCCGGCTACCCGGGTTGGCCCGCACCACGTAGCGCGAGCGCGCGGATGCTGTCGTCGTCCACCCACTGCAGGTCGTCCACGAAGAGCGCAACCGGGCGCGTTCCTCGGCCAGGTCCCGCATGGCCAGCGCCGTCAGGTCGAACTGCCGGAGCAGCTTCTGGTCGGCGGGGAGCGTGGCCACCCCCGGATCGTCCCGCCCCGACATCGCGTCCAGCGCGCGTATCGCCGCGGCCCGGGCGTCCGCGCTCCATGCCTCCTCGTCGGAGGCGGCCGAGGCCAGGACCGACCGCATCACCAGGAACGGGCCGTGCAGCTCCTCGTCGGCGGCCACGGCGACCGGCGCGAACCCCCTCCCTTCTGCCAGCGCGACGGCCGAGAGCAGGAGGCGCGTCTTGCCGATGCCGGGTTCGCCCTCCAGGGTGACCGCGGTCATCCGGGCGAGTGGCGCGAGTCCAGCTCGGACTGGATGGCCGACATCTCTGGGGACGGCCGACCACCGATCCGGCCACTCGCCGCATCTGCAGCGCCAGCGGGCAGAGCGCCTGCTGGACAGGATCGAACGCGAGCGCCTCTGCGGTGGTCACGCGGGCGAAGCCTACCAACGGTTCCTATGAATTGGCAGCCCCGGCTGACGAATCAACGATGAGGAGTTAGCCCTCGTCCTCCACCCACTCGTCGTCGTCGAGACGCTTTCGTTTGACCAGGGTTCGTTTCTCCTCGACCGCGTCGTTCTCGAGGTCGCTCAGCAGTTGCGTGACGGCCTGTTCGACCGCCTCCGGGTCGTCTGAGTCGGCGTGGCGACGGAAACCAGCGACCACGTGGAACACGAACGCCGCCGGAATGGTTCGACCCTCGACGTCGACGCCCTCCACGTCCGACCTCGTACGAGCCGATGTAGCCGGGGAGATCAGCAAGGGAAAGCTGGAATGCGTCGACGTCCGTGCCGGCCTTGAGCCGGTAGCGCACGTACGTGTCGACGAAGGGCATCAGATGTGCTTCAGACCGTAGGTGCCGCGCTTCGTCCCGAACGCGACGTCGGAGTTGAAATACGTGGCGACCAATCGTGGGATATCGGCGCGGTCCTCCGTGTTGAAATCGAGGGCGAAGAATGCGTCGAATCCGTCGTCCGCTCCGGTCTTCACCCCGATCGCAGAGGGCCCCGAATCGGAAGTGGCCTTCGTCGCCACCGTTCATCATCGCCCTCACGCGCTTTGGCACGAACTTCGCGTCGCCACCGCTGTTGGTGAACACGAACACGCGAAGCGCCGGGTACCCGTCGTCCCCTTCCTGCTGCTGCATAGCGCAGAGTTAACGTCGGATCAGGACGCGGCGTCAAGGGCCTCGATTCACATCGGCGACAGCATTTCGGTAATGGCCCCTTCCGCATCTGGAGGGGCAGACGGCACGGGGCTCGCGTATGGGGTCGAAGGGGAAGGCTTCCGCAATGGTCAGACGGCAAGGATCCACCAGGACGGAGCGCCAGGCGTGCGAGCAGGAAGGCGCGCACAAGCGATGCTCAGGTCGTGGGGCCAGGGGAAGCTTAGGGAAGGCCTCCCGTCTGAGGGTGCGCTCCCGGGCCCCATCCACCTCCATCGTTAGGCGAAATGCCTCGCCATCCGCCGATTCATTCAGATACCCTTTGGGCCCGCCAAGAGTGAAGGGACACACCAAACTGAGACACCAATGGACGACAGTCGCTCGATGATCCGCTTCGCTTGCGGCACAGACAACCCGATCGGATTCCTGCTCTGCGAGGGCTGCGGTGCGGCGCCCACTCGTCGATGTCCCCACTGCGAAACTGAGACGCCCCCGGACAGCGGCGTCGCGGAGGCCCGGACATTGACTGGCTCCGGAGCCAGGCCGACATGACCTGTCCGAGCTGTGGGACCGAGAACGAACCGGGCCGCAAGTTCTGTATGGAGTGCGGAACGCCGCTGGCAAGGGCCTGCCCTCGTGCGGGACGCCGAACGCCGCCGCCGCCAAGTTCT
>CAWHFW010000004.1:0-279862 GCA_963828735.1 uncultured Gemmatimonadales bacterium
GTGCGCCCGTCATGGAGGCAGTCGATCAGGGACGGCGGCTCTCGGACGTCGCGCCTGCCAGGATCGCGTGCGCGGTAATGAACCCCGCGCGGTACTCGTGCTAACTCAAGGGAATGGGGACGAGATGGGACGAACGACCACGGCCGGCTGGGTTGCGCTGCTGGTGGCCGCCGCCGGGTGTGGCGGCGGCAGCGACCTCACGCTTCCCGGTGGTGACCCGGCCGCCGTCACCCTGATTCAGGGCGACGAGCAGAACGGCCGGGCCGGCGAAGCCCTGCCGCAACCACTGGTCGTATCGGTCACGGATGGTACCGGTCGCCCGATCGACGGCGCGACCGTCGTCTTCGCGCTGAGCGATCCGGGTCCAGGCGCCTCCATCGCTCCCGATACCACGACCACCGATGCGGACGGCCATGCCAGCGCCACGGTGGTCCTGGGCACTCGGCCCGGCACGCAGACGGGCGCGGTGCAGGCGCTCGGCGCGAACGGCGCCGCCGCCGCCCAGGTCGGGTTCACGCTCACCGTGCTGCCAGAGAACGCGAGCGGGATCACGCTGGTCAGCGGCCAGGACCAGAGCGGGGCGGTCGGAAGCACGCTCGCGAGCCCGCTGGTCGTGCAGGTGAATGATGCCTTCGGCAATCCGGTCGAGGGCATCAACGTCACTTGGACCGTGGATGGTGGGGGTTCCGTCAGCGCGGGCACCACGACAACCGGCTCGGACGGGACGACGTCGGTCGAGCGAACGCTCGGCGGGACCGCGGGCCCGCAGCGGACGTTCGCGGCGGTGGAGGGTCTCGCCGGTTCGCCGGTCACGTTCTCCCACACCGCGACCGCCGGCTCCGCCTCCGGCGTCGTGATCGTCTCGGGCGACGACCAGACCGGAGCGATCGGCAGTCTGCTTCCCCAGCCCTTGATAGTCGAAGTGCACGACGCCGGGGGCAACGCCGTTCCGTCGGTCGCCGTCACCTGGGTGATCGGCGCCGGCGGCGGGAGCGTTGCGCCGACCACGTCGACGACGGACGCGAGCGGGCGCGCCGGCACGACATGGATGCTTGGCGCCACGCTCGGCGCCAATACGGTGAGTGCGGTGGTTTCCGGCATCGGGGTCGCTGAGTTCAGTGCGACCGCCACGGCCGGCGCCGCGGCCCGGCTCGAGATCCGAACCCAGCCGGCGGCGACCGCGGTGAGCGGCGTGCCGCTGACCCAGCAACCGGTGGTGCAGTTGCTCGACGCCCAGGGCAATGAATCCGCCCAGAGCGGGGTCGCGATCGGCGTCGAGATCGCCTCGGGCGGCGGCACCCTCTCGGGGGCGAACAGCGCGCAAACCGACGCGAACGGGCGGGCCTCGTTCAGCGGGCTCACCCTCGCCGGCTCTCCCGGCGATCGGACGCTCCGGTTCTCGGCGAGCGGCTTCGAATCGGTGACCAGCCAGCCGATCACGCTGGCGGCCATACCCACGACCACGACCATCACCTCGGATGCGCCGGATCCCTCGAACACGGGCGACCCGGTCACCGTGCTGTTCGCGGTCTCCTCCACGGCGGGGACGCCGACCGGCAGTGTGACGGTGACGGACGGCGGGGACAACTGCAAGGGCGCGCTCACGAACGGGCAAGGGCAGTGCATTATCCGGCTGACAACTGCCGGGAACCGCACGCTCACGGCGACGTACGACGCGACGGAGGGATTCGCGGCCAGCACCGACACCGAGGGTCACGCGGTCGACGCGGCGCCGCAACCCGTGCTGGTGCTCGCCGTGGCTCCCGCCACGTCGGCCATCTCCGGAGCCGCGCTCAATCCACAACCTGCGGTCCAGCTGCGTACCGGCGCCGGCGCCAATCTTCCCACGCCCAACGTGGCGGTGTCGGTCGCGATCGCCACGGGCGGCGGCACGCTCTCCGGTGCGACCACCGTGAACACCGACGCGCAGGGACGCGCCACGTTCACCGATCTCGCGATCACCGGCGACCCCGGGTCGCGCACGCTGGTCTTCACCGCCACGGGGTTCACGAGCGTCACTTCGGGAGCGATCGACGTCCAGGCGCCCCCGCCAGCGCCGCCTGACGCGGACCAGTCCACGCTCACCGCCGACCCGACGACGATCGCGGTCGGGGCCGCGAGCACGCTCACCGCCACGGTGCGGGACGCGGCGGGGACTCCCCTCGCGGGACGATCGGTCACGGTGACGGCGACCGGAACCGGCAACACCCTCTCCGCTCCGGTCACGACCGGCGCCGATGGGGTCGCGACGTTCACCTTCAGCTCGACCGTGGCCGAGGACAAGACGATCTCGGCGACCTCAGAAGGCGTCGAGCTCGGGACGGCGACAATCACCGTGGAGGCGCCTCCGCCACCCCCGCCGGCGGTCGTCGGATCGGCGCCCTGATGCCGCGGCGCGGAGGCCGCGCAGCGACGGCCGATCGGGTTGCCTGCACGCGCGGGGCGGTGTAAACTCCCGCTCCCGAGTTGCCGGGCGATTAGCTCAGCTGGTTAGAGCGCGCGCCTCACATGCGCGAGGTCGGGGGTTCAAGTCCCTCATCGCCCATTTCAATTTCTCACCCCGCCGACACTTAGCCGCGCGGGGTGAAGTGTTTTCCAGACCACGCAACCTCGTGGTCGCAATGGCGGTAACGGAAGCTTCGGTAAGGATCTGTCGGTGCTGGCGGTTCTATCACGCCCACGACACATTTGGAGCGGTCTCTCCAAAGGCCCGACTGTGACTCGACAAATTGGGCGGGCTCCGCCTTCGCGGACGCTCTCGTGACCGCGACGTGCTCGAGCGTGGGCTCTGTGTGGGTGGCATGGCGATGCGTCTGGCTCACCTGGGACAAGACAGCGCATAACATGAGCGGCTGCGGGCGTGCGTGGTCGCGGACCCGCGTGGCCCATGAACGGCTGGGACGATGTCGATGCGTTTGATCGAGCGCGGTACGGCCCTCGTGGCCGTCATGATGTGGATGGCCACTGCGCCCCTTCACGCGCAGTCGGTGCAGGAGACGAAGAAGATCCTGATGCTCTACGCGTATGACCCCAATGCCCCCGGGGTCATCGCGTTCGCGCAGCAGTTGAAGCTGGTGGTGAATGAGCAGTTTCCGAACCGCGTCGAGATCTACGACGAGTACCTGGACGCCAACCGCTTCCCGGACCGCGACCGCTCGCCAGAGTTCGCCCGCTACTTCGCCGCCAAGTATCAGGGGTTCAAACCCGACGCCATCGTGGCCGAAGGCACGCCGGCGCTGCGATTCGCCACCGAGCGGCTGAGTCGCCTCTTTCCGGGCGTACCGGTCGTGTACGGGCAGGCCTTCGAGCCGATCGTTGATTTCTCCGCCCTCCCGGCGAATGTGACCGGCCGGCGGCAGCCGTTGCCCTTCGTCTCGACCTACGTGCTGGCGCGGGCGCTGCAGCCGGACGCGCAGCGCGTCGTCGTGGTAGGCGGAGCCTCGGCGATGGACTCCCTCCTGCTGTCCGTGGCGCGGCGCGAGATCACGCCCCTCCTGAATGGGATGGCGCTGGAGTTGCTGCAGGATTGGACCTACGAATCGCTCATCGACAGTCTCCGTCACATCCCGCCTCGAACGTTCGTGATCTTCTCGTCCTTCTCCCGGGACCAGCGCGGACGGAAGATCAATGTCGGGGATCTCATCCCGAGCCTCACACGCGTGGCGACAGCGCCCGCGTACGGAATCGCGCGCAATTGGGTCGGTGACGGGGTCGTCGGTGGTGGCGTGATGGATTTCGCGGACGACGGCACGCGCACGGGTCACCTCCTCGTGCGTGTCCTTCGGCGAGCGCCGGGTGAGCCGATGCCCCCCGCGGAGGTGGCCGCCACCCCCGTGGTCGTCGATTGGCGGGCGCTGGAGCGCTGGGGCTTGTCCGAGAGCCGCCTTCCGCCGGACACCGAGGTGCTCTTCCGCACGCCGTCGCTCTGGGAGCGCTACCGCACGACCATCTTAGCGACCCTCGGCGTGCTCCTGCTGCAATTGGCGTTGATCCTCTGGCTGTTGGCCGAGCGCCGCGGGCGACGTCGGACCCAGGCCGCGCTAGAGGAGAGCGAGGCGTGTGCGGTGGAGCAGCGCCGCGAGCTGGCCCACCTGGGTCGCATCGCGCTGGTGGGCGAGCTATCGGCCACGCTGGCGCATGAGCTGATGCAGCCGCTCACCGCGAGCCTGGCGAACGCGACCGCCGGTCAGCGTCTGCTGAAGGCCAACGGGGCCCCGTCGGCCGAGCTGCGCGCGATTCTCGACGATGTTGTGGCGGACAACCGGCGCGCAGGTCAGGTCATCGACCGTGTGCGCGGCCTCGTCAAGAAGGATGGAGCCAAACCGCAGGTGCTGTCGGTGAACGCGGTCGTCAGCGAGGTCCTCGCATTGGTGCGGACCGACCTGCGGCATCGGGGCGTGGTCGTCAGCACGCACTTGTGCGAGCCCGCACCGCTGGCCCTCGGGGACCGTGTGCAGTTGCAGCAGGTGCTCTTGAACCTCGTGATGAACGCGGGCGATGCGATGAGCAACACGCGCCCTGGTGAGCGGCTGCTGGTCGTCTCCACCGCGACGCATGGGGACGCGCGCATCGAGGTCCGTGATCGGGGCAGCGGAATCGCCCCGGACGTATTGGCGAGGCTCTTCGAGCCGTTCGTGACGACGAAGCACGACGGGCTGGGGCTCGGGCTCGCCATCTGTCGCTCGATCGTGATCGCCCACGGCGGTCACATATCGGCGGCCAACAACCCGGAACGCGGGGCCACGTTCGTCGTCTCGCTGCCGCTCAACTCCGACCAGCAGGCCGCCGCCAGCGACCGCCGGCTCGCGTAGTGTCCTTCCAATCCATCCCTGAATACCTCTCCTGCACACGCCGTTCGGTGCGGAGGAGCTGACCGGGGCGGTCGCGCCGCTGGTGCGTCAGGTCGCGAGCGATGAAGTACGGCGAGTTCATGAACACCTTAAGGCAGATCCGCCAGAGAATGACGCGGCGCTGATTTCCGGTCGGCGGGGCAGCGCTTTGGGTGCGATGCCGTCAAGTCTACGGTGCAGTCAGCCAGGTGATCGCGGTCCAGTCCGACGGTCACAATCCCGGTCCCGGTGGCAGTCGGCGGCCCTCAACGCCCCTAGCGCCGATCCACCCAATCCCGCTACAATTTGCCCCCATGGACGATGGGGGGCGGCTGGTTCCCGCCTCACATGCGCGAGGTCGGGGATTCAGTCCCTCATCGCCCATTCCCCGAGTTGCCCCCCTCGCGGGTCTCGTGACAATCCGCGCCGATTAGCCCTTGCCTGTTGGCTAAATCGGCTAAACATTCCTCGTCGCCCCCGCCTCGCACGGGGGTCATTCGCACACGTAGTCAGGGGGATATGCCGAGCACCTTGTCACCTTCACCGGCCGCCGATCTTCTCTCGTTCGCCGCCGGTCTGGGGCATCCCGACTACCCGTGCCTCTCGCGCACGCACGCGCCCTCGAGTTGCGTGCCCTGCGCCGACTTCTCGCCGTGGCTCGCCGAGCGGATCCGCCGGCGAGACGAGGAGGCGGTGGGTGAATACCTCTGGCGCCTGCGCGAGGCCAACCCCGGCCTAGGCGAGCCCCCCGAAGGTCTCCGCAGTCACTACCGATTTCTTGCTCATCGCATCCTGTTCGCCCCACTCGAACGACACCTCGTCGGCGGGGCGCCCTCGGCCTATCTGGATCTCCGCGTGGCGCTCGTGCTGCTCGCGGTGCACGAGGGCTTCTCCGGCTTCATCATGACCGGCGAGGCGGCGGATTTCATGGCGGCCGTCATGGCGCCGCATCCCCTGGAGCTCACCGATCCGACCGGCCTCGTGGACGCCCGCAACCAGTTCGTCCGGGAGATGGGCCAGGAGATGAGCTACTGGGCGGCCTGGCCGATGCTCGAGCCGGACGGCCTTCCACCGCTCTCGCCGCCCTGCCAGCCGGAGCTCCGTCGCCTCCTGGACGCGCTGCTGACGCTGCCGCTCGGCGCCCGCGCGCACGCGGTGGACTCGATCCGCCATCTGGGCGCCCATCCCCACGTGCCCAAGACGCTCGCCAGCCTGAGCCGCTACGAGACCCGGAAGCGCGGCCTCGACGTCACCGAATCGTCTCGCCTCATCCTCGGGACCGGAATCACCGTGCCGTCAACCGACATCGCGGCGTGGCTCGGCACGTGGACGCGGCGGGACCTGTTGGGCTTCCTCACCCAGTTCGGCGTCGGTGCGCGGAACTCCTGGGGAAAGGAACGCCTGGCCGACGTGGCAAGAACGGAGTGCGCCGAGCACCTGCGCCAGCGGATGACCGATGCCGGCGTCATCGAGCTGGCCAACGACCACGTCGAGGCGGCGCGCCTGCTGCGATGCTACGTGGAGGCGGCTCGAGAGACCTGGCGGGTGTGGCTCGCATTCGGGACCGGCTTCGCGGTGTGAGCTGACCCGCCTGCCCGATGACGGCAACGGGGGCCCTCCGGTACGGAGTGCCCCCGTGGTGTTTGGGCCCGAGCGCGGGGCCGGATCCCTAGATCAAACCGCCGCGGCGCAACCGGCCGATCTGGTCGAACTGCTCCTCGTGGACCGCGAGCACCTCCTCGGGGGACACCGTCGCCACGCCGGCCTTGCCCACCTCCACGCCCGCCGCGTAGTTCGCGAGTTGGGCCGCCTCCCGGACCGAGGCCCCGCCGGCCAACGCCGAGCCGATCCAGGCCGTGACCGTATCGCCGGCGCCGGAGACGTCGAAGATGTCGCGGGCGATGCTCGGGATGTGGATCGTGCTCCCGTCCTTCATGACCAGCACCATGCCCTCGGCCCCGAGCGTGACGAGCAGGTTGTCGACCTTGAGCCGGGCGAGGACGTCGGGCAGCGCGTTGCCGTTCTGAAGGTCCACCGCCGCGCCCAGGGCCGACTCGAGCTCGCGACGGTTGGGCTTGAACACCGTGGCCCCGGCGTACTCGAAGAACTGGCGGTACTTCGGGTCCACGACGATGGGAATTCCGCGGCGCCGCGCGATCTCCATGGTCGCCCCGATGAGCTTCGGGGGAAGCGCGCCCTTGTTGTAGTCCTCGAGCAGCAGCGCGTCGGCATCGGCCAGGGCATCCCGGGCGACACGGACCAGCCGATCGAGGTCGCTACCGTCGAGCAGCGTCTCGACCTCGTCGTCGATCCGAACGATCTGCTGCGAGCGGGCGATGATGCGCGTCTTGGAGGTGGTCGGCCGGCCGGCGACGGAGACCACGAACCGGTCGTCGAGCCTCGCGACCGCGAGCTCCTGGCGGATGGTGGCGCCGTCCGTATCGTCCCCGACCACACCGACCAGGAGCGAGTGTGCGCCGAGCGCGGAGACGTTCATCGCCACGTTCGCCGCCCCACCCAGCCGCGCGTGGCGCTCGCGCACCGTGACGACAGGAACCGGCGCCTCGGGGCTCAGCCGCTCGGTGTCGCCGACCAGGTAGCGGTCGAGCATGATGTCCCCCACGACCACGACTCGACTCTCCTTCATTCGCTGGATCAGATGCAGCAAGCGGTCGCGCGTGAGCGGGGCCGGAGGTGGTTTCATCGCAGGACCCCCTGACGGCTCAGGCCGATCGTGGCCTGCAACCGTCCCTCGAAGCGATTCACGGTGCGGCCCTCCTCATGGTCCGCGTTCAGGACATGATGGAAGCCCGCGTTGAGCGCGACCTGCAGCGGGCCCTGCGCGCCGCGCAGGTCGAGTGCCGCTCGCCAGGTGCGCTCCACCACGCCGATGAAGAGCTGTGGAATCTGTCCCGCCTCTTCCGGTGAGGTGGGGAACGGATCGTTGATCTCGCCCTCACCCTGACGCAGCAGGGTGAGCTCGGGCGTGAGCAGCCAGTGGGCGCCGCCCGGCACACTCACCTGTAGCGTGAGCTGGTCCATGTCGTCGAAGTTGCGGCCCAGTCCCACGCCCTTGTCCGTGAAGCTCTCGAATGGATTGAGCGTGCGAAAGGCCAGGCTCGACGCCTGGGTGTAGTAGGCGCGCCAGCCGAGCGAGCGACCGAGCGGGCCGAACCCGGCCACCGTCAACGCCCACCGATCGGGGTACCGGGTATCCCCGGACGTATTCTCGTACTGCAGGTCGTCCAGGCCGAGCTGCACCTGGAGGGTGGTGTGGCCTCGCACACGCCAGTGCGCGTCGAGGCCGAGCAACACGTTGCCATCCGCGCCGAGGCCGTACTGGTTCGCGAGGAGGAGCAGCGTCAGGGGATTGCGGTAGCGGCCGTCGAACTCGCGGTCCACCCCGGAGAGTACCGTCGTCTCCCACAGGCCGAGCCGGAGACGGTCGCTCAACCGGACGCCCAGCCGGTGGGCGAAGAAGTAGCGATGGACCGTCGCGCCGAGCGAGTCCTGCTCGTCGAACAGCGAGCGCGCCAGAGCCTCTAACTGCAGCGTGCGGGTTCCCGCAAGAAACCCGACCTCCGTCTCGGGATACCCGTAGTTGCTCACGCCGATGCCTGGCACGCCCACCGGGCCCCAGTTGCGGTCCATCTGGCCGTAGAACAGGCTGCCGTACTTGAACTGGGCGCTGAGATAGGCCTCCGGAAATCGCCACGCGAGCTTGAGATCCTCGCGTCCCGGCCATTCGGGATCGTCCGGGAGTCGCGGCTCGGCCGCCGGACGAGTCACGAGCGCAAACGGGCCGAACACGGCCTCCCCGGTGAACTCCGCGTATGGGCGCACCCCGTCCGGCCCGAGCGGATGGAGCACGTCGCGCCGGATGTGGCTGTAGGCCTGGGCGCCGGCGCGCCCCGCCACACGCCAGGTCTGGCCCCCGGGCACTTCGGTGAACGCGGCGCGGAGCGCCGGCACCAATTTCGGCGCACCGGTCGTGTCCGCCTGCACCAGCACGCGGAGCGCGTCGGCGCGGCGGATGGGCCGTACCATGGGCGAGGGGTCGTCGATGTCGCCGCGCGCGATCAGGTGTTCGAGCAGCGGAAGCCGGGGATCGTCGAGCGGCAGGTATGGAGACGCCTGGGCCCGGGCGGACGGGGGCGCGAGCGCGCCGGCAAGCAGGACGGCGGCTGTGAGAACGCGGAGGGCAGGGAGCATCGGCATCGTAAGGTACGGAGAGCGGTCGGAAGTCGTAAGGCGTGGACCGCGAGGCGTGTAATCCGTGATGTACGACGTACGACCCATGACTATCTTCCGCCCATGCCCGACCTTCGAATCGAGGCCACCCGCGGGAATCTCGTCGAATCCGTCCACCGGGTGTCGGTGGCCGTCATGAACGCCGACGGCCGGCTCGTGGCGGCCTCAGGCGATCCCTCGCGAGTCGCCTATTGGCGCTCGGCTGCCAAGCCGTTCCAGGCCATGCCGCTGATCGCCGACGGCGCAGCCGACGCGCTGTCGATCACGCCGCAGGAGCTGGCATTGGCCTGCGCCTCCCACTCGGGCGAGGCGCGCCACCTGGCCGTGGCGGCCGGTCTGCTCCGGCGGATCGGCGCGACCGAGGACATGCTGGCCTGCGGGCCTCATCCGCCCGCCTCCGATGCCGAGGCCGAACGACTCGTGCGCGAAGGCATCACTCTGACACCGCTCTGGAACAACTGCTCGGGCAAGCACGCGGGGATGCTGGCGCTGGTGCGTCACCACGGCTGGCCTTCGGCCGGTTATGAGCGCGCGGGACATCCGCTGCAGCATCGGATTCTGCAGGAGGTGGCCCGCTGGACCGGTGTTCGTGCGGAGGCGATACCGACCGCGACCGAAGGCTGCACGGCGGTGACGTTCGCGCTGCCGCTCACCGCGATGGCCCTGGCGTGGGCCCGGTTCGGGGTGGACGAGGCGCCCGCGCCCGCACGCCTTCGTTCGGCGATGGCGGCGCATCCGGAGCTGGTCGCGGGCACGGGACGGTTGTGCACCGAGTTGATGGCCGCGCTGCCGCACCTCGTGCTGGCGAAGGTAGGCGCGGCGGGCATCTATTGCGCCGCGGTGCCGGAGCTCGGCTTGGGCGTGGCGCTCAAGGTAGCCGACGGTGACAGCACGGCATCCCCGCCCGCGCTGCTGGCCGTGCTCGCGGCGCTGGTCGAGCGCGCGGGAGCAGGGGACCGGTACGATCTCGGGCCCGTGGCCCATCATGCGGAGCGCCCGATCGTCGACACCCGTAACGCCCGGGTCGGCACGCTTCGCGCGACCGGCGGTCTGCGTTTTCATGGTTGAGCCGGGCAAGGATTCGATGCTGGACCTCACCTCAACCGAGGTAGGATGGATGGCGAAACAGGACAATCTCGACCCGCAAACGCGCGATCTCGTGCGCTTCGCGGCCGCCATCGCGCAGGGCTACGAGCCCGAGCTGCGAGAGCGCGTGGGGCCGCTCCGCTCGTCGCAGGTCCCGGCCCAGTGGGTCGAGGAGCTGCTGCTCCAGTCGGTGCTCATGGTGGGATATCCGCGGGCCCTCATCGCCTTCGGCGTCTGGCGGAAATTCAGCGGCGTGCCGGCGCCACAGTCGGATGAGGGGCAGGACTATGGCCATCTCGAGGAATGGGCTCGCCGTGGCGAAGCGGTGTGCACCACCATCTACGGGGAGAACTACCGGAAGCTGCGGGACAGCGTTCGCGCCCTGCACCCCGCCATCGACGCCTGGATGATCGCGGAAGGCTACGGCCGAACCCTCGGACGGCCCGGCCTCGACCTGATGCGGCGCGAGCTCTGCACGGTGGCGCAGACTGCGGTGCTCGAGGCGCCCAAACAGCTCCATTCGCATCTCCGCGGCGCACTGAACGCGGGCGCGTCGTTCGGCCAGATCGAGGGCGTGCTCTCCATCGTCAACCCGCTCCTCTCGTTCGATCAGTGGAAGAAGGTCAAGGAGCTGTGGCGTACGGTGCGCGAGGGTTGGGCGCCGGGGAACTGATGTTCATCGATCGCGCGGTGGTGCGGGTGGAGGCGGGGACGGGCGGATCGGGCGCAAGCTCGTTCGCCCGGTTCAAGTACAAGCCCAAGGGCGGCCCCGACGGTGGGGACGGCGGACGCGGCGGCAGCGTCTATGTCCGCGGGGACGCGAACTTGGCCACCCTGCTCGACTACCGCTACCGCATCTCGTGGAAGGCCGGCCGCGGGGAGCACGGCAAGGGGAAGACACAAACCGGCGCCTCCGCTGAAGACCTCTACCTGCCCGTTCCGCCGGGCACCGTGGTGCGCGACGCCGACACCGGCGAACGCCTGGGCGAGGTGCTGCGCGAGGGCGATACCATGCTCGTGGCGCGGGGTGGACGGGGAGGCCGCGGCAACGCACGGTTCGCCACATCGACGCACCAGGCACCGCGCGAGTGGGAGCCGGGCGAGGAAGGGCAGCAACGTCAAATCGAGCTGGTGCTGAAGCTCATCGCCGATGTGGGCCTCCTCGGCGAGCCGAACGCGGGGAAGAGCACGCTGCTGTCCGTCGTGTCGGCTGCACGGCCCAAGATCGCGGACTATCCCTTCACCACGCTCGAGCCGAACCTGGGCGTCGTGCCGCTCTCGGACCACCGGACGTTCGTCATAGCCGACATTCCAGGGATCATCGAGGGCGCGCACGCCGGCAAGGGGCTCGGTCTCAAGTTTCTGCAGCACGTGGAGCGCACCCGGGTCCTCGCCTATCTCGTGCCCCTCGACAGCCCCGACCCCGGGCAGGCGTACCATCGGCTCCGCGACGAGGTGCGGCTGTACAGCGAAGCCCTGGCCGAGACGCCGCACGTTCTGCTGCTCACCAAGCGGGATCTGTCGCCCCCGGGAGATCCGCTCCCCGCTCTCGAGGCGCCGGAGGCAGCGGGGATCATGGCGATTTCGAGCGCCGCGGGTACGGGGCTCGAGGATCTCAAGGAATTTCTGTGGAAGTTCGTGGAGGAGGCCAAGGCAGCGGGCGGCAGCGCGGTCGAGGCCACCGTGGATCAACCCGGCTACTGGGAGTTCATGGACGACGAGTAGATGGATAGCCAACGCCTCGCCTACCTGGCGCTGACCCAGGTCCCCGGTCTGGGACCGGCGCGCCTTCAGACGCTTCTCGACGCATGTCACACTCCGCTCGGCGCCCACTCGGCGCCGTTCGCGTTTTTATGCACCGTGGAGGGAATCGGTCGCGCGTGCGCGACCGCCATCAAGGAAACTCCGCTCGCCATCGGGCGACAGCTCGTGGAAGCAGCGGAGGCCGTCGGGGCGCGCATCCTCCTGCCCGATGACGGCGACTTTCCCGCCGTGCTCCGCACCATCCCCGACCCACCGCCCGTGATCTTCGCGCGAGGGCGGCTCGACCTGCTGGACCGGCCGGCCCTCGCCATCGTCGGCAGCCGTGACCACTCCGCCTATGGTGCCACGGTCGCGCGATCGGTCGCCGCGCATGCCGCGCGCGCCGGGCTCGTCGTCGTGAGCGGCATGGCTCGCGGTCTCGATGCCGTCGCGCACGCCGCGGCACTGGACGCGGGGGGTACGACAATCGGCGTCCTGGGCAACGGGCTCGGCGTCATCTACCCGGCCGCCAACCGCGCGCTCTACGAACGGGTCTTGGCGGAGGGACTCCTGATCAGCGAGTTCCCGCCCGGCGAGCGCCCGCACGCCGGCAGTTTCCCACGCCGGAACCGGCTGATCAGCGGCCTCGCACGGGCCACGCTCGTGATCGAAGCGGCGGTCGGCTCGGGCGCCCTGATCACCGCGGGTACTGCCCTGGATCAGGGCAGGGACGTGATGGCCGTTCCCGGTCCGATCACGAGCCCCCTCTCGACCGGCTGCAATCGCCTGCTCCGGGACGGCGCCACGCCCTATCTCGAGCTGGCCGACCTTGGCCAGCTCTATCCCGAGGCCCCGTTCGCGGAGGAGCCGGCCTGTGTGGCCACAGGGCCGACGCGGCTGCCGGACACGCTCAGCAACACCGAGCGCGAAGTCGCCGAGCTGCTGGGTGCCGAGGCCATGCACCTCGACGCTCTCGTCGAGCGCGGCGGGCGACCGGTCGGTGAGCTGCTGGCAGCGCTGTGCCGGCTGGAGCTGCACGGCGTGGTGGAGCAGGCGCCTGGCCGATTGTTTCGCCGGGTGTAGCGGTTCCCGGCGTGCGAACCGTCAGCGGCGGCGAGCCGCGAAACAGGGCAGCGTCGGCAGCCAGCCCGCCTTCGTCACGTGCATATTTCACCCGTGCACCTCTACATCCACGTCCCGTTCTGCGCCCGGCGGTGCAGCTACTGCGATTTCGCGATCGCGGTCCGCCGCCAGGTGCCCTCGCGGCGGTATGTGGACGTGGTGCTGCAGGAATGGCGGGCGTGGCAGTCCCATCCAGCCTGGGACGGGTCTCCGCGCCTGGACACCGTGTACTTCGGCGGCGGGACTCCCTCGCACCTCGAGCCCGGCGCCATCGCCGGTCTGATGGGCGGTTTCGCGCGCGAGCGCTCCATCGCCGCCGGCGCCGAGGTCACCCTCGAGGCCAATCCCGATGACGTCACGCCCGCCGCCGCCGCCGCCTGGCGCGCCGCTGGAGTGAACCGGGTATCGCTCGGGGTGCAGTCGTTCGATGCCTCCGTCCTGCGATGGATGCATCGGACTCACACGGTCGAACAGGTGGCCCCCGCCGTGGAGGCGGTGCGTTCGGCGGGCATCGCCGACCTGTCGCTCGACCTGATCTTCGGGCTGCCCGCCGCCCTGGGCCGCGACTGGAATCACGACCTCGCGGCCGCCATCGCCTTGGCGCCCGATCACCTCTCGCTCTATGGCCTCACCGTCGAGGATCACACCCCGTTGGCCCGATGGGCGGAACGGGGCGAGGTGGCACCCGTCGACGAGGAGCGCTATGCCACCGAGTTCCTCGCGGCGCACCAGGCGCTCGTTGGCCATGGCTACGAGCACTACGAGGTATCCAACGCCGCCCGTCCCGGACGCCGCGCGCGACACAACGGGGCGTACTGGCGTCGCGCCCCGTTCATCGGCCTCGGCCCGTCCGCCCACAGCGGCCTCGGCCGGAGCCGTCGATGGAATGTGCGGGACTGGTCCGCCTACGACCGCGCGATCTCGGAAGGCCGCTCGGTCGTGGCGGGAGAGGAGGAATTGAGCGACGAGGCCGTGGCCCTGGAGGAGGTCTACCTGGGTCTCCGGACCGACCGGGGCATCCCGGCCGAGCGGTTCTCCCCCGAGGTTATCGCGGCCTGGACGGTGGCCTCATGGGCTCGAACGAACCCGGACGGACGGCTCCGGCTCACGCCCGAAGGCTGGCTTCGACTGGATGCGTTGGTGGCGTCGGCGAGTGCGTAGCGGCCTAATGGGTAGCGCCGGCCATCTCCGCGCAGGAGAGCGCACAGCGCCGGCAGATCTCCGAACATGCCGCCATGTAGGGGTCCTCGCTGAACCGATCGCACTCGTCGGCACAACGCGCGCAGACGGCCGCGCAGGCACGGCAGACGTGCGGGTGCAGCTCCGAGCCACGGATCATGAAGTCGGAGCTGGTGCGGCAGATTTCCGCGCAGTCGAGCAGCAGCCGGACCATGCCCTCGTCGATCCGGGGGGAACGCTCTCTCCGAAAGTGGCGCGCCGCCGTCTCGAGGCAGATCCGGTGACAGTTGGTACAGTTGTCGATGCACTGCTCCATGGCGTGGGAGCGGTGTGCGGTTCGGCTGGCCATGCGTCCTCCTGGCGCGTCGCGGCGGCTGGTGTCCGTTGGCCCGAAATGGGGCTATCGCCACGGTAGATCAGGGGCGGACGGCGGTCAACCCGAATAGATTTCCGTAGTCATGCCCATTCCAGACCAGCTGAGTGACCGGGAGCTCAAGGTTCTCGAGGCGGTCGTGAAGACCTACATCGAAACCGCCGAGCCCGCCGGGAGCCAAACGATTGCGCGCCGGTTCGGGCTGGGAGTGTCCCCGGCCACGATCCGGCACACGATGAGCGAGCTCGAGGACAAGGGCTATCTGTTTCACCCCCATACTTCCGCCGGTCGGATCCCGACCGATCGGGCGTACCGGGTCTACGTGAACGAGATCATGCGACTCGCGCCTCCGAGCCGGGAGGCCCGCCAGACGCTGCAGACCGAGCTCCTCGGCTCGCGCAACGCGGTGGAGGAGATCCTGCGGCGGGCGGCCCAGGTCCTGGGTGTCCTGACCCACGAGCTCGGCATGGCCGTCGCTCCCGCGCTCGACGAGCTGGTGCTCGAGCGGCTGGAGCTGGTACCGATGAGCACCGAGCGGCTCCTGCTCGTGTTCAACCTGCGGAGCGGCCTGGTCCGGACCATCTTCGTCGAGGTGCCCGGGCGGGTCCGCGCGGAGACCGTGCAGGAGGTGGCCCGGGTGCTGAACGAGCGGCTCGCCGGGCACACGCTCCAGCAGATCCGCGCCACGCTGCCCGAGCGGCTCCGCGACGCCTCCGGCATGGACGGCGGGCGCGAGTTGCTCAACATCTTCATCGCCGAGGCCGAGGAGATCTTCGATCTCTCGGACGAGCGGAACGCCGTGGTGCTCGGAAGCGCGGAGATGCTGGCGGGGCAGCCCGAGTTCGCCTCGAACGCGCGGATGCGCGAGCTGCTCCGGCTGACCGAGGGGCGCGACCTGCTCAAGCAGGCGCTCGCCTTGCGCCGTCAGACCGGCGTGTCGATCACGATCGGCGCCGAGAATCCCGACGCGCGCCTGACCGACTTCACGCTGGTCACCGCGTCCTATGAGGCCGGTGCGCTCAAGGGAGTGATCGGCGTGATGGGACCGACCCGCATGCCGTACGACAAGATCATCGGGCTGGTGGAGCATACCAGCCGCCTCGTGGAGGACCTGCTGGAGTGAGCGAGTTCTACGTTCTGCTCGGTGTCGCGCGCGATGCCACCGAGGCCGACATCAAGAAGGCCTATCGCAAGCTCGCCATGGAGTTCCACCCGGACCGGAATCCCGCGCCCGAGGCGGAGGCCAAGTTCAAGGAGATCACCGAGGCCTACGAGGTCCTCCGCGATCCCCAGAAGCGCGCGGCGTACGACCGCTACGGCAAGGCGGGTCTCGGCGGAGCCGGCGGCGGGTTCGGATTCCACCACGTGGATTTGTCCGAAGCGCTCAACATCTTCATGCGCGACTTCGGCGGCCTCGGGGGATTCGAGTCGTTGTTCGGCGGCGGGCGGGCCCGCGCGGACGCGCGCCGGGGGCAGGATGTGCGGGTGACGGTCAAGCTCTCGCTCGCCGACGTGGCCGCAGGCGTCAAGAAGACCGTCCGCTTCAAGGCGCCAGATCGCTGCTCCA
Source organism: uncultured Gemmatimonadales bacterium (assembly GCA_963828735.1). Lineage (GTDB taxonomy): Bacteria > Gemmatimonadota > Gemmatimonadetes > Gemmatimonadales > GWC2-71-9 > CAVVWJ01. The sequence continues at coordinate 16,151 of CAWHFW010000004.1, forward strand.
ACTGCGAGGGTACCGGCGCCAAGCCGGGCACCAGGCCGGTGCCATGCGGCACGTGCAACGGAAGCGGCGAGGTGCGCCGCGCAGCGCGCAGCATGTTCGGTCAGTTCGTGTCCGTGTCGCCGTGCCCCACCTGCGGCGGCGACGGCGTCGTCGTTCAGGACCCTTGCGAGGTGTGCCGCGGCGAGGGGCGCGCACGGGCCGAGAGGACGGTGACCGTCGAGATCCCCGCCGGCGTGTCGGCCAACAATTATCTCACGCTGCGTGGTCAGGGGGCCGCCGGCCCGCGCAACGGGCCCACGGGCGACCTGCTCGTCATGCTGGACATCAAGGACGACGAGCGGTTCGAGCGGCAGGGTGACGATCTGATCTTCGATCTGCCGCTCTCGTTCTCGCAGGTGGCGCTCGGCATGAAGGTCATGGTGCCCACGCCGTACGGTGAGGAGGAGATTCGCGTCCCTCCCGGCACTCAGCCCGAGACGATCGTGCGCCTGCGCGGACGCGGCCTCCCGGTGCTGGGCCAGAGCTCCAAGGGCGACCTGATCGTCCGCGTGCACGTGTGGACGCCCGAGCGGCTGACCGCCGAGCAGGAGCGGTTGTTCGAGGAGCTCTCGAAGCTCGAGGGCGAGCCGCCCAAGCGGTCGCCCGGGTTCTGGTCCAAGCTCAAGGAAGCGCTCGGCGCATGACCTGGTGGGCGATCGACGTGCGGCCCGATCCGTCGCGCCGCGAGTGGATGGGGGCCTGGTTGGTGGCGCGGACCGGACAGGCCGTCGAGGAGCGAGACGACGGGATGCTGGTCACCTTCGCCGAAGACGAGCGCGGGGCGGACGATCTGGTGGCGGCACTCGCCGCGGAGAGCGGAGGGCCGGTCGAGGCGTCCCGGCGGCCGCTCGACGTCGTCGACTGGACCACGCGCTGGCGCGAGGGGCTCGGCGCGCGGCGGCTCGGTCGGCTCACCGTCATCCCCTCCTGGGTCACACCGAGCGCGGAGGTCGATGGGCCCGTCGTGGTCCTCGACCCCGAAACCGCGTTCGGGAGCGGAGAGCATGGCTCGACTCGCGCGGCACTGACGCTGCTCGAGCGTTCGGTCCACCCTGGCGATCAGGTGCTGGATCTCGGGAGCGGGAGCGGGATCCTCGCGATCGCCGCGGTCAAGCTCGGAGCCGCCCGGGCCGTCGGAATCGAGAATGACCCCGAGGCGAATCCCGTCGCCCGGCGGAACGCACAGCGAAACGGCGTCGGCCAGGCCGTGGAGTTCCTCGACGGCGACGCGGGCGACCTCGCCCCGCTCCTCGGCCCCGCCGACTTGCTCCTTTCGAACATCCTTCGCACGGTCAATACGGCACTGCTCCCCGCGATCGTGTCCGCCGTCCGGGCCGGTGGGACGGCGATCTTCTCCGGCATGGAGCTCGCCGAGTCCGATCTCTTCCGGCCCGCGCTCGCCGCGGCGGGATTGGTCGCGCGCGACGAGGTGCAAGACGGCGGCTGGTGGGCCGTCGCGGCCGAGCGGCGGTGATCACCCTGCTCGTGCCGGCCGGCGCCGCCGCGGGTCGGCGAGCGCCCGTGGACGAGGCGGAGGGCCATCACCTCCGCGTCCGGCGCGCTGCGGCAGGCGAGCGGGTGGCTTTGCGGGATGGCGCGGGGCTCGTCGGCACCGGTCGGCTCGCCGCCGAGGGGCGCGAATGGATGGTGGACGTCGAGGCGGTCGAGCGGAGGCCCAGGCCCGCCGAGTTGACGCTCGCCATCGGCGCCGGAGATCGCGACCGCTTCGCGTGGCTGGTCGAGAAGGCCGTCGAGCTCGGCGCCACGTCCGTGGTGCCGCTCGAGACCGACCGCACCAGCGGCGTGGCGACGCGGGTGCGCGACTCGCACTTGCCCAAGCTGCGCCGGCAGGCTCTGGAAGCGATCAAGCAGTGCGGCGCGGCGTGGGCTCTCGAGGTCGAGGCGCCCCAGCCGCTCGGCGAGCTCATCGCGCGTACCGAGCCCGGCGTTCACTGGCTGGCCGATGCCTCCGGCGCGGCCCCGCCGGGTTCACTGGACGCGTCGCCCGTCACCGTCGTCATCGGGCCTGAGGGCGGTCTGACCGAGCCCGAGCGCGCGACGCTCCTGTCCGCGGGCTACCGACCGCTGGCCCTGGCTCCGCACACCCTGCGCTTCGAGACGGCCGCGCTCGCGGCTGCCGCCGTCGTGACCAGCGCGAGACTCCGGGGGCTGCATGGCTGATTGCCTGTTCTGCCGAATCGTGGCCGGGGAGATCCCCGCGAAGGTGGCCAAGCGCACCGCCGACGCGGTCGCGTTTCACGACATCGATCCCAAGGCGCCGGTCCACGTCCTGGTGATTCCCACGAAGCACGTGGCGGCTGTGAGAAGTGCCACCGGCCCTGACGGTGAGGCGCTGCTCGGTCGTCTGCTCGCCTTCTCGGCCGAGGTGGCGGCGGAGCTTGGATTGGACGCCAAGGGCTATCGCATCGTGACCAATACCGGCCCCGATGCCGGCCAAAGCGTCGACCACCTCCACTTCCACGTGCTGGGCGGGCGGAAACTCACGTGGCCACCCGGCTGACGGCGGCCTTGATCGGCCGCTCGTGATCGGCTAAATTGCCTATTCTGTGCACTTTACGCCGACAGGCGCGAGAGGGGTGATACGAAGAATGCCAGAAGTCATCATCCACGATGACGAGAGCTTCGAGCGGGCGCTCAAGCGGTTCAAGAAGAAGTGCGAGAAGGCTGGGATCCTCTCCGATCTCCGCAAGCATCGCCATTTCGAGAAGCCGAGCGAGAAGCGGAAGCGGAAGATGAACGCCGCGGTCCGCAAGAACCGCCGTGGCCCGCGTGTCCCCCGAGGCTAAGGTCGCCGAAGCCTTGCGGGCGGCGTTGACCGCCGCCCGCAAGGCCCAGGACAAGCAACGCACGTTGGTGCTGGGAACCATCCTGGCGAACCTCAAGAATCGCGAGATCGAGCTCAAGCGCGCGGTCACCGATGACGACGTCATCGAGGTGCTGCGCAAAGGCATCAAGACCCGTCGCGAATCGGTCGAGCAGTACACCGCCGCGAAGCGCCCCGAATTGGCCGACACGGAGCGGTTTCAGATCGGCGTGCTCGAGGAATTCCTGCCGCCGGCCGTGGATCCGGAGGAGATCCGGACGGCCGTGCGTGCAGCGATCGCCGGCGGCGCGAAGGACGTCGGCAGGGTGATGGGGCAGGTGTTGCCCCAGTTCAAGGGCCGCGCCGACGGCAGGGACGTCAACCGGATCGTACGCGAGGAGCTGCAGGCGAGCTGATGTCGGAGACGTCGATGGTACTTCCCCACGGGGTGCCGGCCCACTTGCAGGGCGGCACCCCGTCGCCTTTACCCCCCGATCAGTGTGCGGACGCGCTCGAGACCATCGAGTTCGCCGAGGTGATGAGCCTCGTGGCGGCGCGCGCCGTCGGCCCGCTCGGCGCGGCGCGCGTCCGCGCCCGCCGGCCGACGGACGATCCGGACTGGATCGCCGACGAGCTCGCGCGTGTGGGCGAGGTGGCCGCCCTCTTCCGGCGGGGCGACGGCCTGCTGGCGGAGCCGGTCCCGGACGTCACTTCCGCGCTCGGCCGCCTTCGAATCGAGGGCAGCGTCCTCGAGGCCGTCGACCTCGCCCGGCTGCAGCGCGTGCTGGTGGCCGCCCGATTGGTGCAGGCCGATCTCCGCCGCGTCGCCGAGACGGCGCCGCTGGCCGGCGGGCTCGCTCGTCCGCTGCCGGAGTCGAAGCTGGAGCGACGACTGGAGCAGAGCGTGGATGCCGACGGCAGCGTGCTCGACACAGCGAGCCCGCGCCTCGCGTCGGCGCGCCGCGAGGTCCACGCCGCGCGCCAGCGCCTGCTGCGGAAGCTCGAGACCATGCTGCGCGGGCTCGAGGCCAACACCGCGCCAGTGGACGCCAGCGTGACGGTGCGGGGCGGCCGGTACGTGATACCCGTCCGCCGGGACTCCCGTCACCGTCCCGGCGGCATCATCCACGACGAGAGCGGCAGCGCCGGCACCCTCTTCATCGAGCCGGCCGAGGCGATCGAGCTGGGCAACGCGCTGCGCGAGGCCGAGGTCGAGGAAGAGCGCGAGGTGCTTCGCGTGCTGCGCGAGCTGACCGATCTCCTGCGACCCGAGCTGCCCGCGCTACGCGACGCGGTGGAGATGTGCGTCGCGGTGGACGATCTCGTCGCGCGCGCGCGATACGCCGTCGCCGTAGAAGGGGAGGTCCCGCTCGTGGCGGAGGCCCCGGCCGACCTGGTCGTCGTGAACGGACGTCATCCGCTGCTGCTCGCCGGCTCGGCCGACGTGGTCCCCTTCGACCTCGCGCTCCCGGCCGAGGAGCGAACGCTTCTCATCAGCGGGCCCAACACCGGCGGCAAGACCGTGCTGCTCAAGGCGGTCGGACTCGCGGCGGCGCTGGCCCAGAGCGGCATCGTTCCGCCAGTCGGGCCCGGCTCCCGGCTGCCCGTCTTTCGGCGCTTCTACGCCGACATCGGTGACCGACAGAGCATCGCGGCCAGCCTGTCCACGTTCAGCGCGCACGTGCGCATGCTGCGGCAGGTGCTCGACGAGGCTGACGAGGCCACCCTCGTCCTGCTCGACGAGGTGGGGAGCGGCACGGATCCGGCCGAAGGGGCGGCGCTCGCCGCGGCCACGCTCGTATCGCTCACGACGCGCCGGGCGCTCACGCTGGCGACCACGCATCTCGGCTCGCTCAAGGACGTGGCGAGCCACACCCCGGGCGTGGTGAACGCCTCGCTCCAGTTCGACGCCGCGACACTGACGCCGACCTACCGGTTCCTCAAGGGCGTCCCCGGACGATCCTACGGCCTCGCCATTGCTCGACGCCTCGGCGTCTCCTCCGAGATCCTGTCCGACGCCGAGGCCCGAGTCCCGGACGCCGAGCGCCGCCTGGATCTGCTGTTGGCCGCCGTGGAGGAACGGCAGCGCGAGCTCGCGGCCGCGCAGGCGGCGGTGGCCGAGCGGACGATCGAGCAGGACGGCTTGTCCGCGCGGCTCGGCGTGCAGCAGGAGTCCCAGGCGGCGCGGGAGGCGGATCTCCGCCGCCGCGAGAAGGACGCCGAGCGTGTGGGTCGGCAGCAGGCGAGGGCGTACCTCCTCGAGGCGCGCCAGCTCGTGGAGCAGGCCCTCGGCGCGGCGCGGTCCGAGGCGGCGGCCCGGGGGGCGCGCCGCATGGTGGAGGACGCCATCCGCGAGCAGGGCGAGGAGCTGGAGCGGGCGGAGCGGGCCGAGCCCGGCGAGCAGGCGGAGCCCGTCCGCGGCATCGAGGTCGGCGATCGGGTGCGGCTCAGCGCCGGTGGAGCGGGGCAGGTGCTCGAGCTCCGCGCGGACGGAAAGCTCGTCGTCGCCATGGGCGCGATGAAGATGGTGGTGGACCCCGATCAGGCCATCCGAACCGCGAGCGGCAAGACCGTCCAGCCGCCATCGGCCGCGCCGTCGCCGCCGTCTCAAACCTCCCCGGCCTCGCTCGAGATCGACCTCCGCGGCATGACCGGCGACGAAGCCGAGCAGGCCACGGTGGCCGCCGTGGACGCCGCGGTGCTGGCGGAGCAGCCGTATCTTCGCATCATTCACGGCATGGGGACGGGGGTCGTGCGGGAGCGTGTGCGGCGCGTGGTGTCGGCCGACCGGCGGATCAGCCGGTTCGGCTTCGCGCCGCGCAATCAAGGCGGCACCGGCGTCACCATCGTGGAGTTCTCAGCGTGAGCATGATTCCCGACGATGTCGTCGAACAGGTGCGCGACAGCGCGGACCTGGTGAGCATCGTCGGCGAATCGGTCGAGCTCAAGCGCACGGGCTCGGATTACCGCGGCGCCTGTCCGTTCCACGGCGGCACCCACCGGAACTTCGCCGTCATTCCCAAGAAGGGCCGCTATTACTGCTTCGTCTGCCACGAGAGCGGCGATGTGTTCTCGTGGTACATGAAGCGCGTGGGAATGGACTATCCCACCGCTGTCCGCGAAGTCGCTCGGCGCGCCGGGATCACGATCCCCGAGCGCGCGGCCCGCGCCGGCCCCGACCCCCTCGAACCGCTCTTCGGCGCGGTGGCCGTGGCGCAGGATTGGTTCATGCGGCGGCTGCTCGAGGCGGACGAGGCGAAGGGCGCCCGCGAGTACCTGGGGAGCCGCGACATCTCGCTCGAGACCGCCGAGCTCTACGGGTTGGGATTCGCGCCGCCGGGCAAGGCGTTCCTCGACGCCATGCGCACGCTCGGGCTCGAGGATTCGGTGCTGCTCGAGGCCGGGCTCGCGGCCAAGCGGGACGATGGCACGGTGGTCCCCCGGTTCCGCGCGCGGCTCCTGTTTCCGATCCACGATCTTCGCGGGCGCGTCGCCGGGTTCGGCGGCCGGCTGCTCGGGCCGGGCGAGCCCAAGTATCTCAACTCACCCGAGAACCCGATCTTCCACAAGGGCCGCCAGCTCTACAACCTGCACCAGGCCAAGAGCGCCATCCGGAAGGAAGAGACGGTCATCCTGGTCGAGGGCTACTTCGACGTGCTTCGGCTGGTGCTCGCCGGCATGGAGCACGTGGTCGCACCGCTCGGGACGGCGCTCACGCCGGATCAGGCCACGCTCCTCCGGCGGTTCGCGCCCTCCGCCGTGCTCCTGTACGACAGCGATCAGGCGGGACTTCGCGCCACCTTCAGGGCCGGAGACGAGTTGCTTCGCCACAGCGTTCGCGTCCGGGTCGCAACGATGCCGCCGGGCGAGGATCCCGACACGCTGGTGCGCCGGGCCGGCGCGGGCGCCCTCGAGCCGCTGCTCGACGACGCAATGGACCTGCTCGAGCGCAAGCTTCAGCTCCTGGAGCAGAAGGGGTGGTTCGAGGGCGTGGACCATCAGCGTGACGCGCTCGACCGGCTGCTCCCCACCATCCGAGCCGCGGCAGATCCGATCACGCGGGATCTCTACCTGAAGGAAGTCTCGCAACGGACCGGCGTGAGCCGCGAGGTGCTGCTCCAGCAGGTCACCGCGCGGCCCGAGCCGGGGTCTGCCGGCGGGCCGATGGTCCGCGGCGACGAGCCGGCGGAGCGAGGCCAGCGTTGGGGACAGACCGAGCGTGCCCCCGACGGGCATCGCGCGCGGGAGGGCGCGCGGCGCCGGATCGACGAAGGAGAGCGCGATCTCCTCCGCGTGCTCATGAAGGACCGCGTGTGGGTCGCGCGCGCCGCCGCGGAAATCCCGCCCGACCGATTCGAGACGCCGGCCTTTCGCGAGGTCTACGAGGCGCTCCTCCGCAGTCCCGAAAACGCGGGGTCCCAAATATTCTTGGAGGAGTTGTCCTCGTCCGCGCGAAGGGCGTGGGTCTGGCTGGACAGCTTCGAGGCCAAGTATGGGACGCCGGATCTGGATCGGATGTACGTGGGTGCCTGCAGCGCGCTCGAAGTGCGGCCGCTTCGCCGCCAGCTCGCGCTGCTCAACCGACAGCTGCAGCAGCCCGACCTCGCGATGACGGCGGACGCCTTCGACGCGCTCGTGCAGGAGCGCGCCCGGGTGAACCAGGAGATCGCGGTGCGGTTTCCCGAGGAACTGTTGAAACGCTCCATGCGGAGAGGCGATGTCGATGCACGCTGATCTGGTCAAGTTGCTCGATTTGCAGTCCAAGGATGCGGCGGTGGCGGAGGCGGAGACACGTTTGCGGGCTCTCGATGGTGAATCGACCGTGCTCGATCAGGCCATTCAGCGGGCGCGGGACGGGCTCGACACGGCGCGGCGCGCCGCGGCCGAGGGCGCCCGCCGCCGCGACGAGCTGGAGGCGCGGGTGGAGAGCTACCGTGTGCTCCAGAACCGGCGGGTCCAGCGGCTCGAGACCGTACGCAATCCGAAGGACGCTTCGACCCTGATGGCCGAGCTCGATCTGGCGCGCTCGGTGATCGCCAAGGAAGAGAACGACTGGGTCCGCCTGGCCGAGGCGGTGACCTCGCTCGAGCGGAAGGTGGCCGAGGAGGAAAACAAGGTGGCCGCGGCCGATCTCGCGCAGGCGCCGGAGCGGGCCCGCCTGGCTGAGCGCCGCCATCTGCTCGAGACCGAACGCGACGCCGCCGTCCTCGCGCGCGAAGCGAGCGCCGAGCGGATCGACAAGGTCCTGCGCACCCGATACGACCGGCTGCGCCGCTCGCGGGATCGCGAGGTGGTGGTGCCCCTCGTGGGAGGCACGTGCGGGGCGTGCCACACGTCGGTCCCGCTCAATCGCCGGAGCCAGATCCGCAGCGGCGCCATCATCGACGGCTGCGAGGGATGCGGCGCGATCCTGTACCCCGCTGACGGGACGGGGTCGGCGTGATCGGCCGCCACCAGCGTAACCTGCCGTGGTGAACGTCTTCCCCGCACCCGTCCTGCGCTGGGTCGTCACCCCGCGCCCCGATCCCGCGGCGGTGAGCCGCCTCGCGGACCAGCTCGGGATCCCGAGCGCGCTCGCGGCCCTGCTGGTGCAGCGCGGCCAGGGTGCGGAGCTCGCCGCGCGCGGCTTCCTGCGGCCGTCGGTGACCGAGTTGTCCGATCCGTCGGCGCTCGCGGGCATGGCCGAGGCGGTGGACGCCATCGCCTCTACGGTGCGCGCCGGCGGCACCATCATGGTGCACGGCGATTACGACGTGGATGGCCAGTGCGCGACGGCCCTCCTCACGCGCGCGCTCCAGGCGGCCGGCGCGGACGTGGTCGGCTTCGTGCCGCACCGGCTGCGCGACGGGTACGACTTCGGACCCGCCGGGCTCGCAGCGGCCCGCCGGCTCGGCGCGTCGCTCGTCGTCACCTGCGACTGCGGGATCACGGCGGTCGACACGGTCCGCGACGCGCGGGCCGCCGGGATCGGCGTGGTCGTCACCGACCACCACCTGCCCGGACCCGAGCTGCCGCCGGCCATCGCCATCGTGGATCCGCAGCGCCCCGACGACACGTCGGATGCCGGATCGCTCTGCGGCACCGGCATCGCCTTCAAGCTGGTACAGGCGCTCGTGCCCGCGCTCGGGCTGCCGCCGAATCTGCCCTATCACCTGCTCGATCTGGTCGCCCTCGCGACGGTGGCCGATGTCGTGCCCCTCACCGGCGAGAACCGCATCCTCGTGCGCCACGGGATTCGCCTGCTCGCGGAGAGCCGGTGGCCGGGACTGCGGGCACTGGTCGAGGCCGCCGGTCTCGCCGGGCGGGAGATTCGCGCGGGTCATCTGGGATACGTGCTGGGCCCGCGACTCAATGCGGCCGGCCGGATCGGCGACGCGGCCGACGGCCTTCGCCTGCTGCTGAGCGACGACCCCGCCGAGGCGCTCGAGCTGGCCCGCCGGCTGGAGGGGATGAATGTGGAGCGGCAGTCGCTCGACCACCGGATTCTCGAGGAGGCGATTGCCCAGGTCGAGCAGGCCTGCGATCCCGAGCGCGACGCGGCCTTCGTGCTCGCGGGCGACGGCTGGCATCCCGGCGTGGTGGGCATCGTGGCCTCCCGGGTGGTCGAGCGGTATGGTCGGCCGGCGTTTCTGATCGCCTTCGACGGCGATATCGGCAAGGGGTCCGGCCGGAGCATCTCGCGATTCGACCTCCACTCGGCGCTGCTCGCCTGCGGTGATCTGCTCGAGCGCTACGGCGGGCACCAGATGGCCGCGGGACTCACCATCCGGCGCGAGCGGCTCGACGAGTTCCGGGAGCGCTTCGGCGGCATCGCGCGCGAGATGCTCGGTCCGGATGACCTGGGCCCCGAGCAGCGGGTGGACCTCGAGCTGGGCCTCCCTGAAGCCACCCGGGAACTCGAGCGGATGTGCCGCCACCTCGAGCCATGCGGGGCGGGGAACGCGAGCCCCGTCTTCGGCGTGCGGGGTGTCCGGTTCGTGGGTCGCTCGCGGGTGGGGAACGGGCACCTCAAAGGCACGCTCGACGACGGCGGGACGCGGCTCGGCGCCATCGGGTTCCAGTGGGCCGACCGGGTGCCCTGGCTCGGCGACGGGCCCGTGGACGTGGCGTTCCGGCTCGAGGCCAACGAGTGGAACGGCTACTCGACCCTTCAGGCGCGGCTGTGCGCGTTGGCGCCCCACACGCCTGGGTGAGCGACGGGTCCCCGCTCCTGACCCCTCCCGCTCCCCGTCCCTCGACGCGCCGGTGAGAATCGTGGCCGGCGAGTTCGGCGGCCGCCGGCTCGCAATACCCAAGGACGCCAGGGTACGGCCCACCGCGGACCGGGTCCGGGAGGCCTGGATGAGCATCCTGGGTGACGTCCTGCGGGGCGCGCGGGTACTCGACCTCTACGCCGGGAGCGGCGCGCTGGGGCTCGAGGCCCTCTCGCGAGGCGCGGCGTCCGCCGGGTTCGTGGAGCTCAATCCGCCGTCGCTCCAGGCCCTCGAGGCCAACATCGCGGCCCTGGGCGTCGCGGGGCGGGCCACGGTGCATCGGGGCGACGCGATCCGGTTCGTGGAGCGGCTCGGTCCCGGGGCCTACGACGTGGCCTTCGCCGACCCACCGTACGGCCGGGACGACGCGGACCGGCTGGTCTCGCTCTTCCGCCGGACCCCCTTCGCGCGCATTCTTTCCGTCGAGCACCGCGCCGCCGATGGGCTGGAGGGGGACTCGACCCGCCGCTACGGCGACACTGCCCTCACTTTCTGCCACGCTCCATGACACGCATCGCGATCTACCCTGGCTCGTTCGATCCACCTACGAAGGGCCACGAGGATCTGATCCGTCGAAGTCTGGCCCTGGCCGACCGGGTGGTCGTGGCCGTCGCCGTCAACCCGTCGAAGCAGCCGCTCTTCCCCGTGGACGAGCGGCTCGCGATGCTCCACGCGACGGTGGGGGACGAGTCCCGGGTCTCCTTCGAGTCGTTCGAGGGGTTGCTGGCCGAGTTCGCGCGGAAGGTGGGCGCGTCCATGGTGGTCCGGGGGCTGCGCGCCGTGAGCGACTTCGAGTACGAGTTCCAGATGGCCCTCATGAACCGGCGGCTGCATCCGACGCTGGAGACCGTCTTCTTGGTGCCGGCCCTCGACCTCACCTACCTGAGCTCGAGCCTGGTGCGCGAGGTGGCGCGATTCGGAGGGGACGTGACCGGACTGGTCCACCCGGCCGTGGCCAAGGCACTGGCCGATCGGTACCACCGATGAGCTTCCGCGAGGCACTGCTGCAGAGGGCGGCCGCGCGCCGGAAGCGGATCGTCCTGTGCGAGTGCGACGACCCGCGGGTGCGCGCCGCCGCCGAGCGGCTTCGGCGCGACGGGATCGCCGAGCCGATTCTGCTCGGCGGCGACGGGATCCGGCCGTCCGCCGACTCGCGGCTTCCGCGCATCGCCCAGTTCCTGCGCGACCGCCGGCCGGACCGCATCGTGGACGGCGTCCACGCGCTCGACGTCGCCTCCGTCCCGGTCAACTTCGGTGCGGCGCTCGTGGCGCTGGGTGAGGCCGACGCGGCCGTGGCCGGCGCGGTCTGTCCCACGCGCGACACGATTCGCGCGGCGCTCTGGGCCATCGGCACCGCGCCGGGCGTGAACCTGGTGAGCTCGGCGTTCTACATGGTGCTCCCCAACGACACGGTCCTCACCTTCACCGACTGCGCCGTCGTGCCGGAGCCCACGCCCGAGCAGCTCGCCCAGATCGCGCTCGCGGCCGCCCGCGACCGGACCCGGCTGATCGGCGACTCGCCGCGGGTCGCGTTCCTGTCGTACAGCACCAAGGGAAGCGCCGAGGGCCCGCGGGTCGCGCACGTACGGGAGGCGGCGGCGCGCTTCGCCGAGCTCGCGCCCAACCTGGTCGGCGACGGCGAGCTCCAGGCCGATGCGGCGCTCGTGCCCGAGGTGGCGGACCGCAAATCGCCCGGCTCGGCGGTCGGGGGACGCGCCAACGTGCTCGTCTTCCCCGATCTCGACGCCGGCAACATCGGATACAAGCTGGTCCAGCGGCTCGGCGGCGCGAGCGCGATCGGCCCCATGCTGCAAGGGCTGGCCCGTCCCATGGCCGACCTGTCGCGCGGGGCCACGGCCGATGATATTGTCGAGGTGGCCGCCATGGTGGCGCTGCAGTGCGACTAGACGATCGAGGGAGAGGGCCGATGGGTTTTCATCAGATCAAGGATGCGAGCGGCGTGGCGGTGCTGCAGGTCGAAGGACAACTCGTCGTCGGCAACCGCCAGGAGCTCAAGGACCTGGTCCAGGCTGCAGTGGACCAGGGGGATCGGCGTGTGCTGATCGACTTCTCGCGCACCGGCTACATCGATTCCTCCGGCCTCGGCGCGCTCGTCTCCATCTCCAAGAAGATCCGCGAGGCGGGGGGCGAGCTTCGCCTGTCCGGCCTCAACGAGGACCTTCGCTCGCTCTTCGAGCTCACCAAGCTCGACACCCTCTTCGCCATCGCCGAGACGCCCAAGCAGGCCCTCGCCAGCTTCTAGCCGACCGACCGATGCCGTCGCCGCTTCGCCTCTGCGTCCGCCGCTCGCCGGCCCCGGACGGGAGACGCCCCGGCACGCTGGTGACCCTGCGGTTGCCCAGCGAGATCGAGTGCATCGAGGAGGCCGTCGAGCTGGTCACGCGGCACTGCCTCGCCGGACACGATACCACCCGGAAGACCCGCTTCCGCCTCCAGGTCGTCCTGTCCGAGGCGCTGAGCAACGCGATCGTGCGCGGCAACCGCGAGGAGCGCGGGAAATGGGTGGACATCCGCGCCGAGCTCGGTCCGGACACCATCCGCCTCGAAGTCACCGACGAAGGCCCCGGTTTCGATCCCAACGCGGTGCCGGAGCCGATCCGCCCCGAGCAGCTCGACGAGGCCAATGGGCGGGGCCTCTATCTCATCCGGAAGCTCGTGGACATGGTCGAGTTCAACGAGCGAGGGAAACTCCATCTGCATGATACTGCGCCGTCCGTAGGACGGCTCGAACTCGTACTCGACGGGCTCGGTGCGCTGGTGGGAGCGCGCTTGCGTCTGTGGCGATGGGACGGTCGCGCGCTCAGGATCGCGGCCGGACCGGACCCGGGCCAGGCGCCGGCCCCACCGCGGACCGCGGGGCTGACGCCCACCCCCCGGGGCACGGTCTGGCTCGAGCCGGTGAGCGAGGTCGAGGGATTCTGGCTCGAGCTGAGCGGTGTGTCCGAGGCCGAGCTCTCCGCCGCCGCCGAACGACTGCTGCCGCTGGTCGGCGCGCTGCTCGACGCGGAACGGCAACGCGCGTTTCTCGCGGAAGAGCTGACCAGCCGGTACGAGGAGATCGACCTGCTCTACGCGATCAGCGAGATCCTCGGACAGACCGTGCGCCTCGAGGAGGCCACGCAGACCATCGCGCGCGAAGTGAGCACCGTGGTGGGCGCGCGGCGCGCGTCGATCATGGTGTTCGACGAGGGCGCCGGCGTGCTCCGCACCGTCGCGGCGCGCGGGTTCGGGCTGGATGGCCTCATGCCGGTGCCGGTGGATGACGACTGCTCCGTGGCGGCGAAGGTCTATCGGGAACGGCGGGTCGTCGCGTACGACCCATCCCTGTCGGACAGCGGACCGGCCGACTGTGGCGAGACGCGGGGATACCGGGGACAGGCGTTCCTCAGCGTGCCCATCTGCTACGGCGCGCCCGGATCGCCGCTCCGATGCGTCGGGGTGATCAACCTGACCGACCGGCTCGGCGGCGACCGGTTCACGCTCACCGATCGGAAGCTCGTCACCGCGGTCGCCAATCAGATCGGGGCGGCGGTGGAGAACGTCCGGCTGGTCGAGCGGGACATGGCGCAGCAGCGGCTTCGGCATGAGCTCGAGCTCGCGCACGACCTCCAGCTCAAACTGCTCCCCTCGCCCGCGGTGCTGCAGGGCGACGCCGAGGTGGCGGCCCGCTGCTATCCGGCGGATTCGGTGGGCGGCGACTTCTACACGTTCTCGCGTCTGGGCCGCGGCCGCGTGGGCGTCATGCTGGGGGACGTGGCCTCGCACGGCTTCTCCGCCGCCCTCGTGATGGCGCTCGTGATGTCGGCGGCGGGCATCCACGCGGCGGCCTCCGTGACGCCCGACGAGACGCTCAGCGCGCTGCTCGAGAGTCTGGGCACCGAGCTCACCTCGACCGAGATGTACTTCAGCGTGTTCTACGGCGTGCTCGATCCGCTCACCGGCCGATTGTCGTACGCCAATGCCGGACATCCGTACGCGTTCCGCGTGCCTCGCTTCGGAGATCCCGAGCGGCTCGAGGCCACCGCGCCGCCGCTCGGCCTCGCGACGGTGGGCAGCATTCGACGGCGCCAGGTCCCCTGGTCCATCGACCACGATCTGCTCGTGCTCTGGACCGACGGTCTGGTGGACGCCCGAAACGCGGCTGGCGAGCCGTTCGGCGAACAACGGCTGCTCGACAGCGTCTGCGCCCGGCGGACGGACGCGCCCGAGGCGATCGTGCAGGCGGTGCTCGACGAGGCGGAGGCGTTCGGCGCGCAGCCGATTGACGATCGGACGCTGCTGATCATGCGGATCTGATGGCGCCCCGGGCCAAGCGCCGCCTGGGCCAGCATTTTCTCACCGATCGCCGGCTCCTGGGCCGCATCGCGGATGGGGTGGAGGCCGGGCCCGACGATACGGTGCTCGAGATCGGCCCGGGACCCGGAGGGCTCACGGAGGCGCTCGCCGCACGGGCCGGGCGGCTCGTCGCGATCGAGAAGGATCGCGATCTGGTCCCGGCGCTCCGGCACCGGTTTCCCTCGGCGACCATCGTCGAGGGCGATGCGCTCGACCTCGACTGGCGCGCGCTCGCGGGCGAGCGGTTCCTGGTCGCCGGCAACATCCCCTACAACATCACCTCGCCGCTCATCGACAAGGCGCTCGAGCTTCCGCCGCCCGCGAGGATCGTGTTTCTGGTCCAGAAGGAGGTCGCCGAGCGGGTGACGGCGCGCGCGGGCACCGCGGCGTATGGGGCGCTCACCGTGGGCGTTCAATCCGTGGCCCGGGCCGAGCGCCTCTTCACTGTCCCGGCCGGCGCGTTCCATCCCCGGCCGAAGGTGGACTCGGCGGTGCTGCGCCTCACCCCGCTCGAGGAACCGATCGTCGCGGCGGCGGAGCAGGGCGTCTTCCGGCGGATGGTGGTCGGGCTGTTCGGCTTTCGGCGCAAGCAGATGGCGCGCGCCGTTCGCGAGCTCACCGGCTGGGAGGCGGAGCGGGCCGTAGCGGCGCTCACGCGCGCGGCCGTCGCGCTCGAGTGCGCCCCGAGGTGCTCGAGCCCGTGGCGTTCCTCCGGCTGCTGCGAGCGCTCGTTGACGGGGGTGGTCACCGCGGTAGCTTTGTGAAATGTTTCACAACAATACCCGCCATGCGTAAGGTCGCGGATTCCACGGTTCGCCGCCTGTCGCTCTACCTGCGCTTTCTCGAGGAGTTCGAGGGCCAGGGCATCGGCACGGTGAGCTCGGGCGCGCTCGCGTCCCGCGGCAGCACCACGTCGGCCCAGGTTCGGAAGGACCTCTCGTTCTTCGGATCGTTCGGCAAGCGCGGCCTCGGCTATCCGGTGCCCGCGCTGGCTGACCGCCTGCGCGAGATCCTGGGCCTCAAGCAGCGCTATCAGGTCGCGCTCATCGGGGCGGGGAAGATCGGGAGCGCGCTGGTCCAGTATCGCGGATTCCGGCAGCGGGGCTTCGACATCGTCGCCATCTTCGACAGCGATCCGGCCAAGATCGGCCGGCAGTGGAACGGCCTCACGATCCTCGACATCGGACAGCTCGAGTCCGAGTTCGCCCGCCGACGCATGGACATGGCCGTCCTCGTGACGCCCGCGGAGGCCGCGCAGGCGGTCGCCGAGCGGTTGATCAGGCTGGGCGTGAAGGCGATTCTCAACTTTGCGCCCGTGCAGCTCGTGGTGCCGGACGACGTAGTGGTCAAGACCGTCAACCTCGCGCTCGAGCTCGAGACGCTCAGCTACGCGCTCGCGAACCGCTGAGTCGAGCGCCGTCGGCGCACTCCCGCTCGTCGCCCGACCTCATCCCGCGTCAACTCAAGGTTTCGACCGATCGTCCGGAGCGTTCATGCGACTCCCGTGGATGATGGTGTGCGGCCTGCTCGCCACGGCGCCCGGCGCGCTGCACGCGCAGGACGACACCTACGACCTCCTGATCCGGAACGGACGCATCATCGACGGCACCGGCTCGCCGTGGTATGCCGGGGACGTGGGCATCCGGGATGGCCGGATCGCCGCGATCGGCATGCTGCAAGGCGCGGCGGCCCGGCAGACGGTCGACGCCGAGGGCCTGGTCGTCGCGCCGGGATTCATCGACATGCTCGGGCAGTCGGAGCAGACCATCCTGGTCAATCCGAGCGTCCCATCCAAGATCTTCCAGGGTATAACGACCGAGATCACCGGCGAGGGAGGCTCCGCGGGCCCGCTCAACGACTCGATCATCGCGGCCGACCGCGCCAGTTACGACCACTACGGGATCACGCCCGATTGGCGGACGCTCGGTGGGTTCTTCGCCCGCCTCGAGAAGCAGGGGATCGGGATCAACGTCGCGAGCTACGTCGGAGCCACGCAGGTGCGCCGCATGGTGCTGGGCGACCGTGACGTGCAGCCCACGCCGGACGAGCTGGACCGCATGAAGGCCCTGGTCCGGGATGCCATGCGCGAGGGAGCGGTGGGCGTCTCGACCGCGCTCCAGTATCCACCGGCACCCTACGCGCGCACCGAGGAGCTGATCGCGCTGGCACGGGAGGCCGCGGCGCTCGGCGGCGGGTACGCGACGCACATGCGCTCCGAGGGCGCCGAGATCAACGCGGCCCTCGACGAGACGATCCGGATTGGGCGGGAGGCGCGGATCCCCGTCGAGATCTGGCACCTCAAGGTGTCGGGCAAGCAGAACTGGGGGAGAATGGCGGCCGTCGTCGCCAAGATCGACTCGGCGCGGAAGGCCGGAGTGGACATCGCGGCGGACACGTACGCCTACCCGGCCTGGTACAACTCGATGTCGGCGTTCATCCCGCCCTGGGTGAGCGACGGCGGCAGCGAGAAGCTGATCGAGCGGCTCCAGGACCCGGCGGTGCGCCGCCGCGTCCGCCGTGAGATGCTCGATCCCAAGGGCCACTGGGACAACGAGTGGCAGGAGATCCCGGGACCGTCCAGCGTGCTGATCGGCTCGGTTCAGAATCCGACGCTGGAGAAGTACCTCGGGAAGACCCTGGCCCAGGTCGCCGCGGAGCGACGGACCGACGCGATCGACGCGCTGTTCGACGTGCTGATCGCGGACCGGGCGTACACCAGCGTCGCCGTGTTCGGCATGTCGGAGCCGGACATCGCCCTGGCGCTCAAGCAGCCGTGGGTTTCGATCGACAACGACTCGCAGGGGACATCGCCCGATGGAGTGCTCGGCCGGGAGCATCCGCATCCCCGGGCATACGGGACGTTCCCCCGCATTCTCCGGAAGTACGTGCGGGAGACATCGCTCCTCACGCTCGAGGACGCGATCCGCAAGTTCAGTTCCCTTCCCGCGCAGCGCATGCGCCTCGGCGACCGCGGCGTGCTCAAGGCGGGCATGTGGGCGGACGTCGTGGTGTTCGATCCGGCACGCGTGCGCGACAAGGCCACCTTCGCCGAGCCCAACCAGCTCTCGGAGGGAATGCGGTGGGTGCTGGTGAATGGCATTCCGGTGATCGCCGACGGCCAGGCGACCGGCGCGTTGCCGGGGCGGGTGCTGCGTGGAGCGGGGTGGCAGCGGTGACGCACGGGCGGACGGCCCGGCAGTCCTACTAGCCGCGCCCACTCCGCCCCCGATAGTTTCCCGTATGCTCGTCGATGTGACCTCGGAAATCGGTCCGCTCCAGACCGTACTGGTGCATACGCCCGGTCCGGAGCTCGAGGCGGTCACGCCCGGGAATCGCGAAGACTACCTGTACGACGACATCATCGACCTCGAGATCGCGCAGAAGGAGCACCGGCAGTTCGTGTCGGTGCTGCGCCGATTCGCGACGGTCCTCCAGGTACGCGACCTCCTGGCCGAGGTGCTGGCGCAGCCGGCGGCGCGGGACTTCCTCATCACCAAGACGATGGACGTGGTCGCGTCGGACGAGATCGCGCAACGCCTGGGCACGCTGCCGGCCGGTCAGATCGTCGAGATGCTGATCGAAGGGACCCGCGAGGAGAGCGGTCCGCTGGCCCAGGCGCTCAACGAGGTCGGCTTCGCCCTGCCGCCGCTGCCCAACCTCTTCTTCCCCCGTGACGTCGGCATGGTGATCGGCCGCCAGGTGGTGGTGGGTTCCATGCGGTACGACGTCCGCTGGACCGAGGAGCTCCTCGTCAAGGCGCTGTTCACCTTTCATCCGGAGCTCGCCAACGAGGGCCTGCTGTACGACGGCTCGGAGGAGCGCCGCAGCAACTACACGCTCGAGGGCGGGGACGTCCACTACCTGCGTCCCGACCTCCTGGTGCTCGGCTTCAGCGAGCGCACCTCACCCGCGGCGCTGGACGAGCTGTGCGACACGGTGTTCGCGCAGGGCGCGGTCACCGACATCGTCGTGGTGGTGATGCCCAAGGCGCCGACGGCGATCCACCTCGACATGATCTTCACCCACGTGGACCGGGAGCTCTGCGTCATCTATCCGCCGTACTTCGTCGGACCCGAGCGGCTGCCCGTGCTCCATCGCCGGAAAGGGGAGGCCACCGTTCGCGAGATGCCGAACCTGTTCGAGGCGCTGCGGGACGTGGGGCTTCCGATGGAGCCGGTGTTCGCCGGGGGCCAGCACCGGACCAGCCAGGAGCGCGAGCAGTGGAGCTCGGCGTGCAACTTCCTGGCGGTCCGCCCCGGCACGATCATCAGCTACCGCCGGAACGACGCCACGTTGTGCGAGCTGCAGACGGCGGGATTCCGGGTGGTCCCCGCCGTCAATTTCCTGGCCTTCGACGACTGGACCGATGCCAAGCACCGCACCGTGATCACCATCGAGGGGGCCGAGCTCGCCCGCGGGGGCGGAGGCCCGCGCTGCATGTCGCTCCCGCTCCGGCGGGCCGCGCCGTGACCGGTCTGTCGGCGCACCCCGAGAGCACCCTCCTCGAGCGCGTGCTCATCACGCTGCGCGAGGAACCTCGAGCGGCAGCCACGCTGTGTCACCGGATCCTCGGACTGCCGGGCGCGCAGGAGGCGGTGTGCGAGCGGATTGCCATCGCGCTGCTGGGCGCGGATCCCCGGGTTCGGCAGCTCACCGACGGACGATGGGCCCTCGTGCCCGAGGCCCAAGGGTCGCCGCTGCTCGACGAGTGCGCGTTCGCGGTAGTGGACGTCGAGACCACGGGGATGCGCGCGGGCGAGACCGACCGGATTACCGAGATCGCCGTGGTCGTCGTGCGCGGCGGGCGCCGCGAGGTGGTCTTCGAGTCCCTGGTGAACCCGGGCCGGCCCATTCCACCGGCCATCTGTGCCATCACGAACATCACCAACGAGATGGTCCAGGCGGCGCCCACCTTCGCCGAGGTGGCGGACCAGGTGCTGGCGGCGCTGGCCGGCCGCGTGTTCGTGGCCCACAACGCCCGCTTCGACTGGAACTTCCTCAGCGCCGAGGTCCGCCGCGCGCGCGACCTGGCGCTCGATGGTCCGCGCCTCTGCACCGTGCGCCTCGCCCGGCGGCTGGTGAAGGGCGTGCGCTCGTGCGGGCTCGACAACCTCACCCAGCATTTCGGATTCGACAATCCCGCGCGCCACCGCGCCACGGGCGACGCCCTCGTCACGGCGGATCTGCTGGTCCGGTTGCTCCGGCTCGCGCACGAGGAGGGCGCCCGGACGCTGCAGGACCTCGCGGCCATCGCCGCGCGGCGGACGGCTCGGGCGCGCCGGAAGCGGCTGGCCATGCCGACCCCGCCGATGGCGGATTCCGCGCCCGAGGGCGCCGCCTAGTAGATTCGATCCCATGTCTCTCGCACGCGCGTTCACCGTCGGTGGCTTCCGCTGCCACACGCTCGAGGCCGGCCTGCAGCGCCTCGACGGCGGCGCCATGTTCGGGGTCGTGCCGCGTCCGCTGTGGGAGACGCGCGCCGCGCCGGACGAGCGGCACCGCATCCCCCTCGCCATGCGGTGCCTGCTGGTCGAGCATCCCGAGGGACCCGTGCTGATCGATACCGGCCTCGGCAATAAGGAGGACCGCAAGTTCCTCGACATCTACGGCGTCGCGAACGGGGGGCTCGAGGGCGCCACCCAGCTCGAGGACGCGCTCGCGTCGGCCGGCTTCCTGCCGCGCGACGTGCGCTGGGTCATCAACACCCACCTCCATTTCGACCACGCCGGCGGCAACACCACGATCGATCCGGAGCTGGAGAACGACCCCCGGCGGCACATCCGCCCGAACTTTCCCAACGCGACATACGTGGTCCAGCGCGGAGAGCTCGAGTTCGCACGCCGCACCAACGAGCGCACCCGCGCGAGCTACCTGCCAGCCAACTTCGAGCCGGTGGCCGCCGCGCACCGCTGGCAGACCGTCGAGGGCGACGCGGAGATTCTGCCGGGGATCTCGGTTCGACTGACGCCCGGCCACGTCCCGTTCCATCAGTCGGTGGTGATCCAGGATCGCGGCGAGACCGCGCTGTTCCTGGCGGACCTGATCCCGACCACCGCCCACCTGCCGCTGCCCTGGATCATGGGGTACGATCTCGAGCCGCTGCGCACGCTGGAGAGCAAGCGCGCCATGCTCCGGGACGCGGTCGCCGGCGGCTGGCGCCTCGTGTTCGAGCACGATCCGGCCGTCGCGTCGGGCGTGGTGGTGGCGGACGGGAAGGGGGTCAGGCTGGAGGAGGTGACCAGGGTGGAGGCCCCGGCGGCGGTCGAAAGCCACCGGGCGTAGCCCGGGTCGCGATGCCGTAAGTCCCAAGATCCTACGACTTGCGCCGTGCGACCCCAGCCGGTCCTTCGGTTGACACACGACCCGGTCGCCGCTAGCTTGCCCACCTTGTTCAAGCGGGGAGGAGACTCCCCCACCCTCAGCCTGCCGGCCTGGTGCCGCAGCGCACCCGGGTCCCGGCAATCGCCGCCGATGGCAGGCCTCTGGCCGCCGCGGTCTGTGGCAATCGCGGGCACCCGATCTTCGAGAGGGTGCCCGTTCTGTTGTTGGTCTCACGTTTGGTCTGGAGGCGTGCCCACTGTCCACGAACGACCGCGACAAGCGAGTACGAGTGAATCGAATGATCCGCATCAGCCCGGTGCGGGTCATCACAGCCGCCGGCGAGCAGTTGGGCGTGCTTCCCATCGAAGAGGCACTCGCGGCGGCACAGGAACGCGGGCTGGATCTCGTGGAAGTGGCGCCGACCGCGCGGCCGCCCGTCGTCAAGATCATGGACTACGGGAAGTTCAAGTTCGAAGAGGCCAAGGCGGCGCGGGCGGCCAAGAAGAAGCAGCACATCATCCAGCTGAAGGAAGTGAAATACCGTCCCGGCATCGATGATCACGACTTCGAGTTCAAGACCCGCCACGCGCGGGAGTTTCTCGGAGACGGGAACAAGGTGAAGGTGACGATGATGTTCCGCGGCCGGCAGATCGCCCACCTCGAGCTGGGCAAGGCCGTGCTGGACCGCGTGGCCACGAGCCTCGCGGACGTCGGGAAGATCGAATCCGACGCCAAGCTCGAAGGGCGCAACATGACGATGGTCATCGCGCCCAAGTAGGACGGAGACGACGGAGCAGACGGAGAGCCCCCTCTCCGCCGCCACCAGACGGGAGCACCATGCCGAAGCAGAAGACGAAGCGCGCGGCCATGAAGCGCTTCAAGAGGACCGGGACCGGCAAGCTGAAGCGCTGGCATGCCAACCACAGCCACATCCTGACCAAGAAGGTCCGCAAGCGGAAGAACCGGCTCAAGAAGGGCGACCTCGTGAGCTCGGCGGACTTCCCGCGCGTCAATCGCCTTCTCCAGGCGTAAGGAGCCACCATGCCTCGCGTCAAGAACGGTGTGGCCCACCACGCCCGGAAGAAGAAGATCATGGAGGCCGCCAAGGGCGCTCGCGGCGGCCGGAGCAAGCTGTACAAGGCGGCCAAGGAGACGGCCGAGCGCGCCATGCGGTACGCCTACCGCGACCGGCGCAAGAAGAAGTCGGAGTTCCGCGCGCTCTGGATCACGCGCATCAACGCGGCCGCGCGGATCCACGGTCTGAGCTACAGCCGTCTCGTGGCGGGCCTCAAGAAAGGCGGCGTCGAGATCAACCGGAAGGTCCTGGCGGACCTCGCCGTACGCGACGCGGACGCCTTCGGTCGGCTGGCCGAGGTCGCGAAGAACAACCAGTAAGGTCGCCGGCTCTTGCTACCGCCCAATGGGGCCGTTCGCGCTCGGCGGGCGGCCCCATTGACGCATGACCGACCCGTGTCCGTGAGCACTGCATCCGTGTCCACAGGTTACCCCGATCTCGACGCGTTCCTGCCGCGCCTCGAGGCCATCCCCGCGCTCGACGCCGATGCTCTGGAGGCGGAGCACACCGCCATCCTGGGCCGGAAGAGTGGCGCGCTCACGGCCGCGCTCAAGGCGCTCGCCACGCTTCCGGTCGAGGAGCGGAAGCGCTACGGCGCGGCCGTGAACCAGCTGAAGGCCCGGTTCGAGACCGCTTTCGCCGCGCGCCGCGAGGCGCTCGACGCCGAGCGTCGGCGGCGCGAGGCGGCCGGCGTGGACCTGACCATGCCGGGACGCGGGCGCTGGGTGGGCGCCGAGCATCCGGTCACCAGGGTGGTGGACGAGATCGTGGGCATCTTTCGCGAGCTCGGATTCGCCGTGGCCACGGGGCCCGAGGTCGAGACCGAGTGGTACAACTTCCTCGCGCTCAACTTCCCGGCCGACCACCCGGCCATGGACATGCACGACACGCTCTACCTCGACGCGGCGCCGGTGACGGGCGAGCCGTCGGGAAAGCTCCTGCTTCGCACCCATACCTCGCCGGTGCAGATCCGGACCTTGCTGGCGGCCCCGCCGCCCGTGCGGGTGGTCATTCCAGGCATGGTCTACCGGAACGACGCCATCGACGCCTCGCACCTCCCGGCCTTTTCCCAGATCGAGGGCCTCGCGGTGGACGAGGGAATCTCGTTCGTCGATCTCAAGGCCACGCTGAACCATTTCGCGCATCGCTTCTTCTCCTCCACGACGAAGACCCGGTTCCGGCCCTCGTTCTTCCCGTTCACCGAGCCGTCGGCCGAGATGGACGTCGAGTGCCAGCTGTGTCATGGCGGTGGCTGTCCCGCGTGCAAGGGCACCGGGTGGATGGAGATTCTCGGGTGCGGCATGGTGCACGAAGCCGTGCTGGAAAACGTGAAGCTCGATCCGGAGAAGTACACCGGCTGGGCGTTCGGCATGGGGCCGCACCGGATCGCGCTGCTGCGCTACGGCGTGCCGGACATCCGTCTGCTGCTTGGCGGGGACATGCGGTTTCTCGAGGCCGTGGGTCGCCCGGGGACGACGAGCCGCGCATGAACATCTCACTGCGCTGGCTCCAGGACTTTCTCCGCCGCGAGCTCGACGCGGCGGATGTCACCCATCGCCTGGCGATGCTCGGCGCGCCGGTCGACGCCGTTGAGCCGCTGTACGCCGAGCTGGCGCCGTTCGTCGTCGCGCAGGTGCTCGAGGTCGGGGCGCACCCCGATCCCAAGGCGACGAAGGTCCGTCTGACCAAGGTGGACGACGGCACGGGCACACCGCTGACGGTGGTCTGCGGCGCGCCCAACGTGGCCGCCGGCAAGCGCTACCCGTTCGCCCGGCTTGGCACCCGCATGCCGGGGCCCAAGGGCTTCACGATCGAGCCTCGTCCCATTCGCGGCGTCGTGAGCCAGGGCATGCTGTGCTCGGCCCGCGAGCTGGGTCTTGGAGATGAGCACGACGGCATCCTGGAGCTCGACACCGACGTCGCGCCCGGGACGCCCTTCCTCGACGCGGTGCCGCTGGCCGACACGCGCCTCGTCGTGGACGTCACGCCCAACCGCCCGGACCTGCTCTGCCACAAGGGCGTTGCGCGGGAGCTTTCGGCGTCGTACGGGACGCCCTTCCGGCTGCCGCGGATTCCCGGGGCCGAGCATCTCGACGTGCCCGCGGCCCGGCACACGGGCGCGACCGACGCCGTGGCGGGGCTTGGGATCGCGATCGAGGATGCGGAGTCCTGCCCGCGCTTTCACGCCGCGGTGATCCGTGGCGCCACAGTGGGCCCCTCGCCGGAGTGGCTCCGGCGCCGGCTCGAGGCCGTGGGCCTGCGCTCGATCAACAACGTGGTCGACGCGACCAACTATGTGATGTTCGAGCTGAACCAGCCCATGCACGCGTACGACCTCGCCAAGCTGCGCGGTGGCCGCCTGGTGGTTCGTCGCGCGCATGCCGGTGAGCGGCTCGTGACGCTGGACGACGTCGAGCGCCCGCTCACGCCGGAGATGGTGGCGATCGGCGATGGAGAAGGCGTGATCGGTCTCGCCGGCGTCATGGGCGGCGCGACCACCGAGGTGAGCGGCGAGAGCCGCGACATCCTGCTCGAGGCGGCCGTGTGGGACCCCGCGCGAACCCGGCGCACCCGTCGTACGCTGAACCTGAGCACCGAGGCGAGCTACCGGTTCGAGCGGGGGATCGATCGCTGGGGAGGAGAAGCGGCCATGCGTCGGTGCATCGAGCTGGTGCTCGCCACCGCCGGGGGCACGCTCGCGGACGCGCCGCTCGATCTGTGCCCTGCGCCGTCCTACCCGCCGCGCGTCTTCCTCCGTCCGTCACGCGTTGCGCAGGTGCTCGGCGTCGAGCTTCCATGGGCCGAGCTGGAGCGGCACCTCGTTGCGATCGGCGCGACCGTGGTCAGCAAGCCCGAGGACGCGCGGATCGCCGTGGACGTGCCGGGCTGGCGGCCGGACCTAAGGCGTGAGATCGACCTGGTGGAGGAGATCGCGCGGCTCCATGGGTACGACAGCTTCCCGTCCGATCTCCGGCCCTTCCGCGTCGGCAACCTTCCCGACGCACCCGAGGAAGCGGTGAGCGCCGGCGTCCGCCGCGGCCTGGTCGCCGAAGGCTTCTACGAGGTGGTGAGCCTGCCGATGGGTGCCGACGACGGCCCCGAGAGCGTTCGGCTGGTCAATCCGCTGGCGGCAGACGAGGCCTGGCTCCGCCGCCGCCTGCTGCCGGGCCTGGTGCGCCTGGTGGAGGCGAACTGGGCCAACCACGAGGCCGACGTGCGCCTGTTCGAGATCGGGACGGCGTTCGCCGCCGGGCCGTCCGGCGAGCGCCCGCGCGAGGAGCGGCGGGTTGCCGTGGTTCTCACGGGTCGGCGGGAGCCCGCCCACTGGACGGCGTCGGCCACGCCGACCTTCGACCTCTGGGACCTCAAGGGCCGACTCGACGCTGCGGTCGCTCTGGCGATTCCCGATGCCGAGGTGCAGGTTGAAGATCAGGCCTGGGTGGTCCGGGACCGAGCGGGTCGCATCGTCGGCGGCGGTGGTCCCTTGTCGGCCGATGCTCCGCCTTGGGCCGCGCCCCTGTTCGGGTTCGAGCTGCTCATCGATCCGGCGCCCCGTCGCCCGGCCCCCTTCACGCCGCTGCCCACGACACCTTCGTCCGAGCGGGTGCTCGCTCTCCTTCTGGCCGAAGGGGTGCGAGTGCGGCAGGTCGAGGACGTGGTTCGACGCGCGGGCAGCCCGCTGCTCGAGCGGATGGACGTCGAGAGCGACTACCGCGGTGCCGAACTGCCGCCCGGAACGCGGAGCGTCGCGTTCCGCCTGACGTTTCGCGCGCCCGACCGCACGCTTCGCGACAACGAGGTCGACGAGGCCGAGACGCGGATCCTGGCTGCCTTGGCCGCCGAGTTGGGCATCCAGCGACGGGATGGCCAGTCCCGCACCGGAGGGTGACCGTGGCACACACATACGAGCGTCCCGATCTCGCCGCGCTGGCCGAGCTCGAGCACGTCCTCGGCAACATGGCGGAAGAGCTGGGCGCGTGGCGCCGCCGGTGCCTCAAGGCCGAGGCCGAGCTCAAGGAGGCGCAGGCCAGCGGCGGTGTGGTGGCCGGGACCGAGCTCAAGGAGTCGCGCCAGCGCGTCATCGACCTGGAGACCGAGAACCAGGCGCTGCGGCAGCGCATCGACTTGGCCAAGGAGCGGCTCCGGGTCCTGGCCGCTCGGCTGTCCTTCCTCGAGCAGCACGGCGGAGGCAACGCGGCATGAGCCAGGCCAAGAATGCCGTGAAGGTGGTCATCGGCGGCGAGGAGTTCACCGTCCGCTCCGAGCTCCCACCGGAGTACACGCGCGAGGTCGCGGCCTATCTCGACGCTGCCCTCAAGCGCGTGCGCGATTCGCTGCCGATGGTCGAGACCCACAAGGCCGCCATCCTCGCGGCCCTGGCGATCACCGACGAGCTGTTCCAGGCTCGCCGCGACGATCGCCAGATCGCGGACCGGCTCTCCAATCTCGGCGCCGAGTTCGCCCGCATGCTGCCGCCGGCCAAGCGCGGCGGCCGCGCGACCGCCTCCTAGCGGAGACTCTCCGATGCCCCAGCAACTCGTGCTGCCCGCCCTGGTGGGCGTGGTGGCCGGTTTCATCGTGGCGCTCGCGGTCGTCGCCGTGAACGCTCAGCGGCAGCGGAAGGCGGCCACCAGCATCCTCGGCGGTGCCCGGGCGGAGGCTGAGCGCCTTCGCACGGAAACCCTCAGGGAGAGCGAGGCGGCACGGCAGGAGGTGCTGGTCGCGGCCAAGATGGAAGCGCTCAAGCAGCGGGAGGATCTCGACCGGGAAGGCGTCCGTCGGCGGGAGGAGTGGGAGCGGCTGGAGCGTCGGGCGGACGAGCGCACGCGCCTCCAGGAGCGCAAGCTCGAGGAGCTCGAGGGGCGCGACCACGGTCTGGCCAAGCGCGAGGAGACCTTGTCCCAGCGGGAGCAGGCGCTCCGGGCGCGCGAGGGCGAGGCCGATCGCCTGGCGCAGGAGCAGCGGATCAAGCTCGAGCGCATCGCGGGCCTGAGCGCGGAGGACGCGCGGCGGGAGATCCTCCAGCGCGTGGAGGACGAGTCGCGGGCCCAGGCGCAGGCGCTCGCCCGCGACATCAAGGAGCAGGCGAAGCGCGGCGCCGATCGCGAGGCGCGCCGCATCATCTCCATGGCCATCCAGCGCCTCGCCGCGGAGCACACGGCGGAGAGCACGGTGTCGGCCGTCCCGCTCCCGAGCGAGGAAATGAAGGGCCGGATCATCGGCCGGGAAGGCCGGAACATCCGCGCGTTCGAGACAGCCACGGGCGTCGACGTCATCATCGACGATACCCCGGACACGGTGAGCGTAAGCTGCTTCGACCCTATCCGGCGCGAGGTGGCCCGCCGGTCGCTCGAAGCGCTGATCCTGGACGGCCGCATCCATCCGGGGCGCATCGAGGAGGTCGTGCAGAAGGCCCAGAAGGAGCTCGAGGGCCAGTTGGTCGAGCTCGGCGAACAGGCCGCCTACGATACCGGGATTCACGGCCTGCATCCCGAGCTGATCAAGCTGGTCGGACGGATGCGCTACCGGACATCCTACGGGCAGAACATCTACGATCACTCGAAGGAAGTGGCGTGGCTCGCCGGCATGATGGCGGGCGAGCTGCACCTGGACGTCGCGCTGGCCAAGCGGGGCGGGTTGCTGCACGACGTGGGCAAGGTGCTCACCCATGACAACGAGGGCACGCACGTTGAGCTGGGCGTGGAGGTCGCTCGCCGGTTCGGGGAGAGCGCCGCGGTGGTGAACTGCATCCAGGCCCACCACGACGACGTGCCGCACGAGAGCGCCGAGTCTGTGCTGGTGCAGGCCGCCGACGCGATCAGCGGCGCGCGGCCCGGCGCGCGCCGCGAGGCGTTCGAGACCTACGTGAAGCGCCTCACGAAGCTGGAGGAGATCGCCAACGGGTTCCCGGGCGTCGAGAAGAGCAACGTGATCCAGGCCGGCCGCGAGGTCCGGGTGGTGGTCACTCCGGACCGCATCGACGACGCGGCCGCGGCCCAACTGTCGGAGACCATCGCGCGCCGGATCGAGAACGAGCTGCAGTACCCGGGACAGATCAAGGTCGTCGTCATCAGGGAGACCAGGGCCGTGGACTACGCACGATGAGTGCGCGCATTCTCGACGGCGTGCCGCTCGCTGATGCCATCCGCGCCGAGGTGGCCGAGAGGGTCAAGACCCATCGTGGCAGCGGTCGGACACCGGGGCTGGCGGTGGTGATCGTCGGGGAAAACCCGGCGAGTCAGGTGTACGTGAAGGCCAAGGGCAAGGCGTGCGAAGAGGCGGGCATGCATTCCGAGACCGTCCGCCTGCCCGAGACGACCACCGAGGCCGAGCTCCTGGCGGTGGTGGAGCGGCTCAACCGCGATCCCCGGATCCACGGCTTCCTCGTCCAGCTTCCGCTGCCGGCGCACGTCAACGGCGAACGGGTCCTCAACGCCATCGATCCCGCCAAGGACGTGGACGGGTTCCATCCGGTGAACGTCGGCAAGCTCAGCATCGGCGACCCGACGGCGCTCAAGCCGGCCACCCCGTTCGGCGTGCAGCAGATGCTGGTCCGGTCGGGCATCGAGACCAAGGGCGCCAACGCGGTGATCGTCGGCCGCTCGAACATCGTGGGCAAGCCGATGGCGAGCCTGCTGATCCAGCCCGGGAAGGGCGGGGACGCGACGGTCACGGTCTGCCACTCCAAGACGCGCGACCTGCCCGGCGTCTGCCGGTCGGCCGATATCCTGGTCGTCGCGATGGGCAAGCCCGAGTTCGTGACTGCCGACATGGTGCGTCCGGGAGCGACGGTGATCGACGTCGGCATCAATCGCGTGGATGACGCGTCCCAGGCGAAGGGCTATCGCATCGTCGGCGACGTGGCGTACGAGCCCGTCGCGGACGTGGCCGGCGCGATCACGCCGGTGCCCGGCGGCGTGGGACGGATGACGATCGCCATGCTGCTCCAGAATACCGTGCAGGCCTTCGAGCAGGCCGCGGCGTCATGACGGCGCGGCGCGAAGATGCCGGGAGCACCGAAGGCCACCCGGCGCCGATGGTCGCCGCGGCCCTCCGTGCCTCCGTGTCTCCGTCCTGAACTGACGCAGCCACCCATCCGGCACGACGCACCATGGCATTCTCCCACCAGATGGACCTCATCTCTCCCGCTGACGACGTCTGGTCGGTCACCCGGCTCACGACCGCCGCGAAGCGGCTGATCGAGGGCCATCTGCCGGCCATCTGGGTGCGGGGTGAGGTCACGGGCTGCAGAGTCTATCCCAGCGGTCACTGCTATTTCACGCTCCGTGACACGATGTGCCAGGTCCGCTGCTGCCTGTGGAAGGGCGACATGCCCCGGGCGGGCAAGGCGCCGGCGGACGGGACCGAGGTCTACGTGCTGGCCCGGCCCGGGATCTACGAGGTCAAGGGCGAGTTCCAGCTCAACGTGCAGCGCATCCTTCCCACCTCGGCGATCGGCCAGGCGCAGCAGGAGCTCGAGCGGGTCAAGACCCTGCTGCAGAAGGACGGGCTGTTCGACGCCACGCGAAAGCGACGGC
This sequence comes from uncultured Gemmatimonadales bacterium, assembly GCA_963828735.1. Classification (GTDB taxonomy): domain Bacteria; phylum Gemmatimonadota; class Gemmatimonadetes; order Gemmatimonadales; family GWC2-71-9; genus CAVVWJ01. The sequence continues at coordinate 45,557 of CAWHFW010000004.1, forward strand.
TGCCCGAGTTCGCGAGTACGCTCGCCGTGGTCACCAGCACGGCCGGCGCGGCGCTGCGGGACGTGATCACCGTCGCGCGGCGCCGGTGGCCGAGCGCTCGGCTGCTCGTGGTGAACGCGCGGGTGCAAGGGGACGGCGCCGTCGAGGCGCTCGTCCGGGCGCTCGGAATGGTCAATCGCCTGCCCGAGGTGGATGCCTGCATCGTCGGCCGGGGCGGCGGCGGGCGCGAGGACCTCGCGGCGTTCAACGCGGAAGCGGTTTGCCGGGCGCTCGCCGCGGTGCGCGTGCCCACCATCTCCGCCGTGGGCCACGAGACCGACATCTCGCTCACCGACCTGGTGGCCGACGTTCGCGCGCCGACGCCTTCGGCGGCCGCGGAGCTGGCGCTGCCCGATCACCGCGAAGTGCGCCGCGCGCTGGACGACCTCGCCGCACGCCTTGCCGGCGGGCTGGGCAACCGGGCGCGCCTCGGTCTCGAGCGCGTCGAGCGCGCCGGCGACCGCCTGGATGCCGCGCTCGAGGCCGTGCTCGACCGGCACCGCCACCAGCTCGCCCGGCTCACGGCCCAGCTCGACGCGCTGAGCCCGCTGCGCGTGCTCGAGCGCGGCTACGCGGTCGCCACCGCCCCCGATGGCCGCGTGCTCAAGCGCCGAGCGGACTTCGCGCCCGCCGCGACCTTCAGCCTGCGGGTCTCCGACGGCCGCGTCGGCGCCCGCGTGGAGCCCGAATGACGACGATCGCCGAAGACCTCGCGCGGCTCGAGGACATCGTCCGGAAGCTCGAGGCGGACGACGTCGAGCTCGACGCCGCGCTCGCCCTGTTCGAGGAAGGGGTGGCGCGCCTCCGCGCCGCGCGCGAGCGGCTCGCGGCCGCGGATCTCAAGGTCCAAGCCGTGCTCGAGGAAGCCGGCGGAGAGCTCCGGCTCCGGGACATGGATGCGTGAGCGCGCGGTAGCCGACCCGGCCAACGGCTCGGCAGCCGACCTGCTGGCAGACGCGCGCGAGCGTGCCGACGCGGTGCTCGCCAACTGGGCGGCGCGGCTGGCGGCCGAGATCGGCGGCCGGCACGGCGACGCGCTGCGCTACGCGCTCCTGACACCGGGCAAGCGTGTGCGCGCCGCCCTCGTCCTGGCGGCGTACCGCTCGGTGGGGGGTCCTTCACCGTCGGCGGCCGGCGTGGCAGCGGCCGTGGAGACGGTGCACGCCTACTCCCTGGTCCACGACGACCTCCCCTGCATGGACGACGACGATCTCCGGCGCGGCCGCCCGACGACGCACCGGCAGTTCGACGTCCCGACGGCCACCCGGGTGGGCTTCCTGCTCGTCCCGGTGGCCGCGCGCGTACTCGCGGAGGCCGCCGCCGAGCTCGGTCTTCCCCCGGGCACGCTGGGGCGGATGGCGGAGGTGCTGTTCCAGGCCGGGGGCATCGAGGGCATGGTGGGCGGACAATGGCTCGACCTCGAGGCCGAAGGCCGGACCCTCGGCCTCGAGCAGCTGATGGAGGTGCATCGCGGGAAGACGGGCGCGCTGATCCGGGCGTCGTGCACCCTGGGAGGCATCGCGGGGCTCGCGCCACCCGACCAGGTCGCCGCGCTCACCGCGTTCGGCGAGGACGTCGGCCTCGCGTTCCAGATCGCGGATGACGTGCTCGACTGCACCGGGACCAGCGAGGAGCTGGGGAAGACCGCCGGCCGGGATGCCGCTCTCGCCAAGTCCACCTACGTGCGGCTCCTCGGTGTGGACGGCGCGCGACGCGAGGCCGACGCACTGGCGCGCAGCGCGGTCGAGCATCTGGACCGCGCGGGGCTGCCGTCGGGGGCACTGGGGGCCCTGGCTGGGTATATTGCGAGCAGGAAATCCTGAACGGCGGTCGTCGGTCCTCAGCCGTCCGCTGCGCCTGAGCGCGCGGTGGACGGCCCGGATTCGTTTGCGACCCGCGACTGCCTGTAACCGTGGCCTACGACCAACGACTCCGCCATGACACTCCTGTCCGCCATTCGCTCGCCCGCCGACCTCAAGCGGCTGCGCCGGGATCAGCTGCCGCAGCTTGCGCAGGAGATCCGCGACCGACTGATCGAGTGCGTCTCCCTTACGGGCGGCCATATCGGCGCGAGCCTCGGCGTCGTGGAGCTCTGCATCGCACTGCTCTACGAGTTCGATTCCCCCGGGGACAAGATGGTCTGGGACGTGGGGCACCAGGCCTACGCCTGGAAGCTGCTCACGGGCCGGAACGACGAGTTCCCGACGCTCCGCCAGCGCGACGGCGTGTCGGGATTTCTCAAGCGCACCGAGAGCGAGCACGACCAGTTCGGGGCGGGGCATGCCGGGACCGCGATGTCCGCGGCGCTCGGCATGGCCACCGCCCGCGACCTCAAGGGCGAGGGCCACAAGGTCGTCGCCATCGTCGGTGACGGCGCGCTCACCTGCGGCCTCTCGTACGAGGGCATGAACAACGCGGGGCACTCCGACCGCGACATCATCCTGATCGTCAACGACAACGGGATGTCCATCTCTCCCAACGTCGGCGCGATCAGCACCACGCTCGGCCGGATCGTGGCTGACCCCCGCACCAACCGGGTGCGCGAGAAGATCAAGGGGCTGACCATCGCGCTGGGCGGCGTCTTCGGCGAGGGCGTGGTGGACTTCGCCAAGAACGTCGAAGAGAGCGTCAAGAACCTCTTCTCGCCGGGGATGCTGTTCGAGGAGCTCGGCTTCCGTTACTTCGGGCCGATCGATGGGCACGACCTCCCCAAGCTCTGCGATACGCTTCGGTTCGTCCGCGGCATGACCGGGCCCCGGGTGATCCACGTGATGACCCAGAAGGGCAAGGGCTTCGGCTTCGCCGAGAACAACCAGGAGAAGTGGCACGGCCTGGCGGCCTACGACCCCGTCACCGGCGAGGCGCGAAAGAAGGCGAGTGGCCCTCCGGCGTGGACGCAGGTCTTCGGCGACGGACTCACGGCGCTCGGGGTCGAGCACCCCGAGCTCGTCGCGATCACCGCGGCGATGCCGAGCGGGACCGGCACGAACATCTTCCAGAAGAAATTTCCCGAGCGGTTCTTCGACGTGGGGATCGCGGAGGGCCACGCCGTCACCTTCGCGGGCGGGCTCGCGACGCAGGGCATCCGGCCGGTGGTCGCGATCTACAGCACGTTCCTCCAGCGCGCCTACGACAACGTCATCCACGACATCGCCGTGCAGCACTTGCCCGTGATCTTCTGCATGGACCGCGCGGGACTCGTCGGAGAGGACGGCCAGACCCACATGGGCCTGTACGACATCGCCTACATGCTCGCGGTGCCCGGTATGACCGTGACGGCGCCGAAGGACGGCGACGAGCTGATCGGCCTCCTGCGGACGGCGCTCGACCACACCGACGGGCCGTTCTGCACCCGCTACCCGCGGGACAAGGCCCCGGCCGATCCGCGGCCCGCGGCGGAGATCCCGCCGGTCCCATACGGGACCTGGGAGCGGCTCCGGGGTGGGAAGGACGTGGCCATTCTGGCGGTGGGCACGATGGTACCGCCCGCACAGCACGCCGCGGAGCTGCTCGCAGCCGATGGGATCGATTGCGCCGTCATCAATGCGCGCTTCCTCAAGCCGCTCGACCATTCCATGCTCGAGCTGCTGCTCCAGGAGCACCGCACGATCGTGACGGTGGAAGAGGGCACCATCGTCAACGGCTTCGGCGCGTACGTCGCCGAGACGCTCCAGACGACGCACCCCGAGGTGCGGGTCGTCGCCCTCGGCGTGCCCGACCGGCTGATCGAGCAGGCGCCCCGCGCCGAGCAGCTCGAGCTCCACGGCCTCACCGCCGCCGGCATCGCCCGCCGGATCACCGCGCTGCAGCACGAGGAGAGCCTCGAGGCGCGATGAAGGTCGGCGTCGTCGGCAACCCGCGGTACCGCGATCTCAAGGCGGTCCTCGAGCACGTCGCCCGCCAGGCGCCGTACCGCGGCATCGAGCTGTGCAGCGAGCAGCGGCTGGGCGAGTTCTGGCCGCGCGACATCGCTCCGTTGGAGGGCGCAGAGCTCGACGCGCTCCTAACCTTCGGGGGCGACGGCACCTTGCTCCGCGGCGCCCGTCTAACCGCGGGGCGCGAGATCCCCATTCTCGGCGTCAACCTCGGCCGGGTCGGCTTCCTGACCACGGCCACCCGCGAGACGCTCGAGCCCGCGCTCGACGCGCTGGTGGCGGGCCGCTACGTGATCGAGCGCCGGCAGGCGCTGCAGGCGGCGATCAAGGACGGCAACGGCGACCACCGGGTGAGCCAGCTGGCGGTCAACGACGTGGCGGTGCACAAGGGGGGCGTCGCGCGTGTGGTGCGCGTGAACGTGTTCATCCAGGGCGAGAACGTGGGGCCGTACAGCGCCGACGGCATCATCGTGGCGACGCCGACGGGATCGACGGCGTACAGCCTGAGCGCGGGCGGCCCCATCGTCGTGCCTGGGGTCGAGGCGCTCATCGTGACGCCGATCGCCGCGCACACGCTGGCCGTTCGTCCGCTCGTGGTTCCGGCGACGTACCGCGTCGTCATCGAGCCCATGGCGGGTTGGGCCGACGACCTGCTGGTCTCGTTCGACGGGCAGTCCGGCAGCACGCTCGCGCCGGGTGAGAGCGTGGACGTCCGCCGCGCCGACCACCGCGTCTGCCTCATCCGCCTCGGCGGCGACGGATTCTTCAGCCGGATGCGGCAGAAGCTGCACTGGGGAGATCTGTCGGAGCGGGAGGCCGTGCGGTAAGCCGGCGCGAGGTGGCCACGGGTCGGTTGCCTCCCCTCGTATGACCATCCCGATCACTCCATGGAGCATGACGCTCGCGCCGGCACCCTCGGACGGTCGGGACCGGCATTCACTCCGTTAGCTTCAACTCGATGCTCACCGAACTTCGCGTTCGCGACCTCGCCACCATCGCCGACGTCACCCTCCAGCTCGGCCCCGGCCTCAATGTGCTGACCGGCGAGACCGGAGCCGGCAAGTCGATGCTCGTCGACGCCCTCGCGCTGCTCCTCGGCGAGCGGGCCGAAAGCAGCAGCGTGCGGCCCGGTGCATCCAAGGCCATCGTCGAAGGGGCGTTCGAGGGCCTGGACGCGCGCACCCGCCGCGCGGTCGAGGCGCTGGGGCTCGACGTCGAGGACGCGCGAGTCGTCGTGCGGCGGGAAGTGTCCAGCGAAGGGCGGTCGCGCGCCTGGGTCAGCGGAAGCCCCACCACCGCCGCCGTCCTCGGGCAGCTCGGCGCTCTGCTGGTCGATCTCCACGGCCAGCATGAGACCCAATCCCTTCTCCGGCCGGACGCCCAGCGCGACATCCTGGACGCGTTCGCCCACGCGGACGCGGAGCGCAACGCGGTGGCCGAGGCATACGCGGCGCTGACCGCGCTCCGAGGCGAGGAGGCGACGCTTGCCGCCCGTCGTGACGAGGTCCGGCGCCGGGCCGATTACCTGCGCCACGTCGTCCGCGAGATCGAGCAGGCGAGACTCAGGCCCGGCGAGGATGAAGCTCTCCAGCACGAGGCGCGACGCCTGAGCCAGGCCGGCGCGCTCGGCGAGCTGGCGCAGCGCCTGGTGGACGCGGTCGAAGCCGGCGAAGGCAACGCGCTCGGCGCCCTGGGCACGGCCGACCGCGCGCTCTCCGGCCTGGAGAAGGCCGATCCCGAGGTGGGCGCCTGGCGCGAGATGCTGGATGCGGCGTACACCAATCTGAGTGAGCTCGCCCGTCAGGCGGCGGCGTACGCCGACGAGGTCGAAGAGAATCCCGAACGCCTGGCCGAGGTCGAGCAGCGTCGCGACGTGATCTTCAAGCTCACCGGCAAGTACGGGGCGACCATCGAGGCAGTCCTGGCCACGCGCGACGAGAGCGCGGCCGAGCTCGACCTGCTCGATACGGCCGACGTGGATCTCCGGGCACTCGCGGCCCGGCGCACGGCCGCGGAAGGGGCGCTCCGGTCGGCCGCCGAGGCGCTCTCGGGCAAGAGGAAGGAAGCCGCCGAACGTCTGGCGCGCGGGGTCAATCGACTGTTGCCACAACTGGGCCTGCCCGGTGGTAAGCTCCTGGTTTCCCTTGCGCCGCTGCCCGAGCCCGCCTCGCATGGCCAGGAGAGCGTGCAGTTCGACGTGCGGCTCAACGTGGGGCTCGAGGCCAAGCCGCTCGGGCGCGTCGTGTCGGGGGGCGAGCTCTCGAGACTCATGCTCGCGCTCAAGGTGGTGCTGGCGCGGCACGACGCGATCGCGACGCTGGTGTTCGACGAAGTGGACCAGGGGATCGGCGGGGAAGTCGGCGCGCAGGTGGGAGCGGCGCTGGCGGAGGTGGCGGAGCGGCACCAGGTGCTCGTGATCACGCACCTGCCGCAGATCGCGGCGCGGGCCGATCGGCATCTGGTGGTGAGCAAGGAGGCGCGGGGAGGGATCGCCACCAGCGACGCGCAGGCGATCCACGGCGAGGACAGGGTGAGCGAGGTAGCGCGGATGCTGGGGGATGCGGAAGGGGATGCGGCGCGGCGGCACGCGCAGGCGCTGCTGCGGAAGGAGTCGAAGCCCGCTCAGAACAGGCCGAAGTAGATCCGGAACCGCGCCCGCATCGACTGCCGGTCCGCCACGATCCCACCCGTCGTCCGCACGACCCGCTCGTAGTTCCAGCTCGCGTCGATCGGCAACCCGGTCCCGCCGGGACGAAGCCGGCCCATACTGCTGTAGGTCACGCCGAACCCGACCGTGGCCGCGGTGGCTTTGCTGTCTTCGGCGAGGACCGACGCGTCCACGCCCGGGATCTCGTCCTCGGCCGTGAGGTAGGAGACATCGTCCTCGCCCCGCGACCAGTAGCCGGCGGAGGCCTGGAGCGCAAACGAGGGCACGAGCCGGAAAAAGGGGCGGAACGCCACGCCCACGACGTCGCCGGGATCGCGGTGCACCGCGCTCAGCCGGTCGATCCCCGCGAGCGGTTGGGTCGGCGGCGCGACCCGGAGGACGTAGTCCGCCGCGAGCTGGCGGTTGTACAGCCCTTCGGCCCGGAATCCCCAGCGGCCCGAGCCGACGTCGGCCGTGATGCGCAGTTCGACGTCGGTCTGGCCGTCGCCCGTGCCGAGCGCCAGCACCCGGTCGGGTGGGGCGAGCCGGCCCGTCGGAAAGCGCACGAGGCCCTCCACCGCGGCCCGGAAGCCGCCGCGATGTTGCTCGCGATCCCAGTGATCCGTCAGCGTCAGCGCCAATCCCGCCTCGGCGTCGCCACGAAACGTGATCTTGCTGCCCCCGGGGCGGAGGCCGAGCCCGGTGGGATCGCTCAGCGCCGAGACGAACGCCTCGCTGGTCGCGAGGGCGTCGGGGAGTGCCGGCGTCGTGGTGAACCCGGAAACGCCGAAGTCGCTCGCGAGCGTGGTCTGCAGGTCGGTCACGCGGGTCGAGATTGCCTGGCCGGCGGTGCTGGTCGCGATCGGCACGAAGGGCGCCGCCGTCGTCGGGTCGGCGAGCAACCCGAAGAGATCCTCGCGGAGCGCCGTCCCCGCGTCGAGCGTGGTCTGGGCGCGCGCCTTGAGCGCGGGGTCGCCATCGAAGTCCCCGGCCGAGATGCGTCCCGAGAGCGTCGTGAGCGAAGCGTCGAACTCTGCGAAGAAGGTCGCCTGCGCGACACCGTCGGCGGCGGTGCCGCCGTCCGCGCCCGGGGTGGCGTGGAGATCGTAGTGGATCTCGGTCTGCACCTCCACGAGTGGAAGCCGGCCGAAGATCGTGAGGGCTCGTGTGAGGCCAAGCGCGAGTCCCAGGTACCCGCGGGTGTCCGACGACCGGGCGTCGGAGGCAAGCTCGCCTAGATTGATCCGGTAACCCGAGAGACCGGTGATCCGGCCGATGCGCGCGTCGGCGTCGGCGAGTGCGGGGATGAGATCGCTGCCCGCGGCAGGGCTGCTGAGATCCGTGGCGAGGGGTTCGCGCTCACCGTCGAGCCAGCGGTGGTCCCAGGTGGCCGTCGAGCCGTCGAGGTCCACGCGGAGGACACCGGCGGGCGCGCCCACCGGCGCCAGCTGGGCGCGGACCGCCGACGGCACGAGCAGGCAGAGGACGACCGCCAGGCGTCGCGCGCAATACCCCACATTCCCTCCCGAGAGAAGTCGTCCGGCGTGCACACATTGTCGGTCGCGAGACTCGCAAGTTCGCAGTTTACCGCCGCCTTTGCCACCCGGCCGGCGGTGGGCGCCTCCGCGCCGGGGCGCGTGAATCTGCTCGGGGAGCATACCGATTACAACGGTGGACCGGTCCTCCCGATCGCGCTGGAGCGGCGCCTCGCGGTGATGGCGGGTCCCGCGCCTGATTGGGAGGCGGTGTCATCGCTCGACGGCTCGGTCCACCAGCTGGACGTCGCCGGTCCGCTCAGGGGAGCGTGGACGGACTATCTGGTCGGCGTCGTGCGCGAGCTCCACGCTGTGGGCTCGGCTCCGCGCGGGGCGCGCGTGTCGGTCGCCGGAACGGTGCCGGTGGGCGCCGGGCTCTCATCATCTGCCGCCCTGACCGTGGCGGCGACGCGCGCCCTGAGCTTGCTCGCGGGCCGCCCCCTCGAGCCCGCCGACCTCGTCGAGGTGGCGTTCAGGGCGGAGCACGACCAGGTCGGCGTGCGATGTGGCCGGATGGACCAGACGATCGCGGTCCACGCGCGGCGTGGCACCGCCCTCCTCTACGAGACCGCGCTCGGCACCCTTCGATCACTGCCCTTTCCGGGGCGCGTGTGGGTCGTGGATACCGGGGTGTCCCACGCGCTGGCCGACGGGCAGCTCAACCAGCGGCGCCGCGAATGTGAGTCGGCGCTCGAGCGCTGTCGTGCGTGGCGGCCCGGGCTTCGTGCCCTGGCGGAGTTGGCGCCTGCCGATCTTCCCGAGGTCGCGCGACGGCTGCCGCCGTCCCTGATGGCGCGCGTACGCCACGTGGTCACCGAGACGGCGCGGACCCGCGAGGCCGCTGTCGCCCTCGCCGCAACCGATCTGGCAGCCGTGGGCCGCCTCCTCCTCGAGGGGCATGCCTCGCTCCGCGACGACTACGACTCGACGGTCCCGGAGGCCGACGCCCTGGTGGAGCATGCGATGGCCCTTGGCGCCCATGGGGCCAGACTCACGGGCGCGGGGTGGGGTGGCGCCGTCGTCATGCTGCTTCCTCCCGGACGGGAGGCGTCGATCATCGCGGAGCTGAAGCGCGCATTCGTCGACCGGTTCGGGCGCGAGCCGACGGCGTGGAGCTCGCGAGCCGCGGCGGGGGCCCGGCGGGAGGCGCTTCCAGCCATCGCGCGGTAGATTCCTCTGGCCGTCCGCCCGGGTGGCGAAACTGGTAGACGCTTGGGACTTAAAATCCTTTGGCCCTCGGGCCGTGTGGGTTCGAATCCCACCCCGGGCACTTTCCGACCTTCCTTCCGGTGACCTGCATCACACGCCCGCTTGGCTGGGGCGCCTTACCTTGCGCTGAATCGTTCGCCCACTCGCTTGTCACTCTTTCGAGGCTGGTTCAGTGCCCGCTCCGCTTGCTTCGATTGGCCCAACGATTCTGGTGGTGGACGACGAACGTGTCGCTCGACGCCTGCTCTACCGAGTGCTCACCGCGGAGGGCTATCGTGTGTTCGAGGCGGCGACGGCCGAAGAGGCGCTCAATGTCCTCGACATGGCGCACTGGTATGTCCACCTGATCATGCTGGACGTCGTCATGCCGTCCGTGGACGGGGTTCAGTTGGGAAGACACATCCTCCAACGCTGGCCCTCGCTCCGTCTCATGTATATGTCCGCGTATCCGGCGGAGATCCTCGTGCAGCACGGCCTCACCGACCCGCAGGTGCACTTTCTCGCCAAACCGTTCACCCACGACGACCTCATGGCCAAGGTTGCCATCGCGACCGATCGCCGTGAAGAAGGTGCGCGGGGTCACGGTTGAGCACACGGCCCCGCGCAATATTCGATTGACCTCAACGCGGACCCGCGATGCCGACCGTTCACGATCTGCACCTGCGCTCCTCCCTCCGGCACGCGAACGATTCGGGTGAGCTCCCAGATTCGAACCCGCTCGGAAACCGACGGCCCGGCGAGACGTCCGGCGAGCGGCGGATACGCCTGCTGCGCACCGTGCTCGGCGACCTGCGCGGGCAGCCGGGGCCCTGACCAGGATCGATCAGCGAGGGTCCCGCTCGATCTCGCGCAGCTCGTAATGCGCCGATCGGGCGTCGAACCTCGCGAGCAGGCGCCGCGCGGCGGGTGGCACGACGGCGGCCTCATAGTCGTCGCCGGCGAATGAGCGGACGGCGTCCACGGACTCGAACCGCATGACGGTCACGAACTCGACCTCGTGCTCGAGCGTCCGCCTGAGCAGCTCGATGCCGCGATACCCCGCGATGTCCCGCTGCGCGATCGCCTGAAAGATCTCCTCCCTCAATAGTCGCTCGTAGGCGTGTGCGTTCGCGGGCGTCGTCCACCCGTGCCACATGCGGACGATCACACCCGCTCCGCGGGCGCCGCGCCGAACGCTTCACGCGCCGCGGCGATGCGTTCGTGCTCGATCATCGCGTGCTGGGCCTCGGTACGCGCCGCTCTCGCAGCCAGGGGCAGGCCGGAGAGTCGCGGATCGTGCGGCTCGAGCTCGGCCAGCGCCCGAAACAGGGCGAGCTTCCCCTGCAGGCCCAGGGCGAGGGATTCGAGCGCCTCCAGCAACTCGAGGTGTGGGTGAGTGCGGCCGGTGAGGGCCAACCGGCCCTCGGTCGCCTTCTCCGTCACCCACGCGGCGGCCTGTGCCAGACGACGCTCCCCCGCCTTCGCCCGATCAAGGATGTCGCGGAGAAGCTGCTGGTCCTCGCGCACCTCCTCCGCGAGCTCGCGGAGCTGCGCGCCGAGCGGCGTGCTCGCCGCCCGCTCGCTCAGGGCGTCCATCAGGTTGAGACCGGCGATCGAGCCGGCGAGGTGATCGTTTACGTAGATGGCCAGCGGGTCGGCGGGCATGGTCCCTCCTCAGGTGTGTGGACAAGGCTCGAATGTAGATGGGGTCAGCGCGCGGACTGTGACGCATGCCCCTTCCCGCGACCCTCGGCTCGTGTGGAATTGAAAGAGATACATTTGAATCGGATCCCCGAGGTTGCTTCGGCGAGTCGGGCCGGGCCGTGCCCCGAGCCGCAGGTGCGGGGCGAGGGTCGGGATCCTGGGCCCGGGAGGAGAGCCGCATGGCCGCGTATGTGATCGTGGACATCGAGATCCGGGATCCGGTGATGTACGAGGAATACCGGCGCATGGCGCCGCCATCGATCGCCGTATACGGCGGCCGCTACATCGTCCGGGGCGGCGAGGTCGACGTGCTGGAGGGCGACTGGCGCCCGCCGCGACTCGTCGTCCTCGAGTTTCCGACGATCGAACGAGCGCGGGCCTGGTGGTCCTCCGCCGAGTATGCGCCTGCAAAAGCGATTCGGCAGGCGTGCGCTGACGCCGAGATGGTCGTGGTCGCTGGAATCGACGGGTGACGGCCGCGGCCTGCGTGCGCCACCCGATTAGGTTGTCTGAGAATGGCATCCCCGCGATCGGAGTGTCACCGCGCACCGTCGGAGAACCGAGATGAAGTTCATGCTGCTGGTCTACACCGACAGCTCCCTCCTGGACGGCCTTCCGGACAATCAGATGGACGGAATGCTTCGCACCTGCTTCGACCACGTGGACGAGCTGAACCGGGAAGGACACATGGTCGAGTCGCACATGCTGGACAGCGCCCGAACCGCCAGGACGGTGCGCATTCGAGGCGACCGGGTCACCTCGACCGACGGACCGTACGCCGAGGCCAAGGAGGTGCTCGGCGGCTTCAACGTCATCGAGGCGAGGGACATGGAGGAGGCAGTACGGATCGCGGCGACATTTCCCTGGGCACGGACCGGCTGCATCGAGGTCCGTGCGGTGCAGGACCTCGCGGCCGTGCGCCGCCGCGTGCGCGCCAGCGGCTCGCCGGCGGCATAGCGGGCGGCGTCGCATCGTGGCACGGTGCGGCTGGCGAAAAGCACCCGAGGTGAAAGGAAGGGCAATCCCATGTGCCGGAACATCAAGCGGCTCCGCCACCCGGAGCACCCACCGACGGACGATGAGCTGCACGATGCGGCATTGCAGTTCATCCGAAAGATCAGCGGCTATCGGGTCCCGTCACAGGCCAACGCGCGCGCCTTCGACGCCGCGGTCCGGGACGTCGCCAAAGCCTCGCGCACATTGTTTCGCCGGCTTCACGTGCATGCTGCGGACGGCCACGCCCATGCAGGTGCGGGTTCATGAAGATCCCGGTTGCCGAGCACGACACGGTCTCTCGCGTGATGGGCAGGACGATCCCCGCAATGCTCGTGGCGTGGTCCTGCGTCGGCTGCGGCGCTGCGCTGGATCGGACCGCGGTCGAGTCCGCTGCGGCGACCCAGTGCGGTTTCCGAGCGGCGACGTCCTGCTGGACGCTCAGACCTCGGTTCCCTCCACGCCTGATACAGGCAGGCGACTCGGCGCGACGGGACGTTCCCCGATCCTCGCCGGTGCTCGCCGATGCCGGGTCGAACAGCGCTAGCGGCCCGTGAATGGACGGCCGAAGCCGTGAACCCCTTTTGCCCAGAGACCACATCGTGTCGGACGCCAAAGACGTTCCCGCCTACCCCTACGTCACCCATCTCGACGTCCTCCACGGCCCGCTCGAGCGCATCGACGTGCCCGCTCTCGTCGCCGCCTGTACGGACCGCTGGTACAACCAGACCCTCTGCAGGGTGAACGAGTCGGTCGTTCGCCTTGGTGTCGTGCAGGGTGAGTACCACTGGCACAAGCACGATGCGGACGACGAATTCTTCTACGTGGTCGATGGGCGATTCTGGATCGACCTGCCGGACCGGGTGATCGAGCTGGGACCGGGGCAGGGTGTGGTCGTGCCGAAGGGCATGATACACCGGCCGCGAGCGCCGGAGCGCACGGTCATTCTCATGGTCGAGACGGCTGCCATCGTCCCCACCGGGGACCAGCCGAGCGACAAGGAGGCACGATGAACACCGCAGGGCGGCTCATCGCGCCGTGAATGCCGCACCCCGATTCCGCCTGCGGTTTCCCCCGGCCGAGATGCGTAGCTGGTCTGCCGCGTATCCTTACGATGACGGTGACGCCCGCCTGCTCGGAGAGATCCGTCCGGCTGTTCGGGCGCGAGGGTTTCTGACTGCTCCCGAGTTCCGCGAGATCTGCTACTGGAAATCCCCGCGATCCCAGGCACGCTGCCGCCGCAACTCGGCTGACCAGGTGCGCATCCTCACCGGGGCCGCCCTGGCCAGCCGCAATGATGCGATGAAGATGGACCTGCTTCGACTGCTGTACGGCGTCGACTGGCCGACTGCCTCGACGCTTCTCCACTTCTGCGACGGACGTCTGTATCCTATCCTAGACTATCGCGCCGTGTGGTCGCTCGGCTACGCCCGGCCCCCGCGCTACACCATGGCGTTCTGGGTCGGGTACGTCGCGTTCGTGCGGGATCTGTCCCGTCGGACGGGATGCTCCATGCGAGTGGTTGACCGGGCGCTATGGCAGTATTCGAAGGCGAGGCAGCGAGCAGGACCGGGAACATGAGCGCAGAGCCGGCGAAGGGAGGACGTCATGATACGCAAGCTGGCGTCGGGCCAGTATCGCCTGTACTCGAAGAAGGCGGATCCGAAGACGGGGAAGCGGCGTAACCTCGGCACCTTCAAGACGCGAGCGGCAGCGGAAAAGCACGAGCGCGCGGTGCAATACTTCAAGCGGCGAGGCTGATGGCCCGTTCGGAGCTCGGACTCGGAGGGCGCACCGTGGCGGCCTGTCTGGCGGCGGTCTGGATCGCCGCCGGGGCGGCGTCGATCGTGGTCGGGCCTCGAATCCGGCCCGGCGTTCTGTCCGTGCTTGTCGGAGCCCTCGCCGTGGCCTACGGGTGTCTGTGGGTCGAGGTGGCGGTTAGCGGACGGAGACGACGCTGGCCGCCCCGCCGGTCGGGCCGGCCAGGTACGCGGTCATGATGGATGGAGGACGTCAGACGCTCGCGGTGGCACCCGGGACATCCCGGTGATCACATCCGCGTGATTCTGAGGTACCGCCTGATGTCGGGCAGGGCACTGGCGAGCAAAGCACCGACACCGACCGAAAGGCCCAACCACACGAAGCGTCGCATGAGAGCTCCCCTTTTCATGAGAGGATAGTGTGACCGCACGCGGCGCCACGTCTGTGACGCGTGACCTATAATGAGGCTGACCACCATGGGCCGGAAGCCTGTGTCTCCCTGACCGTGCTCGCCGCGGCCATTCTGGCCGCTGTCGTGTGGATCGTCCGGCCGTTCTCTCCGCGATAGACGGCCGGTCGTCGTCCCGTCGCGGACCCTGTCGAGGGAAGTTGGCGCGCATGCGGGCTCTGCTGCCATCGAATCGCTCCATTCCCACCACCAGCGTCATTTCGATCATCGCCTGCCCGGATGTCCGTGCGGCGGTGGACTGGCTGTGTGGGGTGACGCGGAAGCATGCAGCCGGCGTTCGTGGCGCTGTGGCGTCCGCATGATATCCCGGACGGGTGCATGACCCGGCGGCGGCCGGTGATCGGTGTCATGGGCGGGGGCGAGGCGGACGCCGCCACCCTCGGCGACGCCCGTCGCCTCGGCCGCCTCATCGCCGAGGCTGGGTGGGTCGTGCTGACGGGCGGGCGTCCGGCCGGTGTGATGGACGCGGTGTCGGCGGGCGCCAAGGAGGTTCCCGGAAGCCTGACGATCGGTATCCTGCCCAGCAGTCCTGATGGCCCGGTGAGCGCCTACGTGGACGTCGCGATATTCACCGGGATGGGCGACGCGCGGAACGCCATCAACGTGCTCACGAGCGACGTCGTGGTGGCCTGCGGGAGTGGAGGGCCGGGAACCGCGTCCGAGGTAGCGCTCGCGCTCAAGGCTGGCCGACCCCTCGTCCTGCTGGGGGCATCGAGCGATGCCTCGACGTTCTTTCACCGCATCGCGGGAGCCGGGCAGATTCACGAGGCGACCACCCCCGCCGAGGCCGTGGCTGTCATCGAGCAACTAGGCGTTCGCAGGATCTGAGGGCCCAGCACCCCGCTGGCGCGAGGGTTCATTCCTGGGGCAGGGCAGACGCCAGCGGAAGCAGTTCCTGCACGGCCGCGACGAGCTCCGCGATGGCGACGGGCCGCCGGAGAACGCGGCGCCATGTGACGCCAGGCGTGAGGGTCCCGCGAGCCGTCGCGCGCGCCAGCAGCACGAGACCTGGATCAGCGTAACGTGCTCTCAGGCGCTCGAGCAGGGTTGCGCTGTCTTTCTCCACGAGTGCGGCCTGGTCCACGAGCACCAGGCGCACCGTCCCCCGTTCCGGGGACACCGGTCGATACCTCAGTCCCGCCCGGAGGGTGGGGGCGCCAAGCGCGTCGTAGCCGGCGTCGCGGAGCGCCGCGCGGAGAAGCGCCCGGGGCCACTGGTCCGGCATGATCAGGAGAACGCGTGGCGGCACAGGTGCCATACCGCACAGTGCGACGCCCGCCTTCGCGTGCGCAAGGTGCTCCCCCGGCAGCGCGCCCGCGGTAGCTTGAAGGGGTACGAATCTCCGGAGCTCGGCACCGTGCGCCTGTTCGCCCGAATCGCCGACATCACGACGCTCGCCGCGGACGCGATCGTCAATGCCGCCAACGAGCAGCTGGCGCCCGGAGGAGGCGTGTGCGGTGCCATTCACCGTGCGGCTGGACCTTCCCTCGCGCGTGCCTGCGCGGCGATCGGTCCTTGCCCGACGGGTGAGGCCCGCATTACCCCGGGCTTCGAGCTGCCGGCGCGCTTCGTGATCCACGCCGTGGGTCCGGTCTGGCACGGCGGAGGAGCCGGCGAGGCACGCCTCCTGGCCTCCGCGTATCGCTCGGCATTGGACCTGGCCGGCGCGCATCACCTTCGCGCCGTGGCCTTTCCCGCGATCAGCACCGGGATCTATGGCTTTCCGCTGCGACCAGCCACCGCGATCGCCGTCGCGGCCGTGCGCGGTGCCGCCGAGAACCCGACGACCGTCGAAGCCGTGATCTTCGCGTGCTTCAGCCCGGAGGTCCGCGCGGCCTACCGGGAGGCCGGCATCACCGAGGATGAAGCCTCATGAAACGGCATGCCAAGGATGAATTGCAGACGCTCCCCGCTATCGGCCCCAGCTTGGCGGCAGACCTTCACGCGCTGGGTGTTCGGCGCATCGCCGACCTCAAGCGCCGCGACCCGGAGCGGCTTTACGCCCGGTTGAACCGACTGCGAGGTGTGCGCCAGGACCTCTGCGTGCTGTATGCGTTTCGCTGCGCGGTCTACGCGGCGCGCACCACGCATCCGCGCGCTCACTTGCTCAAATGGTGGAACTGGAAGGGTCGCGTGCTGGAGCCGAATCGGGAACGGACGGCGTCGTAAGCCGGGACGGCCCCGGTGCCATGCCCATGACCACGCCCACGATTGTCCGGCGCGCCGCGGCCACCGACGCCGCCCGACTCGCGGCGCTGAGCGCCGAGCTCGGATATCCGGCGCCCGCAGAGGCTCTCGCGGATCGGCTCGACGGTCTGCTTCGCCGCGACAGCGACATCGTGCTCGTCGCCGAGCGCGCCGACGGCGGGGTCGTGGGATGGGCGCACGGGTCGGAGCAGCTCCTGCTCGAGTCAGGCCGCCGGTGTGAGCTGCTCGGGCTCGTGGTCGACGCCCGTCATCGGGGCCTCGGCGTGGGGCGCCTCCTGGTCACCGCGGTGGAACAATGGGCGTGGGAGAGAGGCCTCGATCAGATGGCCGTCCGGAGCAACGTGGCGCGATCGGAGTCGCATCCGTTCTACGAGCGGCTGGGGTACGTCCGGGCCAAGACCCAGCACGCCTACCGGAAACGTCTCGCCGCGCCGGCCTGAGCTCTCGGCGATCCCGCCGGACCGATTGCGCGATCCACCGCGCGCTTGACGATGCTCGCCCGGGATACATTTCCTTCGTTGGTGGCGGCGCCGGCCGCTCCCCGTCCATCGTCCCGGAGACGTCAGTGACCCTCGACATTCGGCTTCTCGCACCCGGCGACGAGCGCGTTCTCGCGCGCGTGGCTCCCGGCGTGTTCGACCACGACGTCGACCCGGGCCTGACGGCGGAATTCCTCAGGGATCCCCGCCACCATCTCGCGGTCGCGATCGAGGACGGCGCCGTCGTGGGCTTCGCCTCAGGGGTGCACTACGTGCACCCCGACAAGCCCGCGGAATTGTGGGTCAACGAGGTCGGCGTCGCGCCGTCCCACCAGCGACGGGGCCTGGGCAAGCGCCTGCTGCACGCCCTCTTCGCGCACGGTCGCGACCTTGGCTGCCGCGAGGCCTGGGTGCTCACGAGCCCGGCGAACGGTCCCGCGGTCCGCCTGTACGAGTCGGCGGGTGGGGTGGACATGGCGGACCCGCCGGTGATGTTCACGTTCCGGCTTGGCGACATCGAGTGATGCGGGGCATGGGACCCGCACGCGCCGGCGGCTTCCTCGCCGTCGCGCTTGGAAGCCTGGTCGGCTGCGAGCGTGGAGGGTACGCCGCGAGGGTCGCCGGCGATTCGGGATTCGCCCGCGTCCAACGGCGCGGTGAGCTCGTCATGGGTGTGAACCAATACACCTCGCGGCACGTGTTCGAGCCGCTTGTGGACGGTGGCCGGATCGAGCTCGAGCGAGGCATGGACGATAGCGCGGGTGCCGCTCAGATTCGGAGCCACATGGAGGTGATCGCCCGCCAGTTCACGGCGGGTGACTTCCGCCTGCCGGGCGTGGTCCATGCGCGCGAGGTGCCCGGCACGAGCGTGATGGCGGAGCGCCGTGGCTCCATTCGCTACATCGTGGAATCGCTGCCGCGCGGGGCCGCCGTGCGCGTGCAGACCGACGATCCCGTCGCAGTCCAGGCCATTCACGATTTCCTGGCCTTCCAGCGCCAGGATCACCACGCCTCCGCCCACCATGACTCCTGATCGGTGCGCTGGCCTAGAGGAGTTTCAATGGCAAAGGGGTACTGGGTCACGTTCTATCGCTCGGTCGCCAACCCCGCCGCGTTGGCGGAATACTCCAAGCTCGCCGTGCCTCCCATCCAGGCCGGCGGCGGGCGCTTCCTCGCGCGCGGGGTGCCGGCGCGCGCGTACGAAGGCGGCCTGACCGAGCGGGCGGTGGTGATCGAGTTCGATTCGCTGGCGCAGGCCATCGCGACCTACGAGGGGGCGGCATACCAGGCCGCTCTCCGGGTCCTGGAGGGGGCGGTCGAGCGGGACATCCGGTTCCTCGAAGGCTCGGCCTGAGGACCTGATGATGATCCGCCCGCGCGCTGCGGTGGTCGCCGCCCTCCTGCTTGCCGTCCCGGCGCTCGCCTCGGCGCAGGCGGCGGGACCGCGCTTCATCAATCCGCCTGGGCTCACGAAGCCGACCGGGTACACTCACGTCGTGGTCTCGGCCGACGGGCGCACTGCCTACATCGCGGGCCAGGTCGCCTTCGACAGCACCGGTCGGGTCGTCGGGCCCGGTGACTTCCAGGCCCAGGCCGAACGGGTGTTCGGCAACCTGCGCGTGGCCCTCGCGAGCGTCGGCGCATCCTTCGCGAACGTGCTCAAGACCACGACGTACATCACCGACGTCAAGAACGTCGCGCCGCTTCGCGAGATCCGTGCCCGCTATTTCGATCCCGGGCACCCGCCCGCGAACACGCTCATCGCGGTCGCGGCGCTCGCACGGCCGGAGTTCCTGCTCGAGATCGAGGCCGTCGTGGACCTGCAACGATGACGCCGGCCGTGCACCTGCTCGTCGTGGAGGGCTTCGCCGATTGGGAGCCCGCCTACGCTCTGGCGGAGCTCCGGCGCAGCGGCGGGTTCGAGATCGTGACCGTCGGCTTCACCGCCGACGCCGTTCGTTCGATGGGCGGGGTCCGAGTGCTGCCCGACAAGGCCCTGGCCGCGGTAGCGGTGCCCGAGGTGCGTCTGCTGATCCTCCCGGGCGGGGATCTCTGGGAGGGCGACTACCCGCGGTCGGAGCTCGAGGCCTTGCTCCACCGGCTCGCGGCCGCGGACGTACCGATCGCGGCGATCTGCGGCGCCACGCTGGCCGTCGCGCGCGCCGGGCTGCTGGATGATCGCGCGCATACGAGCAACGAGCTCGCGTACCTGCAGCGCATGGTCCCCGGCTACGCCGGCGCCGATCGCTACCTGGACGCGCTCGCGGTGCGCGACCGGGGGCTCATCACGGCCAGCGGGCTGGGGCCGACGGAATTCGCTCGCGAGATCTTTCAGGAGCTGGACGTTTTCGGCCCCGAAGACCGGCAGCTCTGGTATCACGTCTTCAAGCATGGACGGTACCCGGAGGCATCCGAGCGTCCGAGTTGACGGCCGCGGACCATCGGCCGTCAGCCGCGCCCCTCAGTCGCTTTCCCGCCCGACGTGCGCGCCTCGCCCTTCCCGGCTAACATGCAGACATGACGTCCGTTCGCCGTCCATCGCTCGACCGTGATCTCCCCATGCATCTCGATCTTCCTCATCAGACCTATCCCGGCGCTCCGATCGATGATCCAGCGGTGCTCGAACGACTGCCGTCCGAGCTGGCTTCGGCGCTGCGCCGGCGAAACGGTTGCGTCGGGTTCCTCGGCGCCCTCCACGTACGCGGCGCCTGCCTCGCGCCGGCCTGGCACTCCCTGCGCCACGCCTGGGATGGCCCGGACGCGCTGCACGAGCTCTACACGGAGGTGGACCCGGCGGATGTCCCGTTCGCGGAGGACGGCTTCGGAGACCAATTTCTCATTCGGCAGGGTCGAGTGCTCCGCTTGAGCGGCGAACTGGGGGAGATCGAGGACCTGGCGAGCTCGCCCGCGGAGTTCTTCGCCCGCCTCATCACCGACGCCGAGCAGGTGCTCGACTACGAGCCGCTCCTCCGGTTCCGCGACCAGGGCAACGACCTTCGTCCGGGCCAGGTCCTCGCCGCCCACCCGCCATTCGTGCTGCAGGCGGCCGGGACCGGGCGCGAGCTCCGCGCGGAGGATGCGATCGAGCGACGCCGCACGCTGGCCGCGCTGGCCAAGCGCCTGCACGGGCTGCCCGACGGCGCGCACGTGCGGCTGGACGGTCTCGCCTGACGGAGCCGGCGTCGATGCCCGACCGGCCGAGCTCGGTGTTGCGTCGGCTCACGAACGGCGTCTACGTGGTGGGCGTCGTCCACGAAGGGCGAGTGAACGCGTTCACCGCCGCCTGGATTACGCAGGTTTCCTTCGAGCCACTGTTGATTGCGCTGAGCATCAACCCGCGGAATGCCTCCTATTCGCTGCTCGAGCGGAGCGGCGGGTTCACCGTGAGCGTGCTGGGGCGAGGCCGGCTCGAGCTCGCGGATCACTTCGGCAACCAGTCCGGGCGGGACACGAACAAGCTCGAGGGAATGCGCTGGCGGTCGAGCCGCAACGGGGCTCCGGTGCTGACCGACGCGGTGGCGTGGCTCGAGTGCCGGGTCACCGCCTCGGTGCCGGCGGGCGATCACGCGTTGATCGTGGCGCGAGTGACGGGTGGTGCCGTGATCGATCCGTCCCTTGCGCCCATGACCTACGAGGAAACCGGCGATCTCGACGGCAGCACCGGGTTGTATCCCGCTGAGTTCCGGGGGTGATGGCGTTCGCGCGGAACGCGGACCCGGTGGTCCGCTCGACCCCGGCCGGCGGACCGAGGCCCACACCAGCCGAGGTCGCCGCGGCGGCGGGCCGGACCGTCCCGGACCTGATCGCGCCGGGACTCGCCGTTCTGTTCTGCGGCATCAATCCCGGCCTGTATTCCGCCGCCACGGTCCACCATTTCGCACGCCCGGGCAATCGGTTCTGGCGGGCGATCCGTGACGCGGGATTCACCGACGGGCTGATCCATCCCTGGGAGGAGCGCCGGTTGCTCGAGCTCGGCATCGGCATCACGAACCTCGTGCCGCGCGCCACCGCCGGCGCCTCCGAGCTCACCGCCGCCGAGCTCCGACGCGGTCGGGCGCGGCTGGCCGCGAAAATCGGACGCTATCGTCCCGGGTGCCTGGCCGTGCTCGGCATCGGCGCCTACCGCGCCGCGTTCGCCCGACCGCGCGCGACCTTCGGGCTTCAGGAGGAGACGATCCGGGAGACGGCGGTCTGGGTGCTGCCCAATCCCAGCGGACTCAACGCCAACCATCAGCTCGCCGATCTGGCTCGCGCGTTCCGGGAGCTCCGGCTGTTCGCGAGCCGGACCGGCCGTCATGAATGACTGCTCCCCCCAGCGGGCCATGAAGACCTTTCACCGCCGAGGCGTCCGATGACCCGGCCTGCCGCGTCCCTCATGCTCGTGCTCGTGCTTGCGTGCGAGACGCCCGCGCCGAAGAGGCCTGCCGCCGCCCCGGCGGCGCGCACGCCGCCGACAGAGGCCGCGATCGGCGAGGCGGCCGTCGCCGCCGTCGTCGCCGCGCCCTGGGACCGGGATCCCACAGGGTGGGGCACCCTGTGCACGGCCGCGTTGCCCTGCGACACCGTCGTGATCGAGCCGCGCATCGTCTCGCTGCCGGCCCAGGCGCCGGCGTTCTTCGTGCCCGACCGGCGCGATCAGGCCGCCTCCCTCAGCGCGTACACCCTGGGCCTGGTGTCGGTCCCGGGGCGGTACACCATGCTGGGCTCGTGGCGGCAGTGCAGCTCGCGGCGTGACACGCCGCAGTGGAGCAAGGCGCGCATCGCTTGCGTGGCGCTCGGCGTCGCGGGGCTCGAGACCGCGAGCCCCGATGCCATTACGTTCGCGCTCATGGTAGCCACTCCCGCCCGGGGATTGAGCTGGCCGCGCGTGCGGGTCACTCGCCCGCGCGAGAGCTGGCGCGGACGCCTGCTGAGCAACGCGAGCCGCTGACGAGGGCTGGCGCGCGAGTCCCGGCCGCGCCAGAATCCCCCCATGACCACCCTGTCGGCGAGCGAGCTCGACGGCGTCCTGGCGTTCCTGCGTGAAGCGGAGCGACTGAAGACCGTCACGAGGAGCGCCTGGACATCGGAGGCCCAGCCCGAGAGCGTCGCCGAGCACACCTGGCGGGTGTGCCTGATGGCCATGCTGCTCTACGGCGGCGCGCCCGACGTCGATCTGGCCCGACTGCTCCGCATGTGCCTCGTGCACGACCTGGGCGAGGCGCTGGGCGGCGACGTCCCGGCGCCCCAGCAGGAAGCGGCCGCGCCCAAGGCCGGACAGGAGCGCGCGGATCTGCTCCGCCTGACGGCGCCGCTTCCCGCGCGGCTCCGTGACGAGATCGTGGAGCTATGGGACGAGTACGAGGCCGCCGCGACCGCGGAGGCGCGGCTCGCCAAGGGCCTCGACAAGCTGGAGACGATCCTGCAGCACACGCAGGGCAGGAACCCCGCCGACTTCGACTACGGTTTCAATCTCGCCTACGGTCGCCGGTACACCGCCGGCGATCCGCTGCTCGAGGCGTTGCGCGAGCGGCTCGACGCCGAGACCGCCCGCCTCGCCGGCGAGCCGCCTCCGCCGGCGTAGCCGCGATGCCCACGCACGTCGCGCTGCTCCGCGCGGTCAACCTCGGTCCGCACAACAAGGTCGGCATGGCCGATCTCCGCGGGCTGGCCGAGGCGCTGGGGTTCGCCGACGCACGGACACTGCTCCAGAGCGGCAACCTCGTGTTCCGGAACGCCCGGCCCACGGGGGCCGCCCTCGAGGCCAGACTCGAGCGCGAGGCCGCGAAGCGACTCGGCGTCGATACTCCCTTCTTCGTTCGCACGGCGGCGGAGTGGCAGGCGATCGTCGCGGCGAACCCCTTCCGCGAGGAGGCGCGCCGCGATCCGGGCCATCTCCTGCTGCTCTGCCTCAAGGCGGAGCCTCCCGCGGGTGCGCTCGACCGTCTCCGGGAGGCCATCCGCGGCCGGGAGGTAGTGCACACCGACGGCCGGCAGGCATACGTGGTCTATCCCGACGGCGTCGGTACCTCCAAGCTCACGATCGCGCTCCTCGAGCGGAAACTGGGCACCGCCGGCACCGGCCGGAACTGGAACACCGTGCTCAAGCTGGCCGCGCTGGTGGGGACCTGACGCATGGCGGACGAGCTGGGCCGCTTCGCCCTGGTGACCTTCACCTCGATCTTCTTCATCGTGGACCCGATCGCGGCGATTCCCACCTACCTCGTCATCACCCAGCAGGAGACCCCGGCCGAACGGAAGCGCACGGCGCGCCGCGCGTGCATCGCGATGACGGCGATGCTCGTCGCATTCGGCGCGACCGGGACGATGCTCTTCCGGGCGTTCGGCATCACCTTGCCGGCGTTTCGCACGGCCGGAGGCCTGATTCTCTGGTTCGTCGCCATGGACATGCTGCAGGGGGAACGGCGGACGCAGGAGGGGCGCGACGAAGTGTACGAAGGCCAGATCAAGGAGGACGTGGCCCTCACGCCACTCGCGATCCCGATGCTGGCCGGTCCCGGCGCCATCTCCACCGCCATCGTGATCGCAGGCCAGGCGCGCGGCGTGGGACAGAACGCCGTGGTGTACGCATCCATCGTGGCGACCGGACTGCTCTCCTACGTCTCCCTCCGGCTGGGCGAGCCGTTGCTCGGCCGGCTCGGCAAGACGGGCATCCGCGTCCTCACTCGGATCATGGGTCTCATCCTGGCGGCCGTGGCCGTGCAGTTCGTGTTCAGCGGTGTCCGGGAGGCGTTCCGCTGATGACGCGGGCCGCCCCGTGGATCCGCGAGCATGTTGATCACCCGTGCGTCCATCGCACCCGCGACGAGCGCAGGTGCGAACGGAAGTGGCAGGTGAAGGGAATCATCGATGGCGAATGACGACGTGCCCTTCGTCTCCCGCCGACTCTTGCTGCTCCCCGGCAAGCAGGCGGTGACGCTCGAGGTTCTGAGACCCGGCGAGAGGCGCGCCGGCGAGTGGACCTGCGTCTACCGGATCCGCGGCCTCGGACGCGTGCGCGCGGGTCGCGTCGTGGGCGATGACGGCCTGCAGGCCCTGCAGCTCGCGCTGGCCGCCCTCCGGCGGGAGCTGGAGCCGTTCGCCGCGCGGCTCACGTGGACCGGGGAGCCGGGCGAGCTGGGTCTCCCCGAGTTCGTGCCAGACTATTTCGGAGCCGAGTTCCGGCGTCGGCTGGAGAGCGTGGTGCGCCGGGAATCCGAGGCGGAAGCGAGCCGGCTCCGGGAGGCGGCGGTCGGTAAGGGCCGCGCGAGCTCGCCGGGGCGGCTATGATGCAGACATGCCCGTATGGACTGGAGGCACCGGCGCCCGTGGGGTAAGAACGACGAGCGATCTCCCGTGACCGAGCCCGGCCGAACGCTCCTCTGGCGCCGCCTGGACCAGCCTGGCCACGATGCCGCACGGCTGGTGTACCACGAGCCCTTCTGGCAGCTCGGTGGGATGGCGGTGTTCATGCACCAGGGGCAGGCCTGCCGCCTGGAGTACGCCGTGGTGTGCGACGCCGCCTGGCTCACCCGCCACGCCTGGATCGCCGGCTGGGTGGGACAACGGCGCGTCCGGCTCGACGTGCTGGTCACGGCGGATCGCCACTGGCACATCGACGGCCAGGGGTGCGCCGAAGTGGAGGGCTGCATGGACGTGGACCTCGGGTTTACTCCGTCCACCAATCTGCTCCCCATTCGGCGCCTGGCACTGGCGCCCGGCCAGGAGGCGGCGGCACGCGCCGCCTGGCTCTCGTTCCCAGGCTTCACGCTCGAGCCGCTCGAGCAGGTCTATCGCCGCCTCGCGCCGACGACGTATCGCTACGAGGCGGACGGGGGGGCGTTCACCGCCGACCTCGAAGTGGACGAGGACGGGTTCGTCCGGCGCTACGCGGATGCATGGGAGCTCGTGGAGGAATCGGTGGTCCGGCACAGCTGATCCCGAGGCCGCACATGAACCGGGGATGGAGGCCGTCGAGGAGCACTCGCCAGGTCGGTCCGGTCGCCGACCTCGAGCGCATCCGGGCGCGTTGGCGGCGATGATCGCCAGGATCTGGCACGGGGTCACGCGCGCCTCCGACTTTGACGCGTACTGGCGGCTCCTGCAGGAGCTGGCGATTCCGGACTACCGGCGTACGCCGGGCAATCGTGGCGTCCGACTGTTCCGCCGGCTGGATGGCGACCGCGCGCACTTTCTCACCCTGAGCTACTGGACCTCGCTCGACGCGATCCGTGCTTTCGCGGGCGACGACATCGAGATCGCCAAGTACTATCCCGAGGATCGCGACTTCCTGCTCGAGTTCGAGCCCACCGTGCAGCACTTCGAGGTGATCGGACCCGAGGTCTCTCCGCTGGAGTCGTCCTGAGCCTCAGGACGCTCCGCCTGGCCTCGGTGCTCGCGAGCGCCGCCTGCGCGCCGCACCCGGCGGCCACGCCTGCCCCTACGTCCGCGATCGCCTGCGCCTCTGGCGACACTGCCCTGGTGCGCGACGTCGTGTACTTCGGCCGCAACCGGCCCGACGGCGGCACCGTGAGCGACGCGGAGTGGCAGGGATTTCTGGACGAGGTGGTCACGCCCAGCCTTCCCCAACGGGTTCACCCTCGTCGAGGCGACGGGGCAGTGGAAGGCACAGAGCGGCATGGTCGAGCGCGAGCGATCGGAGATCGTGACGGTCCTGCATACGGGGAGCGAGGCGGATCGCCTGGCGGTCGCGGCGGTGGCCGGCGAGTACAAGCGGCGGTTCCGGCAGGAGGCCGTGCTGCGCGAGCGCACCACGACCTGCGCCCACTTCGAGTGAGCGGGCACCGGATGCCGGAGCCCGTGACCGGCGCCGTCCGGGTCCGGATCGCGACGCCTGCCGATGCTCCGATCATCGCCGGCCACCGGGCGCGGATGTTCCGCGACATGGGCCAGCTTCCGCCCGACACGTACGGGCTGCTCTACGACGCCTCCGAGGCCCGGCTCCGGGACGCGCTCACGCGCGGCGAGTACGTCGGCTGGCTCGCGCTGCCGCCCGACGATGACACCGTGGTCGGCGGGGTGGGGGCGCAGCGCCGCCTCGTGCTCCCGCATCCGGTGCGGCGTCCCGACGGCGCCATCGGCGTCGGGGAGGGGCGCCACGCGATCGTGCTCAACGTCTTCACCGAGCCGGCGTGGCGCCGGCGGGGCGTGGCGGAGGTCCTCATGCGTCACGTGCTCCGCTGGGCCGAGGCGGAGCGGCTCGATCGCCTGGTGCTGCACGCCTCTGACGAGGGGCGCCCACTGTACGCTCGCCTCGGATTCGTCGCGACCAACGAGATGCGGTACCAGGCGCCATGACCGACGGCGAGGCCGCGGAGGTCCTGCTCGCCACCTGCGCGGATCTCCCGACGCTCACCGCCGATGACGAGGCTCTGCGTGCCAGCCTCGAGGCGCGCGGGGCCCGCGTCCGGGCGCTCCCCTGGCACGCCATCGACCCCGAGGATTCCTCGGCGATCGTCTGCCTGCGCTCCACCTGGGACTATCACCGGCGGTGGCCCGAGTTCCGCGGTTGGATCGAGGGATTCGCGCGAGCCGCCGGACGATTGTGGAATCCTCCGTCCACCGTTCTGTGGAATGCCGACAAGCGCTACCTGGGCGAGCTCGCCGAGGGTGGCATCGCGCTCCCGGTCACGCGCTGGTACGAGCCGGGCACCCGGCCGGATGTCGACGCGTTCTTTCGCGAGACCGGCGTTGCCCAGGCAGTGCTCAAGCCGCGCGTTTCGGCGACGGCGTTCGGCACTCACCTGCTCACCCCCGGGAGCGATCGCCGCGATCTTGACTGGCCCGCGCTCGACCGGGCCGGCGCGGTGCTGCAGGCGTTCGTGCCCGAGATCGCGGCGGGCGAGGTGTCGCTCGTCTTCGTGGACGGGAGCTACACTCACGCGGTCCACAAGCAGCCGGCGCCGGGCGAGTTCCGGGTGCAGAGAGACTTTGGTGGTCGCATCGCGACGATGGCACCCTCGCCGCCGCTTCGGACGTTCGCGGAGCGCGTGCTCCAGACCGCGGCGCGGCCCTGGATCTATGCGCGGGTGGACCTCGTAGAGACGCGAGCGGGTCCGATCCTCATGGAGCTCGAGCTGATCGAGCCGGACCTGTTTCTCGCGAGAGCGCCCGACGCGGCTGACCGGCTGGCCGACGCGCTTCTCCGCCGCTCTTCGAGGGCTGCGGCCTGAGCCCCTCTCCGGATACCTTGAGGGACGGTCCGCGTGTGCCACCCGAGTCCGGAGATTCCGATGTTGCACCAGTCCGAGCCCGAGAGCCTGCCGGCTCCCGCCTACGATCCCGTCACCGAGCGCCTGCTGCGCGCCCGCACGATCATCATCAGCGGAGAAATCACGCAACGACTGGCCGCGACGGTTTCCGGCCAGCTCCTCGCCCTCGCCGCCGAATCCGACGCCGGCATCACGCTGTTCATCAACTCGCAGGGCGGCCACGTCGAGGCCGGCGACACCTTACACGATCTCGTGCGGTTCGTGCGGTCCCCGGTGCGCATGATCGGCACGGGCTGGGTCGCGAGCGCGGGCGCGCTGGTGTACGTCGCCGCGCCGAAAGAGCGGCGGTTCTGCCTGCCCAACACGCGGTTCCTGCTCCATCAGCCTGCGGGGGGTGCCGGAGGCACGGCGAGCGATATCGACATCGAGGCGCGGGAGATCCTGCGCATGCGCGACCGGCTCAACCGCATCTTCGCGCGGGAGACGGGACAGCCTCTCGAGCGGATCGAGGAGGACACCCATCGGAACTTCTGGCTGGGCGCCGAGGCGGCCCTCCGATACGGCCTGGTGGGCCGGGTCATCGAGCGGGCCACCGACCTGGAAGCTTGACCGTGCCGGATATCCTCGTTTCGGCGTCCTCCATCGTGCCGGCGCCGGCGCCCATCGTGTACGGCATCATCGCCGATTACCACGAGGGCCACCCCGCCATCCTGCCGCGGCGGTATTTCGAAAGCCTCGAGGTCGAGACCGGTGGCCTCGGCGCCGGTACCCGCATCCGCTTCCGGATGCGCGCCTTCGGCGCGGTACGGAGCGTCCGGGCCGACGTCACCGAGCCGGTCCCGGGCCGCGAGCTGGTCGAGACCGACGTCGCGACGGGGATGGCCACCCGGTTTCTGGTCGAGCCGGTGAACGACGGGCGCGCGTCGCGCGTCACGTTCGAGACCCGCTGGCGCAAGCCCGGCCTCACGGGGTGGGTGGAACGCTGCCTCGCGCCGCCGTACCTGCGAGGCGTCTATCGCGCGGAGCTCGCGCTGCTCGACCAGGAGGCCCGGTCGCGCGTGCCGCATTCCGGACCCGGACGCTGATTACGCCGAGGAACGATCATACGCGGGAGGTGCGTCGATGCTCCGACTCCTGACCATCCTGACCCTCGGTGCCACGACCGCGCTCGCCGCGCAGACGGCCGCGCCGGCCGCGAGCGACGCCCGCCGAGCCATCGACGCCGGCAACGCGCAGTACCGTGCCGCCTTCCTTGCCGGTGACGCCGACGCGCTCGCCCAGGTGTACGATGCCGAAGGGTCGCGGCTCAACGAGGGTGGCGCCGTGCTGCGGGGACGCGCGGCGATCGCCGCCGACGTACGCGCCTTCATCCAGAAGGTCGGGCCGGTCCGGGTCGAGATTGGCACGGTCGAGGTCTGGCTGGTCGACGACACGGCCTACGAGACGGGCACCTGGTCCTACACCTTCCAGCCGAAAGGTCAGAAGGAGCAACGCATCGGCGGACGGTACGTGACCCTCTGGAAGCACCAGGCCGACGGCGGCTGGAAGATCTGGGCCGACATCGGCGTGCCGGGCACCTGAGCCGCGCGTCGTGCCCAGGCCCACGAAAACGACCGTGGCGACCATCGGCTACCAGGCCGCAACGGTCGAGTCGTTTCTCCGCGCGCTGGCGGACGCCAAGGTCCGACTGCTGGTGGACGTCCGCGCCGTCGCGAGCTCCCGCCGACCAGGCTTCAGCAAGTCTCGTCTGGCCGGCAACCTGGCCGACGTTGGCATCGGCTACGTCCACCTCCGTGGCTTGGGAACCCCCGCGGCGGGCCGGGCGGCGGCAAGGGCCGGCCGCCACGCGAGCATGCGGGCGATCTTCCGTCAGCATCTTCGAACCCTCGCCGCCCAGGCCGAGCTCGCGGAGCTCCGCGACCTCGTGACCGGCGGCCCGCGTGTCTGTCTCCTGTGTTTCGAAGCCGATCCCCAGCATTGCCATCGCACGCTCGTCGCGGCCGCCCTGGCCGAGCGGCTGCCGATCGAGGTCCTCCACCTCCGGCCGGCGGATGACTAGCGTCGGCCGCCCTGGCGGGCCCTGACGCGCGCGCTACTTTCGAAGCTGCTCATGCCCGCCTGATCGCCACCCGAACCACCCGAGGTGCCCGTGGCCCCCATGAGCCGTCTCATCGATCCCGTTACGGCCGGCGCGGGAGCGTGAGTTGAGATCGCTCGCGATCGCGTTCGCGCTCCTTGGCCTCCTCCTCGCCGTGCTGGCCGTGAACGAGTGGGGCGAGTCGTCCGAAGAGCCCGACACCGCAGAGCCGCCAAAGAGACCCGTTGTCGGCGGCCTCATCCTGTTCCTCGTGTGTGCCTTGTCCGTGGCTGTCCTGTGGCTGGGCGCGACCGACCTGGGCTGGCCGCACGAGCGCACGCTCTGGGTCGGTACGGGGACCTTCCTGGCGGTGATGACCTTGGCCCGTCCCTGGTGGTTCTGGGAGGACTATCGCGCGCGCCGCCTTCGCGATCTCATCGGCGACGAACCGACCGCGGGTCTGTACCTTGTCATCGCCACGGTGCTGATCTGGGTGGGGCTATTCACCGAGTGGGCATTCGGGGGGTAGATGCTGGAGCGGTCCGCCCCGACCCGGCCGTCGAGCCGCACCGTATCCGCTTCGTGAACCGCCCCGCGATTCGCGGCGCCCGCGGCTGACGCGGATCCCATTCCCCGAGAGTCGCATGGCCCTTCGCCGCTGCATCCTGCTCGCTTGCGTCGCATTGACCCCGGTCGGTCGCGCCGTCGGACAATCGGCCGCTTGGCCGCTCCACGGCCACGACCTGGGTGGGCAGCGCTACTCGCCGCTCGCCTCGATCGACACCGCCACCGTGGCGCGGCTTGCACCCAGGTGGACCTACCATAGCGGGGTGACGGCCACCTTCCAGGCGACGCCGATCGTGGTGGGCGGCGTGATGTACGTGTCGCTCCCCATGAGCGGCGTGGTGGCGCTCGACGCCGCCACCGGGCACGAGCGCTGGCGCTACACCCACAAGTCACGCACCGACAAGCTGTGCTGCGGGCCGGCCAACCGCGGAGTCGCCGTCTCGGGCGGACGCGTGTACGTCGGCACGGTGGACGGCCGGCTCGTGGCGCTCGACGCGAGGACGGGGGCAGTGGCCTGGGACGTGACGGTCGCCGAGTATCAGGGTACGACCGAGGTGGTGACCCAGCTCGGCGCCGACGACCCGCTGTCTCGCGTGAGCGCAAACGGCTCGACCGGCGTAGGGATCAGCGCAGCGCCCCTCGTGTACGATGGCAAGGTGTTCGTCGGGATCGCCGGCGTAGGCTACGGACTCCATCCCGATCAGGGACTCGCCGTGGTCGGCGTGACGGGGCAGTACGGCCGGCCCGGCATGATGGCGGCGTTCGACGTGCGGACCGGCCGGGTCGTGTGGCGATGGAACGTCACGGGTCCCGGCTGGGAGGGCGCCTTTCGCACCTCCACGCCGGACGGCGAGCCGCTGCCGCGGGACGTTGCGGCGGAGCGCGCGACCTCCCCCGCGCGGGCCGACGCCTGGCGCTATGGCGGCGGCTCCATCTACGCTACGCCGGTGGTGGATGCCGGCCGGCATCTTCTGATCTTCGGCACCGGCAATCCATCCCCGCAGATGACCGACGGGTCACGCCCCGGCGACAACCTGTACACCTCCTCGCTCGTCGCCCTCGACGTCCGGACCGGCAAGCTGGTCTGGTACTACCAGCAGGTGCCGCACGACCGATGGGGCTATGACGTCGCCAGCGCCCCGGTGCTTCTCGACGTGACGCACGGCGGCAAGGTGGTGCCCGCGGTCGCTCAGGCCAGCAAGACCGGCTGGGTATTCGTGCACGACCGGCGGGATGGGCATCTGCTTTTCCGCTCCCAGCCGTTCGTGCCGCAGCGCAACCTGTTCACGGCTCCGGCGCCGGGCGATGGCGTCGTCATCGCGCCGGGCATTGCGGGCGGCGCCAATTGGTCGCCCTCGGCGTACGATCCCGTTCGCCATCTGTTCTTCGTCGGTGCGCTTCACCTGCCGACGCGGTACATCGCCCACGAGGCTCGGCGAGCGGACGGGAGCGTCCTCGATTACGCCAGCACGCAGAGCACCGATGAGGCCTGGGGTACGCTCACGGCGCTCGACCTGGGTGCGGTCGGGCGAGAGCGCTGGCAAGTTCGCACCGAGGAGCCCCTGGTCGGCGGCGTGCTCGCCACGGCTGGCGGGCTCGTCTTCTCGGGCGCCGGCAAGGGCAGGTTCGCCGCCTTCGACGCCGCGAGCGGACGCGAGCTCTGGACCTATCACTGCGACGCCGGAGTGAATGCGCCCCCCGTGACCTACGAGATCGGGACGCGGCAGTACGTCGCCGTCGCCGTCGGTGGCAACGCCCTCTTCGGGTTCACCCAGGGCGACATGGTGATGGCCTTCGCGCTCCCGGAGTGACACGAGGCCTCAGTCCTGCTGGCCGGCTGGCGCGCGTCGCGACGTGAATGTGACGACGCGAATGGCGGACATCCGTGCGCTCGACGGTTACTTTCGAGAAGCCGGCGGCCAGGGGAGTTGAACGGAGGCGAGCATGACGACTACCACGAGCGATGTGAGCGGCCAACCGAAGGGCTTCACCCGCCCGGATCGCATCGGACAGGTCGCGATTCCCGTCGCCGACGTGGATCGCGCCGTCGCGTGGTACGCCGACGTGCTCGGCTTGCGCCTGCTTTTCCGCGCTCCCCCCGGACTGGCCTTCTTCGACTGCGGTGGCCTCAGGGTGATGTTGAGCCGTCCGGAAGGCGATGGCGCGCCTGTGAGCACCGGCGTCCTCTACTACGTCGTCGCCGATATCGCATCCGCCCATGCGACCCTGGCCGCGCGCGGCGCGACCTTCGTCGACGCGCCGCACCTCGTCGCCCGCCTCCCGGACCACGATCTCTGGATGGCGTTCTGCCACGATTCCGAGGGGAACATGCTCGCTCTGATGAGCGAGATCCGCCCGCCCGCCTCATGACTCTGGCTTCCACGCTCCGCTCGCTGGACGGACGGCGCCTGCGCGACGAGGACGGCAAGGAGCATGTGCTCGAGCTCCTGCCGCCGGCCGACGAGGGCGACCTCGCGCGTCTCACCGCCGGGCTGCCCGGGAAGCTACCCGACGATGTTCGCGAGGCGCTCCTGGTATCGAAGGGACTCGCCGGGGGCCCGCTGGAATCGTTCTCGCTGCTGGACCTCGAAGGATTCGGTCTCGATGAGGTCTTCCCGCACGCCTATTCCATCGCGCACGACGGCTTCGGAAATTTCTGGGTGCTGGATCTCCTGCCGGACACTGTCTCGTGGGGACCCGTGTTCTACGCTTGTCACGACCCGCCGGTGATCGCCTGGCAGGCCGAGACCATCGAACGCTTCCTGCTGGACGTGGTCGGCATGTGGGAACCGGGCACCAGGAGCCCCGTGCGTCAAATGCACGACGAGGCCGTCCATCGCATCTGGCGTGCGGAAGCCGATCTGCGCCAGGTTAGCGACGCGATCGCGTCGAAGGATCCGGTCCTCGCCGAGTTCGCCGCGGCGCTGCCCGCGACGGCGCTGATCGCGGACTTGCGACACGCCACCGCCGGCGAGGGCTTCGCGTGGGGCCGCTTCGGCCCTCGCACCGAGATTCGCCGGGCCGGCCGTGAGCACCTGTGGGCTGTGATCCCGCCCGAGCGAAAGCCCGGACTCCTGCAGCGGCTGTTCGGAGGGGCGAGGTGACCCGGGCGACCGGACTGACGCGGCTGCGGCGGGCGTGCTTGGCGCTGCCCGAGGCCCACGAGGTCGAGGCCTGGGGAGAGCCGACCTTTCGGGTTCGCAACAAGCTGTTCGCGATGTACGCCGGCGCGGCGACCCATCATGGCAACGGTCGCGCGGCGGTGTGGTGCAAGGCCACGCCGGGGAATCAGCAGCTGATGGTGGCGGCGGTGCCGGAGCGCTTCTTCGTGCCGCCCTACGTGGGGCCCAGCGGTTGGGTAGGCGTCTGGCTCGATGCCCGCACCGATTGGACCGAGCTGGCCGGGCTCCTGGCCGACGGGTGGCGACTCGTGGCGCCCAGGCGCCTTGCTGCCCAATTCGAGGAAGACCGAGGAGGAGCAGGATGAGCGCACGCGTGGTCGGCATCGGCGGCATCTTCTTCAAGGCGCGCGATCCCGAGCGCCTGCGCGCGTGGTATCGCGAGCACCTCGGCCTCGACATCGGTGAGTGGGGCGGTGTGATCTTCGACGGCCACGTCGCGAGCGCGGGAGGTCGGCGCGCCGGAACGGTGTGGAGCGTCTTTCCCGAGGACACCGAGTACTTCCGTCCGAGCACCGCCCCGTTCATGATCAATTATCGAGTGGAAAGCCTGGACGAGGTCCTTGCCGCGCTGCGCGCCGAGGGATGTGCGGTGGACGATCGGGTCGAGAGCTCGGCGTTCGGGCGGTTCGGATGGGTGTCGGATCCCGAGGGCAACCGACTCGAGCTGTGGGAGCCGCCCGTCCTCGAGGAGAAGTGAACGGCGGCCCGTTCCGCGACCTCGTCGGGGCGATCATCGATCGGGAGGCTTACCGAATGGTCCGCGTGAACCGCGCAGTCGCGATGGCCGCTGGTCTGCTGCTCGCCACTGCGTGCGGCGGCGAGCACCGTCCCGCCCCGGTTGGCGGCGACTCGACGCCGTCCTCGACGCCGTCCGCCGCGCCCTCTCCGTCAGCCTCGTCCCCGCGGGCTCCGTTGCGAGACCCAGTCCAGCTCTCGGTGACGGCAGCGGCCGGCGGGAAGACTGCCTCCTTCAGCGGACTCGGCGAGTGCCATCACACGACCGATGCATCCATCTACGACGTTCCTGCGAACATGTGGAGCTCCGCGATCGATACGGAGGGTGGAGATCTGCGGTACCTGAACCTCACGCTGTGGCAGCCCAAGGCGGGAGGGGACGTCCAGGTCTCCCTCGGTGTTACTCTGGGAGAGACGACGCATCAGATCGCGACCGTCAAGGGCGCCGACATCCGCGGCTCCGGCGCGGGTCGCGTGGCGCCGAAAGGGCAGGGCGGGACCCTCACGGTCGAGGGCTCGGACGCCGAGGGGCGGCCGGTGCGCGTCGTCGTCGATTGTACCACCTTCACCGAGCCGGTGGCCGAGGGCGGGTGATCGCGGGCGAGACGGTCCACCCGAAGACCCGCACCGCCTGGCGCCGCTGGCTCGAGCGGCACCATGCGCGGGCCGACGGAGTGTGGCTCGTGAGCTACAAGAAGGCCACCGGCAAGCCGCGGGTGGATTACGAAGCGGCCGTCGAGGAGGCGCTCTGCTTCGGTTGGGTGGACAGCAAGCCGCGCAAGCTCGACGACGAGCGAACGATGTTGTACTTCACTCCGCGGAAGCCGCGTAGCGGGTGGGCGGGGTCCAACAAGGCGCGGGTCGCGCGGCTGGTTGCCGAGGGCCGCATGGCCCCCGCGGGCCTGGCGAAGGTCGAGGCCGCCCGCCACGACGGCTCGTGGACCGCGCTGGACGCGGTCGAGGCGCTCGACGTGCCACCCGATCTGCGGCGGGCGCTCGACGGCCGGGCACGGGCTGCGTCCCGTTTCGATGCGTTCCCTCCGTCGGTGCGTCGGAGCATTCTGCAGTGGATCGCGAGCGCGAAGAAACCCGAGACGCGCGCGAACCGGATCGACGAGACCGCCCGCCTTGCGGCCCGAAACGTTCGCGCCAACCAGTGGCAGCCTTCACCTTGACCGGAGTTCCGAGGCGAGCATGACCCTTCCAGATCCCACTCCCGGGCCGATGCCTGTCGCTGTGCCCGGCGATCCGTTCACCCGCCTCGCCCGACTGAAGCCCGAGTTCGCCGACCAGTACCCTGGACTCGACCCCGGGGCCTGGTATCCTGCCGCGAGCGTTGCGGCCTACTACCAGTCGTGGCTCGTCCGCCATCCGGATCGTACTCGGATCGGCGCGCCGCTCCGCGGACTGGACACGGCGCACTTCGATTTCCGGGGCGGCGTGCCGCGGGACGACCCCTGGGTCCCCGGCCGCTCGCCGGACGATCGGCGCCAGGCGGAGTCCTGACCGGAGACGCTGATGACGGAAGCCGAAGCGCAGGACTTCGCGCACGAGTGGATTGCGGCCTGGAACAGCCACGACCTCGAACGGATACTCGGACACTATGCGGATGACGTCGAGGTGACGTCGCCGATGGTCGAGGCTGTGCTCGGACCGGGGAAGACGACCGTTCGGGGGAAGGCGGCGCTGCGCGGCTACTGGGGCAAGGCACTCGAGCGATACCCCGACCTCCGCTTCGTGCTCTACCGCGCGTACGCCGGCTTGCAGAGCGTGGTCCTTCACTACCAGAGCGTCCAGGCGCTGGTCGGCGCCGAATGTATGGAGCTCGATGCCGACGGACGCGTGCGGCGCGTCCTCGCGCACTATGCCCTTGGCCCCGATCCCGCCGCGGCCTGAGCTCGTCGTCCTCGATTTGGCCGGCACCACCGTGCACGACCGGGGCGAGGTGCCGGCCGCATTCGAGGGTGCCCTGCGCGAGGCCGGCGTGGCCTACGACGCCCGCGAGGTGAGCGGCTGGAGGGGCGCGTCAAAGCGGGAAGTGGTCAGCCGGCTGCTCTCGCGTGAGGGCCGCGCGGATGCGGTCCAGGTGGATCGCGTCTACGGCCGGTTCCGCACGCTCCTGCTGGAGCGGCTGACCGGTGCGGCCCCACTCTCGCTGCCCGGCGTCCACGCGACGCTCGACAGTCTCAAGGCCGACGGCTTCCGCCTCGCGGTCATCACTGGGTTCGATCGAGACGTCGTGGAGGCGATCCGTGCCCGGGTCAGCTGGGCGGCCCTGCTCGATGCCTGGGTATGCGGGGACGACGTGACCCGCGGACGCCCGGCGCCGTTCATGATCTTTCGGGCCATGGAGCGCTGCGGCGTGGAAGACGTCCGTCGAGTGGCCGTGGTTGGTGATACCCGCCTCGATCTCCAAGCGGCCTGGAACGCGGGCGCGACGTGGCGCATCGCCGTGCTGACCGGCGCGCACGACCGCGCCACCCTCGCGGGAGCGCCGCACACTCACGTCCTCGACGCGGTCACGGCGCTGCCCGGGCTCTGGGCTCAGGTCGAGGTGTGAACGGAAACGGTCGGCGGCGTGCGAAGCGTCTGCAACACCACGCAG
Organism: uncultured Gemmatimonadales bacterium; assembly: GCA_963828735.1. GTDB lineage: Bacteria > Gemmatimonadota > Gemmatimonadetes > Gemmatimonadales > GWC2-71-9 > CAVVWJ01. The sequence goes on from CAWHFW010000004.1 coordinate 81,832, forward strand.
TAACGCTCGGTGAGCTTCTCAAGCGTGGCCAGCTGCTCGGCGCTGGCCTCCGTTTCGAGCGCGAAGCGCAGTCGGATGGCGCGGAATCCCACCGGTGCGTCCTTGCTCACGCCCAGCGTCCCCCGGAAATCGAGATCGCCCTCCGCGCGCACCTCGCCGCCCCGCACCGGGATGGCCAGCGCCGTAGCGACGGCTCGGAGCGTCACGCCCGCGCACGCGACCAGCGCCTGCAGCAACAGGTCGCCGGAACAGGCCTGGAGTCCGCTGCCGCCGGTCGCCGGATGGAGACCCGCCTCGACGAGGGCGCGACCGGTGTCCACGTGGCAGCTGATCGCGTGCTGGTCGAGGGCCCCCGACGCCTTGAGGGTGACCATCGCGCGGTCGGGCGAGGTACGGTAGGCTTCTTTCAGCGGGGCTTGCAGGGCTTTCAGCTCATCGGACTGCACGTCGTACTCCGTCGGCGGGTGGACCCGAAGGCTAGACCTGCCCGCGACAAACGCCAAGACCGCGGAGGACGCATGCAATTCGTTCTGGCGGAAGCGCTCGCGGTCCTCGAGCGCACGCCCAAGGTGCTGCGGGAGCTCCTCGCCGGGCTTCCCGAGCCGTGGATCCACGCCACGGAGGGGCCGGGCACGTGGTCGCCGTTCGACGTCGTCGGTCACCTGATCCACGGCGAGCTGACCGACTGGATCCCACGCACCGAGATCATCCTTGCCGACGGGGAGACCCGTCCCTTTCCGCCGTTCGACCGCTTCGCCCAGTTCGAAGCCTCGCGCGGCAAGGCGCTTTCCGAGCTGCTCGAGACCTTCGCCGGGCTCCGCGCGGCGAGCCTCGCGCGGCTGCGGGCGCTCCGCCTGACGTCGTCGGACCTGGCCCGTCGTGGCCGCCACCCGGAGCTCGGAGCAGTCACGCTCGAACAGCTTCTCGCTACCTGGGTGGCCCACGATCTCAGTCATCTGGGACAGGTGGCGCGCGTCATGGGAAAGGCGTACTCGGCCGAGGTCGGGCCCTGGGCGGCCTTCCTCCCGATGCTCGGTGTCGGAGTGGCGCCATCCTGAGCGGGGAGGCCGCCTGCTGGCGTGGCTCCGGTACGGCGTGGCGCTGGTGGCCGGGTTCATCGCCGGGAGCCGGACGGTCGGAGCCTTCGTGGCGTGGCGAGAGTGGCAGAAGTGGAAGCTGGTGGATCCGTCGGGGGCGGCGTCATATCGAGCCGCGTGCCGCCTCGATGCCGGCGTTGCGATCATCAGTCTGACGATCGCGTGCCTCGTCTGGTGGCTCCTGCGTCCGCGACCCTGAGCCGGACTTCCGTCGTCTCTGAGGACCGGCGCCCGTTCACCTGTGTAGAGGAGACGACCATGCGCTACCTGGTGCTGGGATTGGCTGCCATCGGACTGTGGCGCTCGGTCGGCTCGAATCCCGGCCGGTCCGCGCCGGATGTCACTCCCCGAGCGGCACAGCTCGGCTGGCTGGCCGGCTGCTGGGAGCGACTGTCTGGGCCACGACTCGTCGAAGAACAGTGGACCCGGCCGCGCGGTGGGCTCATGCTGGGTGTCGGCCGGACGGTCCAGGGGGACTCGCTCGTGGAGTACGAGCAGGTGCGCGTGTTCGAGCGCGGGGGCAAGCTCGTCTACGCCGCCCAGCCGTCCGGACAAGCGCCGGCGGAGTTCACGAGCACCGCGGTCTCCGACTCCTCGGTCGTCTTCGAGAACCTGGGCCACGATTTTCCCCAGCGGGTCATGTATCGGCGACTCGGCGCCGACTCGCTCCTCGCGCGAATCGAGGGCCTGCGGAATGGCCAGCTGCGCGGCGTGGACTTCCCGTACGTCCGCGTCGCGTGCCCGTGACCCGGTCATTCTCACGGAAGGAGCTCCCGATGACGCAGCCGCTGCCGACGCAGGTCGCGATCGACGTGCTCGGCCAGTTCGGGCGGGTCACCGACTACTGGTCGCCCAAGGTGGTCGCACAGGTCAACGATCAATACGTGAAGGTCGCCCGGCTGCTCGGCGAGATGGACTGGCACGCCCACGCCGGGGAGGATGAGCTCTTCTGGGTCCTGCGGGGCCGGCTGCGGCTCGAGTTCCGCGACCGGGTCACCGAGCTCTCGGCGGGCGAGTGCTGCGTGGTGCCGCGCGGCGTCGAGCACCATCCGGTCGCGGCGGAGGAGTGCTGGATCGTCCTCATCGAGACGGTGACGACACGCCACACCGGCGACCGGGTCACCGCGCAGACCCGCTCGATCGAAGAGCAGCTCGCCTAGGACGGAGGCCAGCCCGTGCGGACGGGGGGTGGTTCACGACGGTCTGGGTGCGGACGCCCGCGGGACGGCGTATGATCCACGATCACTCCTGACGGAGGCCGATCGCCGGTGCTGCTCGAGGTCGCGGTGAACGGCGCTCGCGCGCCTGGCGAGCACCCGGCCCTGCCCATGACCCCCGACGCCCTCGCGGAGGCGATCCGCGCGGCGCGTGGCGCCGGGGCGGGGGCGGCACACCTGCATGTGCGCGGGGCCGACGGTCGCGAGAGCCTCGCCGGCCGCGACGTCGCCGCGACGCTCGAGAGCGTGCGCGCGGCCTGTGGCTCGCTCCCGCTCGGCGTCAGCACCGGCGCCTGGATCGTTCCGGACCCGGCCGAGCGCGTCGCGGCCGTGCGAGCATGGCGGACCCGGCCGGACTTCGCCTCCGTCAACTTCGATGAGGCCGGCGCCGAGGACGTGGCGCGGGCCCTGCTGTCGGCCGGCGTCGGCGTCGAGGCGGGACTCTCCGGCGCGGCTGCGGCCCTGCGCCTCGTCGCCAGCGGCCTCGCGACGGGCTGCCTCCGCGTGCTGCTCGAGCCGCAGGAGTGCCGTCTCACCGCCGCCCGCGAGTGCGTCGCGGCCGCCGAAGCGGTGCTCGATGCCGTGGGGATCACGCTGCCACGACTCCTGCACGGCGTCGGACCGACGACCTGGCCCCTCTTCGCGGAGGCGGTGGCCCGCGGTTATGACGGGCGCATCGGCCTGGAGGATACGCTCAGCCTGCCCGATGGCCTCCCGGCGCGCGACAACGCCGATCTGGTGGCGGCCGCTCGCGCGCTTGCGGAACACTCCTCCGGTGGCGCGGCGGTTCGTCGGTGACGGGACCGGCCTCGTGGCACGCGCTCCTCGCGCCGCTGCCACCGGAGGCGATGCCTCGGCGCAAGCCGGTGGGGACGACGGACGTGCTCGCCTCGCCCGAAGGCGCGGCGATAGCGGGCTGGGAACAGCTCTCCCTCGAGCTCACTGCGGGCGGCGCCGGACTCCGCGTCTTGCTCGTGGTGCTCGACGCGTCCGCGCGGCCGATCGCCGCCTCTGATCACGTGCTGTTCCGTACACCCGCCGGCGAGTCCTCCGGCGCGAGCTGGATTCGCCAGGAGAGTATCGGCGGCCGTCTGGAGGCCGACGGGTCGTTCAACGGCACCTGCTGGCTCGTGGCCGGCCCCGAGCCCGCCGATGATGAGCCGCCTCAGTGGCAGAGCACCCCGCGATCGCCGACCGAGGCCGAGATCGGGGCGCTGCGCGAACTCGTCGCGGACCTCCTCGCGCGATCCCCATGATCTCCGCCATACTTCGTGAGACGGCATGACCTCGCCCGAGCGCGCGCCGGTCCGGATCTATACCAAGCGGTTCATCGTCCCGCCCGAGGCGATGGACGGTCAGGGCCACGTCAACAACCTGGCCTACGTGGCCTGGATGCAGGACGTCGCGATCGAGCACTCCACAGCCGCCGGCTGGCCAATGGAGCGCTATCGGACCCTCGGCGCCGGCTGGGTGGTGCGATCGCATTTCGTGGAGTACCTGCGCCCGGTCGTGGCCGGGGAGCGGATGGCGATTCACACCTGGGTGCCCGAGTTCACCCAGCGCTCGACGCCCCGCCGGTACTTCTTCGTCCGGGAGGACGATACGCAGCTCGTGGCGCGCGCCGAGACGCGCTGGGTATTCGTGGACCTGGGCACCGGCCGGCGACGCCCGCTGCCCGACGAGCTGATCGCGGCCTTCGAGATCGTGCCCGACGAGGCGGAAGTGCGGCGGGGTGTGGGCCTCGAGTCTTAGATGGTGGACGGGGGAAGCAGCATGGCTTTCACGATTACGAGCCTGCGCGGGACGACGATCCTGGTGGTGAGGAGCGAGGGCAAGGGTCACGTTGGCGAGAGCGAGCAGATCCTCGACGAGCTGCGTCGCCTCACCAGCCCGGAGGACGGCGCGGGCGTACTGTTTGACAACCGCGCCCTGGAGTATCTGCCGTCGCCCGCGGAGGCCCGGTACATCGGCGAGCGCTACGGCGATGTCGGCGCTGCCTGGGGCTGGCGGATGGCGCACCTGGCGCCTCCGGGCGCCCAGTTCGGCATCGCTCGTACGGTCGAGATCGTCTCCGGACTTCGCGGCGCCTCCGCGCGCGTGTTCTCGGACGAGACCGAGGCCATCGCGTGGCTGCGCGAGGGCGAGCGGGGCGCGGCCGAGCGCAAGTCGTCGTAGCGATGGACCTCACCCCCCGGCCGATCGAGGGACCCACCGTCCGGCTCGAGCCCCTCGGCCTCGAGCATCTCGACGGCCTGTGCGACGTGGGTCTCGATCCGGACCTCTGGCGTCTCACCGTCACCCGAATCCACGATCGCGCCGGCATGGAGCGCTACGTCCATACGGCGCTCGAGGAGCAACAGGCCGGCACGGCGCTCCCGTTCGCCACCGTGCTGCGCGATACCGGCCGCGTCATCGGAAGCACCCGCTTCGGTAACCTGAGCCCGCCGAACCGGCGGGTCGAGATCGGCTGGACCTGGCTCGGGCGACCGTGGCAGCGCACCGGCGCCAACACCGAGGCGAAGTACCTCATGCTGCGGCATGCGTTCGAGCGGTGGAACTGCATCCGGGTGGAGTTCAAGACCAGCGCGTTGAACCTGCGCTCGCGAGCCGCCATCCTCAGGATCGGCGCGCGCGAGGAGGGAATCCTTCGGCACCACCTGATCAACGAGGACGGCTCTCTTCGCGACTCCGTGTACTTCTCGATGCTCGCCGCGGAATGGCCCGCGGCCCGGCGCCGGCTTGAGCGGATGCTCGCGGACCACGGCGTGCAGGTCGTCGAGCCGGCGTGAGGACGTTGCGCCGGGTCTGCGTCTTCTGCGGCTCCAACGTGGGCCGTGACCCGGGGTACCGGCGCCTGACCGAGAGCCTCGGGCGCACGCTAGCCAGGCGCGGCGTCGGGCTCGTCTTCGGTGGCGGCCGGGTCGGACTCATGGGCGCCCTGGCCGACGCGGCGCTCGCCGCCGGGGGAGAGGTCATCGGCGTTCTCCCGAAGGCGCTGATGGAGCGGGAGATCGGCCACCGCGGGCTGACCGAGCTCCGCATCGTGGGCTCCATGCACGAGCGCAAGGCCCTCATGGCCGACCTCGCCGACGGATTCGTCGCGCTCCCCGGCGGGATCGGCACGCTGGAGGAGCTGTTCGAGGTGTGGACCTGGGCCCAGCTCGGCCTGCACGCCAAGCCGTGCGGCCTGCTCGACACCGATGGGTTCTTCGCCCCGCTGGTCGGTTTCCTGGATCACCTCGTGAGCACGGGGTTCGTGCAGCCCGCGCACCGGACGATGCTGCTGACCGCCGGCTCTCCGGAAGCGCTGCTGGACGCCTTCGCCGTCTACGAGGCTCCGCTGGTGGCGAAATGGGTGAACCCCTCGCAGGCATGAGGGACCGTGTTTGGGAGGAGCACCGCGATGGATGAGAACATGACTTCGACCTCCTTCACGCTCGAGGGATACCGGATCGTCGAGTCGCTGGGCGTGGTGCGCGGCGTCACCGTCCGTTCGCGGTCGCTGTTCGGCGCCATCGGAGCCCGGATCGAGACGTTGGTCGGGGGCCATATCTCTATACTGACCACCCTGTGCGAACGGGCGCGGGCGGACGCGTTCGACATCCTGCTCGCCCACGCCCAGCGCCGCGGCGCGAACGCCGTGGTCGGTATCCGCTACGACGCCACCGAGATCATGGCCGGCGTCACCGAGGTGCTCTGCTACGGCACCGCCGTTGTCGTCGAGCCGCTCGAGTCGTAGTCTCGCCATCCCTTGCGCCATCCGCGCCGGCCCTCACATTTGGCGCGGCCCGGCAGCCTCTCCGCCACCTCTGAGCTCCAGGAGATAACCTCACTATGTCCATTGGCATCCTCCTGCTCCTACGCCTCGTCCACATCGTTCTCGGCGTCTTCTGGGTGGGCGCTGTCGTGTTCATCGCGCTGCTCCTCATGCCCAGCGTCCGAGCGGCGGGCCCGGCGGGCGGCGCCGTGATGCAGCAGCTCATGCAGACCCGGCGGCTCTCGCTGTGGCTCATGGCCGCCGCCGTCCTCACGGTCCTCTCCGGCATCGGGCTCTACTGGCACGACAGTGCGGGATTCACCTCGACGGCTTGGCTCGGCTCCAGGCAGGGACGAGTGTTCGGGCTCGGCGGGATCCTGGCCATCTCCGCGATGATCATCGGCATGGCCGTGAACTCCCCCGCGGGCAGGAAGTTGGGCGAGCTGGGGGCGCAGGTGCAGGCGTCCGGACGGCCGCCGACGCCGGACCAGACGGCGGCGATCCAACGTCTCCAAGAGCGGCTCGGCCGCGCGACCGTGGTCGTGGCAGCACTGCTGGCGCTGGCGGCGGCCGCGATGGCGGTCGCGCGCTACGCGTGACCGGGGCGGCGGCGCGCGCCGCGCGCTCCCTTGCCTCCTCCCACGCTCGCGGGCACCTTGCACCCCACGAGGGCTCCGGCTCACGGTCGAGGCGCTTCACGCACCCTGAGGGCAGCACATGACGCACTTGCGCGAGATTCGCGCGCTGACGCTCGAGGCCGCCAAGGCCATGGCCGTCGCGGCGGAGCGATTCGCCGCCGAGCGCGGTTGGACGGTCGCGGTAGCCGTGGTGGACGCGGCCGGAGGGCTCATCCTGTTCCACTCCCTCGACGACACCCAGCCGGGGAGTCAGGACGTCGCCGTGCTCAAGGCGCGCACGGCCGCCCGGCTCCACCGCCCGACCAAGGCGCTCGAGGACGGCATCGCCGGAGGGCGCACCGCGCTGCTGACGCTGCCGGGCATCGTCGCCCTCGAAGGCGGGCTGCCGATCCGGGTCGATGGACGCGTCATCGGGGCCGTAGGCGTGAGCGGCATGGCGTCGGCCCAGGACGGCGAGGTGGCGGCGTCCGCGCTCGCCGCGCTCGAGCTGTAGACGTGAGCCGGCTCGGCGGCCGTTCGTGGAGTGAATGGATCGCCCGGTACGGCCGAAGTCACGAGCAGCCGGTGAGCCGCCCTCTCGTGGGTTCGCCCTGGTGGATCGCCAAGGCTCGTGGGCGCGCCTGACACCATGGCCGCCCTGCTGAACGACGCCACGTACTTCCCGCACGTCATCGCCGTGCTGCTGGTCGGGATGTGGGCGCTGGCCCTGGTGACCAGGCCCGATGGCTTCTACCGACCCAGCTATCGCGGCTTGATCATCGTTCCGCTCGCGATCGCGCCCTACTTGAGCGCCGGACTGGGCCTGACCCTGCTCGCGCTGGGTCTCCTCGTCGTCTGCGCCAACCTCGACCACCGCTGGCTGAGCTGGGCGGCGGAGCGGCAGCGCCGCGCGAGCGATCCTACCGGCCGAGGCCCGATCGGTCGCGCGGCCGGCATCGCGTCCGGGCTGCTCTATTTGTTGGCTGGAATCGGGCTGATGACGCTGAGCGCCGAGGGAGCCTGGTCGTGGTGGATCGGGCTGGGCACCGCCGCGCACGGTGCGCTCATCGTGATCGCACGGATTCGCGGCCTGCCGGATCTCGGCCCCTGGGGCTAGCTAGGTCCGCCTCCGCTTGGCTCGAACCGTTGTCCGGAGATTCGAGATGAGCCTCGAGAAGCGCCTGGTGGCGCTCGCGCTCCTCGCCTTCCTACCGCCGGCAATGCCCCACCAGACGGCGCTGGCTGCCGTGGACCGCTACGTTCGCGAGGAGATGCGCCGCGAGCGGGTGCCTGGCGTGTCAGTCGCCATCGTCCGTGATGGACGCCTCGTCCTCGCGCGCGGCTACGGCTTCGCGAACGTCGAGCTTCACGTCCCCGCGACCGACAGCACGATCTACCAGTCCGGCTCGATCGGCAAGCAGTTCACCGCGGCGCTGATCCTGCGGCTCGCCGCCGAGGACCGGCTCGGGCTCGACGACCCCATCCGGCGTCATCTGCCGGAAGGACCGCCGCGCTGGGACTCCATCACGGTTCGACAGCTCCTCACGCACACGTCCGGCATCCTCGATTACACCGACAGCGCGGTGAATCTCCGGCGCGAGTACACCGAGGATGAGCTGGTCAGGATCGCCGCCGGCCTGCCGGCGCTGTTCCGGCCTGGCGCGCGGTGGAGCTACAGCAACACCAACTACCTGCTGCTCGGCGCCATCATCCACCGGGTGAGCGGGATGTTCTACGGTGACCTCCTCCGCCGCGACATCTTCGCTCCGCTCGGCATGCGAACCGCCCGGGTCATCTCGGAGGCGGACATCGTCCCCAACCGGGCGGCCGGCTACGAGCTCCACGGCGATACGCTGCGAAACCAGGAGTGGGTCTCCCCGAGCCTCAATACCACGGCCGACGGCGCCCTCTACCTAACCGTGCGCGATCTCGCGCGCTGGGTCATGGGCTGGGACGCCGGCCGCGTCCTGAGCGCCGCCGACCGCCGGTCGGCGTGGAGCCCGGCACGCCTCGAGGACGGCGGTACCTATCCCTACGGGTTCGGCTGGGAGCTTCAGGAGCTTCGAGCACAGCCTCGGATCGGGCACACCGGCGCGTGGCAGGGCTTCCGCGGGAGCATCCAGCGGTTTCCCAAGGCCAACCTCACCGTGATCGTCCTCGCCAATCTCACAGAGGCGCGGCCCGAGGCCATGTCGCTCGCGATCGCCGGCTTGCTCGAGCCTGCCCTCATTCCACCGCACCGGATCGCGGACCCACTGCCTGGCCCGAGGCCGCCCGTGCCGATCCAGGAGCTTCTCCGGCATGTCGCCGACGGCCGTGACTCGGCGTTGGTGACGCCCGGCTTGCACCGCTTCCTGAGCGATGCCGAACGCCACGGATGGGAGGAAACACTGGCTGGTGCGAGGCGGTGGACTCCAGTCGGCTGCGAGCGTGCCGGGGATCACCCGATCGCCCGCCTTGGCGCCGAGGTCGCCTGGCTCTGCTATGCCCGTGGGGAAGGGGCGCGGGGCGGCTCGGCGATAACCGCTCTGTACACCGACGACTGGCGCGCGGCGGACCTCGAGAGCTACTCCTACTGAGACGAGCGGACGTAGCGCCGCACGGAGGCCACGTGTTCCAGATCCTCTGGCAATTCGAGACGTCCGAGGAGCGGGCGGCCGCGTTCGTGGGCGCATACGGTGGCCAGGGGCTCTGGGTGGCGTTCTTTCGTCAGGCGTCCGGCTATCTCGGCACGGATCTGTTCCACCACGTGTCCATGCCACTCTGCTTTCTGACCCTCGATCGCTGGGAGAGCCGCGCCGCGTACGAGGCGTTCCACCGCGAGCGCGGGCCGGAGTATTCGGCGCTGGACGCCGAGTGCCAGGAGCTCACTACCAGCGAGCGGTTCCTCGGGGCCTGGGAGGATTGAAGGTCGGCGCAACCTTTTCGCGGGTCGTCTCGTCAAACCGGGGGTTACCCGCGACGCCCCAGCCACGAGCGAGATCATGGACAGCCTCCTTCAGGATATCCGCTACAGCCTTCGCCGCCTGCTCAAGAGCCCGGCGTTCACCTTCATCGTCGTTCTCACCCTCGCGCTCGGCATCGGGGCCAATACGGCGATCTTCAGCACGGTCAACGCCGTTCTCCTCCGGCCGCTGGGCTACGACGATCCGGGCCGTCTCGTCACCATCGAGCACTACTACCCCTCGCTCGGGGGCATGAAGGCGCCGGTCTCGGTTCCTGGGTTCCTCGACTATCAGCGAGAGGTCCGGTCCATCGAAGCCATGGCGGTCGAGACCAACTGGGCGGCGAACCTCACGGGGGAAGGCGAGCCGGCGCGGATCCCGGGCGCCCGCGTCACCGGCCGGTTCTTCACGACGCTGGCGGTGCCGGCGCAGGTCGGCCGAACCCTGCTGCCGGGCGAGGACAGCGCCGGGCGCGAGCACGTCGTGGTGCTCAGCTATGGCCTCTGGCAGCGGCTGTTCGGCTCGTCTCCCTCAGTCGTGGGCCGCTCGCTGTCGCTCAATGGCGAGACCTACGAGGTGGTGGGCGTGATGCCGCGGGGGTTCAGTGACGTGCAGAACCGGAATGTCGAGTTGTGGGCCCCACTCGTCTTCCGGCCGGACCAGATGACCGACGACCAGCGGACCCACGAGTTCCTGAACCTCGTGGCGCGGGTCCGCCGGGGCGTACCGGTGGAACAAACTGCCGCCGAGGTGCACACCCTGGCCGAGCAGCTCAAGCGGCAGTACCCCGATCAGTATTCGACCGACTGGGGCCTGGTGACGACGCCCCTCGCGCAGCATCTCGTCGGCAACGTGCGGCCCGCGCTCCTCGTCCTGCTCGGCGCCGTGGGCTTCGTGCTGCTCATCGCGTGCGCCAACGTGGCCAATCTGTTGCTCGCGCGCGCGGCCGCCCGCTCGAAGGAAATCGCCGTTCGCACCGCCCTCGGCGCGAGCCGGGATCGCCTCGTGCGCCAGCTGCTCACCGAGAGCATGCTGCTGGCGCTCGTCGGCGGCGTGGTGGGACTCTTCCTCGCCTTCTGGGGCGTGCGCGCCATCGTGGCCCTCAATCCCTCCAATCTTCCACGAGTCGAGGAAATCGGCGTGGATGGGCCGGTCGCGCTCTTTACGCTGCTCGTTTCGGTGATGACCGGCCTGCTCTTCGGGCTCGCGCCCGCCGTGCACACGACCACCAGCGATCTGCACGGCATGCTCAAGGAAGGCGGTCGCGGCTCCGCGGGCGACCGCGGCGGTCAGGGACTGCGTCGCATGCTGGTCATCGCCGAGGTCGCCCTCGCGCTCACGTTGCTGACGGGGGCTGGGCTCCTGATCAAGAGCTTCGCGCGCCTGCAGGGCGTCGATCCGGGATTCGAGCCCGATCACCTGTTGACGTTCAATCTGGCGCTCCCACGGGCCCGCTACCCGTCGGATACCTCGCAGGCGGCGTTCTTCGACCAGGTGGTGCCGGCGCTCGCGTCCGTCCCCGGGGTGCGGGCCGCGGGGGCCACGTCGGTCATGCCGTTCGGCGGCGGCTGGTCCACGGCCGGCTTCGAGATCGAGGGATACCGGCCGCCTCCGAAGCAGGCCGGGCCGTGGGGGGACATCCGGATCGTGAGTCCGGGCTACTTCGAGACCCTGCGCATTCCACTCCGGCGCGGACGGCTGCTCGGCGACCAGGATCGCGCCGGGGCGCTCGAGGTCGCGGTGGTCGACGAGGAGTTCGTGCGCCGGTACTGGTCCCACGAGGACCCGATTGGAAAGCGGTTCACCTTCGGACCGCCGGCCGGCGCCGTCGACACCTCGTCGCGCGAGTGGATCACCGTCGTCGGCGTCGTGGGCCACACGAAGCAGGAAGGCCTCGATGCCGAGAACAGGATCCAGCTCTATTTGGCGTACCGCCAGACGCCGCAGGCCATGCTCACGTTCGCCGTCCGCACCGCCGGCGACCCCGCGCAGTACGTGAACGCGGTCCGGCGCGCGGTCCAGTCGGTGGACCCGGACCAGCCCCTCTCCGGGATCCACTCGATGGACGAGTTGATCTCGACCTCGGTCGGTCAGCGCCGGCTCTCGATGATGCTCCTCAGCCTCTTCTCGGGCATCGCGCTGGTGCTCGCGTCGGTGGGCATCTACGGCCTGATGAGCTATTCCGTTGCCCAGCGATCGCGGGAGCTCGGTGTCAGGATCGCGCTCGGCGCTGGACGAACGGACGTGCTTCGCCTCGTGCTGCGGCAGGGAATGTCGCTCGCGCTCACCGGCATCGTCATCGGGGTCGGCGCCGCGTTCGGCCTGAGTCGGCTCATTCAGAGCCAGCTGTTCGGCATCCGGGCCACGGACCCCGCAACGTTCGGGCTGGTGGCGGTCGTACTGGGAGTCACCGCCCTGGCGGCGAACCTGATTCCCGCCTGGCGTGCGACGCGGGTGGACCCGGCGGTAGTGCTGCGCGAGGAGTGAGCCCGCTCATGAAGCCCGGCCCGGTGCGAGCGCGCGGCCGCCGCGCCTCGCATCTGGCTGAACGCCCGCGGACCGACGACATTACTGCTACCCCAACTCGCATACGAGACCCCAAGGTGACAGCACCAGAGGTCGATTCTTCCGTCATCCTCGTCGTCGACGATGAGCCCTCCGTCCGGCGGTTTGCGGCCCGGGTGCTCCTCGAAGAAGGATTCGTGGTCCGCGAAGCCAGCGACGGGGAGGAGGCGCTGGAGGTGGTGAACACCGGCGGTGTGTCGGTGCTCGTGAGTGACATCGTGATGCCCCGGCTCAACGGCGTGCAGCTGATGGAGGTGTTGGCGCGCTCTCACCCGCAGCTGCCCGTCCTGCTCATGTCGGGGTACCCGACCGGCCAGCTCGAGGGCATGGGAATCGCCGCGCCGTGCGGGTTGCTCCCGAAGCCGTTCTCGGCCGAGCGTCTGGTGGTGGAGGTGCGGCGATGCCTGGGAAATGCGGACCCGCTCACCCCGGTGCCGCCGGGTGCGGGGGTGTAGCGCGAGCTAAAACTCCGGCACGTCCCGGGCGAGACGCTCGAGCATCGGCGCCCGATCGCCCTGCCATGTCGCCCAGGTCAGCGGGCATGGATCGCCGAACGGCGGATCCGGATGGCCCGGCCGCCCCAGCAGGTCGTGCAGCATCTCGTGGCGCACGACCATCTCGTTCATCGTCCAGTCCTGAGCCACGTAGATGTGATGGTCCGGCTCCCAGTGTCCGGCGCAGGTGCCGCTCGCGCACTTGAAGCCCCGGCCGGGCACCACCGACCACTGCACCCGATCGAAGTCGCCGGTCAGGCCTGAGCACGCCGCCGTCTTCGCCCACCATTCGCGGTAGACGGCCGGGGGCGACATGGGCGAGTCGTCGCCCGGGTCGAAGCCGCAGGCGGCGAGGATCAGGGCGGAGGTGATGAGCAGGAATGAGAGACGGGACACGGGCCCCGCCGAGGCAACCGTCATGCCGCTGGGCGGCATCGGCTAACCTCATGTGTGACAACGCGGCTCCGAGCGGCGCGTGGACGTCACGCGGGCCGGCTCTCTCAAGATGCGAGGCGGGATGACGAGTTACGCACGGCGCCTGGGACTGTTTTCCGCGACCATGGCGGTGGTCGGCGGCATCATCGGCGGCGGCATCTTCCGCACGCCCGCCGCTGTTGCGGCCCGAGTGGGCTCGCCGTCACTCGGCCTCGCGGCCTGGGGCACGGGAGCGGTCGTGGCGCTGGCCGGCGCCTTCTGCTACGGAGAGCTCGCCTGGCGCCGGCCACGTGCGGGCGGGGGATACGTCTACCTGCGCGAGGCGTGGGGTCCGCTGCCGGCCTTTCTCTACGGCTGGGGGCTGCTGCTCGTGATCGCCACCGGAGCGATCGCCGCAGTCGCCGTGACGTTTGCCGACTACACCGTGGCCCTGACCGGGCTGCCTTCGCGGATGACGGTGCCGGTCGCCGTGGGCGCCATCGTGGTGCTCGCCGGGATCAACTACGTGGGGGTGCGGCCGGGTGCGATCACGGTCAACATCCTCACCGTCCTCAAGCTGGCCGCCCTGGCTGGGCTGATCGTCGCCGGGCTCGCGCTCGGTCTGCCGGCGTCGGAACCGCCGGCGGCCGTGCCCGCGGGGAACGGCCTTCGCGCCTTCGGTGCTGCCCTGGTCCCGATCCTCTTCACGTACGGAGGTTGGCAGCAGACCAACTTCATCGCCGAGGAGATCGTCGCGCCCGAGCGGACGCTGCCGAGGGCACTCGTCTTCGGCGTGACGATCGTCGCGGTGGTCTACCTTCTCGCCAACATTGTCTATCTCCGGGTGCTGGGCCCGGCCGGGCTGGCGGCCAGCTCCGCGCCGGCCGCCGACACCATGCGTGCCGTCCTCGGCCCCGCGGGTGCTTCCTTCATCGCGGCCGGGATCGCGGTCTCCACTTTTGGCTTTCTGGATCTCGTCATACTGGTGACGCCCCGCGTGCTGCAGGCGATGGCGGCGGACGGGGTCTTCCTGCCACGGTTCGCTCGGCTTCACCCGCGCTACCGGACCCCCTCCGCCGCGATCATCGCCGAGTCTGCGTGGGCCATCGTCCTCACCCTCACCGGCACGTTCGCGCAGCTGGTGGACTACGTCTCCTTTGGTGACTGGATCTTCTTCGGCCTCACGGTGGCCGGGCTGTCTCGCCTGCGCGGCGCCGATCGGCGCGGCGGCGAGGGGCCCGGTGGGCCTGGCGGCCCTCTGGTTCCGTGGTATCCATGGACCCCCGCGCTCTTCGTCGCGGCGTCGATGCTCGTCGTCGTCAGCTCGATCCGCGAGAGTCCACGCAACGCCGCGATCGGGACGGCACTCCTGCTCCTCGGCGTGCCCGCGTATTTCTGGTGGAACCGACCCGGGGCGCCGGTGGCCCGCGGGGCGGGGACCTCGGCATGACTCGGGCGTACGTTCCGGCGATGCTGCTGGCCTCGGCGTGCGCAGGGCACCACGTTTCTCCGCCGTCCCCGGCGCCAGCGGTCCATTTCCAGGTGCTCGGCAACGCCAGCCCGGCGGACACGGGCGCTCCTACATTGCGCATCGACAGCCAGGTGATCACCATCCGCGGAATCGGCGTCCAGGCCGAGGGTGTTGGCCTCTACGGTGATGTGGACCTGTCGGACCCGCATACGGTCCGTCTCACGCTGTATGACTCGCTCTCGGGGCGGCCGGTGGCCGATCCGTTGCCACCCGTCCCGCCGTCGCACCTGCGGCAGGTGCTTTACGAGGCGCGTATCGGCCCGCTGGCGCCGGGAGGCTATGATGTGTGGATCGGGCGGTTCGACGCGAGGGCGCGCATGGTGGAGGTGGCCCACGAGCCACTGCACATCGAGGTGATGCCCATCGAGAAGCCGCATGGAGGAGCCGGGCCGGACTCGAGTTAGAGGCCTTGTTCTGTGAGTAATCGAAGCGTTTGTAATACAAGTGCTTGCATGGTCAGTGTTGATGTATTTTGAGAGATGCTAATGGCCGGGGGATGATTCCCCCGGAGAATCTGCGTCACAGAAGGCTGGAGGTGCGCATGCCATTGAGCAGGGAAGATGTCCGCGCCGCCATCGAGCGAGCCGGCGACGAGCATTGGCGCGCGCTGGTCAGCCATCACGAGGATGCCTATCCGGCCAGCCGGCCCACCCCGGGTGAGGTGAGCCGCAGGGAGGCCGAGCGCCTCAACGGCGAGGGATACGGCGACGCATCGCGATGGGAACTGGTGGACTCGCGGGTGCGGCGCGAAGGAGAGGATCGGGTGACCCTGGTACACCGCATTCGCGAGAAGTCGAGCGGCACCATCACCGAGACGGCTCCGTATACCAACTATGAGTAGGCACACGACCGGGGCCGCGGTCGCCGCGGCCTGGGGCCTCCGGGCCCACCGCGGCACCTCGGCGCTGCTCTCTCTGGTGGTGACGCTCGCCGTCGCCGCCGCGGTCCCCGCCGTCTCGTTCGGCGCAGGTTGGGCCCCGACGCTTCATCTGCCCTGGATCGTCGAACCGGAAGCGACCGGGTTGGCCTTCGCGCGGACACCGGCGTGGCTTCGCCACGAAGAAGCGCGACTGCTCTTCGCCGCGTTTTTCGGCGCCTCCGCGGCCACCTTCGCCGTTGGAGCGCTGGGCGTGGTGCTGCTGTGGGGGGCCCGAAGCGGCGAGCGCGCCGGTGAGATGGTCATCCGGCAAGCGGTCGGTGCCTCGCGACGAGCGCTATTCGGAGCAGCGATCCTGGAAGGCGCCGCGGTCGCGGCCGCGGCGCTCGCACTGGGGCTGCCCGCGGGTCTCGTGCTCGCACGCGGCGCGGCGGCCGCCTGGCCGGGCACAGGCATGACGACCGGGCCGACGCCGATCTCGCTGCTCGCACTGGCCACTGCGTTGATCGTCCTTGCGGGTGCCGCCCTGGCGTTCGTGTTCGCGCCGCGGCGCCGGCTCACCGACGCTGAATCGCGGCCCCTCGGCCTCGCGATTCCATGCGTGCAGCTCGGCCTCGCGTTGGTCATCCTCGTGGGCGGAGCGCTGATGTCGCGGACCACAAGCCTTGCGGCCCGGACGGCTGCGGGGGGTGGCGGAACGGTGTACCGCGGTACGGCCGCGAGCGCGAGCGCGGCCGCCCGCGCGACCGATTATACGGCCCTCCTCGAGGCGGTGCGGACCGGTGGGGCGTACGACACCGTGAGCCTTACGGGCAGCGGCTCGGTCGTGGGCCTCGGCACGGTGGGCATCATTACGACCGACTGTGGCCTCTGTCGTTTCGGCGGACTAATGGTGCCTCAGCACAGCGTTCCCGCGGCACAGCAGTTCGTGAGCGCGGACTCGTTCCAGGCACTCGGCGTGCGGCTCGTAGCGGGGCGGGGCATCACCGACGCGGACGACTGGCACGCCGGGCGGGTGGTCGTGGTGAGTCGAGCGCTCGCGAGCCTCCATTTTCAGAACGGCGAGGCGATCGGGCGGCGGCTCCTGCTGGCCGATGATCCAAGGACGTGGTACACGGTCGTCGGCGTCGTGGATACGCCGCCGGCGGTCGGACTCGGCGCGACGCTGCTCCCGACGTTTACGGTGTACGCCAGCGTGCTCCAGCACCCGCCGCGCGCGGTCGAGTTGCTGGTACGTGCGCGTCAGGGTGTCTCCATCTCGCGGGCCGACGGGGCCCGGGTAGCGCGCGCGCTCGGCCTCGCCGCCGGCGGAGTCGAGCGTACGACTGAAGCGGCCCTCGTGGCCGGCGAGCGGGCTCCGGTTGCCTGGTTCGCCCGCCTGTTCGCCGTCGAAGGCTGGATCACGCTGCTCCTGGCGGTGCTGGGGACGGTGGTCCAGGTGAGCCTGTGGGTCCGGTCGCTCCGAGCGGAGCTCGGCCTGCGGCGCGCGCTGGGCGCGGCGCGCGGTCGTATTTTCCGCTTGGTGCTGTCACGGGCGGCGCTCGTGGGGGCCGGGGGCATCGTCGTGGGCCTGTGTCTCGGTCCCGCCGTGTGGGGCGCGCTCGGAACCGTCGTAGGCGGGCTGCCCGCCTGGGATTGGGAGCTCGTGGGCGGCTACGGCGCCCTGCTGGTGGCCTCGAGCACGCTCGCCGCCGTGTGGCCTGCGTGGCGCGCGGTGCGCCGACCGCCGGCCGCCCTCCTTGCGTCCGCCTAGCCGACGCGCACATTCAGCGCCGGCGCCAAACGGGAACCCGGTGTCCCATGCCCCAACGCGAATCCCTTGGCCTGGCCGATCTCGAGCTCCTGACGATCCGGATCGCGGAAGGTCTCGTGGAACCTCGACCCGGATGCGTCCTCGAAATCTCCACGTTCGTCTGGAACCGGAATTCCTTCGAGGCGCAACACCGCTTCGAGGAGGCGTGCGAGGCTCACGGCATTCCTTTCGTCGTGAAAGAACAGATCGGGGGAGTCGAGTGGGTGTGCTCCTGACGGAAGTCTTCGGATGACGGCGCAGCCGCCACACACGGCCGAGGAGGCCACGGCCAACGAGCTGCGGCGCGCCTCCGCGCGCCTCCTGTTCATGCTGCTGGCCCTCGCCCTGCTCGTAGTCCCGATCATCCGGGACCTGCCGCTCGGGCACAGCACGCGCATCGGCATGCTCGCCTGGCTGCTCGTGGGACTCGCACTGTACTGGCTGTTTCAAGGCATGGGGTACCGTCCCCTGCTGCTCCTCCAACTGGTGCTGTTTTCCATTGCGGCCACCATGTTGAGCGCGAAGGTCCTCCTGGCGATCGTGGACGTCAATCAGGTGAACTTCCTCCGCTACGTGGCCCGGTGGCTGATCATGCTTGGAGCCCTGTGCGCCGGGGTGAACTTGCTCGGAATGCTCGTGGTCCTGGGCCAGCGCCGGCGCTCCAGCTGAGGCATCACCAACCGCGGACCCCGCGACCAGTCTTCTCCTGCAGCTCCTCGATCCGCTTCGACGCCTCCGCCTTCGTCAGCTTCTCGTCCACCGCCTCGCCTGCCTCTCCCGCCAGTGTGTGGAGGTAGGACGCCTGCGCGCCCGTCATGGGCTCGTCGCCCGTCGTCCATTCGTCCGGGTCCTTGATCGTGTTGGACCGCTGCGGGTCCCTTTCCTTGCTGGCCATGGCCGACTCCCCACTAGAACAAAGGCCGAAGTAGTTCGAAACCGCCCGAGACTCTAACAGGCAAGAACCGTCCAGGAAGTGACTTGGATCACCATTCAGAAACACCTTTAAGGGTTGGCGGCTCGCCCTGCGACATCCACTCGGCAACGGGGGGAGGCGGCCCGGGGTCGCTTTTCCACGGGTTTCGCGTAGCCTTCTGTCGCTCACCCGCCTCCCTGCGCCATCGGAGCTCTCGATGTCCGCTCGTCGATGCACCGCTGTTCTCCGAGTCCTGCTCACCGGCGTGGCGGTCGCGTGCGGTCGTCCCGGGTCGGAGGCGCGATCCGCCCCCACGGCCGAATACGTGCCCATGGCAGGAGCGGCCAATCTCCCGTTCTCCGCCCTCGTACGGGTCGGTCCCATGCTCTACCTCTCGGGGCAGCTCGGCACGGACAGCACCGGTCGGCTGGTGAGTGGCGGGATCGGTCCGGAGACCGCGCAGGCTCTGGCCAATATTCGGGCGGTGTTGGAGGCGAACGGGTCGGGGATGGATCGGGTCGTGAAGTGCACCGCCATGCTCGCGGATATCGCCGAGTGGGGCGCGATGAACCAGGAATACGTGCGCGCTTTCGCCAGCCATCGGCCGGCGCGAAGCGCCTTCGGCACGACCGGTCTCGCGCTGGGCGCACGCGTCGAGCTCGAGTGCACCGCGTTGGCGGGGCGCGGTTGAGCGCTCGCGGCGGTTCCTTGGATGGCGGGGACAGCCTAATTTGAGGCGTAGGCAGGTGCCACCCAGATCATCGAGGAGCGAATGGCTACGAAACTGGACAAGACGATCAAGCGTGAGCTCGAGCTCGAGGGCAAGCTCTACACGGTCACGATGTCCCCCGAAGGCGTGAAGATCACGCCGAAGGGCGCGCGGAAGGGACAGGAAATGACCTGGGCCAGCCTGCTGGGCGGCGACGCCGAGCTGCGGCGAGACCTCAACGTCTCGGTGGACGCCTACCGCGAGTAGGGCCGTCCGCGCGGCTGGGCGGCATCAGGAGGCCAGGGGCGGAGTCGCGGCGATACGCCTCAGGAGGGGGTTTGGTGACCCACACCCGTTCCTGGGTCTCTTGAAGTTGGCAGCGACGCAGCGCGACTTCCTCCCGTAGGGCGAGCGTCTGCTCACCGATCTCGGATCGAGCCGCCCGCCCGCGATGCAGCTCGCGAGCCCCTTCTCCAGGCGGGAAGGGGCCCCAGCAGCACGACCCCCCCACTCGAAAGGCCGAGGGGGGCCCCAGGTTTCATCGTCGAACGCAAGGACGGCCCCATGGCTGGCTTTATGGCCCGGAGGATCGGCTCCGTCGGTCTGCTGTTGGCCTGCCTCGCGTGTGCGCACCAGGCTGCATCGACCTCGGTCCCTCCCTCGGGTACCGGCCGCACGATCACCCTCGGCGAGCTCCAGTCGAGCCTCTCCCACCAGCGCCCGTGCACCGTCGTGTTCGACATCGACGACACGACACTCTATACCGGCCTGGCCTTCCTGTTCGCCCAAGGGTATCTCGAGGAGCGCGACGCGGGGAAGTTCCGCGAGGACCGCGCCTTCTGGACCCTCATCAACGACAGTCTCGACGCTCGGTTCAGCAAGCCCAAGCGGATCGCGCAGCAGCTGATCGCGTTCCACCAGGCGCGCGGCGACACCATCGTGTTCGTCACCTCGCGCTACCCGAGCGAGCCCGCGAGCGACAAGACCAGCCTGCTCCTGCAGCGGCTCTTCGCGTTTCCCTCGCCGCCGAAGGTCCTCTTCACGGCGCAGCAGCCCAAGACGGGGGCCATCCGGTCCGTGCACCCCGCGCTCTCGTACGGCGACTCGGACGGCGACATCGCGAACACCCACGAAGCCGATTCCTCGATTCGCGCGATCCGCATCATGCGGAGTCCCGTGAGCTACAATCTGGGCGCCGTGCTCCCGGGCAAGTATGGTGAAGAGATTCTCGCCAACTCGGCGGACTAGCCCGGCGTGACGAGCGTCCGTTCGCTTCGGAAGGCCGTCCGGACGGCCGGGATCGTGACCGTGGCCGGCCTCGTCTCCGTGGGAGCCGCCAGCGCGCAGGGCCGGGCGCCCGACGGCTGGGGCGGGTTCATCGCGGCGTTCGACGCCTATGCAAAACAGGACGGAGTGGTCGGCGGGCGTGTGACCGTGCTACGCGGCGGGCGGGTCCTCGCGGAGCATGCGTACGGCCTGGGCGATCGGGAGCGCGGGACGCCGCCGGATGCGCGCGGGATCTATCACTGGGCCTCGATCACGAAGACCCTCACCGCGATCGCGATCATGCAGCTGCGTGACCGCGGCCTGCTCACG
Organism: uncultured Gemmatimonadales bacterium; assembly: GCA_963828735.1. Lineage (GTDB taxonomy): Bacteria > Gemmatimonadota > Gemmatimonadetes > Gemmatimonadales > GWC2-71-9 > CAVVWJ01. The sequence goes on from CAWHFW010000004.1 coordinate 102,356, forward strand.
CTGGACGATCGCATCACGCGGTACCTTCCCGAGCTGCGACAGGTGCACGACAGCTACGGCTCCATGGACGACGTCACGCTCCGGATGCTGCTCTCACATTCTTCCGGCTTCCAGAATCCCACCTGGCCCTACGGTGAGGGGCGGTCGTGGGAACCGTTCGAGCCTACGCGTTGGGAGCAGCTGGTCGCGATGATGCCCTATCAGCAGCTTGCCTTTGCGCCGGGCTCCAGGTTCGGGTACAGCAATCCCGCGTTCATCTACCTCGCCCGCGTGATCGAGGCTCTCACCGGCGATGAGTGGGCCGTGTACATCCAGAAGAACATCTGGACGCCGCTTGGCCTGACGCGGAGCTTCGTCGGCAGCTCGCCGTACCACCTGGCAAGCCTGCGGGCCGCGAGCTATACCGTCCACGACGACAGTGGGCGCGTCCACACCGAGCCGAACCCGCGGGAGTTCAATCCGGGTATCACGATCCCCAACAGCGGGTGGAATGCACCGATCGGCGATCTCGTGACCTATGTCGCCTTCCTCACGCACGCCGATGGCGGTGATTCCGCGGTCGCGCGGCGCTACGACGGCGTGCTGCGCCACGCGACGCTCGAGGAGATGTGGCGGCCGATCGTGCCGCTCACGGCGGGTGGCAGCCTCGACGAGGCCTTCGGTCTGTCGTTCTACCTCTACCGGCGGGGCGCCACGACGGTTGTGGGGCACACCGGCGAGCAATCCGGCTTCCGCGCTTTTGTCTACTTCGATCCGCGCACGACGGTGGCGGTGGTCGGCGTGCTCAACACCACCAACGAGGCGCGACCCGAGGAGTCCAACAGAGGGTGGGATGTGCTGACCCATCAGGCGGTCGCCATGGTGGCGCCGTGACGCGCGGTAAGAGCCGGCTCCCGCCGGACGACCCGCGGCAGCCGCGGCCCGACCGGCCGTCCTATGAGACCCCGGAGGCAGTGCTCGAGCTGCAGCCCGCCGAGCAGCCGGCCCCGGCTACGCCCGTGCGGCCCGGCCGTGTCCACCTGGTCGTCGTCGTGACCCGTGCCGTGACCGCCCGGGACAGCGCGCCCCCCGCTGCGACCCTCGTGGCCCGGTACTGGCATCCGTCGCTCCACCGCTGGAGCGAGGCCTCGTTCGAGTCGCTCGAGCACGCGATGCACCTGTTCGTCGATGAGAGCGGCTGGGTCCTGCGGCAGCAGCAGGCGCTCGAAGGCCCGCAGGCCTTCGAGCTGATCTTCGAAGCGCGCCGCGAGAATTTCAGCCGACCCAGTACGGAAGCGATGCTGCAGGACGTCGGCCTGACCCCGGAGGACGTCGCGGACATGATGGGACGTGTCGACCGCGAGAACGGGCCCGCCGGCCCGCCCTGACCCTCTGGTGGGAACCTTCGGACGCGGGTTCGCATTGGAGGCGTACCCTTTTCTGGAGCCCCTGGTGACGCACCAGCATGCCGTGCACCTTCGCGTCCTCGGCCCGATTTGCCTCGCCGCCCTCGGAGGCATGATGGGTCCGTCGCCCGCCGGTGCCCAACACATGGCAGCGACACTGCCGAAGGCCTGGAACGCGCCCGCGCCGGCCATCTCGCGAGCCGTCCCGGACAGCGTCGTCTCGGCCCGGCGTGACTATCGCTGGTTCGGGACGATGGTCGGTGCCGTGGGCCTCGGGCTCGCGGCCGGGCTCGAGGCCCGGGCCGCATGCGGCAACTCCGAGAGCGGGCCGCGCGACTGCACCGGCGTCACCATCGGCGCCACTGGGCTCGGCGCGCTCGTGGGCGGCACGATCGGGCACTTTGTAGGACGCGCATTCAAGCGAGGCTAGCGGCTGCCCAAGCCCTTCGCCGATCACTTCTCCGCCATCGCGTCGGCCTACGCCGCCGCTCGGCCGAGCTATCCGCCGGGCCTGTTCGCCTATTTGGCGGAGCTCGCGCCCGCGCGGCGGCTGGCGTGGGATTGCGCCGCGGGAAACGGGCAGGCCACGCTACCGCTCGCCGAGTACTTCGCGGAGGTCGTCGGCACGGATGCGAGCGCCGCGCAGGTCGCGCAGATGCCGGCGCACCCGCGGGTGCGTCGCTACGCCGCGCCCGCCGATGCCGCAGGGCTCACGACCGCGTCCGTGGATCTCGTGACCGTCGCGCAGGCGTTGCACTGGCTGCCGCTCCCGGCGTTCTGGACCGAGGCCAGGCGCGTGCTCGTGGACGGCGGCCTCATCGCCGTGTGGTCCTATGGCATTCAGGAGCTGGACGACCCCGAGGCGGACCGGACGCTCCAGGCGTTCTACCACACGACGGTTGGCCCCTACTGGGCACCCGAGCGTCGCCTCGTGGAGACCGGCTATCGGACGGTCGAGTTTCCCTTCATGGAGCTCCCCGCGCCCACGTTCGACATGTCCGTGACCTGGACCCTGCCCGAGCTGCTCGCCTATGTCCGGACCTGGTCCGCGACGAACGCCTTCATCAAGGCGCGCGGCTTCGATCCAGTGGATGCCCTCGGCGAGAGCCTGGCGCCGCAATGGGGCGCCGGCAGCCATCCGGTCCGTTGGCCGCTCAGCCTTCGAGTGGGCAGGTCCAGTCGGGCCGGCTAAGTTTGGCCGCACACCGACCATGCCGGAGCGCATGATGCCGACCCTGATCTCCTCACCCACCCTCATCCAGGCCGCGGGGAGCAAGCCCAAGCGGATCGAGGAATACGCCGGCCGTGTCAACACCGGGCACGCCGCGGTCAGCGTGGCCCGCATGGTGTCGCCGGAAGGGTGGGAGGAGCCGGGTCAGCGGCCGGAATTCGAGGAGATCACGGTCGTCTTGCGGGGACTGCTGCGGGTGGAGTACGAGAGCGGCGTCCTCGACGTGCGCGCGGGCCAGGCGGTCGTCACGAAACCGGGAGAGTGGGTGCGCTACCGGAGTCCCGAGGCCGGCGGCGCCGAGTACGTGGCGATCTGTCTCCCGGCCTTCTCGCCGGCCACCGTGCACCGCGATGCCTAGCACGTCATGACCCAGCCGACGCCGTCCCCGAAGGGTCCGTCCGCGCGCGCGCTGGTGGTGGGACTGCTGCTGATCGGTGCGATGGCGGCCCTGCTGCCGGTCGTCGTCGCCCGGACCCGCCGGGTGCAAAGCATGCGGTCGGACCTGCGCGAGGTGATGAGCGAATGCCGCGCGCGCTACGCCGGTAGTCTCACGGCCGCCGATACGGCCGCCGCCGACGTCTGGCAGCCGCCCCTCCACGGACAGCAGCGCGCCGGCGACCCGGGCTGCGGCGCCTATCGCCGGCGGAACATGCTCACCGCGGGCGGCCAATGATGGGTCGGCTGGAGGCGATCTGGATCAAGCGGGCGCATCGTGGCCCGATGGATTCGGTCTCCGCGGCCGAGCTAGTGGCCGGACGCGGCCTGGTGGACAACGCGGATCAGGGGCGTCGTCGTCAGGTGACGGTCATCGAGCGCGAGGTCTGGGAGCGCCTCATGCACGAGTTGTCGGCCCACATATCCCCCAGTGCCCGCCGGGCCAACTTGATGATCAGCGGCGTCAGCCTCGAGGGCGTGCGCGATCGTGTCCTGCTGATCGGGGGCTGCCGCATTCGATTGCTTGGCGAGACGCGCCCGTGCGAGCGCATGGACGAGGCGTTACCCGGGCTGCGGGAGGCGATGAAGTCGGGGTGGGGCGGGGGGAGCTTCGGAGAAGTGCTCGACGACGGATCGATCGCGGTGGGCGCGGAGGTGACGTGGGACGGGGACTAACACAACGGCCGGCCCGGGTGACCCCGGGCCGGCCGCGTGCGTGGCGTCGGTCTTTAGCGTCCGAGCTTGACGACGTTCTCTGCCGCTGGACCCTTCTGGCCCTGCACGACGTCGAACTCGACCCGCTCCCCCTCGGCCAGCGTCTTGAACCCCTGACCCTGGATCGCCGAGTGGTGGACGAAGCAGTCCTTCTGACCGCCTTCGGGCGTGATGAAGCCAAAGCCCTTGGCGTCATTGAACCACTTGACCGTGCCGGTGGTGCGCATTGTTCCTACTCCTTGTTCTGTTGTAATCGGAGTCCGGTCATGCCGCACCTACCCGACTACGCGATATACGTGATTAGGCCCTCACGCGAGGCTGCTGCCGATCGGCAGCAAACACAAAAATGGGAGCCAGCGCGAACTCCGCCAGCTCCCCGTAAACCGTCCCTGGACCTTGGCTACGCTGATCTGCCTGTTGGCAGACGGCGAGAAGATAAGGTAGTCGGGTCGTTTGCACAACCCTTCGCGCCGGTCCACCGGCGGAGAGACCCAACATGACCGTATCCGCGACCCCCGTTTCCGCCCCCGGGCCCGACGAGTACGCCCCGAACTTCGCCGGTTACGTCGGCCATGTCCCCGTCGGCGTCGACATCCTCGACCTCCTGGCCAGGCAGGCCGACGAAACGCAGGTGCGTCTGCGCGGCATTCCCGAGTCCCGCGGCCGGCATCGGTATGCCCCGGGCAAGTGGAGCGTGAAGGAGGTCGTCCTGCACCTGGCCGACACGGAGCGGATCATGACCTATCGCGCGCTCCGCATCGCCCGCGCGGATACGACGCCGCTGCCGGGATTCGACGAGAACCTCTACACGCCGGAGTCCGGGGCCGACGCTGTTCCGCTCGGGGACCTGGCCGCGGAATTCCGTCATGTCCGCCAAGCGTCCCTGGACTTGTTCCGCCATCTGCCCGCGGAGGCGTGGACCCGCCGCGGCACCGCGACCAACGCGACCATCAGCGTCCGGGCGCTCGCGTGGATCGTCGCGGGACACGAACGCCATCACCTCGGGGTGCTCGCGGAGCGCTACGGAGTCTGATCGCCAAGGGCGGCCCGAAGCGAGACCCGATAGAAGGCGGAGAAGTCCCGCACGAATACCAGGTCGCAGCCGTCTGGGGTCACCGTCGCGAAGTTCTCCCATCCGGGTTCCGTGTTGACTCCCGCGACGAGGGGCACGGGAGTTTCCCACGTGCCGCCGCGATGTCGGCTGACCCAGAGATCGGAGGGCTGGCCGCGGCGCTCGCCCGGCACCCGCGGCGAGACCTCCAGCAGGACCATCTGCCCGTCCGGCGTCGGACTGCCCCCCCACACCTGCAGGTCGTCACGCCAGCGCATCCACCGTTCCGCCGGATCGTACGCCGTGGGGGCGCCGAACAGCGCGGTCACGAGATTCGTGGTGGTATCCCAATCCGGTGATGTCCGTCGGAAGTAGAGTCGCCCGTCACGGCCGAACACCGGCTGCGACTGATAGGCGCCGATCCGCGTGGCCGCGGTCAGCGGGATCGGCGGCTTCCATCCGCCGTCGGCCGCGTGCTCCGCGGCCCACAGCCCGGCGTTGGGCTTCGCGAGGGTGTCCCCCGGCATGCGGCGATAGGAGGTGAAGGCGAGCCACCTGCCATCGGGTGAGCGGGCCGGGTAGAGGTCGGAATAGTCGCCACCCAGGTCCACCCGCTCCGGGGCCGACCAACCCGCCTCCTGGCGGCGGGACACGAAGATCCGATAGTCCTCGGCGTGGGGGTCGGCCGAGACCTTCCGGAAGAACCAGAACTCCCGCCCATCCGCGGAGAAAGTGCCCCGGAATGTGACGCCGGAGTCGGCGAGGGTCGGCCCAAACGGCTCCGGATGCCCCGGTGAGTCCGAGCACGTGCGTGAACCCTGCGCGAGCCCACGCATGGTGGCTGCGGACAGCAGGAACGCCGCCAGTGTCCCGCCGCGCCACCCGACCTTACGGCCCCTGAAGTTGTTCATGCGCTCCATTCGGGGTTTCCGCATCCAGGGTTTCAGTGGACAATGGCGGGCACGCCGAGCGCGAATCTACATTTGGCCATTCGCGCGGCGTCCTCGTCGGCCGGAGCTCGTTCGGCCTCGGCGTGGACGCCGGCTCGGCGCCGTCATCGAGCTTTCATTTGAGTCTCATCGACCCGGAGGCCTGATGTTCGTCTGCCAGTGGCACCTCGACATTCCGTACGGCAAGCAGGGCGAGGCGCTCGCGGTGATGCGGGCGTGGGGCGCGGAGAAATTCGCGAGCTCCGAGTTCCGTCGAGCGCGGGGGGCGCGGCTCCTCTGCGGCATGCTGGGAGCGTCCGCGTCCCACATCGTGGACGAATACGAGTTCGAGTCCCTCGCGGACTTCGAGGCCGCGCTCAACGGAATGGGCGGCCCGCAGTTCAAGCGCCACTCGGACGCCCTGGCGCCGTTCATCGTTCCGGGATCGCAGCACTGGGTCGTCTACCGGGTGCTCGACGAGCGCGCGGGGTGAGCGCGTTCATCCGACCGGCCGGCGTGGCTGACGCGCCCTGGCTGGCGGCCCTGGCGGAGCGAACCTTTCGCGAAACCTACAGCGCGCACAACACCCCGGAGGACATGGAGCGCTACGTGGCCGACCACTTCAGCGCCCCGCTCCAGGCCGCCGAGCTGGGCGACCCACGGCTCCTGACGCTGGTGGCCGAGCTGTCGGACCAGCCCGCGGGGTACACCCAGCTCGGCTTCGGTCCCGCGCCCGAGAGCGTGAGGGGGCCCGAGCCCGTGGAGATCATTCGGTTCTATGTGGATCGGCCGTGGCACGGCCAGGGCGTGGCCCAGGAGCTGATGCACGCCGCGGCGGCCCATGCACGAGCCGCGGGTGGCCGGACGCTGTGGCTCGGCGTCTGGGAGCGAAACCCCAGGGCCATCGCGTTCTATCGGAAGTGCGGGTTCGCCGAAGTGGGCACCCATACGTTCGTGCTCGGCGCCGATCACCAGCGCGATCTGGTTCTCGCGCGCCCGATCGACTGACGAGGACGGCATGGCATCTGCGCAGATGGATCTGCTGCTGTGGAACCTGCAGCCGCCGACGGGGCGGAAGAACTGGCACGGGGGGCCGAGCCCCCTCGGCGCGCTCCGGGGCGTGACGGCCGCGCAAGCCGCGTGGCGTCCGACCCCACGACGGAAGAGCATCTGGGAGCTCGCGCTCCATATCGCCTACTGGAAGTACACGGTGCGCCGGCACCTCGAGGGCGGGGAGCAACCGCGATTCACCCGCCGCCCGGCCAATTTTCCCGCGCGGCCCGACCCCCCGGATGGGGACGCGTGGGCGCGCGACGTCGCGCTCGTCCGGAGCGAGCACGAGCGCCTGGTGGCGGCCGTGCGGGCGCTCGCCGAGGAGCGGCTCGGCGCGGTGCCACCCGAGGGCCGGCGATGGACCTACGGGGAGCTCGTCCTCGGCATTGCCGCCCACGATGCCTATCACACGGGACAGATTCAGCTGCTCAAGCGCCTCTGGCAGGAGCGCGCGCTGCTGGTGCGAGGAGGACAGCGTGGCTGACACGATCAGACTCGCGGCGCCCGGCGATGCGGACGCCGTGGCGCCGCTCTTCGATGCATACCGGCAGTTCTATGAGCAGCCACCCGACCGCGCGCTCGCGCGTGCCTTCATCGCGGAGCGGCTGGAGCGAGGAGAGTCCGTGATCTTCGTCGCCGAGCGAGACGGTCGCCCGGTGGGCTTCGTGCAGCTCTATCCCGTGTTCTCGTCCACTGCCCGGCGACCGGGTCGGCTGTGGCTGCTCAATGATCTGTACGTGGCCCCCGAGGCGAGACAGGGCGGGGTGGGGCGCGCGCTCATGATGCGGGCGCGGCGGCTCGCCGAGGAAACCGGGGCGTGCGGGCTCGAGCTTGTCACGGCGCGCACCAACACGATCGGGCAGCGTCTGTACGAGGCGGTCGGGTACCACCGCGATGACGCCTTCCTGCGCTACGAGCTCGGGCTGCCGTCGTGAGCCAGGAGAGACTTCTTCGGGCATTCGACGGGGCCATCGCGGCGGCCCGCCGCCTCGAGGATGGTGGGCAGGTGAACGCGGCGGAGCTCCGCCGTCTCCTCGACGAGCTCGCGGCGCGGCGGGCTGACGTCGCCGCCGGACGCGGATTGGACGACGAATGGGCCGGCCGCACCGTCCGCTGGGTGGCCTCGTGGCTTCCGGACGGCGAACTTCCGCTCCTTGCCCGACTCGGCAACATCGTGCGCGTCGCGGGATCCGACGACACTCGCCGGCCCTAGGTATACTCCGACCCATGACCGACGCCTCGCCCCCTCGGAACGATCGGCAACTGGCCAATTTGTTCGCGCAGAACCGTGACTGGGCGGCCGCGGTCACGCGGCGCGAGCCGGACTTCTTCGAGTGCCTCGCGCGGCAGCAGAACCCCGACTACCTGTGGATCGGCTGCTCGGACAGCCGGGTGCCCGCGAACGAGATCGTGGGGCTCTTGCCCGGGGAAATGTTCGTGCACCGGAACGTCGCCAACGTCGTGGTGCACACCGATCTCAACTGCCTGTCGGTGCTGCAGTACGCGGTGGACGTGCTGGAGGTGGATCACGTGATGGTCGTGGGACACTACGGGTGTGGCGGGGTCCGCGCCGCGTGGGACGGACGGCCGCTCGGGCTCATCGACAACTGGCTGAGGCACGTGCAGGACGTGGCGGCGCGGCATCTGGACGAGCTCCGCGCCCTGGGCGACGGTCCCGCGCTCTACGACCGCCTGTGCGAGCTCAACGTCGTCGAGCAGGCGGTCCATGTCTGCCGCACCACGATCGTCCAGGATGCGTGGCGCCGTGGGCGCACCCTGACCGTGCACGCCTGGGTGTACAGCCTCCGGGACGGGCTCCTGCGTGATCTCGGCTTCTCCGCCTCCTCGGCGGACGACGTCGGCGATCGTCATGCGCAGGCCCTCCGCAACGGCCCAACCCTCGCCACCGGCTGACGGTGGAGCTGGTCGGCTCAGCCACCGAGCGTACCACGGCGGCCACCGACGCGCTCCTCGCGGTCGCGGCCCTCGTAGCCCTGGTGGTCCTGTGGCGACAGACCCCTTCCTCGTTCGGCAGGTCCGTGTGGCTCAGCGCCCTCGCCTGCATGGTGGGCGCGTCCGTGCTCGGCGTGGTGACGCACGGTCTCGTGCTGCCGGACGCCACGCGTGATCTGCTGTGGCAACCGCTTTACCTCTTGCTGGGCGTGACCATGGCGTTGTTTGTCGTCGGGGCGGTGCGCGATTGGCGCGGCGACGCGGCGGGACGCCGGATCCTCACGCCCATGCTGATCCTCGCAGTCATCTTCTACGGCGTGACGCGCGCGACGGGCGGCGACTTCCTCGCTTTCGTGATTTACGAAGCGGCTACGCTCGTGTTTGCGCTGGCGGTGTACGTCACGCTCGCGGCGGGCCGCCGCCATCGCGGCGCGGCGGCGATGGCCGCCGCGCTGGCCGTGAGCCTGGGGGCGGGGGCGGTGCAGGCCGCCGATCTCGGCACGGTCCGACTGCTCTGGCCGTTCGATCACAACGGCCTGTTCCACCTGGTGCAGCTCGCCGGCGTCGTGCTTCTCGCCGTCGGCCTTCGCCATCTCCTTCAACGCACACCGTCGGGGGCTTCGTGATGGGTACCGACTTCGCGGCCGGCATCGCGGCCATTCTCGACCGCGATCTCCGCGCGCTTCGGCGCGAGCTCGAGGCCTACGGCGATGAACGGCAGATCTGGCAGGAAGTACCCGGTCTCCCGAACACCGCCGGCACGCTCGCCTTGCATCTCGCCGGCAACCTGCAGCACTACATCGGCGCTCGCTGGGCGGGCACCGGCTACGTGCGGGATCGCGACGCCGAGTTCGCCCGACGCGGGGTGTCCCGGGCCGAGATGGTGACGGAGATCGAGCGCACGCGAACGGTCATCTCTAGCGGGCTGGCGCGGGTGACCCCAGAGGAGCTGCGAGAGGACTACCCGGAGCCCATCGCCGAGTCGCACGTTCGGAATGAGGAATATCTGGTGCACTTGTGCACCCACGTCGCGTATCACCTGGGCCAGCTCGATTCGCACCGGCGGATCGTGACGGGCAACGCCAGCGGGGTGGGCGCGCTCCGTCCGGCCGAGCTCGGGAGCGCCCGAACGGTTGGCGGCTGACGGCCTCAGCAGGTCGTCATCGGCCCGCCGGTCAACAGCTCGAAGTCTCCGCCTCGCACCGGGTGCGCGCGCAGTTGATCGAGCGCGTCCCCCCAGGCTGGATCCGACGTTCCCGTCACGTACCATGCGCTTCCCTGATCGGCCAGGATCAACCCATAACGCTTGAGCGCGGTGAGAATCACCAGCGCGTCGCCCGTGTACGGCGCGAGCGAGAAGTCCGCGCGGAGTCGCGCGCGGGTCCCGTAGGGCGGCAGGGAGGCATCCGCGTACTGGCCGCAGTGACTGGCCGGTGCCACATAGGCCCGCCGCACGCGCGGCACGGTGAAACGGAGCGCGTGGGTGATCGCCCCCGCCGCCACCTCGTCGTGCTTCAGCAGGCCCGGGAGAATCGGAAGTCCCGCTGCGTCGGCCGAGGTCCAGCCGGCGGGCCGCGTCGAGTTCACCTTGAGGTCCCAGCGCGCGGACGAGCTGACCTGGAAGCCGCTCGCGGTACGGACGGCGTTGTACAGCTCGTAGAGCACGCAATCGCCCTGCTGAACCACGAGCACGTGCCGATCCCCCGAGGCGGGGTCGGGGTCAGTTGTGCTTCCGCCTTCGATGAGCGCGTCATGGGGAATAGGCATCGGTCCCGGATCGCTCTCGTCGGAATAGTCGGCCCCGTCGGTTCCGTAGGTGATGGGCACGAGCGGCTGGCCGGCCGGGACCACGGTGTAGGGAATTCCGTAGTACTCCTCCGTCGTTCCGAGGTCCAGATGGACGGCGTTCCCCGGGGACATCACGCCGAGCAGCGCGTCCGAGTTCGACGCCACGGGGTCGCCGCTCACGTCGCGATTCCAGGCGTTGTCGTCCGGGAAGACCGGGCATCCGCCCACGCGCGCGACCTCGCCCGAGGCGGGCGCATTCGGCGGAGCGGGGGAGGTGGGCACGGTCGGACTCGTGGGCTCGGAGCCGGCGGTGCCGCAGCCTGCAAGGAGCAGCGAGACCAGCGCGCGACGGAGGCGCATGGAAGTCTCCATCCCGATGGAGGCTAGCGGGGGCTGCAAGAGTTGGCCTGGGGTGGCTCGTCGGAGGGGGCAAGAAGCATGCTCCTGTGCCCGCGCTGGCGCTTCGTGGGGCGGGGCCTAATTTCATGGCTTGCCCCCCTCGCGAGGAGAGATCCATGGACGAGCTCAGCAACCCGGCGAACACGCGCGAGTTCATGGCGATGTGGAACGCCGTCACCGCGGAGCATCTGACGCACAAGCTCACGGGCGTGCTCCAGCAGCTCGGCGAGCGCATGCCGAACGCGCCGACGTTCGGCGAAGGCCAGGCAGAGGCCTTCTCGCCTTTGCTCATCCGGGCCTTTCAAGTCGCGGCGTCCCCGGAGGGCGGAGTGCACGCGGCGGTGCAGTTCCTCGCCGAGTACGGGGTCGAGCCTACCTCCTGAACGGAACCCGGCTCGCGCGGCATGCGTAGGACCGACATTCCGATCGCGAGGCCACACTGCATATCCGACCCGTGCGGTTCCCACTCCTGGTGCTGCTTGCGGCCGCCGCGAGCTGCGGCAGCACCTCCCCGGACCCGGTGCCGGATTCCGACCTCCGGATCCTGTTCATCGGGAACAGTCTCACCTACGCGAACAACCTGCCATCGATGGTCGAGCAGCTGGGTCGGAGCGAGCCGTCGCGCACGGTGGTCGTCTCCTCGGTGGCCTTCGGCGACTACAGCCTGGAGGACCACTGGAACCGCGGCGACGCCCTGACCGCCATCAAGAGCGACAAGTGGGATTTCGTGCTGCTCCAGCAGGGGCCGTCGGCGCTCCCCGAGAGCCGCACGAACCTCATCGAGTGGTCCTCCAAGTTCGCCGCGGAGATTCGGCGGGTGGGCGCGACGCCGGTGCTGTACATGGTCTGGCCGGGGCTCGACCGCGAGAGCGAATGGGACGCGGTCACCGAATCGTACACGGCCGCGGCCAGCGCCTCCCACTCGCTCGTGTTCCCGGCAGGCGAGGCGCTCCGGTCGGCCTACACCGCGGACCCGACGCTGGCGCTGTTCGAGAACGACCGCTTTCATCCCACCCGGCTGGGCTCCTATGGTGTGGCGCTGGTGGTCTACGCGATGGCCTCGCACACGTCGCCGGTGGGGCTCACGCTGCGGGCCGGGGGCTCCACGCTGTTGCCCGGCCAGGTGGCGGCGCTGGAAGCCGCGGCGGCGGACGCCATCGACCGGTTCGGATCGCCGTAATCGCCCGTCCTCTTGCCCGGGGAGGCGAACGGCGATTCTATCAAGGCGTGCCGAACATCGGCCCTACCACCCCTCCAGAGGCTTCGATGCGCCATCTGTTCGCCCTGCTGGCCCTCCTCGGCGTCGCCGGCATCGTGTTCGGCGTGCTCGCCATCCTGCACAGTGCTCCTGGCCAGGCGGGCCAATTGCCCTTCAGCCACGAGAATTACGGCGGCCCCGGCTCGATCATGGCCGGACTGTTGTTGCTGGCGACGAGCCTGTATCTCCGGTCGGCGTGGCAGGGCAGGGACTGAGCGGAACGATCGCGTGGCGTTCCTGCGCCAACTCGCCGAAACCTTCGCCCAGCTTCGCGCGCACCACCGCCGGCGCTTGCCGTTCCTGATGGCCGCGGTCGAGCGCCGGCGTCCCCGCATCGCCGCCGAAGACTACGCGGCCCGACACACCATCGAGCACACACTGGATCGGAAGGCGGATCTCCGCCGCCTGGCGCCGCTCCGCGTCGACGCGGCGGAGCGTTACGAGCAGCTCCTGGTCTTCGAGCTGACGGGTCTCCGGGAGGTGGTCGCCGCGCTCGAGGCCACGGCCGGGGGGCGGGATCTGCAGGAATGTCTCGCCGAGGTGCGGGAGGAGATTGCTCGGCTGGAGATCGAGGTAGAGTGGTGCACCGCCCTCCGGGACCGCTGGGGGCCGAGTCCGGTGCACTGAGCCGCGGCGGCTGGGGTCGGCCTCCTGTTCCTCGCCGCCCGCTCGCCCATGCCGACTGTCCAGCACCACGCACTTGTCGGGTCCCGTCTTGACTCGAGTTAATTAAGCAATTAATTAACCGGATGGCCCAGACGCCCGCCGACGCCCGCAGCCGCGATCTCATCCTCGACGCCGCCGAACGCCTGTTCGCCGCCCACGGGTTCGCCCGGACCACGATCAAGCAGATCGGCCGCGACGCGGGCGTGAACAGCGCACTCCTCTACTACTACTTCGCCGACAAGCACCAACTCTACCGCGAGGTGCTGCACCGCTTCGTCTCGCGCCTGGTCACCCGCACCATGGGGGCCGCGGGCGATGATCCCGAGGCGGCGCTCCGCGCCTTCGTCGCCGCGCAGGCCGATACCGTCGCCGGCAGCCCGCACATGCCTCGGCTGCTCGCCCGCGAGCTCATCGACTTCGACGCCGCCAACGCGGTCGAGCAGGTCCAGCTGATGGCGGTCACCAGCTTTCGCCGGCTGTGCGGCCTGATCGAGGACGGCCAGCGCACCGGCGTCTTCCGCTCCGACGTCGACCCGCGCTTCGCCGCCATCTCGGCCATCGCGCAGGTGGCCTACTTCTCCATTGCCCGCCCGGCCGTCCGCGTCCTGCTCCAGGAATCGCGCGACCCCGGGTCGTCGGACGTGCTCCAGGCCTTCGCCCGCCACGCCGCGGACTTCGCGGTAGCCGCCCTCGCCGTACCCCCTCGTCGTCGGCGGCGGCGCCGCCCGACTCGCCTGCGCTCGAGGACGTCATCATGAGGCTCCGTCGACTCTCGCTCGCCGCCGCCGCGTCGCTCGTGCTGGGCGCGTGTCACCGATCCGGCGACCGTCCGCTGCGGGCCACCGGAACCGTCGAGATGCGCGAGGTGGACGTGACCCCGCTCGTGCCAGCGCGCATCGTGCGCGTGCTGGTGGACGAGGGCTATACGGTTCACGCGGGCGATACGCTCGTGGCGCTGACCCAGTCCAACACCCAGTCCGACATCGCCGGTGGCGAGGCGCGGCTGCGCGCGGCGGCGGCCGCGTTACGCGAAGCGCAGGCGGGGCCCCGGCCCGGTGAGGTCCAACAGGCGGAAGCCGATATGCGCGCGGCCGAGGCCCAGGCGGAGCGGGCCTCGCGCGACCTGGATCGCATGCGGACCCTCGTGACCGATGGCACCGTAAGCCGGCAATCGTACGATGCGGCGGAGGCCGAGGCCTCGGCGACGGCCGGCCGTCGAGACGCCGCGCGCGAAGCGCTTCAGCTGCTTCGGGAGGGCACGCGTCCCGAGCGGATCCAGGCGGCCCGCGCCGAGGTGGCGGACGCCCGGGCGGCGCTCGCGTCGGCCCAGGCGGTCGCGAAGGATCTCGTGCTCACCGCGCCGGTGAGCGGCATCGTGATCTCCCGCAACGCCGAGCCCGGTGAGCGTCTCGCGCCTGGTCAGTCCGCTCTCACGATCGGGGAGGCGTCCGCGCCATACGTGCGGGTCTACATCCCGACTCGGGCGCTGCCGGCCGTCCATCGGGGCCAGCATGCCGTCGCCGTGCTCGACGGCTACCCCGATCGTCCGATTCCCGGGCAGGTCGTCGCCATCAGTCCGCGGGCGGAGTTCACGCCGCGGATCGCGCTCACCGAGGAGGAGCGTGCGGACCTGCTGTTCGGCGTGAAGGTCGCGCTGTCCGATACCACCGGGCTCCTGCGACCCGGGCTGCCGGCGACGGTCGAGCTCGAGCGGGAGGCCCCGCGATGACCGAGCCCGCCTGGACCGACGCCGTCGTCGCGAACGGACTTCGGAAGACCTTCGGCGCGCTCGTGGCCGTGGAGGGACTGACCATGACCGTCCCGCGCGGGGAGGTGTTCGGTTTTCTCGGTCCCAACGGCTCGGGCAAGACGACGACCATCCGGATGCTCTGCGGCCTGATGGAGCCGAGCGGCGGCAGCGCGACGGTCGTCGGCTACGACGTGAGGCGGGACGCGGAGCAGATCCGCCGCCGGATCGGCTACATGTCGCAGAAGTTCGGCCTGTATGACGATCTGAGCGTCGGCGAGAACCTCAGGTTCTACGCGTCCATCTACGGGCTCCACGGCGCGGCCCGGCGGGCCCGGATCGCCGAGCTCGTGGCGGACCTCGGGCTCGAGGGGCGCGTCGACCAGCTCGCGGGGACGCTGAGCGGCGGCTGGAAGCAGCGCCTGGCGCTCGCGTGCGCCATGGCCCACCACCCGGCCATGCTCTTCCTCGACGAGCCGACCGCGGGAGTGGACCCCGCCTCACGTCGCATCTTCTGGCGGAAGATCCACGAGCTCGCCGCGCAGGGCACCACGATCCTGGTCACGACGCACTACATGGACGAGGCCGCGGAATGCCGGCGGCTCGCGTTCCTGTCGCGCGGGCGGCTCGTCGCCATCGGCACCGTGCCCGAGGTGCTCGAGCAGTTCCGCCAGCCCACCATCGAGGACGTGTTCATCGAGCTGCAGCGGCGCGATGAGGGCGCGGTCGTATGACGTGGCTTCGCCGTATCGCCGAGGCACCGCTCTGGGCCATGCTATGGAAGGAGCTGGTGCAGCTTCGTCGGGATCGGATGACGCTCGGCATGATGCTCGGCGTTCCGGCCATCCAGCTCGTCCTGTTCGGGTACGCGATCCAGACCGAGGTGCGACACCTGCCGACCGTCGTGCTCGACGAGTCGCGCACGTCCGAGAGCCGACGCCTGGTCGAGGTGTTCCGGAACAGCGGCAACTTCGACATCGTGGCCCGGGTGCCGGATCGCGCCGCCCTGCGGACGGCGATCGAGACCGGTCGGGCCAACGCCGCCGTGGTGATCCCGCCGGAGTTCATGCGCGACGTGCGCCGCGGCCGCAGCGCCCAGGCGCAGGTGATCGTCGACGCCGCCGACCCGCTGGCCTCCTCCTCCGCGCTGTCGAGCGCTCAGCTCGCCGCCGCCGCGCGCGCGGCCGAGATCGCCGGGCCCGGTCCGGCGCCGCTCGACGTTCGCGTCCGGCCCTGGTACAACCCGGGTCTTCGGAGCGCGGTCTACATCGTGCCGGGCATCATCGGGGTCCTGCTCTCGCTGACGCTGGTGCTCATCACGAGCATGGCGATCGTCCGCGAGCGCGAGCGCGGCACGCTCGAGCAACTCATCGTGACACCGATCGACAAGACCAGCCTGATGCTGGGCAAGATCCTCCCCTTCCTGCTCATCGGCTACGTTCAGATCACGGTCATCCTGGCGCTCGGCTGGATTTTGTTCCGGGTGCCGGTCCTCGGGAGCCTGCCGTTACTCTACCTGCTCAGCTTCGCCTTCATCGTCGCCAGTCTGGCGCTCGGGCTCCTCATGTCCACGCTGGTTCGGAGCCAGGTGCAGGCGATGCAGCTCAGCTTCATGTTCCTCATGCCGAACATCCTGCTCTCCGGCTTCATGTTTCCGCGGCAGGCCATGCCGGTGCTGGCCCAATGGATCGGCGCGGCGTTGCCGCTCACCTACTTCCTCACGATTCTCCGTGGCGTCCTGCTCAAGGGCGTGGGTCTCGGCGAGCTCTGGCCCCAGGCGCTGGCCCTCGTCGGCTTCGCGATCGGACTGGTCGCGCTGAGCGTCATGCGCTTCCACAAGACGATCGAGTAGGCCGCGGGCCGTCACTATACTTCGCGGATGCCGCCAGCCGGGCTCGCAGCTTCGCCTCCGCTCGGGGTGACCCTGAGCGGCACGGGAGCCCACTTCGCTCTCTTCTCGGCGCATGCCACCGCGGTCGAGCTCTGTCTGTTCGCCGACCCTTCCGACGCCACCGAGACGTTCCGGATCCCGCTCGAGCGGGACGGGACGAATGTCTGGCGCGCCGACGTGCGGGGGGTCGAAGCAGGCCAGCTCTACGGCTA
Source organism: uncultured Gemmatimonadales bacterium (assembly GCA_963828735.1). Taxonomy (GTDB): domain Bacteria; phylum Gemmatimonadota; class Gemmatimonadetes; order Gemmatimonadales; family GWC2-71-9; genus CAVVWJ01. Next base: position 119,068 of record CAWHFW010000004.1, read on the forward strand.
TCGCGTGCACGGTCCCTACGCCCCGGAGCGTGGGCATCGCTTCAACCCCGCCAAGCTGCTCATCGATCCCTACGCGCGCGCGCTGAGCGGCTCCGTGGCGTGGCACCCCTCCCTGGCGAGCCATCCCGGCTCGGAGCCGGGGGCGGCGCCGGACCCGTCCGCCGATCCGCGCGACAACGCGGGCGCGCTGCCCAAGTGCGTGGTGGTGGATGCCGCCTTCGACTGGGGTGACGACCGGGCCCCCCGGACGCCGTGGGACCGTACCGTCATCTACGAATGCCACGTCAAGGGCATGACGATGCTCCATCCGGACGTTCCGGAAACGCTGCGGGGCACCTATCTGGGCCTGTCCAGCGAGCCGATCATCCGCCACCTGCGGGACCTGGGCGTCACGGCCGTGGAGCTGTTGCCCGTTCACCAGGAGGCGAGCGAGCCGCGCCTGGCCCAGCTCGGGCTGGACAACTATTGGGGCTACAGCCCGATCGCCTACTTCGCGCCCGACGTCCGCTTCGCGACCACGAAACTCGGCGGTCAGGTGACGGAGTTCAAGCGGATGGTGCGCGAGTTCCACGTTGCGGGCTTCGAGGTGCTGCTCGACGTGGTGTACAACCACACCGCCGAGGGCGGCGATACCGGGCCGACACTCGCGTTCCGTGGCATCGACAACGCGGCGTACTATCGGCTGGATTCCTCGCACCCGGCTCGGTACGTGGACTTCACGGGCTGCGGGAACACGCTGGACGTGCGGGCGGACCCGGGACTGTCCCTTGCCATCGACAGCCTGCGTTACTGGGTCGAAGAGATGCACGTGGACGGCTTTCGGTTCGACATCGCGCCGGTGCTGGGGCGCCTGGACCCCATGTTCGACCGAGGCGCGCCGTTCTTCGAGCGCGTCCGCGGTGATCCCGTGCTCGGCGCGGTCAAGCTCATCGCGGAGCCATGGGACCTGGGCCCCGACGGGTACCAGGTCGGGAACTTTCCGTCGGGATGGGCGGAATGGAACGGCAAGTACCGCGACGCCGTGCGGCGGTTCTGGCGCGGTGACACGGGCCGCGTGAGCGAGCTCGCCTCACGCATGGCCGGAAGCAGCGACCTCTACGGGCCCCGCGAACGCGGCCCGCTCGCGAGCGTCAACTTCGTGACCTGCCACGACGGCTTCACGCTGCATGACCTCGTGAGCTACGAGGAGAAGCACAACGCGGCCAACGGAGAGGGGAACCGGGATGGCAGCGACTACAACCTGAGCCGCAACTGGGGCGTCGAGGGCCCCGCCACGACCACCCAGATCGCGCGGGTCCGCGAGCGCGTGAAGCGGAGCCTCCTGGCCACCCTGGCCTTTTCGCAGGGCGTCCCGCTGCTGTCGCACGGCGACGAGCTCGGCCGCACGCAGCGCGGCAACAACAACGCCTACTGCCACGACGGACCGGTCACCTGGGTCCACTGGACCCTGGACGCCGATCAGCGCGCGATGCTCGCGTTCGTTCGCCGGGTCCTGGCCCTTCGCGCGGCGACTCCGGCGCTGCGCCGGCGGACGTTCTTTCCGACCACGACGACCGACGGCGACGGATTGACCTGGCTCCGCGCCGACGGCACCCCGATGGGCGCCGAAGACTGGGCCCACGATGGGAACCACGTCCTCGGCATGCAGTTCGAGGGGAGCGACCCGATCCTGCTCCTGATGAACGGGGGCGGCCGTTCGCGAGCGTTCGTGCTGCCTGAGCGGCCGAAGGGCTGGTGGGTCCTGCTCGATACCGCGCACGAGGGCGAGCGGCCCGTCGAGTCGGGGCTCACGCTCGCGCCGCACTCTCTCGTCCTGCTCAGGCAACGCTAGGAGCTCGCCATGCGTCTCGATCCCGTCTCTCCGGGCGCCCGCGTCCGCCTCACCGACGCCGGCGCGGCGGCGCCGCGCGGCGCGCCGTCGGAGGAAGCAGCCCGCGCGCAGCTCGCGAAGCTCACCGATCGGATGGACGAGCGGCAGGAGGCTCTGTTCGCCGAGGGGAGGCGGGGCCTGCTCGTCGTGCTCCAGGGGCGGGATACCTCGGGCAAGGACGGCACGATCCGGAAGGTCTTCGGGCCGTTGGATCCCCAGGGCGTCGTCGTTACCGGTTTCAAGGTGCCCACCTCGCTCGAGCTGGCGCACGACTTTCTCTGGCGGGTGCATCTCGCGATGCCGCCCCGGGGCACGATCGGGATCTTCAACCGCTCGCACTACGAGGATGTGCTCGTGGTTCGGGTCCATGGGCTCGTGCCGGAATCCGTCTGGCGGCCGCGCTACGAGCAGATCAACATGTTTGAGCGCATCCTCACGGAGAACGGCGTCACCATCCTCAAGTTCTTCCTGCACATCTCCCGGGAGGAGCAGCGCGAGCGCCTCCGGGCGCGGCTGGAGGAGTCCCGGAAGTATTGGAAGTTTTCGGCTGGAGACTTGGGCGAGCGCGACAGGTGGGACGAGTACACGGCGGCGTACGAGGAGGCGCTGCGGCGCACCAGCACCGCGGCCGCCCCGTGGTACGTCGTGCCGGCCGACAAGAAATATCTCCGCGACCTCCTGGTGGCCCAGGTCGTCGCGGAGACGCTCGAACGGATGGATCCGAAGTACCCCGGCCCGCCGAAGAACCTCAGAGCGTTGAAGGCTCGCCTGCGCTGACGGTCAGTTGTTGCCGTCCGGGCCCACGATGATGAACGTGAGCGTGCCTCCCACGTTGGTGAACGGCAGCTTGTTGCCCAGCGCGTTCTCCAAGGCATGCTGCAGCCTCGCGTCGGTGGACGACACGACGACTCCCACCTGCATGCCCGCCGTCGTGCCGCCGTTGGCGGGCACGAAGTTTTCCCAGTCGAGCGTATAGGCGTTTCGCTGGAAGGTGAAGCCGGTCGGCAGGTAGGCCGCGAGCCCCGGCGGTATCACGCCCGGGCCGACTTCGGCCGGCCACTTTCCGGTCTCGTACCACGCGCCGTAGGCGGCGATGCGGACTGCCTGCAAGTCCCCCGCGGCCTGCGCCGCGCGGGCGCGGTGGGTCAGGTCGACGTACTTGAGGATCGCCAGCGAGGCGAGCAGGCCGAGCACGATCAGGACGGTCAGCAGCTCGACGAACGTGAAACCGGCGCGTCGGCGGATCATTGCGATCTCCGCGAGATCACCTTGAAACTGTTCCCGACGAACCGGCTCAGCGGCTCGTTCGAGTCGTACGAGATGCGCACGTCGCCCACGTCGGCGTGGAGCTTGTAGGTGCTGCTGGCGGGCTCGTATTCGAGGCCGCTCTCGTGGGCCCCGGCTTCCGCCAGCGTCGACGGCAGGCGGCCGGTGCGTTGGCGGAAGCGCTCGACGTGTTGGGCGGCGTTCGCGACGCTGATTCGCAGGCTGGCCTCGCGCACCGCGACCGACTCGGGGGTCGCCGGGGCGGGGAAGACCCAGTCCGGGCGCTCGACGTACAGATAGACGCCGACGAAGACGAGGACCGTGGTGCAGACGAGCATCAGGAGACGTGAGCCGCCGTGGCCTCGCCGCGCTTCGGCTTCGGCCCGGCGCGCTTCCCGCTCCTCCGCCTGCGTCTTGAGGACGCTATCGAAGGCCTCGAGCAGCGCCTTCTTTTCCGGAGTGTTGTTGGGGGATTGGGTCATCGTCGCTGCTCCCGTCGTGGATCAGTGCGGCGCGACACCGCAGGGCCCTGGCCCGCTGGACCGGGACCGTCTTCGACCGTCACCATCTCACGTATGAGACACGGTTCCACGGGCAAGAAGCACGCCAGTGACGGGTCGGTCGACGATCCGGCGGTGCGGGAGTCCGGCGGCCGACCCGTCGGCAAGTATTTGCACGGCCAACTCTTGTCGCTCGAGTCGGGGCAAGCACCGGCTGGGTGAGCCAGCGGGTCTCCCTCGCTCAGATGCGAGGGTCCCATTCGCCTAGGCCCAAGGCTTTTTCCTCGCTCTCGCCGTGCTGTGCGGTGAGCACGATGAGGGTTCCGTTGAGAATCGGTCGTCATCTCGGTACAATGCGGGCCGACCTCATGGTTCACACATCGGCCGGCCGCTGCCTTCGAGCGGCAGTACTCTCCGTGACCTCCTCGAGCGGAAACTGATTGGTGCGTCCGTCGTCGCTGTCGGTGATCGGCCTGGGCGCCATCGGCGGGTCACTGGCCTGGCAGGCGCGCCTCGCGGGCGTGCCGCGAGTGGTCGGGTTCTCGCCCTCGCGCTCAGATGCCGTGCAGGCGCTGCGGTCCTCCGCGGTCACCGAGTTGGCCGACTCGGCGGTGAAGGCGGTGCGCGCGTCCGAGCTGGTGGTGCTCGCGGTGCCGGCCCGGGTCACGTTGGATCTGATCGGTCGTGTGGGCGCCGCCCTCGAGCCGGGCGCGGTCCTGACGGACGTCTGCAGCGTGAAGAGTCCGGTCGTGGCGCGGGCGGTTTCGGAAGGGCTAGGCGATCGGTTCGCCGGCGGGCACCCGCTCGCCGGCACGCACGCCTCGGGGTTCGCGGCCGCGCGGCCCGACCGACTGCGCGGCTGCGTGGTGTACGTCTGCGAGACGGGAGCGTCGGGCGGCGACGCGGCGGCACGGCGAGTGATGAGCTTCTGGCAGCAGGTGCTGGAGGCGCAGGCCGTGCTCATCGACGCCGCCGCTCACGATCGCCAGCTCGCGTGGACCAGTCATCTCCCACAGGCCATTGCCTCGGCACTCGCCAAGACGCTCGCGGACCGCGGTCTGGCCGGCGTGTCGTTCGGCCCCGGCGCCCGCGACACGACACGGCTCGCCGGAAGCAGTCCCGACATGTGGCTCGACATCCTGCTCTACAATCGTGCCGAGGTCGCGGACGCGCTCAGGGCGACGGAAGCGAGCGTCGCCGAGCTCCGCCGTCTCCTCGACACGGCGGACGCCGACGGGCTCCGCGCCTACCTCACTGCCGCCCAGCGATTCCGCGAGGGCCTGGACCGATGATCGTCTCGGGCACGGTGCGCCTCCCGGGCGACAAGAGCATCACCCATCGCGCGTTGCTCCTCTCCGCGCTGGCGCGGGGCACGAGCTACGTCGGGGGCGCGCTCACCTCGCTGGACGCGCGGAGCTCCGCCCGAGTGCTGCGGCAGCTGGGGGCGGAGATCTCGCCGCTTCGGCCCGGCAGCGTGGTCGCGGTGCGGGCGCGCGCGCGTTTCCGGCGCCCGGAGGCGACGCTCGACTGCGGGAACTCCGGCACCACGACGCGACTCCTCCTCGGGCTCCTGGCCGCGCACCGGTTCCGTGCCACGCTGACGGGAGATGCCTCGCTCCGCCGCCGTCCGATGCGGCGGGTGACCGGGCCGCTCGCGCGGATGGGCGCGCGGTTCGACGAGTCGGAGGGCGACGGGCTCCCGCTCACGATCCACGGCGGCCCGCTGGGCGCGTTGCGTTACGAGCTGCCCGTATCGAGCGCCCAGATCAAGAGCGCGCTCCTGTTGGCCGGCCTCGCAGGCGAGGTGGAGGTCGAGCTCCGGGAGCCGCACGGGCGCTCACGGGATCACACGGAGCGGATGCTGCGCGCGTTCGGCTATCGCGTGGAGGAGGCCGACGGCTGGATCCGCTTCGCCCCCACGGGAAGGCTCCAGCCGTTCGAGCTCCAGGTGCCTGGGGATCCATCCTCCGCGGCTTTCCTCGTGGGCGCCGCCACGCTGGCCGAGGCGGGCGAGCTCCGCATCGCGGCGGTGAACGTGAACCCCACGCGGGTCGGGTTCCTCGCCGTGCTGGGCCGGATGGGCGCCCCGGTGTCGATCGAGGACTCGAGCGAGCACTTCGGAGAGCCGGTGGGCGATCTGGTCGCGCGACCGGCCCCACTCCGTGGGACCGAGGTCGGGGCGGGGGAGATTCCGGCTCTGATCGACGAGATCCCGCTGTTGGCCGTGCTCGCGTCGCGTGCGCAGGGCGAAACCATCTTCCGCGAGGTCGGCGAGCTTCGCGTCAAGGAGAGCGATCGCCTCGGCCTCATCGCCGAGAACCTTCGGTCGGTGGGGTGTCGCGCCGAGGTGTTGGGAGACGATCTCCACGTGGAAGGCAGCGACCTGCCGCCACGCGGTCCCGTCCGCGCCGCCGGTGACCACCGCCTCGCGATGGCCTTCACCGTTCTCGGCACCGTAGCCGGCGCCCGGATCCGGGTGGACGACATGGCGTGCGCGGCCGTCAGCTTTCCGCGGTTCCCCGAGACGCTGCGCGCCCTCGCGCGAAAGGCTGGGACGTGAGGGGACGCGTCATCGCCATCGATGGGCCGTCGGCCTCCGGGAAATCCAGCACGGCCCGCGCCGTGGCCGAAGCGCTCGGCTTTGCACACCTGGATTCGGGGGCCCTCTATCGCGGGGTCACGCTGGTCGCGCTCCGCGAGGCCGCCCGCCGGAACCGCGCGCACGAGGATCCGCTCGACGTACTCGATCCCGAGACGCTGCTCCGGTCGGCGGAAGACCGCGGGCTCATGCTTCAGCCCGACGGCGCCGGGTTCGCCGCGTATCTGGAGGGGGAGCCCGTCGACACTGAAATCCGGGGCGCCCGCGTCACCAGCTGCGTCTCGGCCGTGTCCGCCGTGCCGGTGGTCCGCGAATGGATCAATTCCCGGCTTCGCGCCATGGTTCGTGCGGGCCGGGACGTCGTAGTGGATGGACGGGACATCGGGACGGTGGTCTTTCCGGACGCGGATCTCAAGATCTTCCTCACGGCATCCGCCGCGGTTCGCGCGGGCAGGCGAATCAGCCAGCGCGGGACGGAAGTGGATCCCACACTCCTCGAGGCCGAAGCCGCTGCCCTGGCTGCGCGAGATCACGCGGACTCGACCCGAAAGGCCGCGCCGCTCCGGCCGGCGGACGACGCCGTCCTGCTCGACACCTCCACGCTCGCCTTCGCGGAGCAGGTCAGTCGCATCGTGGAATTGGCCCAACCCGTCCTCGCGCGTCGCTAGAGGTCGCTAGACGGTTCGGGGTCTCGGGGCCCGCGGTGGCCAGAAGAGAAGCTCCCACCGCTCCTATCCAATGCCGGGCTCTCCGCCCCCTCGGGATCTGCGCCCGTCCCCTTGCTGTCTAGTGAACCTCCCCCGACTCACCGGCGTCATCCAGGAGTCGCCGCACGGCTTCGAGCAGGTTGTCTGGAAGGAAGGGTTTGGGGAGGAACAGCCCCGGCGCCTGGCCGATGACCCCGAAGCCCGAGACGAACAGGATCGGCACCCAGATGGCCCGATCGCGCAGCGCGGCCGCGAGGGCGAGGCCGTCCATGCGCGGCATCCGGATGTCGGTCACCACCGCGGAGATCTCCGGCCCGTTGGTGGCGAAGAGCTCCAGGGCCTGCCGCCCGTCCTCCGCCAACAGCACGCGATAGTGGGCCTCGAGGCTCGCCGCCATGATGCGGCGCATCTGCGGCTCGTCGTCCACGACGACGAGGAGGGGTCGGGTGTCCTGGGTGGTGTCGGCCGGGTTGGTCACGCCAACCAATGTATCGGTCGCGGGGGCAGGCGTCATTACTTCGGCGCAGCGACAGGAGCCGATGATCGTTAGGCGAAGGGAGCGCCGCCATCCGCCCGGGAGGCGGGTCGATTCCCCCGGTCTCTACCAACTGCTTGTGGCACCTTGCGTTGCCATTATTACGCTCTTATCCTACATGGCTTCCTCCGGCGGCACTTCCGCGGCCGGAGGCCATTCCCCTCTCCCGCGGCCCCGATGGCGCGGTAGTACAAAGGACGGCCAGCAGCGCATGCTCGATCAACTTCAACCTTCGGCCCACGACCAGTTCATCTCCCCCACCGGTCTCCGCGTCCGGCAGGACCTCTACGACGAAGACTACTCCGACGAAGACTACGAGCAGATGCTCTCGATGTACGAGGGCACCATGGCGCAGATCGTCGAGGGTGAGATCGTCAAGTCCAAGGTCCTCCGCGTCACCGACAACGCCGTCATCCTCGACGTCGGCTTCAAGTCGGAAGGCTCGGTTCCCCTCGACGAGTTCAAGGATCCCCAGTCGCTCAAGGAAGGCGACGAGGTGGAGGTCTTCCTCGAGCACCTCGAGGACCAGGAGGGCGCGGTCGTCCTCTCGAAGAAGAAGGCCGACTTCATGCGGGTCTGGGAGAAGATCCGCGTGGCCCACGAGAGCGATCAGCCGGTCGAAGGCACGCTGGTGAAGAAGATCAAGGGCGGCGTGGTCGTGAACCTGATGGGTGTCGACGCGTTCCTCCCCGGCAGCCAGATCGAGATCCGGCGGGTGCCGAACATCGACGAGCTCCTCGGGCAGACCTACGAGTTCAAGATCATCAAGCTCGACGAGCGCCGGCGGAACATCGTCGTGAGCCGCCGCGTCATCCTCGAGAACGAGCGCGCCCACAAGCGCGAGCACCTGATGAAGGAGCTCGCGGTCGGCCAGGTACGCAAGGGCGTGGTCAAGAACATCACCGACTTCGGTGCCTTCGTCGACCTCGGCGGCGTCGACGGCCTGCTCCACATCACCGACATGTCCTAGGGCCGGGTATCCCACCCGACCGAGATGGTCGCGATCGACAAGGAAGTCGAGGTGAAGATCCTCGACATCGACAGGGAGCGCGAGCGGATCAGCCTCGGCATGAAGCAGCTCCAGTCGTATCCCTGGCAGAACGTCGCGGCCAAGTACCCGGTCGGCACGCGGGTGCAGGGCAAGGTCGTCACGATCATCAACTACGGCGCCTTCGTCAAGCTCGAGCCGGGCATCGAAGGCCTGGTCCACATCTCCGAGATGAGCTGGACCCGGAACGTCCGACACCCGTCGAAGATCGTGAGCATCGGCGACACGATCGAGGTCGTGGTGCTCAAGGTGGACGAGGCGAAGGAGAAGATCTCGCTCGGCATGAAGCAGACCGAGCAGGATCCCTGGATGGTGCTCCCGCTCAAGTACCCGGTGGGCACCCGGATTCAGGGCAAGGTCCGGAACCTCACCAGCTACGGCGCCTTCGTCGAGATCGAGGAGGGCATCGACGGCCTGCTCCACATCTCCGACATGAGCTGGACCAAGCGCGTGCAGCACCCGTCCGAGGTGGTCAAGAAGGGCGACAGCGTCGACGTGGTGATCCTCAACATCGATGCCGAGAACAAGCGGATCAGCCTCGGGCTCAAGCAGGCCGAGGAGGATCCCTGGCTCCGGATCGGGGAGACCTATCCGATCGGCCTTGAGCTCCGCGGCCGCGCCGTCCGCCTGATGGACAAGGGCGTCGTCGTGGATCTCGGCAACGACATCGAGGGCTTCGTGCCGATGTCGCAGCTCGGCGTCGCGAACATCGAGAACCCGGGCGACGCGGTAAAGGAAGGCCAGGCGCTCGATCTCAAGGTGCTGGAGGTCGACCCGATCCATCACCGGATCGTGCTCGCGGTGGTCGGGTACCCGGACGAGCCCATCGTCCCACCGATCAGGCCGGTCTACGAGGAGAGCAAGGCCGAGTAACCACTCCTCCTCCATTCCGCAGCATCCGGGGGGTACGCCGAAAGGTGTACCCCCCGTGCATTCGCACCCCTGGTCGCGTGAGTCATGGGTGCGGGCGCCTCCGGCCCTCCTTCTGAGGGTGCGATGCGCGCGCTATCTTAGGCCGCCCGCGCGAGGGTCGCGGTGAGATCGAAGAGCCGCCGCGCGCCGCCCGGCGGCGGCGCCGCATCGGAGAGCCGCCATGTTCGTCACCAGCGACCCGACCAGACCAACGCCCATTCCCGTCCCTTCGGCCGCCGCACACCAGCACGCCTCCTTCGACCCCGATTCCGCGACCGAGGCCTACCTGGCCACGGTCCCGGCCGACCTTCGCGCCCGTTCACATGCATACACCGACGGCGGCTACTGGCTCGGGCTCTGGAGCCTCCTTCTGAGCGCCGCCATCCTGCTCCTGCTCCTTCACCGCGGCTGGTCGGCTCGCGCCAGGGACTGGAGCGAGCGGATGAGCCGCAGGCGTCCAGTGCAGGTGGCGCTCTACTACGGTGCCTTCACGCTGGTCGTCACCCTGCTGAGCTTCCCGCTCACGGTGTACGCGGGCTACTTCCGGGAGCATGCGTACGGGCTCTCGACGCAGGGCTTCGGCGGCTGGCTTCGGGATCAGGCGGTGGCGCTCGTGGTCTCACTCGTGCTCGGCGGCATCGCGACGCCGGTGCTCTACGGCGTGCTGCGCCGGTTCCCCCGCGGCTGGACGGCGATCGGCTCGGTGGTGAGCATAATCTTCCTCGTCGTCGGCGGGGTGATCGCCCCGGTGTTCATCGCCCCACTGTTCAATCGCTACACCCCGCTCACCGACGCCCGGATCCGCGATCCGATCCTTCGTCTCGCCCACGCCAACGGGATCGCGGTCGACCGGGTCTACGTCATGGATGCCTCCCGGCAGACCACGCGCATCAGCGGGAACGTGTCGGGCCTCCTCGGCACCGAGCGCATCACGCTGAACGACAATCTGCTCCGGCGGGCGACGCTGCCGGAGATCGAAGCGGTCATGGGTCACGAGATGGGTCACTACGTGATGGGCCACATCTATCAGTTCCTGGTCTTCTTCGCCCTGGTGATTCTGGCGGGTTTCGCCGTGCTCCGACTGGTCTTCGCCTGGGCCCTCGAACGCTGGGGCCGGCGGTGGGGCGTGCGCGGCATCGACGACCCGGCCGGGTTTCCGCTGATCATGCTGATCTTCTCGGCCTACCTCGCGCTGCTCACGCCGATCATCAACACGTACGTGCGGACCGCCGAGACGGCAGCGGACGCCTTCGGCCTCAACGCGGCGCGCCAGCCGGATGGGTTCGCGCAGATCGCCCTCAAGCTCGCCGAGTACCGCAAGCTCGATCCGGGGCCGGTCGAGGAGCTGCTCCTGTTCGATCATCCCAGCGGACGCTCGAGGATCCGCATGGCGATGCGATGGAAGGCCGCGCAGCTCGACTCCCTCCCGGTCCCGGCGCCGCCTCGCTGACCCTCTCGGGCCGGTCGGGGGAGCCTTATATTCTCCGGCCATGGCCGACCCCAGACAGCTGCTGGACCAGCTCCATCATCGCCAGACTCTCGCCGAACAGGGTGGGGGCCCCGCGCGCGTGGCGCAGCAGCACAAGAAAGGCAAGCTCACCGCGCGCGAGCGGCTCGACCTCCTGCTGGACGAGAGCAGCTTCGTCGAGCTCGACCGCTTCGTGACCCACCGTTCGACCGACTTCGGCCTGGACCAGCACGTCATTCCCGGCGACGGCGTGGTGACCGGATGGGGCCGGATCGACGGACGGCTGGTCTACGTCTTCTCGCAGGACTTCACCGTGTTCGGCGGCTCGCTGTCGGAGGCGCACGCGGAGAAGATCTGCAAGGTGATGGATCTGGCCCTCCGGAACGGCGCGCCGGTCATCGGGCTGAACGACTCCGGCGGCGCGCGGATCCAGGAGGGGGTCGCGTCGCTCGGCGGCTACGCCGACATCTTCCTGCGGAATACGCTCGCCTCGGGCGTCGTCCCCCAGATCTCGGCGATCCTCGGCCCCTGCGCGGGCGGCGCCGTGTACAGCCCCGCCATCACCGACTTCATCTTCATGGTCCGCGGCGTGAGCTACATGTTCGTCACCGGGCCGAACGTGGTGAAGACGGTGACGCACGAGGAGGTCACCTTCGACGAGCTGGGCGGGGCCGACGTGCACGGCGGGACGTCGGGCGTCTCCCACTTCGTGCACGACACCGAGCCCGAGACCATCCAGGCCATCCGCGAGCTGGTCGGCTACCTGCCGCTCAATAACCTCGACGATCCGCCCCTCCGACCGAGCCAGGACCCCGTGGATCGGCGCGACGAGGCGCTGCTGGAGCTGGTGCCGGATACCTCGAGCAAACCCTACGACATGCACGGCGTGATCGGCCGGGTCGTGGACGACGGCGCATTCCTCGAGGTGCATCGCGGATACGCCGACAACATCCTGGTCGGCTTCGCGAGGCTGGGCGGCCGGCCGGTGGGCATCGTGGCCAACCAGCCGGCGGTCCTGGCCGGCGTGCTCGACATCAACGCCTCACTCAAGGCCGCGCGGTTCATCCGGTTCTGTGACTGCTTCAATCTCCCCGTCGTCACCTTCGTCGACGTCCCCGGGTTCCTGCCCGGCGTCACCCAGGAGCATGGCGGCATCATCAAGCACGGCGCCAAGCTCCTCTTCGCCTACTGCGAGGCGACGGTGCCCAAGCTGACGGTCATCACCCGCAAGGCGTACGGTGGCGCCTACGACGTCATGAGCTCCAAGCACATCCGGGGCGACGTGAACCTGGCCTGGCCCTCCGCCGAAATCGCGGTGATGGGTCCCAAGGGGGCGGTGGAGATCCTCTTCAAGGACGAGATCGCCCGGGCCGACGATCCCCCGACGGCTACGGCGCGCCTCATCGACGAGTACACCGGCAAGTTCGCCCATCCCTATGCGGCCGCGGCCCGGGGCTACATCGACGACATCATCGATCCCCGCGACACGCGTCCCAGGCTCATCGAGGCGCTCCTTACGCTCCGGACCAAGCGGGACCGAAATCCGTCCAAGAAGCACGGGAACATTCCGCTATGAGGTCCCGGCCTAGCGAAGTTGGAAGTGCTTGGGCATTATTGGCGTGCATGCACACTTCGCCTCCCTCCGTGGAGACGGCCCCCCGGCCGGTCAGAAGGTCGCGCATTCGCGGCCTCCTCGGTGTGCTGCTCGCGCTCGCCTCGGCCTCGCCGGTGGTGGCGCAGGGCGCGATCGACCCGAACGTCGCACCACGGGCCGCCGCCCTTGAGCGCGAGGGCGAGCGCCAGATGGCAATCGACCTCCTCGGACACTACCTCGCCACCGCCCCCGACGACGGACGCGCCTGGCTTCAGCTGGGCCGGTTCTACCTGTTCGACGCCCGCGATTGGCACCTGCACGGGCATCGCGGCGACCCCGACGGTCTTCTCTATCTCGAGTTCGCGGCGACCGCCCTCGACCAGGCGGCCCGCCTGTCGGTGGATTCCGGCGTGGTTCTGCGCGGCGTCACCGACATGGACCGTGCGCTGGTCATGGTGGAGGACTCGGGCTGGGAGGCGGCGCGAGCGTCCCCGCCGCGGCCCGATGCGGCGGCGATGCCGGCGTATATCGTCGAGCTCGGCGCCAACCTCCTGACCTCGTGTCCCTCGGGTGGCGTCCTCCTGACGGGAAGCGAGCTCGAGGCGGTCTCGGTCTGGTACGGCAGCCTCCAGCGCGCTCCCCTCGACATCCTCCCGATCCGCCCCGATCTCTACGCCACCGATTCCCTGTATCGCATCCGCATGGCCGCGGCCATGGGAGTCGACCCCCGGCTGCCGGTCCAGCGGGCCCTCGCCGAGGTCGCGGCCAAGCGCACGATCTGCCTGAGCCCGACGACGGACCTGGCGGCCGCGCCCGCGCTCACGTGGATTCCGTTCCGCCTCGTCCGGATCAGCCGAACCGCGTCCAACGGACCGGACGCGTTGAGCGTGGCCGAGCTGCTCAAGGCCTCTCGCCAGCTCCGCTCGCCATGGGTCGTGGACGTGCAGGATGTCTACGCCGCCGCCGCCCGTTACAACGCCCTGCTCTGCACCAGTCTGCTCCTCTACTTCGGGGACACGCCACCCGCGGGATGCAGGCAGTAGCCAGGACGGAGACGACCGAGGGGATGAAGAGGGATTGCCTGGCCGCCCTTTTTGTCCTCTCGGCCGTTTCCGTCCTCTCCGTTTCGTGAACCGGGTTCTCATCGCCAACCGCGGCGAGATCGCGTTGCGCATCGTTCGCGCCTGCCACGAGGAGGGGCTCGAGGCGGTCGCCGTCTATTCCGCCGCGGACCACGGGAGTCCGCACGTGCGGGCGGCCGACCGGGCCGTCGCCATCGGACCCGCCAGCCCGTCCCAGAGCTACCTGAACATCGAACGCCTCATCGAAGCGGCCCGCGAGGCCGGCGCGGACGCGGTACATCCGGGCTACGGATTTCTCGCCGAGCGTGCCGCCTTCGCGGAGGCCGTCGAGGCGGCAAACCTCATCTGGATCGGGCCGCCACCGTCGGCGATCCGCGCGATGGGCGACAAGACGGAGGCCCGCCGGCGCATGCAGCTCGCGGGCGTCCCCATCGTGCCCGGGGCCAGCGCGCCGATCGACGACATCGGCCCCGCGCTAGGTCTGGCGCGCGAGGTGGGGTACCCGGTCATGGTAAAGGCGGCGGCCGGTGGCGGCGGCAAGGGCATGCGGGTGGTGCGCACGCCGGACGAACTGCCGGGTGCGCTCGAGACCGCCGCGAGCGAGGCGCTCAAGGCCTTCGGGGACGCGAGCGTCTATCTCGAGAAGCTGATTCAGCAGCCACGCCACGTCGAAATCCAGGTGCTCGCCGACGACCACCGCACGATGCACCTCGGCGAGCGCGAGTGCTCCATCCAGCGGCGCCACCAGAAGCTGGTCGAGGAAGCGCCCTCGGTCGCGGTCGACGCCGAGCTGCGCGAATGGATGGGCGCGGCCGCGGTGTCCGCGGCCGAGGCGGTGGGCTACCGGGGCGCCGGCACCTGCGAGTTCCTGCTGGCGCCCGACCGCTCGTTCTACTTCCTCGAGATGAACACCCGGATTCAGGTGGAGCATCCGGTGACCGAGCTGGTCTATGGGGTGGACCTCGTGCGGGAGCAGCTCCGGATCGCCGCGGGCGAGCCCATGCGCGTGCACGCCGGCTGGCTCAACCCCCGCGGCTGGGCGATGGAGTGCCGCATCACGAGCGAAGATCCAGCCAACGGCTTCCTGCCCAGCACGGGACGGATCGAGTACCTGCGCATTCCCGGCGGCCCGGGCGTTCGCTGGGACGGAGGGGTCGACGTCGGAGACGAGGTCACCCTGTACTACGACTCGATGCTCGCGAAGCTGATCGTGTGGGCCCCCGACCGGCCGCAGGCCATTCGCCGGATGCGCCGCGCGCTCGAGGAGCTCGCCGTCCTCGGTGTCGCGACCAACCAGGGTTTTCACCGTCGCCTGCTGGCCGATCCGGCGTTCGAGGCCGGTGACATCGACATTCAGTTCCTCGACCGGCGGCCCGACCTGGTTCAGCCGGCGCCGAGCGAGGACGAGGTGGTCCGCCTGGTCGTCGCCGCCGCGTTGGCGGAGGACCAGGCGCGAGGCGCGCGCCGTCCGGTGCTGGGTGGTGACGATGGCGCCAGCGAGGCCTGGACCCAGCGCGCCCGACTCGAGGGACTTCGGTGACGGTGGTCCGGATGCTTCGCCTGGCCGCGGGAGGTGATGGTGTAGGCAAGCTCGAGGACGGGCGCACCGTGTTCGTCCCGCGCACGGCCCCGGGCGACCTGGTCGACCTCGTCGGCCTCCGCTCCCACAAGCGTTTCGCCCGTGCTCGGGTCGGCCGCGTGGTCGAGCCGTCGACCGACCGAGTGGCTCCGCGCTGTCCGCACTACGTGCGTGACGAATGCGGCGGATGCCAGCTCCAGCATCTGGACCCGAGCACCCAGCGCGAGGCGCGTCGCGGGTTCGTGGGCGACGCCCTCCGCCGCCTGGCTCGGCGGGACGTGCCCGATCCGCCGCTCGTCGCCAGCGACCGCGAGTTCGACTACCGCACCAAGATCACCCTCGCGGTGAGCGCCGACGGCCGGCGGATCGGGCTGCATCGCTATGATCGCGCCGACCAGGTGTTCGAGCTGGAGTGGTGCCACATCACCGTGCCCGAGCTGATGGAGCTGTGGCAGGGCCTCCGGCATCTGCGCCCGCTGCTGCCACCGCGGTTGCAATCGGTCGTCCTGCGTCTCGATCGCAACGGCGGGCGCCACGCCGTGTTCCGGACTGCGGCGGGTGAGGTGTGGGCTGGAGGGACGAAGCTTCGGGATGCGCTCGCCGCCCGCGGCCTCGCGGCCACGATCTGGTGGCAGGCCGAGGACGGTGCGCCACGCGCGATGGCGGGCGCGGGAGAGACATACCCTGCGACGGTGTTCGAGCAGGTCCATCCGGCCATGGGGGATCGCGTTCGCGCTCTGGCGCTCACCGCGCTGGGCGCCGTGGCCGGCCGACACGTGTGGGACCTCTACGCCGGGATCGGCGAGACCACCGCAGCGCTCGCGGCGATGGGTGCGTCGGTCGAGAGCGTCGAGTCCGATCGTCGCGCCGTGGCCGAGGCGGAGCGGCGCGGCCCACCCGCGCGGCGCCACGCCGCCCGAGTGGAGCACGTCCTGGGCGAGCTCCGGCGACCGGACCTCGTGATTACCAATCCGCCCCGGACAGGCATGGACGCCCGGATCCCCGATGCCCTCGAGCGCCTGCGGCCTTCCCGCGTCGTGTACGTCTCATGCGACCCCGCCACCCTCGCGCGCGATCTTTCGCGCCTGCCAGGCTTTCGCCTCTCGGAAGTCCAGGCGTTCGACCTCTTCCCGCAGACCGCCCACGTCGAGGCCGTCGTCGTGCTGGACCTCGCCTCGTGAAGTACATCGTCAGCGTCCTTGGCCGCGAGGTCGAGGTCGAGGTGGATGGCGATCGGGTCACGGTCGGGGGCCGGACCCTCATCGCGAGCCTGACCGGGTCGGGCGCGCCGGTCCGTCAACTCCTCGTGGACGGCCGCTCGGAGTCGATGGCGGCCGAGGCGGCCGGCGGGGGCCGGTGGACGATCACCCGACGCGGGGATCGGTGGGATCTCGAGGTCGTGGACGAGCGCACCCGGTACATTCGCGGCCTGGCCGGGAGTGGGGACAAAGCCCGCGGCCTGGCCGCCCTCAAGGCTCCGATGCCGGGCCTCGTGGTCCGCGTGCAGGTGGAGGCAGGAGCGACAGTGTCCACCGGGGCAGGGCTCGTTGTCCTCGAGGCCATGAAGATGGAGAACGAGCTTCGGGCCACGACGGCTGGCACGGTTCGGGTCGTCCGGGTGCGCCCCGGTGAGGCCGTCGAGAAAGGGCAGGTCCTGGTGGAGTTTGACTGAGCGCCATCGGTCCCCGTTTCACGCGCTCCAGCCCCTTGACCCGATCCGCTTCAGCCGGCTATCTTGTGAGTCTGTCTCGATTTGACCCGATTCCAGATGCAAGGCCCAAAGAGCTCATGAAAACCTTCACCGCCACCCCGGCCGACATCAGTCACGACTGGCACGTCGTCGATGCCGCCAACGTGCCGCTCGGGCGGCTGGCCAGCGTCGTGGCCCAGCTGATCCGGGGCAAGCACAAGCCGACCTACACCCCGCACATGGACGGCGGTGATTTCGTCGTCGTGATCAACGCCGAGAAGGTTCGGCTGACCGGACGGAAGCTCGACAACAAGAAGTACTTCGGGCACACCGGCTACATGGGCCACGAGAGCTTCACCAGGGCGCGCGATCTCATGGCGAAGCATCCGGACCGGGTCATCGAGAAGGCGGTGTTCGGCATGCTGCCCAAGACCTCGCTCGCCAAGCAGAAGCTGCGCGGCAAGCTCAAAGTCTACGCCGGTCCGGAGCACCCGCATGTCGCCCAGCAGCCCAAGCCGTTCTCCGTCACTCCGTCGAAGGTGAGTGCATGACCGCCGCCCCCGAATTCCGCTGGCAGGCCGTGGGCCGCCGCAAGACGAGCGTCGCCCGGGTGTACCTGACCCCCGGCACCGGCAAGTGGGACATCAACGGGCGCACGCTCGGTGATTACTTCCCGCGGCCGTCGCTGGTGCAGCACATTCAGCAGAGCTTCACCGCCACCGACACGCTCGGCGCGTTCGACGTGCGGGCGCATGTGGATGGCGGCGGCCAGGCCGGCCAGGCAGGCGCGCTCCGGCTCGCGATCGCGCGGGCGCTGGTGGAGGCGGACGGGCAGCACCGGACCAAGCTCCGAGCCGCCGGGCTCATGACGCGCGATCCGCGCGCCGTCGAGCGCAAGAAGCCGGGCCGTCCGGGCGCCCGGAAGCGGTTCCAGTTCAGTAAACGGTAGTCAGACATCGGACGGTCGGACGGGCCAGGACCATTCTGACCGTCAGACCGTCCGCCAGTCGACACCGATTTCGCACATCGCGGGATCCGGTCGTGGGTGCCCCTTCGGGGGAAGCGGCCGGAGATGAACGCGGTGGACGCTCAACCCTCAAGACAGATTGGATACGCACACCCGCATGGCACAGCCCCAACTGCAGGACCTGCTCGAAGCCGGCGTCCATTTCGGCCACCAGACCCGCCGGTGGAACCCGAAGATGCGGCGTTTCATCTTCGCCGAGCGCTCGGGCATCTACATCATCGACCTCCAGAAGACCCTTCGTCAGATCCAGAAGGCGCAGGAGCTGCTCAAGAGCGTCGTCCTCAAGGGCGAGGGCGTGCTTTTCGTCTGCACCAAGAAGCAGCTCAAGGCCATCGTGCAGGCCGAGGCGGCTGACTGCGGCGCCTTCTACGTGACGGAGCGCTGGCTCGGCGGCATGCTCACCAACTTCCAGACGCTCAAGAAGCAGATCCGGCGTCTGCGGGAGCTGGAGCAGGGCGCGGCGGATGGCGACTTCGAGAACTACACCAAGAAGGAAAAGCTGCTGTTCGAGCGCGAGCGCGTGAAGCTGAGCCGGAACCTCGAGGGCATCAAGCAGATGGGCCGGCTCCCGGGCGCCCTGTTCATCGTGGACGCGAAGAAGGAGAAGATCGCTGTCGCCGAGGCCAACAAGCTCGGCGTGCCGGTCGTCGCCATCGTGGACACGAACGCCGATCCGGACGTCATTACGGTGCCGGTGCCCGGCAATGACGACGCGATTCGCTCGGTCAGCCTGATCACCGCCGCCCTGTCGGACGTGATCAAGGAAGCCCGTCAGCAGATGCCGATGCGCGAGGTCAGCGAGGATCTCGAGGCCGAGACCTACAGCACCGACACCGGCAGCGAGGGCGACAGCGAAGATCGGAAGCGGCGGCGGCCGCGGCGGAAGCGCCGGCCGAAGCCGGAGGCGATCGCGGCTCGGCTCAAGACCGACGCCGACGGCGCGGAGGCCGCCACGACGGGCGCCGCCGGCGAGGGCGCCTAGCGAGACCGTGTGACCCCGCGCGACGAGTCACCCTGAGCGAAGCGAAGGGGCCATGCCTCGAGGTATGGCCCCTTCGCTTCGCCGGACGCACTCGATGGCGGCGCCCGTGCGGGCCGTGCGCGGCGGCCTTACTATTCACCCCTGACTGCATCCTGGCTGGAGACTATGGCGAGCGCGACGATTTCCGCGAAGGACGTGGGCGAGCTCCGGGCACGCACCGGCGCGGGCATGATGGACTGCAAGCGGGCCCTGGAAGAGGCCGGCGGCGACATGGACAAGGCGGGCGAGATCCTTCGCAAGAAGGGAATCGCCAAGGCCGAGAAGCGCGCGGGCCGCACCGCGTCGCAGGGACTCGTCTTGAGCTACATCCACCACAACCACCAGGTGGGCGTGCTGCTGGAGCTCAACAGCGAGACCGACTTCGTGGCCCGGAACGAGGCGTTCCGCGAGCTGGCCCGCGAGATTGCGATCCACATCGCCTCGGCCGACCCGATCGGCGTGTCGGCGTCGGACATCCCGGCCGAGCTGCTCGATCGCGAGCGGCGCATCGCCGAGGAGCAGGTGGTGGCGGAGGGCAAGCCCGAAAACGTGCGGGCCAAGATCGTGGAGGGGAAGCTCAAGAAATTCGTCGCCGAGCGGACCCTGCTCGAGCAGCCCTTCGTGAAGGACGATTCGAAGACCGTGGGTGACCTGGTGAAGGAGGTGTCGGGCAAGCTGGGCGAGGTGGTGACCGTCCGGCGGTTCGCCCGGTTCCAGGTCGGAGCGGCCTGATGGCCCTCGCCTACACCCGCGCCCTGCTCAAGATTTCGGGCGAGGCGCTGGGCGGCGAGAAAGGCTCCGGCCTCGACTTTCACGTCGTCGAGGCGTTCGCGGAAGAGATCAAGGCGGTGCACGCCCTCGGCGTGAACCTCGCCCTGGTGGTGGGCGGCGGAAACATCATCCGGGGCGCCACGGCCAGCCGGGAAGGGCTCGACCGTGTCTCCGCCGACTACATGGGCATGCTGGCCACGGTCATCAACGCCCTCGCGCTGCAGGACGTACTCGAGAAGATCGGCGTGAACACCCGCGTCATGACGGCCATCCGCATGGAATCGGTGGCCGAGCCCTACATCCGGCGCCGCGCCGTCCGCCACCTCGAGAAGGGCCGTCTCATCATCTTCGCTGCCGGCACGGGCAACCCGTTCTTCTCGACCGATACCGCCGGCGTCCTCCGGGCGCTCGAGATCGAGGCCGAAGTGATCCTCAAGGCCACCAACGTGGACGGGGTCTACACCGGCGATCCGAGGACGGACCCCGCCGCGACGTTCATTCCCGAGCTCACGTACCAGGAAGCGATCGTCAAGAACTACGCCGTAATGGACGCCAACGCGTTCGGTCTGTGCAAGGCCAACCAGCTTCCGATCGTCGTCTTCAACATCAACCAGCCCGGTGCCATCTCCCGAGTGCTGCAAGGTGACCGGGTGGGGACCCTCGTCCGATGAGCACGATTCCCGAACTGACGAAGCACGCCCGCGAGCTGATGCACAAGGCGGTGGACAGCACCAAGCGCGAGTTCAGCGGGATCCGGAGCGGTAAGGCGAGCACGTCGCTGCTCGACGTCGTTCGGGTCGAGGCGTACGGCAATACGATGCCGCTCAACCAGGTGGCGATGGTCGCCGCGCCCGAGGCCCGCCTCCTCACCGTCCAGCCGTTCGACAAGTCGCTCACCCAGGCCATCGAGAAGGCCATCAGGGACTCCGACCTCGGCCTCAACCCCGCGACTCAGGGGAACCTGATCCGAGTGCCGTTGCCTGCCCTGTCGGAGGAGCGCCGCAAGGAGCTGGTGAAGGTGGTTCACAAGCTGGCGGAGGAAGGCCGGATCGCCGTGCGGCACGCGCGCACCGAGACGATGTCGAAGATCAAGAAGCTCGAGAAAGTCTCGGAGGACGACAAGACGCGCGCCGAGAAGGATGTGCAGAAGATCACCGACGAGCACATCAAGCTGATCGACGGGCTCATCCACTCCAAAGAAGCCGAGATCATGGAAGTCTGACGCATGAGCGACGACCTCCTGCGGCGGATTCGGGTGCACGGCTCGGTGCCGTCCCACATCGCGATCATCATGGACGGCAACGGCCGGTGGGCGCGGGGCCGAGCGCTGCCGCGGCCGCTCGGCCACCACGCGGGAATGGGCGCCGTGCGGGAGGTGATCCAGGGCTGCCTCGACGCACAGGTCGGCGTGCTCAGCCTGTTCGCGTTCAGCCAGGAGAACTGGCAGCGTCCAGCGGGCGAGATCGACGCGCTGATGAGCCTGCTCGAGGAGTACATCGCGCGCGAGGTGGACAACCTGCGCGAGAAGCGCGTCTCGGTCCGCATCCTGGGCGAGCTCGACCGGCTCGCGCCGGGCGCGCGGCAGGCGGTGGATCGGGTCATGGCGGAGACCGCGCACGGCACCGAGCTCGCCCTGAACCTGTGCATCTCCTACAGCAGCCGGGCCGAGATCACCCGCGCGGCGCGCGCACTGGCAGAAGATGCCGCCGCCGGCCGGCTCGACCCCTCGGACATCGACGAGGAGGCCGTGGCGCGGCGCCTCTACACCGCGCCCTGGCCCGATCCCGATCTCCTCATCCGCACCTCGGGCGAGATGCGGATCTCGAACTTTCTTCTCTGGCAGCTCGCCTACGCCGAGTTGTACGTGACTCCCGTCCTCTGGCCGGACTTCACCCGGCGCCACCTGTTCGAAGCCATCCTCGAATTTCAGCGGCGCGACCGCAGATTCGGGCGCGTTACCGTCTGATGGACGCCAATCTCGTCCGGCGCGTCGGATTCGCCGTCGTGGCGATTCCGGTGGCCCTGCTCATCATCTGGTACGGCGGGGTGCCGCTCGCCATCCTCCTGGCCGCCGCAGGCGCCCTGGCGACGCGCGAGCTGTTCGACCTGGCCGAGCGCGGGCAGGTCCGGCCCGCCCGTGCGCTCGGCCTCGTGAGCGCGGCGGCGATCGCGCCCCTCACCTACGCGACGATCGCCGCCGAAGACGTGCGTGCCGTCGTCGCCGAGTCGTGGCCGTACGCCGCCGGGCTCTGGCTCCTGGCGGTCCTGATCTGGGGACTGTTGGCCCGCGGCCCGACGGAGCGGCCGCTGGCGGCAGTAGCCGTCACCGTGCTCGCCGTGGCGTACACCGCGGGCCTCCCGGCGTTCCTCCTCGCGATCCGCCACAGCGGCTTCGGGCTCCGGAACTGGGCGGGCGCGTGGCTCGTCTTCTATCCGCTGATCGTCACCTGGGTGGTCGACACGGCCGCGATGTTCGGCGGCCGGGCGATCGGGGGACCGAAGCTCGCCCCCACCGTGAGCCCCGGCAAGACCCGGTCGGGCAGCATCGCGGGGGTGGTCGGCGGCCTCGTGATGGCCCCGCTGTTCGCGGCCGGCGTGTTTCCCCGGGTGGGGCTCACGATTCCGCTCTGGCATCTGCTCGCGATCGCGGCGGTGCTCGGCGTGATCGGGCAGGCCGGCGACCTGGCCGAGTCGCTGTTCAAGCGGGAGGCGGGCGTCAAGGATTCGAGCCATCTCATCCCGGGGCACGGCGGGGTTCTGGACCGGCTCGACTCGCTCTACTTCGTGATTCCCGTGGCGGCCGCGATGTACCGCATGTTCGGAATCATCCGGTGACCATGGCGCCGGCGACCGTCCGCGGCGTGGCCGTCCTGGGCTCGACCGGCTCGGTCGGCCGGAGCACCCTCGCGGTGCTGCGGCGCCAGGCGGAGCACTTTCACCTCGTGGCCCTGACGGCGGGGAAGAACGTCGAGGCGTTCGACCATCAGGTGAGGGAATGGCGCCCCGCCTTCGCCGGGCTCGCGGGCGGGGACGGCACCGGCTACCCCAGCGGACCAGACGTGCTGCTGCAGGCCGCGACGCACCCCGACGTCGACGTCGTCGTCAATGCGGTCGTCGGGGCGGCGGGCCTGGACGCCACGCTGGCCGCCCTCCGGGCGGGGAAGCGGGTCGCGCTCGCCAACAAGGAAACCCTGGTCATGGCCGGCGACCTGGTGGCCCAGGCCGCGTGTGCCGGCGGTGGGGAGTTGGTGCCGGTGGACTCGGAGCACAGCGCGGTGCTCCAGTGCGTCACGGGGCGAGAGGCCGGACTGTGCCGGCTCATCCTCACCTGCTCTGGGGGACCCTTCCGCGAGTGGCCGGCGGAGCGGGTGCGGACGGCCACGGTCGAAGAGGCGCTTCGTCACCCGACCTGGCAGATGGGCACCAAGATCACGGTGGACAGCGCGACGCTCGCGAACAAGGCGCTCGAGCTGATCGAGGCGCACCACCTGTTCGGGCTCTCGTACGACGCGCTCGAGGTGGTGGTCCACCCGCAGAGCATCGTGCACGCGTTCGTGGAGTTCTGCGACGGCAGCGTCATCGGCCAGCTGGGGTTCCCGTCCATGGAGCTGCCGATCCTGTACGCGCTCACCCATCCGGCGCGTCTGCCCGACGAGGGCGTGCGCCGATTCGACCCCGTGGCGGCCGGCACGCTCACCTTCGAGCCGGTGCGGATGGATGTCTTCCGGGCCCTGGCCGCGGGCGTCGCGGCCGGCCGGGCGGGGGGGATTTCGCCGGCGGTGTTCAACGCGGCCAACGAGGTCGCCGTCGCCGCATTCCTCGCCGGCGAGGCGTCCTTCGGCCGCATCAGCCAGATCATCGAGCGCGTGCTCGACGATCATATTCCTGGTCCCGCCACCAGCGTGCCCGTCGTGCGCGAGGCCGACCAGTGGGCGCGCCTCCGTGCGCGCGACTACGTGCGAGCGTGAGGTTGTCGTGCTGATCACCGTCATTTCGCTGATCGTGGTGCTGGGCGTGCTGGTCTTCGTGCACGAGGCCGGCCATTTCATCGCCGCCAAGTGGGCGGGCATCTACGTGCACCGCTTCTCGCTGGGCCTCGGCTCCCCCGTTCCGTGGCTCACGTTCCGGCGTGGCGAGACCGAGTACTCGATCTCGTGGCTGCCGCTCGGCGGCTACGTGAAGATGGCGAGCCGGGAGGAGGACATCGCCAGCAGTCCCCTCGAGGGAGGGCGGCCTGAGGACGTCGTGCCGGCCAACCGGATGTTCGAGGCCAAGCCGGTCTGGCAGCGGATGATCGTCATCCTGGCGGGCGTGACGATGAACGCGTTGTTCGCTTGGTTCCTGTACACGCTCCTGGCCGTCAAGAGCGGCCGGCCGGTCGATCCGGTCACGACGGTGGGCCGGGTCGTGGATGACCTGCTGCCGCCGGAAGCCGAGGCGTTCAAGCGGATCCAGCCCGGTACGCGGATCGTCCGGGTCAACGGCGCGCCCGTCACCTCGTGGGGCGAGATCACCAACGCCATCGCGAACACGCCCGACACGGCGATCCGTCTCGAGCTCGGCGACGGCTCGGTCGTGTCCGCGCCGATCCATCCCGACGCCCTCGAACAGCGGCTCAAGGCCGCGCAGGCGCTGCAGCCGTACCGGGCGCCCGTCGTGGGCCAGGTGTTGCCGGACCGCCCCGCGGCCCGCGCGGGCGTGCAGCCGGGCGACACGATCGCCGCGATCAACGGGCAGCCGGTCACCCAGTGGTACGACCTGCTCGAGCGGCTGCAGAAGAACGGCCAGCGCCCGCTCGAGATGGAGGTGGCTCGGGCGGGGGGACGGCAGCGTTTCCAGATCACACCGTACGTGGACTCAATCATCGGTCCGACGGGGAAGCCCGAGGCGATCGGCCGGATCGGCGTGGGGGTGGCGGGGGCGTTCCGGTCGGAGCGACTCAGCTTCGGGCAGGCGGTGGTGGAGGGATGGCGCAATACGGTGTCGGCGTCGACCCAGATCGTGCGCACGGTTCGGGGCCTCTTCAGCGGACGCATCTCCAAGCGTGAGGTCGGTGGCCCGATCCTCATCGGCCAGCTGGCGGGAGAAAGCGCGCGCCTGGGGATCGACGCCTTCCTCAACTTCATGGCGCTGATCTCGATCAACCTGGCGGTGCTGAACCTCCTGCCGGTCCCGGTGCTGGACGGGGGTCAGTTCCTGTTCCTGCTGGCCGAAGCTGTGGTCCGTCGCCCGCTCCCGTTGAAGTTGCGCGAGCGGCTCACGATGGTGGGACTGGTGCTGATCGTCCTGCTGATGGGTCTGGCCTTCTCGAATGATCTTCGGAGATTGTTCGGGGCGTAGGCGGAGGCAGCTGAGGGCTCGAGGCACATCACGCGGCGGGCAGAGCAGTGGGCGCGCCAGTAGGAGAGCCCGAAAAGGATGGGTTAGGGAGGTCCGCCGTCCGCCCTTGTCCTCCTCCACCGCCTTGGTTATTCTACCGTGCTACAACGGATTACGACGCCAAACGCATAGAGGACCAGGGCAGCATGAGCTTCGACAAGCAGGCGGTTACGGCCAAGCACCAGGCGCACCCGAGTGATACCGGGTCCACCAAAGTGCAGGTGGCGCTGCTCACCGAGCGGATCAATTCGCTCACCGACCACTTCCGCAGCCATCCCAAGGATCACCACGGGCGCCGCGGGCTGCTCAAGATGGTCGGCACCCGCCGCCGCTTGCTGACCTACCTCAAGCGAAGCGACCTCGAGACCTACCGGGCTCTCATCGAGCAGCTCGGTCTCCGTCACTAATTCCGTTGCGCCGCCGGGGGCGTCCTGATCCGACATCGGGACGCCCTCTCGGCTTTTTTGGACCACAACCGCGCAGCAAAGAAACCCGAGATCAAAGAGAGAGAAGGTAGTGACTGTGCAACGGATCGAGACCCAGTTCGCCGGACGCCCGCTCATGCTGGAAACCGGACGGCTGGCCAAGCAGGCCGCAGGTTCCGCGGTGCTCCGCTTCGGCGACACGATGGTGCTGGCTGCCGTGACCATTTCCCCGAACGTTTCCACCCTCCCGTTCTTCCCCCTCACCGTCGAGTACCGCGAGAAGACCTACGCCGCCGGCAAGATTCCGGGCGGATTTCTCAAGCGTGAGGGCCGGCCCTCCGACGACGAGATTCTCGCCGGCCGGATCATCGACCGCTCCATCCGGCCGCTGTTCCCCGAGGGCTTCAAGAATGAGGTGCAGGTCTTCGTGACGGTGCTGTCCGCCGACCAGGAGAACGACGCCGACATTCTCGGAGTCGTGGCCGCCTCGACGGCACTCAGCCTCTCCTCGGTGCCGTGGAATGGTCCCATCGCCGCCGTGCGCGTGGGGCGCGTCGAAGGCAACTGGATCCTGAACCCGACGTTTCAGCAGCTCGAGTTCTCGACCATCGACCTCGTGGTCACCGGGTCGGCCGACTCGATCATCATGGTCGAGGGGGGCTCGCTCGAAGTCAGCGAAGGCGAGATGCTCGAGGCGCTCAAGGTGGCGCAGAAGGGGATCCGGGACGTCATCGGTCTCGAGAAGCAGCTCGTGGACAAGGCGGGGGCCGCGCCGAAGCTGGTGTGGACGAAGGCGCCCGTGGACGAAGCGCTGCAGGCGAAGGTCCGGGAGCTGGCCGAGGCGGAGATGGCGCAGGCCATCAACGCCAAGGACAAGGCTGCCCGCGCCAGCGGAGTCCGCGCGATCCGCGAGCAGACGGTGGCGAAGGTGCTCGAGCAGTTCCCCGAGAAGGGCCGCGACATCTCGGCCGAGCTCGAAGACATCGAGTACCGGGTGATGCGGCGTCAGGTGCTGGAGAAGGGCGAGCGCGTGGACGGTCGCGACCTCGACACGATCCGACCGATCGTGATCGAGACCGGCGTACTCCCCCGCACGCACGGCTCGGCATTGTTCCAGCGCGGCGAGACGCAGGCGCTGGTGTCGGTCACGCTCGGGACGGCGGATGACGAGCAGCGCATCGACAGCATCGACGTGGCCGGCGAGACCACCAAGTCGTTCATGCTGCACTACAACTTCCCGCCGTTCTCGACCGGCGAGGTCAAGATGATCCGCGGCACCAGCCGCCGCGAGATCGGCCACGGTGCGCTGGCGGAGCGCGCGCTCCAACCGCTGCTCCCCCACTACGAGGACTTTCCCTACACGCTGCGCGTGGTGAGCGAGATCCTCGAGTCCAACGGCTCGAGCTCCATGGCCACCGTCTGCGGCGGCTCGCTCGCCCTCATGGACGCCGGCGTGCCGATGCAGGCGCCGTGCGCCGGCGTCGCGATGGGTCTGGTGAAGGAAGGCGACAAGGTGGCCGTGCTCACCGACATCCTGGGCTCCGAGGATCACCTCGGCGACATGGACTTCAAGGTGGCCGGCACCGAGAAGGGCATCACCTCGATCCAGATGGACATCAAGATCGAGGGGATGGACCTCAAGATCATGGAGCAGGCGCTGGAGAAGGCCCGGAAGGGCCGGCTGCACATCCTGCGCGAGATGGCCAAGGTGCTGGGGGGGCCGCGCACCGAGCTCTCGAAGTACGCGCCACGCATCTTCACGATGCACATCAAGCCCGACAAGATCGGCGACGTGATCGGTCCGAAGGGCAAGACCATCCGTGGCATTCAGGACGCCACAGGCGCCAAGATCAACATCGACGACAGCGGGCTCGTCACCATCTCCGCCGTGGGCGGCGAGGCCGGCGAGAAGGCGCGCGCGATGGTGGCCGCGATCACGACCGAGCCCGAGGTGGGCCGGACGTACGAGGGCCCGGTCAAGAGCACGACCGCGTTCGGGGCGTTCGTCGAGATCCTGCCCGGGGTCGAGGGTCTGCTGCACATCAGCGAGCTGCAGCACGGCCGCACCGACAAGACCGAGGACGTGGTCAAGAAGGGCGACATCGTGCAGGTCAAGCTGCTCGAGGTGGACGACCGCGGCCGCATGAAGCTCTCCCGGAAGGCGCTGCTGCCCAAGGAGTAGCTCCGCATTGGAAACAGTCAGTCTGGACGACGGGCTCCTTCGCACTACGCTGCCGAACGGGCTCGTCGTCCTCACCGAGAAGCTGCCGGGCGTCCGCTCGGCGGCGACGGGATTCTACGTACGCACGGCGAGCGCCCACGAGCGCCGCGAGCAGATGGGCATCTCCCATCTGCTCGAGCACATGGTGTTCAAGGGCACCGAGCGGCGTTCGGCCAAGGAGCTGGCGCTCGAGCTCGAGGTGCGGGGCGGGAGCCTCGACGCCTTCACCGGCCGCGACTATACCAGCTACCAGGCGCATACGCTCGACGCCGATCTGCCGCTCGCGGTCGAGATCCTCACCGATCTCGCGCGGCGGCCGCTCCTCCGGGAGAGCGACCTCGAACCCGAGCGCAACGTGATCCTCGAGGAGATCAACGGCGTCGAGGACACGCCGGACGATCTCGTGTTCGAGCTACACGCGGCCGAACTCTGGCCGAGTCACCCCTACGGCTACTCCATTCTCGGCAGCCCCGCCTCCTTGGCTGCCCTCTCCGCCGACGATCTCCGATGCCTGCACGGCACCGGGTACAACCGTGGCAACTTCGTGGTCGCCGCCGCGGGCAACGTGAATCACGACCAGCTGCTCACGGTGCTCGAGCGGGAGGGCTGGTTCGATGGCGCCTCCCCCGAGCCGCCGCGCCGGCCGGTCGTGCCCGCGCCCGCGGTCCAGGGCGGGACTCGGCGTGAGGAGCGCGATACGGCGCAGACCCACATCGTGTTCGGCACCGATACGTTTCCGCTCCGCGATCCGCGCCGCTTCGCGCTGGCCATCCTGACCAACCTGTTCGGCGGCGGGATGTCGAGCCGCCTGTTCCAGCGGGTGCGCGAGGAGCTGGGTCTGGCCTACGCGATCTTCGCCTACAAGCACTTCTATCAGTCGTCGGGGCAGCTTGGCGTGTACGTCGGCACTCAGCCGGCGACGGCGGACGCGGCGGTGGAGGCCATCCGCGGGGAGTACGCGCGGCTCGCCCGGGAAGGCCTCCCGGCGGACGAGCTGGCGGATGGCAAGCAGCAGCTCAAGGGCCAGGTCATGCTGTCGCTCGAGAGCCCGGGCGCCCGCATGGGCCGCCTCGCGGGCTTCGTGCTCCACAACGACGAGTACCGGCCGCTCGACCAGATGCTGGCGGAGATCGACGCAGTCAGCGCGGACGAAATCGCGACGGTCGCGGCGGAGTATTTCGCGCCGGAGCGCCAGACGGTCGTCCGGCTGGGTCCGGGGCAGTGAAGAGGATGCCGGCGTAGATCGGGTCGGTCCATGCCGGCCTCCTGTACCACACCGACACACCACATTACACAGAGGTCCCATGCTCATCGGCGTTCCGAAGGAGATCAAGACGAACGAGAACCGCATCGCGCTCGTGCCGGCGGGTGCGGAAGCGTTCGTCACCGCCGGACACAGCGTGTTCGTCGAATCTGGCGCCGGCCTTGGCAGCGGCTTCACTGACGAGACGTACCAGGCGGTCGGGGCGCAGATCGTGCCCACGGCCGATGAGGTCTGGAAGCGGGCCGACATGATCATGAAGGTGAAGGAGCCGATCGCTCCCGAGTGGCCGCGCATGCGTCGGGGCCAGGTGATCTACACGTATTTCCACTTCGCCGCCGCCGAGGATCTGACGAAGGCCGTCATCGATTCCGGGGCCATCGCGGTCGCCTACGAGACGGTCCAGCTCCCGAGCGGCGAGCTTCCCCTCCTGACGCCGATGTCCGAGGTAGCTGGACGCATGGCGGTGCAGGAGGGCGCCAAGTACCTGGAGAAGGTGTTCGGGGGCAGCGGGATTCTACTCGGCGGGGTCCCGGGGGTCGCACCCGGCGAGGTCGTCATCATCGGCGGCGGGGTGGTCGGCATCAACGCGGCCAAGATGGCCGCGGGCCTCGGCGCGCACGTCACTATCCTGGACATCTCGCTCGACCGGCTGAGGTACCTCGACGACGTCCTCCCGGCCAACGTCGATACCACCTACAGCAACCGCCACAACATCCTCGGCGCCATCAGCCGGGCCGATCTGGTCATCGGGGCGGTGTTGCTCCCGGGCGCGAAAGCACCCCACCTGGTGAAGCGGGCGGACCTCAAAACGATGAAGCCGGGCTCGGTGATCGTGGACGTGGCGGTCGACCAGGGTGGCTGCGTCGAGACCATCAAACCGACCACGCACGAGAATCCCACGTACTTCGTCGACGGCATTCTGCACTACGCCGTCGCCAATATGCCCGGCGGTGTCCCTCGCACCTCCACCCTGGCCCTGACCAATGCCACGCTCCCATATGGACTTAAGCTGGCCAAGCACGGTTGGCGTGGCGCCTGCAAGGCCGATCCGGCATTGGCCCTCGGGCTCAACGTGGTCGAGGGCAAGGTGGTCTATCCGGGCGTTGCCGAGGCCTTCCGACTCCCGCTGACCGACGTCGCCTCGGTCCTGTGACCGAGGTCCTGATCACGCGGCTGCCCCATGCCGAAGGCCTGCCGCTGCCCGCGCAGGCCACCCCGGGCGCCGCAGGCTACGATGTGGCGAGCGCGGAGGACGGATCCCTCGCCCCGATGGAGCGCAAGCTCTTCAGGACCGGCTTCGCGATCGCCGTCCCCGAGGGGTTCGAGTGCCAGATCCGCCCCCGATCCGGACTGGCCCTACGCCATGGCATCACGCTTCCGAACACCCCGGCGACGATCGACAGCGACTACCGGGGCGAGCTCATGATCATGCTGGTCAACCTGAGCGCCGATACCTTCGAGGTGACCCGGGGGATGCGCATCGCCCAGCTGGTGATCGCGCGGGTGGAGGCCGCCACGTTCAGACCGGTGGAGGAGCTGCCCGGAACGCACCGCGGGGCGGGGGGCTTCGGGAGCACCGGGCGTTAACGGCGTTGCTTGAGCGCCGGGCGGCGCCGGCGCCTTTCGATTTGGCGCCGTCCGCCTCACACAGCAGTGCCAAGTGCCGCTTCCAGATCCACTTGTGCCCTTTTACCTTGTGAACCATGCGCCTGACGGCCATCTGATGAAGCTTCCATCGCTGAATCTGACGTCCTGGCTCCCCGCGAATGAAATCGCGGTGGATCTCGGCACGGCCAATACCCTCGTGTACGTGAAGGGCGAAGGCATCGTCCTCAACGAGCCGTCGGTGGTGGCCATCGAGAAGGCGACGGGGAAGATCAAGGGTATCGGGCTCGAGGCCAAGCGCATGCTGGGGCGGACGCCCGACGGCATCCTCGCCGTGCGTCCGCTCAAGGACGGCGTCATCGCGGACTTCGACGTCACCGAGAAGATGCTGCGCTACTTTCTCAAGACGATCATCGACAAGCACGTCTTCCGCGTCAAACCCAAGGTGATCGTCTGCGTGCCCTCGGGCATCACCGAAGTCGAGCGCCGCGCCGTCCGCGACTCGGCCGAGACCGCGGGCGCCAAGCAGGTGCTGATGGTCGCGGAGCCGATGGCGGCGGCGATCGGTGTCGGGCTCCCCGTGGAGACGCCCACCGGCAACATGGTGATCGACATCGGGGGCGGCACGACGGAGATCGCGGTCATCGCGCTCTCGGGCATCGTCTCCGATACGTCCATCCGCACCGGCGGCGACGAGCTCGATCAGGCCATCGTGCAGTTCATGCGCAAGAACTACAACCTGCTGGTCGGCGAGCCGACCGCCGAGGCGATCAAGATCAAGATCGGGTCGGCCGCGCCGACCGGCGACGAGCGCGAGATGGAGGTCAAGGGTCGCGACCTCGTGTCGGGGATTCCCAAGACCGTGCGGGTCCACTCGACCGAAATCCGCGAAGCGGTCCAGGAGCCGATTCAGCAGATCGTGGACGCCGTCCGTCGCGCACTCGAGATCACGCCCCCCGAGCTCGCCAGCGACATCGTGGACCGTGGCATCGTCATGACCGGCGGTGGCGCGCTCATTCGCGGGCTCGACATCCTGCTCGCGCAGGAAACCGGCCTTCCTATTCACGTCGACGAAGACCCGCTCACCTGCGTGGTGCGGGGCACCGGACGCATTCTCGACGACTACGAGAAATATCGCAGCGTCCTGTCGGTCTGAGCATGGCCAGCGCGTCGGAACGCTCGTACACGCGACGGGATACCGTGATGTTCGGCGTCTGCGTCGCCCTGTCGCTGGTGGCTCTGTTCTCCCCCGCCGCCTGGGGCATGGGCATCGCGGCGACGCTGCGCCAGTCCGTGCTGGCCCCGCTGGTCTGGCTGCAGGTTAGGGCTGAAGAGGACAAGACCAGCCGCGTCCGCCTCCGCGCCATCACCGCCCAACGCGATTCCGCCTCGTACCTCGCCCAGGGCCTGCCGTCGCTGCTCGCCGAGAACGAGCGCCTTCGCCAGCTTCTCACCTTGAGCCACCGCCTGGCCAGCCCCTACGTCGCTGCCGAAGTGCTTCATCAGTCTCAGGCCACGGACGGCCGCACCCTGCTCCTCAGCGCGGGCTCCCGCGACGGCGTCGCGGCGTTCGACCCCGTCGTGGCGCCGGAGGGCCTGATCGGGGTGGTCCTGAATGCCGCCGAGCGCACGAGCGTCGTCATGACGTGGGCGCACCCGGAGTTCCGGGTGAGCGCGTTCACGGTCACGGGCAATGCCGCCGGCGTGGTCGCGCCGTCGCCGTCTGGAGCGGGCGAGAGCGCGCTCGAGTTCCGTGGCGTACCGTATCGCGACTCGGTCCCCGTCGGCACGCTCGTGCTGTCCTCGGGACTCGGGGGGGTGTATCCGAAAGGGATTCCGGTCGGCACCGTGACGGGCGTCGTGCGCGAGCAGGCGGGCTGGGAGCGTGTCTATCGGCTGCTGCCGACCGCCAATCCGGGCTCCGCCGCTCACGTGCTCATCCTGGTCGCGCCGACCGGGGATCTTGCGCGCGCGTTTCCCAGCGACTCCGCGCTCGCCGCCCAGCGACGCGATTCGCTCGAGCGCATTCGCGTGGCGGATTCCGTCGCTCAGGCGGTCCGGACGGCTCGCGCCCAGCGCGCCGAGTCGCTGGCGGCCGTCAGACGGGACACGACGCGCGTCAAGCCGCGGCCGGCGGTGCGCCCCGACAGCCTCGCTGTACGTCGTCCGAATCCAGCCACCGCTCCTGCGGCCGCCGGCCCGGCACCCGCCCCGGCGGCTCCTCCGGCGGCCGGAGACTCGGCCCGATGATCCCGGCCCGGGCCAATCGGGTGCAGCTCGCGGTGGTGTTGGTGCTGCTCGTCTTGCTGCATTTTTACGTGCGCCCTCGTCTGTGGGGGCCCCGGGTGAGCCCCGATTTCATGTTCGTGGGCCTCATGCTCTTCGCCATGAGGAGCGGACCCGGGGCTTCGGCGGTCGCGGGGTTCCTCGTCGGGCTGACCGCCGATGCGCTCACGCCGGCCAGGTTCGGGGCGGGCGCGCTGGCGCATACGGTCGTGGGCTATCTCGCCTCCTGGGCGCGGGCGGTCTTCTTCGCGGACAACCCGCTTGTCAACGCCGCCTTCGTCGCGGTCGGCCTGTGGATGCGCGATCTCCTGGTGCTCGCGGCAAGCGGGAGCGGCGACCGGTCCTTCCTGACCGAGATTGCCGTGTACAGTCCGCTCCAGGCTCTGACGTCGGCGCTCTTCGCCCTGGTGATCCTGGTGGCTTTCCGCGAGTGGTTCTCGATCCGTCTGGACGCGTGAGATGAACGGCTTCGACTCCTACCGGGTGCGGGAGCGCGCCGACGTCGCACGCTGGGTGCTCGTGGCCGCCTTCCTGGTCCTCTCGGGCGCGTTCTTCCGGACGCAGGTCATCCAGCACGACAAGTTCCAGCTCAAGGCCGAGACGAATCGCCTCCGGCCGATACCGCTGACGCCCCCGCGGGGCGCCATTCTCGACCGGCGCGGTCGCATCATCGCCGAGAACGTCCCCGGCTATTCCGTCAAGCTGCTCGCGTCGAGCCCGGACTCGCTCCAGGCGGTGCTGACCCGCGTGGACCGCTACGTCCCGCTCGACACGTCCGAGACCAGCGAAATCCTCCGCCGCTTCGCCGCGGCCCGCTACCAGCCCGTCGTGGTCTTCGGCGACGCGACCTTCGAGACGGTGGCGCGGCTGGAGGAGCATCGCGCGGTGCTGCCGGGACTCGTCATCCAGTCGGAGCCCAAGCGCCTCTATCCCGCCGGCAAGGCGGTCGCCCATCTGGTCGGCTACGTCTCCGAGGTGACGGAATCCGATCTGAGCGAGAACCGGTTTCCCGGCGCGCGGCTCGGGTCGATCGTCGGCAAGGCGGGCCTCGAGCGGGAGTACGACGACTCGCTGCGGGGTGCCGAGGGGGTCCGGTACATCGAGGTCAACGCGCGCGGCCGGCTCGTTCGCGAGGAGGCCAGCACCGCCTCGCTGCCGCCGACACCGGGCCAGCCGATCCGTACCACGATCGATCTCGATCTCCAGCGGTTCATCGACAGCATCTGGCCGGCCGGGACTCGCGGCGCGATGGTCGCGATGACGCCCACGGGCGAGGTCCGCGCACTGTACTCGGCGCCGAGCTACGATCCCAACGCGTTCGTGGGCGGGATCTCGACCGCCTTGTGGCGCTCGCTGAACGAGGACGAGGCGCGTCCGCTGCTCAACCGCGCGATCCAGACCCGGTATCCGCCGGCCTCGCCGTTCAAGCTGGCGATCGCCGCGATGGCGCTCAAACGGGGTCTGATCGGGCTCGACACCCACATGCCGACCCCGTGCCGCGGCGGCCTGCGGCTCGGCAACCGGGTATTCCGCTGCTGGAAGAAGGAAGGCCACGGCTCGCTCGACCTCGTCGGCGCCGTCGCGTCGAGCTGCGACGTCTACTTCTACCAGCTCGGGCTGCGTCTCGGCCTGACGGCCATCGTCCAGGACGGCGTGTTGATGGGCTTCCGCGACCCGAGCGGGATCGACCTGGAGAACGAGGTGGATCCGATCTTCCCGGCGTCGACCGCGTATTTCGATCGTCTCTACGGCCCGCGCAACTGGAGTCCCCCCGCGACCACGCTCAACTTCTCGATCGGTCAGGGTGAGAACACGCAGACCCTGGTCAACATGATGCGGTTCTACGAGGGGCTCGCGGGGGACGGGAGCGCGGCGTCCCCGTTCATCGTCCGCCCCGCCGAGGCGAAGCCGCGGAACCTCGGCCTGTCGAGCGCGCAGCTCGACGGGCCTCCGGCGCGCGCTCATCGCCGTGGTCGAGCGCGGGAACCGCGGTCGCGAGCCGGCACTCGGACCTGGCCGTGGCCGGGAAGACGGGCACGGCGCAGAATCCGCACGGCAAGGACCACGGCTGGTTCATCGGCTTTGCACCGGCGGAGAAGCCTGAGCTGATCGTGGGCGGGATCATGGAGTTCGCCGAGCACGGAACGACGGTGGCACCGTATGTCATCCGCACCCTCCGCCGCTACCTCCTGGGACCGGACACGACCGGCACGCCATCAAGATGACAGATGCTCCTCGACGAGACGGTGGGGCCCCGACACCGCGCCCCGACCCGTCGAGCTCGACCCCGATTCGGCCGCGGCACGCGCTCAGGAGGACAGTATCCGCCGAACGGAGATTCGTCCGTGAGGGCCGCCGCGATCGATCGCCGGCTCCTCTGGGTGAGCCTCGCGCTGATGACCTTCGGCCTGCTGACGCTCTACTCCGCCGGGCAGACCGACGTGCCCACCCACGCGGCGGGCGTGTGGTACCGTCAGTTCATCTGGTTCGGCGTCGGGGTGGTCGCCGGCTGGATGGTGTTCCACTTATCGCTCCGGCTGCTCGAGTGGCTCGCACCGGCGCTCTACGGATTCAGCCTGATTCTGCTCGCGCTGGTGCTCGTCATCGGCACCGGGGCGGGCACCGCGCAGAGCAGCCACAGCTGGCTCTCGGTTGGCGGCCACCAGATCGGCCAGCCGTCGGAGTTCGCCAAGGTCGCCACGGTGCTCATGCTCGCACGGTATCTCTCGAGCCGGAAGGAGCCGCCCCGCTCGCTTCGCGATCTCCTGATGCCCGGGCTCATCGTCGGCGTGCCCTTCCTCCTCGTGCTCAAGCAGCCCGACCTCGGCAGCGCGATCGTCTTCATCGGCATCGCCTTCGCGATGCTCTTCTGGGCCGGCGTCCGGCCTCGCCTGCTGTTCATGATCGCGTCGCCCGGGCTGAGCCTGCTGCTCGCCTTCAACAATTGGACGTGGGGCGCGTGGATGGTCGCATTCACCGCGTTGCTGGTGCTCTGGCGGCCCTACGTCTACGACTCGCTGGTCTTCTGGTTCCTGAATGTGGCGATGGGGACGATCGCGCTCCCGCTCTGGCAGCGGCTGGCGCCCTATCAGCAGAACCGTCTCCTCACGTTCCTCAATCCCGAAGCCGATCCGCGGGCGGCCGGGTACCACGCCATCCAGTCGCGCGTCGCCATCGGGTCCGGCGGCTGGTTCGGGACCGGCTATACCCAGGGCCCGCAGAAGCGGCTGGCGTTCCTGCCGGAGCAGCACACCGACTTCGTGTTCCCGGTTGTCGGAGAGGAGCTCGGCTTCGTCGGCGTGATGGTCGCCCTGTCACTCTTCCTGGCGCTCTTCCTCGCGCTGCTCCGGATCGCCCGGCGGGCGACCGACAGTTTCAGCAGCCTGGTGACCTTCGGCATTCTGGCGCTGTTCTTCACGCACGTGTTCGAGAACGTCGGCATGACCGTGAACCTGATGCCGATCACCGGCATTCCGCTGCCGTTCTTCTCCTACGGCGGCTCGTTCTTCATCATCTGCTCGCTCTGCCTCGGACTGGCATTCCGGGTGGCGTGGGACTCGAGGCAGGCTGGCCATCCTGATATCTGACAACAGCTTACGACCATGGGTCTGGCGTTTGGGCGGGGGATGGCCGAAATTGCATGGATTCGGCTGCTCCCTTGCCTCCTTCACTCTGGCGAACCCTACCTCCTATGGCCGTGATGGCATGGTTTAAGAAGGAACGCAAGCCTCGGACGTCGCAGCGCGAGCGGTTGGAGATCCCGCCCGACGCGTGGGAAAAGTGTGACGGCTGCGGGCACATCGACCTCCGGGAGAAGTTCGAGAAGGCGCTCAACGTCTGTCCCGAATGCGGGCGGCACCGCCGTATCGGGGCGGAGGAGTACGTCGAGCTCCTCACCGATCCCGGAAGCTGGCGCGAGCTGTGGGGCAATCTTCGCTCGGCCGACCCGCTCCATTTCGAGCACTATGCGGAGCGGCTGGTGTCGGCCAGGAAGAAGGGCGGACAGGCCGACGCGATCTACACCGGCACCGCCAAGGTCGATGGGTTGTCGCTCAATCTCGGGGTGATGAATTTCGCTTTCATGGGCGGATCGATGGGATCGGTGGTCGGCGAGAAGATCGCACGGCTGGCGCGGCGCTCGCACGAGAAGAAGATCCCGCTGGTCCTCGTCTCCGCGTCGGGCGGCGCCCGCATGCAGGAAGGCGTGCTCTCCCTGATGCAGATGGCCAAGACCTCGGCCGCGATCGCTCTCCTGAACCGCGACTCCATCCCGTACATCTCGATTCTCACGGACCCGACGACCGGCGGCGTGTCGGCCTCGTACGCCATGCAGGGCGACGTGATCCTCGCCGAGCCGGGCGCGCTGATCGGGTTCGCGGGACAGCGGGTCATCAAGCAGACGATCGGCCAGGACCTGCCGGAGGGATTCCAGACCGCGGAGTTTCTGCTGGAGCACGGCCAGATCGACGACGTCGTCCCGCGCGGCTCGTTGCGCGACACGACGGCGCGACTTCTACGGCATATGCAGGGCCAGCGCCCGCACGTGGAGCACGCAGAGCTGAGCTGACGGAGGCCGACCCCGGACCGTACGCCCCACCCGGTAAGCCGCGGTGGGGCGTTGTCGTTGGGGCGGGGTCCTCCGCGAACGCCGTGGGAGCCGCCTCACGGGCGGCTCGCGCCGCGACGATCGGGTGACCGTCGGGATGGCGACATTCCAGTGCCACGCTTCGGGAGGGCGAACACCGCACCCATGCCGCTGACGTACGACGACGCACTCCAATTCCTCTTTCCCCGGACCACGACCATCAAGTTCGGGCTCGCCACGACGCGCGCGCTGCTCAAGGCGCTCGGGAACCCCCACGAAGTCATGCCGTCGATTCACGTCGGGGGGACGAACGGGAAGGGAAGCGTGACCACGCTGGTCGCGTCGGCGCTGGCAGAGGCCGGCTGGCGCGTCGGCCTCTACACGTCGCCGCATCTGATCTCGTTCCGGGAGCGGATCCGGGTCGACGGCGTTCCCATCGGCGAGGACGCGATGGCGATGTGGACCGACCGGCTCCAGCCACTGATCCTCGAGCGCAAGGCCACGTTCTTCGAGGTCAGCACGGCCATCGCATTCGCGGACTTCGCCGCCCGCGGCGCCGAGATTGTCGTGGCCGAGGTCGGGCTCGGGGGCCGGCTCGACAGTACCAACGTGCTCCGACCGCTCGTGAGCGCGGTGACCAAGATCGAGCGCGACCACATGAAGTACCTGGGCGACACGCTGGAGCTCATCGCCGCCGAGAAGGCCGGCATCGCGAAGCCGGGCGTGCCGTTCGTCATCGGGGAGCGCGACCCGACCCTGGTGGACGTGCTGCGCCGCGAGGCGAAAAAAGCGGTCGCCCGCCTCGACGGCGGCAGCCGCGCCGACATTCGCGTGCTGCCGCCGGAATACGAATGGACGGGCCCGCTCAGCCTCGCCGGCCCGCATCAGCGTCGGAACGCCGCGGTCGCGCACGGCATTCTGATGGCGCTGCCCGCGCCCTACCGCCCGCCATTGGAGGCGATCCACGCGGGGTTCTCCTCCGCGCGCGCGCCGGGCCGACTCGACCGGCGCGGCAAGTGGCTGTTCGATGTCGCGCACAACCCCGACGGCATCCGGGCGCTCGTGAAATCAATCGATGCGCTCCGGCCGCCCCGCCCGCTCCATGCGCTCGTCTCGATCCTGGGTGACAAGGAGTGGCCGGACATGCTGGTACAGCTGGACCGGGTGATCGACCGCGGGGTGCTCACCGTGGCGCCCACGGCCGCGAGTCGAGGATGGAACGCCGTGTGGCTTCGCCGCTGGCTCCGCGACCGCGGCCGGCCGCCCGCGCGCGCCGCGTGGACGCTCGTGCCCGACTTCCGCCAGGCGCTCGAGACGGTGCAGGAGGGTGCCGGGACCGTGCTCGTCACCGGCTCGTTCCACACCGTCGGCGACGTGATGACGGCCCTCGGCATGGAGGTGGTGTAGGGTCCTCGGTGCGACTATGTTCTCCCCATGCAAACCAAGGCCCTGCCGGGCTTTCGGGACTTTTACCCCGCCGATCTCGCCCTGCGCTCGCACATCTTCCGGACCTGGCGGACCGTGGCGACGCGCTACGGGTTCGAGGAGTACGACGGCCCGCCGCTCGAGCCGCTGGAGCTGTACACGGCGAAGAGCGGCGACGAGATCGTGGGGCAGCTCTACAGCTTCATGGACAAGGGCGGACGCGACGTCGCGCTGCGCCCGGAAATGACGCCGACCCTCGCCCGGATGGTGGCCGCCCGCGCCAACGGGCTCAAGAAGCCGATCCGCTGGTTCGCCGTCCCCCAGCTCTTCCGCTACGAGCGCCAGCAACGGGGGCGGCTTCGAGAGCACTTCCAGCTCAACTGCGACCTGATCGGCGAGCCGGGGCCGCTCGGAGACGCGGAGATCATCGCGCTGGCGATCGACGTCATGCGCGCCTTCGGCCTCGGCCCCGGCGACGTCCGCGTGCGGTTGTCCGATCGCCGCGTGCTGCGGGCCCTGCTCCTGGGGGCGGGCGTCGGCGAGGCCCAGCTTGGCGCGGCATTCCAGGCGGTGGACAAGATCGAGCGGGTGGAGCGCGCCGCCCTGGCCGAGCAGCTGAGCGCGGCGGGAATCGGCGCGCCGGCGATCGAAGGCGTCCTCGCGACGGCCGGCCTCCGCGGGCTCTCGGCGGTCGAGGCGGCGCTCGGCGAGTGCCCGATGGTTCGGCGGCGGGTGAATCGCTGCGCCGCGTCCTGAACGCGCTCACGAGCATGGGACTCGGCGAGTTCGTCGAGGTGGACCTCACCATCGTCCGCGGGCTCGCGTACTACACCGGCACGGTGTTCGAGCTGTTCGACGCCGGCCGCACCCTGCGCGCCATCTGCGGCGGAGGTCGGTACGACGGCCTGCTGCAGGCGCTCGGCGGCGTGGACATCCCCGCGCTCGGCTTCGGGATGGGTGACGTGGTGCTGGGCGAGCTGCTCCGCGAGCGCGGGCTGGCGCCATCGGACGCCTCGAGCATCGACGTCTTCGTCTCGGCCGTCACCGAGGCCGACCTGCCGTTCGTCCTCGCGCTGGCGCACGAGCTCCGCGACGCGGGCCTTCGCGCGGAATACCCCCTCGGAACCCAGGCGTTGGGGAAGCAGCTCAAGCTGGCCGACGCACGGCACGCGAGGTTCGCGGTGGTCATTGGACCCGACGACCGAGCCCGGGGCGAGGTGATGGTCAAGGATCTGGAAGGGAAGGGGCAGGAGGCCGTCGCTCGGGAGCGCGTGATCGAGCGACTGGTCCAGGGGACTGCGGGTCACTGACGGGCGACACCGACCGAAGTATTTCGAGTCGTAGAGGAGCGGGAATGGCGGACGCGAAGGCGTTGACGACACGGGCGGCGGATTTCAGTGCCTGGTACAACGAGCTGATTGCCCGCGCCGAACTGGCGGACTACAGCCCGGTGCGGGGGTGTATGGTCATCCGGCCGAACGGCTACGCCATCTGGGAACAGATGCAGCGGGCGCTCGACCAGATGTTCAAGGACACCGGTCACCAGAACGCCTATTTCCCGCTGTTCATCCCGCAGAGCTTCCTGTCGCGGGAGGCGGAGCACGTCGAGGGTTTCGCGCCGGAAACCGCGGTCGTGACGCACGCTGGCGGCAAGGAGCTCGACGAGCCGCTCGTGGTCCGGCCGACGTCCGAGACGATCATCTACGCCATGTACGCCAAGTGGATCCAGAGCTATCGCGATCTGCCGGTCCTCATCAATCAGTGGGCCAACGTGGTTCGCTGGGAAATGCGGACGAGATTGTTCCTGCGCACCACCGAGTTTCTCTGGCAGGAGGGCCACACGGCGCATGCCACGGAGGCCGAGGCGGAGGCGGAGACCCGGCAGATGCTCGGGGTGTACCGGACGTTCATGGAGGAGTGGATGGCGATGCCGGTCCTCACCGGCCGCAAGACCGACAGCGAGCGCTTCGCCGGCGCGCTCCGGACCTACAGCTGCGAAGCACTCATGCAGGACAACAAGGCGCTGCAGGCCGGCACGAGCCACAACCTCGGCCAGAACTTCTCGCGCGCGTTCGAGGTGACCTTCCAGACCGCAGCGGGCGACCTCGACCACGTGTGGAATACGTCGTGGGGCGTGTCCACCCGCCTCGTCGGCGCCCTCATCATGACGCATAGCGACGACGCCGGCCTGGTCTGCCCGCCGCGGCTGGCCCAGTACCAGGTGGTCATCGTGCCGATCTACCGCACCGACGACGAGCGAGGCACCGTCGTAGCCGCGGCCGACCGGCTGCGCCGGGAGCTGGCCGCCGCGGGGGTCCGGGTCCATCTGGATGCGCGTGAGGGCATCAAGCCGGGAGCCAAATACTACGAGTGGGAAGGGCGGGGCGTGCCGTTGCGGCTCGAGGTGGGTCCTCGCGACGTCGCCGCCGGCGCGGCCGTGCTGGCCCGTCGGACGGGCGGGAAGAAGGAAACCATGCCCGTCGACGGACTCGGCCAGCGGATTCTCGAGGAAATGGAGCGGATGCAGACCGGCCTGCTCGAAACGGCGCGCGCGCGGCGTGAGGCGAACAGCATCCGGGGCGCGACCAAGGAGCAGTTCCTGGCCTACATGGAGGCGAACGGCGGCTTCGTATACGCGGGCTTCTGCGGCGGCGGCGCCTGCGAGGCGGAGATCAAGGAGCAGACCAAGGCCACGATCCGAGTCCTGCCGGACGAGGAGTCCCGTTCGCCGGAGACGCCCAAGACATGCATGTGGTGCGGGCGGCCCAGCGCCTCCGAGGCGGTGTGGGCCAAGGCGTACTGACCGACAGCCGCTTCGCCGACGCCGGTCTCGATCGGCGGGACGGCACCCTTTGCCTGGGCGGCGTTCCGCTCGCCGAGATCGCCCGCGCGGTCGGCACGCCCGTCTACGTCTACAACGCGGGCGCGATCCGCGAGCGATACCGGGCGCTCGACGCGGCGCTGGCCGTCCTGCCGCACCGCATCTGCTACGCGGTCAAGGCCAACAGCACGCTCGCCGTGCTCCGCATCCTGCGCGAGCTCGGTGCCGGCGCCGACATCGTCTCGGGCGGCGAGATGGCTCGCGCGCTCGCGGCCGGCTTCCCGGCCGAGCGCATCGTGTTCAGCGGCGTCGGCAAGGCCGGCGACGAACTTCGCCGCGCGGTCCAGGCGGGTCTGGGCCACCTCAACATCGAGTCGGTGGAGGAGCTGCATCGGCTGGCGGCGATCGCGGACGAGGAGCGCACCGACGTCGCCGTCGGCATTCGCGTCAATCCTGACATCACGACCGACACCCATCCGTACATCTCGACGGGGAAGAGTGGCATCAAGTTCGGCGTGCCGGTGGACCAGGTGCCCGCGGCGGCCGACCTGATCGCCGCGCATCCGCGTCTCCGCCTCACCACGCTCGCGATGCATCTCGGGAGCCAGCTCTCGGACACCGATCCGTTCCGGCAGGGCATCGGGCGGCTGCTCGAGCTGGCCTCAGCGCTCCGGTCCCGGGGCCACGCGCTCGAGGTGATTGACATCGGCGGCGGCCTGGGCATCCGGTATCATCACGAGCAGCCGATGGATCCGGCCCGGTTCGCCGCCGCTGTCGTCCCGCTGCTCGCCACGACGGGATACATGGTGTACCTCGAGCCCGGCCGGTTCCTGGTCGGCAGCGCCGGCGTGCTCGTGACCGAGGTGCTCTATCGGAAGCACTCGGGCGGGAAGGAGTTCGTGGTGGTGGACGCTGGGATGAACGACCTCGTCCGTCCCAGCCATTACCAGGCCTACCACGAGATCGTCTCGCTCGAGTCGAACGAGCAAGCGACGGTTCGGGCGGACGTCGTGGGCCCCGTCTGCGAGACTGGTGACTTCCTCGCCCTCGACCGCCAGGTCCCGGATGTGGCGGCGGGCGATTGCCTCGCCGTCCTCGGTGCCGGCGCCTACGGCTTCGTCATGGCGTCGAACTACAACTCGCGGCCCCGGCCCGCGGAGGTCGTGGTGGACGGCGATCGCTGGTGGGTGGCGCGCGCGCGCGAGACGATCGAGCAGCTGTATCAGGGCGAGCAGATGGACCCGGCATGACGCGGACCACCACAGGAGCATCACGACCCGTGCCCCAGCACCACGACGGCATCCTGATCATCGACTTCGGGTCCCAGTACACCCAGCTCATCGCCCGCCGCGTGCGCGAGGCGCACGTCTACTGCGAGATCCATCCGCCATCGCGCACGGTGGAGTGGATTCGGAGCTGGCGTCCCAAGGGCATCATCCTCTCGGGCGGCCCGAACTCGGTCTACGGCGACAGCGTGCCGACGGCCGATCCCGCCCTGCTCGAACTGGGCACCCCGGTGCTCGGCCTCTGCTACGGCATGCAGCTGCTCGCGCACCTGTCGGGCGGCAACGTCAAGCGGGCGTCCCGGCGCGAGTACGGCCGGGCCACCGTGAAGATCGAAGGCGGTCGCCTGTTCCGGGGGTTCGGGAAGGGCGAGGAAACCCCCGTGTGGATGAGCCACGGTGATCACGTGGACGTGCCGCCGCCGGGCTACCGAGTCACCGCGTCGAGCGAGAATAGTCCGGTCGCCGCGTTCGAGCACGGCCAGCGCCCGCTGTTCGGGGTGCAGTTCCATCCCGAGGTCGCGCATACGCCCCGTGGCGGTGAGATCCTCAGCAACTTCCTGTTCGAGGTCTGCGGGGTCACGCCGGACTGGACGCCCGGCCATTTCGTCGAGACGGAGATCGAGCGGATTCGCGCCCTGGTCGGTGTCGATCAGCGCGTGATCTGCGGACTCTCGGGCGGCGTGGACTCGTCGGTGGCGGCGGTCCTGGTGCACCGGGCGGTCGGCGATCGGCTCACCTGCATCTTCGTCGATCATGGACTGCTGCGCCTGCACGAGCGGGAGCAGGTCGAAGCGACGTTCCGGCGGCACCTGGGCATCGACCTCCGGGTGGTGGACGCCGGCCCGACGTTTCTCGAGCGCCTCGCCGGTGTCAGCGACCCGGAGGAAAAGCGGCGGCGCATCGGCCACACGTTCATCGATGTGTTCGAGTCCGAGGCCCGATCCGTCGGGACGGATGTCGGCTTTCTGGTGCAGGGCACGCTCTATCCCGACGTGATCGAGTCGCTGTCGCCGCAGGGCGGGCCGTCGGCGACGATCAAGACGCACCACAACGTCGGCGGCCTGCCCGAACGGCTGCCGTTCGAGCTGCTGGAGCCGCTCCGCGAGCTCTTCAAGGACGAAGTGCGACAGGTGGGACGCGAGCTCGGCCTGCCCGAAGAGATGGTCGGCCGCCATCCATTCCCCGGCCCCGGCCTCGCCATCCGCATCCTCGGCGAGGTGTCGCCCGAAAGCCTCGGCATTCTCCGGCGGGCAGACCACATCTATCTGGAGGAGATCCGCGCCGCGGGCCTGTACGACGAGATCTGGCAGGCCTTCTCCGTGCTCCTTCCCATCCGCTCGGTAGGCGTCCAGGGGGACTTCCGGAGTTACGATCAGGTGATCGCCCTGCGGGCCGTCACCAGCCGCGACGGCATGACGGCCGACTGGTACGCCTTCCCGCCCGAGGTCCTCGCGCGCATCTCGAACCGCATCGCGAACGAAGTCGATGGGGTGAACCGGGTCGTCTACGACGTGAGCTCCAAGCCACCCGCCACGATCGAGTGGGAATGAGCCGCCCGCGCGCCGTCACGCTGCGCTTCCTCGCCGAGCCGGGACACGTCAACTTCGGCGGCAAGGTGCACGGCGGCGCTGTGATGAAGTGGATCGACCAGACGGGCTACGCCTGCGCGGCAGGGTGGACGGGCGAATACTGCGTCACGATCTACGTGGGCGGCATTCATTTCATTCGGCCGGTGATGGTCGGCGAGATCGTCGAGTGCCGGGCGCTCGTGATCCACACGGGCCGAACCAGCTTGCACATCGCGGTGAACATCTACGCGCGCGACCCCAAGGCCACGGAGCTCAAGCGGACGGGGCACTGCGTGATCGTCTTCGT
The DNA here is from genome assembly GCA_963828735.1 of uncultured Gemmatimonadales bacterium. GTDB lineage: Bacteria > Gemmatimonadota > Gemmatimonadetes > Gemmatimonadales > GWC2-71-9 > CAVVWJ01. The sequence continues at coordinate 163,909 of CAWHFW010000004.1, forward strand.
CGCGCTCGACGAGGGGGGGCGACCGACAGCAGTACCCAGGTGGATCCCGGCGACCGATACCGATCGCGCGCTCCAGGCATACGCGCTCCGGCTGGTCGAGCTCAGGAAGCTGATGGATGCGGAGATGGACTCACATCTCGCGGAGCTGGAACGCGCGGCAGCGGACCGCGCAGGGTAAGAGGTCGCGGCGCTGCACGGCCGCCCGAGCTGGGCCGGCCGCCAGTGGCCGGCCCCCCCGAGATCAGAGAGCCCTTCGGCCGGTGAAGAAGTTGATCAGGAAGACGATGACCGCGATGACGAGCAGGAGATGAATCAGCGCGCCCGCGACGTGAAACACGCCCCATCCCAACACCCACGCGATCACGAGTAAGACGGCAAGCCAGATCATACACGCCTCGAGGTAACAGGGTCAGAAGCCATTCGAGCCCGGACAACGGTAACGCCGGGCCGGCCCCGGGTCCGTGACGTGTCCCACCCTCCGGCCCGTCGCTCACCGGAGCCGCTGGGTCCGGAACTCCTTCGTCAGCCGTGGCGCCGTCCCGGGAAACCGGTCTAGCATACGGCGCGGGGGCCGCGCCGGAAAGAGCGAGGTCGCCGGCGGCCGAACGGGTCGTCTAGTGGTCTGTCTCAACCACGCGAATGGCGCGGCGCCGCGCGTCCAGGCGTCCGTCGGGACCCGTGACCTTCACCTCGACGACGTACCGCCCGGGCTTGAGCCGCGCCAGTTGGAGCGTGCGGTGCGCCCGGATCGGATCCCCACCGGCGGCCTCATCCACGTGAAGCGAGACGACGGGGCGGTCCTCGACCCGGTCGTCACCCCGGACCCGGAACACGCCGATCTCGTGACGATAGGAGGCGCCCGCGCGGGTGCCTGCGGCCTCGTAGTACAGGTGAACCTCGCTGCCGGCGGGGAACAGGTCGAACGGCGTGAGCAGGACGGTGTCGGCCGGCGTGGGCTCCCAGCGTGCACTCGCCGCTCGAATGCCGAGCGCAAGATCGCTGAGCGAGAGACTGGGTCCGGGCGAGCGGACGGTGACGCTGTCCCTCGGCAGAACCACCCCGGCCCCCTCGCCTTGCTCCAGCGCCGCGCGCCAGGCATAGCGGCCAGGGGGCACCGGCAGCTCGACCCGTCCGATGAGATACTGCCCCCGGGCGAGCGCGCGGTCGAGCCGGAAGACCAGCGTCGTATCGGCGTGCGCCACGGCGTGCTCCGCGCCGTCGAGCGCCACGAGACGGACCCGCACCGCGTAGCTCACCCCGTCGATCTCCGGCGAGGGTGTGGTCGCCGCGGGGCCGACCGCGAAGACGAACTGTGTGAGCGGCTCGCCGTGCGCCGCGCCGACCGCCACCAGATCGGCATAGGCGGTGAGCCGCTTCGCGAACTGGAGTTCGTAGGAGTCAGTGGTGGTCCCGTAGTCGATGCTCGCGCGGCCGATGTTCCGCTCGGTCGCGCGGGCGTGCGCGGCGCCGTGGGGCCCCCAATGCAGCATCCGGCCGTACAGCGGCGAAAGCGTCTGGCGCGACAGGAGCAGCTGGTCGTCCGGCGCGCCCGCCGCGCCACGCAGGTCGAGCACGCTCTCCACCAGTCGATAGTCGTACAGGTCACCGCCGCCGCTGTCGTCGTAACCCGCGCTGAAGTGAAACAGCAGGTCGCCGTCGGCCCGGCCATAACGCCAGGTCTCGTTGGGCATCAGGCCGAACACGAACGGCTTGAGGCGTAGAGCCGGCTCGCCATGGCGCACGTAGATCACGCCGCGGTCGTCGAGCTCCTCGCTGCCGGAGCGGTACGCGTCCTGGTCTCCATAGAAGCGCCGCGAGACGGTCAGGGCGAAGTGACGACGAGCGTACAGGAGGCGGCGGTAATGCTCTCGCAGCCGCTCGCCATCGGCGCGTAGCTCGGCCCGGTCCCGGTCCGACCAGAACCGCGCGAGCCACGCGGCGCGATCGGCGCCGTGGACCGCGTCGAAGCGAGCGAGCTCCGAGTCCGGGGCGATCGGAGCCAGATCTTCGCGGTAGCCGGCCACGGTCGCGGAGTCATCACTCACCGCCCCCTCGAAATACGGGCGATCGCCATCCTTCGACCCGAGGCCCAGGCTCGTGCGCGCCCATTCCAGCCGGGCCACTGCCGCGGAGGAGCCGCTCCCGTCGGCGGCGTGCTCGAACGACACGAGCGCCGACTCGGGCTCATCCGCGGCACGCTCGAGCCTGCCGCGTGCCAGCAGGAGATCGGCCGGCGCGTCCGTCATCGCCGCCGAGGCGCGGCGCAGCGCGTCTCGGGCCGGGACGAAGAGCGCGGTGTCGTGCAGCGCCAGCGCCACGTGGGCGAGGGTCAGCGCGGCTGGCACGTAGCGGGGGTCGGCCTCGAGCGCGCGGCGCTCGTACTCGATGGCACGCTCGAGCGTACCCGTGCCCACGCGATTGCCAAGCGCGACCGGATCCGCGCGCTCCCAGGCCGCGCGGCGCATCTCCGCCGCGGCGAGCGCGTGCCAGGCCTGCGGCCACGCGGGCTCGCGCTTGACCAGGCGGCGCAGCGCGTCTCGCGCGTCGCCTGCGTCGGCGTCCGCGCCCAGCTCCGCGCGGCGAAGCGCGACGAGCGCGAAGCGGAGGGACGAGACAGGATCTTGGGGCCGGCGTCCGGCGAGGGCCTGTTGGAGGAGGGCGAGCGCGGAGGTGTCCTGGGCGGCGGCGAGGGAGTCGCGGAAGCGATCGAGCGCGGTGCGGTCCGACGCGGTCTGGCCGGCGAGTGCCGTAGGCAATGCCAGTACCAGCAGGGTCGGGAACCACGAGCGCACGGGCTACACTCCCTTCTCTCCCAGCAGTCGCAGGAAGTCGTCCGACGACCGAAGCGCGGCGAGCCGGTCGGGAACGTCGGGCTCCTTGGCGAACTGCGCGATCTTCCCCAGCACCGGGAGGTACTGGTTGGACACCTCGAGTGGGGGGGCCACGATCAGAAAGAAATCGAAGACCGGGCGGTTGTCGATGGCCTGGTACTCGATGCCCGTCACGTGGTGCCCATAGGCGATCCGGAGACGACTCACCACCAGCGACCGGCAATGCGGAATCGCGATTCCCCGGCCCACGCCGGTGGAGCCCAGGGTCTCCCGCCGCTGGAGCATGCGCAGCAGCGAGTCGCTCGCCGCGTCGTCGAGACGAAGCAGCCCCACGAGCTCCGTGAGGATCTCATCCTTGGCGCCGCCGCGAAGCCCGATGGAGATGGCATCCGGCGAGAAGAAGTCGGCGAGGTGCATGGTGTGGCGGCAACCTAGTGCTGGCCGTGTCGATCCGTCAACGGGCCGGCACCACCGCCAGCACCTCAGAGTGGAAGGCGCAACACCAGCGGCGACTGCAGGGGCGTGGATGTGTCGAGCGTCCCGTCCTCGCGAAAGCGCTCCCACTGGCTGTTCGCCACGTAGTACAGCGACGGTCCCACCAGCACCCCGAGCGTCGGCTCGGCGTAGTCGGGGCGCGCGCGCTCCAGCACCTCCATCGACGCGAGCCGTCGACCGGCCTCATCGAGATGGAGACGCACGACGCGGGCGGGACTCACACCGTTCTGGATGCCCACCAGGCCCTCACCGGTGGCGTACAGCCCGTCGACCCCGAGTGCCATGACACCGTCCGCCGGGGGCAGGAGGGCCACCTCGCGCGTCGTCATGTCCACGCGCAGAATGCCGCGAGAATAGTCAGCGATGTACATCGAGCGCTCGTCGCGGTCGAACGCCATGCCCTGCGCGGACAGGAGGAGTGGGGAGGTGAGAAACCTTTCCAGGGTGTCGCTCCCGGGCCGCACCCGATAGACCGTGGGGGCGCGGCTGTCGCTCGCGTACACGTCACCGCCACGGGTGATGGTCACATCGCCCAGTGCGTGCGGCGCGGCGTCGGGGGAGATAAGGTAGCGTCCGCGCAGCGCACCGGTGGACAGGTCGTATGCGAACACGCCGGACCGCCCGGCCTCGGTGCTGTCGTACCCGACCATCTGCGGCACGGCCGTCGCTGCGACCCACAGGAGCCCGCGTGACGAATCGGCCCGCATGCCGAGCGGCGCCCAGAGGCCGTCCCGCGCGGACGAGACGAATTCCGTGACCCGGCCGGACCGGTCGACGCGCAGGATCTTGCGATGGTGCACGCTGCCGACGAAGAAGGCCCTCGTGCGAGGGTCATACGCGACGCCCTCGGTCAGGAGATCGCGTTCGGGCAGGGTGAAGGCGGCCTCGGATCGCATCAGGGGCGTGGCGTTCCGGCTCAGCGCCCGGCGCACCGCATCGAACTGGGGAAGCGAGCGTAGCGGGGCGAGGTCCGAGTCCGCCATGACGTCGGCCGTGTAGCCGAGCGCGGCGAAGCGCTGGAGCATCGCGAGGGCGCCCGCGGTATCACCGGCCATCGCGTAGGCGGACGCGAGGGTGTAGATCACCCCGCCGTGATCCGGCCGGAGGCGTTCCGCCTCGCGGGCGTGGGCGAGAAAGCCCGGAACATCGTGCGCTTCGTACGCCTTGACCGCCTGTTGGTGCGCGGCCCGAGAGGCGAGGACCGGATCGTCCTGTGCGGCGGCGGGCGCGGCGAGGATCGCGAGCGCCATGGTCACTAAGGTGATGTGTGGGGGCATGGAGGCACTACGCCCACCCGCCAGCCTGGGTTCCATTGCCGTCCGTCCAGCCGCCAAGTATTTTCTCCCCATGCAGTTGCCCTTTCCGTCCGAGCACGAGTTCCCCCTCCTCCTGGCCCCGATGGCCGGGGTGTCGGAGGCGCCGTTCCGCCAGATCTGCCGGCGAATGGGCGCCGATGTCGTGCTGTCCGAGTTCCTCTCCTCGGAGGCCATCCGGCGCCGCATCCGGAACACGCTCGAAGGAGCGGAGTTCGAGGAGGTCGAGCGGCCCATCGGCATCCAGATCTATGGCGCCGACGCCAACGCGATGGCGGAGGCGGCCGGGCTCATCACCGAGCATTACCGGCCCGAGTTCATCGACATCAACTTCGGCTGCCCGGTCAAGAAGGTCGTACAGCGGAACGGTGGCTCGGGATGTCTGCGCGACATGGAGCTGGTCGAGCGCATCATCCGCGCGGTCATCGGAGCCACGCACCTGCCGGTCACGGTCAAGACCCGGAGCGGATGGAACGACGAGACGCGGGATCCCGTCAGCATCGCGCGCCGGATGCAGGATGCGGGTGCACGGGCGTTCACGTTGCATGCACGCACCCGCACGCAGATGTTCTCGGGCAAGGCCAACTGGGACGAGATCGCGCGGGTGGTCGAAGCGCTCGACATTCCGGTCATCGGCAACGGCGACATCCAGACGGCCGAGGACATCGTGCGCATGCGGAATCACACCCGGTGCGCCGGCCTCATGATCGGCCGCGGCGCCTTCGGGAATCCATGGCTCTTCCGCGACGGGCGGGCCCTGCTCGAGGGCCGCGCGACTCCGCTCGCACCCGGCGCCGCCGAGCGATTCCGGGTGGCTCTCGACCACGCCCGGCTGGCGCTCCGGCTCCAGGGGGACACCCGGAAGACCGTCATCGAGTTCCGGAAGCACCTCGGCTGGTACACGAAGGGTCTGCACGGCGCGAGCGACCTCCGCCAGCGGCTGTTCCAGATCGAGTCGATCGCGGAGGCCGAGGCGACCTTCCTCGAGTATCTCGAGCCGGTCGCCGCAGTGGCGTGAGACCCGAGCAGCTCGAGGTCCTCCTCGCCGACGTCGCCGCCGGGCGCGTGGCGCCGGGTGCAGCGCTCGAGCGCCTGCGCCACCTTCCGTTCGAAGATCTTCCGTTCGCCCGCATCGACCATCATCGCGCCCTGCGACAGGGGCAACCCGAAGTCGTGTTCTGCGAGGGGAAGTCCCTGGAGCAGGTGGTCGCGATCTGCGAGCGGCTCGAGGCGGCCACAGGTTCGTTTCTCGGGACGCGCGCGAACGAGGCGACGGCAACCGCGCTGCGTGGCCGGTTCCCGCACGTCCGCTGGAATCCCGCCGGGCGCACCGTGTGGCTCCCAGCCGAGGACGCGCCCCCGCCGACCGCCGGTCCCGTGCTCGTCGTATCCGCCGGCACCAGCGATCTCCCGGTCGCCGAGGAGGCAGCGACGGTCGCGGAGGCGTTCGGTGTCTGCGTCGAGCGGCTGATGGACGTGGGGGTCGCCGGTATCCATCGGCTGCTCGCCGAGGGCGACGCGCTTGGCCGCGCGAAGGTCATAGTCGTCGTCGCCGGAATGGAGGGCGCGCTGCCCAGTGTGGTCGGGGGGCTCGTCGCGGTGCCGGTCATCGCCGTGCCCACGAGCGTCGGGTACGGGGCCTCGTTCGGCGGCCTCGCCGCGCTCCTCGGCATGCTCAACTCGTGCGCGGCCGGCGTCACGGTCGTGAACATCGACAACGGCTTCGGCGCGGGGGCCGCGGCGAGCCGGATCTGCCGTTCGTGACCGCGCGAACCGTTCTCAAGCGGACCGAGCCGCCGCTCGTCTGGATCGACATCGTGGCGCCTACCGCGGCGGAGCTGGAAGAGGTATCCAAGACCTACGGTCTCCAGCCGACCTCCGTCCTAGATTGCCTCGATCCCGAACATCTTCCCAAGTTCGAGCAGTTCGAGAACTACGCCTTCGTCATCATCCGGACCTTCGACCAGCAGGCCGAGGGAAGCTGCTCCACGGTGCAGGAGCTCACCCGCAAGGTGGCGATCTTCTCCGGCCAGTCGTTTCTCATCACCATCCACCGCACGGAACAGGCATGGCTGAAGGCGCTGCAGGAGAAGTTCGAGGGGAACCAGGCCGGTCACGCGGGCAAAGAGGGGCTCCAGGCGTACGCCATCACACAGGTGCTCAACGCAGCGGTGGACACCTACCTCAAGCCGATGGAATCGATCGAATCGAGGATCGACGCCTTCGAGGAGACCGTATTCGGCGGTCAGGACTCGGATAGCCGGGCCTTCTCGCAGGACCTGCGTGGCATTCACGTGCTCAAGCGTCAGGTGACGCTGATCAAGCGGCTGCTCTGGCGGACCCTCGACGTGGTGCAACGGATGACGCCCGCGAGCGGACGCGCGGCCACGCTGTTCCGGGACGTGCAGGAGAACGTCGAGAGCTACCACTTCTATGCCGACGAGCTGCTCGACGACGCGAACACCATCCTCAATCTCCAGCTCGCGCTCGCCGCCCACCGGACCGGAGAGGTCATGCGGATCCTGACCGTCTTTTCCGTGTTCTTTCTCCCGCTCACCTTCCTCGTGGGCGTCTACGGCATGAACTTCGATTTCATGCCCGAGCTCCGCTCGCCCTGGGGTTATCCCGCCGTGCTGGCCGGGATGGGCGGGATCGTTCTCGCGATCTATCTCTGGTTCCGCCGGCGCGGATGGCTTCGGGATTGAGCCTCCTGCCGCTGATCGTCGCGACGCTCGCGGGCGCCGGTGCGGGGTGGGCCGTGGCCCGCCGCCGAGCGGGATTGGCAATCGCGCCGGTGGCCGGCCCCCATCTGCTGCCCGACCCGGCGCTGGAGTGGCTCCGCCGCGCGTACGGGGCGCTGGGTGTATGGGTGGCGGAAATCGATCCGCGGGAAGAAGGGCCGCATGCCGAGCGGATCGTGGATGCCGAGCGACTGTCGGTGACGCAGATCGTGGCGGTGGACCGCCGTCTCGAGCGCGCGCGCGACCAGGAGCAGAGCGGGGCGGAGCGCATGGATAGCGGCCTGCTCGTCTTCCACGCCGCCGGCGGCACCGCGGTGGCGCTGCTCCTGCCGACGGACTTCGACACGACGCGGCTCGACCTGGTGGAGACCGACCTCCGGCGGCTGCTCGAGGGCGCGCGCCGCAAGCCGCAGATCGTGGCCCTGGCACAGGCCCAGACGCAGGAGGCGTCGCTCGAGTCCGTGGGCAGCGTCGGCCTTCGGCTGGCCTACCAGCTCGAGCGATCGCTGGACGCGCAGGTCATCGTCGCCGCGAAGGAGGTGGTGGGCGACTCTCCGCACGTCGGCTCCCTCGCGCCGCTGCCGCCCGTCCGCATCGTCGGCGTGTCCGGTCGCGGCGACCGGCGACTGCTCGACACCCTCGTGCCGGAGATCAGCGACATCGCGCGCGTCGCGCGCGGCGAGACCGGGCAGTTCATGATGGAGGGGGACCCCTTGGGCGGAGCGGTGCCGGACCGCCGCCAACGACCGGGTGCGGTGATGCTGCTCCCGATTCTCGTGGGCGACGAAGCCTTCGGTGCGGTGGCCATCTGGCCGCCCGGGGGCCGCGAGCCGATCGGCGGCGCGTTGGCGGAGCTGATGGAGGCGCTGGCGAATGCGGGACCGCGGCTCGCACGCGCGCTGGAAGCCGACAAGCGCGCGACGCATGCGGCGTCCGACGGCCTGACCGGCCTCGCCAACCGCCGCAGGTTCGACGATCTGATCGACCAGGCGGAGCCGCGCGGGCCGCGCGCCGGCGCATTGGTGTACGCGGACTTCGATGAGTTCAAGCTGCTCAACGACACGCTCGGCCACCCGGCGGGCGACGCCGCGCTGATTCACTTCGCCCGCATCATTCAGAGTCAGATCCGCGGCGGCGATCTCGCGGCGCGGATCGGGGGTGAGGAATTCGCCGTGTGGCTTCCGAGAGCGGATCTCGATACCGGCGCGCGCATCGCCGAGCGCATCCGGATCCGGCTGGGGACCACGCCCTGGGACTGGAATGGGCGGGTCTGGCCGCTCAGCGCCTCGTTCGGCGTGGCGGCCTGTCCCGAGACCGGTCCCACGCTCAAGGCGCTGCCGGCGCAGGCGGACGCGGCGTTGTACGTGGCGAAGAATTCGGGGAGAAATCGGGTCGAGCGGGCGGGGAGGTAGGGTCAGATCGAGGTTTTTGACCCGGCCGCCATCGCTACCCATCCGTCCCCTGACTGTCTATATTTGAGGCACCTTCGGGGGCGACTGGCTTCGACGGGTTTGTAGAAGGAATTGCAGCGTGCCCAGGTCCAGAGTCCTGGTAAAACCGTCTGGAACGCTTTAACTGCCAACTCAAACCTGGCACTGGCCGCGTAAGCTGAGCTAGCTCGCTTGACGCGCCTTCGGCTAGAGGAGCCCGCCCGGAGCGCCTCCTGTCGAATCGCAAACCTGGGCTGGCCAGACGCGTTGCTCCGACGCGAACGGTGAGATCAGCAAGGAGCTAGACCAAGGGCAGGTCGGTTCGGCACCGGCCCGAGGCGACGGCGAGAAGACGAACCTACGCACGTAGACGCGGTTCTGGACGCTCACTCGGACCAGGGTTCGATTCCCTGCGCCTCCATCACGCGAACACGGGGCCCGCGATATGCCGCGGGCCCCGTGTTCGTTTCTCTGTCCCATACTGCCGCTGACCCTGCTGGCACGCGGGTGCGAGCGAGCTCACTTCGTGGGCGGCGTTCGCTCCGCGCAGAAATACCCCTCCGCTCCGACCCCGGCCTTCGATCCGCCACTCGCCCAGGTGCCCGCGAAGCCACCCGGCCCGAGGCTCCGCACCGTCAGCGCGAAGTAGCCGCCATCGTAGCGTACAACGCCCAGCCGGTTGGCGTCGGACCCGAGCCGCAACATGATCTCGGCGCCGGCATCCTCGTGCGCGGGATGGCGCTCGATGACCAGTACGCCAGGCGCCTCGGGATCATCGGTGGTGAGGTCTCCGGTCCGCACGCCGCCGAGCGCGGTCGGGTCGAGGTCGCTGGTGCCCGCGAGCGGATGGCTCGCCGTGGTGTCGCGCACCCCCAGGACCACGACGGCGCGCGCGAGCGAATCCGCGAGCGGCGCGAGGCGAAGGCCGCTCTCGACCGACCGGCCCGCGCTCGCGCCCGACGTCGCGGTGAGGTGAACGCGGTATTCCCCCGCGAGACCGTCGGCGGTCGCCGTCCGGGGCAGGGAGCCGGTTGGCGGCCGGCACGGATCGGCGGCCGGCTGGGCTTCGGGCTTGGCCGAGTGGCAGCCCATCAACAGTGCGAGCATCGCGCTGGCCCCGCGCCAGGCCCTCACGGGCGGATGAGGTTGACGACGCGTCCGCCCTCATCCACGACCCGGAGCGGGAGGCGGAGCAGGTCGTTCTTCAGCTGCACCCGCGGTCCCCGCGGCGAGAACGCCCGGAGGCCCGGCGCGAGCGTGAAGGGATCGGCGCCCTCGAGGTTGACGGCGTAACCCAGGTCCGCCATCGAGGCGACGGAGACTCGGCTCAGCGCGTTGGTGCTGGCCTCCACGAAGCCGGTCATCAACTCGTTGCCGAACACCGATTCACGCCAGTGCGCGTCGGCGGTGCCTTCGCCGCCCATGTCCTCGACCGGGACCTTCGCGCTCGCGATGTAGCCTGCGCCGCCGATGTCGTCGAACGCCGCGATGCCCTGCGGACCGGTGAAGTGCGGGTCGATGCCTCCGGAGAGGGAGGGATCGGCGAGCAGGTTCAGGTCGCTCCAGATGGTGCCGAATCCGAGGACGTGTCCCATCTCGTGCAGGATGACCACCTGCAACAGGCCACCGCTCTCGAGCACGTCGAGATCGGCGGTGTCGAACTTCATGAGGCCCAGGACCGGAATGTGGGTGCCGTTGCGAATGAAGCAGGGACCCGCGGCGCCGAGCACGCTTCCGGCGCCGTCGATCGGCTCGAGCGTGATCAGGATCAGGACGTCGTCTACCGTCTGGTTGAGGGCCGGCGAGTTCGTGCCGCACTGGCCGGCCGTGGCGGTGAGCTGCACGTTGGGGATGTCGCCGACGATTAGTCCCTGCCAGCGCTGCGCCGCCGCCACGAAGGCCTGCCGCTGGGCGGTCGTGGGCGTGGTGAGGAATTGGAGGTCGATCGAGAATGCCGAGACGCCGGTTTCGGTGAAGGTCGTGGTGAGGGGCGATCCCGCGACCGAGGCCGTGACGGAGATCGCGCCCGAGCCCAGCACGGTGAGCGACGTGGCCGCGCGTCCATCCGCGCCGGTCTGGCCGGTTGGCGTGCCGAGGGTGCCGAGCTGCGGCTCCGCCGAGAACGTGACCGTGGCGCCCGGGATGGGATGGCCGTTGCCGTCGTTCACCTGCACGGTGAGCGGGGTGGCTACCGCGGCGCCGATGTCGGCCGTCTGCTGATCGCCCGCGGCCTTCTGTAGCTGGGTGACCGTCTGAGTGACCGTGACGCTCACCGTGGCATTCACGGAGCCGGTGGTGGCAGTGATGTGCGCGGCGCCGCTGCCAGCGGCGGAAACCAAGCCCGTCCCCGTCACGGTGGCGACCGAGGCATTGTCACTCGACCAATTGATCGAGGGCGACGAGATGGTCGCGCCGTCCTGGTCGGTGACCGTGGCGGTGAGTTGCTGGGTATCGCCGACCGCGTCGAGCGCGAAGTCGGGCGGGCTCACCGAGATGGCGCCCGGCACCGGGGTGTCCGTGGGGCCGCTCCCGCTGCAGGCGGCCACGAGGATGGCCGCGAGGAGGACGGGGGCACCGAGGCGGCGGCAGCGCGAGCGAGGCGGCATGCGCGAAATACCGGGCTGAGGGGGCCGGCCATGAGGCGCTCGAGCACGAAGAGGTGCGCCGAGCGCGGACGGAAGCTAATCTATGGCGCGCGCGCCAATCCGCGTATCGTGCTGGCGCAGGACCGGGCGCCGCGACGCCTTGTTCAATGTTTGATCGTAAGTTCAACATAGCAACGCATTTATGCTCTGCGACGTCACCTGACCTCTTACTATGGCCTCGACCGTGACCCCACCCGCCTCCGCGCTCGCTACCTCCCCGGTGCAGTCGACTCAAGAAATCCGCGGCCGGTTTCCGGCACTCGAGCGCCGGCACGGCGGCCACCCGGTCGCCTACTTCGATGGCCCCGGCGGCACGCAGGTCCCCAAGGTCGTCGCGGACGCGGTGGCCGACTATCTCCTGCATCACAACGCGAACACGCACTGGCGCTATCCCACGAGCGAGGAGACCGACCGTCTGATCGCCGGTGCGCGCGAGGCCATGGCGGACTTTCTCGGCGGCGCGCCGTCCGAAATCGTCTTCGGCGCCAACATGACGACCCTCACCTTCCACCTCGGCCGAGCGCTGGGGCGAGGCTGGGGGCCGGGCGACGAACTGATCGTCACCGAACTCGATCACCACGCCAACGTGGCGCCCTGGCGCGCCCTCGAGCGCGAGCGCGGCGTCACCGTGCGCAGCGTGCCCCTCGTGCCCGGCACCGGCGAGCTCGACTGGACGGCTCTCCAGGAAGCGCTTTCCGCCCGGACGCGCCTGCTCGCGATCGGCGCCGCGTCCAACGCCCTCGGCACCGTCAGCGACGTCGCTCGTGCCTGCGGCCTCGCGCGGGCCGTCGGCGCGCTCACCTTCGTGGACGCGGTCCACTCTGCCCCCCACGCGCTGGTGGACGTCCGCGCGATCGGCTGCGACTTCCTCGCCTGCTCGGCCTACAAGTTCTACGGGCCACACATCGGAATCCTGTACGGCCGGCGCGACCGGCTCGAGGCCCTCGATGCCCCGAAGCTTGCGCCCGCACCGGAGACCGCCCCCGAGCGGATGGAGACCGGCACCCTCGACCACGAAGGAATCGCGGGCGCCGGCGCGGCCGTCGACTTCCTGGCGTCGCTCGCCGCAGGCGGCAGCCGGCGTGAGCGCCTGCGGCGAGGGTTCGGAGAGCTCCATGCTCGCGGCCAAATTCTCCTGGAGCGCCTCTGGCAGGGCCTCGGCGAGATCCCCGGGGTCACGAGGTACGGTCCACCGCCCGGACGCCCCCGCACGCCGACGGTGAGCTTCACGCTGGCTGGCCGCACGAGCGACGAGGTGGCCACCGCGCTGGCGGCCGACGGTGTGTTCGTCTCCAACGGCGACTTCTACGCGACGACCGTGGTCGAGCGGCTGGGGCTGGGGGCCCAGGGCCTCGTGCGCGCGGGCTGCGCCTGCTACACGACGTCCGACGAGGTGGACCGTCTTGTGGAGGGCGTGAGCCGCCTCACGCCGGATTGATCGGGATCTTGACCCGCGTCTTTTCCCACTCGAGCAGGAGCGTGGCACCCTTGCCCGCGCCTTCGCTCCGGATGGTGAAGGTGTCGACCGCCTGCTTGATGCGCTCGCTCTTCACCGTCCCACGACCCACCTCCTGCGCCTGCACCTCCGGCGTGTAGCTGTCCTCACGGCCCCACTGCTTGGTCGACCGGTTCACGATGATCTCCCACTCGGTGGCGTTGGGCACGGAATAGAGTGAATACGTGCCCGGGGGCACCGGGATGCCGGCGACCGTGATGGCCACTGGCGTGAACAGGGTCGTGGGCTCGTTCGCGCCGGTTCGCCAGAGCTTGCCGTAAGGCACGGCCTCCCCTCCCAACATCACGCGTCCGCGCGAGGACGGCCGTCCGTAGCAGACCTTCACCGGCTGCTTGGCCACGCTGAACGTCAGCGAGTCGAGTGGGCTCTTCCGCCCCTCGGCCGGGACGTCGTTCGGGAGCAGGATCTGGCAGGCCGTGTCCGCCGTCTGGATCGGCATCGGCTGCGAGAACGCGGCGGCGGCAATCACGAGGCTGAGCGGCGTCATCATATGCTCCTGGAAGAGGCGGGGACGGCCGCCGGCGTCGCGGCGAGGGCCGCGTGGGCCTTGTGGGCGAGGGCGTAGGCCAGGTCGGCCGAATCGGCGATGCAGTTGAGGTGCCCCATCTTGCGGCCGGGCCGCGGCTCGGCCTTGCCATAGAGATGGAGGCGAACGCCCGGGAGCTTGAGCGCTTCCACCCAGCGAGGCTCGCCGGCCTGCCACAGGTCTCCGAGAAGGTTGATCATGGTCACCGGCGAGAGCAGTCGCGGCTGGCCGAGCGGCAGGCCGCAAAGCGCGCGGAGCTGCTGCTCGAACTGGTCCACCGTGCACGCGTCCATCGTGAAGTGTCCGCTGTTGTGCGGGCGAGGGGCGGTCTCGTTCACGAACAGGCGGCCGCCGTTCGCGACGAAGAGCTCGACGCCCAGCACACCGGAATACTCCATCCGCTCGGCCACCCGGACCGCGAGGTCGCGCGCCTCGTCGGCGAGGCGGGCGGAGACGCGGGCGGGCACGACGGTGGTCTCGAGGATGCCGTCGCGGTGCCGGTTCTCGCCCACCGGGAACGCCTGGACCTCGCCGTCGGCCCCCCGCGCCAGCACGACCGAGAGCTCCGTCTCGAGCGCCAGCCGCTCCTCCAGCACGCAGGGCACGCCGCCGAAGCGCTCGAATGCGGCCGACGCCGACGCCGGATCGGTGACCAGCGCCTGTCCCTTCCCGTCGTAGCCGAGCCGGCTGGTCTTGAGCAGGGCGGGCAGGCGAACGAACCCGAGCGCGTCATGGAGCTCGGCAGCGCTGGTGACGGGGCGAAACGGCGCCGTGGAAAAGGCCGCGCGTTGCAGAAAGGTCTTTTCGGCGATTCGGTCCTGGGCGACGGCCACCGCCTCGACGGGTGGCCTCACGATCGTGCCTGCCGAAAGTCGGTGCAGGGTGGCCGCGGGAACGTTCTCGAACTCGGTCGTCACGGCCGCACAGCCGGCGGCCAATTCGTCGAGCGCCCGCTCGTCGTCGTAGGAGGCGCGCAGGTGGCGATCGGCGACGAGCCCCGCCGGGCTGCGCGCGTCCGGATCGAGCACGACCACGCGATACCCCATCGCCAGCGCCCGCAGCACGAACATCCGACCCAGCTGCCCACCACCTACCACTCCGACCGTCGCGCCGGGCAGGATCACGCCGACCCCGGGAGCTTGAGGGCCAGGACCCGCTCGGTCTGGGCGGCACGAAACGCGTCGAGGCGCCGGGCCAGCGCGGCATCGGCGCCCGCCAGGATCGCGACGGCGTAGAGCCCCGCATTGTGCGCGCCGGCCGCACCGATCGCGAAGGTCGCGACCGGCACCCCCGCCGGCATCTGGACGATGGAGAGCAGGGAATCGAGTCCCTGCAGGTGGGTCGACGTCACGGGCACGCCCAGCACCGGCAGTGTAGTCTTGGCGGCGAGCATACCCGGCAGGTGGGCGGCGCCGCCCGCGCCCGCGATGATACACCGCAGCCCACGCCCGCGGGCCTCGGCGGCGTACTGGAAGAGCAGGTCCGGCGTCCGGTGCGCGCTGACGACGCGACACTCGTGAGGCACGTCGAACTCGGCCAGCCGGCGGCTCGCGTGCTGCATGACCTCCCAATCGGAGTCGCTGCCCATCACGATACCCACGAGCGGTGCGGTCATAGCGTCCTCGACAGCGAGGTGGTCAGCCGTTCGGCAGGCAGGAATAAAGGACGTCCCCCTCGGCGAGAGCAAGCGTCCGGGTCAGCCGTCACAGTCGGGCGTCCGCCCGGGCTCTAGCTTGCGCGCGGATCATCCGTACGGAGGGGAAATGAGGCAGCAGCAGGCGCGCGCGGCGCGGCGCGCACGGGTCGACGAGGACCTCACCGGCGCCGAGCGCCTGGTGCTGGCTATCCTCGATCATCGCATCGTTCATTTCAGATATCATGGGCACGATCGCACGGTCGAGCCTCATCTGCTCGGCCTGCACGACGCGGGCGAGTCGCTGCTGGTGGCCTACCAGACCGGCGGGGGCAGCCAGAATGGGCAGATTCCCGGCTGGCGGGCGTTCATCACGACGTCGGTGGAGGACGTGGTGATCGACGATCGTCACTTTCCCGGCCCGCGCGGCGATCTCGACGTCGAGAAGCACCGCATGCTCGAGGTCTTCGCGCGCGCCTAGACGGTCGCCCGGGTGCGATCCATGGTGCCACGCGTGGCGAGCGCCGCCTGCGCGGCCGCCAGCCGGGCGATCGGAATGCGGAACGGCGAGCAGCTCACGTAGTTCATCCCGAGCCGGTCGCAGAAGGCCACTGCGGTGGGGTCTCCGCCGTGCTCACCGCAGATCCCGAGCTTGAGATCGGGCCGCGTCCGGCGGCCCAGCTCGGTTGCCATCTGGATCAGCTTGCCCACGCCGGCCTGGTCCAGCACCTGGAATGGATCGTCCTCGATCACACCGTGCTCGATGTAGTACGGCAGGAAATGCCCGGCGTCGTCGCGGCTCAAGCCCCAGGTGGTCTGGGTGAGATCGTTGGTCCCGAACGAGAAGAACTGCGCCTCGCGGGCGAGCTCGTCCGCCGTGAGCGCGGCACGGGGCAGCTCGATCATGGTGCCGAGCAGGAACGGCACCGTGATCTGTCGCTCGCGAAACACCGCCTCCGCGACCTCCCGCACCAGCAGTGCTTGCTTCCGGAACTCCACCACGCTCGCCGTGAGCGGAACCATCACCTCCGGCATGACGCGCCCCTTCCGCGCCGCCACCGTGCAGGCTGCCTCGAAGATGGCGCGGACCTGCATGCGGGTGATCTCCGGATAGACGATGCCGAGCCGGCATCCCCGAAGGCCGAGCATCGGGTTCACCTCGTGCAGCCGGTCGATGACGGTCTGCAGGGCGTCCACCGAGATCCCGA
Organism: uncultured Gemmatimonadales bacterium; assembly: GCA_963828735.1. GTDB lineage: Bacteria > Gemmatimonadota > Gemmatimonadetes > Gemmatimonadales > GWC2-71-9 > CAVVWJ01. The sequence continues at coordinate 180,247 of CAWHFW010000004.1, forward strand.
GCTCGCCGGCCAGCGTCTCGATCTCGGCGCGCTCCTTGGGCAGGAATTCGTGCAGCGGCGGATCGAGCAGGCGGATGGTGACCGGGAAGCCCTCCATCGCGCGATAGATCGCCTCGAAATCGGACCGCTGCATCGGGAGCAGCTTGGCCAGCGCCCGCTCGCGTCCCGCAGTATCCTGCGCGACGATCATCTCCCGCATGGCCGTCAGGCGGTCGCCGTCGAAGAACATGTGCTCGGTCCGGCAGAGCCCGATGCCCTCCGCGCCGAAATCGCGTCCGCGGTGCGCGTCCGCGGGCGTGTCCGCGTTGACGCGCACGCGGAGCTGCCGGATCCGGTCGGCCCACTGCATGAGGCGGTTGAAGTCGCCACTGAGTTCGGGCGTCCGGAGCGCGGCCTGGCCGGCGAACACCTTGCCGGTGCCGCCGTCGACCGTGATCCACTGGCCCTCGGCGAGCTGACGCCCGTTCACCGCGAGGTGCCCGGACCGCTCGTCCACCTGCAGCTCCTGCGCGCCGACCACGCACGGCTTCCCCATGCCTCGCGCCACGACCGCGGCATGCGAGGTCATGCCGCCTCGGGCGGTGAGGACGGCCTTGGCCATCACCATGCCGTGGAAGTCCTCGGGCGATGTCTCGCGCCGGACCAGGATGACCGCTTGGCCCGCACGGCCGAGCTTCTCGGCCCGGTCGGCGTCGAACACGATCGTGCCGCAGGCGGCGCCCGGCGATGCGGGCAGGCCGGTGGTGAGCAGGTCGAGCTGGCTCGTGGGATCGATCGTCGGGTGCAGCAGCTGGTTCAGGTCGTGCGGCGGAATGCGCGCGACCGCCTCTTCCTCGGAGATGAGCTCCTCGTCCACCATCTCGCAGGCGATCCGCACAGCCGCGTGGCCCGAGCGCTGGCCTCGGCGCGTCTGCAGCATGTATAGGGTACCGCGCTCGATGGTGAACTCCATGTCCTGCACGTCGCGAAAGTGCCGCTCGAGCGTGCGCGCCACCCGCTCCAGCTCCTGGTAGGAGGCTGGCAGGCCGTCCTTCAGCGTCGCGATCGGGAGCGGGGTCCGAGAGCCCGACACGACGTCCTCGCCCTGCGCGTTGAGCAGGTATTCACCGTAGAGCGCCCGCTCGCCGGTGGACGGGTCGCGCGTGAATGCGACGCCCGTGCCGGAGTCCTCGCCCAGGTTGCCGTACACCATGGCGACCACGTTCACTGCGGTCCCCATGCTGTCGGGAATGTCGTGCAGCTTCCGGTAGTCGATCGCCCGGCGGGTGTTCCAGCTCTCGAACACGGCCGCGATCGCGCCCCACAGCTGGTCCAGCGGGTCGCTCGGGAAGTCGCGGCCGGTCTCAGCCCGCACGTGCTCCTTGAACCGGCGCACGATGCCCTGCATCTCCTCGACGGAGAGATCGATGTCCCGCTCGACCTTGCACCGCTGCCGGTGCTCCTCCAGAATGTGCTCGAACGGCTTCCGCGAGAGATCGAAGACCACACTGCCGTACATCTGCACAAACCGGCGGTAGGAATCCCAGGCGAACTGCGGATTGCGACTCTGCCGCGTGAGACCCTCGACGGTCACGTCGTTGAGGCCGAGGTTGAGGATCGTCTCCATCATGCCCGGCATCGAGACCGCGGCGCCCGAGCGCACGCTCACGAGCAGCGGATTGTCGCCGTCGCCGAAGTGCTTGCCAGTCGCGGCTTCGACCCGGTGCAAGGCGTTCTCCACCTGGATCTGAAGGCGCTTCGGAAACTGGTGGCTGTCGAGATAGCTGAGGCAGAGATTGCTGGCGATCGTGAAGCCGGGCGGAACGGGAATGCCGATGGTGGTCATCTCGGCGAGGCCGGCTCCCTTGCCGCCGAGCACGTCCTTCATCGCCGCGGTGCCGTCCGCGCGCCCCTGGCCGAAGAAGTAGACGAGGGGCTGGGCGTAGGGGCCGCTCATGCCGGAGTCGCCACCAGCGGGGACGCATGCCGAATCTGGACCAGGTCGCCGGGAATGGCCGTGGGATAGCTGCCCGAGAAGCAGGCGTGACAGTACTCGGTGTTCGGGCCGGACGCACGCAGCATGCCGTCGAGCGACAGGTACCCGAGGGAATCGACGCCGAGGAACTCCCGGATCTCCTCGATCGAGTGCGTGGCGGCGATGAGCTCCTCCCGCGTGGGAGTGTCGATGCCGTAGAGGCACGGCCCGGTGATCGGCGGCGAGCCGAGGCGGAGATGCACCTCGTGCGCCCCCGCCGCGCGGATCATCTGAACCAGGCTCTGGCTCGTGTTGCCGCGGACGAGGCTGTCGTCCACCACCACCACGGACTTGCCCTGGATCACGTCTCGCACCGGATTGAACTTGATCTTCACCTTGGCCACCCGGTGGTCCTGGGTGGGGTTGATGAAGGTGCGACCGACGTAGTGGTTGCGGATGAGGCCGTACTCCAGCTTGGTGCCGGAGACCTCGGAGTAGCCGAGCGCCATCGCGTTCGAGCTGTCCGGAACGCTGAACACCACCTGCGCGCCGGGCGCGGGCTGCTCCCGGGCGAGCTGACGGCCGAGCTCGCGCCGCACGCGGTCCACCGACTCGCCGAAGACGGTGCTGTCGGGGCGGGCGAAGTACACCAGCTCGAAGACGCAGCGGCTGACGGGCCTGGGAGCGAGCCGGGGAAGCTCCGTGACCTGGCCGTCCTCGATCCGGACGAACTCGCCCGGCTGCAGCTCGCACGTGATGTTCGCGCCAAGCAGGTCGAGCGCGCAGGTCTCCGACGCCACGACCATCCCGCCCGACAGGCGGCCCATCACGAGCGGCCGGAAGCCGCGGCTGTCGACCACCGCGTAGAGCGTGCGGCCGACGGTGATCACCAGGGTGTAGGCGCCGTCCACCTGCTCCAGCGCGTCCCGGATTTGGCCCTCGACCGTGTCGGCCTCCGAGCGCGCGATGAGATGCACGAGCACCTCGGTGTCGCTCGAGGTCGTGAAGATGGCACCCTTGTCGACCAGCTCCCGCTTGAGCTCGGCGGCATTGATGATGTTGCCGTTGTGCGCGATCGCGAGCGGTCCGCAGCGGGTCGCCACGTTGCAGGGCTGCGCGTTGGCGAGAACGGTGCTGCCGGTCGTCGAGTAGCGAGTGTGGCCCACGGCGACGTCGCCGGGCAGCGTCCCCAGGATCGGCTCCTCGAAGGTCTCGCTCACGAGCCCCATCCCGCGGTGCGAGCGGGCGTGGCCCTCGCGGTCGATCGCGACGATGCCGGCGCTCTCCTGCCCTCGGTGCTGCAGGGCGTAGAGGCCGAGATAGGTGAGCCGGGCCGCGTCAGGGATCCCGGAGACGCCGATGATGCCGCACATGCCTTACTCTCCCGCCGAGCGGTCCACGTCCGGATGCTGCATCCGGCGCGGGATCGCCATGAAATAGGTCTGGCGCAGCGTGTCTACAGGCCAAGTGAACACCCGAGAGCCGAGCCGCAGTTCCAGCACGCCGGCGGGGGCGGTGACGCGACCCGCGTGGTGCACCGGGACCCCGTGTTCCCTCGCGAGCGCCATGACGGCCTCTAGATGCTCCGGGTTCACCGAAACGACTGCCCGGGCGCCGTTCTCGCCGTACAGCAGCCCGTCGGCCGGCGCATCCGCGCCCAGCGCCGTGAGGTCCACCGAGGCGCCGAGCCCACCCTGGGCGTAGGCGCCGCCGAGGGCCGCTTCCGCCAGCGCGACGGCCAGTCCTCCCTCCGAACAGTCGTGCGCCGAGTGGAACAGCCGCCTCGCGGCCCCCGCGACGAGCAGACGCTGCAGGGACCGCTCGGCCTCGAGGTCGACGCGCGCGGGCCGGCCGCCGATGAAGTCGTACACCTCGGCCCAGTAGGCGGAGCCCCCGAGCTGGCCCGTCGTCGTCCCGAGGATGAGGATCTCGTCGCCCGCCGCCGAGAAGTGGCTCGACACCCGCGCCTCCACCTGCTCGAGCAGGCCGACCATTCCAACCGTGGGGGTGGGATCGACGGCGCCCGTGGGACTCTCGTTGTAAAAGCTCACGTTGCCGCCCGTGACCGGCGTGTCGAACGCGCGGCAGGCGTCGGCGATGCCCCGGCAGGCCTCCCGGAACTGGAAGAACACCTCGGGCTTTTCCGGGTTGCCGAAGTTGAGGCAATCGGTGATGCCCAGCGGCAGTGCGCCGGTGCAGGCGATGTTCCGGGCGGCCTCGGCAACGGTGGCCTTGCCGCCTTCGTACGGGTCGAGCGCCACGAGGCGGTTGTTGCAGTCCACGGTCACCGCCAGCCCGAACGTCGTGCCCGGGACCCGCAGGACGCCCGCGTCCCCGCCGGGGCCGAGGACCGTCGACGCCTGCACGGTCGAGTCGAACTGCTCGTACACCCAGCGCTTGCTCGCGATGGTGGGCGAATCGAGCAGCAGGGGAAGCGCGCCCTGGAGATCGGCCTTGGCGGGCGTGTCGGGAGCGGCGGCACGTCGGGCCTTCGCGTCCTCGCCTTCGCGCGCCTCGGGATCGTAGATCGGGCAGTCGTCCACCAGCCGCTGGCCCGGGATGGCCGCCACCACCAGCCCCTGGTGGCGGACGCGGAAGACGCCGTCGTCGGTGACCTGGCCGATCGGGGTCGCGCCCAGCTCCCACTTGGCGCATACGCCCTGAATCTCGGGCACGCGGTGCGGTTCCGCCACGACGAGCATGCGCTCCTGCGATTCGGAGAGCAGGATCTCGTACGGCGTCATCCCGGCCTCGCGGGTCGGCACGAGGCCGGTGTCGATCTCGACCCCCACGCCCCCGCGCGCGGCCATCTCGGCGCTCGAGCTGGTGAGACCCGCCGCGCCCATGTCCTGAATGGCGACGATCAGCCCCGAGGTGATGAGCTCCAGGCTCGCTTCCAGGAGGAGCTTCTCGGTGAACGGATCGCCCACCTGGACCTGCGGGCGGCGCGCCTCGCTCTTCTCGCTCAGCTCCTCCGACGCGAAGCTCGCGCCGTGGATGCCGTCTCGACCGGTTCGTGCCCCGACGCAAAGCAGGACGTTGCCTACGCCGTGGGCCGCGGCGCGGATCAACTCCGCCTCCCGAAGCAATCCGACGCACATCGCGTTCACCAGGGGATTGCCGGTGTACCCCGGAGCGAAGCCGACCTCGCCGCCGAGCGTCGGGATGCCGACGCAGTTGCCGTAGTCACCCACGCCGCGCACGACGCCGGCGAACAGGTAGCGGTTCCGGGGAACATCGAGCGGCCCGAACCGCAGGCTGTTGAGCACCGCGACCGGGCGGGCGCCCATCGTGAACACGTCGCGCAGGATCCCGCCCACGCCCGTGGCCGCGCCCTGGTAGGGCTCGACGGCGGACGGGTGGTTGTGGGACTCGATCTTGAACGCGACCGCCCATCCGTCGGGCAGGCGGAGCACGCCCGCATTCTCGCCGGGACCCTGGACCACCTGGGGTCCGGTGGTCGGAAACCGCTTGAGGACGGGCTTGGAGTGCTTGTAGGAGCAGTGCTCCGACCAGAGCGCGGAGAAGACGCCGAGCTCCGTCAGGGTGGGCGCGCGGCCCAGCATCTCGACGATGCGGCCGTATTCGAGGTCGTTGAGGTTGTGCTCCGCGACCATCTCCGGGGTGACGGGGCGCTCGCCCGGCAAGGAGAACGCTTCGGTGGCACCGATGGCCGCGGCGGAGCCGGTCACCGCTGTTCCCAGTCGCGCACGTGCGGCAGGCTTCCCAGCGCGTCCGTGATGATGCGTGTCAGGAGCGCCGGACGGTGCTCGTGCGCCACCGCGTCCAAATCGTCCGCGTCGATCCACATGCCTCCGCAGCGCGGGCAGGTTTCGATCAACACGCCGTGATACTCCTTGCTCGCGAGGTCGTAGCCGTCCTTCGGACACTTCATGTAGTGGGTCTTCCGCTCGGCGGCCGTTGCGGCGGCCTCGGCGGCGGCGCGCTCCTTCTGGAGCAGCTCGGCGTCATGCTGGGCGAAATACTGGCCTTCGTTACGGCTGGGTCTTGGTATGGTCATGTGCTCGGCACGTTGAGCGACGAGCCCCGCGGCTGCCAGGCCGCGAGGGACGTGAAGAATCCGAGACCGTCGGGGATCCCGAGCAGGGTCTCTGCGATGCGCTCGGGGTGGGGCATGATCCCGACGACGGTGCCCGAGGCGTTGGAGATGCCCGCGATGTGGTTGGCGGAGCCGTTGGGGTTGGGCTGGAGCGGCGACGACTCGCTCCCCGGCACGTACCGCAGCACGACCCGTCCCTCGGCCTCGAGCATCCGGAGCGTGTCGTCGGCGGCGACGAAACGGCCGTCGCCGTGCGCCACCGGCAGGCGGAGCCGCGTGCCGGGCGCGTAGGCCGAGGTGAACACGGTCTCGGTCCGCTCCACGACGACGTCCACCGGCTTCGAGACGAAGGTGAGGCCCGCGTTCCGCATGAGCGCGCCGGGGAGCAGGTGCGCCTCGCACAGGATCTGGAAGCCGTTGCAGATGCCGAGCACGGGGCCGCCTTCCGCCGCGTGGCGCTGGACGGCCTGCATCATGGGGCTGAACCGCGCGATCGCGCCCGAGCGGAGATAGTCGCCATAGCTGAAGCCGCCGGGCAGGAGCACGACGTCGGCAGCGCGAAGGCTCGTGTCACGATGCCACACGAAATACGCGTTCGCGCCGACCCGTTCGGCCGCGCGCAACGAGTCGAAATCGCAGTTGCTGCCCGGGAACCGCACCACCGCCACGTTGAGCATCAGGCGTCCTCCACCTGCAGGAGGTAGTCCTCGGTCACGGGATTCGCGAGCAGCTTGTCGCACATCTGCCGGACCCGCGTTTCGGCCTCGGCGCGCGACGCCGCCGACACCTCGAGCTCGATGGCCCGACCGATGCGCACCCCGCCGGCCTCGGCGAAGCCCAAGGCGGACAGCGCGTGCTCCACCGCCTGGCCCTGCGGATCGAGGAGTCCGGTTCTCGGCATCACCCGTACGTGTACCCGGTAGCTCATCATTCCTCTGACTGCTGGCGTCGGTCGGTCCAGCCCGCGCGCCGTTCGATGGGAGGGCCGGCCTGGCCCACTGCCCGGGCCGGCTCACCGGCCTCGGCGAGGTGCTCCTCGACCGGCACGGTCTGCTCCTGCCGTTCCATGAGCCCCAGCACCGTCGCGCGGACGACGCCGAACGCGACGTAGAAGAGGCCCAGCGGAAACAGAAAATACTCTGGGGCGAGCACCGCGCCGAAGAGGATCGCGAGATGGACCGCCAGCCCGAAGATCCCCTTGGCGCTGCGGAGTCCGATCGGCGGAAACTTCGGATACTTCACGTTGCTCACCATGAGCACCGCGAGCAGGAGCATCAGCACGACCAGACCCTGGTGCTGCAGGTCGAGGTAGGCCACGCTGGCGCGGTACCACTCGGTCTGGCTGAACGGGTAGTACACGGCCAGCGTCATGCCCGCCGAGGGTGAGGGCAGCCCGGTGAACCACCCGGTGGAGGGCTTGCCGGCCGACGTCACGTTGAACCGCGCGAGCCGGAGCGCGACGGCCGTGACGTAGATGAACGAGAGGATCCAGGCGAACCGGCCCGCGCTCGCGAAGTCGAGGAAGTAGATGAGCAGGGCGGGGGCGACGCCGAAGGAGATCACGTCCACGAGCGAGTCGAGCTCCGCGCCGAACCGGGACCCCGTGTTCGACAGCCGGGCCACGCGGCCGTCGAGCATGTCGAGAATGCCGGAGAAGACGATGAACCATCCCGCCCAGCGGAAGTTGCCGTTGAAGGCGGAGACGATCGCCCAGAATCCGAAGAACAGGTTGCCGAGCGTGAACGCGCTCGGCATCACGACGACGACCTGCCGCATCGTCGGACGCCGGCGCGGGCCGCTCCCCCGAGGAATCAGCTCCATTCGGCCACCACCGTTACCCCCACCCGCGTGGTGTCGCCCACGTGCGCCAGCACGCGGGTGCCCAGCGGAAGGAACAGGTCCACTCGCGAGCCGAACCGGATCATGCCCAGCCGCTCGCCCTGGTGCACCGCCGCACCGACCGGGTGGTCGGTCACGATGCGTCGCGCTACGAGCCCGGCGATCTGTCGGATGAGCACCTTGCCGCGCGCCGTGGCGAGCCCGATGGACGACTGCTCGTTGGAGAGGCTCGCCTTTTCCGCGCCGGCATGCCCGAACTCGCCGGGATTGTAGTTCCGGTAGGCTACGGTGCCGTCCGTCGGATACCGGTTCACGTGACAATCGAACACGTTCATGAAGATCGATATCCGCTGCGCGCGCCCACCGAAGAACGCCGGCTCCTCTACCTCGATCACACTCACGACCTTGCCGTCCGCCGGGGCGACGATCAGCCGTTCGCCGCGCGACCACGGTCGCTCGGGATCGCGGAAGAACGCGACCACCCAGACGGCGAGGATACCCCAGACCGCCGCCGCCACGACCCATCCCGCCGACGTTCTCGCGACCGCCGTCCCGATCAACGCCAGTGCCACCGCCCACGCGCCGATGATGAACCAGCGCCCTTCCGGTGCGGTGCGGATCACGCCGTGTCCTCCAACGCGCGGCCGGTGATGAGCCGGAACGCCTCGAGGTAGCGCCGGCTCGTGGCCTCGACGACCTCGGCCGGCAGCGGCGGCGGTGGCGCCTCACCATTCCAGTGGCCCGCGGTCCTGAGGCCCGCGAGATAGTCGCGGAGCGGCTGCTTGTCGAAGCTCGGCTGGCTCCGGCCGGGCGTGTAGCGCTCGCCGGGCCAGAAGCGCGAGCTGTCCGGGGTCATCAGCTCGTCGATGAGGAGCAGCGTGCCCTCGGCGGTCGTTCCGAACTCGAACTTGGTGTCGGCGATGAGGATGCCCTGGGAGGCCGCGTGATCTCGCCCGCCGCGGTAGATGGCGAAGCTCGCCTCCCGGAGGCGGGCCGTGAGCTCGCGACCCAGAGTCTCGGCCATCCGATCGATCGTCACGTTCTCGTCGTGCCCGCTCTCGGCCTTGGTTGCCGGCGAGAAGAGCGGGGGGTCGAGTCGGTCGCTTTCCCGGAGGCCGGCCGGCAGCGGCTCACCCGCGAGGGTGCCGCGATCGCGGTATTCCGCCCACGCTGAGCCCGAGAGATAGCCTCGCACGACACACTCGAACGGCACCGGCGCGCTCCGGCGGACGAGCATCGCGCGGCCCGCGATCTCGCTCTCGCGCCCCGCGAGGGCGGGAACGCGCGCGACGACGTCGGCGGTGCGAGCCGTCACGTAGTGCGACGGAAAGACCGCGGCGAGCCGCTCGAACCAGAACGCGCTCATCTGGGTGAGCACCGCACCCTTCCGCGGGATCGGCTCGCGCATGACGATGTCGAACGCACTCACGCGGTCGCTCGCGACCAGCAGGAGATGAGCGGCGTCGACCTCGTACACCTCGCGGACCTTCCCACGGCGGAGCAGCGGGAGCGGCAGCCGGCTCTCGGTGATCGTCGTCATACCCGCACCTCCGCCCCGCCGGCTTCGGCGGCCAGCGGCCGCGCGCGCTCGAGCAGCGGGTGCAGGTATTCGTCGAGAAACTCGCCGACCTGGCGGGCGGCCCGCCCCGTGTAGCTCGCGGGTTCGAGCTCGGCCCGGAGCGAGCTCGCGGGGACGTCCCGGAAGGCGGGATCCCCCGCGAGGCGGTCCAGGAGGTCGTTGCTCGCGCCTCGGCTCACGGCCTCGGCCACGGCGAGGCTGTGCTGGCGAATCACCTCGTGGAGCGCCTGGCGGTCGCCGCCCGCGCCGACGCCAAGCATGAGCCAGCGCTCGGTCGCCATGAAGGGCATCTGCTCGGCGACGTGCCGGCGGATCACGTCCTCCCGCACCTCGAGGCCCGCGGCGACGTTGGTCGCGAGGACGAGGATCGCGTCGGCTCCGAGGAACGCCTCGGGCAGGGTGAGGCGGCGATTGGCGCTGTCGTCGAGCGTGCGCTCGAGCCACTGGCTCGCGGCGGTGTGCGCGCCGTTGGCCTGGAGCGAGATGACGAATCGTGCGATGCCGGCGATGCGCTCGGCGCGCATCGGGTTCCGCTTGTAGGCCATGGCGCTGGAGCCGATCTGCTCGGACTCGAACGGCTCGAGCAGCTCGCCTTCGTGCTGCAGGAGCCGAAGGTCGCCCGCCATCTTGCCCGCCGACTGCGCGATGCCGCTCAGCGCGTCGAGCACCGTGCTGTCGGCCTTGCGGGGGTAGGTCTGCCCGGTGACGGCGTATTGCTCGCGGAACCCGAGCTTGGCCGTAACCCGCCGTTCGAGCTCCCGCACCTTGCCGTCATCGCCGGCGAACAGCTCCAGGAAGGATGCCTGCGTGCCGGTCGTGCCCTGGCAGCCCCGGAAGCGAAGGGCCTCGAGCCGGTGCGCGATCTCCTCGACGTCGAGCGCGAAGTCCTGCATCCAGAGCGTCGCGCGTTTGCCGACCGTGGTGAGCTGCGCGGGCTGGAAGTGGGTGTAGGCAAGGCAGGGGATGTCCGCCGTGCGGCGCGCGAAACCCTCGAGCGCCGAGAGCACCGCGATCAGGCGTCCGAGCAGCAGCCGGAGTCCGTCCCGCATCACGATCAGATCGGCGTTGTCGGTGACGAACGCACTGGTGGCGCCCAGGTGGAGAAACGGCCGCGCCGCCGGCGCCTGGTCCCCGAAGGCATGCACGTGGGCCATGACGTCATGCCGGAAGCGGCGCTCGTACCGGCCGGCGGCCGCGAGATCGGCGTCGTCGAGGTGCGCGCGCATCTGCGCGAGCGCTTCGTCGGGAATGGCGAGCCCGAGCTCGCGCTCCGCTTCCGCCAGCGCGAGCCAGAGGCGGCGCCAGAGCCCGATCCGATGCGTCTCGCCCCACAGCCGTTGCATGGCGGGAGAGGCGTAGCGCGTTCCGAGCGGCGAGCGCCAGCGGTCGTCGGTCATCGGAATACGAGGTCGGTGAAGGTGATCTGGCCGTCCCGCTCCACGTACACCCGGATGACTTCGCCCGGACGGACGTTGAGCAGGTCCTCGACCTGCGACGCGGTTCGCACGGCGCTCCGGTTGACGCCGACGATGACGTCGCCTTCCTGCAGACCGGTCGCGCGGCTCACCTGGGGCGAGATGCGGAAGATCAAGGCGCCCTGATCACTCCGGATCCCACGCTCCGCCTGAATTTGCGGCGTCACGTTGATGAGCTGCAGGTCCTGCAGCACCGTGACCTTCTCCGCGGTCACGGTGGGCAGGTCGCCGGTCACGATGCGGCGGCGCACGGTCCCCCCGCCGCTCCGCACGTTCAGGTCCACCTGATCGCCGACGTGCAGGTCCAGCTTCACCGCCTCCCAGTCCAGGTAGTTCCTGAGGCGACGGCCGTTGGCCTCGACGAGGACGTCACCCTCCTTGAGGCCCGCGCGCGCCGCCGGGCCTTCCGCCGTGACGGACGTGACGACCACGCCGCCCGCGCTCTTCCAGTTCCGCATCGCGGCCGCGCCCTCCACGTCGAGACCGACCCAGGCGCGGCGGACCGAGCCGTTCTTGATGATCTCGTCGGCGACGCGAAGCGCGCGCTCGATGGGAATGGCGAAGCCGAGGCCGACCGAGCCGCCGCTGTTGCTGAAGATGGACGAGTTGACGCCCACCACTTCGCCCAGGGCATTGGTGAGGGGTCCGCCGGAATTGCCGGGATTGATGGCGGCATCCGTCTGGATCATGTCGAGGTAGAGGCCCGTCTGATCGCCGGTCGGGAGGATGTTCCGGGAGGTGGCGCTCACGACGCCCACCGTGACCGTCGGCTCCGCGTTGCCGAGGAGATAGGCGTAGGGGTTGCCCATCGCCACGACCCACTCGCCGATCATGAGGTCGGTGCTGTGGCCGGTGGCCACCGTCGGCAGATCCTGTCGGTCGACCTTGACCACGGCGATGTCGGTGAGCGGATCCTCGCCCAGCACCCGCGCGGTGAGGTCGGTGCCGTCGGTCAGCGTGACCACCACCTTGGTCGCGTTCGCGACCACGTGCTGGTTGGTCACGATGATGCCGTTGGGCCGAATGACGAAACCCGTTCCGTAGCCCTGCACGACGCGCGCGCCCTCGGGGACGAAGAAGAAATCCCATGGGGACCGCTGCGGTGCTTCGCGCGTGGAGGTGACGTTGACCGAGACCACCGCGCCCGACGCGCGCTCGACCGCGGCCACGAGCGCGGTGCGCCGCGACGTATTCGCTTGCGCGTCGGCGGCCGTCCGCGAGGCGACCTGGGCGGCGGCGGTGCTGACCGACGTCCGCGAAGACGACTGGTCGGGCGCGCGCCGGACCGCCGCCGATTCACCGCTCCGGCACGCGGCCACCGCGAGCAGCGCCAGGGCGACGGCGGGCCTACGCATCGCTCACCATCGCGTCGCGAGAGGAGGGCTCGTGCGTTCGGTGGGACAAGGGCTCGGCCGCGGCCTCCGGGCCGAGCACGTGATCGGCCGGGTAGGTGGCCCTCACGAAATAGAGTCCCTGAGGCGGCGCCGGCGGGCTCGTGCGCTGATTGTCTCCCAGCTCGAGCAACATGTCGATATCGGAGACCGGCCGCCGGCCCAGCCCGATGTCCACCATGGTGCCGACGAGCATCCGCACCATGTGGTGCAGGAATCGATCGGCCTCGACGTGGAAGCTCACGCCGCGGCCCTCGCGGCGTTCGGTCCACTCCGCCACCGCGAGCCGGCAGCGGTAGTGCCGTTTGGCCTGTCCGCTGACGGCGAAGGCGCGGAAGTCGTGCTCACCGTGCAGAAGCGTGGCCGCGGCGCGGAGTGACGGCAGCTCCAGGGGCCGCACGAGTGCCCATTCGAACGGGCGACGGAACGGCGAAGCCGCGGCGTCATCCATGCCGATGTCATACCGGTACCGTCGGGTCAGCGCGCTCTTGCGGGCATGAAATCCGTCTTGCACGCGATCCACTCGCGCGACCCAGCAGTCCGGGGGCAGCAAGGCGTTGAGCGCACGGCGAAGGGCGGGTGGGGTCCACTGGTCGGGAGCGGCGAAGCTGACGGGAAGACCTTCCGCATGCACCCCGGCGTCGGTCCGACCGGCGGCGGAGGCGGCCGCGTGTGCTCCGAACAGGCGCTCGAGCACGCGCTCGAACTCGGCTTGGACCGAACGGCCGGCCGGTTGGCGCTGCCATCCGACAAACCCGGTGCCGTCGAAGTGCAGCGTGGCGAGAAAGGTCCGGCTCATCGGCCCGCAATCTAGCGGGGAAGGACCCCCCGGGCAAGCTGCGCAACTGCTTGTCGTGATTGACAAAAGGACGCTTCCGCAGATACTCTTTTCGACACTTCCCACGCATGCCCGACGACGCTCCGACCGCGACCGCCCGTGACCCAGGACGCTCCGCTCCGCTACGCCATCGACCAGCTGTCCCAAGGCCTCCCGCTGACGGCCGAGGCGGCCGCGGAGGCATTCGGCGTGGTCATGCGTGGGGACGCGACACCGGTGCAGACCGCCGCGTTGCTCATGGGCCTACGGGCCAAGGGCGAGACGGCCGAGGAGCTCGCGGGCGCGGCGCATGCGCTGCGGTGCGCGATGGTGCGGGTGGAAGGCGCAGCCGGCGACGGGCTGGTCGATACGTGCGGCACGGGGGGCGGACGCGTGGGCACGCTCAACATCTCGACAGCGGCGGCATTCGTCGTCGCTGGGGCGGGCGTGCCGGTCGCCAAGCACGGCAACCGGAGCTTCACATCGCGCTCGGGCTCGGCGGACGTGCTCGAAGCGCTCGGCATCGACATCTCGATCGCGCCCGCCCGGGCCGCCGGCGTGCTCCGCGAGGCGGGACTCGTGTTCCTGTTCGCGCCGACCTATCACCCCGCGATGCGGCACGTCGGACCCGTGCGCAAGGAGCTCGGCGTCACGACCATCATGAACCTGCTGGGACCGCTCGCGAATCCGGCGGGCGTCCGGCGCCAGGTGATCGGGGTCGCGACGGCGGATCGCGCGCCGCTGGTTGCGGCGGCGGTTGCGCGCCTGGGCGCGGATCACGCGCTCGTCGTTCACGCCGCGGTGGGCATGGACGAGGTGAGTCCGTCCGGTACGACACGAGTCTGGGAGGTGCGCGACGGCAGCGTCACCGACTGGGAAGTCTCGCCGAACGCGCTCGGTCTCGACTGCGACGATCTCGATGCGCTTGCCGGCGGAACGCCGGAGGAGAACGCCCACCGCGTTGAACGGTTGCTCGGTGGGGAGGGCGCCCGGGTCGAGCGGTGCGCGGTGCTCCTGAACGCGGCCGCGGCGCTCTACGTGTCCGGACGGGGCTGGACGATGGTGGAAGCGGCGAAACGGGCGACCGAGTCACTCGAGAGCGCGGCGGCGGCGCGGGCCCTTGCCGCGTTGCGCGCCGCGGCTCCGGGGGGAAAATCGTCGCTGGCGAGCCGCCCGTCCTAGGAGCACCCGACGGTGCACGGCCCGCCAGCGACGCGCTCAGTACTTGCGAATGACTCCGACCACGACGCCCTGAATGAGGACGTCCCGCTCCTGGAACCGCATCGGTTGCATGGTGGCGTTGGCCGGCTGCAGCCGGATCCAGCCACCGGCCTCCCGATAGAACTTCTTGACTGTAGCCTCGCTGCCGTTGACGAGCGCGATGACCATTTCGCCGTTTTCGGCGGACTGCTTCCCGTGCACCACGACGACATCGCCGTCCATGATGTGCTCGTCGATCATGGACGTGCCCTGGACGCGGAGGGCGTAGTTGGGCCCGCGCCGCGGGAGCATCTGATCGGGCACGGCGATGGTTTCCTGATGCATCAGCGATTCGATCGGTGTGCCCGCGGCGACCTTGCCCAGGAGCGGGATCTCGCTGGCGGCCGACGTGCCCCGCGGCGGGAGGACCTCGATGGAGCGACTCTCGTTGTACGAGCGGCGGATATATCCCTTCCGCTCGAGATTCGTCAGGTGCTCGTGCACCGTGGCGAGCGACTGAAAGCCGAACCGCTCCGCGATCTCCTCGAAGCTGGGCGCGTAGCCCTGCTCATCGATGTGGTGCTGCAGGAACGTCAGGATTTCACTCTGTCGCTTGGTCAGGGGCACAATTTCCTCCTCGTGCGCGGTGCGACCGAATAGAGCCCGAACAACAATACCCGAAGACTGGCCGAAGGACAAGATGCCCGTAACGCTCGACCAGATCCTGAGCTCGACCCGCGACGGCCTGCCGGCGCTCCACGCCCGCCGGGCCGCGCTGGAGCGGGAAGCGGCCGACGCCCCCGTGCCGAGATCGTTCGCGGCGGCGCTCGCTCGTCAGACTGTGGCCGTGATCGCGGAAGTGAAGCGGCGCTCGCCGTCAGCCGGAGCCATTCGCGAGGATCTCGATCCCGCGGATCGCGCCGAGCGGTACGCGCGCCACGGGGCGGCGGCGATCTCGGTGCTCACGGATGCGCCGTATTTCGGTGGTTCGATGGGCGACCTCCGCGCGGCGGCGGCCCGGGCTCACGTACCGCTGCTCCGCAAGGACTTCGTCCTCGACGAGCTCCAGATACTCGAGGCGCGCGCGGCCGGCGCGTCGGCGGTCCTGCTCATCGTGCGCGCGCTGCCGCCAGCGCGACTCGCGGCGCTTCTGGCGCAGGCGACGTCAGCCGGCCTCGACGCGCTGGTGGAGGTCCATACGCGGACGGAGCTGGACCAGGCGCTCAACGCGGGCGCGCGGATCCTCGGTGTGAACAGCCGCGACCTCGACACCTTCCGCATCGACACGGCCGCGGCCTGGGCGCTCCTCGGGTCCGTGCCCCCGGAGATCGTCGCGGTGGCGGAGAGCGGGATGGCCAGCGCGTCTGACGTCGAGGCCGCCGCGGCCTCGGGCGCCGATGCCGCCCTGATCGGGACCGCGCTCTCCGCGGCGGCCGATCCCGACGAGCTGCTCGAGCGCCTGAGCCGGATCACTCGCCATGGGCGCTGAGGGTGGCACGCAGGTCAAGATCTGCGGGCTCACGCGCCCCCGCGATGCGGCGGTCGCGGCGGGCGCCGGGGCGGCCTACCTGGGCGTCGTTTTTGCTGGTGGGCCACGGGTCGTCACCGTCGAGGGTGCGGCCGCCATCCGCGAGGCCGCCGACCGGGTCCCGGTCTTCGGAGTTTTCGGCGCCCAACCCATCGAGGAGATCCTGCGGATAAGCCGCCGGGCTGGGCTCGCCGGCGCACAGCTCCACGGCCCGTACCGACGGCAGGACGCCGTCCGTCTCCGAGCCGAGGGGCTGCTCGTCTGGCGGGTGGTGCGAATCGCCGCTCCGGCCGATCTCGACACGCTGTTCGAGGCTGCCCGGGACGCCGACGCTGTGCTGGTGGAGCCGCGGGTTCCGCACGCGGCAGGCGGAGCGGGCGTTTCGCTGGACCTCGCCGTGGCTCGCGAGGCCCGCTCTCGCCTGGCGGACTCGAGGATGGTGCTGGCGGGGGGGTTGGTGCCGGACACCGTCGGCGAAGCCGTGGCCCTCGTTCGACCCGAGGTGGTGGATGTAAGTTCCGGGGTGGAGCACCTGCCGGGCATCAAGGACCCTGACAAAATCGCGCGCTTTCTGGAGGCGGTGAGTGGCCATAGCGCTATCAGCTGAGCGGGCCGTCCACGGGCGTTTCGGTCCGTACGGCGGTCGATACGTGCCCGAAACGCTCGTCGCGGCGCTGGATGATCTCACCGCGCTGTATGACGGCGCGCGGACCGATCCCTCGTTCTGGGCGGAGTTCGACCGCCTGCTGGCCGAGTTCGTGGGGCGTCCGTCCCCGCTCACCGAGGCGCCGCGCCTCGGCGCGGAGACCGGCGCGACGGTGGTGCTCAAGCGGGAGGACCTGAACCACACCGGCGCGCACAAGATCAACAACACGATCGGCCAGGCGCTGCTCGCGCTGCGGATGGGCAAGCGCCGGATCATCGCCGAGACCGGCGCCGGCCAGCACGGCGTGGCGACCGCCACCGTGTGCGCCCGCTTCGGACTCGACTGCGTGGTGTACATGGGCGCCGAGGATGTGGTGCGGCAGCACCTCAACGTCTACCGCATGCAGCTGCTCGGCGCGACCGTGGTGCCGGTGGAATCGGGCACGCGCACGCTCAAGGACGCGACCAACGAGGCACTCCGGGACTGGGTGACCAACGTGCCGACGACGCACTACATCATCGGTTCCGTGGTGGGCCCCGATCCGTATCCCCGCATGGTGCGCGACTTCCAATCGGTGATCGGCCGTGAGGCGCGGGCGCAGATGCTGTCGCGCTACGGCGCGCTGCCCCACGCCGTGGTGGCATGCGTCGGGGGCGGCTCGAACGCGATGGGCATCTTCAGCGGGTTCATCGACGACCCCGACGTCCGGCTGGTGGGGGTCGAGGCCGCAGGGGAGGGAATCGAGAGCGGGCACCACAGCGCCACGCTCAGCGCGGGGGCGCCGGGCGTGCTCCACGGGAGCCTGAGCTACCTGCTGCAGGACGCGGATGGACAGGTGGCGCCCGCCCACTCGGTGTCGGCGGGACTCGACTACCCCGGCGTGGGGCCCGAGCACAGCTGGCTACGCGACACCGGACGCGTCGCCTACGAGTCGGCGACGGATGCCGAAGCGCTCGACGCCTTCCAGGCCGTGTGCCGGCTCGAAGGGATCATCCCCGCGCTCGAGACGGCGCACGCGTTCGCCTATGTGCGGCGCATGCGGGGGCGCTGGCCCGCCGGCGCGCACGTGCTGGTCTGCCTCAGCGGCCGCGGCGACAAGGACGTCGCCCACGTGGCCGCGCTGCTCGGAGCGCCCGTGTGACCAGCGGCCCGCCGCCGACCGAGATCCTCCCCGTCTCGCAGGTCGCCGAGCTCATCAACGGCCTGGTGAAGGCGCTCCGCGCCTATCACATGTACCTGCCCAACAATCCCATCTACCAGCGGGCGAGCGACAACCTGCGGATCGCGTTTCAACCGATCTGGGCGGTGCTCGACGAGCTGACCCTGACAGTGGCGGAGACCGACTTCGTCTGGGAGGAGCAGGTGGTGTACCACCAGCTCAACAAGACGGAGAGCGTCGCCTGGGGGCTGTTCAAGGACGGCATGCGCTCGCTGACGATCCGTCGCGGAGCGGAGCACGAGGAACTGCCACGATTCCTCGAGACGATCAACCGGGCGCGCTTCCTCCCCGCGGATGCAGGCGACGATCTGCTGACCCTGCTGTGGGAGCAGGAGTTCGAGTTCATCTCCTACAAGTTCATCGAGTTCTTCGGCGGAGACGGCGGGGTCCCGGAGCAGACGGGGACCTACACCACCGCCGGGGCCGATGCCCAGCAGGCGGCCAACGATCGGCGCGCCGCCGCCGCCCAGGAGGCCCCGCCACGGCCCAAGGGCGTCGTCGACCTCGAGGAGTTCGATTCGACGCTCTACTTCCTCGAGGAGCGGGAGATCAATCAGGTGGCCGCGGCCGTCGAGGACGAATACCGTCGCGACGTGCGCTTCGCCGCGCTCAACGTCCTGTTCGACCTGTTCGAGCTCCAGGGCGAGGAGCCGATCCGCGGCGAGATTCTCGGCGCTCTCGAAGCGCTCTTCCCCAACTTCCTGAACGCCAGGGATTTTCGCACCGCCGCCACGGTACTGCGGGAGACGCGCCTGCTGGGCCAGCGCGCGCCGGGGCTCGTGCCGGCGCACGTGGCAAGGCTGGACGGGTTCATCGCGAAGCTGAGCGAGCCGGCCATCGTGAGCCAGCTGGTCCAGTCGCTCGATGAAGCGCCGGCTCTCGCCGGCGAGGCCACGGTCGGGGAAGTGCTGCGGGAGCTCCGCGCCTCGGCGCTCGAGCCCATTCTGACCTGGATTCCGAACCTGTCCGCGCCGGCACTTCGGCAGGCGCTCGAGGGGGTCGCGGACCGGCTCGCGGAAGCCCACCCGGCGGAAGTGTTGCGTATCCTGCGCTCTCCCGAGTCCGAGGCGCTCGCGGCGGTGGTGGCCTTGTGCGGCCGCCTCCAGCTGGTGCAGACGGTGCCCGGACTTGGCGAGACCGTGGTGCACAAGGACCCGGCCGTCCGCCTCGCCTCGGTGCAGGCGCTCGGCCAGCTCGGCACGCCGGCGGCGCTGGCGTTCATCGAGAAGGCGCTGGAGGACGGGGACCGCGGCATTCGCCTGGCGGCGGTTCGGGCCGTCGGCGGGCGCGGCTACAAGGGGGCCCAGCGCCGGATCGAGGGCCTGGTGCTCGGGAAGGCCGTCGGCGAGATGGACCTGACGGAGAAGATGGCGTTCTTCGAGGCGTACGGCGCGATCGCCGGGGCCGCGGCGATCAAGCCGCTGACCGGCCTGCTGGCGCCGCGCGGGCTGCTCCGCATGAAGGAGGCCTCGGAGACGCGCGCGTGCGCCGCGATCGCCCTGGGGAAGATCCGGACCCCGGAGGCCCGTGAGGTGCTGCAGCGCGCCGCCGAGGACAAGGACCTCGTGGTCCGGAACGCCGTGAGCCGCGCGCTCCGGGACAGCGCGACGTGACCACGCCCGCTGAGCAGGCGTCCAGCACGGCGGCGGACGGCCGGCTCCGCCAGGGCGGTCGCGTCCTCCTGCTGGCCCTTTACACCGCGCTCCGCAGTCTCAAGCTGTACCCCGTCGAGAACACCACCGTGCAGAAGGCGCTGGACGACCTGGACACGTCGTCGCGCTCGCTGCTCGCCCAGGAGACCGATCTCGAGATCCGGCTCGCGGGCGACTTCATCTTCGTGAACGCCACCCGCCTCCGACTCGAGCTCGACAACTACGCCTCGTTCAGCCACATCCTCGCCATGCTTCGCGCGTTCTCGATCGGCGGCCTTCGCGTGCACGCGACGGCCAACCGGCGCGAGTGGCAGATCCTCCTGAGCCTGCTGCTCAGTCTCTCGGAGCGGGGCGAGCCGGACGACCGGTTCGACGAGCTGGCCGAGCGGCTGGGCGGTGCGCAGGTCCAGGGGATCGGGATCGAGCGCGCCGTTCACCAGGAGGACGACCCGGACGCCGAGCAGGCGAAGGAGCAGGCCAAGCGCATCTACTCGCAGGGCGTGGCGGTCACCAAGGACGTCATCACCGGCGCGCGACTGGGCAGGGCCACCAGCGTCAAGCGGGTCAAGCGCGCCGTGCAGCTCATCGTGGACCAGGTGCTCAACAACGAGACGTCGCTCGTCGGACTGACCACCATTCGCGACTACGACGAGTACACGTTCACCCACTCGGTGAACGTCTGCATCTTCTCGGTGGCCCTCGGCAAGAAGCTCGGGTTCACCAAGCTCCAGCTCTACGACCTGGGCATGACGGCACTGCTGCACGACGTCGGCAAGGCGCGGGTGCCCGTGGAAATCCTCAACAAGACCACCGGGCTCGACGAGCAGGAATGGCGGATCATGCAGGGCCATCCGTGGCTCGGCGCGCTCACGCTGTTCGCCATGCGCGCGCAGGACGAGGTGCCGTACCGCTCGATCCTCGTGGCGCACGAGCACCACATGAAGACGGATCTGACGGGATATCCCAAGCACGTCCGCGACCGCTCGCTCGGCATCTTCTCCCGCATCGTATCGGTGGCTGACGGCTTCGACGCCGCGACCACGCGGCGGAGCTATCAGACGATTCCGATCGAGCCCGACCAGGTGCTGCGCGAGATGTGGCAGAACCCGAAGCGCGGCTACGACGGGATCCTCGTGAAGGCGCTCATCAATCTGATCGGCATCTACCCGGTCGGCACCTGCGTCATCCTCGACACGTTCGAGGTGGCCCTCGTGGCCGCGCCGAACCCCGAAGGGCAGCAGCTCAACCGGCCGCTGGTGCGCATCGCGGTCGACGCGGACGGCGGCCTCGTGCCGCCGCCCGGCACGCTGGTCAGTCTGACGGAGCAGGACGACACGGGGGCGTTCCGCCGCTCGATCGTCAAGGTGACCAACCCGGACCGCTACGGGCTGACGGTTGGCGACTACTTTGTCTGAGTCGCGGTTGGCGCCGGCGTGGTCGGGGCTCAAGGCCCGGGGCCGCACGGCACTGATCCCCTACCTGACCGCCGGCTATCCCTCCACCGAGACGAGCCTCGACGCGCTCCGCGTGGCGGACGAGGTCGCGGACATCCTCGAGGTGGGTGTTCCCTTCAGCGATCCGCTGGCTGACGGGCCCACCATCCAGCGCTCCACGTTCGACGCGCTGCGCCAGGGCATGACGCTCGCCGGCACGCTGGCGCTGATCGAGCGGGCGCGCCTTCGGCGCCCGGTGGTGGTCTTCAGCTACGTCAATCCCATTCTCCGGTACGGCCTCGGGCGCTTCCTCCAGGATGCCGACGCGCTCGGGATCGCCGGCCTGCTGCTCACGGACCTGCCGGCCGGGAGCGATCCGCCGTTCGAATCGGCGGTCCAGGAAAGCTCCCTCGACCTGATCCGGCTCATCGCGCCCACCACGCGTCCCGACCGACTCGCGGCCGCGGTCGAGGGAGCGCAGGGCTTCGTCTATCTCGTCGCGCGCCTGGGCGTGACGGGCGCGACCGCTTCGCTGGCGGAGGGACTCGGGGCGTCCATCGCGCAGGTCCGCCACGCGACGCCGTTACCCGTCGCCGTGGGCTTCGGCATCTCCACGCCCGACCAGGCGCGCACCGTGGCGACACAGGCCGACGGCGTCGTGGTCGGCAGCGCGCTGGTCGATGCACTCGGCGCGCGCGGCGTGGACGCGGCCCGCGAGCTTCTCGTCGCCCTGCGGCAGGCGCTCGACGGCCCACCCGGGGGGACTCGATGAGCGCCCGCGTGCAGCGGCTGGTGGACGGGTACGCCCGAGGGCTCGCGCTGGGCGGCGCGGGCGTTGCGTTGCTCTATCTGGCGGTCGACCGAGACTGGGCGTCGCGTCCGGTCACCTCGCTCGTCATGGCCCTCGCCGTCTTCGCGCTGCGGGCCTCGCCGGTTCGACTCAGCAAGTATTCCTACCTTACGCAGTCCGGCGTGGCGGCGCTCGTGGGCGCGGTGTCCGTCGGGACCGCGCCGGTCGTGCTCGCCCTGTGGCTCGGCGTCTTCACCTCCGACCTGCTCTGGCTCCGTAAGCTGCCCCGCGCGGGCGTGATCAATGCGGGCCGGGAGGTCCTCGCCTTCGCCGCGGCATACGGGCCCTACGCGGGGGTGCTCGCCCTGACCGGCCAGCCCGATCTCTCGCTCGATCTGCTGCCGGCCGTCACCATCCTCGTGTGCGGGTACTTCTTCGCGACGCGCGCGCTGTTCTACTTCACCCTCCTCCTGCGCGACAAGCTCGAGTACGCCGAGAAGATCCTGATCCTCCGGTGGGAAATCATCTCCTACCTGCTCACGGTGATCGCCTCGGTCGTGATCGTCGCCGCGCTTCGCGGGCTGTCGCCGGTCGGGTGGGTGGCCGTGGCGCTCGCGCTGGGCGTGCTCGGCGTGCTCACCCGGCGGATCCTCGAGGAGGCCATCGGCGCCGAAGACCTGAACAAGGTGCACCTGATGGAGACGGCGATCGCGAGCAACGCCACGCTGCAGGGCTCCTTCGATCAGATCGAGCGTCTCGCCTATCGGCTGCTCGACTGGGGCGATTTCCGGATCTACCGGGTCGTCGACGGCACGCCCTCGCTGGCCTATCGCGGCACGCTGGGGCGGCCGAACCGTGGCGAGCCGCCCCAAGGCGCGGCGCCGCTTCGCGCGCAGGCCATCGCGGAGAACCGGGTCGTCGAGGTGAAGGACGCGGGCTCGGATCCGCGCGTGCCCCTTCCGATGCTGGAGGTGGGCAGCCTGGTCATCCACCCGATCCGGTTCGGCGAGGAGCTGCTGGGAACGCTCGAGGTGGACCACCCCAAGCGTCATACCTACGGCTCGAAGGATCTCACGGCGCTCAGCACGCTCGGGACCCAGATCGCGACCGCGATCCACATCGCGGAGCTCCGCCGTCCGCTCCTCGGCACGGTCGAGCAGATCGGCCAGCAGGTGACCGCGCTGGCCCGGGTGACCGAGTCCCTGCGGGGGTCCGCCCTCGCGCTCGCCGAGGCGTCCCAAGGCATGCGGCAGGGCGTGGGCGAGCTCGAGTCGTTCGTCGCCGACGGGCTCCGGGCCACCGATTCGCTCGGCGCCGCGTCGCGGGTGATGGCCGACCAGGGTGCCCGGGCCGCGGACGCGAGCGGCACGGCGGTGGAGGTCGCCGCGCAGAACCGGGCGGTGATCGGCGAGGCGATCAGCCGGCTGGTGGGGCTCAACGCCTTCGTGTCCACGAGCGTGCAGCAGGTGGGCGCCCTCGGCGCCATGACGAGCCGGATCAAGGGCTTCATCGGCACCATCCGGGAAATCGCCGACCTCACCAATCTGATCGCCCTCAATGCCGCGATCGAAGCGGCCCGCGCGGGGGCGGAAGGCCGCGGCTTCGCCGTCGTGGCCGACGAAGTGCGCGAACTCGCCGCGCAAAGCCTGCACGCCGCCGGCGAGGCGCGCTCGCTGCTCGAGGAGATCACGACCCAGGTCGAAGCGGTCTCGGGGGAGATGGCGCGCGGGCGCGAGGCCGTGACGGGCGTGGAGGAGCTGAGCGCCGACGCGGCGAGCGCGCTCGATGCCATCGTGGGAACGACCGGCGAGGCGGAGAGCCACGCCCGCGCCATCGCCACCACGGCCGCCGAGCAGCTGCGCGCCGTGGACGGCTTGACGGGGCAGATCCGTCGCGTCGCCGCGGGATCGGCCCGCACGCTCAGCGAGACCGAGACGCTCGCCCGCCGCGCGGCCGAGACCGCGGCAGGGCAGGCCGACCTCGAACGCGCCATCCGCGAGCTCGGGGAGGTGGCGTCCGATCTGCAGCGCATCGCGCAGCATTTCGTCGTGGAGACGTAGTGTGACGCCTGCGGTCGAGGCCGCCTACGTGGCGCTCGGCAGCAATCTGGGAGACCGCGCCGGCCACCTCGCGGCCGCGCGTGCCGCCCTCGGCGCCTTGCCGGACACCCGGCTGGTGGCCGCCTCGACCGTCGAGGAAACCGCGCCGCTGGCCGGAAAAGAGCAGCCGCCGTACCTCAATCAGATGGTGTTGCTCGCGACCGGCCTGGCCCCCAGGGCGCTGCTCCAGGCATGCCAGGCCATCGAGCGCGCCGAGGGGCGCGTCCGGGCGGAGCACTGGGGGTCGCGCACCCTCGACCTGGACATCGTCCGCTTCGGCCAGCGGCGCGTGGCGGAGCCCGACCTTATCATTCCCCATCCCGAGCTGGCCAACCGCGACTTCTGGCAGCGAGAGCTGGCGGAGCTCAAGGCCC
Source organism: uncultured Gemmatimonadales bacterium (assembly GCA_963828735.1). Taxonomy (GTDB): domain Bacteria; phylum Gemmatimonadota; class Gemmatimonadetes; order Gemmatimonadales; family GWC2-71-9; genus CAVVWJ01. The sequence goes on from CAWHFW010000004.1 coordinate 204,303, forward strand.
ATGAACGCTGATGCGCGACCGCTCACGGTGCTCGACCTGCCGGCCATGAAGGCGGCAGGCCGTCGCATCGTGATGCTGACCTGCTACGACGCCGCGTTCGCGCGCCTGCTCGATCAGGCCGGAGTGGACGTCCTGCTCGTGGGCGACTCGCTCAACCAGGTGATCGCGGGCGAGGAAACGACGCTCAGCGCCAGCCTCGACCAGATGATCTACCACGCGGCGGCCGTTCGCCGGGGCGCGCCGCGGTCGCTCCTGCTGGTTGACCTCCCCTTCCTCACCTACCAGGTGTCGGTGCCGGAGGCGATCCGCAACGCGGGCCGCGTGCTGCAGGAGACGGGCGCGCAGGGGGTCAAGCTCGAGGGCGGGCGCCCCATGGTGGAGACCGTGCGCGCGCTGGTGGAACGGGGCATTCCGGTGCTCGGCCACCTGGGACTGACGCCGCAATCGGTCCACGCGCTCGGCGGGTATCGCGTGCAGGGCCGCGACCATCCCGCAGCCGAACGGCTGCTCGCCGATGCGAGCGCGCTGGAGGAGGCGGGCGCGTGCGGCGTCGTGCTCGAGCTCGTGCCGACCGCCCTGGCCGAGCGGGTTTCGAAGGCGCTCGCCATCCCCACCATCGGGATCGGTGCGGGCGCGGGATGCGACGGCCAGGTGCTCGTCCTGCACGACATGCTCGGCCTCAACGAGGGGTTCAATCCGAAGTTCCTCAAGCGCTACGGTGCGCTGGGTGAAGCGGTCCGCCAGGCGGTTCGGGCCTACGCCGCGGAGGTGCGCGACGGCTCGTATCCCGGCCCCGAGCACAGCTTCGACTGACCGCGCCGCTGCCCGTCTTCCTCCCATGATCGAGCTCGAGACCATTTCCGACCTGCGCCGCTGGGTCCGAGGCGCGCGCGCGGCGGACCGCCGCGTCGCCCTGGTGCCGACCATGGGCTACCTCCACGAGGGGCATCTTCGGCTCGTGGACGAGGCCCGTCGTCGGGCCGACGCGGTCGTGATGAGCGTGTTCGTGAACCCGCTCCAATTCGGGCCCAACGAGGACCTTGCCCGCTATCCGCGCGACCTGCCGCGCGACCGCGCCCTCGCGGAAGCCCGGGGAGTGGATGCCCTGTTCGTGCCTACCGCGGACGCCATGTACCCCACCGGGTCGGAGATCCGCGTGATCCCGGGTCCCACCGCGGATCGGTGGGAGGGCGCGGCGCGCCCGGGCCACTTCGCAGGCGTGCTCACCGTCGTGGCCAAGCTGTTCCATCTCGTCGAGCCCGACGTCGCCACCTTCGGGCGGAAGGACATCCAGCAGGCCGTGCTCGTGCGCCAGATGGTCCACGACCTCGACTGGCGGCTCGACATCGTCGTCGTCCCGACCGTGCGCGAGCCCGACGGGCTGGCGCTCAGCAGCCGCAATGCCTACCTCGACCCGGCGCAGCGCCGACAGGCCGTCGCCCTCAGCGCGGCCCTCGGCGCGGCGCATGCCGCCTTCACGGCGGGCGAGCGTCGCGCATCTGCGGTGGAGGCCGCGATGCGGCGTCGGCTCGACGCGGAGCCGGCCGTGGCGGTCGAGTACCTGGCCATCGCCGAGCCGCGGACGCTCGCGCCCGTCGACATGGTCGAGGCGGACACGGTCATCGCGCTCGCCGCCCGGCTCGGACGCACGCGCCTGATCGACAACATCGTTCTGGGCGAGGGCCTCGGCGCATGACGGGCGTCGAGCCGGGACTGCCCGCGTGGGCCGTCGCGTCACCCAAGCGCATCGCGCACATTCAGCGCGTCGCCGACCTCGCGGCGGCATGGGCGGCGCGGATGCGAGTGACCGGCGCCGAGCGGGCCAGGTGGCTCCGCGCGGTGTGGCTGCACGATGCGCTGCGTGATGCGGACGAGGCGGCCCTCGCCCGGTGGGCGCCGGACACGCCCGGCTCGCGCTCGCTGCGCCACGGGCCGGCCAGCGCATCGCACGCCGAAGCGGATGGCGAGGCCGATCGCGGCGTGCTCGATGCCGTGCGATACCATTCGGTGGGCTTCGCCGGCTGGGACATGGTAGGCCGGGTGCTCTACTGCGCGGACTATCTGGAGCCCGGGCGCGAGTTCGATCGCGAGTGGCGCGCGGCGCTGGCGGCGCGCTTTCCCGAGGATTCGCCCGCGGTGCTGTCCGAGGTCGCGGCGCGGCGCGTCACCCACGTTGTGCAGACTCGGTGGCCGTTGATCGAGCCGACGGTGAGCTTTTGGAACAGTCTCGTCGCGTCGTCCGGGCCGCGCTAGTCGCGTCGGGCGCGTTCGCGCTGCTCGGCGTGCTGGCGCTGCTGCTTCAGCCCAGACGCGAGCAGGTGCCCGGCCACGCGTATCCCGTTCCGGCGCCCGGAAAACGCATCCGGGTGGAAGTGCTGAACGGCACGCGGCGTCCGGGTTTCGCGCGGACGGCGACTCGCGCCCTCCGGGAGCGAGGACTGGACGTCGTCTTCTTCGGGACCGGACCCGCGGCGGATTCCACGCGCATCTTCGTTCGGCGGGGAGATCCGGGGCAGGGAAAGGACGTGGCGGAAGCGCTCGGCGTCGGACGTGTGGTTCTCCAGCCGGACACGCTCCGCCGAGTGGATGTGAGCGTCCTGCTGGGAAACGACTGGCGACCGAGGCTGCCGCTGCATCCCTGACGCCCCGTCCCTTCGCTCCGCTACACCACCCCGATGACGACATCCATCACGTTCGTCCCCGTCAGCCCCACTCTCAGCAGGGCTCCCGCCGCGTCCAGCGCCCGGTAGGCGTCGTGCGCCGCCAGGTCCCGCTCGGGATCCCGACCCGAGGTCGCCGCGGCGCGCCAGGTGCCGCCGTCCACGATCGCACCCGCAGCGTCGGTCGGACCGTCGCGACCGTCGGTGCCGGCGGCCATGAGCGCCACGCCCGATCGCGCGCCGTCCAGCGCCCGGGCCGCCGAGAGTGCCAGCTCCTGGCACCGCCCGCCGAGTCCAGGAGAAGCGTCGCCCAAGGTCACGGTCGTCTCACCGCCCCAGATGAAGCAGCGGCTCGGCGCGACTGGTTGCGGGATGTTCCGGGGACCGCAATGTTGTAGCAGAAGAGCGGCTACACTCGCGCCTGTCGCCCATGCCTCCCCGGCGAGCGGCGTCTCAGCCACCTCGGGCGCGAGGCCCAACTCAGCCGCCCGTCTGGCCGCAGCTTCGACGGCCAGTCTGTTACTGGCGATCACTTCGAGGGTCACGCGCGCGAAGGCCTGATCTCCGGGCTTTGGCGTTTCGGCTGTTTCCCCCGATTCCGACGCCAGCAGGAGCCGTTGGGCGGCCGCCGGAATACGGGTCCAGAGCCCGGCCTGCTCGAGTTGGCGGTGGACTTCCGCCGCGGTGGTGGGGTCGGGGACGCAGGGGCCGGAGCCGATCGAAGCGAGGTCGTCGCCGATGACGTCGGAGACGACGAACACCCGTACCCGCGCCGGCGCGAGCGCCGCGGCGAGCCGTCCGCCGCCCCAGCGCGAAAAGCGCTTGCGGATCCGGTTCATGGCGGTGATATCGAGGCCGGATCCGAGGAGGAGACCGTACAACGCGGTCAGCTCCGCCGGCGCGAGTCCGGGGACCGGCGCCGCGAGCAGGCTCGAGGCGCCGCCGGAGAGCAGCACCCAGACCTCGTCCGGCGACCCGACCCGACTGGTCGCCTGCGCCAATGCTTCCGCCGCGGCGAGCGAGCCCGGCCCGGGCTCGGGATGATCCCCGCGGATCGTGCGGATGCCGGGATGCGGTGTTGCCTCCGCCGCGGGGGCGACGAGGAGTCCGCCTGCCGGCTCCTGACCCCACGCGCCGAGGGTCTCGACGGCGGCGCGGGCCATCGGGCCAGCCGCCTTCCCGAGCGCGAAGATCCAGGGGGAGGCAGGGGTGCGGTCGAGGAGGCTCAGCCTCGCCGAGAGCGCCGGGCCGGGATCAACCGCCCGGGTGGCAACCGTGTAGAGCTCGGTGAGGAGCTCCCGTGGGGACAAATCCGAGTGGGAACGAGCGGCGGACGCGGGCAAGATCGCAGCCTTGTGAAAAAAAGCACAAAGTGCTATACATGGGCTGACGCATAAAAATTCAGCGGGCAGTATGAGCTTCAGCGCCTGCTAATGTACTCTGATCAGGCGGGGGCGTCGCGCCTCCGCCGGGGCTTCCTTCCTCCTGAGGGCTCGCGCATGGCCGGCCGCAACTTCCTCCTCGTTCCGGGGCCTACGAACACGCCCGACCGTATCCTCCGCGCCATGCATGTCGCGATGGAGGACCACCGGTCGTCCGACTTCCCCAAGCTCGCCGCCCCGGTGCTCGAGAACCTGAAGAAGATCTTCAAGACGTCGACGGGGCAGCCCTACATTTTCCCCGCCAGCGGCACGGGCGCGTGGGAGGCGTCGCTGTCGAACACGCTGAGCCCCGGCGACCGCGTCCTCGCGGCCCGGTTCGGCATGTTCAGCCACCTCTGGATCGACATGGCCCAGCGGCTGGGCCTCAAGGTGGACGTGCTCGACACCGAGTGGGGCGAGGGCGCCCCGGTCGAGCGGTATCACGAGGCGCTCGCCGCCGACAAGAACCACGAGATCAAGGCCGTACTGTTCACCCACAACGAGACGGCCACCGGAGTCACCAGCGACGTGGCCGGGATGCGCAAGGCGCTCGACGACGCGAAGCATCCCGCGCTCCTCATGGTGGACGGCGTGAGCTCGATCGCGAGCATCGACTTCCGGATGGACGAGTGGGGCGTCGACTGCGCCGTCACCGGTTCCCAGAAGGGCCTAATGCTTCCGGCCGGCCTCGGCATCGTGTGCGTGAGCCAGAAGGCTGCGGCGCAGTACGAGAAGGCCAGGCTGCCGCGGGTCTTCTTCGATTTCGGCGACATGAAGAAGGCGAACGCGACGGGGTACTTCCCGTACACGCCGTCGCTTCCGATGCTGTACGGCCTCCGCGAGTCGCTCGCGGTCCTGTTCGAGGAAGGGCTCGAGAACGTCTTCGCCCGGCATCACCGGCTCGCCGAGGGCACCCGTGCCGCCGTGAAGGCCTGGGGGCTCGAGCTCTGCGCCCGCGAGCCGCGGTGGCACTCGGACACGGTGAGCGCGATCATGGTGCCGCCCGGCATCAACGGCGCCGAGGTCATCGACGTGGCCTACCGCCGCTACAATCTGGCGCTCGGCGCGGGTCTCGCGCGGATGGCGGGGCGGCTCTTCCGCATCGGCCACCTCGGCGATTTGAACGAGTGCATGCTCCTCGGCGGCCTCGCCGGCGCGGAGATGGCGATGCGCGACGTGGGCATCAAGGTGACGCCCGGGAGCGGGGTGGCCGCGGCCGAGGAATACTGGCGCGGCACGGCGAAGCCGCTCGAGCAGCGGGAGCTTCCGCCGCGCGCCCCCGATGCCCAGCCCGCGGCCCCGACGGCGAAGGAGAAGGCGACCGCCGGCGTCGCTCGATGAGCCACACCCGCGTCGAGCCCGCCCGTCAGCGGCTGCAGCGCAGCGAGCTGGCCGTGCCCGGATCGAGTCCGGGCATGTTCGCGAAGGCGCTCGACAGCGCCGCCGACTACATCTTCCTCGATCTCGAGGACGCGGTGGCGCCGGGGGACAAGGAGTCCGCGCGGACCAACGTGATCCGCGCGCTGCAGGAGCACGAGTGGCGCGGTCGCGGCAAGACGATCTCGGTGCGGATCAACGGCATCGACACCCACTACATGTATCGCGACGTGGTGGACGTCGTGGAGCAGGCCGGCCATCGGCTCGACACGATCCTGATTCCCAAGGTGGGCGTTCCCGCGGACGTCTACCTCGTGGACGCGCTGCTGACGCAGATCGAGCAGGCGAAGGGCATCCCCCACCGCATCGGCATCGACGTGTTGATCGAGACCGCGCTCGGCATGGCCAACGTCGAGGCGATCGCGCAGTCCAGCCGGCGGCTCGAGGCCATGCACTTCGGGGTCGCCGACTACTCGGCGAGCTGTCGCGCGCGCACCGTGGTGATCGGCGGCCTCAACCCCGACTACCCGGGTGATCAGTGGCACGCCGCGCTCTCGCGGATGATCGTCGCCTGCCGCGCCTACGGCCTTCGCCCCATTGACGGGCCCTTCGGCGACTTCAAGGATCCGGATGGCTATCGGCTCGCCGCGAAGCGCGCCGCGGCGCTCGGCATCGAGGGAAAGTGGGCCATCCATCCCTCGCAGATCGCGCTGGCCAACGAGGTGTTCAGCCCTCCGCCGGCCGAGGTGGATCGGGCGAAACGCATCCTGGTCGCGCTCGACGAGGCCGCGCGGGACGGGCGCGGCGCGGCGCAGCTCGACGGGCGGATGATCGACGCCGCCTCCGCGCGGATGGCGCAGAACATCGTTCACATGCACGAGGCCATCGAGAAGGCCTGACCGCGACTCCGACCCACGACTCGAGATCGCCACCATGGACATCCACGAATACCAGGCCAAGGAGCTGCTCGCAGGTTTCGGCGTGGCCATCCCGCGTGGCGGGGTGGCCTACAGTCCGGAACAGGCGGTCTACCGCGCGTCGGAGATCGGCGGCACTCGCTGGGCCGTGAAGGCGCAGATCCATTCGGGCGCCCGCGGCAAGGCGGGCGGGATCAAGCTCTGCTCCAACGAGGACGAGGTCCGGCAGGCCGCGAAGGGCCTGCTCGGCAAGCGACTGGTGACCCACCAGACCGGTCCCGAGGGTCGCACGGTCCACCGTCTCTACGTCGAGGCGGCGGTGCCGATCGACCGCGAGATCTATCTGGGGTTCGTGCTGGACCGGAAGAGCGAGCGGGTGATGATCGTCGCCTCGGCGCAGGGCGGGATGGAGATCGAGGAGATCTCCGAGCGCTCGCCGGACGCGATCATCCGCTCGGTGGTCGAGCCTGCGGTGGGCCTCACCGCCTTCCAGGCGCGGGAGATCGCCTTCGCCCTCGGCCTCGATTCCGCCCAGGTGACCCGCGCCGTGACCACCTTGCTCGGCTGCTACCGGGCGTTCCGCGACCTCGACGCGACCATGGTGGAGATCAACCCGCTCGTGGCCACGACGGACGGCCAGCTCTTCGCGCTCGACTGCAAGATGACGTTCGACGACAACGCGCTGTTCCGGCGGCCGAACGTGAGCGAGCTGCGCGACTACGCCGAGGAGGATCCGCGGGAGTCCCAGGCCGCCGAGTACGGGATCAATTACGTCGCGCTCGACGGCGAGATCGGCTGCATCGTGAACGGCGCGGGCCTCGCGATGGGCACGATGGACCTGATCAAGCACGCCGGCAGCTCGCCGGCCAACTTCCTCGACGTAGGCGGCGGCGCCTCGCCGGAGAAGGTGTGCAATGCCTTTCGTCTGGTGCTCGCGGATCCGAAGGTCAAGGCGATCCTCGTGAACATCTTCGCCGGGATCAACCGCTGCGACTGGGTGGCCCAGGGCGTGGTCTATGCCGTGAAGGAGCTCAAGCCCGCCGTGCCCCTGGTGGTGCGGCTCGCGGGCACGAACGTCGAGGAGGGCCGCAAGATCCTGAAGGACAGCGGCCTCGACCTGGTCACCGCGGATACCCTTACCGAGGCGGCCGAGAAGGTCGTCGCCGCCCTCAAGGCCTCGGGCAGCACGGCCGGAAACGGAAAGCCATGAGCATCCTGATCGACGAACGGACGCGCGTGATCATCCAGGGCTTCACGGGCGACAAGGGCTCCTTCCACGGCAAGGAGATGGCCGCGTACGGCACCAACCTGGTGGGCGGCGTCACGCCAGGGAAGGGCGGCAAGCGGCACCTCGACCGGCCGGTCTTCAACACCGTCAAGGAAGCGGTCCGCGAGGCCGGCGCCGAGGCGACCATCATCTTCGTACCGGCCGCGTTCTGCGCGGACTCGATCATGGAAGCGGCCGACGCCGGCGTCCGGCTGATCTGCGCCATCACCGACGGGATCCCGGCGCAGGACATGATGATGGTGAAGCGGTATCTGTGGCGATATCCCAAGGAGAGGCGCTCGACGGCGATCGGCCCCAACTGCGCCGGCATCATCAGTCCGGGCAAGGCCATGCTCGGCATCATGCCGGGCCACATCTACAAGCGCGGCACGGTGGGTCTGGTGACGCGATCCGGCACGCTGGGCTACGAGGCCGCGTCGCAGATGAAGGCGGTCGGTATCGGCATCTCGACCAGCGTCGGCATCGGCGGCGATCCGATCAACGGCAGCTCGTTCGTGGACATCCTGCAGCGCTTCGAGGAGGATCCCGAGACCGAGGCCGTCATGATGATCGGGGAGATCGGCGGCCCCCAGGAGGCGGAGGCAGCCCGGTTCGCGAAGGCGAACATGAAGAAGCCGGTCATCGGGTACGTGGCCGGCCTGACCGCGCCGAAGGGCCGCCGCATGGGACACGCGGGCGCCATCATCCGCGCCTTCGGGGAGAGCGCGGCCGAGAAGGTGGAGATCATGAAGGAGGCGGGGCTCACGGTGGTCCACAGCCCGGCCGACCTCGGCGCCACGACCGCGACGGTGCTGGGCGGGCTGTCCAAGCGCGTGGCGGTCGCGACGTGAGCGGGCGGCCGGTGATCGTCGTGACCCGCCGGCTGCCGGAGCCGGTGCACCAGGCGCTCACGCGCGAGTTCGACGCGCGGCTCAACGAGGACGACCGCCCGCTCTCGTCCGACGGCCTCCGCGACGCGCTCGCCACCGCCGACGCCCTGCTCACCACGGTGACGGACAAGGTGACCGAAGAGGTGCTCGCCGTGGAGCCGCGGCGCGCCAAGCTGGTGGCCAACTTCGGCGTGGGCTTCAACAACATCGACGTCGAGGCCGCGAAGGCCCGAGGCGTCGCCGTCTCGAATACGCCCGACGTCCTGACGGATGCCACGGCGGACCTCGCCATGACCCTTCTGCTCATGGTGGCGCGCCGCACGGGGGAAGGCGAGCGCCACCTGCGGGGCGGGCAGTGGACCGGCTGGCGTCCGACCCACATGCTCGGGACCCAGGTGACCGGGAAGACGCTGGGCCTCGTCGGCATGGGGCGGATCGCGCGCGCGGTGGCGCAGCGCGCCCACCACGGCTTCAAAATGAAAGTGATCTATCACGATCCGTTTCCGCCGCCGGCCGACGTGGCCAGCGCCCTCGGCGCCGAGCCGCGCGAGACGCTGGACGACGTGCTGCGCGAGGCGGACTTCGTCTCGCTCCATTGCCCGGCGCTACCGGAGACGCGGCACCTGATGAACCGGGATCGACTTGCCCGCATGCAGCCGCACGCGTTCCTCGTGAACACCGCCCGCGGCGACGTGGTGGACGAGGCCGCCCTGGTCGAAGCGCTCGCGTCGAAGCGGATCGCGGGCGCGGGCCTCGACGTGTACGAACGCGAGCCGCAGGTGACGCAGGCGCTCACGACCATGGACAACGTCGTGCTCCTCCCCCACCTCGGCAGCGCCACCACCGAAACGCGCGTGGCGATGGGCATGCGCGCCGTCGAGAACCTCCAGCTCTTCTTCAGCGGCAAGCCCCTCCGCGATCGCGTCGTGTGACCCCGGTGGTGCTCGAGCCGTTCGTCGCCGGGATCGAGCTGCCCGAGTCGCCCGACCCGGTAGCGGCGAGCGCCGCGCACTATGCCAACGGGGTCGTTGACCTCCTGAGCGATTTGATGCTGCGACTGGTCCGGCAGCGCGCGCCCGACGTCGAGCCGGTGCTGCGGGGTCAGAAGGCGCCACACGAGCTGAGCGCCGAGCTGCTGGCCCGGACGCTCCAGGTGCAGGGAATCTGGTTCCAGCTCCTGAGCATCGCCGAGCAGAACGCGGCCATGCGGCGCCGCCGGCAGACCGAGGCCGAGCGCGGCTACGAGCTGGTCCGCGGGACGTTTGCGCAGGTCTTCTCGTCCGCGGTCGAGGCCAAGGTGCCGGCGGCCGACATTCGAGGGCTGCTCGAACGGCTCCGGGTCCGGCCGGTCATCACCGCGCATCCCACCGAAGCCAAGCGCGTCACCGTCCTGGAGAAGCACCGGCGCATCTACCGCCGCCTCGTGGATCTCGAGTCCCCGCGCTGGACGCCGCGCGAGCGCCAATCGCTGATCGACGGGCTCCGGAACGAAATCGAGCTGCTGTGGCTCACGGGAGAGCTGCGCCTCTCGAAGCCGACCGTGCCGCAGGAAGTGTTCTGGGGCCTGCACTTCTTCAACGAGACGTTGTTCGAGGCGGTGCCGGACCTGCTCGACAAGGTCGAGCGCACGCTGGCCCAGCACTATCCCGACGAGCGCTGGGTGGTCCCGCCGTTCTTCCAGTTCGGCTCCTGGATCGGCGGCGACCGCGACGGCAATCCCTTCGTCACCAACGACGTCACGCAGAGCACTCTGCTCGAGAACCGGCTCACGTCGCTCCGGCGATACCGGCGTCGGATCGATGAGCTGGTGCGCGCGCTCAGCATCACGGAGAAGGCCGTCCCGATCTCCGACCGGTTTCGGCGGGCTCTCGAGAAGGAGCTGGCCGAGACCGGGCGCGCGGAGGAGGTCGCGGCGCGGAATCCCGGGGAGGTCTTCCGGCAGTACCTGGGCTGCATGCTGGGCCGGATCCAGGTCATGATCGAGCGGACGGAGCAGGGCTCCACCAAGCCCGACCCGGCCGGCTACGCCACGGCAGACGCCTTGCTCGCGGACCTCAAGCTGCTCGAGGACGAGCTGGGCCTTGCCGGCCGGCCCGAGATCGCACGGGCGCTGCTCACGCCGGTGCGACGCGAAGTGGAGTCGTTCCGGTTCAGCACCGTGCGGCTCGACGTGCGCGAGAACACAACCAAGCTGGGCGCCGCCCTGCGCGATCTCTGGCGGCTCGCTAACGGCGGCGACCCGCCCGAGGCCGGCTCCGAGGCGTGGCGGGCCTGGGTCGCCGCGGAGCTGGCGCGTCCGCTGGCTCCCGGCGCTCTCGCGCCGGCGCTCCCCGAAGCGACCGCGGAGACGCTAGGCATGTTTCAGCTCGTGCGACGGCTCCGCGACGAGATCGACCGTGAGGCCTTCGGCGCCTTCGTGCTCAGCATGACACAGAGCGTGAGCGACGTGCTCGGCGCGTACCTGCTGGCGAAGGTCAGTGGGTTGTTCGCCGACGCGCCCGGCGTGGAGAGCTGCACCCTGCCCATCGTGCCCCTGTTCGAGACGATCGACGATCTGCAGCGCGCTCCGACCATCATGCGAGACCTGCTGACGGTGCCATTGGTCAAGCGGAGCGTGCGGGCCCAGGGCGGCGTGCAAGAGGTGATGATCGGCTACTCCGACTCGAACAAGGACGGCGGGTTCCTCACCTCGAACTGGGAGCTGTACAAGGCGCAGACCAAGCTGACCCGGGTCGGGAAGGAGTGCGGCGTGCCGATCGCCTTCTTCCACGGGCGGGGCGGCTCGGTGAGTCGCGGCGGCGCGCCGACGGGGCGCGCGATCGCGGCCCAGCCTGCGGGCTCGATCCGGGGACGCATGCGGATCACCGAGCAGGGCGAGGTGGTCTCGTTCAAGTACGCCAACCGCGGCACCGCCCAGTATCAGATCGAGCTGTTGGCCTCGAGCGTCGTCGAACATTCGCTCAAGTCCGAGCGGGAAGAGGCCCTCGCCCCCACGGCGGAATTCGACGAGGCGATGGAGGCCTTGAGCGGCGCGGCTCAGGCGGCGTATCGGCGCCTGGTGGACCACCCCGATCTCCTGCCGTATTACCAGTCGGCGAGCCCGCTCGAAGAGATCTCGCTCCTCAATCTCGGCTCACGCCCCGCGAGGCGCTTCGGCGCGCGCTCCCTGGGTGATCTCCGCGCGATCCCCTGGGTGTTCGCCTGGTCCCAGAATCGCCACTTCGTGCCGGGATGGTACGGGGTCGGGAGCGGCATCCTCACGTTTCTGCAGGTGCGCGGGCAACGGGGCGCCGCGCTGATCCAGCGCATGTCCACCGAGTCGCGGCTGTTTCGTTTGATCGCGGATGAGGTCGAGAAGACGCTGTGCTACGTGGATCTCGAAACAGCCAGGGAGTACGCCGCGCTGGTGCCGGACGAGCGCGCGCGCGACGCGATCTTCCCGATGATCGAGGAGGAGTACCATCGGACCGTCGAGGCGGTGCTTCGGATCAGCGGCGGTCCGGAGCTGGCGCACCGGTTTCCCCGCTTCCGTCGCAAGCTGGCCCGACGTCTCCCGACCCTGAACCAGATCTCCCGGCAGCAGATCGAGCTGCTCCGGCGCTTCCGGGAAACGGGCGGGGACACGTCCCAGGAGGAACTGCTCTCGGCGCTACTCCTGTCCATCAACTGCATCGCGGCGGGGTTCGGGGCGACAGGGTAAGACGGCGGAACCGCTGGGGCCAGCCTCAACGAGAAGGGGCCATGCGTGCGACGCATGGCCCCTTCGCTTCGCTCGGCCGGGCTCACTTCCCGGCGACGCTCGGCACGCGTCTACTCGGGCTGACCGACCCCGGCCGCCGCTTGGCGCTTCCGCTCCGTCGCCACCCGGAGCTGCCCGCACGCGGCATCGATGTCGAGCCCGCGACTCCTTCGCACCGTGGCCTCGACGCCTTGGTTGCGCAGGCGGCCCGCGAAGGCGCGGATGCGGTCGGGGCCCGTGGGCGTCAGGTCCGGTGCGCCGCCAGGATGGAGCGGAAGGATGTTAACCAGCGCTCCGAGGCCCCGGGCGAGCTTGGCGAGCCGGTCGGCATCGGCGTCGCGATCGTTGACCCCGCCGATCATCACGTATTCGAAGGTCACCCGCTTCCTGAACGCCCCCGCGGCGCGGAGCACGGCCGCGAGGTCGTATTTCTTCTCGATCGGCATGATGCCCAGCCGCTGCGGCGACGTGGTCGCATGCAGCGAGATGGCGAGGCGGAACTGCTCGGGACGCCGGGCGAAGGCCTCGAGCCCCGGCAGGATCCCCACGGTCGAGACCGTGATGTGGCGAGCACCGATCCCGAGGCCGTCGGGAGAGTTGAGGATCGTGAGCGCCGTGTCCACCGCGGGCCAGTTGAGCAGGGGCTCGCCCATGCCCATGAAGACGACATTGGTCGGCACGTCGTCCGGATTCCTGAGCACGATCTCGCGCACCTGTCCCACGATCTCGAACGCGGAGAGGTTGCGCCGAAAGCCCATCCGACCCGTCGCGCAGAACGAGCAGCGCAGCGCGCAGCCCGCCTGTGACGAGATGCAAAGCGTCCGTCGCGATCCTGAGGGAATGAGCACCGATTCGATCGCCTCGCCGTCCGCGAGCCGCCAGAGGAACTTTCGGGTGCCGTCCTCCGAGAGCTGCTCCACCTCCGCGGTCAGTCGGCCCAGCGGAAAGGCACGCTCCAGTTCGTCGCGAAGCGCGAGGGGCAGGTCGGTGGCCTCACGCCACGTACTGACCGGCGCCTGCCACAGACGGCGGAAGATCTGGCTCACCCGGTAGGCCGGCAGGCCCTTGCCTCGGACCCAGGCGGCCAGGTCCCCGCGGGCGGCGGCCGGCGGCCGGTCGAGGAGATCTGGCGCCGGAGAAGATGGCTGAGAGGCGATGCTCATCGTGTTGAAAACTAACATCATAGCCGGCCGACGTGTGGCTCCGTCCGAACCGGGACGCCAAGGCCGAGCGGGCCCGGCGCCCCGCCGGAGAACCACCCCGCGGGATCCCCGTGGACACCCCTGCGCAAGGAGCCTAACTCCCGTTCATTCCTCGCATTGCTCCCCCTCTGGCCGCCGGTTACGTTTGTCCAATGCACCGCCTAGCCGTGCTGTGCTCCTGACCGAGTTGCTCTCGCCGGACCGGGTGGTGGTGCCGCTGCTGGCCGATGACAGGCAGACAGCCATCGCAACGCTCACGCGCAAGCTCGCCGAGCTGGCGGGCGCCGGGTATGACGAGGTGCTGGACGCGGTGCTCGAGCGCGAGTCCGTCCAGAGCACCGGTATAGGCTTCGGCGTCGCCATTCCGCACGGTCGGTGCGCCGCGGTCCGCGAGCTCACCATGGTGGCCGGGGTGAGTCCCGCGCCCGTGCCGTTCGACGCGATCGACGGGGAGCCGGTGCGGCTGTTCTTCCTCATCGTCGGCCCCGAGGCATCCGCCGGGCTGCACGTCAAGATCCTGAGTCGAATCGCCCGCCTGGTCCGCCGAGATACGGTGCGCCAGCAACTGGTCGAGGCCACCACCGCCGATGCGTTCTACAACGTCATCCTCGACGCCGAAGCGCGTTGACCACATCTCCTTTCCGCGTCCATTGGCCGGTAGCGTGAGCGCTACGGCTCTCCGGACCCACAGTGCCGGCGAGCTCACCCGCGCCCATGTGGGCCAGCAGGTGCGGCTGGGCGGGTGGGTCCACCGGCGTCGGGACCTGGGCGGACTCGTCTTCATCGACCTGCGCGACCGCGCGGGGCTGGTGCAGCTCTCCTGCAATCCGGACTGGACGCCAAGCGAGGTCATGGCGCGTGCGGCGTCGGCGGGAGCGGAGACAGTCGTCCTCGTGCGAGGGACCGTCGCCCTGCGGCCGGAGGCAGCGAGAGACGTCGAGCTCGCCTCGCGCGAGGTCGAGGTGCACGTCACCGATCTCGAGATCGTGGGACCGGCGCAGACGCCGGCGATTCCCGTGGCCCGGAAGGAGAAGGAGGAGCTGGCCGCCGAGGAGCTCCGCCTCAAGCACCGGGTGCTCGACCTCCGGCGCCCCGAGCTGCAGCGGAATCTCATCCTCCGCCACCGGCTGCTGCAGGTAGCCCGCCGGACCCTCACCGAGCTGGACTTTCTCGAGATCGAGACGCCGATCCTCACGAAGCCCACGCCCGAGGGCGCGCGCGATTACCTCGTGCCGAGCCGCATTCACCCCGGCGAGTTCTACGCATTGCCGCAGTCGCCGCAGATCTACAAGCAGCTGCTCATGGTGGCCGGCTACGACCGCTACTTCCAGATCGCGCGCTGCTTCCGCGACGAGGATCTCCGGGCGGACCGGCAGCCGGAGTTCACGCAGATCGACCTCGAGGCGTCCTTCGTCGCCGCCGAGGACATCCAGCACGTCGTCGAGCGGATCCTGGTGGATCTGTGGGCGGAGGGTGGGGTCGAGATTCCGAGGCCCTTCCCGCGGCTTGCCTGGCGCGACGCGATGGATCGCTACGGGATCGACAAGCCCGACCTGCGGTACGGTCTCGAGCTCCGCGATCTGAGCGCGCTCCTTGGCTCGGATGCGGCGCCGTTCCTGGCCGACGCGCGGGCCAAGGGCGGACGTCTCCGCGGGCTCGTTCTGCCGGGCGGCGCCGCGCTTACCCGGAAGGAGCTCGACGCGCTAGGAGCGGCGGTCAAGGATGCCAAGGCCGGCGGGCTCATCTGGGCGCGGCGTGCCGGCGCCGGATGGGAGGGCCAGGGGGTCAAGGCGGTCGGGCAGGAGCTGCTCGCGGCGGTGGGCGGTGCGGAGGGAGACCTGCTCCTCGCCGTCGCCGGCGCGGACGCGGTCACGTCCCCCGCGCTGCACGCGGTGCGGGCGGCGCTCACGCGACGGCCGGAGGTGCGGCCGAGCACCGACCACGCATTTGCCTGGATCGTGGACTTCCCGCTCTTCGAGCTCGATCCGGAGACGAACCAGCACGTACCGGCGCACCACCCGTTCACGGCGCCGCATCCGGCGGACTTCGACAAGCTGGACACGGAGCCCAGCCGCGTGCGCGCGCTCCACTACGACGCCGTGTACAACGGGAACGAGCTCGGCAGCGGATCCATCCGGATCACGGATCCAACGGTTCAGCGCCGGATCTTCGAGCTGCTCGGCATCACCGAGGCGGAAATCCGGCGTCGCTTCGGCTTCCTGCTCGACGGCCTCGCCGCCGGCGCGCCGCCGCACGGAGGCTTCGCGCTCGGCTTCGACCGGATCACGATGCTGCTGGCGGGCGCGACGTCGCTGCGCGACGTCATCGCCTTTCCCAAGACCACGGCCGCCCGCGCCCTCTTCGAGGGCGCCCCGACGTCCGTCGACCCGAACGATCTGCGCGCCCTTCACCTGAGGCCCGCGGACGAGTAGCCCATGGCAGACGACAGTCACCATCGCCTATCGGCCGAAGGCGCCGATCCGCTCCTCTTCGCGGGCGTCAACGACGCGAACCTGCTCGAGCTCCAACGGAGCCTCGGGGTCCGCGTGTCGTTCCGCGGGGATGCCGTCACCCTGACCGGCACGACCGAGCAGCTGGAGCGGGCCACGCCCGTCGTGCAAGGGTTGCTGGACCTCGCCCGGATGGGCGAGCCGGTGTCGCCCGACGACGTCGCCCGCCTCGCGGCGGAGGGACCTCCGGGCGAGCTCCCGGCCCAGCCCAGCGACGGGAAGATCGTGCTGCCGGGCCTTCGCCGGGCCATCGTGCCGAAGACGCAGGGCCAGCGCGACTACCTGCAGGCGATCAGCAATCACGACATCGTGGTCGGGATCGGCCCAGCGGGCACGGGCAAGACGTACCTTGCCGTCGCCAAGGCGATCGAGGCCCTCGCGCGGAAGCGCGTGAAGCGGATCATCCTGGCCCGGCCCGCGGTCGAGGCCGGCGAATCGCTCGGCTTCCTGCCGGGAGATCTGCAGGCCAAGGTGGATCCCTACCTGCGGCCCCTGTACGACGCGCTGGAAGACATGATGCCGCATGACCGGGTGCAGCGGGCGCTCGAGACGCGAACCATCGAGATCGCACCGTTGGCGTACATGCGCGGCCGCACGCTCGCCGACGCCTTCATCATTCTCGACGAGGCGCAGAACGCCACCGGCGCGCAGATGAAGATGTTCCTCACCCGGCTCGGCGTGAACAGCAAGACCGTCGTGACCGGCGACAAGACGCAGATCGATCTGCCCAAGCGCGAGGACTCGGGCCTGGTGCAGGTGGAGCGGGTGCTGCCGGGCATCGAAGGAATCGCCTTCTGCTACCTGCACGAGGCCGACGTGGTGCGGCACCGCCTCGTGCGCGAGATCATCAAGGCCTATGCGGAGGATCAGATCGGTTGATGGCCCGCCGGGAGGCGTTTCACGGCCCCACTGGGGAAACGCTGTCCGACCGGATCCGCTACCATGCCATCCGGTGGCTGCCGCTGCTCGCGACGGCCCTGGTCACGTACGCGCTGTTCCCGCCGCCGGCCGCCGTCCTGTCCCGCGTTCCCGACGTCGGTCAGCGTGCCGAGCGCACCGTCGTGGCACCGTTCCCGTATCAGGTGCGCAAGTCCACCGACGAGCTGGCCCGGGAGGGCGAGGCTCGCGCGATGACGGCGCAGCCGGTGTATCGCTTCAGCCCCACCGCGTACGACTCAGCCATTGCCGCCACGCGGGATTTCTTCGCCGACCTCGACCGTGCCGGCACTCAGAACCCCGAGCTCATGCGTGCCGTGGCCGCGACGCAGGCCCATCTCGGTCCGGAGGAGACCCGGTTCCTCGCGGATTCGGCCAATCGCCGGGCCATGCGCGAGCTCGTGACGCACTTCCTGGGCGAGTCGCTGTCGCACGGCGTCGCCGACGCGGGCGTGATTCGCGGCGAGGCGAGCCGGCAGATCACCCTGCGCCGCAACGACGCGGAGCGCGTGGTGGCGCGCGACTCGATCCTCACGTTCGCCGATCTCATGGAGCAGGCCGAGGTCGCCGGCATCGTCGTCGAGGATCCCGTGGGCCAGCGGACCCTCCGGCGCCTGGTGGGCGCGTTCTACCACCCGACCATCGTGCCCGACCCGTTGCTCACGAGCGCGCGCCGCGAGCAGCTGCGGGCGAGCATCGACCCGGTGCGCTTCGGCGTCCGCTCGGGCGAGCGGATCGTGTCCTCGGGCCAGGCCGTGAGCGAGGAGCAGCGGGCCAAGCTCATCGCGCTGCACCAGGAGCTCGAGCGGCGCGGCTCCCAGGAATTCTGGACTCAGGGTGCCGTCGGCGGGTTCCTGTACAACGCCCTCGTGCTGAGCGCCTTCTGGCTGCTGTTGGTGTTCTACCGGCCCGAGACGTACGCGGAAGTCCGCGAGATGGCCTTCTTCGGCGGCCTCCTCACGCTGGTCGTGTTGATCACCGCGGGGACGACGCAGCTGCTGCCGATCCGGCCGGAGATGGTTCCCATCCCGTTCGCCGCGATCCTGGTGACCCTCCTCTACAACGGCCGCATCGGGGTATTCGCGGCGCTGACACTCGCGGTGCTTCTGGATGGCCAGTGGGAGCTGCGCGAGACCGGCATTCTCTTCTTCGGCCTCATGGGCGGCGTCGCGGGGGCCATCGGCATCCGGGCGGTCCGGCGCCGGCGGCATCTCTACGTCACGGTCGCGGTGGTGGCGGGCGCGAGCATGCTGGCCTCGCTGACCATCGGCCTCATGCAGGGATGGGGGACGATCACCATCGTGGCGAGCGCGTTCCTGGGTGTGCTCATGGCGCTGGCGAGCGCCGCGCTCGCGATGCTCGTCACGCCTCTCGCCGAGTCGGCGACCCGCATCACGACGGATCTCACGCTGCTCGAGCTTTCCGACCTGGGCCGGCCGCTCCTCCGCCGCCTCGCGCTCGAAGCGCCGGGCACGTGGGCGCACAGTCTGGCGATGGCCAACCTCTGCGAGTCCGCCTGCAACATCATCGGAGCGAACGGGCTGCTCGCGCGCGTCGGCTGCTATTACCATGACATCGGCAAGCTGACGGCGCCCGGGTTCTTCGTCGAGAACCAGGGCGGGGGACCGAATCCGCACGATCAGCTCCCTCCCGCCGAATCCGCGCGCATCATCCGGCAGCACGTGCTCGACGGCATCGCCCTGGCCGAAACGGCGGGCCTCCCGCCCATCGTACGGTCGTTCATTCCGGAGCATCACGGGACCACGGAGATCAGCTACTTCCTCGTGCGCGCCCGGCGGGCCTCGCCGAACGGCTTGCCCAACCCATCCGACTACCGCTATCCCGGTCCGCGCCCGCAGCGCGCCGAGACGGCGGTCGCCATGCTCGCGGACTCCGCCGAGGCCGCCATCCGCGTGCTGCCCGATCCCACGCCCGACAAGGTGCGCGAGGCGATCGATCTCCTGGTGCAGCAGAAGCTCGCCTCGGGACAGCTCGAGGACGCGCCGCTCACCCTGCGCGACATCGACCGGGTGAAGCGCGAATTCGCCCGCGTGATGTCGGGCACCTACCACAAGCGCATCGGGTATCCCCGTGCCAGCGGCGGCATCACGTCGGAATTCCAGACCGCCGAGCGGCAGTGACGTCGCCGTGAGCGGACGTCGCATGCCCCTCCCGGGGACGCTGGTGCGCCGGGTGGTCGAGACCGTGCTCGCGGGAGAGCGTCGCCGCGCCCTGGTCTCGATCACCTTTCTCGGCCGCGACGCCATGCGGCGGCTGAATGCCAGCCACACCGGGCACGATCGGCCGACCGACGTCCTCAGCTTCGCCCTGACCGACCCGTCGGGCGCCACCGTGGGCGACGTCTACGTCTGCGCATGGGTCGCCCGACGTGAGGCGCGGACCCGCCGCATTCCGCTGCGCGAGGAGCTGATTCGCCTCGTCGTGCACGGCACGCTGCACGCCCTCGGCCGCGACCATCCCGAGGGCGAGCGCCGCACCACCTCGCCCATGTGGCGGCGGCAGGAGCGGTACGTGGACGCGCTCGCATGATGGCCATGCTGCAGCTTTTCATCGCCCCGCTGGTCGCGGCGGGGCTCACGCTCTGGGCGGCATGGCTCGCGCTCGCGGCGGAGTCGGACGCGGACCTGCCGCGGGCGCTCGGCGGGGAGTTCTCCACCGAGACCGGGGCAGGGACGCTCTCTCGCAATCTGCATGTGGCGCACCTGGCGCTCCTCGTGCTCGCCGGCGCCGCGGCGGGCGGCGCGGTAGCCTGGTGGGCGCGGCCGCCCGCGGCCGGCCTCGTCCGCCTGACGCTCGCGGTCGGGTTGGTGTGGGTCTTGGGCGACTTGCTCCCGCGACTCCTCGCGGCCGTGGCGCCCGAGCTCACGGCGCCCGCGAGGCGCGCCGCCGCGGCGACGATGGCGCCGTTCCGGCCGCTCCTCAGGCTCGCGGCCTGGGCCGACACCCGAGCGCGCATGGCCGCGCCGAGCCAGGCGGCCCATCACGCCGGCGCCGCCGAGCGCGACATGCTTCTCGGCGTCTTCTCCCTGTCCGACACCACGGTGGCGGAGGTGATGACGCCGCGGATCGACGTCATCGCCGTCGATTCGTCGGCCGATCGCGAGGAAGTGACCGACACGCTCCGGAGCTCGGAGCACGCGCGCCTCCTCGTCTACGACGGGCACCCGGACGCGGTGGCCGGCGTCATCTACGCGAAGGACATCCTGGCCGCGCGCCCGGAAAATGAGACGCCGTGGCAGACGCTCATTCGCCCCGCGGCGTTCGTGCCCGAGGGCAAGCCGCTGGACCGGCAGCTCCGCGACTTTCAGCGTGGTCCGAGCCATCTGGCGGTGGTGGTGGACGAGTTCGGCGGGACCGCCGGGCTGGTCACGCTGGAGGACATTCTCGAGCAGATCGTCGGCGAGATCCAGGACGAGCGCGACATCGACGAGGTCGTCCCGATCCAGGTGGTCGCCGAGGACCAGCTCCGCGTCGAGGGCGGCGTGGCGCTGTCCGAGCTCGAGGGCGTCCTCGGTCACAGCTTCGACCGGGAGGACGTGAGCACGGTCGGGGGGCTGGTGCTCGCAGAGTTCGGTCGGGTGCCGCGCACCGGCGAGGTGATCGACCTCGACGGTTATCGACTCATCGTGGAGCAGGTGATCCGGCGCCGGGTGCGACGCGTCGCGGTGTATCGGCCGCCCGTGGAAGCTCCTCTCACCGCGGCCGACCGGGTGCTGCCGTGACCTGGGTGGCCATCGTGGTCGGCGTGATGGTGGCCGCGTTCGGCGCGACCGCCGGGGCGGCGCTGATCACGGTGAGCCGTGCGGAGCTCACCCGCGCCGTGAGTCGGCGTCTCCGCGGCGCGGCCCCATCGCTCGCGTGGCTCTCCAGGGTCGACAACTATCTCACCGCGGCGTCCGCCACGACGTCCCTCGGCGTCCTGATCGTCGGCGCGACGCTGCCCGCGCTCGCGGGCTCGGGCGCGCCTCGCGTGATCGTCACCCTCGCCATCCTCGGCGTGCCGCTGGTGCTCGTCGCGGCCTACCTCGTGCCCCGACGGTTGACCCAGCCCCGCGCGGAAACGGTGGCTGACCGCGTCATCCCGGTGCTCCGCCTCTGGTCCCGCGTCATCGGCCTGCTGCTGCCGGCCCGGACCGCCACGCGGCCAACTGATCTGCGATCGATCTGGCGCGAGGGCGCGGCGGTCGGTCTTCGGGCCGACGACGAGCTGTTCCTCGTGGGCGGCGTCATGGCGTTCAGCGTGCGGCCGGTGCGCGAGGTGATGACGCCGCGCACGGAAATCGTCGCCATCGACGAGCACGCGGCGCTCGATGACATCCGCATGGTCTTCGCCCAGAGCGGCTACAGCCGGATCCCGGTCTATCGCGAGACACTCGACGACATCATCGGGATGCTGCACGCGTTCGACCTGTTTCGCCTTCAGCCCGGTGATCCGCTGCCGGTGCGTCCGCTGGCGGTGACGCCGGCCAGCCGAGACTGCGGCGACCTGCTGCTCGACATGCAGCGCGAGCGCCGCCACCTGGCCGTGGTGCTGGACGAGTTCGGCGGCACGCTCGGGATCGCCACGCTGGAGGACCTGCTCGAGGAGCTGGTCGGCGAGATCTTCGACGAGCACGACGACGAAGTCCGCGCCTCGCCGACCAGCGGGCCCGCGCTCTTCGAGACCGACGGCAACGTCTCGCCCGAGGCCATCGAGGAGCAGTTCGGCGTGTCGCTCCCCGAGGGCCGTTCCAGCACGGTGGCGGGACTGCTGGCCGAGTGGGCCGGGCGCATCCCGAACGCGGGCGAGCGCTTCACCGTGCGCGGCCTCGAGTTCGACGTGCTGCAGGCCTCCCCCACCCGCATCGAGCGAATGCTGATCCGCTCCGGCGCGGCCTCTCCCGTGACGCTCCTGCCGAGCGGTTCGTGACGCACTCCGACGACAAGGTCGAACGCATGGTCGACCTGGTACGGACGGGCGAGATC
The DNA here is from genome assembly GCA_963828735.1 of uncultured Gemmatimonadales bacterium. Taxonomy (GTDB): domain Bacteria; phylum Gemmatimonadota; class Gemmatimonadetes; order Gemmatimonadales; family GWC2-71-9; genus CAVVWJ01. The sequence continues at coordinate 226,208 of CAWHFW010000004.1, forward strand.
ACCGTTTTCGTCCGCCGCGCCCACGACTTCGAGCCGGCCGATCTCGCCGACGTGCTTTCGGCGCTGGGCGAGCAGGACCGGCTGGCAGTGGTCCAGGCGCTGCCGCCGGAGCTCTCGAGCCAGGCCCTGATCGAGATGCCCCAGGCCGCCCACGCCGAGGACACGCTCGCAGCGCTCGCGCCGGAGAAGGCGGCGGAGATCGTCGAGGAGCTCGAGGACGACGACGCGGCCGACATCCTGGGCGAGCTCGCACCGGCCGAGCAGGAGCGCATCCTCTCCACGCTCGAACACCGGGCCGACGTCAAGCGACTGCTGCGCTACGACGAGAAGACCGCCGGCGGCCGGATGACCACGCACGTGGTGACCGTGCGCGACACGGCCACCGTCGGCGAGGCGCTCGACGAGATCCGACGGCAGGCGGAGACCGTCAGCGAGTTCTACCAGGTGTTCGTGGTGGACGCCGAGCGGCGGCTCGTGGGCGTCCTGCCCTTCAAGGATCTGGTGGTGAGCCGCCCGGATCGGCGCGTGCGGGACTTCATGGCGCCGGCCGACGTCTCCGTGCGGACGGACGCGGACCAGGAGGAGGTGGCCCGCCTGCTCGCGAGGTACAACCTCCCGAGCCTCGCCGTCGTGGACGAGGTCGGGCATCTGCTCGGCCGCATCACGTTCGACGACGTGATCGACGTCGTGGAGGACGAGTCGACCGAGGACCTGCTGCGCTTCGGCGGCGTCTCCGCGGGCGAGGCGCTCGCGGCGGGGTGGCGGGAGGCGGTGCGGAGCCGCCTGCCGTGGCTCTACCTGAACCTGCTCACGGCGTTTCTCGCCGGCGGGGTCGTCTACGTCTTCCAGGGCACCGTGCAGCGCACGGTGGCGCTCGCGGTGTGGATGCCGATCATCGCGGGGATGGGCGGCAACGCCGGCACCCAGGCGCTCGCGGTGACCGTGCGGCGGCTCGCGCTGGGGCTCATTCCGACCCACCTGTTCGTGCGGGTGGTCGGCAAGGAGGTCCTGGTCGGCATGGTGAACGGTCTCGCGATCGGCGTTGTCGTGGGTCTCGTCGCCACGATCATGGGCGGCCAGAGCCGCCTCGGCCTCGTCGTCTTCCTCGCGATGTCGGGCAACCTGCTGGTGGCCGGCTTCGCCGGGGGCTTCATCCCGGTCGTGCTCGAGCGCTACCGGATCGACCCCGCCATCGCCTCGTCCATCTTCGTCACGACCTTCACCGACGTGTGCGGCTTCCTTCTGCTCCTCGGGCTCGCGGGATGGCTCCTGCTCTGACCGCCTAGTGCGGGCTCTGGTCGTCTTCGGCCGGCTGTTTCCGTTCGTGCTGGCCTTTCTGCTGGACCGCCGGCGGTTTCTCGTCTTCGGCCGGCCGCGCCGGCGCTCGGCGGATCATCACCGGCGGCGCGCGGATCGGCTTACCCGCACCGTGGCCGACCTCGGGCCCACCTTCATCAAGCTGGCCCAGGTCTTCGCCACGCGGGCGGACATCCTGCCCGAGCCGTACCTCTCCACCATCAGCACGCTCACCGACCAGGTCCCGCCGCTCCCGTCGGGCGTCGCGGAGCGAGTGGTGGAGGAGGAGCTGGGGCGCGACGTCGCGCACCTGTTCGGGCGGTTCGACGCCGAGCCCCTCGCCGCGGCCTCGCTGGGCCAGGTCCACCGGGCCACGTACCAGGGTCGAGAGGTCGTGGTCAAGGTGTTACGGCCGGGCGTCGAGGCCATCGTCGCCGAAGACCTGGACGTGTCCTTCCGCATTCTCTTCGTCCTCAACGTCCTGTTTCCCAACCACCACACGCGCGCGATCACCGCGATCGTGAGCGAGTTCGCCAAGCGGGTGCGGGACGAGCTCGATTTCCGCGAGGAAGCCAGGAACGCCACCACCCTCCGGCGCAACTTCCAGGCGGAGCCCAGGGTCGTCGTGCCCGAGGTCGTGACGGAGCTGGTAACGCGGCGCGTGCTCGTGCTCGAGTACGTGGAGGGGACGCGCATCGATCGCCTGCGGGACCGGCTCGCGTCGGGCGAGCTCGACCTGCAGCGGCTGATCGAGACGGTGGTCGACGCGTACATCAAGATGATGCTCGAGGACGGCGCCTTTCACGCCGATCCGCACGCCGGGAACCTGCTGGTGGATCCGCAGGGGCGCCTCGTCCTGCTCGACTTCGGCATGGTGCTCGAGGTCGACCGGGAGACCCGGCGGCGGCTGCTCGAAACCGTGCTCGCGGCGGGCCGGCAGGACGTCGAAGGGGTGATCAACGGCTTCTACGAGCTGGGCATCCTCGATCCGGACGTCGACCGCGGCACCGTGCGCGACGCGGCCCGGAGTCTCATGGCGGTCTCCCTTCGAGACGACGTCTCGCCGCGACAGATCCAGCGCCTCGTCGAGCAGGTGCTTCAGACGTTCTACGAGTGGCCCCTGATGCTGCCGTCCAACCTGGTCTACTTCGGCCGCGCGGGCGTGCTGGTGGAGGGCCTGGGACTTCGGTACGACCCGAACTTCAACGTGCTCGCCCTGGCGCGGCCCGTGCTCGACCGGGCCGCGACGCGCCTCATCCGCGGCGCGCTCGAGCAGGACCCGCGGAGCCGGATCACCGATTGGACGCAGGAAGCGCTCACGACGGTCCGGACGCTGCGAGATCTCGTGCGGCGGGTCGAGCGCGACGAGCTCCGGGTGCGCTCACACCCCAGGGACGCGCTCGAGCTTCAGCGGTTTCTCGCCCAGCAGATGCGCCGCGTGCTGCTCGCGCTGCTCGCGTTCACCATCGCGATCATCGCGAGCGTCGTGTTCGCGGCGACCCGCAGACTCGAGGTGCTCGTGGTGGGTCTGCTCATCGCATTCGGGATGTTTCTGGTGATCTTCCTGCTGCCGACACACCTATTTCAGAACCCGCTCCGTTTCCGAAAGAATTGGCCGCCGCGGTGAGCGCCTCGTGGTACCGGTCGCGCCATTGGCGAAGCGAGTCGGTCGAGAGCTCGTCCAGCGTCCGCGAAACGGCGGCGACGGCGCCCATCGCCAACGACAGGCGCTCGCGCTCGAGCGTCGTAGCCGCGCCGGCGCCCTGCTCTGCCAGGGAGAACAGCACGATCTGGAGGTGGTTGTTGATGCGGTCGCGGAGCAGCGCCTGGATTTCCGCGATCAGTCGCTGGCGGATCGCGGTCGCCCGGCGGCGCAGGACCCAGAGCAGGGTGCCCTGCAGCACGCACGCGGCGAGCGCGGCGCCCGCCAGCTCCTGGGCGTCGGTGCCGAGCTCGAGCCCGAGCGGAACCAGCAGGGCCACCGACAGCGTCACCGCGACGAGATAGAGCTCCACGTTGGCGGCGACGTGCGTCTCGAACCGGCGCCACCAGCGGCGCCGATGGGCAGGAAGATGCCCCCCCTTGCGGGGGGGCGGGATGAGCGGGAACTGCGGAGGCCTGGTCAGGCGGACTTAAGCTTGGCGAGGACGTTCTCGTCCAGCTGTCCGGTGACGGGCATCTTGTTCTTCTTCTGGTATTCCTTGAGCGCCTTGTGGGTGTCGGCGTTGAAGGTCCCGTCCACCTTTCCCTTGTAGAGCCCTTCCTTGGCCAGCCCCTCCTGGGCTTCCTTGACCTCTGCCTTGGTCCACGAGGCCTGCTTCGTGGTGGACGTGGCCGTGGCGCTGGTCGACGCCTTCTTGGCCGTGTCCGACGCGTGACTCGTGGCGGGCTTGGAAGCCGGCTGTTGGTTCGCGCTGGACTGGGCAGCGAGGACGCTGGTCGAGAGGGTCAGGGCTGCCATGGCGGCGACGAGAGCGAGCGTGCGCATCGTGTTTCCTCCTCGGGAGTGCGGCATGGCCTCCGGAGTGGAGACCACGATCGACCCACCGGAAAGGCAATCCATGTGCCATGCGAAGGGGAGCCAAATGAGGCCTCGTGAGGGGAGACGGAGCGGGTCGGGCGAGGATGGCGCGCCACTCTGTCCGTTGACGGACAGACTGGCGCGCCGCATGGCTACTCGAAACGGCGGGGGAGGTTCCAGCGCAGGATCATGCGACTCAGCGTCCGGCGGCTGATGCCCAGGACACGCGAGGTTTCGTCGCGATTGCCGCGCATCGCGCCGAGGACGCGAAGGACGTGGTCCCGATCGATGTCCTCGAGGGACCGCAGCGGGCTCGAGGCCGCGGGGTCGGCAGCGGCCACCGCGGCCGGCACGCCGAACGAGCCGCGTGGAGCGCGCACATCGGGCGGCAGGTGCTCCGGGCCGATCACGTCCTGCTCGGCGAGCAGCATGGCGCGCTCCAGCACGTTCTGCAGCTCCCGGATGTTGCCCGGCCAGTCGTAAGCGAGCAGTCGCCGCTGCGCTTCGGGATCGACCGCCACGGGGCCGCGGCCGTGGCGCGCGGCGAGCTCGCGCAGGAAGTGGTCGATGAGGAGCGGAATGTCCTGCGGACGCGCCCTGAGCGGCGGCAGCGTGAGCGTGACGACATTCAGCCGATAGTACAGATCGTCACGGAACCGACCCTGGCGGACGAGTTCTGGCAGATCCCGGTGCGTCGCGGCCAGCACGCGTACGTCCACGCGGACCGGGGTTTCCGAGCCCACCGGCACGATCTCGTGCTCCTGCAGGGCCCGGAGCAGTCGCGCCTGCAGGCCGGGCGAGATGTCGCCGATCTCGTCGAGGAACAGCGTCCCGCGGTCGGCCTCGCGGAAGAGGCCGGGACGTGCGGCGGCAGCGCCCGTGAAGGCCCCGCGCACGTGGCCGAACAGCTCGCTCTCGAGCAACCCTTCGGCGAGCGCGGAGCAGTTGACCGCCACGAACCGGCGGTCGGCGCGCTCGGAGAAGTGGTGTATGGTGCGGGCCACGAGCTCCTTGCCCGTGCCGGTCTCGCCGAGCACCAGCACGGTAGCCTGCGACGGCGCGACGCGCGCCAGCGTCTTCATCACCTCGATGATGGCGGGGCTGTGTCCCACCAGCGCCGGCCCCGCCGAGCGACCGCCGGAGTCTCCCTCGCTGGACGATCCGCGGTCACGCCGCACGCCGGCGAGCCGGCGCCGACCGAGCGAGCGGGCCAGCGTCTCGCGGAGCGCCGCGAGGTCGTACGGCTTGCTGATGAAGTCGTACGCGCCGGCGCGGATGGCCTCGCCTGCCGCGCCGGCGTCGCCGAAGGCGGTGAGCACGAGGATCAGCGCCGCGGGGTCGCGCTCCCGGAGCGTACGCAGCAGGTCGAGCCCGCTCTTGCCGGGCATGCGCAGGTCCGTCAGTACGGCGTCGAACGGGCCGTTGTCGTTCACCTTGGTGAGCGCCTCGTCCGCCGAGAGCGCCGGCACGACGTCGTACGCCTCGCGCTCGAGCACCTCGGCGAGCAGGCGGCACGCCTCCTCGTCGTCGTCCACGAGCAGGAGTCTGGCGCGGGTGAGGGTCGGCGCGGTCATGCGATCTCCTCGATGGGCAGGGTCAGGCGCCAGCGGACGCCGCGGGCGCTAGGGACGTGGACGAGGTCACCGCCCAGCATGCGGGCGAGGCGCCGGCTGACCGCGAGGCCAAGGCCGGAGCCGAGGGGACCCTTGGTGGTGGAGAACGGTCGAAAGAGATTGGACTCGGCCTCATCGTCGAGGCCGGGGCCATCGTCCTGGACGTCGATGTAGGCGTGATTGTCGGCCAGCCCGGTGGCGATCGAGACCGTCCCGCCGTCCGGCAGCGCCTCGACCGAGTTCTTGAGCAGGTTGAGCAGGATCTGCTCGACCATGGCCGGATCGCACGTGGCGAGGACCGGCCGCCCGCCGTCGAGCGCCAGCTCCGCGCGGACGCCGGCGTCGGTGAACGACGGCTCGAGGAATCGCGCCATCCGCACCGCGATCTCGTTCAGATCCTGTCGCCGCACCAGGGGCCGCGGCCACGGGCCGCGGTTGAGGCCCGCGCGCACGATGCCCGCCACCCGATCGACCTGCGCGAGCAGGAGCCGCACGCGCTCGACGCCCTTGGCGTCCTGCTGGCCCTCGAAATCGTCGCGCAGCAGCTGGAGGTGGCCGCTCACCGTGTTGAGCGGGGTGCCGATCTCGTGTGCGAACATCGCGGCCGTCTCGTGCATCAGTGCGAGGCGGTCCAGGCCGCGGGCCCGCTCCTCGAGCGTCAGGAGCATGGCGCGAGCGGCGCTCTCGCGCTCGCGGGCCGAGAGCGCCTCGCGCATCTGGTTGTACCGGCGGGTCAGCTCGCGAAACTCGCGTGGGCCGATCTCGGGGGCGTCCGGTGCGCCGGTGGCGCCGCCGTGCGCGCCCGCCATCGCGGTGCCGAGCGCGGCCAGTGGACGACCGACCCATCGCGCCGTCAGCACCGCCACGAAGAGCGCGACCAGGAGAGCCGAGATCAGGGCGAGCAGGTAGCCGCGGCGCCGCTCCAGCCGGGCCCAGTCCAGCAACCGGCGCGTCGAGACGCGCACGTCGAGCACCCCGAACATGCGCGGCATGCCGAGCGGCACGGCGACCTCCCAGCCGGGCGCCTCCCCCTGGTGAAGCATGACCTCGGTGGCCCGGTGCGCGAGCGCGGCGTACGCCACACGGCTGGCGGAGGTCGTATCGCTCGCGCCGCTCGCGGCGACGGGCGAGAGGTGCCTGGCGTGGACGAGGTAGACGATCGCCTGGGAGTCGTTGGTGCGGTGGCGGGCCCACCCTTCGAGGCCCTGTCCGAGGCTGGTCGAGTCGCCGTGCGGAGCGCTGCGGACGAGCAGCGACGCCAGGGTATTCGCCAGCGCGACCGTCTCCAGCCGGAAATCCTCGAGGCGCGTGCGCCCCGACCACCAGAGGGCGATCTCGGTCGCTCCGGTCACGAGCAGGATGGCCATGACGGCCGTGAGCACGGCGAGCCGCCGTGGCAGGCCCATGGGCATCATGCGCGGCGCCCCGGGGCGACGAGCCGACGGTCGGGGGCCCGATCCATTACCGCGGGTCGCCGGATGCGCCGGCGGCGTCCGGAGAACTGGTGTCCGGAGAACTATGGAAAGCGGGACCAGTGGCTGGCATGCGTGCGGACCTGGCTTCCATGACGGAGGCGACGCCCCCGCTGCGTCCGGCGGACGAGGCGTCCCGCGCTGGGGCGGGTCGTCGTCCCGGCCCGGAACGGAAATGTAGCGGCCTGGGAGGCGACCTTGCCGCCAGCGCTTCCTGCGTCGAGCGGCGTCTTGTACGCTCAGCACCGGCCAGCCCCCAGGGAGGCGAACGCGTGCTGGAGGGCAAGAACACGGCCAATGGTGAAAGTGCTTGTGGGACGGCAGATTTCGGTTCCTTTGCTCGCGGGCATGGGACGATTTGGCCCGCATCCAGGCCACTCGGGCCAAGATGTCCGCGCCACCATTGACTGCCGGCCGCATACGTGAACCTGGAAAGCCTGATCCTTCACTACGGCCTCGTCGCGGTCTTCCTTGGTGCCGCGCTGGAAGGCGATTTCACCCTCATCCTCGCCGGCGTCGTAGCCCACCTCGGCTACTTCCCGTTCCCCCTGGCCGTCGCCGCCGGCGCCGTCGGGAGCATACTCGGTGATCTCGCCTGGTACGGGCTCGGACGGACCCACGGACGATGGTTCCGATCGGGTCGGCTGTACCGGCGGGTCGGGCCCCGGATCGAGTCCCTGGCGCGCCGCTTCGGGAGCGCGCAGCTCCTCGCGGCGCGATTCGTCTACGGGACCAAGGCCGCCAGCATGGTATTCTGGGGCCTTCACGACATGCCGCTCGCCAAGTTCCTGCTGGTGGACGGGATCGGGGCGCTGATCGGGTCCTTCGTGTTCTCCGGCCTGGGCTACCTCGTGAGCGGAAGCGCGACCCTGCTGCTGGGGAAGGTGCGGCGGGTTCAGTTCTGGCTGCTCGGGGCGCTGGTCATCGGCATCGTGCTGGTCGTCGTGATCCATTTTACGGCCAAGAAGGAGCTGCAGCTCGAGAACGGGGACGGCGGCCTCGACACCGAATAGACCCCCGTCCTGCAGGAAGTTGCGGCCGAGGCGGCGCTTGCGACGATCCTGCCCTCGGGCGACTTTTCCCCCATGGATCCCGACCTCCTGCTCGCGGGCCTGCAGGCCGGCAATACTGCGGCCTTGGCCCGCGCGATCTCGGTGGTCGAGAACCGGCGTCCCGGGTTCGAGCGCCTGCTGGCCGACGTCCACCGGTTCATCGGGCGGGCCCGCCGCATCGGAATCACCGGCCCGCCCGGCGCGGGCAAGTCCACACTCGTCGAACGCATGGTAGCCGCCTACCGGCACGTTGGATTGCGGGTGGCGGTCGTGGCCGTCGATCCTACCAGCCCCTTCACCGGCGGCGCGCTGCTTGGCGACCGCATCCGCATGGAATCCGTGGCGCTCGACCAGGGGGTCTACATCCGGTCGATGGGAAGCCGCGGGTCCCTCGGCGGTCTGGCCACCACCACGCGCGAGGTGTGTGACCTGCTTGATGCCGCGGGTTTCGAGCGCATCCTGATCGAAACCGTCGGCGTCGGACAGAGCGAGCTCGACGTCGCGCGCATGGCCGATACCACGGTCCTCGTCCTCGTGCCCGAGTCGGGCGACGGCATCCAGACCCTCAAGTCCGGGGTGATGGAGATCGCCGACCTGTTCGTCGTGAACAAGGCGGACCGCCCCGGAGCGGAGAAGCTGCGCCAGGAAATCGAAGTCACGCTCGGCATCCGCCGCGGCAACGCGTTCCGGAACGTGCCGGCGCATCACGGTCGAGCAGTCGGACGGCCGGGCAAGCGCGCCGGGGATGCGGGCGCCGCGGACCAGGTGACCGCGCCGCCGTCCTGGGATCAACCGGTGGTCCTCAGCGTGGCGGCCAAGGGTGAGGGCGTGGGGGAGCTGATCGGCGCCCTCGACCGGCACTCCGCGTGGCTCGCCGAGAGCGGCACGCTCGAGGGGCGCCGCCGCCGGCGTCTGCTCGATCGGACCCGCGAGGTGGTGGACCGGGCCACGCGGCGCTGGCTGTGGGAAGAGACTCGCGCCGACGAGCGCATCAACGAACGGCTGGACGAGATCGTGGCCGGGCGCGTCAGTCCCTACGAGGTGGCGGCGGAAGTGCTGGACGGGCTCAAGCAGGGAGAGCGGATATGACGACGTGGGGCACGGATCTCGACGCGGAGACGGCGCGCCGGCTCGCCGTGCAGGAGCAGGAGCTGATGCGGCTCCGGGCCGAAGTCGCGGCATGGCGTGCCGCGGCGGGCGCGCTCCCGACGCGGAACGACGTCGATTTCACGTCGGTCTCCGGCCGGCCCGTCGAGCCGGTGTACACGGCGCTCGACCTGCAGGCCGACGCCCAGTCGGCGACCGGCCTGCCGGGCGAATTCCCCTTCACTCGGGGGATCCACCCCACGATGTACCGCGGGCGCCTCTGGACCATGCGCCAGTTCGCCGGCTTCGGTACGGCCGAGGACACGAACGAACGGTACAAGTTCCTGCTCGAGCGCGGCCAGACGGGCCTCTCGGTCGCATTCGATTTTCCCACGCTCATGGGCTACGACGCGGACCACCCCCGCTCCGAGGGCGAGGTCGGCAGGTGCGGCGTCGCCATCTCGAGCCTGGCCGACATGGAGACCCTCTTCGACGGCATCCCGCTCGACCAGGTTTCGACCTCCATGACCATCAACGGTCCCGCGGCGATGCTCTTCTGTTTCTACGTCGCAGCCGCGGAGCGCCAAGGGGTCCCGATCGGGCAGCTGCAGGGCACCATCCAGAACGACATTCTCAAGGAATACATGGCGCAGCACGCCTGGATCTTTCCGGCGGAGCCCGCGCTCAAGATCATCGTGGACCTGTTCGAGTGGGCAGCGGTGCACACACCCAAATGGAATACGATCTCCATTTCGGGCTACCACATCCGCGAAGCGGGCGCCACGGCCGCGCAGGAGCTCGCGTTCACGCTCGCGAACGGATTCTGTTATGTCGAGCACGGTGTCGCCCGCGGCCTCGACGTGGATGGCTTCGCGCCGAGGCTGTCGTTTTTCTGGGATGTGCACAACGACTTCTTCGAGGAGATCGCCAAGCTCCGCGCGGCCCGCCGCATCTGGGCCCGACACATGCGGGATCGCTATGGCGCACGGGATCCGCGCAGCTGGCGCATGCGGTTCCACTGCCAGACGGCCGGCGTCACTCTCACGGCCCAGCAGCCGCACAACAACGTCGTGCGAGTGGCCTATCAGGCGCTGGCGGCCGTCCTGGGAGGGACCCAGTCACTCCACACCAACGCCCTCGACGAGACGCTCGCGCTTCCCACCGAGGAATCGGTGCGGATCGCGCTCCGGACCCAGCAGATTCTGGCGTACGAAACGGGTGTTCCCAACGTGGTCGACCCGCTCGGCGGGTCCTATTACGTCGAGGCGCTGACCGACGTCTTCGAGCGCGAGGCGGAAGGACTGTTCGCCGAGATCGAGGCGCAGGGCGGGGTGGTGCGCGCCATCGAGACCGGCTGGTTTCAGCGGCAGATCGCCTCCAGCTCCGCGCGGTTCCAGGCGGAGGTGGAGCAGGGCCGGCGGACCCTCGTCGGCGTCAATGACTTCGTGGAGGAGGCGGAGGCTCCGGTCGAGATCCTCAAGGTCGGGGATACGGCCGAGCAGACTCAGCGCGAGCGCCTGGCGCGGGTCCGCGCCACGCGCGACCCGCAGGTGGTCGCGGCCCGGCTGGATGAGCTACGATGCGCCGCCGCCGAGGATCGCAACATCATTCCCGCCATGCTCGATTGCGCACGTGCCTATTGCACGCTGTACGAGATCCGGCATGTGCTTGAGGAGATTTATGGCAGTTATCGAGAGCCGGTCTTCTTCTGACGGCCGACGCACGGCCGCCAGGGCAGGAAACGGACGGGGACGCACCCGGACGGCGGTGCCGGCGGTCGCGGAGCGCCTCGCGCGGCTGACCGGTGTGGCCCCGGCACCGCATCGCGTGGTCACCTGCTACCTCAAGCTCGAGCCTCGGGATCGGAGCCGTGGGAAGTATCTCATCAAGCTCAAGAACCGCGCGCGCGAGGTCGCCCAGGCGCTGCCGCGGCTCGGCCTCGAGCGGCCGGTCTACGAGGAGGTCGTGCGCGACCTCGAGCGGGTGCAGCAGTACCTGCGGACGCCGGCCAATCTCCCGTCCACCCAGGGGCTCGCGATCTTCGCCTGCGAGGCGCTCGGCCTGTTCGAGGCGCTCCCGCTGCCCGTGGTCTACCGGTCCCGCCTCGCGGTGGACTCCACGCCGCTCGTGCGCGAGCTCGCCTCCGTGGACGACGAGTTCGGACGCCTCCTCACGGTCGTCCTCGACCGCATGGGCGCCCGGTTCTTCGAGGTCACCGCGTACGACTGCCACGAGCTCTCGGGCCTCCGCGCCGACAGCACCCGAGGCCGTCGCTTTCGCGGCGATCAGAACGGCCCGGGCTGGGGCGAGCATACCTACAACAACCGCATCCGCACCGAGAAGCAGCGGCACTACGAGGCCATCGCGCGGGAGCTGTTCGTCATCGATCGCCGGCAGCCGGCGCACGGCATCGTGATCGCGGGGACCGGGACGGATGCGGGCGCGGTCGAGCCGTTCCTGCACAACTATCTCGCCGAGCGGGTCCTGGGGACGGCGCGGCTCAACCCGAAGGAGGCGACGCCGGCGGCGGTGCACGCGGCCACGCTGGCCGTTCGCGAGGCCTGGGAGCGCGAGAGCGAGCGCGCACAGGTCGAGGAGATGCAGGAATCGCTCGGCGGCGGTTGGAGCGTGAACGGGCTCGACGCGACCCTGCGCGCGCTCTCGCGCGGGCAGGTGCGGACGCTCCTCGTTCACGCCGACGCCAGCGAGCCGGGTTTCCGCTGCGGGTCGTCGGGTCGCCTGGCGCGCACCGAGCGGGAATGCCGGGACGAGGGCGAGCCGGTGCCCGTGCTCGACGTCGTGGACGACGCCATCGAGGAGGCGCTGCGCCAGGGTGTGGACGTGAACGTCGTCTATGACACCGAGGCGCGGACCGCCGTGGACGGGCTGGCCGGACTGCTCCGGTTCCGTTGATCGCGTGATCGAACTCCACGCGCCGCTTCGGGCGGTCCTGTTCGACGCCGGCAACACCCTCCTGTTTCTCGACTACGCGCGGATGGCGTCGGCGGTGGGCGCCGCGCTCGGCCTTCCGCTCACCGGCGGCGGGCTCGCGGCCGGCGCGCCGGCCGCCGCGCGCGCCATGGAGGGCTCGCGAGGGACCGACCGCGAGCGGGCCACGGTGTATCTGGAGACGCTGTTCCTCGAGGCCGGGGTCCCGCCGGCCGACATGCCCGACGTGCGCGAGCAGCTCGCGACGCTGCACGGCGAGCGTCACTTGTGGAGCGGGATCGCGGACGACGCGCACGAGGCGCTCGGCCGGCTGCGCCGCGCGGGACTGCGCCTGGGTATCGTGTCGAACAGCGATGGACGGGTGGACGAGGCGCTCGTGGCGGCGGGCCTCAGGCCGTACTTCGAGGTCGTGGTCGATTCCACCCTCGCGGGGGTGGAAAAGCCCGATCCCGCTATCTTCCGGGCCGCGCTGGACGTTCTGGAGGTGGCGCCGGAACAGGCCCTCTACGTCGGCGACCTGTACGAGGTGGACGTCATCGGCGCCAACGCCGCGGGCATCCCCGCCGTCCTGCTCGTGCCACCGGGCGCCCCCCGGCCGCAGGGCTGCGCGACCACCGGCTCGCTTCGGACGCTGGCCGACGATCTGCTCAAGGAGACACCCGCCTCATGACGGCCACGCGCTCACTGCCGCGCCCCATCCGGGTGCTCGTCGCCAAGCCGGGCCTCGACGGCCACGACCGGGGCGCGAAGGTGGTGGCCGCCGCGCTGCGCGACGCGGGGATGGAGGTGATCTACACCGGACTGCACCAGACCCCGGAAATGATCGCCACCGCGGCGGTGCAGGAGGACGTGGATGTCGTCGGCCTGTCGATCCTCTCCGGCGCCCACATGACGCTGTTTCCGCGGGTGCGCCAACTGCTCGACGGCATGGGTCGGACCGACCTCCTGGTGACCGGTGGCGGCATCATTCCCCCCGAGGACATGGAGGCGCTCCGGGCCCGCGGCATCGGACGTCTCTTCGGGCCCGGGACGCCCACCTCCGATCTCGTTTCCTACATCACCTCGTGGGCGTCCGAGCATCTGGAGCGGTGAGCCGCCTGCGGGCGCTCACCGACGAGTACCGGCAGCTCGCCGAGCGGCTGCGTGCCGGCGGCGGCCCGGCGCGCGTCGCCAAGATGCACCAGCAGGGCAAGCTCGCGCCGCGCGAGCGGGTCGCGAAGCTGCTGGATCCCGAGGGACCCTGGCTCGAGCTCGGCCTGCTCGTCGCGTACGACCAGTACGACGGCCAGGCGCCCGGCGCCGGCGTGATCACCGGCGTCGGGGTGGTGGAGGGACGGGAGGTGGTGGTCGTGGCGAACGATGCCACGGTGAAGGCGGGCTCCTGGTGGCCCGAGACCATCCGCAAGATTCTCCGCGCGCAGGAAGTCGCCATGCGGCAGCGGATCCCCATCATCTATCTCGTGGACAGCGCCGGCGTGAATCTGCCGTACCAGGGTGGGGTGTTCCCCGGGCAGTACGGCGCCGCGCGAATCTTCTATTACAACTCGATCATGCGACGCTACCTCCACGTCCCGCAGATCAGCGCGGTCATGGGCAGCTGCATCGCCGGCGGCGCGTACCTGCCGGCGTTGTCCGACGTGATCTTCATGGTCGAGGGCACGACGTTCATGGGTCTGGGCGGCCCCAACCTCGTGAAGGGCGCCACCGGACAGACCATCGACGCGGAGAGTCTGGGCGGCGCCGTGACGCACACCGAAGTGAGCGCGGTGGCTCACTACCGCGCCGCGAACGATGCCGACTGCCTCGGGCGGATCCGCGAGTACGTGACCCGGCTGCCACGGGTCCACGGCGTCCGGCATCGCCTCCGCCCCCCTGCCGCGCCCAGCCGTCCGGCCGAGTCGCTCTATGACGCGCTCCCGGCGGACCACCGCCTGTCCTACGACATGCGGCACGTGCTCGATGCGCTGCTCGACGATGGCGCGCTCGACGAGTTCCAGCCCGGCGTGGCGCGCGAGATGATCTGCGGACACGCGCACATCGAGGGCTGGCCGGTGGCCGTGATCGCGAACCAGCGCGGGGTCATCAAGGGGCGCCCCGACGAGCGGCCGCGGTTCGGCGGCATCGTCTATACCGGAAGCGCGGAGAAGGTCGCCTACTTCATCGAGACCGCCAACCGCGAGCACCTGCCGATCCTGTTCGTCCAGGACGTGAGCGGGTTCATGGTCGGCCCCGAGGCGGAGCACAGCGGCATCATCCGGGCCGGCGCGCACTTCGTCGAGGCCATGGCCACGGCAGCGGTGCCGAAGCTCGTGCTCACCGTCAATCACGCGTCGGGGGCGGGCTACTATGCGATGGCGGGCCAGGGCTTCGACCCGGACTTCATCCTGTCCTGGCCCACCGGCCGCATGGGGGTGATGGAGGGCGAAAGCGCGGTCATGGCGGTCCACGGACCGGAGATCGAGCGCGCCCAGCGCGAGCGCCGTGAGCTCGCCCCCGAGGTCAAGACGTCGGTCGAGTCCATGCGCGCCGACTACGAGGCGCAGCTCGATGCCCGGTACGCGGCCGCCCGCGGCTACGTGGACGCTATCCTCACGCCCGAAGAGACCCGCGATCAGCTCGCGTTCACGCTCCGCATCGTCGCCAACTACGCCGGGCCGCACCTCGGCCCATTCGTGCTCCCGCCGCTCGACGCGGCCTCCTCCACGTAGGATCCGCATGACGCCGTCGCGCCTGTCCGTCTGCCTGCTCTCCGTTGCCCTCGCCTGCTCGTCCGGTCACCCGGAGGCGTCCGCCCCGGCCCCGGCCGCCGCGCCCGACTCTGCGGCCGCGTCGCGACCGGCGGTGGCGGCCGCCCCATCCGCGAGCCCGGCCGCTCCGGCGAAGCCTCCGGCGCCCGCCGATGATTCGATGCACCACGTGGCGCCGCCGGACATGGCGTACGCGCACGGGTGGATGCCCCTTGCCAGCACCGGCGTCGATCGCTTCCTCAAGGCGCATCCCGAGTACGACGGCCGGGGCGTCCTGATCGGCATTCTGGACACAGGGATCGATCCCGCGATCCCCGGGCTGCTCACGACTTCGGGGGGCGGTCCCAAGGTCCTCGACCTTCGCGACTTTTCGGGTGAGGGCGCGGTGCCGCTCGCGCGCGTCACGCCGGCCGGTGACTCGGTGCGCGTGGGAAGCCGCTGGCTTCGCGGCTTCGGGCGCGTCGTCGCGCTGAGCACGGCCGGGCCGTACTACGGCGGCACCATCGCCGAGATTCCGCTGGGCGAGCCGCCCGCGGCGGATCTCGACGGCAATGGGACGGTGGGCGACACCCTGGCGGTGGTCGTCGTGCGCGCCACCGACGGCTGGGTGCTGCTCGCCGACACCGATGGCGACGGCTCGCTGGCGAACGAACGTCCGGTCCACGACTACCTCGTCGGCCGCGAGACGTTCGGCTGGTCGCATGCCGGTCGGCGGCCGAAGGTGACCGTGGCCGCGAACTTCGGCGAGGCGTCCGAGGCGCCCACGCTCGATCTCGTCTTCGACACCGGCGCGCACGGCACGCACGTCAGCGGAATCGCGGCGGGCCACGATCTCTACGGCGTGCCAGGCTTCGACGGCGTGGCGCCCGGCGCGCAGCTCCTCGGCCTCAAGATCGCCAACAGCGCGCAGGGCGGCGTCACCACCACGGGGAGCATGGCGCGCGCGTTCGACTATGCGATCCGCTTCGCGCAGGCGCGGCACCTGCCGCTGGTGATCAACCTGAGCTTCGGCGTGGGCAACGAGGTGGAAGGCCAGGCGCGCATCGATGGGATCGTCGACTCGGTGCTGGCGGCGCACCCCGACGTGGTGGTCACGATCGCCGCCGGCAACGACGGGCCGGGGCTCTCGACCATCGGCTTCCCCGGCAGCGCGGGCCGGGCGATCAGCGTCGGCGCGACACTGCCCGGCAGCTTCCTGCCGGCCGGCCCGGTCGGCGCGCCCTCGCCGGACCAGCTGGCCTATTTCAGCTCGCGAGGCGGCGAGGTGGCGCGGCCGGATCTGGTCACGCCCGGCGTGGCCTACAGCACGGTGCCGCGGTGGGACGCGGGCGAGGAAGTCAATCAGGGTACCAGCATGGCGGCGCCGCACGCCGCGGGCATCGCGGCGCTCCTGGTCTCCGCGCTGACGCAGGAGAAGCGTCCGGTCGTCGCGCGCGAGATCCGGCAGGCGCTCATGGTCACGGCCCAGCCGACGCCGGGCGCCACGTTCATCGACGAGGGCACGGGCATTCCGGATGTGGACCGCGCGTACCGTTGGCTCACATCGGCCACGCCGGTGGCCGACGTCCAGGTACGCGCGCTCGGCGTCGGCAACGCGACCGCCGCCGTGCTCCGGGGTCGAGACGGCGCCACCGACACGACCCAGGGCTTCGAGCTGCGTCGCCCGGCCGGCACCCCACCGGCGACCTACACGCTGAAGAGCGACGTTCCGTGGCTCACCGCGCCGGCGACGCTCGCCCTGCGCGGCGAGCGCGCCACCGTGCAGCTCCGTGTCGCTCGGCGCTCGCTCCCGGTGGACGCGGCGTCCGTGGGGACGGTGACCGGGTGGACCGGGGATACGCTGGCCGGCCCCGCCTTCCGGCTCGTGACGACGGTGATCGCCACCGCTCCGGTCGCCCACGGCACCAAAACGCTGCGTGAGAAAGCGGCGGTCCCGGCCGGGGGCGCGCTCCGCACCTTCTTCCAGGCCGACAGCGGACGGCCCTTCGCGCTCACGATCGAGACGGCCGGTCGGGCCGAGCGGGCGCTCGCCTTCCTCCACGAGCCGGACGGCATGCCGTTCCGTGACGAGGGCGCGCGGACGGCTGGGTTCGGCCCGCAGTCCGCCGAGTACGAGGCCGACTCCCGCGACGTGATCAGCGGCGCCTACGAGGCCGTCGTCGTCGCGCCGCCCACCCAGGGCGTCACCGTCTCGGTCGCGGTGAGCGAGTCGCCATTGGTCCTCCGCGCCGCCCGCGAAGGCGAGTCGGTTCACGCCGAGGTCACCAACGTCACCGCGGCGCCGGTCGATGCCGAATTCGGGATGCACCTGGGCGGCGCGGCGCGTATCGAGAACGTCCAGGCGACGGGTGGCGAGGTCCAGCGGATCCCCTTCGTGGTGCCGTCGTGGTCGCGCGGCGTCGTGGTGGACATCACGATGGACCGTGCGCAGTGGGGCAGGTTCACCGATTTCGGCGTGAGCCTGTTCGACTCGCTCGGCCGCCAGCTCGGCAAGCAGCCGCTCAACTATGCCTTCGGACGCCTGCAGGTCGAGCTCCCCGAAGGTCACGGCGACACGCCCGTGACGCTCGGCCTCTTCCCCGGCTTCGCCGATGCGAACGGCGATCAGCGGTGGAGCCTGCGCGCGTCGATCCGGGTGTACGCGGACACCTCGATCGTCCTCGCGCGCTCGGACAAGAGCGCCGACACCGTCGCCGCGCACGGCACCACCACGGCGACGTTCAAGCTGCCGGCCGCCCCGTGGCCGATGGGCGCCGGGTTCGTGCCGCTGGGGCTGCTGGTCGCGCGCGCGGATGGCCGGAGCTGGACCCGGGAGATCGAGCTGGGATCGTCCGGCACGGCCCTCGTGCCGTGAGCGGCGTCCGTCGGGAGCCCGTGCGGATCGCCGCGGGGCAGGGCTTCTGGGGGGACTGGCTCGAGGCGCCGGTCCGGCAGGTGCGCGGTGGTCCGATCGACTATCTGATGATGGACTACCTCGCCGAGGTGACCATGTCCATCATGCAGAAGCAGAAGTCCCGCGACCCGAACGGCCGGTTACGCGCGGGACTTCGTCCCGCTCATGGAGCGCATCCTCCCCGACGTCGTCGCGAAGGGCATCCGCGTCACGTCGAACGCCGGCGGCGTGAATCCCCGTGCGTGCGCCGAGGCGGTGCTGGCGGTGGCGCGGCGCCTCGGCCTTCCGCGCAGGCTCAAGGTCGGTCTCGTCTCCGGCGACGACATGCTCGACCGCCTGGATGACCTGCTGGCACGGGGCCACCCGCTCGCCGACATGGAGACCGGCCGCCCGCTCTCGGACGTTCGCGACAAGGTACTCTCCGCGAATGCCTACCTCGGCATGGCGCCGATCGTCGAGGCGCTCCGCGGCGGCGCGGACCTGGTCGTCACCGGGCGCGTCACCGATACGGGGCTCACGCTCGGCCCCATCTTCCATGAGTTCGGGTGGTCGCCAGACGACTGGGACAAGGTGGCGGCCGGCACCGTCGCCGGCCACATCATCGAATGCGGGGCACAGGCCTCCGGCGGGAATCTGCTCAAGGGCTGGCGAGCGGTGAAGGGACTGGCCGACCCGGGCTTTCCCATCGTCGAGGCGTCACCCGACGGGACCTTCGTCGTCACGAAGCACGACGGCACCGGCGGCGTGGTGTCGGTCGCGTCCGTGACCGAGCAGCTCGTCTACGAGATGGGCGATCCGCGAAGCTACATCACGCCGGATGGCGTCGCCGACTTCACCACCATCCAGCTCCGCCAGGCGGGACGCGACCGGGTGCGGGTGAGCGGGATCCGCGGCGGCCCACGGACGCCGATGCTCAAGGTGTCCATCGCCTATTTCTGGGGCTACAAGGCGGTCGGGACATTGGTCTACGCCTGGCCCGATGCCTACGACAAGGCGAAGGCGGCCGACCGCGTGCTGCGCCGGCGTCTGTCGGACCTCGGCCTCCGCTACGACCAGATCCTCACCGAGTTCGTCGGCGTGGACGCGACCCACGGCCGCCTGAGTGGCCCACCGAGCCCGGACCTGCCGGAGGTGCAGCTCCGCGTCGGGGTGCGCGCGCGCGAGCGCGCGCCGGTGGACCGCTTCACCCGGGAGATCGCGCCACTGGTGCTCACGGGCCCACCGAGCGTCACCGGCTTCGCCGGCGGCCGCCCCGCGGTCGAAGAGGTCGTCGCCTACTGGCCCGCGCTCATCGATCGTCGCGAGATCGAGCCGCACGTGCGCGTCGAGATCCTGGAGGCCTGACGTGCCCAAGCCCGTGAAGCGCCGCGCGCGCCCCACGACCCGCCCCGTGCAGCTCCGCTTTCTCGCGCACGCCCGCTCGGGCGACAAGGGCAACACCGCCAACGTCGGCCTCATCGCCCTCGAGCCAGCGTACTATGAGCTGCTGGTGCGCGAGGTCACGACGGCGCGCGTGGCCCGCCACTTCAAGGGGATGGTGAGCTCGGTCGAGCGCTTCGAGCTGCCGAATCTCCGCGCGCTCAATTTCCTGCTCCACGACGCCCTCGACGGCGGCGGGACCATCTCGCTCAAGACGGACGCGCAGGGCAAGGTCTACTCGACGGCCCTCCTCCGGATGGCGGTCCCCGTGCCCACGGCGCTCGCCCGCCGGCTCACGCGCGCATGAGCGCTGCCGGCACCCCGCTGGGGATCGCGGTGGAGAGCGGGATCCTCACGCTCCGACTCGACCGACCGGAGAAACGCAACGCGCTGAGCACCGCGCTGGTCGAAGGCCTGCACGCCGGTCTCGACCGCGCCGATCTCGACGCCGACGTCCGGGTGGTGGTGCTGCGCGGGGCGGGGAAGGATTTCTGCGCCGGCGCCGACCTGGACGAGCTGCTCGCGTCGGCGGACCGGTCACCGGCCGACAACGAGGCCTCCGCGCTTCGCCTCGGCACGTTGTTCGGCCGGATGCGGCGGCTGCCGAAGCCCGTGGTCGCCGTCGTCCAGGGCCGCGCGCTCGCGGGCGGCGCGGGCCTGGTCACCGCGTGCGACCTCGCGCTCGCCGGCGCGGGGTCGGTGCTGGGGTACCCGGAGATCCAGCGTGGCTTCGTGCCGGCCATGGTGATGACGCTGCTCCGCCGGGCAGCGGGCGAGAAGGTCGCGCTCGATCTCGTCCTGACCGGCCGGCTGCTCCCGGCCCAGGAGGCGCTCGCGATGGGCCTGGTCGCCCGGGTCGTGCCGGATGCCGATCTCGAGCGAGAAGCGGGCGCGCTCCTCGCGGCCCTCGCCGCCGCCAGCCCGTCGGCGCTCGCGCTCACCAAGCAGCTGTTCTACCAGCTCGACGGCATGAGCATTGACGACGGCGTCGCACTGGGCGCCCGCGTCAATGCGGTCGCCCGCCAGACCCCCGATTTCCGCGCGGCGATCGCCCGGTTTCTCCAGCGGTGAGCTGGTCGGCCCTCCGGATCGGGCTGGCGCTCGCGGGGTTCGCCGTCGCGCTGCTCGCGATCGCCCTGGAGGATCGTCGCGTCGGCTGGGGCGCGATCGCCCTCCTGGTGGGCTCCCTCATCGTTCGCCTCCTTCAACGACGTGACCCTCCTGTGTGACGTTTGTCACATGGCCGGTGGATTGCCTCGCGCTACCTTGTCGCCAACCCGGCGACGGGTACGCGAGCGGGCATCGAGTCGGATGCGCCGCTCCGATCAATCCGATTCAAGGAGGAGCGGTATGAGGGTACCGAAGGGCGTCGTTCCGTTGGCCCTCGCTCTTGGGCTGGGTGCAGCACCGCTGCACGCCCAGGGTCCCGAGTTCTCGGTCGGTGGCGGGCTCGACCTGCCGCTGGGCAACTTCGACGATGCAGCGAACACGGGATATCACGGGTTGGCCGCCGTCTCGTTCGTCCCGACCGGCTCGCCGGTCGGCTTTCAGGTGGACGGCGACTACGGTCGATTCGGGGACGACACACCCGCCGACGTCAATTTTCAACTCATCTACGGCACGGCCAACGTCGTCTACAAGTTCAAGACATCCGAGACGAGTACCTTCCGTCCCTACCTGATCGGCGGCGGCGGAGTGTACAGCTTCAAGCCGACGGGTAACGACGTGCTGCCGGGGACGAGCTCGGAAACGAAATTCGGCATCAACGCCGGCGCCGGGTTCGACATCAAGGCGGGAAGCGCGGCATTGTTCCTCGAAGGGCGATTCCACGACGTCTTCATCAGCGGGTCGGACCTGCAGTATTTGCCACTGACCGTCGGCATTCGCTTCGGCGGTCACTGAGCTTCTCTTCGACGGAATCCAGGCCGCTCCTTCCGCATGGGAGGAGCGGCCTTCGCGTGTCCCGGATGACCGACGGGACAGAACGATGCGGGCGTTCTGACGAGGGGCGCCAGCTTGGCTCATGCCGGCGAGCCTGGAAGACGCCCGTCTTCTCCTGCGACAGCACTTCGGACACGGGGACTTCCGCCCCGCGCAGGTTCCGGTCATTCGCTCGGTGCTGGGCCGCCGGGACACGCTGGCCGTCCTGCCGACCGGTGGAGGAAAGTCGGTCTGTTTCCAGGTTCCCGCTCTCGCGTCCGGCGGACTCACGCTGGTCGTCTCGCCGTTGATCGCGCTGATGCAGGATCAGGTCGCGGCGGCGGTCGCGCGAGGCATCCCGGCGGCGGCGATGCACAGTGGGGTATCCGAGTCGGAGCGGAAGGGTATCTGGCAGACCCTCGAGGCAGGATCCCTTCGACTGCTGTACGTCTCGCCCGAGCGGCTCACCCGGCTCGCGCCGGATTTGCAGGCGAGAGGACTGCGTCCCTCGCTTCTCGCGGTCGACGAGGCCCACTGCATCGCGGAATGGGGCCATGATTTCCGGCCGAGCTACCGAGCGATCGGCGCCGCGCGCTATCGCCTCGGAAGGCCTCCCGCCGTGGCGCTCACCGGCAGCGCCACCCCCGAAGTTCGGCAGGACATCGTGCGGGCCCTTCGATTCCGGCCGCACGAGTACGACGAGCACCTCGGCTCGTTTGACCGTGCCAACCTGTGGTTCGGAGTGGTGCGCGTCCGAAGCGAGCGCGAACGAGTCGCCGCGCTCGTCCGGCTCCTGGCCGACGACGATCGAATGGTCATCGTCTACGCCCCCACGCGAAGCGTCACGGAGGCAGTGGCCCAGACGCTCGTCCGCGCGGGGCACCGAGCGGCGCCGTATCATGCGGGCCTTTCCAGGGACCGGCGAGCCAGCACGCTTGAGACATTCCTCGACGACCGGCTCGACGTCATCGTCGCCACCTGTGCCTTCGGCATGGGCATCGACAAGCCGCAGATCCGAATGGTCGTACATTGGACCCTGCCCGCCACGCCGGAGGCGTACTACCAGGAGGCGGGGCGCGCGGGCCGCGACGGTGAGTTCGCGCGCTGCGTCCTCCTCTGGCGCGACGGCGATGCGGAGCTACACCGGCGCCAGCTCGACGTCACCTTCCCGCCGCGGGCACAGCTGGAAACGATCTGGCGGGGAGGCGGGACCTGCGCCGGCATTCCAGCCAACGTGATGGCCTCGGCCGACCGGCTTCGCCGGGAGCTGCGGGCTGAGCGCGGTTCGGTGGACTGGTCAGCGGTGTCCGAGCGGCGCCGGAAGGCCGAGGCCCGCATCGCGGCGATCGAAGGCTACGCCAAGGGACGCCGATGCCGGCGGCAGATGCTCGTCGGCTACTTCGGCGAGCGTCTCGAGCGGTGTGCCGGGTGTGACCGCTGCCGGTCGCGCACTGTCGCGGTG
Organism: uncultured Gemmatimonadales bacterium; assembly: GCA_963828735.1. Classification (GTDB taxonomy): domain Bacteria; phylum Gemmatimonadota; class Gemmatimonadetes; order Gemmatimonadales; family GWC2-71-9; genus CAVVWJ01. The sequence goes on from CAWHFW010000004.1 coordinate 248,638, forward strand.
CCGCGCGAGCCCGCGGTCGAGGCGCGACTCACGCGCCTTCGCGCCGCCGTCGGAGCGCGTCGCGGGGCGTGGGGCGCGGCGCTGCTCGAGCCCGAAGTGCTGCTCGCGCTCGCGCGTCGGCCACCGGCGGATGCCGCCGCGCTGGCCGACGTGCCGGGCGTGGGCCCCTCGCTGACAGCCCGCTGGGGTGGCGCGATCCTCCGGGCACTCGGCACCGACAGCGGGCGCGAGAGGGTCGTCGAGGCCGTGAGCACGCGTCGAATCGCGCTCGAGGCCTGGCGCCGGCGCGTGGCCAGAGAGGCTGGAGTTCCGGAGTACGTCATCCTCGGAAACGCTGCCCTCGACTCCCTGGTCGCGAGCCCGTCGCCAACTCTGTCGGGGCTGGGTCCGCGAACGCGGGCCAAGCACGGCGAGGAGCTCCTCCGCCTCGTCGCGGCGTATCCCCCCGGCTATCTTCTGCCCATGGATCAGGAGGATGCCGAGATCCTCGAGCGGGTCGGAGCCGGCGAGCGGATCTTCCGCCCCGGGCTGAGCGGGGAGGAGGCTCCCCAGATCTTCGAGGCGCTGGTCAAGCAGCTGCGGGCGCTTCGGGACCGAGGGTTGCTCGACATACCCGAGCGAGGTGTCGCCTTCGCCGTTTCGGTCGAGGCGAATGCGGACCTGGTAGCGGGGCCCTGCGATGTGACCGAGGCTGGACGAGCGGCGCTGCGGGCGTTCCGCCAGGCGACGGACGCCGGGATGAGCGCTGGCACGGCGAGCGGCGACAACCAGGCACGCTCATACGTTCCTTGACCAATGCCGAGCGAGGCGAGGGCGGCGAGCGGCGCCACCCCGACCTCCGCCACTGAGCGAGCGGACGGCCTTTCCCTTCACCTCACGACAGACCCATGGACGACTCACTCTATTTCACCGAGCACCACCACCAGGTGCGCGAGATGGTGCGGGAGTTCTCCCAGAGCCACATCGCCCCCGTGGCAGCGGAGCTCGACCGCACGTCCAGCTTCCCGTGGGACAACATCAAGGCGATGGGCGAGCTCGGCCTCCTCGGCGTGCCCTGGAGTGAGGAGCTCGGCGGGGCGGGCATGGACCAGCTGTCGTACTACATCACCATTCACGAGATGGGGAAGGTGGACGCCAGCCATGCGCTCACCATCAGCGCCCACACGAATCTCGGCACGTCGCCCATCGTCGAGTTCGGCACCGAGGCTCAACGCAAGCGCTACGTGCCGCTCCTCGCGAGCGGGCGCGTCCTGGGCGGCTTCGGCCTCACCGAACCTGGCGCCGGGAGCGACGCGGGCGGCACCGCGACCACGGCGGTGGACAAGGGCGATCACTACCTTCTCAACGGCTCGAAGATCTTCATCACGCATGCGGGCGTGGGCGAGATCTTCGTCGTCACGGCGCGCACCGAGCCCGGCCGCGGCAACAAGGGCATCACCAGTTTCATCGTGACCAAGGACACGGTGGACCTGGAGACGACCCGTGCCCTCGGCATCGGTCACGCGGCGGACATCCCGAAGACGCGCGGCGTGCGCGCCGGGAAGAAACAGGAAAAGATGGGCTGGCGCGCCAGCGACACGCGCGAGCTCATCTTCGAGGATGCGGTGGTGCCCAAGGAGAATGTCCTCGGCACGGTAGGTGAGGGCTTCATCAACTTCCTCAAGACGCTCGATGCCGGCCGGATCGGGATCGCGGCCCTCTCCCTCGGAATCGCGGAGGGCGCCTACGACGAGGCTCTGCGGTACGCGGGGGTACGCAAGCAGTTCGGCCGGCTCATCGGGAGCTTCCAGGGCGTCAACTTCCAGCTGGCCGACATGGCGCTCGAGATCGAGGCCGGGACCCATTTGCTCTATCACGCCGCGTGGCTCAAGCAGAATGGCCGCCCGTTCAAGAAGGAGGCGGCGATGGCGAAGCTCTTTTGCTCGGAGCTGGCCATGCGGGCAACGACGAAGGCTGTCCAGATCTTCGGCGGCTACGGCTACACCACCGAGTACCCCGTCGAGCGGATGATGCGCGACGCCAAGGTCTGCGAGATCGGGGAGGGAACGAGTGAGATTCAGCGGATGGTGATCGCTCGCCAGATCCTGGGGCAGGTGGTGGACTGAGTTGCCCTAACCCCTATCGCGACATATAATTGGCGCAGGTCTGACGCGTCGGTTTCGCGGGCTCACGTGTGTTCCTGATCGGGCACGCCCCCGGGCCGGCGCGTTCGCATACAGCGGGCCTTTTCATTCCCAGCGTGCTGCGGCGTTTGGATGCGGAGTGCATGGTGGCGCTCCGCCGCAGCTGAGGGCATCACTTGAAGCGCGAGATCCTGATCAACGGGAGCCAGCGGGAAACCCGCGTGGCCATCCTGGAAGACGACCGTTTGGTGGAGCTGCTCGTGGACCGGCCTGATCACCGGCGCACGGTCGGCGACATCTATCTGGGTCGGGTCGAGGCCGTGCTGCCGGGGATCCAGGCAGCCTTCGTCGACATCGGTCAGGAGAAGAGCGCGTTCCTCCATGCTTCCGACCTGCTCGAGCCGGACGAGGACGAGGACCCGGTCGAGCAAGCGGAGGACGAGGTGGCTGACGGAGACGCCCGCCGAGACGTCGGCCGATCCGGCCCCGGCCGAGGAGGCCCCGGGTGAGCGGAAGGGCGGCTGGCGTGCTGGGGATCGCCGCCGGCGCGGGCGCGGGAATCGGGGTGGGGACGGCGGCAACGGCGGCGCCGCCGCGACCGAACGCGTGTCCAACGGTGGCGAGTCCCGCCAGCGCGAGATCTCCTCCCGCCGCCCGCTCCCGAACATCCAGGACATCCTCAAGAAGGGGCAAACCCTCCCCGTTCAGGTCACCAAGGAGCCCATCAGCACGAAGGGCTGCCGGGTCACCGCACAGATCTCCCTCCCCGGACGCTTCCTCGTCTACATGCCGTACGCCTCGAAGGTGGGCGTGAGCCGGAAGATCGAGAGCCGGGAGCAGCGGTCCAAGCTCCGCGAGATGGTCACCAAGCTCCTGCCGAAGGATGCCGGCGGCGTGATCGTCCGAACGGTGGCCGAGGGGGTGACCGAGGAGCATTTCCGGCGCGAGATCGACTCGCTGCTGGCGCTCTGGAAGAAGATCAACCGCAAGAAGACGTTCGTTCGGCGGGCTCCGGCGCTGCTCCAACGGGAAACCAGCCTCACGCGCGGCATCATTCGCGATCTCTTCAGCGCCAAGGTGGACGCGCTGCACGTGGACTCGCGAGAGCTGTACAACGAGATCGAGCAGTATCTCGCCCAGATCGATCCCGAGCTCATCAACCGGGTGCATCTCTACTCCGAGCCCACTCCGCTGTTCGACAAGTTCGACATCGAGTCGGAGATCCGCGACCTGTTCAAGGCGCGCGTCGAGCTTCCCACCGGCGGATCGCTGATCATCCAGCCGACGGAAGCGCTCATCAGCATCGACGTCAACACGGGCCGGTATACGGGGAAGAAGGATCCGGAGAAGACCATTCTCCGCACCAACATCGAGGCGGCACGAGAGATCGCCCGGCAGATCCGCCTCCGCGACATCGGCGGCATCATCGTCTGCGACTTCATCGACATGGAGACCCGGTCCAACCGCGACAAGGTGCTCCAGGAGCTGCGCACCCATCTGGGCCGCGACCGGGCCCGCACCAAGGCGTTGGCAGTGTCCGAGCTCGGGCTGGTGGAGATGACCCGGCAGCGCGTGCGGCCATCGCTCTGGCACTCGATGACGACGGATTGCCCGACCTGCGCCGCCAGCGGTCGGGTGTTCACGCCCGAGGTCGTGACCCGGCGCCTCGAGCGGGCGCTCAAGCGCGCCGGACACGAGCACCGGGAACGCCAGCTGACGATCCGCCTGCACCCCGAGGTGGCGCTCTACCTGCTCGAGGAGGAGCCCAAGCTGCTTCAGACGCTCTCGAAGCTCACCAGCCTCGACCTGGAGCTCCGCGATGATCCGATGATGCGGCTGGACGAGTTCCGCCTCATGAGCAGACCCGCCGGACGTGACGTGACCGAGCTGTACGCCGTGGCGTAGGGGCGGGGGTCCTGAGATTGGCGGGGCAGGAGTCCCCTTGCTTCAACCCCATCCGCCGTCTATGTTTAGCGGCTAACGTCGTTCCAAACCCAGCAAACGGGCATCCCATGTACGCGATTTTCCGGGCCTTGGGCAAGCAGTTCCGGGCCGAAAAGGGCAAGACGATCCGGCTTCCTCTGATGGACGCCGAGGCCGGGACCAAGGTCACCTTCGATGAGGTGCTGCTCTCCTCCGACGGTGAGACCATTCGGGCCGGCAGCCCGCTGGTCGCCGGGGCCAAGGTCGAGGCCGAGGTGGTTGGCATGGGCAAGGAGCCCAAGATCTACGTGTTCAAGTTCAAGCGGCGGAAGAACTACCGCCGGAAGACCGGGCATCGGCAGAAGTACACCGAGGTCCGCATCACCGACGTCACCCTCGGCTGAGGCACCCATGGCACACAAGAAGGGCGTAGGCTCCAGCCGGAACGGGCGGACCAGCAACCCCCAGTATCTCGGCATCAAGCGCTACGGCGGGGAGCAGGTGGTCGCGGGCAACATCCTGGTTCGGCAGCGCGGCACCAAGTTCCACGCGGGCAGGAACGTTCGTCGCGCCAACGACGATACCCTGTTCGCCCTGGTGGACGGCGTCGTGAAGTTCGAGTTCAAGGACAAGAACCGGCAGAAGGTCTCGGTCTACCCCGCGGAACAGGCAGCCTCCTAGGCCCTGTCCACGCGGTCGAAGGGGCGCGGCGTCAGGCCGCGCCCCTTTTTCGTGCCTATACTTCCGTATACTTCAGGAGCCGGCCGACGGATGACGCGATGGAGGACATCCGGACCAGGCCTCATGTCGTGCGCGGCCACACGATTTCCGGAGGGTGCGATGACGAGATCCACGATCCTAGATCGGCTGAACCAGGAGCTCGAGCTGTTCGGGCGGAAGGCACAGGCCGCCCTCGACGAGGGCAAGCTGCAGATCGAGCAGATGCGGGTTCGCCGGAGACGGGATAGCCTGGCCCGTGATCTGGGCCTGCTGGTGCACCGGCGGGAGCGAGGGAGCGAGGTGGAGCCGCGGCGAGTGGAATCGCTCTTGTCGCGCCTCGACGATCTCGAGGCCGAGCTCAAGCGGGTGGGTCAGGAACTGGCCGAAGCGCAGCGTCAACGCCCGTCGCGCGCGCCGAGCCAGCCACGTCGACCGCCGGCCGGCGAGCCCAGGAGCTCGACCGCCGGTGAGCCGCGAGAGCCGACGGCCGGCGCCACGATGTAGTCGCGGTTCAGGCAGACGCGGCTCAGACCCTCGCGGCCGACCCACCCCGGGCCGCGAGCGCGACCCGGATGCGGTCCGGGTAATTGCCGCACAACCCATCCACGCCCAGCCGCGCGAGATGCTCCAGGTCGCCCACTTCGTTGACTGTCCAGGCGACGATGCGGCTCCCGGCCGAGTGCACCGCGTTCACGAGCTCCTGATCCACGAGCTGCCACTCCTGCCAGAGCGTCGTCGCGCCGACCGCGCAGAGCGCGCCGACCGGATCGTCGAGGTAGGCCGAGAGCAGGATGCCACGCGGTAGCGAGGGCCGCTGCTCGCCGAGCCGGCGGACGATCCGGTGATCGAAGCTGTGGATGGCGTAGCGCTGCGGCGCGGGTCCCGCGTCGAGCACCGAGAGAGAGCGCCTGGTCATGCACGCCGGGCAGGCTCTTCACCTCCACCCACACATCGTGATCGCCCAGGAGCTCCAGCACTTCCTGCAGCAAGGGGAGCGTCTCCCCGTTGCGGATCCGGACCTGCCTGGCTTCCGCCGCGGTCAGCAGCGCGATCGGGCCGACGCCGGGAAGATCGGCGTCGTGGTGCACCACGATCGCGCCGTCCCGGGTCGCATGGACGTCGAGCTCGACTCCATCGGCGTCCAGCATGATCGCCCGGCGGAAGGCGGCGCGTGAGTTCTCGTATTCGTACCCTGACGCGCCGCGATGGGCGATGACGCTCGTTCGTCGCATGGCCCCAAAGGTAGTCCCGCTTAACGGACCCGTCCAACCAACGTCAACCGGCTCCGGATGAGCGCGCGAGCGACGCCCGATCCCCCGACAGATGCGGCTCTTGCGGCCGCTTACCGACACGGCGACGAGCGAGCGGCCACCGAGCTCGTCCGTCGCCACGCCGGGGCCCTCGGCCGCTTTCTCTACGCCTCCGGCGCGCCGCCCAGCGACGTGGACGACCTGGTCCAGGACGCCTTCTTCCGGGCGTTTCGAGGTCTGGGGAGCTGGCGCGGCGAAGCCTCCTTTCGGAGCTGGTTGTTCACCATCGCCGGCAACGTGCTCCGCGACGAGTACAGAAGGCGGAAGGGGCGTCAGATGCTCCCGCTGGACGACCGAGACATCGTGGACCGCGCCGATCCCCACGCCGATCTGACCGCCTCCGAGGCCGAGGCAGCGCGTGCGCGAAGGCCTGGCCCGCCTCCCGAGACTCCAGCGTGAGGTGTTCCTGCTCCGGGTTCAGCAGGGCTCGGCCTACGAGGAGATCGCCGCTGCGCTCGGCACGACGCCGGGCGCCGCCCGAGTGCACTACCACCACGCCGTAAAGCGTCTGAAGGAGCTGGTCCGATGACTATGTGCACCCATCTGTCCGACCGGATGCCGGAGATCGCGCTCGGCCGCGACCGGTGGACGCGCCGAGGACGAGCGTCATCTGGCGGCGTGCGAGGACTGTCGCGCGGAGTGGGCGATCGTCTCGGCGGCGAGCCGGGTGGGCCTCTCGGTCTCGCCGACGGATCCGGAGGGGATGGCCGCCCGGATACTGGAGCGCGTGCGCGCCGAGCCAGCGGGGCGTCCCGTCGCGCGTCCCGCGCCGGGTGCTCGCGGGGCTGGCGGCCGCGGCCGCGGTGGCGCTGGTGGTCTGGGCCGGGCGCAGAGGTCGTGATGCGGCCCCCATCCCCGAGACCGCGCCGCCGTCGGTGGCGTCATCGCCCGGGACCCCGTCACCGGACACTCCTGCGCAGCCCCCGTCGCCACCGGATGTGGCGAGGGGAGCATCCGCGGGCGCGCCGGTCGATCTCCCGCTGCCGGAGCTCGACAGCCTGCCGGCGGAGGTCCTCGATTCGATGCTGCGGACGCTCGACGACCCGCTGGCGCACGTGGGGGCGTACGACCTTCCTCCCGACGAGTCCGGCGATCGAGAGCTGGAGCAAGTGCTCGCCAGCCTGGAGGGCTGATGCGTACCAACTCGTGGCTCGCGCTGGCTGTTGCGCTCATCGTCGTGGGCCGTCCCGTGCGGGCGCAGGAACCGACGCCCGATCGCCCTCGCCCGGAGGAGCTGCGGCGTCGCGTGCGGGAGCACTTCGCGGAACGCATTCAGGAGGAGCTCAACCTCACGACCGACCAGATGCACCGGCTTCGGACCACCGTGGGGGAGTATGGCCAGCGCCGCCGCCAGATGCAGGGCCGGCAGCGCGAGCTGCGCACGGCGCTTGGCGACCAGCTCCGTCCGGGCATCGCCGCCACCCCTGACAGTGTCGCCCGGCTCACCGACGAGCTCGTGGACCTGCGGGTCCGCTATGCCGAGAGCTTCAAGGCGGAGCAGCGGGAGCTTGCCCAGTATCTCGATCCGGTGCAGCGCGCCAAGATCACCCTCCTTCGCGACCGCCTGGCGAACCGGGCCCAGGAGTTCCGCCGGCGGCGCCCCTTCATGGAACACTGAGCGGTCCGGCGGTAGATTTCGGGGGTCTCCCCACAAGGCTCCGCGATGCGCCGCCGCTCGTTGATGACGCTCGCTCTTTTCCTCGCGTCTGCCCCGCCGGTGGCCGCCCAGAGTCCCCTGGTGTATCGCCTCGCGGTCTCGGGGGTCATCGAGAACGGGCTGGCTCCCTACCTGATACGCGGGCTGCGTGAAGCCGCCGCGGCCAACGCCTCCGCCGTCTATCTCGACATCGACACCCCTGGCGGGCGGGTCGACGCGGCCGAGCGGATTGCCGACGCCGTGGGCGCGTCCCCCGTGCCCGTCTACGCGTACGTGAATCCGCGCGCGTACAGCGCGGGCGCGCTGGTGGCCTTGTCGAGCAAGGCGATCTACATGCGACCCGGTGCGGTGCTCGGCGCCGCGACGCCCGTGGACGGCGGGGGGACGAAGGCCTCCGAGAAGGTGATCTCGGCGATGCGCGGGGAGTTCCGAGCGTTGGCGGAGGCCCGCGGGCTGGATCCGGCCATCGCCGAGGCGATGGTGGACGAGCGGGTCGAGGTCCCGGGCGTGGACGAGGACGGTCGGCTGCTCACGCTGAGCACGAACGAGGCGCTCCGCGTGCGGTACGCCAAGGGCGCGCCGGCAGGCGAGGCGGAGCTGCTCGCGGCCATCGGGCTTCCGGGGGCACGCGTCGTCAGCATTTCGCCGAACTGGGCGGAGCTCGTCGTCCGCTTCCTCACCAACCCGCTGGTCTCACCGCTCCTGCTGTCGCTCGGCGTGCTGGGGCTCGTGTTCGAGATCAAGACCGGGACGTTCGGGATCGGCGGCCTGGTGAGCCTGGTCTCGCTCGGCCTCTTCTTCGGCTCGAGCTTTCTGGTGGGCCTGGCGGGATGGGAGGAAGTGATCCTCCTGGGCGTTGCCCTCGTGGCGATCGCCATCGAGGTGTTCGTGCTGCCGGGATTCGGCGCGGCTGGCCTCCTCGGCATTGTCGCGCTCGTGGCCGCGGTGATCCTGGCCATGATCGGAAGCTCGCCGTCGGTCGGGCGACGTGACGCAGGCGCTGGTGGTCCTGGGGGCGAGCCTGGCGATCACCCTGGCGGTGGCGTACGCCTGGCTCCGACATCTGCCGAACAGCGGGCGGTTCGCCGGCCTGTTTCTACGCGGCGGGGCACATCAGGCCGACGGCTACATCGCCGCGAAGCCGCGGAGTGACCTCGTCGGCCAGGACGGCATCGCGGTGACGGACTTGCGCCCCTCCGGCACGGCCCAGATCGGTCACGAGCGCGTCGACGTGGTCACTGAAGGGGAGTACGTGCCGCAGGGCCGAACGGTGCGGGTGGTGCGCAGCGAGGGCTACCGGCACGTGGTCCGCGGGCTGCAGTAGGAACGATCTTTCTCCTTCCTCGAGGAACCTGCCGTGGATGAATCGACTCTGAGTCTGGGCGTGGTGCTGGCGCTGGCGCTCATCGCCGTCATCATCCTGGTGATCTTCTTCCAGTTCATTCCCTTCGGCCTCTGGCTCACGGCGCTGTTCTCCGGCGTGCGGGTCTCGTTCTTCACTCTCTTCGGGATGCGGTTCCGGCGGGTCGATCCGAAGGCGATCGTGTTTCCCCTCATCAGCGCCCACAAGGCGGGCATCGGCCTCAGCGTGAACGATCTCGAGGGTCACTACCTCGCCGGCGGGAACGTCCAGCGGGTGGTGAACGCGCTGATCTCGGCGGACAAGGCGGGCATCGCGCTGACCTACAAGCAGGCCACGGCGATCGATCTGGCCGGCCGCGACGTGTTCGAGGCAGTGCAGGTCAGCGTCAACCCGAAGGTCATCACCACACCCAAGGTGGCGGCGATGGCCAAGGACGGAATCCAGCTGCTGGCGCTGGCCCGGGTGACCGTTCGGGCCAACATCAACCGGCTGGTCGGCGGCGCCGGCGAGGAGACGATCCTGGCCCGGGTGGGCGAGGGCATCGTGAGCACCATCGGCTCGGCCGTCTCGCACAAGGCGGTGCTGGAGAACCCCGACCTGATCTCCAAGACCGTGCTCGCCAAGGGGCTCGACGCTGGGACGGCGTTCGAGATCCTGTCGATCGACATCGCCGACGTGGACGTCGGCAAGAACATCGGCGCCGAGCTGCAGACCGACCAGGCCGAGGCGGACAAGCGGATCGCCCAGGCCAAGGCGGAGGAGCGGCGCGCGCTCGCGGTGGCCGTCGAGCAGGAGTTCAAGGCGGAGGCGCAGAACCAGCGGGCCAAGGTGATCGCCGCGGAGGCGCAGGTTCCGCTGGCGATCGCCGAGGCGTTCCGGAGCGGCAATCTCGGCGTGATGGACTATCAGCGGTACCGGAACATCCAGGCCGACACGACGATGCGGACCGCGATCGCGGGTGGCGACAGCACCCCGACTTCGACTGGGAGCTGAGCCGTGGACCTCGGGCCCGTCGTCGTCCTCGGCCTGATGTGGGTCGTGATCAACGCGCTGCGGAAGGCGGGAACCAAGCCGCCCGATCGCCCTCGCCCGCCGGCGCCGCCCGCCTCGACGCCGTCGAGCCCGGACAACGGGCGCCCGGACCCCGGTGCCCCGCGCGCGACCGCTGCCGTCGAGCCCGCCGCGCGCCGACGCGACGCAGCGCGAAGGCGCCCGGCTCGAACGCCTCCTCGGGGAACTCGGCCGGACCCTCGATCAGGCACGCGGACCAGCCGGGAGGGCACCCGATCTCCGGCTCCCGTCGGCCGAGGATGTGGAGGAGCGAGGGTCGCTCGAGGTGACGCCGGAGGTAGGAAGCCTGGAAGCGGAGCCCGATCGGGGTGAGCGCGCGGTCGTGGATCAGGACGACGAGGCGGAGCGGGTGGTTCAGCAGCGCCTCGCCGCGGCCGAACGCAACCGTACGCCGCTCCGCGTTGCGGACCACACCGCCTTCGACCAACGTATCCGGCAGGAGCCCACCGACAAGACGGCCACGCGAGCGTACACGGTGAAGCAATTGCGGGACGCGGTGGTCTGGCGGGAGATCCTGGGACCGCCGGTGTCGCTGCGGACGGAGGACGAGGAGCGAGGGATCTAGGAAGCCCACCCCGCGGCTGGACGATCGCTACCGCTCTCCGAACTTCTTGGTGTACATCTCCATCGCCTGCACGATCGCCTCACGCGCGGCCGCCGCCCCTTCGAATCCACGCGTCACCGTGCGCGTGCCTTCCAGGTCCTTGTACACCTGAAAGAAGTGCTCGATCTCCTTCAAGTAGTGTGGCGGGATGTCACCCAGATCGTTCAGCCCGTCCGAATACGGGTCGCCCATGGGGACCCCGAGCACCTTCTCGTCCGCGACGCCTCGATCCACGAGGTGGAAGAGCCCGATCGGGCGCACGTTCACGAGGCAGCCGGTGAAGACCGGGATGGTCATCAGCACCAGGACGTCGAGCGGATCGCCGTCGTCGCCGAGAGTGCGAGGAAGGAAACCGTAGTCACCGGGATAGTGGACGGCGCTGTGGAGCACCCGATCGAGGCGGAAGACGCCGAGCTCCTTGTCGAGCTCGTACTTGTTGCGCTCGTTGGTGGGAATCTCGATGACCGCGGTGACCTCGACCGGCGGCGTGGGCCCCGTCGGGATGTCATGCCATGGGTGAAAGCTGCGCTGGGGAACGTTGGGCACGGCGGAGCGAGCCTCACTGCGGAAGGAAGCAGGGCGGGCGCCAGAGGATCGAGCCGCTCAATATAGGCCGCTGACAGCCCGCTTGCGATCAAGGCCCGCTACGGCGAAGATACCGCAGGCCCGAGTGGCGGAATGGCAGACGCAGTGGACTCAAAATCCACCGGGGGCAACCCCGTGCGAGTTCGACTCTCGCCTCGGGCATCTTATAGCACCTGCAAGACTTAGGCATTCCAACCTCAGCTTGTTTCGAGCCGCCTTCAGCTTGCGACCTTTGACCAACCTGTGACCGTTCCTCGCCCGGAGCGGTGGCAGGGGTGTGGATATTGCGCTCAAAGGTATTCACCACCTTTTACTGGAGTGAGTTGATGGCGAAGTCGCGGGAGCGCGGCACCGGCTCTGTCTACCTGCCGAAGGACCCGAAGAACCCCGCCAGAAGCTGAAGACCTGGTGGATCTCCTACTACATCGACGGCAAACGGAAGCGTGACTCGTCGCGGAGCCGGAAGAAGTCGGACGCCCAGGCGCTCCTCAAGCGGCGCATGGGCGAGCACGTGCTCGGTCTTGAGATTGGAGACGAGGCCAAGCGGCTCACCTTCGAGGATCTCGAGGCCGGCTTCCGCCGAAATTACGAGAACAGCGCACGCCGGTCCCTCCGTCGGGCGACCATCGCGTGGAACAGGCTCCGAGACCACTTCGAAGGCCTGAAGGCGCGCGCCATCACTGCCCACGCGCTGGAGACTTACGCTTCCGAGCGCCGGAAGGAGGCCGCCCCAGCCACCGTCCGGTATGAGTTGTCCGTCCTGAAGCGGGCGATGACTCTAGCGGTCCAGAAGGGCCAGCTTCGCAGCCGACCGCACTTCCCGCACATCGGCGTGCATAATGCCCGCACCGGCTTCTTCACGCACGAAGAGATGGAGAAGATCGCCAAGGAGATTGGCCCGCAGCTCGCGAACCTCGTGCGGGTCGCATTCTGGACGGGCTGGCGTCAGGGGGAGTTGCTCAACCTGAAGTGGGCAGAAGTGGATTGGAAGGCTGGCGTTCTACGGCTCCGGCCGACCTCGACCGTCGCCGGCACCACGACCAAAAAGGACCAGGGCAGGGTGTTCCCGTTCGGGCCACTGCCGCCGCTCGAGCAGGCGCTCCGAGCCCAGCGAGCCTTCACGACGAGGTCGCCCGCCGTACCGGCACCATCCCGCAGTACGTATTCCACCGCGAGGGAGAGCGAATCCGCGAATTCAGGACCGCGTGGACGAGCCCCTGTGAACGAGCTGGGGTCAAGCTCAGTCGCGATCTGGTATTCCACTCGCTCCGCGCGAGTGCGGCCCGGAACCTCACGGCGGCTGGTGTGCCCGAGCACGTCGCCATGCGACTGATGGGTCATAAGACCCGGATCGTGTTCGAGCGGTACAGCATCACCACCGAGGGCGACCTGCACGAAGCGGTCGGCCGCCTGACTGCGTCGGCAACTGAGCAGAAGGTGACCCCGCTGAAGGCGGAGGCCTAATCTTGCTGACCATCGCCGGAGGGATCATCCTGGCCGTGCTCGCGCTCACCAACTGGCCGATCGTCGTGGCCCTCGGGCTATCGCTGGGGGCCGGCTTCGTGGCCTTCTGGCTCGCGTACGCCGCCTCGGCGTCGTTCTTCGCCGGCGCGAGCTGGTGGCCGCTGGTTGTGGGCGGGCTCGGGGCTGTAGCGGCGTTCCTGGCCGTCCTCAACCGGCTGGCCTTCTGGCTCGAAGAAGCAGGGATGTAGGCGTGCGAACCTACACACCCCATGCCCAACTCATCACGGACGAGCAGTGGCTCGGACGGCGGGAGGAACCGACGCCCGAGCAGCTCGTGGTGATTGAGGAATACCGGGAGAAGTACCTGCAGGCGTTCGGTGTGTACCCGGCCGGGTCGCACTACATCGACGCGCTGGACGCCTTCGTGGCGCTCCTGCGGCCTGATGGCCTACCTTTCCGCTTCCTGGGGCCGCCAACACGCACTGACGCCCGGCAGATGCTCCGAACCGCTCCAGCCTAGAATCGTCAACCTCATTGGGCGAGGCATGCTCGGCTCGCGATCATCCCCGAGCGCGACCACTGGGGCAGCTTGCGCCCGAGGGCACACAGGGCCGCCCTCGTGTCACGGGGTCCGCCCGGCGGCGCAGCGACTGCGGGTGCAGCACCCTCGTCTGTGGATGCAACGGCCAACGGGCCAGCGGTCGGCGTCCAGAGCAAGGCGTGGAACTCCGTCTGACCGTCGGAACGAGTGATGAACGAGGTGCCGATGATGTTCCCGAACTCGTTCAGGTAGTTGGCTTCCCCAACGGCGTTGGGTATAGGCTGGGGGAGGGACCGCATGCCGCCGCCCGGAGTCCAGAGGAAGGCCACAGGGTTGGCGGAGATCTGGTCGGGCAGGCTAGAGCCCACGACCCGCCGGTGGGTGTTGACGCTCCAGGCAGCGGCGCCCTGGCCGCCCAGCGTGCCCAGGCTCCGCATGCCGCCTGCTCGGGTCCACAGGAACGCTCTAGTGGTGCCCGCCGCGGTGTGACTCTGGCCGACTACCTCGCCGGTCTGGCTGATGCCGAGGGCGATACTGGACGCCCCGCCCAGCGTGCCGAGGTCTTCCATCCCCCGAGCCGCGGTCCAAAGGAAGGCGTGCTCCTCCCGGTCCGCGGTTAGGCTGCTGCCCACCACCTGGGTGGCGTCGTTGATGTCGAAGGCCTGACTGAAGGGACCGCCCAGGGTGCCCAGGCTCCGCATCCCCCTCCCCGGACGCCACAGGAACGCCCGCGTCCGGCCATTGGCGTTGTCACTGCTGCCTACCACTTCCCGCCGGTTGTTGATCGAGTTGGCGTAGCTGTTCTCGCCTCCCAAGGTCCCGAGGCCGCGCATGCCACGCGCCTCGTTCCAGAGGAACGCCCGCATCACGCCCGGGCCAGAACGAATCTCACTGCCACCGACCACCTCGCTTCGGTCGTTGATGCTTTCAGCGAAGCTGCGATTTCCGCCCAGGGTGCCAAGGCTCCGCATACCTTGGCCGGCGCGCCACAGGAATGCTCGGAAGTCCCCTGCCCTGACGGGAGGTCAGCGGAGCCGACGACCTCACCCTGCTCGTTGATGCCTACGCCGTGGCTTTGGGTGCCACCGAGCGTGCCGAGATCCCGGACGGTGAACTGCTGCCTTCGCCGCGACGACGGCGGCCGGAGGCGTGACTGATGGGCTGGCGGGTTGGGTGGGCTCGTCGCAGGCGGCCAGGCCGGTGAGGGCTAGCATGCCGAACACAGCGCGGTTCATAGAGGACCTCCTGCTGCGGGGCACTACCTGCCCGGGTGCCCCCGGCTTTTCGCCGGGTTGGCTCTTGTCGAGGTGTGGACGCTACGCTACGGCGCGGTATTAGGGCTGTCAAGGACGCTCGGTGCGGGTCGAGTCCACCGAATCAGTCGGCTTTTGGGGCGCACAGGCGGGCCAGGCGGCCTACAGGATTCGTCTTCGCATCTCACGCCAGATGGGGTCGGGTAGCGGCATATTGGTCTCGTCGTAATCAGCTCATCGCCCCGCGTCATACCGCGTCATTCTCTCGATCCCGGGAGCTCCATGGGGGTGCCGGACGGGCTGCGGGATGCCCTCGCCGACCGCTATCTCCTCGAGCGCGAGCTCGGGCGCGGTGGCATGGCCGTGGTCTACTTGGCGCAGGACCTCCGTCACGACCGTCCGGTGGCCCTCAAGGTCCTGCTTCCCGAGCTCGCAGCCTCGCTGGGGCCCGAGCGGTTCCAGCGGGAGATCAAGCTCGCCGCCCGGCTCCAGCACCCTCACATCCTGACCGTCCACGACTCGGGCGAAGCGGCGGGCCGGCTCTGGTTCACCATGCCGTTCGTCGAAGGCGAGTCCCTCCGCGACCGGCTCCGCCGCGAGCGCCAGCTTCCGGTGGACGACGCGCTCCGCATCGCCACGGAGGCCGCCCGCGCGCTCGACTACGCCCACCAGCACGGCGTGGTGCACCGCGACATCAAGCCCGAGAACATCATGCTCACCAGCGACGGCAGCACGCTGGTGGCGGACTTCGGCATCGCCCGGGCACTTGGCGGTGAGGATGGGCTGACACAGACCGGCTTCGCGGTGGGGACGCCGGCCTATATGAGCCCGGAGCAGGCCGCGGGCGACCAGGCGCTCGACGCCCGGACCGACATCTACTCACTGGCGTCGGTGCTGTACGAGATGCTGGCGGGCGAAGCGCCGTACACCGGCCCCACCGCCCAGGCGATCATGGCCCGGCGGCTCTCGGCCCCGGTGCCCAGTGTCCGGGGTCTCAGGCCGACCGTGCCGCCCGCGGTGGACGACGCGATCCGGAAGGCGCTCGCGCCTGTGGCCGCAGACCGCTTCCCCAGCGCCGCACAGTTCGCCCAGGCGCTCCACGCTCCGCCCTCTGGCTCGTCGCCTACGGCCACGACGGTGGCGGCGCCGGTCGCTGAGTTGGGGCGGACCGCGTCGCAGGCCGCTTCCAGCCGTCCAGCCCGGGTGGCAGCCATCGCTCTCACCGCTGGCCTCCTCATCGGTGGGGGTGCGCTCTTCGCCTGGCGTCATAGCGGCGGCGGCGCCGAGGCCTCGGGCGGGACCCGGGTGGTGGCCGTGCTGCCGTTCGACAATTTGGGCGACTCAGCCGACGCCTACTTCGCCGACGGCGTGAGCGACGAGGTGCGGAGCCGGCTTGGCCAAGTCGCGGGCCTCGAGGTGATCGCCCGCGGCAGCTCGCTCCAGTACCGGCACACCACCAAGCAGCCGACGGAGATCGCTCACGAGCTTGGCGCCGACTACCTCCTCACGGCCACCGTGCGCTGGAACAAGGCGGGCGGGGCGAGCCGGGTGCGGGTCATCCCCGAGCTGGTGGACGCCCGGCCAGGCCAGGCGGCGCACTCGCGGTGGGGCCAGCAGTTCGACGCGGCGATGACGGACGTGTTCCAAGTCCAGGGTGACATCGCGGGCAAGGTAGCCGACGCGTTGGGCGTGGCCCTCGCCGACAGCACCAAGCGCGAGCTTACTTCGAAGCCGACCGAGAACCTGGCCGCCTACGACGAGTACCTGAAGGGTGAGGCGGCGTCGCAGGCGATGAGCGTGACCGATCCCGCGAGCCTCCGGCGGGCGATCGGCTTTTACGAGCATGCAGTCGCGCTGGATTCGACGTTCGCGACCGCGTGGGCACGGCTCTCCCACGCCCGGGCGCGTCTGTACGGCAACAGCGTGCCGGACCCGGCGCTCGGCGAGCAGGCGCGGCTCGCGGCGGGGCGCGCCCGCCGGCTCAACGCGAACGACCCCTTGGTCTACCGAGCCTTCGGTGCGCTCTACCAAGCGGTCAACCCAATCGACCTCGATCGCGCGGCTGCGGAGTACGAGAAGGGCGTCCAGCTCGCCCCGCAGAACGTCGGATTGCTTGTAGCTCTCGGCGGGGTCGCGCCAAGTCTCGGCCGCTGGGATAGCGCGGCCGTGCTCTTTGGACGCGCGGGGCTCCTGGACCCACGCTCGGCCAACGTTGCCGCACGGCTGGCCGATGTGCTCACAATGCTTCGGCGCTACCCCCAGGCCGACTCGGCCGCCGATCGGGCGCTCGCGCTCGCCCCGACCAACCCGGGCTCGGCGTGGCAGAAGGTGCTCGTGACACTGGCCCAGGGCCGACTCGACAGCGCCCGAGCAGTGATCCGCGCCTCCGCGCGACAGATCGATCCTGCGGCGCTTTTTAGCTACCTGGCGATCTACCAGGACCTCTACTGGGCACTCGACGACCAGGCCCAACGCCAAGTACTCGCACTGCCGCCGAGCGCGTTCGACGACGACCTCGCGGGTTGGGCCATGGTTCGGACGCACCTCTACTATCTCAGGGGAGATCGCGGCCGAATGGCCGTCTACGCCGACTCGGCACGGATTGCCTTTGCGGAGCAGAGCCTGGCCGCCCCCGAGGACGCGCAACGCCACTCGTTGCTCGGAGTGGCCTTGGCCTACTTGGGACGGAAGGCCGACGCGGTGCGGGAAGGCCAGCGAGGGGTGGAGCTGCAGCCGGTGAGCAAGGATGGTTTTTCAGGCCCCTACATGCAGCTCCAGCTCGCCCGGATCTACATGCTGGTCGGCGAGCCGGAGAAGGCGCTCGACCAGCTCGAGCCGCTGCTCCGGATCCCGTACTATCTCTCGCCCGGCTGGCTCCGGATCGATCCCACGTTCGATCCGCTGCAGAACAACCCGCGGTTCCGGAAGCTGGTCGAGGGAACGGCGTAGGGCGCGGCTGCCACACCTCGAGCCGGGTTCTGGAAGTCCCACCGCACCCCAGCCAACAACGCAGGCAAGTTCGCGGCACAGAGGTGCTCAGCCGTTCCAACCACAGCGCAGCTCATGACAGCGTTTGACGCGAGCATGATCTCGCCAGGTTCTCGAAGCCGGCCTTCACGGCGAATCGCCATTGTTGTGGGCATTGTTCCGGGCGACAACCGCGATATCGGTCGCGATACACGGAAGATGACCGCGTCATGCCTCCGGCCAAGATGGCACGCCATTTGACAGGTGCACGCTAGGGTTTAGCCCCACCTTAGCAAGCCTTCCACCGATATCGCGGGCGAGTCGGGTGCGTTCTTGTCCGAATTGCCACCACTCGATCCTTCTCTTCCTCAAGGAGCATTAGGTATGGCGTTGTGTGTCCGGGCAGTGCGCGTGGGAACGATGGCGGGGGTCTGCGTGCTCACGCTGGCGAGCGCTGGCCTCACGCAACAGCGAGCAGCTTCGGTGGGGGGGCCTGGCACTGGCGCGACACCGTCGGCTTCGAGCGTTAGCGTCATGGCCGCGCTCGTGGGCAGCAACCTCGAGGTGAAGCCGGTAGCGCTTCATGCGCTCCAGCTCGTCCCCGTAGCCGGTGGCGCACCCGTTGGCTTTCGTACCGGGCTCGACGGCCGGGCCATACAGGCAGTGCCCCCGGCCGCCTACTGGCTCGAGAGCGTGCAGCCTGTGTCACTCGACGGGCATATGTATCACTGGCGAGTGCCGGTCGAGCTCTCGCCCGGCCAGGCGCTTGCCGTCGAGCTCTCGAACGCGAACGCCGTACCGGATTCGGCGGGTGCCGCCGTCACACTCGTGTCCACCACCTCCGCGACGAGCGCCCCGAGCCGTCAGATGGCTCCCGAGGTCGCGATCTACCAACGGATTCGCCGAGGCGTCGTGCGGATCGTGGCCGGCATGTCCACCGGCTCGGGCTTTGTCATCGACTCGGCCGCCGGGTTGCTGCTCACCAATGCTCATGTCGTGGCCGGAAGTACCACCTCATCGGTCGCGTTCGATTCGACGCTCCGGGTGCCCGCTCAGATCGTCTACCGGGACAACGATGCAGATGTCGCCGTGCTCCGTGTGGCGGCGCTCTACACGCAGGATCGCCCGCAGCTCTCGCTTGCCAGCGCGCCGGCTGGCACGGGGCTGGTCGAGCCGGGAGAGCGGCTCTTTGCCGTTGGCTACCCGCTGCACCAGGAGCAGACCCTGACGAGCGGGATCGCGTCGAGCGTGCGCGAGGGTGCCGTCATCAGCGACGTTAATATCAATCACGGCAACTCGGGCGGTCCGCTCGTGAACTTGGCTGGAGAGGTTGTCGGCATCAACACCTTTGGTGACACCCCCGACGGTCACGATGGACCGGGTGTCTCCGGCTCCATTCTCATCACCCGCGCTGAGTCTGCACTCGATGCCGCCCGTCGCGCGCTGCCCGGACTGGCAGCGCCGAGCGCGGCCCGACTCCCTCTGATGCCCACAGCTCGGTACAGCACAGCGATGCTCAAGGCAGTGGCCGACACGGTGAAGCTGCAGCGCTACGCGCAGTTCAACGACATCGACGTCAACCGGTTCAATCTCAACATCTCGACGCCGCTCATCCAATACGTCCGCGTTCGCGCGTTCGAGCAAGTGATTGCGAAGGATCGGAAGAAGCGTGAGCAGCGGTCCAATCTCAGTGGCGAGGAGCGCTACAGCGAGCTTCGTGACTACCGCGATTGGCGCGAGTATGTAGGTGATGAGCGCGCGCCAGTCATGGTGCTCGACTTCCAGCCACAGCTCGGCGAGACCGGGGGCTCAGTATTTCGCAGGCTGATGCTCACCGGTGCCGGTGGGAAGGCAACGTACCGCTTCAAGGGGGATTTGCGCGGCGTGCAAGTCTACCGAAATGGTATGGAGGTGGAGCCTATCTTCGGCGGGCACGCGCCCGTCCGGGTCTACCAGGACAATCAATGGGTGGACCTGAAGGACGTCGCCGACAGGGGGTATTACATCTTCCCGGTCGACATCTTCGCGCCAGACGCGGACGGCACCCCTCCGAGCATCCTGCTCCGAATTGAGGACCTCAAGCACCCCAACGAACGTGGCTGCACATTCCTTCCCAAGGTGGTTGTCGTGAATGCCTGGAACGATCTCGAGCCATTCGCGATGACCGTGGCGCGAGAGCCGTTCGTCCGGGCCGACCTCAACCGAAAGCCCACTCAGGTTGACACCAAGACGCTTTGTGCCTCGACCGAAACGGCGGGGGAGAGCGCGACACCCGCACACCCGATGTAGCCGCGGCGGTAGCGCCAGGCCCACTGCTGGAGAGATGAACACGCAGCACCCGACCCCCGGAACGGCCCAGTGGCCTGTCGGGGGTCGGCCTTTCTTGCCAACGAACACTGGGTGGGTCACGGGCGACGGCCCACGGCGCGAGATGGCCTCTACCCAGCCGGGCACCGCTCAGGCAGGCTGGCGGCGTCACGCTCTCGGCCGCCGAGGCGCCGGTGTCCGCCGCGAGGGTTTAGACGATCGCTGCCATGATCCGGGCGACCGCGTGAGCCCGGAGCTGAGGAAGCGCCAAGTCGGTTAGCGTCGGTTGGCAGGTAAATTTGAGATGCAGATGACGCGGCCTCGCAAAACGCGAAGATTCCGCTCAGAACTAATGCGTCCCGCGAGTCCTTGACGTGCAACGTATCTTCTTGCGAACCAAACATCTTCGCACAAACTCCGTATCGGGCGTGGACAGCATGCTCCGATCCCCTGGATAGCTCGTTGGCACTCGTTCGCTTGACAGTCGCTTGAGGCCCGGCGCGCACACTGCTCCTTGCCTCATTCAGAAATTGCGTTGCTTATGCTGCCTCAGCCCCCGGGGCGGCGTCCCGGCGCGCCGTGGTCTAGGTGATTCGGCTGGTCGACCCCACTGGAGGCCCCGTATGCGTCCTGCTCCGCTCCTCGCGATGACCCTCATCCTCGGGGCCGGGTGCGGCAGCAACGACGACGACCCCGGGGGCCCTAACCCGCCGCCCGACAACCCGGTCGCTACACCGACCAGCGTCATGGTGCTGCCGGGACCGGTAGCAGGCATGCTCACGGTCTCGTGGCTCCCGACCGTGCAGACCAACACCGACTTCGTCTACCGCGGCACGGCTCCCGGCGTCACACCCCAGACGGGTACCCGGCTCGGCCCGACCGGCAATCTGTACCACGATCGGGACCTCCTGCCGGGCACCTACTACTACGTCGTCACCCGCTCGGATGGCACCCACGAGAGCGGGCCCTCGGAGGAGGTGCGTGTCGTCTGGGACGAGGGCATTGTGATGGAAACCCTCTCTCCCGGGCAGGGCACGCCTCAGGACGACACCGTGTTCGTCGCGATCAAGATCACCTCCGATGTGTCTATCACCGAGGCCATTGCACGGGTGGCGGACCGCGAGGTGGCGCTGGTCCACAAGCCCGACACGTCCGACCTGCCCGACTCGTGGCAGGGTACGCTGAGCTTCGCGGGCCTGCCCCATACCGGGCAGCGGATCACGGTCGAAGCGACCGACGGGGCGGGCCACCACGTGGAGGGCTCGATCCCGGTGAGGTTCGACACGCCCCCGCTCCTCACGGTGGAGCAGCCGGTGTATGGCGACGTCGCCCGGCCGACTGTGCACTTCAAGGCCCGGTGCGAGGACGATGATCCGCGCGGCTGCGCCAGCATCGCCATGTACGCCACTGACGACCGCGGCAACTTTGCCGAGACGATGTTCTCGACCTCGGCGTCGAGCGTGGAGACCGACGTGTCCTTCGAGGGTATCACGCTCGGCAAGGTCCTGCAGATCATCGCCACCGATCGGACGGGGCAGAGGGCGATCGTCTACCGGGACGTCATTCACGAGACGCCGACCGCGGCGGTCCAGCCCCTGATCCGCGTGCCCGGTCGCATCATGGACGTGTCCGACGAGTCAATCCTGTACGCGATCACGGAGCCACAGTTCCCGGAGCTACCGTTCCCCTCCTCCCTCCCCCCGACAACCGTGGCGATCGTGCGGCGTGATCGACAGACAGGAGCGGAGGACACGGTCGCGACCGGCCCCAGCTATCGAAGCGGTCTGTTGGGACCCTTCGGGCTTTTGGGACCGCCGGGGGTCGTCCTCCTGTACCGGGAGAGCCTGATCGAGCTGCGGAATGGCGTCGAGACCGATCTCGGTCCTGCGACCAACGTGCAGGTGGCCGGCGCGTACGCCACCTGGGTGATCCCGACGACGGGCCCGTACCTCCACGATATCCCACTCGTACGGCGCGACCTGGGCGCAGGCGTCACTTCGTCGGTGCTCGATCCTCTCGCCTCGGACGTCGGGGGCGCGGTAGCGGCGGACGGAGACGTGACCTGGTCGAACGCGAACGGCGAGCTCTGGTGGTATCAGAACGGGACGGGAGCGGTCAAGATCAGCCCGGACGGAACTCACAACTCGGTGCCGGTGACCGACGGACAGCAGGTGCTCTACCGTCGCGATGACGACATCGTCCACTACGACGCTGGCGGTGAGACCGTGGTCTCCTCCGGCTTGCCACGTTCCCCCGGGACTGGCGTCGGCGAATACGCAACCACCGCTGGCTGGAGCGTCTTCCCCAGATTGGACAATGCAGGGTATCAACAACTCTGGACACGCTCACCCGCGGGGGTGGAGCAGCAGGTGACACACGTGGTTGCCGATCTGCTTCTGCTGGTCTCGCTTGGCCCTGGGGGTGAGGTGGTATACGTCACGATAACCGGAGGCGCAGCCAATCAATTCTTTACCCGACCGCCCTATACCTCCTCCGTACCAGTAGGGACCGTCGGGCAGTTCCGGTTCGAGGGTAGCAAGGTCTACAAAGTGATCGGCACCACACTGTTTAGCGTGACTCCTTGACCGGACTCGATCACGCGAGGGTCTTGGCGCTATCAAACCAACCGCCGCCGGGAGCCGCCACGAGTACACACCGTCCGGCGCGCGCTACGTTAAGCAGGTACGGACGGTGTCGTACAGATGAGACTCAGCGTGCCCTTGGGTAAAAGAGATCCCCGCGCTTCCATCTGCGTATACGCCTGGTTCTTCATCTTGAGCCAGGTCGTCGAGGACGCATAGGGATCTCTCTTGCGCTTGGCCACGACGCCCTCGAGGTCCAGCCGCCGTTTCAGGCTGCAGTCGGGAATATTCCACCTCCCGCCGGCGCTACTTGAAATCAATGAGCTCACGATCCAAGAGCGGATGTTGTGGCGGCCCAGGCCCGACTTTGACGCCGAGCCCCTAGCACCCGCCGATTCCCACCGCTCCGACTCCCGCCACTCGCTTGCTAACGCGAATTATTGTCGTTAGTTGTAGGCGAGTGTTGTCTCGTGTGGTGGCGGGCGCTCGAATTCAAAATCCACCGGGGGCAACTCCGTGCGAGTTCGACTCTCGCCTCGGGCACTCCGCTCTCCCCAACAACTTACATCTCGCTCATTCCTGGTCACCCCGCGCGCTGTCGGCGCACTCGCACTTACAGATAGACGCGGTCGCCCACGGCGACGACTGGCGTCCCCGCGCCATCATGCTGATCCCGCGCCCATCATGCTGCTCTGTGATCTCTGGCTTGGATAGGCCGGAACGTGGCGTGAGGCGGCCGCGCAGGAATCGTGGCGGAGGGGCGGCTAACGCGTCAGGTAGGCATCGTGAGGACTACGTCACGCTTGAACTTCATGCCGCAGCGGCAGACGTGCTCGCCGTCGTGCCCCGACAGCTTCGCGCACCAGTGCTGCGTCCCTCGATCCGGCTCTGGATGACATCCTGGCGCGTTCGCGTAGCAGGGGCGCTTCATCTGGGTTGACCATGGGGCGCTACGCTTGGGGATCATAGACCAAGGTAGCTGGTAGGGACCGTTCGCGCTCGGTGGCCAGGTCCACCCGCCTCGGACGCCAGTGGGGATCGCGCCGCGATCATCTCCGACCCACGATGGCCTTCCGCGCGCTGATGATCTCCGTGTTCATCCCTCCCCAGTGCAGCGTTCCGTTGAACCGCCCGTGTTCCATCTTGAGGCAGCGGTCCATCACCACGTCCAGCCCGGCGGTGGTCGCGATCTCCGCCGCCTCGAAGTTCACGATTCGAAGCTGAAGCCAGAGCGCCCCGGCCCCGATCGCTACCGCCTGCCGGGCGAACTCGACCGCCTCGGCAGGCGGCCGGAACACGTCGACGATGTCCACGTGGTCCGGAATGCTCGCAAGGTCGGGATAGATGGTCTCGCCTAGCACGTGGCCGCCGCGCGGGTTGACCGGGATGATGCGGTAGCCCTCGTGCTGCAGGTAGCTCGCGACGAACGAGCTCGCCTTCTGCGGATCCGCCGACATGCCCACGATCGCCACGGTGCGCGCGGTGCTCAGCAGCCGCCGGATGACCGCCGGGTCCTGAAAGCGCCGCCGCTCCTCCTCGGTGAGCGTCGTGTTCAGGCGAAGGTCGCATGCAGGGCCTGATCCAGGTCCCACAGGAGGTCCTCCAGGGTTTCGAGTCCGACGCTGAGGCGGATGAGCTCCGGTGCCACCCCGCCGCGGACCAGCTCCTCCTCGCTGAGCTGCTGGTGGGTCGTCGAGGCGGGATGGATGACGAGGCTCCGCGCGTCGCCGACGTTGGCCAGGTGCGAGAAGAGCTGCAGCGCATCGATGAACCGCTTGCCCGCGGCACGGCCGTCGCCGTCGCTGGTCCGGAGCCCGAACGAGAAGACCGCGCCGGGGCGCCCGCCCATGTACTTGCACGCCAGCCCGTGCTGCGGGTGATCCTCCAGGCCGGCATACGCCACCCAGGCGACCCGCGGGTGCTCGCGCAGGAAGCGCGCGACGCCGATCGCGTTCGCCGCGTGCCGCTCCATCCGGAGCGAGAGAGTTTCGAGTCCTTGGAGCAGCAGAAAGGCGTTGGTGGGCGACAGGCACGCCCCGGTGTCGCGCAC
Organism: uncultured Gemmatimonadales bacterium; assembly: GCA_963828735.1. Taxonomy (GTDB): domain Bacteria; phylum Gemmatimonadota; class Gemmatimonadetes; order Gemmatimonadales; family GWC2-71-9; genus CAVVWJ01. The sequence goes on from CAWHFW010000004.1 coordinate 273,158, forward strand.
GGTCTCGGCGCGCACTTTCATGAGATAGCCGTAGTGCCCGAACGTGTCGAAGAAGCGGAGCCCGTGGTACGAGGGCGAGGGATCGGCGATCGTCGGGAAAGTGGCTGTAATCGAACCGGCCCGACTCGAGCACCGCACCGCCGATGCTGTTCCCATGGCCCCCGATGAACTTCGTCGCCGAGTGCACCACGATCGTCGCGCCCCAGTCGATCGGGCGGCAGAGGTACGGGGTGGCGAAGGTGTTGTCCACGATGAGCGGGATGCGTCGCGTCTCGGCGAGCCCGGCCAGGGGCTCGAGGTCCAGGATGCTCCCGCGAGGGTTGCCGATCGTCTCGCCGAACAGCGCCCGCGTCCGCGGGCCGATGGCCTGCTCCCAGCTCTCCAGCCGGGTCGGATCCACGAAGCACACGTTGACCGACAGCTTGCGGAACGTGTGGGTGAACTGGGTCACCGTCCCGCCGTAGAGGTGTGACGAAGCGACGATCTCGTCTCCGGGAGAGAGCAGCGTCATCAGGGAGACGAACTGCGCGGCCATGCCGCTCGCCACGGCCACCGCGCCGGTGGCGTTCTCCAGGGAGGCAAGACGCTCCTCGAGCACGGCGGTGGTCGGGTTGCCGATCCGGGTATAGATGTTCCCATACTGCTTGAGCTCGAAGAGCTGCGCGGCGGTCTCGGCGTCGTCGAACACGTACGACGTGGTCTGGTAGATCGGCACGGCGCGCGCGCCCACCACCGGGTCGGGCACGTGCCCGGCGTGGAGCATGCGGGTCTCGAAGCCGAACTGTCGGCGGGGGGGATCAGCCATGCCCGGTCACCGGGAAAGGAGGCCTGCGTCGATCACGAACTGGGTGCCCGTCACGTAGCGCGCATCATCCGAGGCGAGATAGCAGACCGCCGCGGCCACATCCTCGGGCTCCACCCACGGCACCGGGAGCAGATTTCCCGCCGAGCGCTCCGCGATCTGGGCCGGAGTGAGGCCCTCGAGCGCGGCCAGCCCATCGTTCATCGGCGTGTTGACGCCGGTGGGATGGAGGGAGTTGACCCGGATGCCGTACGGCGCGAGCTCGATGGCCCACGACTTGGTGAGGCCCGTAAGGCCCCACTTCGACGCGGCGTAGTGGCTCAGCCGACCCATGCCCCGGAGGCCGGCGACGCTCGAATTGTTGAGGATGACCCCGGACCGCTGCGCCATCATCACCGGGATCACCCGCCGCGCAACGAGCCAGCTTCCCTTCAGGTTGATGTCGAGCATCGCATCCCAGGCGTCTTCGGTCAGCTCGTGCGCCAGCCCGTAGGCGCAGATGCCGGCGTTGTTGAAGAGGATGTCGATGCGCCCGAACCGCCTCACGATGTCTGCCACGGCGGCGCTGACCGCCGCGTCGTCCCGTACGTCCGCCTCGTAGGTGGCGCACTCCGTCCCGAAGGCGCGGCACTCGGCGGCGAGCCCGGCCAGGTCCTCGCGCGACCCGAGCGGGTAGCCCGGGTAGGCGAGCGGGCGGGCCACGTCGAGCGCGGCGATCCGGGCTCCCTCGGCGGCCAGCGCCAGCGCCGACGCGCGGCCCTGCCCGTGGGCCGCGCCGGTGATGAGGGCGACCTTGCCCGTGAACCGTGCCGTCACCGGACTTCGGCCTTGGGCGACGTCTCGCCCCGCGCGCGGAACGGCTCGAGATAGCCGTCCAGGTCCACCCGCAACGCGTTGTTGAACACATTGGTGGCGAACATGATCGCGCCGAACGCCGTGAGCGCTACGATCTGCTCCTGCGTGAAGAACCGGGCAAGCTCGGCGTACATCTCCTCGGAGACGCCGTGTGCATCGCGGCCCATCTGGCGGCCATACTCCACGACCACGCGTTCCTGGTCGCTCAGCCGCAGCGCATCCGGGTTCTCGCCCGATTGGATCAGCAGGCGACGAAAGAACGTCGAGCAGATGAGGCAGTCGGTCTCCGTGGAAACGGCATGGGCGAAGAGATGGGTGAGCCGCTCCCCCAGGAACGGCTGGACCGTGTCCCGAAGCGAATACCACGTCATCAGGGCATCGAACGCCGGCAGCGACCGGAGGAGGGTTCGCTTCATGTTGGTGATGCGGCCTACGTGCTCCTTGTGGTGGTCGTGCGCGGCCCGGGCCGCAGGCGAAGCGTCCTCGTAGTCGAGCGGCGAGATACGAGCCATGGCGGGGTCCTTGAAGCGGTGGAGCGCCGAAGGACGGCGACTCCCGTACTCTAGCACGGAATGGGGCGGATCAGAAGGTTGCGTGGTGAATGGATCGTGGCCATCCTCCGGGTCGGTCCCCGCTCACCGAGGTACTACGTGCATCAACCCGCGACCGACGGCTCACCACCCGAGCTTCGTCTGACCGGCCTCCACGTATATCCCATCAAGGCCGCGGGCGGCCTGGCGCCCACGGAATGGGACGTGGACGCGGTCGGGCTGCGCTACGACCGCCGTTGGATGGTGGTGGACACGGGTGGCGTCATGCTGTCGCAGCGCGATCATCCGAGGCTCGCCCTGGTGCGGCCGTCGCTCGGGGAGGAGACGCTGCGCGTCGAAGCGCCCGGGATGCGGCCGGTCGAGCTTCCGCTTCGGCCCGCGACCACGGTCGGCCTCGAGGTCGCGATCTGGGACGACAGGTGCGCCGCCATCTGGTGCGGCGAGCGGGCCGCCGCCTGGTTCTCGGAGCTCCTCGAGAGGGACTGCAGCCTCGTCTACATGCCAGACAGCACCATCCGGCCGGCGGATCCGGCCTACGCCCCGGGATCGTACCGCGTGAGCTTCGCGGACGCCTTCGCCTTTCTGCTGGCTTCCGAGGAGTCGCTGGCGGAGCTGAATCGCCGACTGGAGACGCCTCTGCCGATGAACCGCTTCCGCCCGAACCTCGTCATCGCCGGGGGCGAGCCGTTCGGCGAGGACCGGCTCACCGAGTTCCAGATGGGCGGCGTCCGTTTCCGCGTCGTAAAGCCCTGTGATCGCTGCGTCGTCACCACCACCGACCAGGCAACCGGAGAGCGCGGCGTCGAGCCGCTCCGCACCCTCGCGACCTTCCGCCGGCGTGACGGCAAGGTCTACTTCGGGCAAAACGTGATCCACGACGGCGTGGGTCGTCTGCGGGTGGGAGATCGCCTGCGGGTATAGATTCCCGCCCCATGGAAGTCCAGATCTTCGGCATCCGCAAGAGTCCCCAGACCCGGAAAGCGCTCCGCTTCTTCGCCGAGCGGCGCATCAAGACCCATTTCGTGGACCTGCAGGAGCGCGCGGCCTCCCTCGGCGAGCTCCGACGGTTTGCGCAGAGGTTCGGGGTGACTGCCCTGGTGGACCGCGAATCCCGCCGGTTTGCCGATCTCGGTCTCGGGGCGGCGAAGCTGGGCGATGATCGTTGGCTGGACAAGCTCGTGGACGAGCCGCTTCTGCTTCGTCTTCCGCTGGTGCGGTTCGGTCAGCAGCTCACCGTCGGCGACGCCGAGGCGAGCTGGCGCGAGTGGACCGACCGGTGACGCAGCTCGCGCTGGCCGGCGTGGCCGTGGAGTTCGGCTCCACTCGGCTGCTCTCCGATGTGACGCTCACGGTAACCCGGGGGGAGAAGTGGGGGATCATCGGGCGAAACGGCTCGGGCAAGACGACGCTGCTCCGCCTGATCACCGGTGAAATCGAGCCCAGCGCGGGCACCGTCGCCCGCGCGAGTGGCCTGCGCTGGTCCGTCATGGACCAGCATCGCGATTTTGCCGGCGCCGACACGGCGTGGGCGGCGGCCGCGGGCGCGTTCGCCGATCTGCTCGCGCTCGAGCGGGCGCTGACCGAGCAGGCCGCGGCACTGGCCGAGGCGGGTGACCGGTCGACGCCCCAGATGCTGTCCCGCTACGACCGCGACCTCGAACGGTTCGATCGCGAGGGGGGGTACACCCTCGCCGCCCGGATCGACGCGGTTCTGCATGGACTCGGCTTCGATCCCGACGAGGCCCGCTCCAGGCCCCTGGAGAGCCTGAGCGGGGGCGAGCGCAGCCGGCTCGGCCTCGCCCAGCAGTTGGTGGCGCCTGCCGATGTGCTCCTCCTGGACGAGCCCACCAACCACCTGGATCTCGAGACTACGCGCTGGCTCGAGCAGTACCTGCGCGGCCTGGGCGCGACGGTGATTCTCATCAGCCATGACCGCGCGTTCCTGGAGGCCGTGGTCGACCACGTCCTGCACCTGGAATCCGGCACGGCCGTCAGCTACACCGGCGACTATCAGGCATTCCTTCGGCAGCGCGCCGATCGGCGCCTCGCGCAGCGGCGGTCGTTCGTCAAGCAGGCGCGTACGATCGCGGCTGAGGAGGACTTCATCCGCCGCAATATCGCCGGGACCAACAGTGCCCAGGCCAAGGGGCGGCGCCGGCGGCTGGACCGACTCGAGCGGTTGAGCCCGCCGCCGGGTGAAGACGGCGCCATGGCCCTGCGCCTGACCGCCGATCGGCGCAGTGGCGACCAGGTGATCGCCGCGGAGGACGTGTCGCTCGGGGTGGGCGGCCGGTCTCTGCTCGAGGGGTTCAGCACCCGCCTGATGCGCGGAGACGTCGTCGGGCTCGTCGGGCCCAACGGGGCGGGGAAGTCCACCTTCCTGCGCGCGCTCCTGGGCGAATGGCCGCTTGCCCGCGGCGAGCTGCGGATGCCCGAATCCGTGGAGGTGGCCTACTATCGCCAGGACCTGGGCCAGGTGCCGGCGGACGAAACGCTGTACGACATCATCGCCCACCTGCGCCCGCACTGGGGGCGCGGGCCGATTCAGGGCCACCTCGGCCGCTTCGGGTTTTCCGGCGACTCGGTCCAGCGGCGGGCCGGCACCCTCTCGGGCGGCGAGCGCGCGAGGATGGCGCTGGCGATGATGATGCTCTCGGGCGCCAACGTCCTCGTCTTCGACGAGCCCACCAATCATCTGGACGTGGAATCGATCGAGGCGCTGGAGGATGCGATCGACGACTACGACGGAACGGTGTTGCTCGTGAGTCACGATCGCGCACTGCTTCGGGCGCTGACGAGCCGGGTCTGGATCATGCACGACGGCCGGATCACCGATTTCCCGGGCAGCTTCGGGGAATGGGAGACCGCGAGCCGGGAGCGCGAGCACGCCGCCGCGATAGCCGCCGCCGAGGCGGAATCCCTGCGCCGGGTCAAGGAGCGGAAGCAGACCCGACGGCCCGAGGACGGCCGAGATACGAGGCAACGGAGGACCGAGCGGGCGGTCGCGGAGGCGGAGGCGGAGGTCAGTGAATGGGAGTCGCAGGTTGCGGCGCTGCGCGCGGCACTCCAGGATCCCGACCTGTACACCACGGCCGAAGGCGCAAAGCGCGCGGGGACGATCGGTCGGGAGATGGAGACCGCGCGAGGCAGGCTGGAGGAGGCGTTCGCGCGGTGGGAGCGGGCGACCCGGGACGCCGAGTCCGCCGGATAGGGATCAGGAGGTCGGCGTATCGGTCACGGCACGCCGCAACGCCTCCCGCGACCGGACCCCGAACTTCGCAAGGACGCTTTCGGTGTGGTGACGGGCGGTATGCGGGCTGATGCTGAGCATCCGGGCGATCTCGGCATTGGTAAGCCGGTGCATCAGAAGGGACGCCACCTGCAGCTCGCGGAGCGTCAGGCCGTACCGCGCGCGGATGCTGTCGGGGGCTGGCACCTGGAATGCCACGCGGTCGACCGAAACCAGCACCACGGTTCCATGGCTCAGGGCATTTCGTCCGACGAGGTTCCCGCGGAGTCGGTAGGCGGCCTGGGAGGTGGCAACCTCGCGCCGGGTGCCGTCATTGTGGCGGGGCGCACGCCCCCGTGGCTCCCCGTTCTGCGGGATGCCGGCGAGAACCGACTTCACGACGCCCCGGATGTGGTCCTGAAGGGCGTCGCGCTCCTGGTCCTGAGCAAGGATCCGCCTCAGCACCGGGTTCTGGGTCAGCTCGCGACCGTCCATACCGTAGAGGACCAGCGCCTGGCCGGTCACGTCAATCACCGAGGACAGGTGAGATACCGGATCGGCAGCGGCGAGGTCGAGGGCGAACCCGGCGCGAATCGCCTCCAGCAGCATGGCGAGAAGGTCGCGCCGGTGGTCGACCGACGCCGGTGGCCCCGGCCAGTTCCTGTGGAAAGCCAGGCAGATCTCGGCCCTTGGACTGGCCAGGTGGAGAGTAATTCCAACGGTGTCGTGAAGCCGATTCGGCAGCGCGAACGCCTTGTGGTACTTGCTTCTTTCGAGCTCCCCGGACGACCATAACTGGGCCAGGCTCCACACCTCCAGTCCGTGCTCTCGCGCGGCCACGCGGCTGCGATCCAGGTCGGCGAAGCGCTTCACGTAGGACGAGAGCAGGTCCGGACTGACCTCATCGCCATAGGCGAGGGGACCAACGGCCGTCCGGATCACGAGCATCGCGTGGTCCGAGGCGGTCAGCCTTCGCAGGCTACGAAGAACGGACTGGCGCCACTGATCGGCTGGCTCGCCCCCCCGCTGCGCCAGAAGATCCCGTCATCACCGCCAGCAACCGGAGGACCTCAGGGTGGGTCAGCTCGACACCGGATGCAGGCTGCTGGGACTCGCGCGGGACCGCGTGAGCTGGTATTGCCATGTTCCGTTTGGTTGGAGAAGTATAGAGTCCGCGGATCACAGTGGCCCCATCGTGTGCGGAAGGGCGACGTAAACCCGGCGCGCCCAGAGTCGGAGCAAGCCAAAGGCCAAACCGGCTGGCGAAA